>JBQTHB010000004.1:0-134985 GCA_052390235.1 Deltaproteobacteria bacterium | reverse complement strand
TAGCTGTCGTCGTCCCGTCCCCAGCCACGTCGCTCGTCTTGGACGCTACCTCTTTTACCATCTGCGCGCCCATGTTCTCAAATCTATCCTCAAGCTCAATCTCTTTTGCCACCGTTACGCCGTCTTTTGTTACTACCGGCGCTCCGAAGGATTTCTCAATCAGTACGTTTCTGCCCCTGGGTCCCAGAGTGGCTTTTACGGCGTTAGCCAGAATATTCACCCCTCTTAGAACTGATGACTGAGCTTCTCTCCCGAATTTAATATCTTTTGCTGCCATAACTCCGTTACCTCCTTAGGATTCTTGTTATTAAATTACCCCTCGACTACGGCTAAAATGTCCTCTTCCCTAACAATTAGATAATCCTCGCCTTCAACCTTAATGTCCGTGCCGCCGTACTTCCCGAATAGCACTTTGTCTCCGGCTTTCAAGTCGAGCGGCTTAATTCCACCGTCTTCAAGTATCCGTCCTCTGCCTACTGCAATGACTCTCCCCTCTTGCGGCTTTTCCTTCGCCGTTTCGGGAATGATGATGCCACCTTTGGTTTTCTCGTCCGTATCGAGTCTTTTTACTAAGACTTTATCGTTGAGAGGCCTTACCTTCATGCTAATACCTCCTTGCAATGATTTAAAATGTGATGGGGATTTAGCACTCGGTTTTGCAGTGTGCTAACTCGCCAATAAAGATAAACACCGAAAGGGCTTTGTCAAGAGGCATCGAACCTCGCAAAACAAGCTGAAATCAGGACTTCGCGGGCTATAAATAAACCCGCTTGGGCGTATAATTTCAAAAGCCTGCAGATGAATCTAAGAACCGAGACAATCAAAATCGCTCGATGGCTATTCCCCTTCCCTCTCAGGGCAGATGCCCAAATCCCCGATAGCGGGGGCGAGGTTGACATCTCGTGCGTCATTAATTTCTGGGGCAGGGCGGAGCTTCTAAAAGGAATCCTTCACAGCCTCGCCGGACAGGATTTCCCCAAGGAGCGGTTCGAGGTTCTCCTCGTTGAGGACCGCGGCGGCACGCCTGAGGGAGCGGCTGAAGCCCAGAGGTTTAGCTCCCGCCTCAATGTCAGGTATCTGCGGCTCCAGGATAATTTCGGACTCATGGGATGGGCTAGAAACCTCGGACTCGTCGAATCCAGGGGGCGGATTATCCTATTTCTGGACGACGACACAGTGATTTTACAGCCGGACTTCCTAAGCCGCCTGGCGCGAGAGTTTGAATCGCAACGGGCGGAGGCGATTGTGCCGCTTGGGAGCGCGAGCTACTCCATCATCGAGGGGAGATACGATTTCCATGACCCGTATTTCCCAACGAACCGGTGCGTCGCCTACAGAAGGGATGCGATTCGGGAACTCGGAGGGTTTGTCGCGGAGATTATCGGGCAGGAGGACGTTGAGTTTGTCGTGAGGTTTGTGGCTTCGGGCAGGGAGTTTCATAAATCGAGCGGGCTTCAATATATGCACCCGCCACTGGTAACGGGCAACATCCGAAAGGCGGCGGCTGTGGGATACTCTTTTACGAGGCTTAGAGAGAGGTATCCGCTCCCAATTTGGCTGATGCTCCTCGCAAATGGGCTTCGATTTCTGCCGCTCTATCTCGCGCCGACGCGGAAAAACCGGATGCAGGCGCGCTTTAGCCTCGGCTTTGCCGTCGGGATTTTCTACGCAATAACGGGGAGGAAAATCGAGTATAATTAGCGGGGTTGGCTGCGAGGCGACTTTAACCGCGAAACGCCAACTACTAGAAGCGGTAGCTTTTTTTGATTTTGATTCGCGTTCTTCGACAGACTGGTGAGATGGAAATCATAAAGCGGCTCTACCCGTACCGAGACCTGTTTTTCATATTCACGTGGCGCGAGTTTGCCATAAGATACCGGCAGTCCGCCATTGGCGCTCTGTGGGCAGTGGTTCAGCCGCTGAGCATGATGGCTCTTTTCACCTTTATCTTCTCATACGTCCTGAAGGTCGAGGTTTCGCCGTATCCGCACGTCGTTTTTTTCTTTGCCGGTCTTCTGCCGTGGATGTTTTTCTCATCCTCGCTTAATTACTCGATTCCAAGCCTCACCAGCCACCACGAGATCATCACGAAAATCTATTTTCCGCGCGAGATTCTCCCCCTCTCAGGCGCTCTAGTCGCCCTCCTCGACTACCTCATCGCATCCCTTTTTTTCGGCGTGATTCTCTTGATTTACGAAATCCCCCTCACGCTCGCCGCCCTTTGGATATTCCCGCTCTTTGCCCTCCTGTTTATATTCACAGTGTCCATGTCCCTCGTGCTTGCAAGCGTGAACGTCTATTACAGGGATGTAAAGCTCGCCACGGGGTTCTTAATTCAGCTACTTTTTTTCGCCTCTCCGGTGCTGTATTCAATTGACAAGCTCGATGCGAAGGTAAAAGTTTTGATATTCCTAAACCCCCTCACGTTTATTATCGAGAATATGCGCCGATGCGTTGTCGAGGGACGAGGGGTAGCGCTCTGGCAATTCGCGCTTGTATCCCTCATCGTCGGGATATTCTACGTTGCCTCCTACAGGTACTTCATCAAAACCGAGCGAGCGTTTGCAGATGTCATCTAATCCCCGCCGGATAGCGCTCAAAGGAGTGTGGAAAAAATATTCGACAAGAGACGCATTTCATAAATCCCTGCGTGAGGACATCATATCCCTCTGGAGCGGCAGGACGGATTCCGCCGCGCTCCGCGAGGGGGAGTTCTGGGCGCTTAGGGACGTGAATATCGAGGTCAACTCGGGCGAGTGCGTCGCGCTCTGGGGGGCTAACGGCTCAGGGAAAACGACTATTCTAAAACTCCTAGCGCAGGTTACATATCCCACGGCAGGAGAGGTCAGCGTCGGCGGGCGCATCGCCCCGCTTATTGCCGTCGGCGCGGGGTTTCATCCCGACCTCACGGGCAGGGAAAACATCTTCATGAACGGGACTATTATCGGGATGTCGGTCTCGGAGATTAAATCGCAGATGCACTCCATAATAGAATTCTCAGAAATCGCGCCCAGATTCTTAGATATGCCAGTGAAGAAATACTCCTCCGGTATGTACGTAAAACTCGGATTCTCGATAGCCGTTCACAGCTCGGCGGACATTTTGCTGATTGATGAAATCCTAGCCGTAGGGGACGAGGGGTTTCAGCAAAAGTGCATCGAAAAGGTGAAAAAGCTCAAAGCCGCCGGCAAAACCATGATAGTCGTCTCCCACAACCGCAGGCAACTCGATGAAATTGCCGACCGCTTCATATTTATCCGGCAGGGCGAAATCCGAGAAAGCGCATTATAATTTCCCCCATGAACCCGCCCGCTCAGCCCAAAGTGGCAATCGTCATTGTAACTTGGAATAAGAGGGATTTCGTCCTGAGCCTCCTGGGCTCGCTCAAGGATTTGAATTATGAAAATTTCGACACCCTAGTCGTTGATAACGCCTCCACGGACGGCACAGCGGAATCAATTAGAGCCGAATTCCCCGCAGTGGAGCTTATCGTAAACCCCAAGAACTTGGGCGGCACGGGAGGATTTAATACCGGCATGAGACGCGCCGTAGAGAAAGGGGGATACGAGTTCATCTGGCTACTCGATAACGACGCCTCGGTGGAAAAGGAAACCCTCGCCGCACTCGTCCAATCCATGCGCAGCGACCCGAAGGCGGGCATTATAGGCTCGATGATAATGGAAGCCGACAGGGAATCTATAGTCGAGCTTGGGGCTTTTATTGAGTGGAACGCCGGAACGTGGAGGGCGAACCTGAGAAATGAAAAAGCCCGTGATTTGAAGCTCCAAGATGCCGTCGAGGTGGACTATGTAGCCGCCTGCTCAGCTCTGGTGAGGACAGAGGTCATTCGGAAAATCGGGGTGATGGATGAGCGTTATTTCATTCATTGGGACGACATTGACCTGTCGCTGCGGGCGAAGGCGGCGGGCTATCGAATTAAAGCCTCGCCTGCATCAAGGGCTTATCACGGGATAGAGGACAAACCCGCGAGCCTGCTCATGTTTTACTACGACATAAGAAACGGGCTTCTTACCGTCAGCAAACACCATAGCGGCATCAGAAGTTTCATATACATCCTAAAAATCCTAAGGAACGCGGGCAAGGGCTGGGTCTATTCGCATCTCGTTGGTCTCAACGATACCGCAAGATTGATAGGGCGCGGAGTGCGGGATTTCATTAACGGGAATTTCTATAAGGCGAATATTAGCCCGGCATCAGCCTCCGCGGCCGGCGGGGGGCTTTCAATCGAGGATTTGGGGCTAAAAGCGGAGTCGAGCGCGCTGATACTTCCAAATGGCAAACTCGCCGAGATTAAGCGCGTCGCCGAGCTAATTAAATCCGGGAATCCAAACCGCAGGATAACTCTTTTGATTCAATCCGAGCGGCAGAACTTATTCAGAGACCTAGGGGTGGATTTCATAGTGTTTAATAACTACAGGCAGTCAACTATGAGTACAATTTCAGCGCTGGCGAAAATTCTCGCGGGCGGATTCGATGTGTGCATAAGCCCAGGCCCAGAGCCTCTGCCGTTTTCCCACGCCTCGAGTAAATATTTTCTTTTCGACGCCAAATCGGGCAAATTCACCGAAAGCCCGGAAACGCTCAAGAACTGCTGGAAGCTCGCCGTTTCACTCATTGCCGGAGAGGCTCTGGGCTGGCTATCTGCGCCGGCGGTTTATTTGGCGAGCCGGAGGAGCGGCATCAGGGGGCGGTGAAGATATGCGCAAACTCCCCAATTTTTTCATAGTCGGAGCGGCAAAATCCGGCACAACCTCCCTCTGGGCGTATCTCAACCAGCACCCGCAGATTTACCTAAGTCCCGTTAAAGAGCCGAAATACCTGTCCTGCGAGGCAAATAATTTTCCGCACAATGGCCCCGGCGATGCTTCAGTGGACGCAACCGTGATAAAATCCCTCGGCGATTACGAGAATCTATTCGCCAAAGCCGAAGATGAGCGCGCGCTCGGCGAAGCCTCGGCCGATTACCTGTATTTTTATCGCTCCTCAATTGCCTCGATTCAGGCGCTGACCGCAGGGGCAAAAATTATTATCCTGCTCAGAAATCCGGTGGATAGGGCGTTTTCCTCGTATCGGCACATGATTAGAGATGGAAGGGAGAAACTGTCCTTTGAGGACGCCCTCGAATCCGAGAATGACAGGCGAGCAGAGAATTGGGAGTTTATATGGTTTTATAAGGACGCGGGGTTCTACTTCCGGCAGGTCGAGGCGTATTTCGAGGCTTTCGGAGAGGACGGGGTGAGAGTTTATCTCTACGACGATTTCAGCCGAAACCCGCTCGCTATTGCTAGAGACATTTTCGGATTCCTCGGGGTTGATGGGGGGTTCACGCCCAGTGTAGGCGAAAAACTCAACGCATCCAAAATGCCGGAGAGCGAGAGTTTTCAAAAATTTCTTAGCGACTATGACCATCCACTAAAAAAGCTCCTGCGCCCTCTAATCCTCAGCGCCCTCGGTAAGCGCACAACCGAGCGGCTAGTGAACTACCTCAAGGCGAGAAACGAGAAAAAAATTAGCCCCCGCGCCAGAGAATATCTAATCAATCTATACAGAGAGGATATTCGCAAGCTCGAAAAGCTCGTAAAGCGCGACCTGTCCATGTGGCTTAAGTAGCCCCTCCCATTGCGCCACCAATAATGAAACCATCCCGAATTGACTCGGCAATGCCCTGAAAAGTCCATCTGCCGTAACGCCCGATCTGATATATCCCCACGCCTTCAAGCGCGCCTATAGCCCTCTGTCGCCACCTTGACCCCGGCACAGACCACGTGTAGGCGACCTCAATCCAGGTCGGGTGAACCGCTTCTGCCTCCTCTATAAACCTCCACGACTGAAGCTCCTTCACAACGGCATCCGAATAGGATTTAATCTCAGCCTCGGATGGTTTCTTCCCGTTCGCATAAGCCCTCTCGACGTAAATGCTCGCTCGGTCTTGGGATTTGCGAGAAGCGGCGGGAAGAAATGACGAATCCACGTTGCTGTAGAAACCGACGCGGTGAAAGCCGCAGGCACTTTTCGGAACGTAGAGCCAATGATCCGGCGGACACTTATCTCCTTTTTTAGCGCCGATGTTCAGCACCAAAACCGAGGAGAAACTGTCGGGCTGGGCGTCGAGAGCAACGCCCGAGATTTCAAGCGCCTTATTTAGGGGAAGCGTCGAAATCAGATTATCGTAGCCCTCAGTCGTGCCGTCCGTAAATTCGACCTCCCTTTTCGCAGTGTGAATCCTCGCGGCGCGCTTTGCATATCGCACATCCGCCCTTCGAGCCATGCGCCCGGCTAGAGCGTTCAGCCCGTCGGTCGGGTAGAGATAGGTCGTGTTGTAGCCCACGGCGGGAGGGGTTTTATCGAACGCCCCTTCGATGGCCAGTTGCATATTCACGGGGGATTTATAGGCATCCTGCGGGGCGATTTTCGTCCAAAGCCCCGCGGTGTAGAGTTCGTGAAAGGGGGCAAAGAACAGGTCAGTGAGAGTCCTGCCAAAGCTCTGCGCAATCCAGTCTGCCATAGTGCGCGTCTCGCCCTTGGGGGATGAGATAATCTCGGCAATAGCCCTTGCGGCAATATCTTTTCCGAGGTAGCCGAGGTGATTTTGTATCGGATACGGAACGTAGAGATCTCGGTCGGGGAAATAGACCGATGAGGAGCGGGCATAGGATTTTGTCGGCGCAAGGGAGCGGATAAATTTGAGTACCGCAGGGTCTCCGCCGAATATCCAATGCCCTCCGCCGATTTCAAAGCGATACGCCTGACCGTCTTCGGGCTGGGCAAAGAGAGGCGACAGCGAGTCTCCCGCACAGAGATAATAAGACGAGCAAATTCCCCCCGGAACAATCTCGGACTCATAAACGGGAAGATGGGATGTAATACCAGCGGCAAGCCCCGTCATGCCTCCGCCGAGAATCAAATTTTTCCGCTTCAATTCAGACGCTCCTTAGTGGTGAGTTCAACGCTAAATTATACACGTTTAGAATATCAAGTATCGCCCAAGCGCTTTGGCTATCCACCTGCGCTTGAGATTTTCGATGGCAACCCCCCTCTCACACCCTCGCCAAGATGTTGCCGAAGCCGTCCACATCGCACTCGAAGCCGGGGGGGATAAAAATCGTCGAGGTATCGTCATAAATTATCGCGGGAGACCGGAAGCCAAAGCCTGAGAAAAATTCCGCTCTCGCAAAGGAGCGAGCATCAATCTCCCCGCCGCCGTAAAAGATTCGCGCCAGATGCGACGAAACGCCTGATGGCGGCTTATTTAGCCTTGGGATGTTGAATTTCTTCTTTTTTTCTATCGCCCGAAGCCTCAGGGTTACGATTTCAACCTCGCCCTTGGGCTTTGCGTACCCGTAGAGTTTGCGGTGCGCCCTGTGAAATGCGAGGGCAGAGCGCTTCGAGTACGAGATGGTGATTTCATGCGACTGCCTGCGGTAGCGGACATCGAGAAACCGTTTGAGCGCTACCTGCCTGCCCATTGAATCCGCCAAGGCTCGCTTATGCAAATGTTCAAATCCCTCCTCGATAGCCCCAAAGTCGCCGCCGTCTAGGAACACGGTAAGGCTATAGTCTCTAAAAGAGTCGGCAAGAAGCATCCCCAAGGCCGACAGCGCTCCCGGATTCTGCGGGAAAATAACGGTCTGGATACCGAGCCCAACGGCAATGTCTGATGCGTGAAGCCCGCCCGCCCCTCCGAAGGAGACCAGCGCAAACTCCCGCGGGTCAAACCCGCGCCCTATGGATATGACCCGTAGCGCCCTCTCCATGTTGGCGTTTGCAACGCTGATAATCCCCTCGGCAAGCATCTTTGGCGGCAGATTCGCCCGCATCGCCATTTCGTGGATTACGGACTCGGCTCTTTCGGGATGGATTTTCATGCGCCCGCCGAGGAAGCGGCTTGGGTTTATCCTGCCGAGGAAGAGATTCGCGTCGGTTACAGTGGCGAGAGTACCCCTTCCATAGCAGGCAGGGCCCGGGTCCGCGCCCGCGCTCTCAGGTCCCACCTTGAGCGCGCCGCCTGAGTCAATGCGGGCTATTGAGCCTCCTCCCGCGCCTATTGTGGCTACGTCAATCATTGGGACTCTTATCGGCACGCCGCCTATTGAGGTCTCGGTCGTGAATCTCACTGCTCCGTCCAAAAGGGCGATGTCCGTTGATGTTCCGCCCATATCGTAGGTCAGCGCCTTGTGAAATCCTGCGGCTTTGGCGGCTTTAAACGCCCCGACCACTCCCCCGGCAGGGCCTGAGAGAACTATCCGCACCGGCTCATCCCCTGCCTGATGGGGGGATATTAGCCCTCCGCTCGACTGCATTATTGAAATATTCGAGTCGGGAAGATTTCTGCATAGAGCGTCCATGTAGGATTTCACCTTCGGAGCAAGATAAGAGTTCGCCGCTACGGTCGAGGTTCGCTCATACTCCCTGAATTCGGGCAGGATTCGAGAGGATACGGAAATGGGTACTCCGAGTGGCGCTAGGAGCTTTGTCGCCGCCTCTTCGTTTTTGGGGTTCGCGTAGGAGTGCAGGAATGAGACCGCCACCCCTTCGAGGTTCAGGCGCCGGAGTTGGACGAGCAGAGCATCTATTTCATGCGGATTAATTTCAGCTAAAACCTCGCCCCTGTGGTTCACCCGCTCCGAGATGCCGAATCTGAGACCTCTTGAGACCAGGGGTTCTGCCCGCTCCCAGAGCAGGTCGTAGAGGCTTCCCCTGTTCTGCCTCCCAATTTCAATCACGTCCTCGAATCCCTTCGTGGTTACAAGCGCGATTCTAGCGCCTTTTCTCTCAAGGAGGGCGTTTGTGGCAACTGTTGTGCCGTGGACAATCTCCACTCCGGCAATTCCATTTCCTAGAACCTCGCCAATACCCTCGAGGATTGCCTGCGATGGGTCTTTCGACGTGGACAGAACCTTATGAACGGTTATCCGGCCGCCGTCATAAAAAATGAAATCCGTAAAAGTGCCGCCTGTGTCAATTCCGACTCGCATCATTTTCAATCAAGTATAGAGAATATTGAGGGAATTTTTATCCGCGCCTAATCCCAGTCCGGTGTCATTATCCGCCCGCCGAGGAGATAATTTCGAGAACCCCCCTCCTCACGAGCATTATCGCTATCGCCGCAAGCAATATGCTCATCACCTTCGCAAACGCCCTCGCGCCGCTCTCGCCGAGAACGGATAAAATCGCAGGGGCTTTGTAGAGCATCACCCTGAGAACAACTAAATTTAGCCCGAAAGCCGTGAGCGTTGGAATAAACCCCTGAGCGTCAACGAGAATTATCAGCGTCGTAAGCACGGCCGGGCCCGCAATGAGTGGAGTGCCAATGGGAAATACGCCTAGAGACGCGCCGGGGTGGGAGTCAATATTTTCTTCTCTGAGGAGGTCGAGAATAGAGAATGTGAAGAGCAAAAGCCCTCCGGCAATGGCGAAGTCGGCAAACGTTATGCCGAGGATTGCGAAAATAAATTTGCCGCCAAAGACAAATATGACCCCTATTGCGGCGGCGGTGAAAATCGAATCTCTAGCTATTTTATTTCTCTCGACGGGGCTGAGTTTTTTGGTGAGAGAAAGATACATCGGCGCTACGCCAATCGGGTCTATGGCGACGAAAAGCGGGATAAAACTAAGCACGAGCGAGTTGAAGTATTCCAACACTAGGGGCGGCGGCCGTCGGGATAAGTAACCTTTACCTTGTCTTCGGCAATCTCTCTGAGGGCGAGAACGACGTGCTTATTGTCTATCTCCTTGGACAGAGGCCTCGCGCCCTTGACAATCTGCTTTGCGCGCTTCATCGCCGCAATCGAGAGGGCAAAGCGATTTTCCACTTTATCGAGACAGTCTTCAATAGTTACCCTTGCCATTTTATGTCGCCTCCTTGAAACCCTATGATTAGAACTATAAGCGACAAATCAGCTCTAGTAAAGCGGGGTAGGAATTGCGCCGCCTAATCTTTGGCGCGGGAAAGAGGGAAAAATCCGCCGAATCAGGTAGATTTATGCCGAGCCGAGGAGGAATAAATGGAAATCGAGAGCCTAAAATTCAACGAGCAAGGACTGATACCGGTCATCGTGCAGGACGCGCAATGCGGTCAGGCGCTGATGTTCGCCTACGCCAATAGGGCCGCCCTAGAGAAGACAATCGAGACAAAGAGGGCGCACTTCTGGAGCAGGTCGAGGATGAAACTCTGGCAGAAGGGCGAGGAGTCCGGCAACATCCAAGAGGTGATGGGAATATTCACCGACTGCGACTGCGACACCGTGCTTTACATCGTAAATCAAACCGGAGTCGCCTGCCACACGGGCGCGAGAACCTGCTTTTTCACTCCAATAAACGGGTACGAGGGCGTTGCCCCTTCCTTTAGCAACGGGAAATCTGGCGCAAGCCTCGACGAGGTATATCGCGTGATTAAAGAGCGAAGGGCAAACCCCCGCGCTGGCTCGTACGTGAGCGGGCTATTCGAGAGGGGACTGGATAAAATCCTCAAAAAAGTGGGCGAAGAGGCTACTGAAACCGTCATTGCGGCGAAGAACCGAAACCGAGACGAGATGATTTATGAGACGGCGGATTTATGGTTTCATTCGCTCATCGCACTGGCAGAACTGGGCATAACCCCGGAGGATATTTACAGCGAACTCGGCAGGAGATTCGGCAAGCCCAAAGAGGCGTATAGAACCGAATCCAAATAATCAGCCGATGCGGGAAAAAGAGCAATCACCGCCGCCCCCTCTTCCCCGCGCGCGGCCCGCTTAATTTCAATCCTGCGCCGACGCATAAAATTGAACGGCCCGCCTGTGAGCTACCTATTCTTCTTTGGCCTGTCTTTTTCCTCGATGTAGCCGGTGAGGGATACTTTATTTCTCATCGAGGGAGGAATGTTTGATAAATCCGGCTTCGGCATATTCGTCGAGAGGTCTTTGGTATAGGCAAAACCTGAGATGACCCTTTCAACTTGCTCCGCCTCGCCGCACTGGCACTTCACGTTTTTTTCATCTTCTCTATCGTAGATGAGTTCCGAGAAGCGGTATTTTTGGGCGTTGAACAGAACCAGTTTTTTCCCTTCATTGAGGTAGAAATCGAGGTCTATTCCGTCTTTCGCCCTTTTCCCGTACTTTGCCACGATTTTGCGCTTTGTAAGATCGGCGACTTCGATGAAATTAATATTGTCGTGAGCCTCGACTAAGGCACAAAGGGTTTCCTTGTTCACCTTGCCCTCTAGGACTTGCAGGGACTGTTCTATATTTTTTCTGCATTTTATGCACTCATACTCGTATAAAGGCATCTGCTCTATCTCCTATCTGTTGAAGTACTGATTGAGGTGATCCTGTCCGACCCAGTCGCTTTTAATCTCCTCGTCCTTCATCACTTTGTAGTCCATGTGATATTTAAGGTCATCTCCCGGACGCGGGGCGCGTTTATTTTTATCGTCGAAAATGGCTCGGAAAGTTGAAAACACGCGGCGGACTCTGTCACCCTTTCCGCAGGCGGGGCATTTGAGGTCTTTTTCCTCTTCTTTGTTATAGACAAGCTCGCTGAACTTAAAATTCTTAAGCTCGATGTATAGGAATTTGCCGGGTTCTCTTTCCAGCTTGAACCTGAATTTTCTAATATTCGGCTTCCCCTTCTCGCCGAGCGCGAAAACTGCCTTTCTCTCGCTGTCGTCGAAAACTTCAATGTAGTAGAATTTGGGGTTTTTCTTCATCAGCTTCGACGCCGCCGCTTTACTGACCTTGGCAACCAAACCGTCAATGTCGGCGTTGTACTCCTCCACGCAACTATCGCACTCATACTCGTAAACCGGCATTATATTTCCTCCTTGAATGACCTAACCTTTGTGAGCGGGATATATTAACAAAAAAACGGGGGTTTAGCCATTTTTTTTGGGTTGAATCTTAGGATACCTAAACTACTCTATTAAGATGAGCGCTAGGAGGAAGGCTGAAGGGGATCCAGAACTCCGTCAGAGTAGATTTCCACTTCTTTTGACGCTATTTTAGATGGGTCAACCTTTGCCAAAATGGTAAAAAATATCCTATCGTTCGGGAGCATGACCGCTTCAGCGCTCTCGCCGAGAACCGGCACAGAGGCGGCGTCAATGATTTTTCCCTTTTCATCCTTGAGTATAACGACCACATAAACCGAGCGCACGGGTCTATCGCCGGTATTTACGACAACGCCGTTGAATTCTAGGCTGCCGTCCCTGGCGATACTCTCGAGCATGGGTCCGTCGAGAGCCACAACGTCGCCATCCGAGGGGGCGACGCACCCAAGGAGCATAAAAAACGATATGAACACCGAGAGAATGAGTTTTTTCATTGCTTTCTCTTTTCAATAATATCCGAGAGCGAAATTACCTTTTTACTGGAATCGCCCTGTTTTTTCGGCGCATCCTTGGGCGATGGCTCAGCCCCCGGCGCCCCCTCGTGGTCTTGAATTATATCGCTGAGGAGCTTGTGCATGATTTTGAGAGCCCCTATGGAATGCTCCTGAATATAACCCTTTTCAAATACGACCTCTCTCTTGCGCCTCATAAAGAGCCAGAGAATAAACGCCTGATTGTTCAGCACGACGAGCATCGCCAAGTAGAGCAGAAAATTATTGGAGATGACCTTGTTAATAATAGATTTTGTATTCGAGTCAATTTTGATTATACCAAATGGCTCGGACTGCTGAGGAACGGTAAAGGGAACGGATACGGAAATCATGCCCCTATCGCGCCTCACGGAATAGCCGTCTTCAGGGTGAAAATCCCTCATAAAAAACCCGTTGGAGTTATTTCTCTCGATGTCTTTTCTGAGAACGACGCTGAAGAACTCAGGGGCTATCTCAAAGGTATTGAAGAGCTTCTTGCGCCCCAGACGCTGGTCTAAGAACATAAAAAACTCGTCGCTTGTGGTGTCCTCCCCCCTGAGGGAGAAGAAACTGCTCGCCTGCTCGCCTATGGTCTCGGCAATCGCGCGCGTTTTATTGACGTAGTCGGTCTTAGCCCTGTCGAACTGAAACACAAACACCACGCCTATGAGAGCCAATATTATAAGCTCCACGCCGATTGCTACAGCCACCGTGCCAATACTGTTTGCTATGCGCATTTCATAAATTCTTCGAGGATACCCTGAACGCTTTCATTCTGCGAACGCCTAAAGAGCATATAAACCATTCCGCTGAAGTCGCGCCGGGTGTCTTCGTCAATGGTTCTATAGAGTTTTATGAGCATCCTCTCGCCTTCCGTGAGGACTTCGAGGTGTTCTTCCGAAATCCCCTCCCTCTCCATAAATCTCTTGAGGCGCTCTTTTCTGGCAAAGCTCCACAGCTCGTCAATTTGAACCTCTAGGATGTCGGCTATCTGCTGACACCTATCAAAAGACGGGGCGTCAACCTTGGCGGTTTCGAGCTGATGCACGAACACGCTTGATACGCCCAGAGACCTTGCCAAGTCCTCTTGAGTTATGTTTTTTTGCTTCCTCTTGTTCTTGAGATAATCGCCGAACCTCATTACGCGGAAACCTCCAAAAGATAATTTCACCATCGGGGGGCTTAGATTTAATTCTATATCAGGAACAGAGGAAATTTCAAGAGCTATATTTCAGGATGCGAGAAATGGGCTACCTCGCCCGCTTCTCCATCCCATGACATTCGAGGGAGCGCCTCAACAAACGGAGTGGGAGGAAAACACCATCCGCTACTCCCGCGCTCTATGCTCCTCATACACCTCTTTGGGAATCATCCGCATCGCAAGCCACACCAAAGGCGGCGCTATCAGCGCGTCATCCAGATGCCCTAGGACTGGAATAAAATCGGGTATGAGGTCAAATGGGAAGAGCAAATACCCCAGAGCCGCCCACAGTAGCCATCGGGAGAGAGCCGGGGGAGTCGTGGGTCTCGCAGCAGCGCGCGGTAGAAATTGATACTGCGCCTTATCCGCGCCACATTAGCTCTGAGCCGCTCAAACACATTGCCCCGCATACGATCAATTTACCAGTCGAGATTCACCCTCATCCCTCGCCGTGTTCCTCAAGGAATTTCTCAGCATCAATTGCCGCCTTGCACCCCGAACCCGCCGCCGTGATGGCTTGGCGGTATCTAGTGTCGTGAACGTCTCCTGCGGCGAACACCCCGGCGATATTGGTAAAGCTCGTATTGCCCTTCGTTATGATGTAGCCCTTCTCGTCGAGGTCAACCTGCCCCTCGAAGATTGTAGTATTTGGCGTGTGTCCGATGGCGACGAAAACCCCTTGGCATTCTTTTTCCCATTCCCTGCCGGATACGGTGTCTCTGAGGCGCACGGCTGAAACCCCGCCCTCTTTAGAGCCGATGACTAGGATGACCTCGGCGTTCCAGATGAAACTCACTTTCTCGTTGGCTAAGGCTCTGTCCTGCATGATTTTCGAGCCTCTGAGCTTGTCTCTGCGGTGGATGATGTTGACCTTTGAGGCGAATTTGGTGAGGAACGTCCCCTCTTCAAGGGCGCTGTCGCCTCCGCCGATGACAGTGAGTTCCTTATCCTTGAAAAAGAACCCGTCGCAGGTGGCGCAGGTTGACACCCCGTGTCCAAGGAGGGTTCGCTCGGACTCTATACCCAGCATTTTCGCCGAAGCCCCAGATGCGATGATGAGCGTCTGCGCGCTGTAAGCTGTGCCGTCTCGAACGATTTTAAACGGCCTTTGCGACAGGTCGGCTGAAGTTACCTCGCCGAATTGAAACTGCGCCCCGAATTTCTCAGCCTGCCCTCTCATGGCGTTCATCAAATCGGGCCCCATGACGCCCTCGGGGAAACCGGGGAAATTCTCAACCAAAGTGGTTAGGGCGAGTTGTCCCCCCTGTTCTACGCCCTCGAATACGAGCGGCATAAGGTTTGCCCTTGCGGCATAGAGCGCGGCTGTGTATCCGGCGCAGCCTGAGCCGATAATTATTACCTTGCGATGAGTGTCAGATTCGGTCATTGTCTCCCTCGGTTTTGGATTTTGCGTTTTTTTATAGTACACCTGCACAAACGATTTTCAAGCCTCTCGAAGCCCTCTCAAAGGCAATCCGCAATGGATAAAATTAAGCCATCTAGCCTTCATTCCCGCGCGCTTTTACGAGAATCCATCCCTTGGGCAGATACACTACCGGAGAGGTTTGAAATAAACTGCGCCCGGCTATTGGCGATAAGCGGACTTTTCAGCGTTGCTATATAACGCGCAAATTGTCTCACTTTAGAATATCTGCTGGGGATAAAAGATTCAGAGGCGGGGTTATCTGGCTAGATTCTTGCTCTCGAAGAGTTTAAAAATCTCCGAGTCGGTTGAGAATATTGCCGTAGTTTTGTCGCCAATGGATTTTTGATATGCCTCGAGCGTGCGGGTAAAGGCGTAGAAACCGGGGTCTTGCTTGAAGGCTTCGGCGTAGATTTTTATCGCTTCGGCGTCGCCCTCGCCTTTTGTAATCTGGGCATTTTTATACGCCTCGGATATTATGATTCGGCTCTGCTTGTCGGCTTCGGCGTTAATTCGCGTGCCTTCGCTCTGCCCCTCAGAGCGGTATTTTTTCGCCTGCCGCTCGCGCTCTGCGACCATTCTCTGAAATACGGACTGCTCATTTTCCCTCGGCAGGTCGGCTCGTTTGATTCTCACGTCAACGATTTCGATTCCGTACTCCTTGGCTTTCTCGCTGCACTTGCGGGTTACGATTTTCATAATGCTATCTCTCTGCTGAGCGATAACGTCGCTCTGGTCGTGGCTTGCGGTCTCGACTCGAAGCTCGGAATAGACGATGTCGTCAATTCTCGTCTGAGCGCCATTTTCGTTTTTAACGGTTTGGAGGAGTTTTATCGGGTCTGCAATTCTCCACCTCGCGTAGTTGTCGAGGATGAGCGTTTTTTTGTCCTTTGTGATGACCTCCCTTGGCTGGGCGTCGTACTGGAGCAGTCTCTTATCGAATTTGGATACGCTCTGTATGGGCCAGGGGAGTTTAAAGTGGAGTCCCGGCTCTTTAGAAACCTTGATAGGATTGACCCCGTACTGAAGCACCACAGCCTGCTCGGTCTCGTCAACTATATAAAACGGCTTTAACACATATAACACCGCCAATATTAAAATTAAAACCACAAGCGACCTTAGCATTGCGCATTTCCTCGCCTACTGCTGTTTATTGTCAACCGGAAACCTCCCCTTCGTATCCCAGATATTAAGATTCGGGGCGTTCTTAGGGTCAATGATGAATTTATCTATTTTCGAGAGAACTGACTCCATTGTCTCTAGGTAGAGCCTCTTCCTTGTAACCTCATCGGATTTTTTGCTCTCCTCGAGGATTTTAAGGAATCTATCGGCCTCTCCCGTGGCTTGGTTGATTTTCTCGGTCTTATAACCCTCGGCTTCGTTCAGGAGTTTCTGAGCCTCTCCCTCCGACCACGGGATGACCTCGTTCCTATATGCCTCGGCCTGATTTATGAATTTATCTTTATCCTCTTTGGCGCTTGCAACGTCTTTAAACGCCCCAATGACGGGTTTCGGGGGCTGAACGTCCTGAAGCTGCACGGCGACGATATAGACTCCCGCCTTGTAGCTATCCATAATTTGCTGAAGTAGCACCCTAACCTCTTCCTGAATCTCGGCTTTTCCGACGGTCAGCACGTAGTCAATGGTTTTATCACCCACAACCTGGCGTTTTGCGGCTTCGGCGGCGTCTCTGAGAACGGTTTCAACATCTTTGGCGTTGAACAGATACTCCTGCGCGTCTTTTATCGTGAACTGTACGATGAACTCCGAGCTTACGATGTTTAAATCCCCTGTGAGCATCAGAGACTCTTCGGGAACTTCCTCGTACCTTGACGGAGGGCCCGCATCAACCGTGCGAAATCCAATTTCAAGCCTCTTTACCTGAGTAACCTTCGGGGTCAGCGCCTCTTCTATGGGCCAGGGGAGCTTGAAATGCACGCCGGGTTTTTCTGTTTTCACATATTTGCCGAACCTCTTTACGACCCCCTGCTCATCGGAATCAACTATGTAGAAGGACGAGCTCAGCATCCATGCGCCGAGTACGAGATAGACAACCGCGCCTTGAAGAAAATTGCCCCATGGCGCTTTCATCCTAATCACCGCCGAGCCTTCGGCTTTTCCATTTCCCGCCGGCTTATTTGTTTTGAATTTGTCGAAAAAACCCATGGGTTTATTAATACACGACTTTGCGCCCGCGTGTCAACAAATATTTCACCACCGGCCAAAATGCAGGATGCCCGGTACAGGGGCAGATTTCCCTGTCCACTTGGAAGAACGCACTCTACGCCCTGCCATTTCGCGCCTCCCCTGTGTGATTCCTCGGCGGGCGCGTTTGCCATTTTAACGCCTGTCATTTCGACCAACGAGAGAAATCTCAGCGCGGCTCGAAGGTTTCTCCCCGTTTCACTCATCGAAATGAAGAGAATAATTCCACTCCCTCGCAATGACATCATCAGCATCTAAGGGCGAGGGGGGCAATAAAAAAAGGGGAACAGGCATAAAAACCCGCTCCCCCAAGATGCGAGGAATCTGTCAGAATACGACGGATAATTTAATATCCGGCGAGGGCCTCGGTCATGATTTTCATAACCTCTACGTTAGTCTGCTTTCCTACCGCGCTGGGGATGATAATAGGCAGGCGGAGTCCAACGGCTCTGAACTGCTCAAGCCGCCTTCTGCACCTGTCGGCCGGGCCAATGAGGGCAACCTCGTCCAGGAATTCATCCGACAGCGCGTCGGCGGGGTTCGCTCCGGCTTTAATCTGATCTACAATGTCGCCGAAGCCGCTGTTTTTAATGAGCCTCTGATAGAATGGGAATCTCGCATAGCCCGAAAGTCCGCGCTTTGCCGCCGCGCGCGCCGCCGCTAGGTCGTCCGAGATAAACGACGGGATCCCGTTTGTAATATCCACGTTGTCCGAGAACTTGCCTGCCGTCTTCGCCCCGCGTCTTACGGCGCTAATGAGGCTCGAAATATAGCTCGGCGGACAGAGGTAGGACATTATTCCATCGGCTATCTCCCCGGCAAGCTCGGCGGCTTTCTCAGTGAGAACGGCGGTATAGACGGGCACGGGTTTTAGCTCTCTTTTGATGGTCAGAAGCGGGGAGCTTGCGTCTAAAAACGACTTTACAGCAGTAGCGTATTTACGCATTTCTTCAATCGGATCTCCCATATTTATGCCGTATTTATCGTTTACAGGCTTGTGGCTTACGCCGAGTCCGAGCATCATACGCCCGCCCGACACCTCTTGAACTGTGAGGGATTCGGCGGCGCACATAACGGCTTGGCGCATATAAATATTGGTAATCCACGTGCCGACCTTGATTTTCGACGTCGCCTCGGCAAACACCTGGGCATTTGCAATGGCGCTGAACGGGGGAACTTCCGGAGAAAAGATTGCCTCAAAGCCCGCGTCCTCGGCAATCTTTGCAAGGGCGCGCAAATCCTCTACGCTACATCCCCAAACCGGGGATACTGTGGCGATTCTCTTCATTGTGTGTATCCTCTCCTTGATATTGTTTTATTCACTGCGATTTTACTACTGAACAGAGCATCAATCAACAAATAACAAACCTAAATCGAGCGTCAATACTGATTTATCACGTCTCTGTAGAAATCCGGGCGGAGGGCGGCTTCATCCCGATTTGCCAAAACCCCTCGTATCTCCTCCAGCACCCTGCCCTTTTCTTCGGGGAATTTCGCCTTGATGGGAAGAAAATTCGAGATATGGTTTGAGAAAAAATAGCCGTCCGTGAGGTTTGTTCCCTCGACTATTATCTCAAGCTCTCGAATCATCAGAAATTTCTCAGGGAGAGCGAATTTCCCCTCAACCCATTCCTCGTGAATCGGCGCTCCGGGGCGGATTTGAAGCGAAAGCGCGCCGACGTATTCGGGGTCTGAATCCGAGAGCAGTCTGCCGGTTGCCTGTGCGTGAGGCACGCTTCGCTCGACCCCTCCGACTCCGAGAAGCACCATTGCGGAGTTTTTCACTCCGGCTTTTTTTAGTATTTTCGAGGCCCTCACGGTTTCGTCGTAATTCGCCCCCTTTTTGATTCGCGCCAGAACCGCGTCGTCTCCGCTCTCAAAGCCGATATAGACCATATCAAGCCCAGCGGCTCGCAGCTCCGCCATATCCTCCGCCCCTTTTCTGAGGATGTCCGAGACGTTGGCGTACATCCTCACGCGCTCAAGCGATGGGCATTTATTCTGCAAATAGCCGAGGATTTGGAGCAGTTTTTTCTGCGGAATAATTAGGGCATTGCCGTCGGCGATAAATACTCTTCTCACAGCACCCTCTGCCGAGGCTTCATCAACAATGGCGCGGATTTCATCCATCGATCTCATACGGAATTTCTGCGTGTCGCGGCGGTACATGGCGCAGTAGGTGCAGTCGTTATGGGAGCATCCGATGGTGGCTTGAAGGATGAAACTCTCCCCCTCGCTGGGTGGTCTGAAAAGCGGCATTGAGTATTCAATCACGCCTTTACATTAACGTAAATCCGTATTGCGCGCAAGTGAGCATTTCTCTGGGAAATGGAGATTTAGACTTACATTCTATGGGGGAGATTGGTCATATCGAACGAGAGAGGGGAATCTCATCATCTATCAGGAATTCCCCAGCCGCCGCCTGCCGGGGTTTCAATGCGCACGACGTCGCCGGGGTTCACATCGAAGCTGAGTTTTGGGGGAAGCCTCAGGGATGCGCCGTCCCGAATCAAGACATTTGCGCCGCGGCTGCCCGCCTCCCCGCCTTCAATCCCCCAAGGGGCAAAGTCCCTTCTCTCGGTGATTAGGGTAACCGTCGCCCGCTCAAGGAATTTATACGCCCTCACGATGCCATCGCCCCCTCGGAATCGCCCGCGCCCGCCGCTCCCTCTCCTGATACAATAGGAGTCCATAATCACGGGGAGTTCCCGCTCCAAAGCCTCAACCGGGGTGTTGAGCGTGTTGGTCATGTGCGTCTGCACCGCGCTTACTCCATCCTTGCCAAGCCTCCCGCCCATGCCGCCCGCAATGGTCTCGTAATATGCGAAACTCCGCCCTGTGAGCGAACTTACACCCCCAAAAGTGATATTGCTCATGGAGCCTGAGCTTGCCGCCTGCACCGATTCAGGTATCGCCCTCGAGAGCGCGCCGAATACCACATCCACGACTCGCTGAGAGGTCTCCACGTTTCCCGCCGCAACAGCCGAGGGAAACTGCGCGTTGAGAAGGGAGTTCTGCTCGACGAGGATTTTTATCGCCCTAAGAGCGCCAGAATTAAGCGGCATCCCGTCTGGGGCGAGGCACTGAAACGCATAAAGCGCCGCCGAGGTCGTAACGCTGAAAGGGGCGTTGAGCGAGCCTGCGACTCTTGGGGACGTGCCGGTAAAATCAACCACCGCCTCGCCGCCTCGAATCTCGATTTTGACCCTTATCGGGATTTCTCGCGCCCAGGCTCCGTCGCCGTCCATGACATCCTGAAATTCCCAAGACCCTTGCGGGATTTGGCTTATGACCTCTCTCATCACGCGCTCGCTGTAGCCCAGAAGCTCAGCCGCCGCCTCTTTTATCTTTGGGAGCGAATATTTCTCCACAACCGATTTGAGACGCCTCTCCCCCAGGAGGAGCGCCGCTATTTGGGCTTTAAAATCCCCTTCCCGCTCTTCGGGGTCGCGCGTTGCCGAGAGGATTTTTTTCATCAGCCGCCTATTGAGTTTTCCCCGCCGATAGAGTTTCGAGGGGGGTATGATAATTCCTTCTTCGTGAATCGAGGTTGATAGCGGCATTGAGCCCGGAGTGATTCCCCCAATGTCCGCATGATGGGCGCGCGAGGCGGCAAAAAATTCTAATTTTCCCATGCAAAAAACCGGCGCAATGCAGGTTATATCCGGCAGATGAGTGCCGCCTCTGAAAGGGTCGTTGAGTATAAAAACGTCGCCCTCACAAGCCTCCTCGCAGTCCGCCATCACGGCTTTCACAGCGAAACTCATCGAGCCGAGATGCACGGGGATGTGAGCGGCTTGGGCTATCATCTCCCCTTGCGCATTGAACAGGGCGCAGGACAGGTCTCGGCGCTCTTTAATATTTGGCGAGAGCGCCGCCCGCACTAGCAAAGACCCCATCTCCTCAGCGATGGACGAGAGGATACTGTGAAATATCTCAAGCTCGTAGGGAGTGATGGGCATCAGGGCGGTATTTTACCACGACAGGCGGGTTGAGGGAGACAGAGGGGGCGCGCTCCTCTTTTTTATTGCGCTCTCCGCCCGATAAAATTTCTCATCTCAAAGCTCGAAATAACGAACGTCTGAGTATGGGATTGCGAGGGAGACACCTTCGAGCCACAATGAGATTTCTCCCGTTGGGCTAGATGAAACAACGTTAAAACGGCAAACGCGCCCGTCTTGAAATGACGCGGGAGGAGGAGCGGCTGGAAATGGTATAATCACAGATATATAAATGGGGGTTTCGAGAGTGCCGAAGAAATACGACGCCGTGTTAATGATAGCCTACGGGGGTCCCGAAAAACTCGACGACATACGCCCCTACTTAAGCGTCGTCGCAAGTGGGCGCCCGATACCCCCCGCGCGCCTTGAAGAGGTCGCCCACCACTACGAACTCATCGGCGGCAAATCCCCCATCAATGAGCTTACCTACAGGCAGGCGGGGGCTTTGAACAAACGGCTTGCCGACGCCGGATACGCCATGCCCGTTTATGTGGGGATGAGAAACTGGCATCCTTTCATCGCAGACACGGTCAAGCGTATGCGCTCCGAGGGAGTACAAAGAGCGCTCGGAGTGATAATGGCGGCTCACCGCTGCGACGCAAGCTGGCAGAGGTATCAGCGCGATGTTGACAACGCCATGAGAGAGGCGGGGGTCTCAATGGAATTCGACTACACGCCCGCCCTTTTTGACCATCCGCTTTTTATCGAGGCTTCAGCCGAACTCATCGCGGGCAAATTCGATGAAATCCCCCCCGCAGAGCGCGATGGGGCGACGCTTCTGTTCACCGCGCACAGCATCCCCGCTCCAATGGCGGAGCAGTCCCCCTACGTGAGCGAGCTTCAGACAAGCTGCGCACTTATTGCCCAGCGGCTCGGACGAGGGGCGTGGACGCTCTGCTATCAGAGCCGGAGCGGGAGACCTGAGGACGCGTGGCTTGAGCCTGATGTCTGCTCGGTGATTAAAAACCTCGGAGCTGGCGGCGTAAAACGGGTAGTTATTCAGCCCGTAGGGTTTCTGTGCGACCACGTCGAGGTGCTGTTCGACATTGGAATTGAAGCCCAGGAAGCCGCCGAAGGAGCCGGAATTCATCTCCACAGGGCTGAGACGGTAAACGACCACCCGAAATTCATCGCCGCAATTGCCGATGCCGCCATCAAAAAAATCGGGGACTCTTAGCCGAGATGCGGATAATCGTCATCGGAGGGGGAATCGCAGGGTTATCCGCCGCAAACCGCCTCTTGGAGCTCGGCAGAGAGTCAAAATCGCCAATTGAAATCACGCTTTTTGAAAGCGCGAATCGGCTCGGCGGCGTAATATCAACAAAATTCAGCGGCGGATTCCTCATTGAAGAGGGTCCCGACTCTTTCCTTACGACAAAGCCCTGGGCGCTGAACCAGTGCCGCAGTATCGGCTTGGATTCAGAACTCATCCCGACACAAAGTGAATTCCGACGGGCGTTCGTCCTCAGAAAAGGGACGCTGCATCCACTGCCGGAGGGTTTTTTCATGATGGCTCCCTCGCGGATAATCCCATTTCTGCGCTCGCCGCTGTTCTCGTGGAAGGGGAAGATGCGCGTCCTGCTCGATTTAATCATCCCCCCGTCGCCGAGAGGGGACGACGAGAGCCTAGCTTCGTTTGTCCGCAGGAGACTCGGCGCAGAAGCCCTGAGAAGAGTAGCCGAACCTATGATAGCCGGAATCTACACGGCATCATCCGAGAACCTGAGCCTCAGGGCGACAATGCCCCAATTTCTGGAGATGGAGGAGCGGCACGGAAGCGTCATCAGGGGCGTAAGGCGGGCGATGGAGGAGCGCAAATCAAACGACGGGGGGGCGCGCTACAGCCAATTCGTATCGTTTCGGGGAGGAATGCAGACGCTCCCGGATAGGCTCGCATCGCTACTGCCCGAGGGGAGCGTGCGGCTCGGCGAAAAGGTCGAATCCCTCCGAAATTCAGGCGGCAGATGGATTGCCTTAACTGACACGGGCGGAGAATTGCAGGCGGACGGAGCCATAATTGCCGCTCCCTCGCACGTTGCGGCGGCATTAGCAGAAGGCTTTGACCCCTCCCTTGCCGGGGACTTATCTCTAATTGAGCGCGCCTCTTCAGCCGTGATAAGCCTAGCCTACAGTCGGGATGCGATAGCGCACCCTCTGGACGGGTTCGGGTTCGTCGTCCCGACCGAGGAGAGGATACCCATAATAGCCTCATCCTTCAGCAGTATAAAATTCGAGGGCAGGGCAAAGGAGGGATTTACCCTTCTGAGGGCGTTTGTCGGAGGGGCGGCGCAGGAGGGAATCTATAATAAAACCGATTCCGAGATTATCGGCATCTCGGAAAGAGAGCTTGCGAGGATTCTTCGGATTGCATCAAGCCCGCTCCTTGCCCTGGTGCATCGCCACCCGAAGTCTATGCCTCAGTACAGGGTGGGACACCTAAAACTCGTAGAGCGGATAATGCGCAGGGCGGCGACCCATCGGGGTCTCGCTCTAGCCGGAAATGCCTACGGGGGAGTCGGCGTGCCGGACTGCGTGCGCTCAGGCGAGCAGGCGGCAGAATCCGTGTTTAAAACGCTTTTTAGGAGCGAATGAGCGCGCCGCTCCGAGCGACCTTTTTAATTCAGAAACGGGGACGTGGTTTCGCTCTCCTGCGGGGGGATTTTGACCTCTCTCTTTCTAAAGAGCCATGAGAGAATTTTCTTGAGCGCGAAGTACAGAACGGCGATAACCACAACCGCCGCGCCAACGGGAAGCATGACTGCCAGAACCGACATTCCCACAGCCCCTCCTGATTCGAGCGTTGATACGAGGGGATTTGCCAGTCCGCCAGTTCCGGCGGTGGAAGCGATACGGGTCAGGGCAGTGAATCCCTGAATCGTGCCGGCGACCCCTCCGCCCACTATCACGGCGACAGCCCACCTGAGCATCGGACTCATTTCGGTAATTGACGACGCCATCGCGATAGTGCCTGCGATAGTGCCTGCGGGAACGGCAATGGTATCGAGCAGGTTATCGAGCCAAGGGATGTAATAGGCGCAAATCTCAATAAAAGAGGCCACGGTAAAAGCCCCAAGCGCGGGGTAAGTGCCTATCCACTCGAACCCCTCTGCGAGCTTGAGGTCTCCGGTAAGCGAGGCGACGCTCATTATCATAAGCGGCATAAACACGCGAAATCCGCACGCCGCGCTCAAGCCCACTCCAATGCAGACGCTAAGTAACGCTTCCATTTGTTTTCACCCTCCGAGAGTACCGGCTGGAAATATCAAAAATCCCACGGTCTGTGTATTTAAACTCCGCACTCTTCTGGACAGTTTCAAAGCCCCGTTTCAAGAATTATAATCCAGATGTATAATAGTTGCTAATTCTTGAGACAGGAGGATGAAAACAGTGAAATTTACCCTCTCAATTTTAATTGCGCTGGCAGTGGCAACATCAGCCCTCGCCCCCGCTGCCCATGCGGCTTCCGGCGGAAAAGAGATAACAGTCTATGACCCCGCCGATGCCATTCATCCCTTCAAACTCCTCAGTATTATTATTCGCCCGCCCGTAGCCCTCGTGAATAAATTCATCAAGGGCGGATACTGGGTACTGGATTCCGAGCCGACACGGCGCGCGTTCAACATTGACTACAGCCCAACAATAAACATTGACGATGATTATTGAGGATTTCTAAAGCGCAGTGCGGGCTTATCAGTAAGTACAATTCGCGTAGGTCGCTATTTGTATCCTCAAACCCTTAGCGAGAGGAGGGACTATCCGCAATTTTGGAAGTTCCCGCCCCTACTGCGCAGTTGGTTTATTTAAGCTGAAATCTCCCCACAAGCGGTTCGTGATCGCTCCCCACGGTGTTGTCAATATTTGGGAAATCCACGTTGACGTGAACAATGTCGAGCCTGCCCCCTTGGAGAAGCGGCTCTGTAACGAACAAGTGGTCAAGCGCCTGGGAGTTGCCCTCGAATATGAAGGTGTAAACTGGCTCGCTGATTTCATCAATCATATTAAACAGAATCTGATTCGCGCCGGCTCCTGTGAGAATATCCGTCAGGTCGTCGGTAAATTCAAAGGTGTTGAAGTCTCCGAGAACAGCGACATTCACCGCGCCTTCGGAGTCAATTAAGAAATTTACATATTGGTTTAGCGCGAGCGTCTGAGATTCTCTCTGGTCTTCGGCGGCTTGAATAAACGGATGAATCGCCCCGAAAATTGGGCTAGAGCCGGAGCGTGAGGACAGATGGTTGTTGATTACGATAATCTCCCTGCCTTTGAACTCAAACTTGCCCAATAACGGGTTTCTCGAACCAGCAAACGCGCCGCTGTCAGATACTCCCGCCGAGGCGAGTTCGGATGAATCTAGAGATTTGAACTCAACCACCGACACTCTGCCCGGATTATAGAGGAATGCGTTTCTGATATTCCCTCCCGGCACCCCGCCTGAGGAGTTATTCACGGGATTGACCTGTACGAATTCATACCTTGGCCCTCCGGCGGCAACAATGGCATCTATCAGGGCTTGCAAAGTGAGGTCGGCATCAACGACTCCGTTGTTTGTCTCGCCGCTGTTGTCCTGAATTTCCTGAAGCCCTAGAATATCGGGAGAGCGCAGATTATTGACTATCTGCGATGCGAGGGTTTGCCTTTGATTGTCGTCCGAGGGGTCCGGGCTGAGGTTAAGAGTGTTGTAGCTTCCGACTGTAATTTTATTGGTAAGGCGCGCGAGATTTGTAGTTTCTGGCGATAAGCCGCTGGGAGTAACGCTGAACTGATGCGTGGAGTTTACCTCAAAATTGCCGAAGCTGTACCCCACCACGCCGGTTACGTCCGAAAGCGCGTCTCCCACCGATATCCTAGGCACGGCAAAGGGAAATATCGTCCCATCGAACTGAATCTGAACTCTTTCCGGGTTTTGGTCGCCCATGTTATCGGGGTCGGGCTGAAGACTGATGCCCCCTCTTCTGGTTCTCGCATTTCTGGGGGAGACAAATCTGCCGTTATTGACCAATGTAAAAACCTCGCTACTGAACGAGCTAAACCTGCGCGTAGCCGACACCGCAACAGGGCTTTGTACGGTTACGAGCATACCTTCAAGGCTCTCGAAAAAGTCAATTCCGTCATTTTGAGGGTCGAACTGGTTAGCCGCCGCGTCCATCGGGTTTTGGAGATTTATCGCAGTTGCCGTCTCGTCGTCGCTGATAACGTCAACAGAGGGGGGTATGCGTCCGCTTGAGCCGAGAATCACCGGAGCAGGCAGAGGATTCGCGCTCGCCGTGATGGATACCTCAGAGGCCACAATTCTAGTTGTCGAGAGGTTGCCGGTTGCCGCGCCCCCCGGGATGTCCTCTTGCGCGATGCCAGTAACCATTACCGCGTCGCCCGCGATAACTAACGCTCCAGACAGAACAAAAATGCCGTCTGAGGTGTTAATATTCCCGTCTCCGGCGGCGTCCTGCATATAAAATCCGTTGAACCCCTTAGCGGTAACTATTCCACTCGTTATGATATTTTCGCCTGTCAGAGATGAGATATGCCCCTCGCCCTGAATCTCCATGATTGAAGCCGCGATGGGCGGAGGCGGAGGGAGCATATCGCCTGAGGTCGGCGTATTTGCGCTACCCAGATTGAAATCGCCGATAACCCAATCCGTGGCCGCGTCCGTATCCACTCCATCGGCAACGCGCCTAACCCCGGCAGGGAAGAAACTGCCATCGGGGCCAATTACGGGGGCGCCGAAAAAGAATGAATCCTCGAGGCCGCCGTCGGTTATGGCTACGGTGTCGAGGACTATTTCTGCTCCCGAGACCGACGCTCCGACGATGCTACTGGTCTCCACCAGGGCGACAGTAAGACTGCTATTCTCAAGAAAATCGTTTCCAATTTCAATATTAGGTGTAACGCCATAGTTCGCGGCAAGCCCAAGCGGATTTCCGATGAGAAAAAACCCGTTCGAGCCTATAATGTCCGAAGCTCCGAAGTCAATACGACGATCAATTGCACCGTTGCTACTGATAGCGTCGCTCTCGACTACTATCAGGCTCAAGCCGTCGAGGGAAAAGCCAGCGGCGCCGAAAATCTCGATATATTCAGTATTATCCGTCCCCGTATGGCTCGCCAGCGCTTCGTTGATAAGCGCGTCGTCGCCCGTCGCCCCGAAAGATTGATTCGAGAGCGAGAGGGAAATTAACAAAAGCCCCCACAGAATACTCGTTTTCATTGTTTACGCCTCCTAAGGGATATTTGCCGAGATTTACGCGCACACCGACAAACCAACTCGGCCGCAGTCAAACCATAAGGAAACCGAATGAATTTAAGATGAAAGTGATATGAAAGGGCGGTTAAACGAAGGGCAGAGCCGAGACTTGTAGCTCGGAGATACGCATCTTAACCGGGAATTAAGCCCCTCTTAACCCAGCGTTAAACTGAAGGAACTAGGGTTTGGGCATACAAAATCCAAACAGAGAGGGAGCGTGGATATGAAAAAAAAACTCAGAGCCGTACACAGTTTGTTATTTGCAGTGTTCGCGATAGTCCCATATTTTTGGGCGACCTCTGTCAACGCCGAGAACGGGGCGCTACTTAATCCGAACAACTTTCGCGCTGAAACCAGAGTGGATCTGACCTTGACCATACTCCACAACAACGACGGAGAATCCCAGATTATCAACGCAGGCTCCGGTCTTGCGGATTTCGGAGGCATTGCCAGATTTGCCTCCGTGGTTGACAAGCTCAGAAACGAAGCCGAAGCCTCACGGGGACCGAAAAAACGAATCGTAATAACGCTCAATTCCGGGGACAACTTTCTTGCAGGGCCAGAATTTAATGCGAGCCTCCAGCAAGGAGTCCCGTTTTTTGACTCCATAGCGCTCAACAGAATCGGCTATGACGCCCTAGCCCTCGGCAATCACGAGTTCGATTTTGGTCCTGACACGCTAGAGAATTTCATCTTGGGATTCGAGAATCCCCCGCCGTTCGTATCGGCAAATCTCGATTTCTCCAACGAGCCGGGGCTTGAAGCGCTCTCTGACAATCGAATAATTACTAAAGCGACTGTGATTAGAAAAAAAGGCGAGAGATTCGGCGTAGTGGGGGCTACCACTCCCGAGCTGCCTTTCATTTCAAGCCCTAGAAACGTCATCGTGATGGACGACGTTGCGGCGGCAGTACAGGAGCAAATAAGCGCCATAAGCCGCGAGGGGGTGAATAAAATCATCCTAATTAGCCATCTTCAGGGAATTGAAGAGGATTTGGCTCTAGCCGGATTGCTCCGCGGGGTGGACATTATGATAGCCGGAGGAGGGAGCGAACTGTTGGCCGATCCGGGGGATTTATTAGTCCCAGGAGACAGCCTCAATAACGCCTTCGGCTCGTACCCAGTTATGGCAACGGGAGCGGATGGCAATAGGATTGCGGTTGTAACCACGCCAGGGGATTATAGATATGTCGGGAGGTTAATCGTCGCGTTTAACGCAAGGGGGGAGGTATTGAACGTTGACACAAAAAGCGGTCTCGTGCGAGTAGCCGGAGGGAACCATCCCGACGCCATCGCCCCGGACCCGTTTATACAGTCAAATGTAGTTGAGCCGGTGAAGGACTACGTCGAGGGGTTAGCTGCTAACGTCATTGCAACTAGCGAAGTGGCTCTTGAAGGCAGACGCTCACCCGGCATTAGGACAATGGAAACCAATCTGGGCAACCTCACCGCGGACGCCCTATTTTATCAGGCTTCTGCGCTTGCCACTCAATTCGGGGCGCCGCTTCCCGACGTCGCCCTACAGAATTCCGGCGGAATTAGAAATAATAGTCTCATACCGGCAGGCAATATCACAGAACTGAGCACCTTCGACATCTTCCCATTCGCCAATTTCGTCTGCATAGTTCCTGGCATTCCAAGGGCGCAGTTTAAAGAAATCATGGAAAATGCCGTATCGCAGATTCCCGCCTCAGACGGGCGTTTCGCTCAAATCTCAGGCTTCAGATTGGTTTACAACCCCGCGGGTACGGCACAGACGCTGGACGCAAATCTAAATGTTGTAACCCCTGGGGCAAGGGTTAGGAGTATTATTCTCGACTCCGGCGCTGTCATAGTGGAGAACGGAGCGGTTGTTCCCGGCGAGCCGATAAATATCGCAACAAATGACTTTTCGGCGCGCGGCGGGGATATGTACCCCTTCAGAGGGGCTTTGTTTACGACACTCGGCGTTGTTTATCAGCAGGCGCTCTTTAATTTCATAGTAGATTCGACTGCTGAAGGCGGCTTGGGAGGGGTCATCACATCGGCTGACTACCCCGCAGGCGGCGAGGGCAGAATCTCGGCGATGCCCTAAATTTTTCTATTACCGATGGACAGTCCCCGGGGCGAGAGAATCTACCCCCCACCCTGCCCCGGGTCTATTCCCATTTCGCCGTATAATGAGACGCTTATTAAATGGCAAATTTCGCGGCAATAATTTATAAACTATATTATCCACCCAATCCCCTCACGTCGTATCCAGTGATGGATTTGCTCCTCTGCGCCATAGCGTCAACGTACTGCTGGCTGACCAACCCCGCCATATACGCCTTCGACACCCGCGCGAGGGCGACCTTAGCCGTAGCCTCGTCAATCATCTCGCCCGTCGAGGGGTCATACATCGAGCCGCCCCCCATGCGGTGATAGAAATCTAGCCGCCGCATCGCTTCCTCAATCTGCTTTGCAGACGGCGTATAGCAGGCATTGGCAATTACTGCCTGCTGGGGGTGGACTATCCACGTGCCGTCCATTCCGAGCGCCGCCGAGCCTAGGTTTTTCATCCTGAGTCCCTCTTGCGCGGCGGCTACAGTCTCAGGGGAGTCCCCGCTTCTCCAGAGCCTGAAATAGACGTTATCAATGGCGTGGATACCGGCGGCTTTGGCGGCTGTAATAACGGCTTTTTTCTCGTAATAAAATATCTCGTTCTCGCGGTCTGAGTATAAATCCGAATCCGAGCCGAGTTCCGCTGTGTAGTCGGCGATGCCAAATATAAGCCCGGCCATTCTTGGGGACGCCACCGCTATTTCATAGGCGCGGATAAGGGCGCGAGGTCTCTCAATTAGAGCCTCAATTGCGACTCGGCGCGTCCAGCCGTATTTCTCCTCAAGCCCATCTAAAAGCTCCGAGACGAGCTTTATATCGTCCGGCGAGTCAACCTTCGGAATCACCACGCCGTGAAATTTATCAACCGCCCCGCTCATCACGGCTTCCATATCCCCGTGAAAAAACTCAGAGCGGAGGTTATTCGGGCGCACAGTTACGACCTTTGCGCCGAAGTTAAGGTCGCCGAGGGCGCGGACGAGTACCTCGCGGCTTCGGTCGCCTTTGAATTCATAGGGGCAGGCGTCTTCGAGGTCAGCCATAACGTGGTCAACGGGGGATTTCAGCGGGTCTGCCGCGTTTTGATGAAATTTTAAATTATGCCCCGGATAGGTGAGTTCACATCTCGGCACAACGACTCTGCGCCCGCCGTCTAGGATAAACATCGCGCTTGGTCTCCTCCTATTTGATTCATTTGGGCTAATTATATACTACGCTTTAAATTATGGCGTAAATCAAGGCGGAGGAGGGGGATTTCAGGGCTTTGGAAATTTAATTTGGGGCTGTAGATTTATTATTGTATGATGTTATAAATCCGTATATTTTCATCGGCAGGAGGGAACAGGAAATTATGAGAGTATTGATATTAGTATCGGCGCTTGGCGCTCTGCTGGGATTCGCTACCGGCTCTTATGCAAGCGAATATGCTATGACGCCCTCCCAGAAGCACTTCACCGCCATTATCAAAGGGCTCCCCGGGGTAGTCGGCGCGGAGTGGGAATCCGCCATCACGCTTAAAGTGTATGCCTCCGCCAAAGCCCTAGGGTCTCCGGCGAAAGCGGACAAAGCCCAGAGGCTCGGAGATATACTTGCCGAGAGGGGGCGCACCGCTCTTAAGCAACCGTTCTGCGTTTGGATTTATCAATCGGCGGCGGACAGAGAGTTGGCGAGGTCTTGCACCTATTATTAGTTTCTAAAAAACAAGGGACGGTCGCCCATGATAAATTCAACAAGGCTTTTTTATATTGCGTTTGCTCTATCGCTCCTAGCCGGGTGCGTGGGGAGGACTCCGGTTGAGCCGCCCAGAGGTGTTCATCAGGGCAAGCCCGCCGTTATTAGCCACTCCTACGACGACGCATGGACGGCGGCGCTTTTGGCGATTGAGGGAATAGGCTGGAAGGTGGAGTCAGCCGATAAAGCCAGCGGGACAATAGCGCTTGCCTCGTCCTATGTATATAACCCATCGTTTGCAAATTATGAGAGGGTTTACGCCGAGCCGCTGAACTCAGACATCGGGCGGTCGAAGATGAAAAGCTACCTGAGACGCATATCGGATTATGAAAAAATCACCCCTCCTCCCGCGCCCCCCAATCCGCAGTTTACCAAAGAGCAGATGTGCCTGAAACTCACCGCGGTATCCGATGCCGAGACGGCGATTAGAGCCGACTACAGAATTTTTCCCTATCACGACTATAAAATAGGCTACCTCGGAGCGGTAAAATCGAACGGCTCGCTTGAGAAAAACCTCTTTAAGCAAATTGACAGCATCATAGCGGCGCAAAAAAAGTTATCCCAGATGCAAGCCGAGGCCCCCGCGCCTGCCGAATTTCCCCCTCCGCCGCCTGCTCCAGTTGAGTATGAATACCGGCTCGCGGATATATACTTCGACTACGACCGCTTCAGCATTAGAGCCGACGCCGAATCTGTGCTTGCCGAGAATTTTGACATTCTGAGGGAAAATCCCGAAATCTCAATAATCATCGAGGGGTACGCCGACATCAGGGGAACGGACGAATACAACCTAAACCTAGCCCAGAGAAGAGCAGACGCCGCGCGCGACTACTTGGTGAAACTCGGCATCAGCGCGGAGAGAATCGCCGCTGTAGGCAAGGGGCGGACCGAGAGATTCGCCGAGGGAGCGACAGAGCAGGCGTATCAGCTCAACCGCAGGGCGTATTTTATCCCAATCCAGCCGGGGAGCGCGCCGGGAGCGAGAATTTTCATCAGACGAGAAACCGCTGCAAATTAATCCCGTGCCGTCCAGCGGACAGAGGGCGCTGCGATTTACAGCGAGCTGCCGTAGAAGCGGGGGGGGATATTGCCCCTCATGGGCTTAAGCACATGGAAGACGCGCAGCGCCGCCACTTCATCACGCAAATTGAAAAGATAATAGCATCTAGCAGAGCCGCCTCCGGGCCGGAGCGGGCGGGCGGTTTTGTCTATGCCGCCGTCATGCTGATACTGCGGGAAGAGGGGGGCAAGTTCTCGATGCTCTTCATCAAGAGACCAGAGAGTGCCGGGGACGTTTTCTCAGGACACATGGCGTTTCCGGGGGGAAAGATAAAGCTCGAAGACGGCAGTCTGGAGGACACGGCCCTGCGTGAGACTCTCGAAGAGACCGGAGTGAACATCCGGCAAAGCGGCAGAATTCTAGGAGAGCTTGAGGAATTCAGGCCCGTAAACCCGCAGGCAAGCCACTATATTGTTACGCCCTATCTCGCCCTTCTGACCGAGGCGGCGGAGATAAAACCCAACGAGGCGGAGGTAGCGGATTTCGTTTGGATTCCCGTGCTGCACCTCTCGGATGAGAGAAACCACGAGGCGAGATTTCTCGATAGGCACGGCGAGAGAATCGAGGACCACGTCTATCGCTATGGGAATTACGTAATTTGGGGAATGACGGGCAGAATATTATATAGATTCCTATCGGCGGCGCGGCACGTTTTTTAGGGAGATTTTTGCAATTTCGGCGTTATGTAAGTTTTTGTCGCGCGGTTTTGGACTTTTTTCTGGATTTTAAACGATTATAGTGATAGAATTCCGCCATCGAGTACATCTGAGAATATCCGGGGAGGGGTTAAAATGAGAGGAGTGAACAAGGCCATACTCATCGGCAATTTAGGCAGAGACCCAGAAATCCGCTACACCTCCGGCGGTCAAGCCGTAGCGAATTTCACCATCGCCACAACCGAGTCTCGCATGGGCAAGGACGGACAGAGAGAAGACATTACCGAGTGGCACAGGGTAGTGGCATGGGGAAAACTCGCCGAAATCTGCGGAGAATACCTCACAAAGGGAAAAAGCGTCTATATCGAGGGCGCTATCAGAACCCGCTCTTGGGAAGATAAAGAGGGCGCAAAGCGATGGACTACCGAGATAGTTGCGAGAAATATGCAGATGCTAGGCGGAGGGAGCGATAAACCACAATCCGGCTCCGATAAAAGCGCAAAAAGCCCGGACGATTTCGACATCTCGGACGAGGCTTTCACCTCCGACGACGACGTCCCCTTTTAACCCCGCTCGATAACACACCAAAACGGCTGGCTAGGAATAAATGACCTCAAACGATAACGATAACCGAAATGGCAACGGCTCCATGAAAACCGTCCCCAAACCCTGGGGATACGAGATTTGGTGGGCGATTACCGATAAATATGTGGGCAAAATCCTGCACATCCGCAAGGGACACTGCCTCAGTTTTCAGTATCACCACGTCAAGGACGAGACTTTTTATCTCAAGAGCGGATCCATGCTCGTTGAAATCGAGGAAGCCGAACAAAACCGCAAGACCATAACCGTTAAGCCCGGAGACGCCGTGCGAATCACCCCCCTTACCCGCCACCGCCTCACCGCATTGGAAGACTGCGAGGTTTTCGAGGTGTCCACCCCTGAAGTCGAAGACGTGGTGAGACTGGAAGACAGATACGGCAGGGTGTAAACTTTAGCTCATGTCCGATATAGCCGTCATTATACTCGCCGCAGGAATGGGAAAGCGGATGCGCTCTGACCTTCCCAAGGTTCTCCACCCCGTACTCAGACGCCCGATGCTCTGTTTCGTAATTGAAGCCGTGATGGAAATCAGCCCGAGCAGAGTGATCGCCGTTGTGGGGCATCAAGCAGAGAAAATAAAAGCCTCCATCAACTCAGCCGAGATTGAATATGCCCTTCAAGCCCAGCAGCTCGGCACAGGACACGCCGCCCTCTGCGCCTTCGAGCATCTCAGAGATTTCCACGGAGACGTAATCATCCTCAACGGGGATTTCCCCCTCATCACCAGTGGCACGCTCCGCGAATTAATCGAGAGTCATCGGCAGCACGGAGCGGCGGTATCGCTCATTTCGGCCGATTTCGAGAACCCCAGCGGCTATGGCAGAGTCATCAGGAAATCGGACGGCGGCGTTCTGGGCATAGTCGAGCAGAGGGACGCCACTGCCGACGAGCTGGCAGTGCGGGAGATAAATTCAGGCGCGTACTGCGTCCGCTCGGATTTCCTTTGGAGGGCGCTCCAATCCATCGGGACGAATAACGACCAAAAGGAGTATTATTTGACCGATATTGTGAAAGTCGCCGCCCAGAGAGGAGAGAGAGTACTCGCCCACAGAGCCTCGGACGCAGTGGAGGTTCAGGGGGTGAATTCCAGAGAGGAGCTTGCATTGGTTGAGGCGGAGATGAGAAAGAGGGTCAATAAAAGGCTGATGCTCATGGGAGTTTCAATTATTGACCCCGCCGCGACCTATATCTCCCCCGAAGCCTCCATCGGGGCGGACACGGTAATTTATCCGAACACCTACATTTACGGGCGCACCAGCATCGGGCGCGGATGCAGCGTAGGCCCGTCGGCGTGGATTGAGGACTCAGAAATTGGGGACGAGGTTTCGGTGAATTTCTCCTGCTTCATCGTAAAAACGGTTATCGAAGATAGAGTATCCGTTGGGCCATTCGCGCATCTGCGCCCAGAGGCAAAGCTCTTATCAGGCGCAAAAATCGGCAACTTCGTCGAGATAAAAAAATCCACCATCGGCAGAGGCTCGAAAGTGCCGCATCTGTCCTATGTGGGCGACGCCACCCTAGGCGAGCGGGTGAATATCGGCGCGGGAACGATAACCTGCAACTACGACGGCGTAAACAAGCATCAGACCCTCATCGGAGACGACGTATTTATCGGGAGCGATACGATGCTCGTAGCCCCCCTGAAGGTCGGAAGCGGCTCGACCACCGCAGCAGGCTCGACGATAACAAAGGACGTGCCGGCAGGTTCGCTGGCAATAGGCAGGGCGAAGCAGGTCGTCATCGAGGGATGGAAGAGAAAGGCCCATAAAAAGGAGGGCGCGTGAATGTGTGGAATCGTAGGGTACATCGGCAGTCCCGATAGAACAGTGAGTGTGTTGCTTGACGGACTCAGGCGGCTTGAATACAGAGGCTACGATTCCTCAGGCGTCGCCGTGCTGAGGGGGGAGCGAATTCACACGACCAAGTGCGAGGGGAAGCTCGCAAATCTCGTTGAAAAGCTCGGAGCTAATCCCTCTTCGGGGAGCTTGGGTTTGGGACACACCCGCTGGGCGACTCACGGCGCGCCCTCCGAGAGAAACGCCCATCCGCACGTCTCAGGGAAAACGGCCGTCGTCCACAACGGCATCATCGAGAACTACAGAGAACTCAGAGAAGAGCTTCAATTAAGAGGCTATGAGTTCAAATCCGACACCGACACCGAGGTCATAGCCCACCTCGTGGAGGATTTCGCCGTCGCCGGATTATCCCTCGAAGAGGCGGTAAGGGCGGCGTTCGGGAAAATCGAAGGCTCTTATGCCGTCGGCGTTATCTCCGAGAGAGAACCGGATAAAATCATCGGGCTTAGGAAGTTCTCGCCGCTCATTTTGGCACTCGGCAGGGATGAGAACTTCTTCGCCTCCGATATTCCGGCGGTTCTGCCATATACGAAAAAAGTCATCTTCCTAGAGGACGGAGACCTCGCTGTCGTCGAGCGCGGGGCTTTGCGTATTACAGACATGGACGGCAGAGCGGTTCAGCGCAAGGTAACCGATATAAATTGGGATCCCATAGCCGTAGAGAAATGCGGGTACAAGCACTTTATGCTCAAAGAGATACACGAACAGCCGCAAGCCATCCTCAACACCATCCGGGGCAGATTCTCGGACGGGGGCGCGGACGTTCATCTCGAGGGCATAGACGACGCCCTCCTCGCGGGAGTGAAGCGGATAGTCGCCGTAGGGTGCGGCACCTCTTACCACGCCTGCCTCGTCGGGAAACGGATGATTGAGAGCCTCGCCGGAATTTCCGTAGAGGTGGATTTAGCCTCCGAGTTCCGCTACAGGGACCCGCTCGTTAGCAGCGAAACCCTCATCATAGCCGTATCCCAGTCAGGAGAGACGGCGGATACCTCCGAAGCCCTGCTCGAAGCGAAAAAAAAGGGGGCGAAAGTCCTCGCCATAACGAACGTGCAGATGAGTAAAATCGCGCGCGAGGCGGCAGGCGTAATCTACACCCAAGCGGGCCCCGAAATCGGCGTCGCGTCCACGAAGGCTTTTACCACTCAACTCATAGCCTACTATTTCCTCGCAATCTGCCTCGGCAGGCGTAACGGCAAACTCGCGCAGAGCGAAGCCGCAAGGCTCATCCGCGACGGGCAGAATCTCTATCAGACCATTCAGGCGGCTCTTAAAACCGACGCCGAGATACACGAGGTTGCCAGAGAGTACCACGGCTACAGAAACTTCCTCTACCTCGGCAGGGGCATCAGCCACCCCATAGCTCTCGAAGGGGCGCTAAAGCTCAAGGAAATCTCCTATATCCACGCCGAGGCTTACGCCGCCGGAGAGATGAAGCACGGCCCTATCGCGCTGATAGACGAAAATATGCCGGTCGTAGTCATCGCCCCACAGGATGAGATAAGCTATAAAAAAATCCTCGGCAACCTCGAAGAAATCAAAGCGAGGCGGGCAAAAGTCATATTCATAACCTCCGAAGACGACGCCGAAGAGCTTCGGGGCAGGACAGATAAAATCATAAGAATCCCGCGATGCAACTACTTTCTAAGCCCTATCGTGTCCATTATCCCGCTTCAGCTTCTGGCGTATCACATAGCTACTTTCAAGGGGACGGACGTTGACCAGCCGAGAAACCTCGCCAAGGTCGTAACCGTCGAGTAACCCCGAAGGGCAATTTCCGTGCCGACGCTTCGACAACCCCGCCCTGCGCGGATAAAATACCCCTTGCGAGCCTCGCGCCGACAAATAAGGCTTCTGTGTGGCTTAGCTCCTTCGCAATGAGAAGATGCCGAGATTAATCTGGCAACTGTAACAAACATATAAGCTCTGGAGGTAAAATCGAAAATGAAAGCGCTAGTGATTGGGGGGGGCGCGAGGGAACACGCCCTTTGCTGGAAAATACGGCAGAGTCCACTTGTGAAAGAGGTATTATGCGCGCCGGGAAATGCGGGGATTTCAAAGCTAGCCAGGTGCGTAAATATTAAGGTCTCGGACATTGACGGGCTTATTAGACTCGCGCGGGCTGAGGAAATTGACTTAGTGGTCGTGGGCCCGGAGCTTCCGCTCTCTCTGGGCATTGTGGATAGATTCCAAGCCGAGGGAATGAGAATTTTTGGCCCTGCGAAGGCGGCGGCGCAGATCGAGAGCAGTAAGGCGTTTGCCAAAAATCTCATGAAAAAATATAAAATCCCTACCGCCTTCTACGCCGTATTCGACAATTTCGACGAGGCAATGAACTGGGTTCGAGAGGTAAAACCGCCGCTCGTGGTAAAAGCCGACGGTCTTGCCGCCGGAAAAGGGGTGGTCATCTGCCGCACAGAGCGGGAGGCGGAAGACGCGCTTGACGCCATGATGAGGGCAAAAATCTTCGGCGATGCCTCGGCAAAAGTCGTCATCGAGGAGTTTTTAGAGGGCGAGGAGGCGTCTTATTTTGCATTCACGGACGGCGAGGCTGTAGTTCCCCTTGAGGCGTGCCAAGACCACAAGGCTCTTCTCGACGGCGACAGGGGTCCAAACACCGGCGGGATGGGGGCGTATTCCCCCGCGCCGCTGGTAACGCCGGATGTGGAGCGAAAAATCATCGAGCGGATAATGATTCCGACGGTGCGGGCGATGAAAGCCGAGGGGATACCTTACAAGGGGGTGCTGTTTGCGGGGCTGATGATAAAAAACGGCGAGCCTCAGACACTTGAATTTAACTGCCGCTTCGGAGACCCTGAAGCACAGCCGCTTCTCATGAGGATGAAATCCGACATTGTGCCGATAATCAACTCGGTGATTGACGAAACCCTTGCGGATAAACGCATCGAGTGGAGAGAAGAGGCCTCGGTTTGTGTCGTAATGGCGGCGGCTGGCTACCCCGGAGAGTATAAAAGAGGGATTCCCATAGGCGGAATTGCCGATGCCGAATCCTTCGAGGGGGTCAGGGTTTTCCACGCGGGAACGGCATTTGCCGAGGGGCAAGTGGTAACCGACGGCGGCAGGGTGCTTGGGGTTACGGCTCTTGGCAGGACTATAGGAGACGCAATATCTCTAGCATACGAGGGAGTCGGCAGGATTGACTGCAAGTCCCTCTACTATAGGACAGACATCGGCAGGAAAGCCCTCAGAGGGAATCACTAAAAGCGCCAAATCTGAAATGAGGGAGGCGGCTGAAAATCTGATTCAGGATCTCTCGCCATCGCTCGAAATGACAGGGGGGGCAAGGGCGCGGCGGCGGGGCTTGCTGGAATTTGAAAATCGGCTATATTCAAGCCTGAAACTGGCAGGGAAGATGTAAATACTGCCGACGCCCACGGGACATCCGGGGGTTTCACTAAACAGAGCACAAGGAGAGTACGCAGAGAAATGGAAAAAGAAGCCGTCGAGATTCTAACCGCACAGCTCATTTTAGCGCCCAACACGAATAACTACGGGACTATTTTCGGAGGAAAGCTCGTCGAAATCATGGATATGACCGGGGCCCTTGCCGCAATGCGTTTTGCAAGCGATGAGGTCGTTACCGCGTCCATTGAGACGATTGACTTCAGATTGCCGATAAAGCAGGGAGACCTCGTGGAGATAGCAAGCAAGGTCATCTACACTGGCAAAACTTCGATGATTGTGAAGGTTGACGCCTACAAGGTGCGCAAATTCACGGGGAGAAAGGATTTCAGTTGCCGAGGGTATTTTGCCTTCGTCTCGATTGACCTAAATGGACGCCCGAAGCATATCCCTAGCCTGAAGCTCGTTAGCGAAGAGGACAGGAAATTCTGGGCTATCGGAGAGGCAATTAGAAAGAGGTCTCTGGAGCGGAAGGCGGCTGAGCAGTAGGCTTTCACTTCCCCCCCTCCTCCTTCCTGAAAATCTTTGAACCATGAGCAAGCTAAAAGAACCCCGCCCGGTAAAGCTCTTTATGAGCCTCATTCACACCGAGGACGCGCCGGCTGAAGGGTGCATTGCGGAGCTTGAAGCGGAGCTTTCGGAGTCCGATTTCCGGCTGGATAATCTGCCATTCGATTCGACCCCCTACTACGGGGATGAGATGGGGCGGCATCTATCGAGAATTCTCATCACGCATAAGTATCTGATTCCCCGCGAGCGGCTGGTTGACGCCAAGATTTTCGCCGTCCATCTCGAGCAAAAATACTCCGTAGGCGGAAGGCGGAGCATAAACATTGACCCCGGCTACATCGCCCCGGAACACTTGATTCTCTCCACGGGAAAGGGATACTATCACCGCCCGTATTTAGGCAGAGGGGTTTATGCAGACCTAACGCTCGTATATCGCCGTAGCTCCCGCGAATTTCACACGCTTGAGTGGACTTACCCGGACTACGGGGCGATGAGGGCGTTATTCAAGGATTTGAGAGGGCGTTACATGAAACAGCTGGCAAGGGAGAGGGCTTAATGAAGAGCATGACGGGATTTGGCAAGAGCGAGATTGAACTTAGCATCGGGAAAATTACAGTGGAGGCGAGGAGCGAGAATCACCGCTTTTTGGATATGAGCGTTACCACACCGGATGCGCTGGGGTCAATGGAGGGGGAAATCTCGGATGCGGCTAAATATGTGATTCTCCGCGGAAAGGTCAGGATTTCGGTTACCGCCGAGAACCACAGGGCAAAGCGCGCCGCTGTAAACATTGAGCTTGCCAGAGAGTCTCTCAAATCCCTTGAGAGGCTGAGGAGCGAGCTGGGGATTGCCTCTGGTATCGGGCTTGAACACTTGCTCTCGGTGAGGGAATTTTTCCTCGCTGAGACAAAAGCGGCTATTAGCGAAGAGGATTTATCAAAGATTAAGATGGCAGTCCTCGGCGCAGTGGGCAGGCTCGATGAAACCAGAGCGCTGGAGGGGGCAAAGCTCGAATCCGACCTAGCGGCGAGGGTAGAGAATCTCGCTGAGCTTGCCGAGAGAATAAAATCCAAGCGCGAGACATCGCTCAGGGAAATCGGCGAGCGGGCGAAAGAGCGGATAATGAAACTCCTCGAAGATAGGGAAATTGACCAAAACCGCCTATATCAAGAACTCGCCATAATTGCCGAGAGAAGCGACATCACTGAAGAGCTGGTGCGGGCGGGCGCGCATACGGCGAGATTTAGAGAAATCCTCGGAAAATCAGGCTCCATCGGCAAGGAACTCGATTTCCTGGTGCAGGAGCTAAACCGCGAGGCAACGACCATTGCCGCAAAATCCAAAGACGCCGAGATTTCGCACCTCACCATTGAGTTCCGCTCCGAGCTTGAGAAGATGAAAGAGCAGATTCAAAATATCGAATAACCTAGGGGCAGTCGCCCACTCTCGCCGATTTGCGTAAATTTCCCATTCTGCGCGCCTAGACGACGAGCAGTTTTCCATCCGTCATAATTAGCGCATCGTCTATATAAACTGTCGGGTTTAATATCACCCCGTCGAGGTGGCTTGCGACTCTGACCATTCCGCCCATGCTCTTGTTATCACCGAAGGCTATATGCACCGTTCCCATGATTTTCTCATCCTCCAGCACGTTGCCCGTTACAATGGCTTTGTCGTTTGTTCCGACTCCAAGCTCGGCGAGGTTAAAGGCGAGCCTGCCGTGAGGGGTCATCGCTGACAGTAGCCTGTCTGCTCCTTTGCCGCCTGTAATATCGGTTGCAAATCCGTCCTCGACTCTGATTCGTATGACCTCGCCCGAGAGTTTCCCGACACCCGACATTGAAGCGTCAACGACAATGACCCCGCCTGATTTCCCCTCGATGGGGGCGATGTAGCCCTCGCCTGCGGGGAGGTTTGAAAAATCTCCGGCGGCGTGGTTGATGCCGGTATCGGAGTGTCCGTTTCTGCCCTCGATGTCGAGGGAAATGTCCGTGCCCAGGCGCGTCGTGATTCTCACCCTCCTGCCCCGCGAGAGGATTTCGGCGACTTTTCTGCTCCTCTCGGCGATAAGTACATAGTCGGCGTTGAGGGTTCGTATCATGGAATCCTCGGTAATTCCGGGCAGGGTGGCGATTCTGACTCCGGCTTTGCAGGCATCCCTGCGGGCGTCGGTGTGGCTCAGGGATTTCGATGTGGGAATCAGCGCTACATCGGCGAGCTTGAGAATATCCCTAACCGCAGGCGGAGGCTCCTCGCCGTGGGATTTTCTGGGGATGATTTCGATAATTAAAGCGTCCGAGCCCAAGTCCTTTGCCGCCTCCCAGAGGGCGTATCCAATTTTGCGCAGAGGCTCGTCTGTAACAATGAGAACCCTCTCGCCGGATTTTACCCCCATACAGTCCCGTACGGCAACAGCCGCCGCGCTTTTGAGTTTATCCATAGCTAAGAAACCCTCCGTAGCGTTTAATACTTCTGTCTCAAGATAGATCAACATTAAAAGCGCGCATCCCCAGCATCCCCAACCGGACGCTCTGCGCCGCGAATCACGAATCCCGCATCGTGTAAATTGAGTACCAGTAAAACGCGGCTACGACGAGCGCGTGAGTGATTGCGCCTGCAGCCGCTAATTTGGGTATATTCCCCGCCGGCTCAAGAAGTGTGCAGATGTCCTCGGTTGAATCGAATTTTGTCTCCTGAACCTTCCTCGCGCCGCGGGCAAGGAACGTGTAGCAGGAGTTGCTCTGTATGGCGGGGTTTGGATGAACGCACCCTATCTGCGCCCAATCCTCAGAGGCGTATCCGGTTTCCTCGAGAAGCTCCCTTTTTGCCGCATCGAGAGGGGACTCGCCCGGGTCAATCATCCCTCCGGGAATTTCAATTGTTACGGACTGCATTCCGTGCCTGTACTGCTCGATGAGGACAATTTCGCCTGCCTCAGTGAGGGCGACGACGTTAATCCAATCTGGAGGGTCAACGACGTAGAAATCATGCTCCGCTCCAGTCAGAGGAGAGATGCTCGTATCCCTGCGCATGGAGAAGACGCGGCTTGAGGCTAATTGCTCGGATTTGACCCGATACCATTTTTTAATCATCGAATCCAGGCTCTTGGTCATTCCTTAATTTTGATTTTCTCAAGCTTCTGGCGCGTGTCCTCGGAGTACCAAATATCCACGAATTGGGCGATAGAATCCCCCTCGCGCCCCTCCCACTCGGAGACGGCTGAAGCCCTAAGGAGCTTTTTTGCGCTCGCAAACGCCCGCCCGCCTCCAGAGAGTCCCTCTGCCGCCCTCATCGCCCCGCTGGGGAGATTGTCCTTGGATACGGCTTCGTCAATCAATCCGAGCGCCTGCGCATCCTCCGCCGAGTACATCGCCCCGGAGAGCAAAACCCTCTCGGCGCATCTCGCTCCGACCGCATGCTTGACCATTTCAACCCCGCTTGCGAAAACCGTCGAGCCTAAAGTTATCTCATTGAGCGAGATTTTCGCCTTCTCCGATGCCATTATCCTGTAGTCAGCGGCAAGGGCTATCATACAGCCGCCGGCGATGGCGTGTCCGTTCAGGGCGGCTACGACGGGCTTTGGGAATTGAAATATGAGTTTCAGCAGACCCGTGAATTTAATAATGAACCCCGCAAACGCCTCTTTTGAGTATCCCATAAACTCAGGAATATCCAGTCCGAAGGAGAAAAATCCCCCCTCGCCCGTGAGGATGACCGCTTTTACGGCGGAATCAGCCTCTAAACCGCGCAAAACCCAAATAAGCTCATCCACAAGTGCCTCGTTGAGGGCGTTTACCTTTGGGCGGCGAAGAGTAACGAGGGAAGCGGCGGACTCATTTTCAACAGTTATTGCGCTCAAGAATTGTCCCCTCCTAAAAGATTTGCGCAAAATTCTACATTAAATAAGCCCGCTTTTCCAAACATTTGGGCGAATAAGCGCGACGTCTCTTAACAAAACCGAAAAACTGTATAGAATACTTGGGCGAAATATTTCGGTAGATGCGCAGTGTAGGTAGTGTAGGTATAGAGAGAAACAGTCGAATATTTTAGGAGAGGAGAGAGAATAGTGAAGAAACTATTGAGAGCTATATTGATTTTAACCGTGTCCGCATCGCTTGGGGCATCCGTCATTTCATGCTCGAAGACAGAGGAAGAGCCAGAGGCGGCAACCGAGGCGATAGTCGAAAACACACCGGAGCCAACAATCGAGGCGGCAACCCCAGAGCCTCAAGCCGAGGAGACCACCGCCCCTGCGGCTGAAGAGGCGGCAAATACCGATGGCGCGCAAGCGGCCGCCGCCCCTAAAGGAGACGCCGCTTTGGGCAAGGCGAAATTCGAGACCATCTGCGCCTCCTGCCACGGCATTGGAGGCAAGGGAGACGGAGTCGCCGCCGCCGCGCTAAACCCCAAGCCCAGAGACCTGAGCGATGCCGCCTATGTATCATCGCTGACAAACGACCATATTTTTAAGGTTATTAAAGAAGGCGGCCCGTCTGTCGGGAAATCCCCGCTTATGCCGGCATGGGGAGGGGCGCTTTCAGATGACGATATACATAACGTGATAGCGCATATACACAAGAGCCTATGCAATTGTGAAAGCAAGTAGGCAGATAAACCGGGGCGGCAACGCTCCGAGCTGAGATATTACTTATACTGAGTACTGTAGTTGAGATGAGCCAGAGGTGCGGCGAAATCTCCACACCGGAGAGGTGACCGAGCGGCCGAAGGTGCACGCCTGGAAAGCGTGTAGGGGGTCTAAAGCTCCCTCGAGGGTTCGAATCCCTCCCTCTCCGCCACGAGTTTTACTAGAAAACGTATAAACCGCAGATAAGATAGAGTTATATAAAATCTGCGGATATAAAACCGGCAGGTCGGGCCCGCGCGGCAGGGAATTGTAAAACCCGCCAGGCTCGGAAGAGAGCAACGGTAGCAAACCTCTCTGAGCGTTGCGGCTACCCCGGCCCGCCGGTTTTATTCATGGTGATTTATGTCCTACCTCGTCCTTGCCAGAAAATGGAGACCACAGACTTTTGACGACCTCGTAGGGCAGGACTACATCACCCAAGCCCTCAAGAACTCCATCTCGTCGGGCAAGATAGCGCACGCCCTTATTTTCTCCGGCTCAAGGGGGGTCGGCAAGACCACAAGCGCGAGAATCGTGGCAAAGGCGCTCAACTGCGTAAATGGCCCAACCCCCTCGCCCTGCTCCGAGTGTTCGTTCTGCGCGGACATCGCCGAGGGCAGATCGCTTGACGTAATGGAAATTGACGCCGCGTCCCACACCGGAGTCGCCGACGTCAGAGAAATTATCGAAAACGTAAAATATCTGCCATCATCGGGCAAAACCAAAATTTATATAATTGACGAAGCGCACATGCTCTCGCAGTCGGCGTTTAATGCCCTGCTCAAAACCCTTGAAGAGCCTCCCCCGCGCGTGCTTTTCATCCTAGCCACAACGGAATCGCATAAGATTCCGACGACTATTCTGTCCCGCTGCCAGAGATACGAATTCAAAAAAGTGCCGCTTGAAACAATAAAAAAGAGGCTCGAATTCATCACCTCGCAGGAGGGGGTGGCAATCTCCGGCGCGACGATTTCCCTAGTAGCCGAAGAAGCCGACGGGAGCATGAGAGACGCCCTAAGCCTCATGGACAGGCTCATCGCCACATTCGGAGCGGCGATAAACGGCGAAGAGGCAGCCCGCATTCTCGGCGTAATGGACAGATCCCTCACAAGAGCGGCGCTTTCGGCGGTATTGACCAAGAATGCGAAGATGGCAGTTGAAATTTTGAACTCAGCGGCGGACAAGGGGGTAAGCCCAAGGCGGTTCTCGGAGGATTTACTTAAGGCCGTTAGAGCCGCTCTGCTGATGAAAATATGCGGCGCAGAGGCGGCATCAGACATCTCGCAGGAGGAGAGATTGGAGCTTCAAAAGCTCTCCAAACAGGAAACCGCTGAGACTCTGGACGCGCTCTTTAATCTCACCCTTGAAGGGGCGGAGCAGGTGCATCGCTCGTTTTATCCTCGAATCGCCCTAGAGGCACTTTTGGTAAGGCTCTGCCTCGTGAGGACGATAATCCCGCTCGATGAGATTATCGCTAAAATCGAGGCGATACAAAAGCAAATCCCAAGCCCCGCCAGCGCCCTGCCCCCAAGCGCTAATACCTCAGTATCGTCGCTCGCAGAGGACAAAGCCCAATACGAACCCGCAGAAAAGATGATTCCATCTGAAACCCGTGCCGCCGCAGAAGATGGGGACTTCATCTCGTTTGTGAAATCCAAGAGCCCAATGGCGGGAATTCACCTCGATAAAGCGACCTCCATCAGGGCTGAGTCGGGAATCCTCATACTAGAATTTGGCGCTCGCTCGGTTCACTCGGACTATGCGGCGAGGAATCAGGAGAACATAGGCGCTCTCGCCAAGGAGTTTTTCGGCGAGGACTTAAAGCCGAAGGTAGAAATATTGAGCGCAGGCGCCGATGCCGCAGGGGATTACGTATCGCCCGGCGAGCAGAAGGCAAAGCGCAGAGGAGACGCCGAACGCGACCCGGTCATTCAAAACGCGCTCGGCATTTTTGCAGGCAGAGTGGTAAAAATTACAAATAAATAAAACCCAAGGAGCAGAGCCTATGAAACTGGGAAACATACAAAGTATGCTCAAGCAGGCGCAGAAAGTGAAAGAGCAGATTGACAAGCTCCAAGCCGAAGCCGGCGAAAAAGTGCTAGAAGCCTCAGCCGGCGGGGGCATGGTAACCGCCCTGGCAAAGGCAAAGGGCGAAATTGTAGCAATTAAAATCGAGCCTCAGCTGATAAAGGACGGCGACGTAGAGATGCTTCAGGATTTAATCACCGTAGCCGTGAACGAAGCCCTAGGCAAAGGGAAAGAGATTATGAAAGAGGAAATTGCCAAAGTTGCCGGCGGGCTAGGACTGCCCCCAGGACTGCTATAAAATGAAACGCCGCGGTCTTCCAGAACCGATTTCAAGGCTCATCGAGTCGCTCTCGAGACTTCCGGGCATTGGCGAGAAAAACGCCACTAGGCTCGCATTCTATATTTTGCGCGCGCCCGAGGGGTTTGCCGAAAGCCTTTCAAGAGCCATAACCGATACGAAGAGAAAAATCAGCCTCTGCGGGGTCTGCTTCAGCTTCACCTCGGAGAATCCCTGCGATATATGCCGCGACCCCTCCAGAGACGCCAAAGCGATATGCGTAGTAGAAGAGCCGCTCGATTTAATCGCCATCGAGAGGAGCGCGGAGTTTAGAGGGAAATACCACGTACTACACGGCGTAATATCGCCCATCGAGGGGGTGGGACCCGAGGATTTAAAAATTCGCGAGCTTCTCGAGAGGCTAAAAGGCGAAGGAGAGAGAGAGGTCATAATTGCCACGAACCCAAGCGTCGAGGGCGAGGCTACGGCGATGTATCTGGCGAAATTGATAAAACCGCTTCAAATCGAGGTAACACGCATTGCCTACGGAATCCCCGTTGGAGGGGAAATCGAATACACAGACGAGGTAACGCTCGGCAAGGCGCTGAGGGATAGAAAGAGAATGTAAGCGAGCGGCGTGTCAGTCAGAATCTTCCCCCCCTAACTGTTTACCGTTAATTATAATTTATATATTCTCATCACTTTTCACAATATCGAAAAAATCTATGGCATTATACCCCCAATTTATATACAATAGGGAAAAACACCTTGAGGAGGTATCAGCCATGAAAAAAGTTATATTGACCGCTCTGTGTTGCGTGTTTTTGGCGGCGCTCGCCCCATCCGGCGCAAGAGCCGAGAGCATAACCGGCGAGATAACCCAAGTCGGCGACGGGTTCATCAGGCTCAAAGAGGACAGGACGCGGGCAGAGTATCAGCTTGTATCAAACCCAGCCGTCATCGCCGGACTCAGACTGGGTTTTAGGGTCAGCGCCAATGCCTCAAACGGACGTATTTCATCTGTAACCGTGCTTGGGATGCCGATGATTTCACAGGCAGAGCCGTTCCAGACGTTTAGAGTCGTAAGCTACCCTGAGGAGTAGGGCGAGCAGAATCTTCAGCATCGTATTGGAAAACCTATCGAAAATCGGATTATCGCGCAGAACGGGACTGATTCCGCCTATATGTCTTCCAATACCACAGGCGCGCAGTGGGGCTTCGTCGAGCCTTCATTGGGCGTCCTGTTGCGGGAAATATTGACAATCCAGCGCATTTAATGAATGGTATCAGGAAAAATTGAAGGGAGGCTCAAGTAAGATGAAATTCGACTTCATTCTCTATGAGAAGAGAGACCACGTATCGCGCATTACGATAAACCGCCCAGAGGTGAGAAACGCGCTTGACTCGAAAGTGAGATCCGAGCTTGCAGAAGCCATTGAAGACTCTTGGCTCGACGACGACATCGGCGTGATGGTGCTTACCGGCGCGGGCGACAAGGCTTTTTGCGCTGGCGGGGATTTATCATGGATAATTGACCCCGATAAGCCCGTCAACTCTGAGTATATGCTCGTTCACTACAGGCTCGCAAACGCCATGCGCAACTGCGGCAAGCCCATTATTGCCAGAGTAAGCGGATTCTGTATCGGCGGGGGGAACGAGCTTAATATGCTCTGCGATTTGACCATTGCCTCCGAGGATTCCATCTTTGGGCAGGCTGGGCCTCTGGTGGGGAGCTGCCCTATATGGTACGGGCTTCAGGGGCTTCAGCACTCGGTGGGGGATAAGAAGACCCGCGAAATTGTGTATCTGTGCAACCGGTACACGGCTAGAGAAGCCGAGCAGATGGGCTGGATAAACAAGGTCGTCCCCAAGGATAAGCTCGATGAAGAGGTTGACGCCTGGTGCCAGAGACTGCTTGAGGTAAGCCCGCAGTCGCTAAGAATCGCAAAAACGCAGATTAATTTCGCATCCGACGTGGCTTCGCCGCAGATTACCCACGGACTGGAATTGGCGAAGTTTTTCCTCAAGTCCCCTCAGATGCTCGAAGGGGCGACGGCTTTCAAAGAGAAACGGAAACCCGATTTCCGCAAGGTCAAAGGCTGATATTACTAAAAAGTCCTCCCTCACGTCTCTCTCAAAAGACAGGGGGAGGGTGTTTCCGCCTCTCATCCTCCCGCCGCGCCGCGAACAATGTCTCTTTTATCTGCACCACGTTGGGAAAGCCTTGCCGCTTCCCTTTGTGAGCTGTTGTATGTTGTCCCCGCTCAGATACATTAGGAAAATATCGCGCGTCCCGTTTCGCGAGGACATAAAAGCGATGTAATGACCGTCTGGAGACCACGCGGGGTTTTCGTTTCTGCCGCCTTCGGTGAGTTGCCTCTCTCCTGAGCCGTCTGGACTTACCGTGATAATATTCGCGCCTCCGCCCACGCGCACATAGGCGATTTTATTCACCTCGGGGTTTGGAGACCAGGCGGGGTCGGTGTTGTAAGAGCCTGAGGAGATTCTCTTCGCGCTCCCCCCCTTCGCGCTCATAACGTAAATCTGAGGCGAGCCGCTTCTATCTGAGGTAAAGGCGATACGGCTTCCGTCGGGGGACCAAGCGGGGGATACGTCTATCGAGGGGTGGCGAGTGATGTTTACGGGGCTACTCCCATCGGGATTGGCGATGTAAATATCGCCGGCGGCGCTGAATGCCATTTTACTGCCGTCCGGAGACCACTCAGGGCTTTGCTCCAGCCTAAAGGTGCGGGTGAGCCTCTGCTCCACGCCCTTGCCGCCGAGGCTGAGGCTATATAAGTCCTGGTCGAATACTTTGTCGGAGTTAAATAGGATTTTCGAGCCGTCTGGCGAGCAGTGGGGCGATAGGACAAGGGCGCGGTGATTGGTTATGCGTCTTAAGCCGAATCCGTCGTAATCCATCAGGAATAAGTCGCGCCTGTCTTCCACCCCTGAGACGAAGGCGATTTTATAGGTGAAAAAGCCGTCAATACCGGTGAGTTCCTTCATCACGAGATTGGCAAATTTATGGGCGGCGTCTCTGACCCTATCCGAGGTCGCCTCATAGACCCTGCCGACTAAGAATTTCTCAGCGACTACATCGAATAATTTCGCCGTGATGGTAATTTTGCCGCCTGAGACCTGAAATTCCCCCTTGACTAGAGCCTCCGCTCCGGCGTCGAAAAAGGCTTGGTAGTTGACATTGTCCCCCGCGCCCAGGAAGATGGCGTTTCCTTTCTGCACATCGAACAGCCCCGCGTTGAGCAGGTCGTTTCTCAGCACCTCGGCAAACTCCCTAGCCCTCGCATCGGACGTTCCCAAACCCACTAGGTCGGGGATGAATATCGGGATTTTTTTCACAATGGGCCCGTCTATCGGGGGCAGTACGATGGTTGCGTAAAGCATGGCGGGCAGGACAATCAGCGCCATCAGCGCCGCAATTAGTATTTTCTTCATAAATATTCCTCCAAGCTGCAAAAATTATTCAGGCGCAGGGCAAAACGCCCCGGCAAGGCGGCGTCAGATGAAAATATGCCAAGACGGTTTATAAATTTCAACGCTAATTGTACCTGAAATTACTACGCCTCAAGCTCCACATTCCAGTAAGACGCTTCCACAAAGCCGAGAAACGGCTCCCACTCCTTGTATCTTACGGTTCTGACGTAGATATTAGAAAACGGATCCCAAGCGGGTTTTTTGGGCTTGCTTATGAGCTTCATACGGGCCTCTTCGGGTGTTCTGCCGCCTTTTTTCCTATTGCAGTCAACGCAGCAGCACACGACGTTCTCCCAGACGCTTTTTCCTCCGTGAGACCTTGGGACAACGTGGTCTATGGTGAGGTCGGGCTTGGGGAAAACCTCCCCGCAGTACTGGCACGCCGAGCCGTCCCGCCGGAAAATGTTTATGCGGTTGAATTTCGCCTCTTTGCGCGGCATGAGGTCGTAGCGCAGAAGCATTATAACGCGGGGAATTCTAATTACGCGGCTTACGGTCTGAATGCCGTCTTCGCCCATGGCGGCTGAAACCTCAGCCCATGACTCGAAATCAAACGTCCTGTAGTCTCCGGCTACAGCCTTTGCCACTCCGCAGTAGAGCATGACAAAAGCCCTCTTTACGCTTGTAATTGTGAGCGGAACAAAATTGCGGTTTAGAACCAGCACCGGAGAGCTTATCATCTCGCCTGAAGAATTTACCTATTCCCAGCGGTTCATGCAAGCAAGGAGGCTAGGTCTTAACGCCGCGCTAACTCATGCGCGCTTATGGGTCGGCGTGGGGGCGTGTTTAAATTTAGGGAGACGTCAGTTAGATTTAATACCTAAATCGCATCTAGGCGGGGAGCGCATCTAAAATGTACGATATTTTCACGAGTTTTATTATTCAGCTTGTCCTCTGGGCAATTATATTCCTGTTCACGGTTCGGCTCACTAGAAAAAACGCCGCTCTCAAAAACCGAATAGAGGCTCTAATAAAAAACAATTTTGAGAAAAAAACAACCGGAGCGCGGTAAATGTACCCAGAACTGCTCAGAATCGGAGATTTCGTAATCTCATCGTTCGGCGTGATGGTCGCGCTGGGGTTTCTCTCGGCATACTACTTCTCGTCGCTCGAATTTCGGCGCAGAGGACTCGATGAAAACCTCCTGGGCAACGTATTCATCGCCGCAATGGTCGGCGGGCTTATCGGAGCAAAAATCCTCTACGTCTATGAAAACGTCCCGCTCGCAGATCTCCTCGCAAATCCCGGCGCGTATCTCCTGTCGCGCGGGGGACTCACGTTCTACGGAGGGTTTTTTCTCGCCGCCCTGCTCGTATGGATTATCGCAGCGAGGAGCAAAGTGAGCTACTGGACTATTGGGGACTGCCTCGCTCCCTCGCTCGCCCTTGCGCATTCAATAGGGCGCATCGGGTGTCTGCTCGTAGGGGATGATTACGGAGTGCCGTCGGACGTGCCTTGGGCGATGGCTTTTCCAAACGGGATTCCGCCGACAACCGAGACGGTGCATCCGACGCAGATTTACGAGGCAGCGCTGCTCGGCGCGATTTTCGTTTATCTGTGGAAAATCAGGGAGCGGAAAATGTCGGTGGGCTGGCTATTTGCGCTTTTTCTAATTCTCGCAGGGCTTGAGAGGTTTTCAATAGAGTTCCTGAGGGCTACGACCCCAAGCGCGATACCCGGTCTGTCAGTGGCTCAGGTGATGGCGCTTATTCTCATAATATTCGGAGTGGTAAAAATTGCCCAGCTTCGCAAAAAGCCCACCACAGGGAAGAGATCAGGCAGATAACGTGATAACCAAACGAGACCTCGCCCTCTGCGTCATCTCCGCTCTGCTCCTGCCGGCGGCTTTTGTCATCCCCTACGCCGGAATTTTATCGTGGATTCTGCTCGTCCCCTTTTTCTCGGCAATCTGGGATAAATCCCCGAAAGACGCGTTTCGGCTCGGAATTCTCGTCGGCGCTCTCGCAAATGCCGTCGGGATGTACTGGATCATCGGCACAATTACGAGGTTCGGCGGCTTCCCGGAGGCGGTGAGTTTCCTCTTTCACCTAATCCTGTCCGCCTACACGGGGGCGTACATCGGCATATTTGCCTACATCTCGGCGCGGCTCAACATATTTCAGAGGCGAGGAGCGCTCTGCGTTCTGCTCGCCGCCTCGATTTGGACTTCGCTCGAATTCCTATTTCCCTTCCTCTTCCCCTATGGAATCTCGAACACGCAGGCAAATTACCTCCCCGCGATGCAGATAGCAGACCTCTTCGGTGTATATTCGATTAGTTTTATTATCGTCGCCGTGAATTTCGCAGTTTTTAAATGTATCCGGCTTGGGAGGTCAGCATCCTACCCTGAGGCAGCGGCGGCGGCGGCGTTGCTCGCGCTTACGCTCGGCTATGGGTTTTGGAGGATTGAGGCGGTTGACAGGTGGGCTGAAACCTCGGAGAAGATTAAAGTCGGAGTGGTGCAGGCAAATTTCGATTTCTTCGAGAAGACTCCTGAGAACGAGGAGTTCGTCTCAAGCACCCATAAAATCATGTCAGAATCCATTGATGCCCCCGACCTGGTCATCTGGCCCGAAACGGCGATTCAGGCGTGGATTCCGCTTACCGAAAAGACCCTCGCAAGCAAAGGAGCGGCGGCTGTCCCGCCTATTGGCGGCGCGTATTTTATTGTCGGAGGGCTTTCCTACGGGGCTATCGAGGGAGAAGGCGGGCGGCGGGCGCAGTTCAACACGGCGTTTCTTTCAGACTCCGAGGGGGCAATTCTGGGCAGATACCATAAGATAAAACTGCTCCTGTTCGGCGAGTATCTGCCGTTTGCGAGGTATTTTCCATCGCTTAAGCAATTAAGCCCGGCAACGGGGGATTTCACCCCCGGCAGCGCGCTCGAAATATTCGAGATACCAGCTAAAGGACTGAGAATCGCCCCGCTCATCTGCTACGAGGACATTATCCCGTCATTTGCCAAGAGATTCTCGGAGAAAGGGGCAAACCTCCTGGTCAATATCACGAACGACGCCTGGTTTGGCAGAACATTCGCCGCGTATCAGCACCTGCTCGTCTCAATTCCGAGGGCGATAGAGACTCGGCTCTACCTGGTGAGGGCGACAAACACGGGCGTGAGCGCGGTGATTGACCCGGTGGGCAGGGTCATTGCCAAGACCGAGATATTCGAGCGCACGACCCTTGAGGCGAGAGTCGGCATAATGAACCACGGGAAAACCATCTATGCCCGCATCGGCAATGCGTTCTCGTGGGGATGCCTAGCGCTGTGGGTTGGGTACTGGGGACTTCGCAAAGCTAGAAAATAGACCGCGCATGAGATGGCGGGACTGAATCGGCACAGGAGCATAGCCAAATCCTGAATTATCCGAGAATATCCCCAATAGCGGCGAGGAGGGCATCGTTCTCGTGAGGCGCGCCGATTGTTACCCTTAGGCAGTTTGCGAGCCTGCCGCCGGCGGAGTGGAAATTCCTGACGAGAATTCCCCGATGGGCGAGTCTCTCGAATACATCGTCGGCATCCCCTACCCTCATTAAAACGAAATTCGCGTCCGTAGGGAAAACCTCAGCGCCGCGCATCTGGCGCAGAGCCTCGGACACTCTGTCCCGCTCGCGGATGATGAGCTGAATATTCTCTCCCACAAATTCAAAGTTAGCCAACACCACTTCGGCGGCGCGCTGAGTGAGCGAGTTCACGTTGTAGGGCATCCGAACCTTGTTTACCTCGCGCGCGAGCGCCTCATGGGCGAATAGAATCCCAAGCCTAAGCCCCGCAAATCCGATTTTCGAGAGCGTCCTCAGCACGATGAGGTTCGGATATTTCTCAATCAGCGGCAGATGCGCCGCCACCGCGAAATCCGAATACGCCTCGTCAACTACCACCACCCCCCTTGCGCGCTCTAGGATTTCGATGATTCTATCCCCTGAGAAACGGTTTCCCGTCGGGTTGTTAGGAGAGGCGAGAAATATCAAATCCGGGTTTTTCTCTCGAATCGCGCGGAGTGTCGCCTCAATTTCAATATCGAATTTCTCGTCAAGCTCCACGGGGACAGTATCAAGCCCAAGCGTCGCCGCTGTGATTCGGTACATGGAAAAAGTGGGCGCGGGATAGAGAACCCTTCTCGTCCTGCCTGAGAACGCGCGCATGAGCATCTCTATCAGCTCGTCCGAGCCGTTGCCCAGGAGAATTCCCCCAGGAGGAAATTTTGACATTTGGGCGATATTGGCTCTCAGAGCCGTTGCCTCCGGGTCTGGATACCTGTTGACCGGGATTTTGCGCAGCTCCTCGAGGATATTCTCCGACAGTTCAGGGGGAGGGGCGAAAGGGCTCTCGTTGCCGTCGAGCTTCACAGGGCAGTCAATGTGTGGGACGGAATAAGCCACAAGACCTCGCACCTGGGCGCGAGTCCTGGATTTAACTATTTCCTCGGCAGAAAGGGATTTTCGGGAGCGGTCTTTTCTCTCTCTCATCAGGGTAATTTACTCAGCCCCTCGCCTTGACCGACAGGGCGTGCGCTTCGAGCTTCTCTTCGTAGGCAAGCGCTATTACCGAGTCTCGAAGCTCGCGGAATCCGCCCTCAGATATTGAGATTACGCTTGGCATCCGCAAAAAATCATAGACGCTAAGAGGGGATGAAAACCTCGCCGCTCCGCCCGTGGGAAGCACGTGGCTAGGCCCTGCAACGTAGTCTCCAAACGCCTCGGTGGACATGGAGCCGAGAAAAATCGCCCCCGCGTGGCGGATATTCGGAAGCAGAGCCTTCGGGTTCTCGACGCACAGTTCTAGATGCTCTGGAGCAAAGGCGTTGGCCACCTCTACGGCGGCGGCAAGCCCATCAACGATAAAAATCCTCCCTTGATTCCTCACGGCAACCTCGGCGATTTCTCTTCTCGGCAGCGCGCGCAGCTGCCTGAGCGTTTCCGCCCTGACCTGCTTGGCGAATCTCTCGGACGTCGTTACCAGAACCGGCGCCGCCATCTCGTCGTGTTCGGCTTGGGCGAGGAGGTCTGCCGCTATCCACGAGGCGGGCGAGCTTCCATCGGCAATAATGAGTACCTCGCTAGGTCCCGCAATCATGTCAATATTCACCGCGCCGAAGACGAGCTTCTTTGCTATCGTAACGTAAATGTTGCCGGGTCCAACGATTTTATCTACCCTTGGCACCGACTTTGTCCCGTAGGCGAGCGCCGCCACAGCCTGAGCGCCTCCGATTTTATAGACCTCGTCCACTCCGGCAATGGAGGCGGCCGTCAGCACAGCGCAGTTCAACTCGCCCCTGAAGCAAGGGGTGGCGAGAACGACCTGCTGAACCCCGGCGACCCTTGCCGGAATCGCGGTCATTAGAACTGTCGAGGGGTAAGCCGCCTTACCTCCGGGGGCGTAAATCCCGACGCGCTCAATAGGGCGTATGAGCCAGCCGAGTTCGTTGCCAAGGGAGTCGGCAAAGCTCCCCTCCTGAGGCATTTTGCGCTCGTGAAATAGGCGGATTCTCTCGGCGGCAAGGCAGAGAGCGGATTTTATCTCATCCGGGGTTTCGGCGTCGGCTTTTTGAAACTCCTCGCGGGAAACCCTAACCGTATTGGGCGAAAGCGGGATTTTATCGAATTTCTTGGTGAATTTAAAAAGCGCGGCGTCTCCGTTTTTTCTTACGGACTGAACTATTTCGGCGACAGCCTTCTCAAGCGCCAAATCCCAGGCTACGCCGCCGGCTCTGACGCCCTTGAGTTTTCTCTCCAGACTCTCGCTATTGATTTTGATGATTCTCACAGTAGGAGGGGATTATACATTGAGAAAACTGGCAGGAAAAGCGCGCCGCGGCGGGATGGCGAATTACAAATTGAGATAAGAGGGAAAATGAATTATTATTGCAATTATTTATTAGGATATATTGAAGAGGAATTGGGACGGCGGCTAGTTTTGAGCGAGAAATAAAAAATTTTCTGCCGCCGAGGAGAAATAACATTTCCAGCAGAGACAGCGCGGAGTTCAAACCGGGTCAAATGGTTCAGATAAAATCAGAGCCGCAAAGCCGCGGCGCCGTGCTAAAAATCATACCGAGCGAGCCTGAGAATCGCATCGAGGTTTTTATAAACCGGGAAATACACACATACTACGCATCTCAATTAATTATGGAACAAGCCGAGGGAATTGAGTCTCTGCCGCGCGAGCAATTTCACGCCTATCTATCCGCGCTTCAGATTAAATATCCCGGCCTATCAACCCTATTTTCGCTCAACTCTGCCCGCATTGATTTTATTCCCTATCAATTCAGACCGGCGCTGAAATTCATCACAGCAGACCGCCCGCGCCTGCTCATCGCCGATGACGTGGGAGTGGGGAAAACCATCGAAGCTGGGCTGATTCTACGGGAATTGCAGGCAAGAGGGGAAATCCGCTCCGTTTTAATTATATGCCCGCGCCCGTTGATAACCGAGAGCAAGTGGATGAACGAGATGAAACGCTTCGATGAACAATTTACTCATCTCGACGGCGAAACACTGAGATACTGCATAAGCGAATTGAATAAGGACGGCGCTTGGCCAGAGCAGTATTCAAAAGTGATTCTCCCCTACTCTCTGCTAGATGAGAGGCTTCTTCATGGCCCGGAACCAGATAAAAAGCGCAAACGTGGAAAAGGGGGACTATTGTACACTGACCCGCCCCCGCGATTTGACCTAGTCATAGTTGACGAAGCGCACCACATACGCAACCAGAACACTTATAGCCACGAGGGGGTCAGGTTTTTCTGCGACTATGCCGAAGCCGCTATTTTTTTAACAGCTACGCCGATTCAGCTAGGGAGAAATGACCTTTTTGTTTTGCTCAATGTACTGCGTCCCGATTTAATAATTGATTCGGAGAGTTTCTCGAAAATAACCGAGCCGAACGAGTTTATTAATAGAGCCGTAGCGGCGGCGCGGGGGCAAAAACCGCAGTGGTTCTGCGAAACAGACGAGATGCTCAAAGAGGCAGAAAGCACGTATTGGGGCAGAGCTTTTTTGAGCCGTCATCCGAGCCTCATTCGGATACGACACAGACTTTCTCAAGGGAATATATCAAATGAAGAGCGTGTGCAGATAATAGACGACTTGGAATCCATGCACACGCTGAACACGCTTATGAGCAGAACCCGGCGTAAGGATATTGGGGATTTTACCGTGCGAAGGCCTGAGACGATTGAAGTTCCATTAACTCATTTGCATCGGAATATACACGATATGATTCTCAGAACACAGGCCGAGATACTGAGCCGCCTCCGCGAGGATGTAAACATCAATTTTATGATGACCACAATAAGACGCCAAGCGGCGAGCTGTCTCCACGGACTTGCCCCTTTCCTCGAAGGAATCCTGACACGCCGCATTGATGAACTCGAATGGGAGGAAGCAGGCGGCGCAGACCCCGCCCCCTCAAGCGGTGCTATTGACTCCATACGACGTCAAATTGAGATGATTCTGGAAATGTCAAAATCTCTAGGCTCTGATGACGCTAAACTCGATGCCGTGCGAAAGTTTATTAGAGAAAAGCAGAGGCTAGCTAACAATAAGATTATGCTCTTTAGCTGTTTTCGACATACTCTGGGCTATATCTACAGGAATCTTATGTCGGACGGATTTCGCGTCGGCATGATACACGGTGGAACGCCCGATGAAGAGCGCGTCGCCATCAGAGAGCGTTTTGCGAACGCCAGAGAGGAGCGCGACAGCCTAGATGTCCTACTGTTCTCGGAAATTGGGTGCGAGGGTTTGGATTACCAGTTTTGCGACTGCATTGTGAACTATGACCTGCCTTGGAATCCTATGCGTATCGAGCAGAGAATCGGGAGAATAGACAGAAATGGGCAAAAGAGCCAGAGCATTGCCATTATTAACCTAATCACCCCCGGCACGGTTGACGCAGACATTTACGAAAGATGCCTTCTGCGCATAGGTGTGTTTAACAGGGCATTGGGGGGAAGCGAGGAGATTTTAGGGGAAATTACAAGAGAAATCCGCAATATTGCAGAGAATTTTGCGCTGAGCCCGGAAGAACGACAGGAAAAATTCGAGCAACTGGCGGATAACAAAATCAGACTCAGAAACGAGCAGGAGCAACTCGAGCGGCGGCAGATGGAGCTATTCGGCATCCGACTGCCCGAAGACCGCATGAAAAGAGAGGTCGAAGACGCATCGAGCTTTTGGGTGTCTGCGAATTCACTCCAGAGGCTCGCTACGCTATATCTGCAGAAGTCATGCGGCGCTGAGCAGGGATTTATTCTCGGCGAAAATCCGCTGAAAACCCTCCGATTATCGCAAGAGGCAAAGAACGCCCTTTTAAGCGACTTTAACCTCCTTTCAAAGGGAAATAACAGCGCTTTTCGGGAATGGGAAAAGTGGCTTAGGGGAAGCGTCGCTCATCTCCCCATTACCTTTGAATCCAAATGCGCCGTCGAAAATCCCAAAGCCGCATTCATAACCGCTCTTCACCCCTTGGTAAAGCAAGCCGCCGCAGGATTCCACTCAAATAGGAAATACTTCACCACGCTCAAAGCGGTATCGAGCGGCGTTCCTGCGGGGAGATACGAATTTGCCGTATATCTGTGGCGTATGAAGGGAATTCGCGAGGACGTGATTTTGCGCCCCGTAGCCTCATCGCCCGCCATCACCGAGCATCTCACCCGCCTGTTAGAAAATGCAACCGACGCCGAGAGCAGTAGGGCATCCGAGGATTCCATGCGCATTGTCAATTATTTGGAGTCCGAGCATCAGAGGCTCTGGTCTGAAGCGCGAGACAAACACCGGAATCACAACCGCGAGTTGGCGAAGTATCAAAAAGAGAGCCTCGCTATCAGCCATCGGGCGCGCATTGCCCTTCTCGATGAACGGCTCAGTGGCGCGGATAACGAGAAGATTAAAAGAATGCGGCAGTCTCAAATAGACAACGCTAATGCCGACTACAACCGCCGCATAGAGAGCTTAAACGCATACTCGGAAAGAGCGGATATATTAGCCGATACCATTGCTTATGGAATCATCGAAATACACTCAGGAGAGGGAAAATGACACCGGAATTTCAAGTGCTGACTGAAATACGGGAGGATTGGGTTAGAATCAATAGAAAGAATAAGTTTGAAGACGGTATTAAGAATCTTTTAACAGACCTCTACCCGGACAACGCTCATTTTATTTACGAGCTTCTGCAAAACGCCGAGGACGCGCAGGCAACATGGGTGATGTTCTCTCTGCTTGAGGATAGAATCGAATTTGAGCATAACGGAAGCCGCCTTTTTACTCTCGCAGACGTTGAGTCTATTACCAGCATAGGGGGAAGCGCCAAGCGAGATGATAATACCAATATCGGCAAGTTTGGGGTTGGATTTAAAGCAGTATTCGCCTATACGGACACTCCCGAAATCCATTCAGGGGAGTTTCATTTCCGTATCCGAGATTTAGTTGTGCCGCAGGAGATTGAATCAAGCGCTTCTATGAGCGCGCGGATGACAAAATTCGTATTCCCTTTTAATCATCCCACGATGAAAAAGGAGCAAGCAGTCAGGGAAATAGAGAGCGCGCTTACCTCCCTTGGCGAGAATACGCTTCTTTTTTTGAGCAATATTGAGGAAATTAAATACTCGCTTCCCGGAGGCGCCCGAGGCTACCAGAAGAGGGTTGAGCGCGAAGCCGGGCATATTAATATCCAGAGCGGTAATAGACACTCGGATTGGCTACGCTTCCAAAAAAACATTGATGTCGTGGACGAAGACGGAGCGGGAAAACCCTGCCGCGTTGCCATCGCCTACAGCCTCGCGCAAAACGACGATAAAAAGAGCAAATCGCGCTGGAGAATCACCCCTCTTAGCCCCGGACAGGTGTCCATCTACTTTCCGGCGGAGAAAGAAACTTCAAACCTGAGATTTCACATTCACGCCCCCTTCGCCTCGACCGTAGCGCGGGACAGCGTGCGGGACTGCGAGCCTAACAAAAAACTCAGAGACGGCATCGCGGAGCTTATCGTGGAATCGCTCTCGTATATTCGTGATGTGGGAATGCTCACTATGAGCTTTCTAGCCGTCATGCCAAATAGAGACGACCCCCTCGCCGATTTTTACGAGGGGATTCACAAGAGGATAGCTAATGCGTTTAAAGAACAAGCACTCACCCCGACAAAAAGCGGGGGATATGCCCCGGCTAAAGGTCTTTACAGGGGCGCGGTTGCGATTGCAAATGTCATAGACGATGTAGATTTATCGTTTTTCACTAAATCTGCCCCGCCGCTTTGGGTTGCCAACGCGCCGCAGAAGAGTCAGCGGGAGGATAAATTCCTCGATAGCCTGGAAATTAGAGAATGGAGCTTTGCCGAGCTTGCCCAAGCCGTGAGTAAGCCTCACCCATCACCCAGCTTTTACAACTACGAGAAGGAGAAGAAAAATGAGAACGCCAAGCATAGAAGGCGAATCGAAAAGTGGATTGTGGGGAAAGATGATTCTTGGCTCATGCGTTTCTATGCCCTGCTAGAGGATTCTTATGAGCATAAAGAAAAGGTGAATATGCCAGAGTACCCAATCGTTCGGGTAGCGGCGGATGACGGTCAGGACGAGCAGGTGGCGGCGCATAAAGCGTTCTTCCCCGCCGATGCAGATGCGGCGTCGGAGAGAACCAAGCCCGCGAATGTGCGCTTTGTGAAACCCGAGGTCTATAGCGCGGGGCAGGGAGGCGAACGAGAGAAAAACGCTAAGGCTTTTTTGGTGCGGCTGGGGGTAAAACCCTACAATGAGAGGGAGGCTATTCGGCAAATATTGAGGAAAAATTACAAGGGCAACCTGACTAAAGAGGTGAAAGATAGCCACTTCGACGACTTAGGCAAATTCACAGCCTACTGGAGGAAAAATCCGGCGGACGCGGAGCTATTTAAATCCTACTCATTTATACGCGATGATAAACCCTCGTGGCAAATGCCGAAAGATGTGTGCTTGGATGAACCTCTCGAGGCAACCGGACTTGCAGAATTAACTCCGATTCACGGTAAATTACCCGTTTGGAGCCGCTACAAGGAAAAACTTTCTCAGCCTCAGATGAATGATTTTATTGCTTTTCTCAAGGCGCTAGGGGTGATGTGCGAATTAAAGGTAGAGAAAGCGTCATTCCATAAGAATCCAACCTGGCCCTCGTTAAATCAGGGAGGCATGATGCCGAAACACTGTACTGATGAGGATTACACAATACCGAACCTTGAGCAATACTTAATGGCAGAGTCGGTTACAGCTAGTCGTCTTGTTTGGAATGCCCTAATCAAAGCCGAGACGAGACACGCAAAAGCCCGTTATCGTCTGAATAGCAAATACTCAATCCGCGAGGCAGACTCCCAACTCGTGTGCCACTTGAAGGGGCGCGCCGAATGGATACCGAATAAGTCGGGGGAATTTTGCGGCGCCCAGGACATGACAAAAGACAGCCTCCGTACCGATTTCCCCTATGACGACCGCAACGGGCTTTTGACCGCCATCGGCTTCGCAGAGCGCGCTAAGAAGCGCAGCGAGGAATACGTCCGCAAAGATGCGTGGGCTGAGGAAAATGGCTTTGGTTCTGCCGAGGAATTGGATAAATGGAGGCAGGTTAGAGAGGCAGGAATTTCGCCGGATGAAATACTCGCGAACCACCAAAAAGCCTCGCTCCCAGAGGAGTCTGTCAAGGACCCCGAACGCCGCCGCAAGGCTGTGCTGGAGGAAAGTGAAGACGCGCCCGACAGACAGAGCGTTAAGTGCGAACGGAGTATCATTCCTGGGACAGACACCGTGATCGCTGAAGCCAAAACATATCTCCGCGCTAAATATACAAACTCCGATGAAGAACTCGTCTGCCAATGCTGCCACGGTGAAATGCCCTTTAAAGTTAAAGTCAACGGAGGAGAGGAGTACTACTTCGAGGCAGTGCAGTGCGTGAGGGAATTGACGAAACACTACCCTCAGAACCGGCTCGCGCTCTGCCCGCTTTGCGCCGCCATGTACAAACATGCGCGGGAAACCGGAGATGAGACACTTAGGCGCAGAATCAGCAGCAGAGACGCGGCCGACACAGATTCATCCGTCGAGATTCAGGTTAGACTCGAGAAGAGTGAATTCCGGCTACGTTTTGTGGGGACTCACTGGTTCGACCTTAAGACCGTGCTTGAGGGGGACGAGCCTTCGGGTTCATGACGGGAGGTTGAAACCTCGGCGGTTTGTGTTATATTCCAAGCCGATTTAATTCGCCGAAATCAGATAACAAGGAGCGTCCGTTCAATGAGCATTTTGGTTGACAAAAACACCAGAGTCGTAGTTCAGGGCATCACGGGAAGCGCCGGGCTTTTCCACGCCACTCAGTGCCGAGAATACGGAACAAATGTCGTAGGAGGCGTAACTCCGGGCAAGGGCGGCTCTCAAATTGAGGGATTCCCCGTGTTCAACAGCGTTTTGGAGTCGGTCAAGGAAGCCGGAGCGAACACATCGCTTATATTTGTTCCCGCCCCCTTCGCCATGGACGCCATAATGGAAGCCGCTGACGCCGGAGTGGAGCTTGTCATCTGCATCACCGAGGGGATACCGACTGTTGATATGCTCAAGGTCAAGGAATTCATGAAAAGCAGGAAAGCGAGGCTCGTTGGGCCCAACTGTCCGGGAGTGATGAGTCCGGGGCAGGCAAAGGTGGGCATCATGCCCGGATACATCCACACGCCGGGGAGAGTGGGCATCATCTCCCGTAGCGGCACGCTCACCTACGAAGCCGTGTGGCAACTCTCAAACCTCGGCATCGGACAGTCCTCGTGCGTCGGCATCGGCGGAGACCCCGTTATCGGCACGACGTTTATTGACGTTTTAGACCTCTTTGAAAAGGATAGAGACACCGACGCCGTCATCATGATAGGCGAAATCGGCGGGAGCGCGGAGGAAGAAGCCGCCGTCTTTATCAAAAACAATATGACAAAGCCCGTAGTCGCGTTCATTGCCGGAGCAACAGCCCCCAAGGGCAAGCGCATGGGACACGCCGGAGCGATAATTTCCGGCAGTTCCGGCAGCGCATCCGACAAGAGAGACGCCCTTGAGAGCGCGGGGGTAAGGGTCTGCCCAAGCCCCGCCGAAATGGGCGAAACCCTCAGAGACGCCCTCCGCTCGTAGGAATCGGACACATATAAGCGCGGCTCAAAATTTCATCGGGATGGGGGGGAGCGATCCCCTCCTTCTCCCGCTCTAATGCCCCCCTCTAAGTTACTTTTAGCCATTACCGGCATATTGACTGATTGGGGAATCCCGTCATTCGACTACGCTCAGGATGAATTGAAGGGGCGCGGAATCTGTCCAATTCTCGGCGCAGGCACCGTGTCATTCCAAACGCAGTGAGGAATTTTATTGATGGGTTTTTCGCCGCGGGCAGGCTCAGGGCGAGGCATCCTTGCGGCAGAGAATCGGGGTGGGGATGATAGTCCCGTGTGAGCTTAAATCTCTTCAGATTCCTCAGCCATGAGTATCGGGATGCCGTCTTTGACGGGGAATTTAATCCCGCAGCTATCGCAAATGAGCCAGGAGCCGTCCGCGCCGAGGCGGATTTTCCCCTTGCATTTCGGGCAGACAATTATTTTTAGCAGTTTTTCATCCAATGGCATTCCGCGCCTCCGGGGTATTTTTTCCAGCTCGGCAGATGGCGAGCGCGCGCTGAGAGTATTTATGAATAAATGCCGATGTTGTCCCTCAGCCACTCCCAGTGCCTGCGTAAACCTTCGGAAGTGGCGACTTTCGGGGCATAGCCAAAATCCCTCGCCGCTTTGGTTACGTCGGCGAATGTGTGCTTGGCGTCCCCGCGCTGCGGGGCGACGAACTTCAAACGCGCCCTCCTGTCTGATACCTCTTCAATAATTCGTATTGTGTCGAGGAGGTTGATTCTACTCCCGCCGCCTATGTTATAGCTCTCGCCGTTTTTGCCGTTATGAAATGCGCGAATGTTCGCCTCCACTGCGTCGTCAACGTAGGTGAAATCGCGTGTTTGGCTTCCGTCGCCGAAGATTTCAAGCTCCTCGCCTCGGACGATGCGGCTTATAAATTTATGAAATCCCATGTCGGGGCGCTGTCTCGGGCCATAGACCGTAAAGTACCGAAGCGAGACTGCGGGTACTCCATAGCCCTTCGAGTAGAGCGTAGAGAGGTGTTCGGCGGCGAGCTTGGTAACCCCGTATGGCGAGACGGGATTTGTCGGGGAGGTTTCTCGTATCGGCATCTCGTCGGCGTCCCCATAGACCGAAGAGGACGAGGCATAGACAAATTTGCGTATGGTTTTGCTGTCCTTGCACGCCTCAAGCAACACTTGGGTGGCGCGGACGTTGTTCTCGACGTATTCCGAGAAATACTCCCCCCAGCTTGCCCTCACGCCGGGTAGCGCCGCCTGATGAAACACCCCTTCGACCCCGGCGACAATCTCCCTCAGATTCAAATTAAAAAGGCTCGCCTCAATAAATTTAAATTTGGGATTGCCCAGAAGCGCCGCCAAATTGCCCTCTTTAATCCTCCGCGGGTAGTAATTGAAAAACGAATCCACGCCGAGGACCTCAAATCCGTCCCCTATGAGCCTTTCGGCGAGATGCGAGCCTATGAACCCTGCGACTCCCGTAACGAGTATCAACGCGAATGCCCCCCTTGAATTTTCAATCGCCCCCCTAGCCTTCGGGCTTCACAACGGCGCTTGTGTATTTACTCAGGTCAATGTACTTGCGGGCGGCTCTCAGCACGTCCTCCTGAGTTACGTCGTATATGCCCTGAGAGTAGCGTTTGTAGTCGTCCCAGCCGGCTTTATATAGCTCATCAAGGGAGATTTTACCGGCTTGGGCGGAATTTTGCTGGAGCCCGATTTCAAAATTCCCCACGAGGTAATTCTGAGCGCGATTGAGTTCGTCCGCCGTGATGCCGGAATCCAAAACGAGCCGAAGCTGGTCTTTTATCGCCGCAAGGGACTCATACCTCTTTTCGGGAGCGCACCCGATATAGACGCCGAAAAACCCCGGCTCAAGCCCGAAGGTTAGGAACGATGTAACCGTGTAGGCGAGGCTTTTTTTGTCCCTGAGTTCGAGGAAAAGTCGCCCGCCCTGCCCGGCAAGAACCGCGTTTAGCACCTCGAATGGGTAGCGGTCGGCATCGTAGAGGGTCGGGGCTTGAAACCCCACAATGATGTGCGCCTGCGCCTTATCGGACTGAGAGACCTCTGCCTCGCGGATTTTTGCAGGGGCAGTCTCTAGGCTGACCTTGGGAGGGGTGAATTTCTCGCTCTTCATCCCGCCGAAATACCCCTCCACTGCGGCGAGAACGTCCGGCTCGGTTACGTCGCCCACGACGGCTATGACCATATTCTCAGGGCGCACGTATCGCTCGTAGAATTTCACAAGCTCGGCTCTGGTCATTGCCTCTACTGATTCCTTAGAACCGAGCGGATTTAGCCTGTACGGGTGCTTTTGATAGAGGGTCTTAATAAATAGATTTATGGCGGTCTTCGCGGGGCTGTCCATCTCGCGTTTAATGTCCGAGAGTACGTCCCCTCTTGCGCGCTCGATTTCCCGCGCGTCGAACGATGGATTCAGCACGACGTCGGCGAATATGTCCATGGTTTTGCCGAAATTCTTGCTGAGCGATTCAGCAATCACGCCGAAGCTGTTTCTGCCGGAGAAACCGCTCACCTGCGCCGCGATGGATTCGACCTCCTCTGCGATTTCCTCAGCCCCCCTAGTTTTTGTGCCTCTGGTGAGCATCTCGGAGATGAAATTAAAAACGCCGCTTGATTTATCATCTTCAAACCGCGTGCCGCCGAGGAACACGGCTCTGACCGCAAATAGGGGAATCGAGTGATTTTCTTTGATGAGAACGGTTATCCCGTTGGGAAGGGTGATTTTCTTCACGTCAGGCGAGACCGCTTGAGCCTTGGATGCCGCCTCTTTTTCGATGGACTCGGAGGCTGAGGAGGCAATTTCTGCGATGTCGGTGTTATTTATCGCCGCCGCGCCCGTGGGAAGTAGAAAACCCGCGGTGAGGTTTGAGTTCACGAAATATTTCCTTGCAACCCTCATAATTTCCTCTTGGCTAACCTCGGAGATTTTCCTCAGATACTCGGATTCCGACCTGAAATCCCCTGATTCCACCTCGAAGTAGCCGAGCTTTTGAGCCTGCCCCTGGGCGGTTTCCTTGGTATAAATAGAGTCGCTCTCGATATTGACCTTCGCTTTTGACAGCTCTTCAAACGTTACAGGTTCGTACCTGAGACGGTAAGTCTCTTTAAGTATCTCGGCAAGGGCATCTTTTGCCTTAACTGGCTCCAGTGTGCCTCCCACGGCAAATAGCCCCGGATGCTTAGGAGTGAAGGAGTAAGCATAGACGTTTGTGAGGAGTTCTCCGTCCTCTTTGACGCGCCTGTAGAGCCTTGAGCTTTCCCCGCCGCCTAGAATATTTGAAATCACATCCAGCGCCGGAGCGTCTTCGTGCCTGACGCTCGGTATGTGGAAGGCAAGGGTGAAGTACCCCTCCTGCACTTTTTTATCGAATACAAAGGGGCGGATGCCGTTTTGCGCCGGCTCTGCGGGAAGCGAACAGACGGCAGTGGGGTTGTTCTTCAGCCCCCCGAATGCGTCTTTTATCTTCGGGATGATTTCGTTCTTGTTAAAATCACCGACGACGATAACCGCCATGTTATTTGGCGAGTACCATTTTTTGTAGAAATTCAATATTGTCTCGCGCGTAAAGCTAAGGACGCTCTCCTTGCTCCCGATAACGGGTCTGCCGTAGGGGTGAACCTTATAAGCCTCCAAAAAAAGTCTCTCGCTTAAATTTCTTGATGGAGAGTCAGCGCTTCTGCGGATTTCCTCAAGTATCACTTGAAGCTCCCTGCCTAGCTCCTCAGGGTCAAAAGCGGAATTGGACACAGCGTCCGAAAGCACGTCAATTGCCGTATCGAGAAATCTGCTCGCTATTACGACGTGATACACCGTCTCGTCAAAAGAGGTAAAGGCGTTAATATCCCCCCCGTTGCCCTCGATGACTCTGGCTATTTCGCCTACGCCTCTTTTCTGAGTCCCCTTAAACAACATATGTTCGTGAACGTGGGCAAGCCCGTATTCGCCCTCTTCTTCGCAGGCGCTCCCAACCTTGACCCACACGTTTACCGCAACCACAGGCGATGAGTGATTCTCCTCGAGAATCACCGTCAACCCGTTATCAAGCTGATACTTCGTAACCCCGGATCTGCTTTCCATTATCCCTCCCAGTTTATTTCCTTCCCCCGGCGCCGCCCCCGCGCCGCTCGCCGCAAGGCAAACAAGCATAATTATACCAAAGAGAAAACTTCTCATTATCAATCACCCCTCGCGCACTATCGCCGTATGGATTTTAGCGGCTGTAGAAATTCTGCCGCTCTGATTTTACAGTGGGACAAATTACACATCGCACATTAAGCAATATTCTACGGAGAGTTTCATCATTGTCATGCGGAATTTATCTCGGGCGCTCAGTCCCTAAGGTCGGCTCCGAGATTTGCTTCCTCGGATTTAGCCTGCCCGGGGGCAGTCTCTTTCTTTCGCAGATGCCCCAGGGCGTAAGAGGCAAGCCCCGCGAGGCAATACACATAGGCGATGCCGATAATCATGATTTCGGGGTGCGTAACCACGGCCGTAATTATTATTGACGAAACCACAAGAGCGTTGAACGAGCGAGAGAACTTATACCCTCCCGGATATTTCCAATACGGCACGTCGCTCACCATAAGTAGCCCCGCAAATGGAGCGGCGGCGAGATAAAACCACGCTACTTCAAAGCTCGGCGCAATCCCAATACCAGTGCAAAGAAGCACCGGCGAGTACATCAAAGACGCTCCCATCGGGCTTGGAAGCCCGGTGAATCCGTATTTCTCAACCGTTTTCGACTGCACATTGAACCGCGCAAGCCTCAGAGCGGCGCATACGGCGTAGAATAAAACCGCCATCAGCCCAAGTTTGCCCGAATCAAACAGCCCCCAAGAGAAAATAAGCACAGCCGGGGCGACGCCAAACGAGACCAAATCCGAGAGGGAATCGTAGGATAGCCCGAAATTGCTCTCGAATTTAAGGAGCCTCGCCACCTTGCCATCAAAGAAATCCAGCACACCGGCAATGAGAATAAAAATCGCCGCCCACCAGAATTTCTCCGCCGCCGCCTCGCCCGCCGCCCCATCAGCCCTCAGGAGTATCGCGCCCTGAACCGATGTCATTATAGAGAGAAGCCCGAAGAACAGATTCGCAGTCGTAACGAGATTGGGAAGCACGGGGATTACTTTTTGGCGTCTTAAATTCTTTTTTTTCATTTTCTCGACCATCCTATAATGGTTTCTCCGCCCGTTACTCTGTCTCCAACCTCTGCGGTAATCTCGTATCCCGGCGGGAGATATAGGTCAACCCTTGAGCCGAATTTAATCATCCCGAAGCGCTCGCCCGGCTCTAGAACATCGCCCGGCACGAGGTAGGAGACTATTCTGCGCGCTACAAACCCCGTAACCTGTGCCATGACAACGCTCTGCCCGTCTTCAGCCTCGATGAGGGTTAATAGCCTCTGATTGCGAGAGGAGGCTTTGGCGAGACTTGCCAAATTGAACTCTCCGGGGATGTACTGCGTGTTGACGACTCTGCCTTTAATGGGGAATCTGTTAATATGGCAGTCGGTAATGGATAGGAAGATGCCGACCTTGCGCATCTGCCGATTTAGGAAAACCCCCTCGTTTACGGTTTCAATTTCCACCACCCTGCCGTCCGCCGGGGCGAGAATACAGCCTTCAGTGCGCGGCGATTCCCTCTCCGGGTCTCGGAAGAAATAGAGGGTGAAAAACGCCGCCGCCGCCAGAGCGAGCGACATCAAATCAAAATTAAAATAGGCAGTAATCCAAGCCGCAAGGGCGAGGCATCCGGCTATTGGAAGCCCCTCTTGGGCTACAGCGCTTCTGGTTTTTTTCATGAGTTTTCAGCTATGAGTTCGCCCTCGGATAAATTTTGTGGCGCCTTGGGATTCGGTTTTAATTTTTCGACTTATCAACGAGCTTTTTCTTAAAGAGCGAGCTCATCATGCCGCGAAGCTCCCGTCCCACGCCCTCAATTTGATGGGATTCCCCCTTTTTCAGCACTGCGTTATACACGGGACGCCCGGCGCGGTTCTCAAGAATCCACTCCCTCGCAAATTCCCCGGTCTGAATCTCCTTGAGAATCCGCTTCATCTCCAGCTTCGTCGCCTCGGTTACAACCCTAGGGCCCCTTGTAATGTCGCCGTACTTCGCCGTGTCGCTAATGGAATAGCGCATATTTGATATTCCGCCCTCATAAATTAAATCCACAATCAACTTTACCTCGTGGCAGCACTCAAAGTAAGCCATCTCAGGCGGATAGCCAGCCTCGACGAGGGTTTCAAATCCCGCCATGATGAGAGCCGTAAGACCGCCGCAAAGGACGCTCTGCTCACCGAACAGGTCTGTCTCGGTCTCGTCCTTGAAAGTGGTCTCGATGATTCCGGCTCTGCCGCCGCCTATGGCTCCGGCGTAGGACAGCGCGGTCTCCTTAGCCTGTCCCGTAGCGTCCTGATAAATGGCTATGAGCATAGGCACGCCTCCACCTTGGGAGAACTCGTTTCGCACGGTGTGTCCTGGGGCTTTGGGGGCTACCATAAACACGTCAACATTCGGCGGGGGGACAATTTGACCGTAGTGGATGTTGAATCCGTGTCCGAACACCACGGCATCTCCGGGCTTGAGATTAGCGGCAATGTGGTCTGAGTAAATCGCGGCTTGGCTCGTGTCCGGCGCGAGAATCATAATAATATCAGCCCACTTCGCCGCCTCATCCACGGCAAGGACGGTAAAGCCCGCTCCCGATGCCTTGTCCCGGCTCCCGCCGCCGCCGTCCCGAAGACCAATGACGACATTCATACCGCTGTCCCTAAGGTTTTGAGCGTGGGCGTGTCCCTGGCTTCCGTAGCCAACTATTGCAATCTTCTTGGATTTGAGCTTATCAGCGTTAATATCCTCGTCGTAGTAAACCTTCATTTCTCACTCCTCTTGGTATTTTGAATTTCCCTTCCCAAGGCTACCGCGCCGGTGCGGGCGATTTCCTTAATTCCCATCGGTTTCAGTATCTCGATAAACGCAGAGAGCTTATCGCGGTCGCCGGTCAGCTCCAGCATATATGAATGCGGGCCCACGTCCACGACCTTAGCCCTGAAAATATCCACCGTTCTTAGAATCTCAGCCCTGTTCTCAGGGTTAGCGTCCATCCTCACGAGAACCATCTCCCTCTCGACGTGCGTCGCATCTGTGAGGTCGTTGACCTTTATGACGTTTATCATATTGTTAAATCGTTTGATTATCTGCTCGATAATCCAGTCCTCGCCGCTCGTTACCAGAGTGATTCGGGACGTAGTCGGCTCAAGGGTTTCGGCAACGCACAAACTCTCAATATTAAAGCCCCTTGCGCTGAAAAGCCCGGCAATACGGGCAAGCACGCCGGGTTCATTCTCTACTAAAATAGAAATCGTATGTCTCACTTAAATATAAACCTCCGCTCTATCTATTCTATTTCCGCAAATTTTATGCTGGATGGACGAATTCATCCCCTAGGACATATCCGCGGGGTCGAGAATCATCTCATTCATAGCCCCGCCCGGAGCAATCATCGGATAGACCATCTCTTCGTGGTCAACCACGACCTCGATTAAGACCACTCCCTCGCTATACAGCCCCTTCCTAAGGGTTGACTCCAGCTCATCGGGGCGCTTTACCCTGAGCCCCTTTGCGCCGAATGCCTCGGCGAGCTTAACGAAATCGGGAAGCGCCTCAAAGTAGGACGCCGAGTAGTTTTTATTGAAGAACATATTCTGCCACTGCCTCACCATGCCGTGGTGACGGTTATTGATGAGGACGATTTTTATATCCATCTTGTTCTCGACGGCAGATGCCAGTTCCTGCATATTCATCTGGAAGCTCCCGTCGCCGCACACACATATTACCATATCCTTCGGGCGTCCGAATTTAGCCCCCATCGCCGCCGGAAAGCCGAATCCCATTGTGCCGAGTCCCCCTGAGGTGATGTGAGTCCTGGGACGGTTGAACTCATAGAACTGCGCGACCCACATCTGATGCTGTCCCACATCGGAGACGATAACGGCGTTGCCCTTGGTAATGTCCGAGAGCATATTAATCAGGAAAGAGGTCATGATTTTGTCCCCGTTCTGCCTCGGAACAAGCGGATGGCTCCTGCCCCACTCCTCAATTGTGCCGAACCAGGCGCGTCTGTCGGGCTTGAAATCGGGCGGGATGACCTCGATGAGCTGTTTTAGAACCTGCTTAGCGTCGCCGACAATTGGGCAGTGGACGCGGATATTTTTATCAATCGTCGAGGGGTCAATGTCAATATGGATAATCTTGGCGTGAGGGGCGAATTTAGGGAAATTCCCTCCCGTTGCCCTATCGTCGAATCTAGCCCCGATGGAGATGATAAGATCGCTGTCGTGAACCGCCATATTCGCCTTATAAGAGCCGTGCATCCCCAACATACTCATATAATATGGGTCGTTTGCGGGATACGCCCCAAGCCCCATCAAGGTGAGCGCCACTGGAATCTCCAGCCTGTGGACAAATTCAATTAGCTCCGGCGTCGCCTCAGACCAGATAAGCCCTCCGCCCCCGAATATTACCGGTCTTTTTGCGGCGGTTATTATCTCCATCGCGCGTTTTATCTGTATGGGATTACCCTTTAGCGTGGGCTTGTAGCCCCTGAGGCTTATGTCGCGGGGGATTTCAAACTCGTCCTCGCTGATGAGAACGTCTTTGGGCATATCTACGAGGACGGGGCCCGGTCTGCCGGTGCAAGCAATGTGAAATGCCTCTTTAATGGCGCGCGGTAGGTCTTTTGTTTTTCTTACTAGGGTGTTGTGCTTAGTGCATGGGCGTGTTATTCCGATGTGGTCGGCTTCCTGAAAAGCGTCGCTTCCGAGGTACGCGGTGGGGACCTGCCCGGTGAAAACTACAATCGGAGATGAGTCCATCTGAGCCGTAGCGATTCCTGTAACCGTGTTAGTTGCGGCAGGGCCCGAGGTGCAAAGCACGACTCCGGGCCTTCCCGATGCTCTGGCATAGCCGTCAGCCATGTGAGTCGCCCCCTGCTCATGGCGAGACAGCACGTGAACCAATCCCCTCTTCGTGTATTTCGGCATCACGTCATAGACTTTTAGCACGTAGCCGCCGGGAAGCCCAAATATAACGTCTATCCCGTGGTCTAGTAGAGTCTCAAAAAACATATCCGCGCCAAGCATTCTCGGCATAAGAACCTCACCCCCGTAATTTTTTACTTTCCCGTTTCCCTGATTTTCAGCTCAATTTGGTCTTTGAGCGAGAGTTTTATTTTTTTGAGCCTCTTTACCTCGGCTTCCTCGTCAAGGGATAGAGCGGTTTTCTGTTCAAGCCCCCTTACTATGTCGTCGAGCCTGCGGTGTTCCGCCCAAAGCTCTTTAAATTTAGCGTCCCCTTCCAGCAATTTCTCTATTATCTCCTGTTCACTCATGCAATATACCTCCCTTTGGAAATTTCAGCGTCCGTCCTCTTTAAATACCTAGGGGCGAGACTCATCACATCGTCCGACGCTCCGGCAACAAGCCTGCGAGCCCCGAGCAGGGCAGCGCTGGACGCCCTTGGGAAATTCATATTCGGCTCAGCAAAGCACGCAAATCCGCCGAGTGATTGCGATAAATAATCCCGATGCACAAGCGCGCCGCTCCCTATAAAAAGCGTCTTATCCGACACCCCTCCGCAGAGCGCGTCGGGCGTTGTAAGCTCGTCATCGGACAGTCTCTCCACTACTCCGCCCTCGGTAAACTTAAAGAGCGCGGCGAAAACCTCGCCCCTTTTCGCATCTATTATAGAACAAATCCGCCAAGGCACAAAAGCCGCCCCCGCCGCAAGAGCTACGAGCGACGACACCCCTATTATCGGAATACCCAGCGCAAGGGCAAATCCCTTTGCCGCCGCCATCCCGATTCTAAGCGGCGTAAAAGCCCCGGGCCCGGCCGAGACTGCAACCCCCTGAAGCTCGCCCCTGCCTATGCCGACCTGGCGGACAAGCGCATCTGTCATGAGGACTATACTCTCTGAATTCCCTCCCCCCGAATTTACGAAAAGCTCCCCCAAGACCGCCTCCCCATCCACAAGGGCGACACTTTCGGCATACGTCGAGGTTTCGACTCCCAGCACCAGCATCGGCTATTTATCTCCCCTCTCCGTACATTCCCATTGTCGCTATCCCCGCCGCCCCGGAGCTGATGCCGCTTATCTTCAGCGCGAGGTCGTCTTTATTCGTCGCCTGCCTCATCGCCTCTTCGTAGGAGATAAGCTCCTTTTTGTACAGGTCATAGAGGCACTGGTCGAAGGTCTGCATTCCGTAGTAGAGATTCCCCTCTTCTATCGCCATTCGTATTTCCTTGGTTTTAAGGGGGTCAGATATGCAGTCTCTAATCCTACCGGTCGCTATCAGCACCTCGACCGCCGGCACGCGCCCCTTGCCGTCGGCTCTGGGGATGAGCCTCTGGGAGATGACGGCTTTTAGTACCTGAGCGAGCTGGTAACGTATCTGATTCTGCTGATACGGCGGGAAAACGGCGAGAATTCGGTTTATCGTCTCCTGAGCGTCGAGCGTGTGGAGGGTGGATAAGACCATGTGGCCCGTCTCAGCGGCTGAGATGGCGATTTCAATAGTTTCGAGGTCTCTCATTTCGCCGACTAGGATGATGTCCGGGTCTTCTCTGAGCGATGCCCTCATGGCGTTGGAGAATGAAAGGGTGTCAATACCCACTTCGCGCTGGTTGATGTAGCTACTTTTGTCTCGGTGCATATACTCAAGCGGGTCTTCGATAGTTATGATGTGCTTCGAGCGGTTTAGGTTGATGTAGTCAATAATTGAGGCGAGGGTCGTGGATTTGCCGCTCCCCGTAGTTCCCGTAACGAGGACAAGCCCCCTTTCCTCCTGCGCGATTTTCTCAATCACTGCCGGGAGTGTCAGGTCAGCGAAGGCGCGTATCTCGAAGGGAATTGCTCGGACAGCCATGGAAATTGAGCCGCGCTGCTGAAATATGTTGACCCTGAAGCGGGAGACGCCGGGGAGACTGTAGGCGAGGTCGGCTTCGTTGGTTTTCTCGAACCGCTCTTTCTGCCACGAGTTCATCATGGAATAGACGATGGTTTTTATATCGTCCTGAGAGATGCGCGGGGCTTCTTTGAGAAATACCAGAGTCCCGTTTAAGCGGAACACGGGGTTGCTCCCCACTTTGAGGTGTACGTCGGAGGCTCCGACCTTTATCGCCGCCCTGAGAACGTCGTCAATGTTTAGCTCTGACATCTCTCATTCATCCTCGGCTTTTGCGTCCTTAATGAGACCAGCTTTCGATAGCACCTCGGCTTTAATCCTATCCGTAATCTCAGGGTGTTGTCTCAGATAGGATTTTGAATTCTCGCGCCCCTGCCCCATCCGTTCGCCACCGTATGAGAACCACGCGCCACTCTTCTCGATGATTTTGAGTTTTGAGCCGAGGTCTATTAGCTCTCCGCCTTGAGATACGCCGCTTCCAAAGATAATATCGAACTCGGCTTCCCTGAACGGGGGCGCGACTTTATTTTTGACGACCTTCGCCCTCACCCTATTGCCAATAATCTCTTCGCCGTCTTTCACCGAGCCAATTCTGCGAATATCCACTCTAACGGAGGCGTAGAATTTAAGAGCCGTGCCGCCTGTGGTGGTTTCGGGGTTCATGTACGAGGGAACTCCGATTTTCATACGGGTTTGGTTGACAAATACGACTATTGTCTTCGATTTGCTCACGTTAGCCGTGATTTTCCTCAGCGCCTGAGACATCAATCTCGCCTGAAGCCCGACGTGCGCATCTCCCATCTCGCCTTCGATTTCAACCCTAGGGGTGAGCGCGGCAACGGAGTCGAGAACGATAATATCTACGGCTCCGCTCCTGATGAGATGGTCAATGATTTCGAGAGCCTGCTCGCCGAAATCGGGCTGCGAGATTAATAAATCCTCAATTTTCACCCCAAGCCCCTTTGCGTACTTGGGGTCTAGGGCGTGTTCCGCGTCAACGAATGCGGCGATTCCTCCGAGCTTCTGCGACTCGGCGATGGCGTGCAGGGCGAGAGTGGTCTTGCCGGAGGATTCCGGGCCAAATATCTCGATAATTCTCCCCCTCGGAAATCCCCTTATGCCGAGGGCAATGTCAAGCCCTATAGAGCCTGTCGAAACCACCGCAAGCTCCGCAGGAATGGTATTGGCTCCCATGCGCATTATCGAGCCTTTGCCGAACTGCTTCTCGATGGACGAGAGGGCAAGTTCGATGGCTTTTTCTTTGTTATTACTAGGCGGCGTAGGATTTTCTTTTGACATTATATCCCCTCAAAATCGTCATTATACACCACATATTAGGAATTTCCTAATCCGGCTCAGAGCGGCCTCGGACGATAGGATTTTTATCTCCCTGCGGCCTCCCTCGAATAAAAACCTCTCTGAAACCGAGCCAAGTTTCGCGTGCGAGAGGGCAATATAAACCAGTCCAACCGGCTTTTGCGCCGTCCCGCCGCCGGGCCCTGCAATGCCAGTTATTGCGACCCCCAAATCCGCGCCCGATGTTACGCGGACGCCTTCAGCCATCGCCTCCGCCACTGGCGCGCTCACAGCTCCGTGGGATTTGAGCAATTCCTCCGGCACGCCAAGGACGTCAATTTTCGCGCTATTAGCGTAGGCAACGACCCCTCTCTCAAAATAGTCGGAGCTTGCGGCAACGTCCGTAATCCTGTCGGCAAGTAGCCCCCCAGTGCAGGATTCGGCGACGGCAATGGTCAGGTCGCGCTCCCGCAGCATCGCCCCCACGACCTGTTCGAGATTCTCGCCCCTCGTGGTAAAGATGAAATCCCCAAGAATCGCCTCAATTTCCCCTACGACCCCCGCCGCCAGAGCCTCTGATTCTGCCTCGGAGTCGGCATAAGCCGAAACCCTGAGATGAATCTGCGGGAAATGCGCCCTGTAGCCTATGACGACCCCGTGTCTGTGGACGTCTTTGATTTTATCGGCGACCTCAGACTCTCGAAGCCCGAAGGTCTTTACGAGGCGGTTGGCATACCTCTTTCGCCCGGCGTCCCGCGCCTCAAGCTCCGGCACGACGTACTCATCCGCCATAGCGCGGAACTCCTTCGGCACTCCGGGGAGAAAGAAAAACTGCGCCCCGCCGTGTTCGTATTGGAATCCCGCGGCAGTTCCCCAGTGGTTTTCAAGGATTTTCGACCCCTGCGGCAGATACGCCTGTTTTTTATTGATTTGAAGCAGTGCCCGTCCTTGAGAGCGAAATCTCCGCTCCATCATCGAGAGGGCGGCGGCGCTCAGTTCCAAGGGGGCATCGAAAAAAGACGCCGCCACAGATGCCGTGATGTCGTCCGAGGTAGGGCCGAGCCCCCCTGTAACGATAACGGCCGCAGACCTCTGTGCGGCAGTCTGAAGGGCGCGGGCTATCGCCTCTGGCGAGTCTCCAACGCTCGTGTGGTAGCGGAGGCTAAAGCCCTGGGATGTGAGCCGCTCCGCGAGCCAAGAGAAGTTGGTGTCGAGCGTGATGCCGCTCATGATTTCATCGCCCGTCGTGATGATTTCAATATTCATTTTTCCACCCTAGCCTATAATCCTCGTAAGAATCTGAAGCGCGGCGTTTGCATAAATCCCCGCCATAACGTCGTCTGCCACAATGCCAATCCCTCCCGGAAGGCTCTCAAACCTCCTCGCCGGTGGGGGTTTCACAATATCAAATAGTCTGAACAGGATGAACCCCAGAGCGATATTTAGCAGAGTCGGCGCGATGAGAAACATCGTAACCAGATACCCCGCGACCTCGTCTATCACAACCCACTGCGGGTCTTCCTCGCCCGAGGCACTAGATGCCCTGCCCGCCGCCCATACGGACAGAATTATAAATACGCCGAGGAGCAAAAAATAGGCAAGCGGAGAAAATCCGACCGAGAGATAGTAGTAGAGCGGTATCGCGCCTAGAGTTCCCGCAGTGCCGGGGGCAACCTTTGAGCGTCCGAGATAAAAAAACTCCGCCAGGAGGCGGGCTAGGGAAATTGGCAACTACATCGCCCCTTCGATTCGGAGGAGTCTCTTTTTAATCTCCATTCCCCCGGAATACCCGCCCAAACCGCCTGCGGCAACGACCCTGTGGCAGGGGACAATTATCGCAATTGGATTAGCCCCGACTGCCCTTCCGACTGCTCTTTGCGCCTTCGGGCTTCCAATGGCGCGGGCAATATCGGAGTAGGTTCTCGTCGCTCCGTAGGGGATTTTAATTAGCTCCTTCCAGACGGACGATTGAAACGGCGTTGCCCCAGAGAGGTCTAGTTCTATATCGAAATCCGATAACTCTCCGCCCAGGTAGGATTGAATCTTGCGGGCGGCGGAGGCGGCGTATCCTCCATCAGAAATATCGGCGGCATCGGGGGCAAATTTGCTCAAATCCCCCCGGCTGAACGCCACGACAGAGATAGCGCGCCCCTTTGCGAGAATAAATATTTCACCGATTGAAGAGCTGAATTTTGAGTAGTTTAAGCTGTCCATAGAGGATACTTTCCACTATAGTATTGCCGATGTCAAGACGTGAACTTCCCCTGTAAACGGGGGCGAGATTCGGCTAAAATATCAGCGCAGGGAGGGGCATTGAAATGAGAATAATTAGGACATCCGAACTATTCGCGGCGGTTTTCATAGCGTGCATTCTGAGCGGATGCGCTACGGGGAGGCTCGTTCCGGCTACGGGAGCGGCGGCATCAGGGACGGGGAGCGTCTCGAAAACCGAGCGCGGGGTTACGCTAACCGCAGTCCCGTCGGCGTGGAGAGGAGAGCCGAGAAACCTCAGCATCTACTTAACGCCGGTGTTTATCAGAATTGAGAATCAAACCGAATTCGACGTTTCCATCAGATATGAAGACGTCGCCCTATTTGATGAGTCTCGCACCCAGTTCTTGGCAATTGCCCCGGACACCGTTGCCAGAATCGCTGAATCCGGCGTAAGGAGGCAGTACGCCCTTCGCGCCTACAGTTCCTTGGGGTTCGGCTACGGGTTTGGTTTCTCCAGATTCTATCGCAGGGGATTTAGCCCGTTTTTCTACAACAGCTTCTCTTACGACCCATTTTGGCGATTCCCCTATTATTCGGATTATTCTTCGTATTATTCTGGGGATTCCTCGGCTGATGTCATAGCAGAAGCACTCGTCTCAGGGACGATTAAGCCCAAATCCGCCGCCGAGGGATTTGTCTATCTCAAGAAAATCCCCCCGAAAGCGGGCGGCATGACCATGGAAGTGGAATTCAAAATCGAGGGCGATGCAAATCCCTCCAAGATTGCGCTGCCGCTTGCCGTGGAGTTGAGGCGGTATTATTAGGAGGGGGAATGGGACGCGCGCCGCCCTCACCGTTCACGCGGAGGGATCAGTCTCTATATCTCGTCCCGTCTAAGCGGCTCCCGAGCTTGTTGAAAATCTCAGATGGGCGCATTTTTGGAGAGATAAAATCCCTAAGAGGCGGCAGGTTTACGTACTTGGCGACGATTTCAAGCCTCGTCCCTCCGGCGGGGGCGGCGCTGAAAAAAAGCGCCATTATCCGCCCCTCATAGATAAAGCCCGAGTTATCCGGCGTTACGACCATGTAAGCGCGCTCCGGGTTAGATTCGACTATTGAAAGCCCCAGTTCATTCATCAGAAGCGCCGCCTCCTCGAAAACCTCGGCGTAGGGGCGGCTATAGACCTCTGCCTCGCCCTCGCCCCTTAGCCCGCGTATCTCAGTAGGGGTCGAGAAATTAAAATACTGATACACAAGCCCCAAGATGAAAATCACGAATACGACTATTGGGCCAATTATGAGGGAAATAATCCCCCTCTCGCACTTTCTGAGACGGCCAATTTTCCTTTGCATATTGATTAATCCCCGCAGGGCCAAAAATTCGCGATATATTACCGCAGATTCCACAAAATCCGTCCCCCGTGAGGGGCTTCAGCATAGATATGCTCCCCCCTCTAAGCCCCCGCCGCAAGTCCCCACCTCGCTCTGATTCTCCCTTCGAGCCTCGCGAACACGAGCCTGTCAACGAGCATTCCCAGCGCAATTATAACAATCATCACCGCTATGACCTGATTCATGTCATTGAGCTCGCGCCCCATCATGAGCAGATGCCCAAGCCCAAGGCTCACATACAGAAGCTCCGCCGCCATTAACGAGCGCCACGCAAACGACCAGCCCTGCTTAAATCCGCTTATTATAGATGGCATCGCCGCCGGGATAATCACCTTTGTATAGAGGTAATACCCCCTCGCGCCCATAGTCCTCGCCGCGCGGATGTAAATTGGAGGCACGTTTTTCACCCCCGTGTCCACCCCTATAATTATCGAGAACAGAGACCCCAGTATGACTATCGCTTGCATCGCCGTCTCGCTAAGCCCGAACCACAGAAGCGCTATCGGAAGCCAGCAGATGCTGGGCAGAGCCTGAAGCCCTAGGGCGAGCGTGCCGAGGGTTTCATCGAGCAGTTTCACCCTCCCTATAACCAGCCCTATTGCCAAGCCGAGCGCTACCGAGATGCTGTAGCCTATGAGGATTCGCTTCATGCTGACGATAATCCCGATGATAAAGGACTGGTCGTAAAATCCTGCGATAAGCACATCAAACACCCCCAAGGGCGAGGGAAACAGATAGGAGGGCCAGATTTCCATGTATGAGAGCGCCTGCCAGATTCCTATTAATCCAGAGTAAAAGAGCGCCAGGTTGAGCAGACGGCCGGTCATAGTTCCACCCCCAATTCTCCTTCGCTCTTATTTCCAAGCTCCTCTCTGAGGTCGTCGGTAATCCACTTAATATTGAGAAAAACCTCCGGGTTATCGGCGCGCCTCGGTCTGGGAATATCTATTTCATATTCGGATTTAATCCTCCCCGGATTCTTGGCGAATACGACGACTCTGTCCCCCAGAAGCACGGCTTCCTGCACGTTGTGGGTTACGAAAACTATCGTCTTATGAGACTCGCTCCAGATATTTTGAAGCTCCTCTTGGAGGGCCTCGCGGGTATAAACATCCAGCGCCGAGAACGGCTCATCCATCAGCAGCACGGACGGCTCCATGGCAAGCGCCCTTGCTATGGCAACGCGCTGTTTCATCCCCCCTGAGAGGTGGTGGATATAGGAGTCGAAAAACTCCTCGCCAAGCCCCACGAGTTTTAGGTAATCCGAGGCGAGAGGGCGCCTGATTTTCGGGTTCACGTTTAGAATTTTTAGCCCGAATTCGACGTTTTCCCTCACCGTTAGCCAAGGGAAAAGCGCGCCTTCCTGAAACACAACCACGCGGTCTGCGCCGGGGGAGGTTACTTTTTTCCCGTTCGACCAGATTTCCCCCTGAGTGGGACTGTCGAGTCCGGCGATTAATCCAAGGAGTGTGGATTTTCCGCATCCCGAAGGGCCTAGTAGGCAGATAAACTCCCCCTCCTGAATCGTCAGATTGACACTCTCAAGAGCGCTGAACCTGCCCTCTTTGATTCTGAACGTTTTGGATACGTCTATGACCTCAAGCCGAGGCTGGGATTTTCCTGCTTTCTGGATAAAAATCCGCCACGCGCCGTCCCGCTCGACGACGCTGAAAGGATAGCCCCGGCGCTCGCAGAATCTCGGCACATTTTCCCTCGCCGTGGGTTCGTGGTCCGAGGTTGCCTGAAGGACTTCCCCCTCTTTTAAATTTCCAATAGCGTCCCGCACGAGGTTCAGCGGATGAGGGCAGATAGCCCCGCTGAGGTCAATTTTATGAACCTTCGCCTCGTCAACATAAATCTCTTCCCTCTCATTGGATGTCGCAAGTTTTATCATCTCTCTGTCCTCGGTTTACAACCGGCATCGGGGTAGGGGGTTTGGCGTCTAATTGTTGCCCGCCGCCGCTTTTTTGGGCGATGCGAGCTTTATGGTCTCAAGACCTCTCTCGGTTAAAACCTCGTTGAGCAAGCGCAAATCGTAAATCTTAGATAAATCGGGCTTGGTTTTACCGAGGAATCCCTCGTCAAATGCCCAATTTGCCGAGATAAAAAGCGAGCTTGCAATGGGGTCATGGAGGAATTCCACTCTCTTTAGGGATTCGGCGAGGATGTCGTCGGGGATAGCTTTGCCGGTTTCCCGCTTTATCTCGTCATTGAGTAGCTTCTTTGCTTTTTCGGGGTTTTTGTTGATCCACTCGGTGAGACCAACGTGAGCGGCAATCCATTTTTTAACCAAGTCCGGGTGATTTTTTAAGAACCTCGCGCTGACGACAACGTGGGTGATAACGTATTTGCCGCCTGGCCAAAGGCTCTTCTCATCGAGAAAGAGCGAGCCGTTGCCCTCTTTGATGAGTCTTGAAACCCACGGCTCGACAGTCCACGCGGCGTCAATATCGCCCCTGAGAAAAAGCGTGAGCTGGTCGGGGTTGGCAAGGGGGACTATCTGCACCGCGCCGCCTTTTTCTTTTGATTTGAGCCCGTTTTTCTTGAGCCAACGTCTAAGGGCGACGTCCTGAGTGTTTCCAAGTTGAGGGGATGCGACCCTCCTGCCGTTGAAATCCTCTGCCGAGCTTATGCCCGCGCCTTTTCTTACGACCAGAGCCGTGCCGCCGCTCGCCGCTCCGGCTACGATGCGAAGAGCCTCGCCTTTGGATTTCACATAGCCGTTAATGGCGGGATTGGGCCCTATGTAGGCGATGTCAAGCTCTCCTGCGAACAGGGACTCTATCGCCGAGGGACCGGCGTTGAATATCTGCCACTCCAGCTTTGCGTCCTTTCCGAGGGCTTTTTCAAACCACCCCGTAGCCTGCCCAATGACGCCCTGGGCGTGTGTGATATTGGGGAAATGACCCGCGCGTATGGTTACTTCTTCGCCGTTAGCAATGGCGGCAAAGCCGAGAACCAGCGCTCCGAGAATTAAATCTGCAAATAAAATCTTAGAAACATTAGGCATTATCCTAGCCTCCTTGTGTAAAGTATCCGTTTTCAACTTGCCAGCTATATTGCAAGAGGTATGCCAATTAAAATTTTGTGTGTTTACAGAAAGTTATGAAGTCATCCCAGAAGCGCTGGCTACTATATAACCATTATATAGGCTAGACGCTCGCCATACTGCACAATTTACAATCATCCAATACTATCGGGCGAGGCTCATTGAGTACAACCTAACCGCATTGTGGCAGATTGACAATTGCGTCCGCTCAAGGTTAGATTTCAGCCCATGTCCGGCGATAGAGAGAGGCTAAAGCAGATACTCAGGGAGCGCTCCATATTCAGAGGCAATTTCACCCTCGCCTCAGGCAGGCAAAGCCCCTACTACATTGACGCGCGCCGGAGCTCGCTTGACCCAGAAGGCGCGTATCTCATCGCAAAGATTTTTCTCGCCGAGATACTAAAAACCCCCCAAATTGTCTCAGTCGGGGGCCCCACAATGGGAGCAGACCCCATCGTAGGCTCAATTCTCGCGCTGTCGCATGAAAACGGCTCTCCGCTCAGGGGGTTTCTAGTGCGCAAGGAGGAGAAATCCTATGGCAGGGGGAAACTCATCGAGGGGAATCTGAACCCCTCGGACTGCGCGGCGATAGTTGAAGACGTGGCGACTACTGGCGGCTCAATTCTCAAGGCTATAAGCGCAGTGGAAGCGGCGGGGGCGAAAGTGGCAAAATCCCTCGTCGTGGTGGATAGAGAAGAAGGGGCTAGAGAGAGGTTTTGTGGCTTGGGCTATGAGTTTTATTCGATATTCTCAATAGGCGAGCTTCTATGAGCGCGCAGTGTCAACTTGCGCGGCGCAGAGCAGACGGCAATCTAGCCCGTTGACTTAAGCGGAGGTGTTTTTCATATTGCCAAAGCACCCCCGCCTATAGTCCTCGAGCGCGCGGTCAATTTCCGTCTGCGTGTTCATAACAAACGGCCCGTGTCCTACTACCGGCTCGTTAATAGGCTCCGCGCTCATAATGAGGACGCGAGAGTCCTCGAGGGCGGCAATCGAGACCCCCTCCCCCTCGCGCTCGAACACGGCAAGCTCCCCGAAGGAGACAGTTGCCGAATTAGCCGACGCCCTGCCTCTCATGACAAATATCGCCGCCGTTTGCCCACTGCCGATATTGAGCCGCTCTTCCCAGCCCTCGGCAAGGGTCAAATCCCAGAGATTTACCGGCGTAAATGTGCGCGCCGCCCCTTTTTGCCCGTTGAATTCGCCGGCAATCACCCTGACAGTGCCGCCGGGAATGGCTACCGTGGCAATCTCCGCCGCCAAAAGGGTCTGATAGCCCGGAGCCGACATTTTGTGCCGCGAGGGGAGATTCACCCAAAGCTGAGCAACCTCGAACGTGCCGCCCCGCTTGGTGAAATCCGCCGAGTGTTTTTCCTCATGCAGAACGCCGGAAGCCGCAGTCATCCACTGCACGTCCCCCGCCCCGATACTGCCGTGATTGCCCGCTGAGTCGCGGTGTTCGAGTCCCCCTGAGAAAACGATGGTTACGGTTTCAAAACCCCGGTGAGGGTGGGTTTCGACCCCTCTGGGCTTCTTAGCCGCGGGGAACTCCCTAGGCTCGGCGTAATCGAGCAGGAGAAAAGGGCTCAGTGCTTCGGCAAAATTATGATAGGAAAATATCGAGCTGACCGCAAAGCCGTCGCCAACCCAGTGCATCGCGGGTTTTTTGTGAACGCCAAGGACTCTCTTCATCTGTTGCTCCTCCCGATTCACAGGCAGGGTGAATCTCTAGCCATTTAGATAAAACTCTCTGCCCGCGAGATTCAAACACCGCCCTCCCGGCTACTATCTCAATTGAATCCCGCGCATATCGGGTTGAGGGAGACCGCAAGATAGCGCATATTAAAACGAGGGAGTATAACTCCTCCGCCAATTATTACCCTGCCCTGCCTCTCGCTAGAACAGCAGTCCTATATCGAAAGACGCGCTCAATACCCCCTCATCTCGAGCCACCGGTAGCAGGAGTTGCTCGCCGCCCCGCCTGAATATTGCGTCCATTTCATTTCGGATTCTCTCCCCACCCTTTTGCGAGTACGGGGGTTTTGAGTGAACTGAGTCCGTGATGGAGTCGTCAAAATAAAGCTGGGAGGTGAATTCATATTCCCTGCCTGCCGCCGAGACTGAGCGCACTTTAAAATGAATATGGACGGTTCTGCCCCAGTACCATCCCGGATAAATTGTGAGAAACCGCGCCCTGCCCCGCTCATCGCTAAGTTGATAGCCGCGGAGAAATTTCTGCCCTAAAGTGTTAAAGCCGGGGTCTATAACGTCCGAATAAACGCCATCTGCGTCGCAGTGCCAGAGGTCAACATAAGCCCCGGGAAGAGGGGCGCAGGACTCATTGCTAGAGCGATAGACGTTTATCGTAAGACGCAGCATCTCCCCGTCTCTCGCGGCGCCGCCCGCAGGGTCTGAGCGAATGTCTGAGCGGTTTAGCGCGTCATCCGTAAAATATGGGCCCTCGGTCTGCTGAGGTCTGGCAATGCACGGGGGGGCGGCGCGCCTGGCTACGGGGTCATCAGACTCCCTGCTGCTGCATCCGAGAACTGCGGCGAATCCCGCGTTCCCAATCAGGCTAAGAGCGTCCCTTCGGCTGAGATGTCGCCCGCGCGCGATGTCGTCGTCCTGCATGATTCCTCCTCGAAATCCAGTGGATTTTGGAGTTAATAATTACTCAGCCGCCGCCGGTCTGCAAATCTTATTATCGGGGAGGCTCATAAATCGCAGGCATCTCGAAGAGAGGAGTCATAACAAAAGACAGAAACAGGGAAAATATTCTGAGGATTTCTCGGCGGAGTTTACACCGAGACCGTCGAACCCAGGCCGTTGCTGCAGCTAGAAGTGGATGCCAGATAGGAACATTCGAGCATGACAGGCAAGTAGTAAAACAATCACGCCACGGCGGCGGCGCTGGCGGCTTCTCGCCCGTTTTCCGTGAGGTGCAAATACGCATCGCCCCTAAGGATTAGACCGTTTTGCTCGGCGCGTTTCACGACTCTGCCGGCAAATTCCGGCTTCCAGCGCAGATGTTCATAGAGATGTTCCATACGGCACTCTCGCTCGGCGTCCGGCATTCCTTCATGATTGGCTAGGTGAATGACGAGCATCTTCTCGGCAAACTCCCACTTTTGAGCGCGGCGCCTGCGGAAAACCGCGAGCATCCCCCTATGCGGCGAGAAAAAGAAGGCGAGAAGAAACAGCGCCCCCGACATAGTCGCCATCGAGCCTGCGATGTTCGCATCCAAGAGGTGAGCGAGCCAGTAGCCTGAGATTGCGCTTAGCACGCCGGCCGCCGCCCCCGTGAGAATCATGCGCGATAGGCTGTCGGTCAGTAGATACGCCGATGCCGGAGGGGCTATCATCAGCGCGACGACGAGTATCGAACCCACGGCATCAAACGCGCCAACAGCCGTAACCGAGACCATCCCCATAAGCCCGTAGTGGACGAGCGCGGGGGAAAATCCCAAAGCCGCCGCCAGAGCCGAATCGAAAGTGGCGAGCTTGAGTTCCTTGTAGAAGAGCAGAATCAACGCCAAATTCAGCAGCAGAATCGCCCCCATCACATAGAGCGATTTTGGGCCTATGTCTTCGCCCCACAGCGCGAACCTGTCAAATGGGGCAAAGGCAAGCTCCCCCAGAAGCACGGCGTCCGTGTCGAGGTGCACATCTCCGGCGTATTTTGAAATTAATATCACCCCAACGCTGAAAAGCGCCGGAAATACCAACCCGATGGCGGCGTCCTCGCGCAGAAGCCTCGTGCGGTTTATCAGTTCCACCAGCGCAACTGTAATCAAGCCCGTCAGCGTTGCGGCAACAATTAGCAGGGGAGAAGAGAGATCCTCCGTAATGAAGAAGGCAAGCACTATGCCGAGCAGTATCGTATGACTTATGGCGTCGCTCATCATTGCCATGCGCCGAAGCACTAGGAACGCGCCGGGAAGGGCGCACGCCACAGCTACAATAGCGGCAATTAACTGAATTTCTATCTGCTGAGATGTTATTGCTCCGCCTCCGTAAATGTCTTTGCAAGCCGCCCGGCTTCGGACGCCCCCAGCGGGGTCAACGCCCAAGAGTCCGCGCCCGTTTTTCTCGTCAGCCCTCGTTTTTCAAGCTCTGCAAGACCCCTCTGGACGCCGGCGGGGTTCGGGTTCATGAGCCGTAGCACAGAGACCGAGTGGGCGTGTTCTAGGTTTTTATGCCGCACTGCCAGCGAATATAGGTCTTCGAGTACGGCTTCGGACTGGAGTTTACGGCTATTTCGGCGGTCTCGAATCCACCTCCAGGCAATACCTCGGTTGGGCGCGAATACAAGCGATAGAAGCACAATCAAGCTCACGCAAAGCACTATCGTGGGACCCGTAGGCAGATGGTCGGTTGACGCGCTGATGATTGCCCCCGTTACGCCTGAGAGCGCCCCAAAGAGCGCAGAGAGGACTATCATGACCCCCAGCCTGTCCGTCCACTGACGCGCCGCCGCCGCAGGGGCAACTACCATCGCGCTCATCAGCACTACGCCGACGGTCTGCAATCCTATGACTATGGCGACGACCAGCAGCGTAGTCAGCAGTATATCCAAAGCCCTCATCGGAAATCCTAGGCTTGAGCCGAAATCAGGGTCGAAGCTCAGGAGCTTGAACTCCTTCCAAAACGCCGCTGTCAACGCGAGCGACACAGCGCCGATAATCGCCATTGTTATCACGTCCCGCTCAAGGAGGGTCGCCGCTTGCCCGAATAAAAATTTATTGAGACCGGCTTGATTCGCATCCGGCATTTTTTGGATGAAAGTAAGGAGCATAAGCCCAAACCCGAAGAACACCGAAAGCACAATTCCCAGGGCACTGTCGTATTTCACTCGTGTCGCGCCTACAACGCCCATGATGAGGAGAGTGCCTATCCACCCAGCGACCGCCGCCCCGACGACCAATACTATTACCTCTTTGCTTCCGGTCAGCAGAAACGCTATGGCAATTCCGGGCAGAGCGGCGTGAGACATCGCATCTCCGAGGAGGCTCTGCTTCCTAAGCACGGCAAATGTCCCAAGCGCCCCGCTCACTATGCCCAGAGTAGCAGACCCTAGAGCTACAGTGCGGAGGGTGTAATCAAAGAAGAGGTCTCGAAGCAAATCCAACTTACTATACTCTCCCAGCGGTCTCGCCCGTGGATTTTGTCCCCGGGGCTTCTGTGATGCCGCCGTGTTTGAGGAAAGCGACTCTGCCGCCGTAGGTGAGCCTCAGATTCTGCTCGGTAAAAACCTCGCTCACAGGGCCGCTCGCAATACAGCGCACATTGAGAAGCATCACAGAGTCGAAGTATTCAGGCACGGTCTGCAAATCGTGATGAACGACGACCACAGTCCTGCCAGCCTCTCTGAGCTCTTGCAAGAGGGCGACTATTGCCTTTTCAGTTGTGGCATCAACGCCCTGGAAAGGCTCGTCCATAAAATAAACCTGAGCGTCTTGGGCAAGGGCGCGGGCGAGAAACACGCGCTGCTGCTGTCCGCCGGAGAGCTGGTTTATCTGTCTCTGGGCATAGGGCGACATCCCGACCTTTTCGAGGGCTTCCAGGGCGGCTTTGCGCTCCCCGCCGCCGGGGCGGCGAATCCATCCGAGTGAGCCATAGCGCCCCATCATGACCACATCGAGAACGCTCGTAGGGAAATCCCAGTCCACGCTCCCGCGCTGAGGGACGTAGGCAACGAGGCGGCGGCTCTCGGCGTAGGGTCTGCCGTAGATGAGCATTTGCCCCGCTGATGGGCGAACCAGTCCCAGCACGGCTTTGATTAACGTGGTTTTTCCCGCGCCGTTGGGCCCTACGATAGCCATCAGCACCCCGGCGGAGACGGTGAGGTCAACGTCCCAAAGCACGGGCTTTTCCCTGTAGGCGACGGTCAGGTCAGAAACTTCTATCGCAGAATGAGTCGAAGTGTCCTGCCTTTTTTTCATCTTCAGCACCGGTGTCATGACGGATCCTTTAATTGGCTCAGAGCGCTGACTATCGTGTTGATATTATGACGCACCATTCCGATGTAAGTTCCCTCAGGGGTTCCGGGATTCCCCATGGCGTCCGAGAAAAGCGAGCCGCCGATTTTGACCTCAAACCCTCTGGACTTTACCGCCGCCTGCACGGCTTCGATATAGCGCTGAGGCACGGTTGATTCCACAAAGATGGCGGGAATCTCGCGCTCCACGATAAAATCGGCAAGTCTTTGAACGTCTCCCGCTCCGGCTTCTGTAGCCGTGCTGATGCCCTGAAGCCCCTTCACCTCAAAACCGTAAGCCCGTCCAAAATAGTTAAATGCGTCGTGCGCGGTGATAAGCGCCCTGCGGCTTGGATCCAGCCTCGCCGCTTGGGCTTTCACATATTCATCAGTCGCTTTGAGCTCCGCTAAATAAGCCTCGGCGTTCTGCCTGTAGGTCTGCGCGTTTTCAGCATCCATCTGAATTAATTCGTCCCGCACCTTCTCGACGGCGCTCATCCAAAGAGCCACGTCGAACCAGATGTGAGGGTCGTAATTCCCCTCGAATTCAGGCGGGCTCAGGAGGGACGAACGGCTGACAGCGTCGGCAACGGCAACGGTTCTGACAGCGCGCTTTTGCATCTGCTCGAATACCTCAGCCATTTTGCCCTCGAGGTGGAGACCGTTATAGAAAATCACGTCCGCCTGCGCCATCAGGGTTACGTCTCCCGCGCTCGCCTTGTAGAGGTGCGGGTCAACGCCGGGGCCCATGAGGGATGAAACCTGAACCCGCTTGCCCCCGATGACCTGAGCGGCGTCGGCAATTTGCGCAATTGTGGTTACGACCCTTATGGGTCTTGAGGACAGGGATTCCTTCCCGCCGGCGGCCGGCTCGTTGTCGGCTTTTTCAGATGTGCATGAGGCGGCGGCTAAAAACAGAACCGCCAGCAATAAGCCCAGCGCGTGTTTGATTTTATACATTTTTTTCTCCTGATTTGAAATTTAATAAACTTAAAATATAAATTAGTCTGCACTAAAATATATACGCTACCCAATCCAGTGTCAAGAATTGGGCAAGTAGCGATTCCATGAGTTCTCAGCTTAAAATCACTAATCCAATACTCATTATGCTGTTGCTCGATACCTCGCCTCAACCCATCCGTACAGGGTCGGGAGAACAATCAAGGTTAAAATTGTGGAAGAGATAAGTCCTCCGACGACGACTGTGGCGAGCGGTTTTTGCACCTCAGAACCGGGACCATCGGCAAAGAGGAGGGGAATCAAGCCCAAAATGGCGACAAAGGCGGTCATGAGAATGGGTTTTAGCCTCCTCTCAGAGCCAATTACGATGGCTTCCTCAAGCGCCATCCCCTCTTCGCGCAAATTGTTAATGTAGGAGACAAGCACAACCCCGTTTAAGACCGACACCCCGAACAGGGCGATGAAGCCGACCGAGGCTGGAACTGATAGGTACTGCCCTGAAATCCAGAGGCCAAAAATTCCTCCAATGGCGGCGAAGCAGAGGTTAAATATTATCAGGGCGGCGTATTTCAGAGAGTTAAAAGTGGTGAACAGTAAGAAAAAAATGAGGGCTATCGTGAGCGGCGCTACGATAAATAATCTCTTCATCGCCCTCTGCTGGTTCTCGAACTGCCCCCCCCAAGTGATGTAGTAGCCCAAAGGTAAATCCACCTGAGCCTGTATTTTGCTCTGCCCCTCGGCAACGAAACCGCCGATGTCTCTGCCCTCTACATTGGCTTCGACGACTATTCTCCTCTTTGAGTTCTCCCTGCTCACCTGAACGGGTCCTTCCGAAACGGAAATATTTGCAAGAGACGCAAGAGGTATGGAAGCGCCGTTTGCCGCCTTCACGAACATGCCGCTTATGGTCTCAACGCTATTTCTATTTTCTTCAGGGAATCTCACAAGAACGCCGAAACTCCTATCCCCTTCAAAAACCTCGGTAGCGACCTTCCCGCCGATGGCGGTCTCTATAATCTCCTGCACGTCGGAAACGTTGATGCCGTATCTGGCGATCTTTCTTCTGTCAATATTCACAGTCAAGTAAGGCTGACCGACAATCTGTTCCACCCTCAAATCCCTGACGCCCTCGACGGTTGACATCACCATTGCGATTTCATCCGCCTTTTTTTTGAGAATGTCCATGTCGTCTCCAAAGATTTTTATTCCAATTTGAGACCTAACCCCGGAGATAAGCTCGTCGAACCTCAGCGCAATCGGCTGAGTTAAATTGACGTTTATGCCGGGTACGGACTCAAGCTCTTCTCTTATCTTATTTCTGATGTCGTCCATAGTCTCCGCTTCTTTCCACTCGTCTTTCGGTTTAATGGTAACTATGGGATCGCTCAGGTTCGGCCCCATAGGGTCTGTGGCTATCTCCGCCGTCCCGATCCTCGATACGACGGTTTCTACCTCAGGTATTCTCCTTAGCCTCTGTTGAACCGTTTTTTCCATCTCGATTGATTCGGTAAGGGAGATGCTAGGCAGTCTGATTATTTGCGGGGAGAGCGTCCCTTCCTCAAGGGTTGGGATAAATTCCGTGCCGAGGAACGGGAACAGTGCGATACTTCCGGCCAACAATATTACGGCGGCAGATATAACCGCCTTCGGACGCCTGATCGCCCACTTGAGGGCGGGTAAGTACGGCTTATTGGCCCAGCGTACCAGCGGGCTTTCCTTCTCCCTCTCAGACTTCAAAAAGATAGAGCAGAGTACAGGTACGACGAATATGGAGAGAACGAGCGATGAAAGCAAAGCGATTACTACGGTGTAGGCAAGAGGGCTGAACAGCTTTCCTTCTATTCCCTCAAGGGTTATAATGGGAAGAAACGTTACGGCGATTATCAATTCTCCAAAGAGGCTCGGCTTTCTGACTTCTAAAACCGCCTGAAGTACCGCGCTTGTCTTTGGTTTTGTCCCCGACTTGGAGAGGTGTCTCTGCGCATTTTCCACCTGAATAATTGCGGCGTCTATAATCATGCCGAGCGATATAGCAAGCCCTCCGAGAGACATAAGGTTAGCCGAAAGCCCCGCCCTCCACATCACGATAAGTGTCGCCAGCACCGCAAGAGGCAGAGTCAAAACCACTACCACCGCCCCTCTGATGCTTCTCAAAAACAGGTAGAGAATTATGACTATCAGAACGGCTCCCTCTTTTAAGGCGTTTGTAACCGTAGCGACGCTTTTTTCAACTAGCTCGGTCCTGTCGTAGAAAGGTTTTATTTTGATCTCTTTAAGTGTGCCGCTGTTGTTTATTTCTTCTATCTTCGCTTTCACCGCAGAAACTATCTCTCTGCCGTTTCCGCCGCTTACCATCATCACAATACCGCCGACCGCCTCACCTCTGCCGTCCTTTACCAGCGCGCCCTGTCTTGTCTCATGCCCTAAAGCTACATCGGCAACGTCTTTAATAAAGACGGGCGTTCCTTGATATTCTTTTACCACGATGTCTTCTATATCCCTTGCGTCCTCTATGAGACCTACCCCTCTGACAATGTACTGCTCCGAGGAGCTCTCAATTACACCGCCCCCGGCGTTGGAGTTGTTCTCGGATACGGCGTCGAACACATCGCCCAGAGAAACGCCGTATTTTATTAATTTCTGAGGCTGCACAATCACCTCGTACTGTTTTACAAATCCTCCGAATGAATTTATATCCGCGACCCCTGGTATGGTCCTTAAAATTGGCCTCAGCGCCCAATCCTGAAGGGTTCTTAAGTCTCTGAGTTCATCCTCCGTAAGCCTCGGCTCTCCGGGTTTCTCCAAAGTGTATTGATATATCTCCCCGAGTCCTGTTGAAACGGGGGCAAGCAAAGCTTCCACCCCTTGCGGCAACTTCTCTTTTGCCGCCGCGAGCCTTTCCAAGATGAGCTGCCTCGCAAAGTAAATATCCACTCCGTCCTCGAAAACCACCGTGATTACGGAGAGTCCGAATTTTGATATAGACCTTAGCTCGACAAGACCCGGAAGCCCTGTCATCTGCGCCTCTATCGGGTATGTTACAAATCTCTCTACCTCTACCGGAGAGCGACCCGGCGCGGTGCTGAGTATCTGAACCTGAGTGTTGGTTATATCCGGGAAAGCGTCAATCGGAATATTGATATAAGCATAAAAGCCTAAAGCCGCCATAAACACCACTCCTACCATGACGAGAAGCCTCTGCTCCAAGGCGGATGAAATCAGTCTGTCAATCATTTAATTAGCCTCCAATGTGAATAAACCCGATTAATGCCCGTGTCCGTCCAACTCCCCTTTCTGCAACTCCGACTTAAGGATGAAAGCCCCGCCTGTAACCACCCCTTCCCCAGGTTCAATCCCGGATATGACTCGATGGAAGCCTCTCACCGCAGGGCCGACGGCTACTACCCTCTTCTCAAAGGCGTATTCGCCTTTTGCGATAAACACGAAGGTATCCTCGCCGTCCCTCTGCAGGGCGGATTCAGGTATTGCAAGGACGTTCTCTTCTCCTTCAGTCAAAATGTTCACCGATGCAAACATTTCGGGCTTGAGTTTTCCCACAGAATTGTCCACTTCCGTCCTAATCTTCACCGTACGAGTTGAAGAATCGAGCATATCCCCTATGTATGTAATCACGCCTTTAAACAGATCATTTGGATACGCAGAAACCATTATCTCCACAGCAAGTCCCGTCTGAATCAGAGAGATGTCTCTTTCGGAGATGTCCGCTATGACCCAGAGCGCTGAGAGATCCGCAAGCATGAATAGATTTGCCGCAGGCTCTATGATCTCGCCGATAGTCGCTTGCCGTTCGACAATTGTTCCTGCAAAAGGCGCTCTTACGGAGTATTTGGAGTTCACCGCCCCGCTCTTTAATATCTCCCCTTTGCTCACGCCTAGAAGCCCAAGCCTGTCCTCAGCGGCTCTAAACTCGGCTCTTACAGATATGTACTCCGCCTCGCGCCTTTGAAACTCGCCGAGGGGTATTGCCTTGCCATCGAGCAGTGTCCTCGCCCTCTCAAGAGACTTTTCTTGGGCATCGAGATTCGCCCTTAACCTAAGATAGCGCGACTCAGCCTCTCCTAGCTCTATGCTGTCTATCACGGCAAGTATCGCCCCTTCTTCGACCCTATCGCCTAAATTAGCCCTGAGTTGAAGGATTCTTCCGGCAACACGGGAGCCAATGTGGGCAAGTTTATTTTCATTGAAATAGACCTTTCCGGTAACCTGCAAAATATCGTTTAGAAGCTTTAAAGAAGCCTCCTCAACTTCAATGTTCGCCGTCTTCAGGGATTCCGGGCTGAGGTTGACCATGCCGGGCGCTTCTCCCTCATGTTCTCCGTGCATCTGCTCTTCGTCCTGCATCTCTCTGTCGTTTCGCGCCGTCTCCCCGCCGCCGCACGAAATTAAAACAATCACAAGCGCTAGAACCGACGCGCCGAAGAGAGTTATTTTTATATTTGATTTCAATGGCGAATTTGTCGACCTCATATTTTCCCTCCTGCGATTTTTTCCAATGCGATTTGCGACACATAGAACTCAAAGAGAATTCGGTAATATTCCGAGCGTACCGCGCGATAAGTTCTTAGGGTATCAAGGACGTCCAAAAGCCCTATTTCGCCCTGCTCGTAGCTCAAGCGCGTTATTTCAAGCGAGCCCTTTGCCCTCTCCAGCAGTTCGCTGGTAAATAGCTTTGATTGCTCGAAGGCGATTTTATAGTTTTTGTATTCATCTTCAATGGCGTTTAAAATCTCGATTCTAAAGAGACCCGCCTGGAGTAATGCCCTGCGCTCTTCAGCCCTCGCGCCGGCAATTCCGCCTTGATTGCGATTCCAAATCGGGACTGTTATGCCGATTCCGCCCCCGAAGGAGGTTTTATCAATCTCCTCGTTGTAGAAGCCCTCAACAGAGATGTCGGGAACTATTGAAATTTTCTGCTCCGAGAGGGCAAATCCGGCGCGGCTCACCTCGGTTTGCCGGGCTTTCAATTCAGAATTGGAAGCCGTTGCATCGGCGGCTATTTTATCCAAGCCTATGATTGCGGATGGAGGCGCAAGCTCCCCGGCAACCTCATAGCCCCCGCCTCCCAGAGAATCTCCGAGAAGTCTGTTCAATATCGCTTTTAGCGCGTTTAAATTCGTTTGGGCGCGGATTAGCTCCCTTTCAGCCCCTACCCTCTCGATTTTCGATTTGACGAAATCGAGTTCGGTGGATTCGCCAAGTTCGGCTCTGCGCCAGGCGATGTCAAAAACTGTTTTTGCGGCGTCCAAGCTCTCTGCCGCCGCTTCGGCATCTTTTTGGGCTAGCAAAATCGAGTAGTAAATCCGCTTGACGGTATAAACAAGCTCCGCTTTTGCGGCGTCTGCCTGAAATTCGGCAACCCTTACTCCCGCCTCGGCGGCTTTTCCCCTGTACAGACGCTTCAGGGGGAATTCAACGATTTGCCTCGACGAGATGCTGTATTCGGTTTTTGAGTCGTCTTCGCCCCTCGATTCGCCTGCGGACAAAGTGATACCGATGTCGGGATTCGGATACGCCCGCGCCGCCTGAAGATGCGCCATTGCAATTTCAATATTCGAGATGGCGGACGGCACAGACGGGTTATTTTTAAGAGCTAATTCAATTAATTGGTCAATTTCGTATTCCCTCCGCAAATTATCCTCTGCCCCGAAAACAGGAGAGATTCCCTCGGCGGCGGCAAGGATAAAGCAGAGGACGAGAACGGCGGATTTCGTTGCCATTCCTAGTACCTCCTCATAGGGTTTTGTCTGAGATGTGTGGATTACGGCACAGCCAAGAGGCTAGAGGAGGGGTCTCGGGGGGTTAAAAATAGGCTTTGCTAAAGTATTTTCTGGCGCTTCGTATCCGATGGACATTTTTAGGATGGATACGCTTGGCAGAATTAATACGCCTGCGGCGTCAAGTTTGGTGAAATGGTGAGGGCATGAGGCGCCGGTATGGCAGTGGCTGACGGGGACATAGGGGAGGTGAGAGCTTTGGGAATCCGAGGAAACCGAGAAGAGGCAATGCGCGCTCGAGAGACAGTCCCTGTGAAAAGCGCCGTCCTGAAACGGAGACTCGCACACGGCGACCGCCGAGAGAAAAAGCAGGAGGGCTAATAATGATGCGCGGGTATCCATCGGGCGATTAGGTTCATTAGGGATTTTGGCAAGCCTAAATTTATATCTTTATGAACCTAAATTTAGAGTATAGCGAACATCCGAAGCAAGTCAACCGCCCAAATAGAGAAAAAATAAAATGGCAGTGGAGAATTTGCTCGCACTGCCAAATATTATGAACGGATTCAACCCCCCAAGCCCCGCGCCAGATGCCGGAGCTTGGGGTTTATTAGAGGTTTCCGGCGATTACAGCGGGCCTCGTCTCCATGGGCCCGTTATGGCGCAGGTCATTCCGCTTCTCGGCTCGCCGTTGCCGAAGATATTTACGAAAAGTATGTTTCCGTCCGGGCTGAAGCAAGCCCCCGCAAACTCAAAATCGCTCAGACGGTTCACGGCAAATTCAAACGGCTCTCCCTTAGGGGTAAGCCCGATGAGCCTGTTTACGTCAGTAACCCCCGGGGCAAGCGGATGGGTGTCGTCGTCGTTCCCACCGGCGTCGTCTTCGCAAAATAAGATTCCTCCTCTAGGCGTTACCACGATATTGTCCGGGGAGTCAAGCTCGCTCTGCCTTGAAGATTCAAATACTAGAGTGAGTAGACCCGCGCTCTGGGATGTCGCCCTGAAATGCCAGAGCTGACCGTAGCCCTCTCTGAAGCCGTCGGAGTTTACATCTCCCGATTTGGCATCGCCGCCGCTTGTGGAAACGAAGAATATCGAGCCGTCATCTCCGCGCCAAATCCCTTCAAGGCGGTTGAATAAAGCCGCTCCTTGGGCGAATCCCTGATTGAACACGCTCGTTGCTCCATTTTCGAGGTCTGGATCCGGTGTGGTTATAGCTACCCACTCGATTGGGAAAACCTGCCCGACGGTCTGTCCCTCGCGAGTGTCGTACTGGGGAATGTTCTTTATAGCCAAAATTTGGAGACTGCCTCCAGCAAGGAGGTTGTTCGGATTATTGGGGATATAGCGGTAAAAGCCGCTCCCTCTGCCGGAGCCCGCGTCCTCGGTTTGATAGACTATGCCATTGAAATCCGCGACGCACGCCTCGTGAGAAAACCGCCCCATCGCAGTTATCGGCGATGCTGACACTGCGGAGTTAGCAGAAGCGGGAACCAGAAATGAATAGCCGTGCTTCTGACCCCAGCCCTGATTTGGCCCAGCGACCGTCTCTTCGCAGGTTATCCAGCCAGAGTCGCCAAACGAGAACCCCCCGGCGCAGTTGACTATCGTGCCGTTGAGGCTCACAAAATCCCTGACGAGCCTGCGTCGGATGGGGTCGTAGTCGAGTGTAACGGTGCCGCCCACGCCAAGCGGGTCGTATTTTGTATTGGCGGGGCCACCCACCGCGCCCCTGAGGTCGTTGGGAGCGTTTCTGACCTCGTGGTTTCGGATGAGGCGAATTGTGCCGTTTGGTCCCGGAAAAGCCGCCATTCCGTCGAGGTTTCTCGGCGTGCGCGTGCCATCAGACATAAGCTCGCCCGTCCTGCCGAAGGTTATGTACTGAAAGCCGGGCGGAAGAGCTAGTATCTCCTCCCTATTCTGGTCGCGCGCGGGAAATAAAGCGCCGTAGCCCACTGCCTGCGGACTGCGCCCGCGCCCTCCGATTCCCTGATTTTGCGCCCACGCCGTATGAGCAGTCAATGTGTCGAGGGTTGATGCCGTAAGCGCTACGCCGCCGGCGGCGATGGCCGAGGTTTTTATAAAAGTTCTTCTACTGAGATTTTGCTTCATATATACACTCTCCTCCGTGAAATTTATATCGGTTGCCCCTAGCTTCTATAATTTTAGGAGATGCAACTCACTACCGATTGGGAAATATTCACCGCACAGTGTTAAGGGCTTATAAACGGGGGATGAAAGAGAAATTAACGACGCGATAATTTGCGCAGCGCGCACTGAAGCTCAATAGCGGCGACAAACGCGCCGGCGCTGTGCGGCGAGAAAGCCTCGCCCGGGGAGAAGTAGCCGAATTTCAACGATATATCCGTATTGTCCAGTTCCTCATAGCCGATAATAATATCCACCGCAGAGCCTATATCTCTGCTCGTCCCACTCGGATTTAGGTCAATACCCGCGCCTCGAAACCTGTCGGAAGCCTTGTGCTGAAGGTAGCGGTGATATACGAGATCAATTGAGCTTCTCTTGGTCGGCTTTATCCCTATCCCAAGAGTAAGTATATAGAGATTGCTCAGTTCGGGATTTAGAAATTCGCCGTAGTATTTGAAATTCACAACGCCTGCGAATTTATCGGAATTATCCTGAATACCAGTTTGTCTGAAATTTTTATTGACCCCATCTTGAGTATCTCCGTCGCCGGCGCCGAAAGCGAATCCGACAGTTACTGAGGGATTAAACGGCGCATCGGGTTTGTACAAAGCGCCCACATCGAGGGCAAATCCACTCGCTTTACTAGTCCCGTCGCTGCCGCCCATGTGCGCGGCTTCGAGCCAGTATTCAATTGCCCTTTGAATCCGTCCGTGGGACTGAACCCCGAGATATAGCCGGCTTTCGCCGCCAGAGCCATCGCGCAAAATCGCATATCCCGCCGCTTGTGATTTGCTTGAGAACCTGCGCCTTGCGTGTATTAAGTAGTTTGAGAAATCGCTCTTTTGTGTATCCCCGAATATATCTCTTAAAACGAGGTTTTCTCTGCTCGCCGACATTTCTATCAGTAAATCAGAGTATTCATAATAGAGCCTAGCCGCGTCAAGCTCCCTATCGTAGAGCCATTCGCGTTCGTCGTTAAATCTCTGTCTGCCGATTTGAAATGAAAAACGACTGCCGCCTATTCGACTCAGATATAGATACGCCTGTTCTATCTCTAAACTGGCGTCCGCCCCTTTTCCCTCCGGCGAGAGGGCAAGGGCGTCCCCCGAAATTTCCAATTCAATAAACCCCCTGAAACTCCTCGACGGGTCATAGGCAAAGGCAACAGAAAGAGCCGTTTCAAGAGCGAGAGAGTCCAGAATGTCGCCGTTTCGGTCAATCTCTGTCTCGTATTCAACCTCGAATTCCGCCTTTACGCCGAAGGTCAAATGCCTATAAACCTCGAATTCTGGCGCAGGTGGGGAATCGGCATCGAAAAAACCAAATTCGGAAGCGGATGCCGGCTCGATAGGATAATTTATATTCCCATCCTCAGAAGCGCCGGAGGAGCTACACAGGAGCAGGAGCGAGAATATTTTAAGCAGGTATCGGGTCATGTCAGCCGGGTGTAGCCGTACTTGCGCGCTCGCCGGGGATTGAGGAATATCGGAATACGAGAGATATAGGTGCGTAACAACTCAGTCGAGAAACCTATCGCTCAATTTCGCATCTGGCACAGGGCAAACCTCCTGTCTGCCAAACCACCTGTATCGCCGTCTCGCAAACCACGAATAGAGCAAATCCCTCAATGGCTTCGGCGCGAGGATAAGCGGGTAAATCAGCGGATAAAGCCCCGAAAGCTCCCTTGCCACTCTCAGGGCGGCGTCGCTTTTCGTGTAGAGCCTGCCGTTCTCAATTAGAACCATAGTTTCAAGACCGCATTCGCCCAAGCCAAACGGGCGAAGAATCTGCCGAGCGCGCTCTGACTGCAGAGATGCGAATTTAAATCGTCCACGCGCATCCCTTTGGATAATAAAGCGCACGACGCCGTTGCAGAAGGTACATTCTCCATCGAAAAGTAGGGTGTTATCGCCCGCGCAGATAGCGCCTTTTTCCAGCAGTCCGAGTCTATACAAGGCGCTCTCCAAGGCGAAGAACGACAGAAACGCCACCCCAGTGAGTTGATACCTGAACTTTATCTCCATAATGAAAAAAATCCCCCAGTGCATGAGAAACGCGCTGAGCGCCCAAATCGAGCCGAGCCGCCTGTGCAATATCGCCGCAGGAGTGCCGAGTTCGAGCAGAAGCGTCCCTACCCCCAGAGCGGTAAAGAGCCAAAGCTCTCCGTAGAGTATAAAGATGGATTCGGGAGCGGAGCTTCCCAACGCCTCTTTTCTTATAACGTCAACCGCAACCTGAGACATAAGGGACTCGCCCGAAGCCCAAGCCCATCCGAGAGGTCCCATTACCTTCGCGAATCCGGCAAGAAAATAAGCCACTAGAGTGATAGAGCAAATCAGAAGAATGGGCCAATTGTAGCGCCAATGCGCGCTTGATGCCTCATTTTCAGCCGATCTATGCCCGCCAAAAGCTGAATCCAGCGACAGCGCGTCAGCAGAGCGGGTAAATCCGAGAATCAGGACGTGAAAAACCAGCAGATTATCGCTGTGATAAATCATAGACCACGAGTTCCTATAAGACAGAACCCAAAGGAGCAGAACCCCGAATATAGGCCCTGTGTATCGGCGCTTCCATCCGAGCATAAAACAAACGTTCATCGCCAGCATAAATATGAGCAGAAATTGAAACAGCCATGCCGACATCGGATTTTCAAGAATCCTCGCCGCTCCCACCGGACTGAAGAGCAGAGAATCGGAGGCGGCAATTTCCATAAACATTTCATAGCGGGGGAGCAAATACGCAAGTCCGTACGCACCTATAAAAATCCGAAGAAGCGCTATTCTCTCCGGCGGCGCGGGGATGAACCAGAATCTATCGAGGGCTTGAGCGATGATTTTCATATTGAGTCCCTCTTAGCCGCACAAACGGCGTGAATTTTCTCGGATACCGGAGTCTTATTTCCAGCGAAGAAATCATCGAAGCGGTACTCCGAGGTTACAATTTGAATCGTCTCTAATCTGGCATAGTGCTTTTTGGGGGATGCGGCTAAGTTGCGACTCACTGCGACGCAAAGCTCTTCGGCTCTGCCCTCTCTCACGGTTTTGCGTATCTGTCGGCGCACCTGATTTAAGCCCCCGGTGCCGGCGTACCCGTAGTGGATAACGATTTGTTCACCTCGGCTATCATAGCCCGTTATGCGAACCACCTTCTCGCCCCCCGAGCGTTCAGCGGAGAACATAGGATAGTATGAAAGCGGGAAACCGTCTTGCGGGCGCTCTTTCCAATTTTGAACTATAGGCAGAAGCACAGCTAAAATAGCCAGCGCGCTTAGCAAACAGGCGGCGGATTTTCCAGCGGCGGCGCGGGCGATTTTATTATATATGCGCGATACCATGGACTTGCCTCCATTGTGATATTTTTCAGACCTGTTGACGCAGAGGTGGTTAAGTATCTAGCCAATAACCCTCAAAATTGGATAAATCTCTCCCTCGGCTATCCGCAGATTCAGATTTTTATATCTGTGTATTCCATATTTGGACTCAGGTTCGAGATATACGCAAAGAGCGCCCCTGCCGTGTCCATCGGCGGGAAAAATGAAGAACCCTCCGTTTGAGTGGCATAACTCTCTCTTTGAGACAGAAACGCTCCTCGGAGAACGGCGTGGACGAGCAGAGTTGTTTACGGATTCAATAAAATAGCCCTCAACCCTTAGCCCGCTCAGAGAGGGGAGATAGAAACATGAAAATCCATGCCTCCCAAGCGTCTCGAGCGCTTCAATTTTTCCCTCCGGCACAGCGTAAGCCAAGGGGGGGCAAACTGTCTTAGTGATATTTAGTGCCGGAGTATAATTGATAAACGCGACCTCCTCGACTCGGTTGGTCTTGGCGATGCGAAAGTTCATTCTGCAAGGCTCGCTGGAGCGGACATAGCGCGAGCGAATCGGGACAGAATCGTCTGTGGAGGCGCTATTTTTTGACGGAATTAGCTCCCGAATACGCCTAAGCGCTTCAAATAAAGCGGCGGTCTGAGCCGAAACCGCGCGCTCCTGGGTTTCAGGGCTGGCTTTGCGCTTCGGCGATTTCCCCTCGATTAAGACCGTTGGCACTCCGTAACGGAGGGCAATGGAGTTTCTAGCGTCAACCACGTCTGGGGTGCTGTGCCTAACCCCGCCCGATGATCTCACCAGGGCGTACCTTGCGGCTTCGTATCCCAATCCGGCTAGAGCCTGGGTTACCGACGAGGTGAAATTATCCGCATTGACCAAACAAGCCGCCGGGTTAGTAACGAAATCAATTAATATGTCGTGGCAATAAACGAGGTTTCGCGCGAGCAGGCGCTTTCTCCTCGGAGGGTAGTTGTGCAGGTCAACGACAACTTGCGGCTTCCACGAGCGCACGAAACTATGAATGGAGAGCGTCTCCTTACTCGATAGAATTTCGTGGTCGCGGTTGAGGTCAACCCCTCTTGCATTGCGGCGTGTATTCTGCGCAGAGCCGTCGGGGTTTGCATTAGAAAGCACGGCAATTTCAAAGGATTGAAGCTCTGGGGCAAGTCCCTGCGCCGCGGCCTCGATAAACCGCGATGCCGCCGCCACTGCTGAGGGTTCATCCCCATGCTGACCGGCAATGATAAACACTCTGAGGCAGTCCCCTTCTCCACGGAGATGAAATACGGTAAGCGGCGCGCCCAGCTCGGAATATCCGCATATAGTCGAACCGAGCCGCATAGCCGATGGATTATGATGAAATCCTAAATCTCTCATCTGTAGTCCCCTCGTTTTCCTTGAAATAAATGTTTCGATAGTAAGCCGATGTTGACATTAGCTCAGCGTGCGTTCCAGCGGCGATAACCCTGCCGCAGTCCATTAGGACAAGTCTATCGGCTTGGCGCAGAGTTGCTATATCGTGTGCTATGATAACCACGGTAGTGTCGTGTTTAATCAGATTGAGCGTTCTCATCACGGCGGCGCTTGATTCCGGGTCGAGAGCCGAGGTGGGTTCATCCAAGAGCAGTATCCACGGCATCCTCAGGAGCGCTCTTGCAATGGCTATTCTCTGCGCCTCCCCGCCTGAGAGGTTTACGGACCCCTCTCCAATAGTGGTGTTGAATCCGCGCTCTAGTTTCATTATAAATTCAAGGGCGGAGGCGGCTTGACACGCGGCGGCTACCTCGCGCTCGGTCGCCTCTGGTTTAGCGAGACGCACGTTTTCCATCACAGAAGCGCTGAAAATAAATGGCTTCTGAGGCACAAATGCAATTTTCTCCCTTAGCGAGGCAAGAGTAACTGCCTTGATGTCCTGCCCGTCCATCAAAACTGCTCCCTCGGACGGGTCGTAGAGCCTTGCAATTAATTTGAGAAGTGAACTCTTTCCCGAACCGCTAGCGCCTATTATCGCGGTTATCCCTCTGGGTCTAATGCCGAGACTAATATTTTTGAGCGTATCCCTACCGCCGTAAGTGAATGAAACGTCTCTAAATTCAATTTCACTGTTTGTAATCTTGAGCGGGCGGGCTAGGGCAGAATCACGCACTGAAGAGTCCATTTCCAGAATCTCCTGTATTCGCTCCAAGGCTACGACCCCTTTGTGATATACACTGAGAATATTTGTAAACCTGCGCATCGGCATATAAATAAAAGCCGCAAACCCCGTGAACTCGACCAGAGTTCCAAGGCTCATCTCTGCGCCGAGAACCATCATCCCGCCCTGCCACCACGTAAGCGCAAGCCCCAGGCTCGTGGAAAGCCAAACAGAACCCGTTATCATGGCCGTGTATTTATTTGCCCGAAGCTCTTCGGACTCAAACTCGTCCGCGCGCCAAACTACATTCATGAGGCTATAGCGCTCGGCGCCGGAGGTTTTAATGGTCTCAATAGCGTCGAGGTTTTGCTTGACGGCAGTCGAGAATTTAGACCTCGCCACCCTTGCCGATTTTGACGCCTTACGGAGCTTTTTTTGGAGGATTTCGGTAATTATCCACTGCGCGGGTATCACAGATACGGCGAGGAGAGTGAGCGTTGGATCAATTAATATGAGCATAAGCAGGGGATACGCCACTCTCGCCGCATTTGTTGCGGATTTTACAAATACGCTCTCTATAAACCGCCTTGTGGCTTCCGTATCGGAGGTCGCACGGCTTAGAAGTTCGCCCGCGCCGAATCTGCCGTGAATATCCAGCGACATCTCCCCCATTTTCCCAATTAAGCCCTTCGTTAGCCCTCCGACATAGCCCCTGCTCACAGCGGCGAGGCTGGTTTTTCTCATATAGCCGCTCAATCCGTAGAGGAGAGCTACGAGCGTCAAGCCGAGAACTATTAACCTAAGCGCTTCCCTCGCAGAGACGTCCGAATATACAAAACCGTACAACTCGAACGGCTTCCCCGTTACGGCATCTATGAGCGCGCCCGTCAGCGCTGGCACTTGCATTGGCGCGATCACAAACATCACAGACCAGAAAATCGCAAGCGCCAGCAGGGGTTTATTCCTAAGATGCGCGCCTGCAAATCTGATCGGAGACTTTGCTTTCATCTACTTCCTCCGTGATAAATTTATGAACTGCATTGGCAATTTCCCAGCCAGAGCCAGCCGAAGAAGCCACTTCAATACCGCTGCACCCTCGAAATTCCTTCATCGAGAGCGGCGATGAAGTAAAAGCCCCAGTTACGGCAAGCACCCTGTAGCCCATACCCGCGACCCTATCGGCAGCAAAAAGGGCAGAAGGAGCGCTGTCCGCGGACAACACCAGCCCGCCGACTATATTTTTCAGCGCGGGGTCGGCGAGTAGCATCGCCGTTTCTCTCTGCAGGAGTCCATCGGCTATCTCCATCACTAAGACGTCGTTTTTTTTCTTCTCCGCCTCAGAGAGCATTGTTTGCAAAAGCGCAACTAGTTCATCCCTGCCGGCGAGGTATGTCGAAGCAAATCCGTAGTCGCTGAAATCCGATACCGAAACCGCGCCCGCCGCTTTCATTTCGTCTTGATCCCGATTTGAAACGCTTCCGGTGAGTTTGCAGGCGGCAACGGTTATTCCCCTCTCGCTAAGCCCTTTGATTATCTTAACGCAGGAGGTGGTCTTGCCGCTGTTCATACCTGTGCCTACGACTAATATTAGATTGGAAACCGGCAGCTTGGGATAGAGCTTGCGAAATGCGACCTCTTTTAAATTGAGTCTCTCGCCGCGCTCGCCGCACAGAAATCCCTCGAATGTAACTTTCGTCGCCCCGCTCGCGCTTCGGTGGTTTGAGAGAACAGTGCCTATCATCCCGCCGGCTGTGAGAATCGAGATATTGTCGAGACCTCGAACCTCAGCCTCGAAAGCGTCCGTAGCGTAGCGATTTCCGAATACGCCGACTATCAAATCGCCGGAGTAGATTTGGAGCTTTCTATTGTCAGCCATCACAAGTTTAGAGTGATTTCCTATCGAATCCACTCTAAATAGGGCGACGTCCGAGGGCTTGGGAGCTTCGGGCGAACGCCTATCGAGACTATAAGCCTGGGGGCGGGCGTTCTGGAGCAGACGGCACGCCCAAGTCCACTTCACGGGCGATGATGCAACCTCCTCGCTCAGGGATAAATTCGTGCCGCGATAATGCGCGCCGCCCGTATCTTGGGCATCTTTGGGGAGTTCATAGGATATCATCTGGGGGTTCCTCCTAAATGTGGATTATATGCTAATTAAATAGGGCAACTTTTATGCCACGTTGAATTAGATTAAATAATCGTTTATCTGAAGTATGTTACACCTGCTTGCGGCAATTCCTCAAAATCATTTCCATCCCAACCGGCACACTTAAGTGTTCCACTGCCGTTCCAATGGAACACTTGCGCAATTGGGGCGCAGGAGCTAATCTTGGCTGGAGTTGCGCGTTATTTATCGGTAATAGTTGTGCTAGGACAATGAGGTGGGGGATATTCCCGCGCGATTAGGAATGGGAAATTCTCGGCTAAAAATTAGGATTTCTACTGTGGATTGTCCAAATCCCCATGAGGGATAATTGGGGAAGAGTATTAATTTTCGCCCTTAATGCCAAGCTGAGAGAGTCGCCTATAGAAAGTCGTTCGTCCCATACCGAGGATGCGCGCCGCAAGGGTGCGGTTTCCTTCAGCTTTCTCAAGGGCTTCGGCAAACCTCTTTTTCTCGTCGCCCGCGTCTTGGAACGGCGCAAAACGCAAATCGCTGGAATCAACGACCTCGGGCGGCAGGTCTTCGGGCTGAATCACCGCGCCCCGGCATCTTATTACCGAGAATTCCACCGCATTTTTGAGCTCTCTGACGTTCCCATGCCAGGGATAATCGAGAAGCATATCCATGGCGTCGTTGGCAAACGTCTCGACTGATTTTCCGGTAGCCGTCCGAGCCTCTTCCAGAAATAATTGGCACAGAAGCGGTATATCGCCCCTCCTCTCGCGCAGAGCCGGAAGACGCACCCTAGCGACCCTTATCCGATAGAGTAGGTCTGAGCGGAATCTGCCTTTTTCAACCTCTTCGCCGAGATTCCTGTGAGTGGCGGCGAGTATCCTCACGTCTATTTTTCTCGGGTTAGTCTCGCCAAGGCGGGTTATCTCGCGTTCCTGAAGCACGCGCAGAAGGCTCGTCTGAACGCTCAATGGAATATCTCCGATTTCATCGAGGAATATCGTGCCTCGGTTAGCCGCCTCGAAAAGCCCCTGCTGGTCTAAAACTGCTCCGGTGAAAGCCCCCTTTTTATGGCCGAAAAGCTGACTCGTCACTATAGATTCGGTTAGTCCGGCGCAGTTGACGACGACAAAAGCGTTTTCTTTTCTATGGCTTCCAAAGTGGATGGCGCGGGCTACGAGTTCTTTGCCAGTTCCGGTTTCGCCTTCTATCAGCACCGTAGAATCTATATTGGACAGCTCTTGAGACTGCTGATAAACAGCCTGCATCTCTTTGCTCCTGCCGACGAGTTCGTGAAATTTCGATTTATCGTCGAGAAGACGTCTGAGCTTATGGACTTCGGTAACGTCGTATAGAAAAAAGATTTTCCTTCGCGCATCTTCGGGGTCGTCGTGAATCTCAATATCCACACAACAGAGCTCGGAGGCGATGTTGACGCACAAGGAAATTTTTTCGCGCCTATCTGGCTCTGATACAAGGGCCGCTTTTATTTTCTCAATATCTCTTTTTTCAAACGGGAAAACGTCCTCCCACCCTCTGCCGAGCACCTCGCTTTGAGCGATGCGAAGTATCCTCAGAGACGAGAGGCTGATAAATATCAGGCATCCCTCGGCGTCCGTCTTCACCGTGCCAATGCGAAGCTGATTGAGTATCGAGAGCATATCGTCCCGATTCTTTTGAATGTGCAAGGCAAGCTCGGCATTTTTTGCTTCCGCCGCTTTTCTCTCCGTGATGTCGCCGAACACTACTACCGAACCTTTTACATTCCCTGCGGCGTCTTTGATGGGCGCGGCGCTTTCGTCTATAGGAATCTCTGCGCCGTTTTTGGAAATCAGACTGCAGTTCGTGTGGTCTGCGGCGTATCTGGGTTTAGCTTCCCAAGCCATTGGGTTTTGAGGCGGATTCGGGGTTTTATGAGTTACTTTAAACACCGAAGAGAGGTCTAAGCCGCGCGCTTCATGTTCTTTCCATCCGGTAAGCGATTCGGCTACAGGGTTCATAAAAGCTATCCTGCCCTGAGTGTCGGCGGCGATAACTGCTTCTGCGATGCTACTTAGCACTGTAGAGAGCCATTGCTCGTTTTCCCGTAGTTTTTTGTCTATTTTATTCTTGTAAAGAGCCATCTCTATTGCGCCGTGGAGTTCTCTTTTGTCGAACGGTTTTACTATATAGCCGAAAGGCTCGGTAATTTTCGCCCTCTGAAGGGTAGCGGGGTCAGAGTGGGCTGTTAGATAGACAATGGGAATACGGAGGGATTCGCGTATTATTCCGGCGGCTTCAATTCCGTTCATTTTTCCCGCAAGCATTATATCCATAAGCGCGAGGTCGGGCTTGGATTCCGCCGCCTTGGCAACGGCTTGCTCGCCCGAAGAGACGACGCCGGCGACTTCATAGCCGAACTCCTCCAAATTGTCTTCTATCCCTAGAGCGAGAATGCTATCGTCTTCAACTACGAGAATACGCTCCTTAGTCATATTGGTCTCTCCATCCTTACTTTTCTCTGAATATTATTTTAAACTCCGTCCCGTTGTTCCGGTTCACATCTATGCTCCCTTTGAGTTGATTTAGGGCGAGCGTCCTTACGAGCTTAAGCCCTAGTGAGGAGGAATCTTTCACATCAAACCCATCGGGCAGACCAACCCCATCGTCCCGGACAATCAGAGTGCATAAGTCCCCTGAGGCGGCGGAAAATTCTACTGTGATGGAGCCTTTTCTACCTTTCGGGAAAGCGTGCTTCAGGGAATTTGAGACGAGTTCGTTTATTATTAAGCCACAGGCAATGGCTTTATCCATCTTCAGATTTGAATTTGATATAGAAACATCGGCTCTCAGAGCGTCGCAATCCGCTCCGTAGGAGCGAAACAGGTAGGAGAGGAGGTCGCGGGCGTAGTCGGCAAAGTCAATGGTCTCGTTGTCGGAGGACATATAGAGCTTTTCATGAATAAAAGCCATTGACCTGACTCGGTTTTGACTTTCTTTAAACATCGCAGCCACCGCTTCATCTCGTATGTGCTTGGACTGAAGCTCCAGCAGGGTTGAGACGACCTGCAGGTTGTTCTTTATTCTGTGATGAATCTCTCTGAGCAACAATTCTTTCTTTTGAGCGTCTTCAGCCTGCTTTCGCTCTCTAATATCCTTTGCCACGCAGACAATTCCCTGAATTTTGTCCCCTTCCCTCATGACTGAACTCGAGAACAGAACCGGAATCTCAGTCCCGGATTTCGTAAGATATACCCTCTCGGCGCTGTGTATAAAGCTCTTGGTGAAAATACCCTCGCCGGAGGATTGGGATGGGAGAATTTTCTCTATTGATTCACCGATAAGCTCGTCTTTATCATAGCCGAGCAACTTACAAGTTACCTCATTGATGGTCTGAATGCGTCCATAAATAGAGACTACGACTAGGCTGTCATTGATAGAGCGGATAATTCTATCGGCGTATTTTTTGGCTCCCACTATCTCGTCGCTCGACTTCTGCAACGCCTCTGCCATTTTATTAAAAGACGAGGCAAGCGCCCCAAGCTCGTCGTTCGATTTAAGCTCTATCCGATGGTCAAAACTGCCCATGGCGATAACTTCAGTTCCTCTCTTAAGCCGATTAAGAGAATCTAGCATCTGTCTGATTAGTCCGAGGGAAACAGAGAAAATAATCAGTGCCACCATAGCCAACACGCCCAATCCCATAGCTCCGGCTTTGCGCGTGAAGCCTAGGAGGGTTTTATGCACGCCGACCACCCTGCTTTTGCTCTCTTCAACTATTGAGGTGATGTCCGGGAACAGAACGTCGTCTATGAGCGGCTCGATTTTCTCTTCTATAATATCAAATGCCTCGGCGGATCTCCCTGCGTCGGCTAGAGAGAAGACCTCGTTTACTATCGAGAGAGACTCTCGGTATTTCTCGCCTACGTTTTTTATCTTTTCTACGTCCCGCCCGACTTGAACGCCAAGTTTCATTTGGGTCTCAATGCCAATCACCCATTCGTCCAGCGCCCGTTCGACATCGAGGCCGAATCTGTCGTACTCGGTTCTGTCCCGGCGCTCCAAGTAAATTAGGTAATCGAGAGCCTCTTTCATCTGTCTCATGATGCTGAGTCTAACGCTGTCAACCGTCAGAGAGTAGCGGGTTGAGGCTCTGGCTATTTTTACCTGATTTCTAACCTCGGAGGCTATCCAAGGCAGAGAGCCGGACTTGGTCAAAACCCTGTCGTAGGCATCGTTGAATTTGGCGGTTTCGCGGATAATTACATCGTCTAGCGCAGTAAATAACTCGTTCTCAACGAAAAGCTCCAGATTCTTCTCTGCCCTCTTATAATCGCCGCCTCTGCCTTCGGATTTCAGCAAATTGAAAGTCTCAGATGCCATAGCGAGCGCCGAATTATACTTCGCCTCGAGTTGTTTTGCTTCCGTCTCCTCGTCCATTTCTTCACGGTCTTCGAGTTCTTTTTTGACGCGGATAGACTGAAACCACTCCTCGAGAGCTTGATTTGCTTCTAAGCCAAACCGCTCGAATTCTCGTATTTCCTCCTCCGCGCCCGATGCTACATAGTCAACGACCTCTTTAATCTGTCTCGCCGCTCTGGAGCGAATTTTTACCAAGGCGTGGAGATTATCAATAGCGGCGCCGGCGATTTCCACCTGCTGAGTGGTTTTGACGTAGCTCCTGAGCATAACCCCGGCAACCGCCGCGAGGGTAAGTCCAATTAGAATCAATATAACCGTGAGTTTCGCCTTAATGCTCATACTAAAACTCTATAGCTCTAATTTTATTCACTTATCCACGGATAAATATATCACGTCTGAATATCCGCTATATCGGCATATAAATCGAGAGCGTCCGGGTTTGCCAGAGCGTCCCTGTTCAACACCGGCTCTCCGTGGATTATGTTTCTGACCGCGAGTTCAACTTTTTTCATGCTGATAGTGTAGGGAATATCGGCGACGGCGATTATCTTTGCCGGCACGTGGCGCGGCGAAGCCCCTTCTCTGACGACCCTTGCGATTTTCTGTTTGAGCGCTTCAGTAAGGGAAATCCCCTCGGCCAGTTTGACGAATAGAATTATCCGCTCATCGCCCTGCCACCTCTGCCCGACTAATATGCTATCGGCTATCTCAGGGAGCGTTTCAATCTGCCTATATATCTCCGCCGTGCCGATTCTCACGCCGCCGGGGTTTAGCGTTGCATCCGAGCGTCCATAGACAATGACCCCGCCGCCCGCGGTTATCTCTACGTAGTCGCCGTGAGTCCAGACATTTGGGAATTTATCGAAATAAGCTCTCCTGTACCTCTCGCCCCCGGGGTCGTTCCAAAAATAGACGGGCATCGAGGGAAATGGCGATACGCAGACCAGCTCTCCCTTGCGGCCGATTTGCGGCTTCCCCTCCGAGTCGAATGAATGCACGTTCATCCCAAGGGCGGGGCGTTGAATCTCCCCTTCAAACACGGGGAGCGTTGGCCCTCCGGCGGCGAAACAGCCGTTGAGGTCAGTTCCCCCTGAGATTGAAGAGAGCAGAACGTCCCCCTTCACATTTTCATAGACGTATCGGAAATTCTGGGGCAGAAGCGGCGAGCCAGTGGAGAGAATAGTCTTCACTGTGGCGAGGTTGCACATCTCCATCGGCTTTAGCCCCTCGTTTTGAATCGCGGCGATGTATCTGGCGCTGACGCCGAATACCGTGATTTCCTCCTCATCGGCAATTCTCCAAAGCGCTCCGGCGTCGGGATAAAACGCAGAGCCGTCATAGAGTACGACCGTCGCCCCCAGGGCAATAGCGCTGACGAGCCAGTTCCACATCATCCAGCCGCACGTGGTGTAGTAGAAAATCCTATCTCCCGCCTTGAGGTCTGCGTGCAGGGTCAATTCCTTTAGATGGTTTATCAACACCCCGCCCGCGCTCTGAACCATGCACTTAGGGAGCCCAGTTGTCCCGGATGAGTACATTATATAGACGGGATGCTCAAAGGGCAGAGCGGCAAATTCGATTTCATGAGCCTCTTCGGCGGCGAAATCCCCGTACAGGATGGATTTTTCAATCCGTGATATATCGGGAGACGGCTCGATGTAGGGGACTACGACGACCTTTTCTATCGAGGGAAGCTGCGAGACTAAGCCCGCAATTTGCTCGAGAGAGTCGAATTTCCTGCCCTTGAAGCGATAACCGTCCGCAGTGAATAGGATTTTAGGCTTAATCTGCCCAAAGCGGTCAAGCGCCCCTTTGACGCCGAAATCGGGCGAGCAAGAAGACCACAGCGCGCCGATGCTCGTTGCCGAGAGCATAGCGACGACGGTCTCGATAATATTGGGCATGAAGCCGACGACTCTATCCCCTTTTGCGACTCCCGCGCTACGCAGGGATTTGGCAAGAGCGGCAGTGCGGCGGTAAAGCTCGGCATAAGAGACCCGCTTTGAAGCGCCCGCCTCGTTTCTGAAGATTAGAGCGGTTTTTTCATCTCTGTGCCGCAGGAGATTCTCGGCGAAATTGAGCTTTGCCCCCAGAAACCACCTCGTCCCCGGCATTTTATCGAGACCCTCGGCTACGCTCTCATACATCTGCGAGGCGCGAACCCCGGTGAATTCCCACACAGCCTCCCAGAAATCGGGAATGTTCCCCACAGACCAGCTATGAATATCGTCATAGCCGCCGAGGGCGAGTCCGTATCTGCGGTTCACATAGGCGATAAAGCGGGTGATATTTGCCGAGCGGCATCGCTCCTCGGAAGGTGCCCAAAGCGGTTTGTGCATGGGAATATCGCTCCTCATCGTGGGATTTGGGGAGCATACACGATGCGGGATTCAAGATGCAAGATTAGCGCCCAGAGGGAAATTATTTCGTCCCGCGATGGTATCGGGGCAAAAGCGGCGCGCTAGGGGCATCCCGAATCTTCCATCACCCCTGCGCCCCGCAAATAAACCGTATATAATTTCTGTGCCATGGCACAGACAGGCGCGCACCCCGGCAAAATAAAAGTCGGCATCCTCGGAGCGACGGGCTACACCGGATATGAGCTTCTGCGCCTTCTAGCCGGCCATTCGGGAGTGGAGGTGTCATGGCTCACGTCCGAGACCTTCTGCGGCAGATTTATTTATGAGGTGTTCCCGCAAATGCGCCGCATATTTGATTTAAAATGCCTCAGCGCCGCCAAATTTGCCCAGTTCGAGAGGGCGGATCTGGTTTTCTCCTGCCTGCCGCATGGGGCGTCAATGCGGTTCGCAGGGGAGATTCTCGGCGCCGGGGCGCGGCTAATTGATTTCAGCGCGGATTTTAGGTTCAAAGACCCCAGAGCTTACGAGAGGGTCTATAAATCCCCTCACAGCGCCGAATCCCTCATCGGGGATGCCGTCTATGGGCTTCCCGAAATCAACCGCTCCGCGATTAAACGCTCGGCGCTTACGGCAAACCCCGGATGCTACGCAACGGGGGCGATTTTGGGGCTTCTGCCCCTCCTGGGCGAAGGCGTCTTACCCAGCGGCGCGGCGGTAATCATAGACTCTAAAGCCGGTATCACGGGCGGAGGGCGCGCTCCAACCCTTCAGCGGCATTTCTCGGAATCAAACGAGGGGGCGTCGGCGGCTGGAGAGATAGCCTCGCACAGTCAAAAACCCGAAATCGAGAGCATCATCCAGGTATCCTCGACGTCCTCGAGGACTGAGATTACTTTTATGGCGCACAGAATCCCCGTCAACCGCGGCATCCTCACTACAATTTATACGCAACCCCGGAAATCTAGTCCGCGAGACCTCTGGGACCTATTTTCAAATTACTACGAAGGCGAGCCGTTCATCCGAATCTGCGCAGACGGGAAAACCCCTGAGACCAAATCCGTGAGATATTCTAATTTCTGCGACATAGGCTTCGGATTTCAGGGCAAATGGCTCGTAATAATCACCGCGCTCGACAACCTCGGCAAAGGGGCTTCGGCTCAGGCGGTGCAGAATATGAACTTAATGTTTGGATTCCACGAGACCGAGGGACTGCGGCAGGGAGGGGTTTTTCCATGACCGATGGCAGAGCGAATTCCATAGCCGATGTGCTTATCTCATCAGCCGAAAGACTCCCCGCGCATACTGCCGTGGTTGATGGAGGGCGGAGATTTACCTACGATGAGCTTCTATCCTTTGCAGAGGGAATAGCCGAGCATCTGCCCTCAGCGGGGGTGAAAAAAGGCGATAGGGTCGCAATATTTTTGCCGAATTCAGCCGAATTTGCCGCCTCATTTTTCGCTGTAGCCCTTGCCGGAGGGGTTTGCGTCCCGATAAATCCGGCTTACAGAAAAGAGGAGGTAACGTTTTACATCACTCACTCGGGGTCAAGGCTCGCCCTCACATCGCAGAGGCTAAAACCTATGATAGAGACGGCGTCGGATGCGGAAATCCTCGTGGTCAGCCACGGGGGATTTAATAGCCGAGAGGGGAAATTAATCCGCCCGCCGGCAACGCTCGAAGACGAGGCGGCGTATCTGTACTCCACAGGCTCTACGGGACGGCCCAAGCGCGTGTGCCGAACCCACCGAAACCTCCTCGCCCTCGCCGAGAATCACTCATCCACTTTGGGCTGGACGGAGCGTGAGCGGGTTCTATTCGCCGCGCCGATGTCCCACACCTACGCATTCGGCAATTTTATCAGCGCCGTAAAAGCGGGAGCAGGCGTTTACACCCTAGCCGAGTTCAACAGGGCAGGAGTCCTAGATGCCATAGAGAGGGAGGCAATTACCGCGTATCCGGCAGTCCCATTTATGCTCGACATCCTCGCCGAGAGTTTCACCGCCGCAAAGCCGAGGGATTTCTCATCGCTGAGAGTGGTTCTCTCGGCGGGCGCGCCGCTTTTGGATTCGACATTCCAGAAATTCCACGAGAAATTCGGCATTTATCCGCGCCAGCTCTACGGCTCGACCGAGACCGGAGCGATAGCCGTAAACCTAGCCGAGGACATCCAGAGAATGGGGGCATCCGTGGGGCGTGCGCTGCGGGGCGTCGAGGCGCGAATCCTCCGCGAGGACGGAAGAGTGGCGGATGTGAACGAGGTCGGCGAAATCACGGTAAAAAGCCCGTCCATGACACAGACGGGCTACTTCGGACTCCCAGATGAGAGCGCGAAAGCCTTCAGAGGCGGATATTACCACACCGGCGATTTAGGCAGGATTGACGAGGGGGGCTATATTTTCATCACGGGGCGGATGAAGCTCTTCATTAATATAAGCGGCAACAAGGTGGACCCAATGGAGGTCGAGAATTTGATTCTCACACATCCGAAAGTGAAAGACGCCGCCGTGCTTGGGATAACAGACTCCGATGGTGCGGAGACGATAAAAGCCGCCGTAGTTCCCAAGGAGCGCGTGGAGGCAAGAGAGATTTATGAATTCCTGCGGGGGCGGATTTCGGACTTCAAGATTCCGCGCGTGATTGAATTCAGAGACGAGATTCCGCGCAGTCCCACGGGGAAAGCGCTGAGGGAGCGGCTGAAATAGGCTGAGAAAATCATGAGCGGAGAGATAAAATCGAGAATCAGGCGCGTGCTGTCCGAAAAAATCCAAGGGGTTGAGCTAGCCGACGATGCGCCGCTTATTGAATTCGGCGTGGGGCTAGATTCCATAGCCGCGCTGGAATTTATTGTGGCGCTGGAGAGGGAATTTCAAATCGCAATTGACGAGGGCGAGATGACACTTGAGATTTTGGCGACCGTAAACAGCATCGCCCTGCATATAGAATCCATCGTACGGCGAGAGGCATGACAGGGGGCGGGATAATGAGCGCGAGTTTTAGAATCTCTATCTCTGAATCGCGGACAAGTATTGGGTTTGCGCTCTGCAAACTAATCACTGCCCTTTTAATTCGCCTCTTTCCCCCTCAGATGCGCCTCAAGGGATTTTATAAACTCGCGCCTCACCCTCTCGCTCACCTTTCTGATGGGGGCGAGAACTATATTCTCATACACTTCAGATGCCGTGGACTCCAGTTTCTTATCTCCCGTGGTGCGGGCAAGCCTCAGAACGGCAATCGAATTATAGAAAATCGCTTTAAACAGCGCGCGGCGGGCGTCGTTTATTTTGAATCCCTCGAGTGCTTCTTGAGCGTCCAAGAGGGCGTAGAACCCAACGCCTACGAACAGAGTGAGCAGTCTCTTAGCCTCTTCGGGAGACATCCCCTCGATAACGTAAATGAGCGGGGCTTCGACTATCGCCTCAAGCTCCTCTTTACTGCCGATAATACGGGCGAGTTGTTTCACTTTCTCGTGATCCGCCCTGCCAAGCAGGTCTCCAAGGGCGTCCTTCACGTAGGCAAAAGCGAAACTCTCTTTGATTTCTTCGGTTGACAGCCCCTCGGATTTGAGCGCTTTTATCTGCGCCAATTTGTCAACCGCGGCTTCGGCGTAATAGAGACTTGAGCCGCCGCCCTGGGATTTTGCCGTCCTTCTCCTCTTCGGTTTCGGAATCAGCCCCAGCTTAACGTAAAACCTGATTATTTTCTCCGGGTCGGCGCCGAGGTCAATTTTTCTCTTTTTCGCTTCGTTTATCAGCTCTTCCAACGTAATATCGGACATGAGAGATATTAATCACCTTTTTCCGCTCTTGTCAATCAACTTCGGCTACGCCTCGTAGTCAACCACTCGCCTCTCAGACCGGACTTCGCCGATGTATCCGGCAACGCGCAGATGCTCCGGGTGCTTCTGGTAAATTTCAAGGTCGTCAAGGGTCGCGAACTCCGAATACAGCGCAACGTCCGATGCGCCGTCCGAGGGTTTGACATTAATTCCGACCTCTATCGCCCGTATAACCTCGATTTTTCCCTTGAGGTCTTCGAGAATCCGCTTGATTTCCGCCGCAACCTCGCTTTTTGGCTTCGGCAAATCGTCTCTGAGCCGCCACATCACGATATGTTTTATCAACTCTCCCTCTCCTCCATCATATTTATCAATTCCCATCCTCCATGAAATAGAATCGCCCCCCTGTTTCGCGCTCCAAATATTATCAGAAACGCCGCCGGATTCAACCTCAGCCGCGAGCAAAAAAAAGGAGCAATGCGCCGAATCCAGCCCCGAATTGCCTAGAGCAGATAGGGTATCAGCCGCCTCGTTCGCCGGCTATATGCCTCGTAATCGGGAAATCGAAGCGACAGCCACCCCTCTTCATAGCGGAGCTTTATCCACAAATTCGCCGCCAGAATACACCACACGGCGATACTAAAGGGCGAGAGGGAATCGAGAACCAAGGCTAAGGTGGCGAGCAGAAGGGCAGAGTACATCGGGTGGCGGATGAACCTATAGGGTCCCTCAGTAGCGAGCCTCCCTCCTTCGGGAACGTCCGGGGAAATATTGAACCGATACCCCATCGCCCGAACCGCCCAAAGCCCCAACGCCGCTCCCGCCGCTTCCATCGAGAGATAGAACGCGCCTGAGGCAATGATTCCGCACGAGGCGGCGATGACTCCGAGGCAGAGGAATTGAACCCACACTAGGGCGCGAGATTTCCATTTTGACCCGCCGGCATTCATTGCCGCGCTCCCCCCTGAGTAGAGAGCTAATCCAGTTCCGCCCCGCTTACCCAGACTTCAACCTTTTTCGCGTATTCGTCAATGAGAGCCGACGCCTTGTGAGCCGATTTCGCCTCGGCGTAAATATGCACGATGGATTTATATTGGTCGGGGAACATGAGAACCCACGAGCCGTTAAAGGCGATTCTCACTCCGTCAACGAATGTCGCGTTCCTGCCGAGCGCCTCTTGAGAGGCCTTCTTTATGACCGACCCTTTGGACTCCCACGGGCAGGGAACGGTGGCGTGGTGGAAATGTATATTGGGTATTCCCTTTGATACCTCCGAGAGTTTTAGCCCAAGCCTCGCCATGATTTCGAGGGTCTTGGCAAGGGCGAACATACCGTCGTAGGCGTTTTGGAATTCGCTGAAAATGAACCTGCCGTCGGGGAAGCTCGCAAATTTCACGTCCTTGTCCCTCGCGGAATCGGATATTGCCCTTGCGCTGTTTTTAGTCCGCTTCACAGAGAACCCGCTTTCCTTGGCGTATTCCTCAACGTAGGACGGCGCGAAGAGCGGAAGCCCGATAGCCCCGCGGTTTTCGGATTTGAGAACGAGATGGAAGAGGAGAAACAGCGAATTCATGCCCCTGTAGATTTTGCCGGTCTCGTCAACGAAATTGAGCCTCTCGCCCCAGTGGTCAATCCAAAAACCGGCCGTGGCGTCTGTAGCCTTTACTATATTTGAGATGAGTTTCATTGCCCTGTCCTCGTCCACCCCCTTTCCGCGCTCTACGGTGTAGGCGTTTAGGCTTATGACCTCACACCCCAGTTCATGGAGAAGCACCGGGAAATACTCGGACGAAGGGCCGTGGGAGAAATCCACGACTATTCTAAAATTTCTCCCCTTTATGTCCTCGCGCTTGACCTTATTGAGAAATTCGTCGTTGTATAAATCCACGATACCATTTGAGGCTAGGATTTTGCCGACCGTCCACTCCTCTACGCGGCGGAATTCCTCCCTCTGAAACACTCGCTCGAAGGATTTCTCAAACGACGAGGTCATCTCAAATCCGTTTGAGTCGTAGAAGAGGATTTCTGTAACCTCGTGATTTTCCCTTGAGTGCCTGAAATAGACCCCTCCGGCCTCTCCCGGGGTTCTGAGTTTATAGCGAAGCACGGGGACGGGAACGGCTTTGAGGTCGTCCACGTTGACCCCGGCAGAAAGGGCTCCGGCTACGAACGCGCGCTTTATCATCCGGGGAGCGCGGTAGGCGTCCCTGCCCACCAAAACCGACGAGCCTTTGGGGAGAAACGACGCATACGCCGCGCCGAGTTTTGCCGCAAATTCTGGGGTGAGTTCCAGGTTGGAGAGCCCGGCAACTTTAGACTCCTCAAAGAGGCTCCTCTTCCACCTATCGCCCCATATCAGATTCGACGACACCACGGCTTGGGATTCGACCTCTTTGCTGGGCCAAATTCTGACCCCTTCTTTGATTATCGCCCCGCCGCCGATGAGACAGTTCTCCGAGATAACGCAGCCGGACTCTATATGCACCCCCTCGCCGATTTTCACCTTCGAGCAGATGATGCTGTGTTCCACGCGGCAGTCCCCGGCTAGAGAGGAATTCCCCCAAATTACGCTGTTTGAGATTTTCGAGTTTTCCTCGACTTCCGTGCGCTCGCCGATGATCGAGTCTCTTATTAATGCGCCGGATGCGATTCTCACCCCTTCGCCGATGATAACAGTGCCTTGAAGCTCAGCGTCTTCGGCAATATCCGCGCCCTCGCCGAGCCAGATGTCCTTGCCTACCAAATCGAGCCTCTTGCCCGACCCCTTGACCGTCGCCCTGCCCGATAAAATATCCATATTTGCCTGAAGGTAGGAATTGGCGTCTCCAACGTCCCTCCAGTAGCCGCGAAGGGAAAACCCGAATACCGGCTTTTCCTCTCCAAGTAGCCTTGGAAACAGGTCGTGGCTGAAATCAAATGCCTGTTTCGGCGGGATGTAATCAAGCGCCGAGGGGTTCATCACATAGATTCCGGCGTTGATAGAGTCGCTGAATACCTCGCCCCAGCCGGGTTTCTCGAGGAATTTCACTACCCTGTCATCGCCGTCCGTTATCACGATGCCGAACTGAAGCGGGTCAGTTACCGAGGTAAGCCCTATGGTAACCAGAGAGCGTTTCTCCGCGTGAAATTCCATAAGTTCGTCTAAATTTACGTCTGTAAGCAGGTCGCCGCTCGTGATGAGAAAAGGCTCGTCGCCTTTTAAGTATTCCGAGGCAAATCTCACGGCGCCGGCAGTGCCGTAATCCTCCGGGGGGGTGGTGTAGGAGATTTTCACGCCGAACCTGCTCCCGTCGCCGAAGTAGTTTTTTATCACCTCGGGCTGAAAGTAGAGTAGAAACACGAGGTCTGAAATCCCGTGATTTTTCAGCAGATTGACCACGTGTTCAAGTATCGGCTTGCCCACAAGCGGGAGCATCGGCTTAGGGAGCGAGTAGGTAAGGGGTTTTATACGAGTTCCGAACCCTCCGGCTAGAACCACTGCTTTCATAATGGGACATCTCCTTTTATCGGGGCATTAAATTAAATTGGGGCATCGGCTTGGATATACGCAGCAACGCGGCGCCTCAATGATAAAAATCAAGCGATTTCAGCAGATATTCTCTGTGAAAATCGGGATTTTTGCAAGCGCCGATAATAAAACCCCCTCCCCCCATCTGCCGCCGCCCCGCCCAAAATCCTGGTATCCTACCCTCGAGTCAACGAGATATTAATGCGCTCAGCCATAATCACCAGAGAATCAGACCCGCCTCCCCCCAAGCCCTCCGGCAGCGAATCCCCACACGCGGCTCTATCGCCCAAGAGGAGGGTCATCGTAACCCTAGGCATTATGCTGGGGATGGTTCTCGCCTCTCTCGAAGCCACGGCCGTCAGCGCCGCAATGCCCACCGTCGTCTCAAGTCTGGGGGGACTGGGCATCTACAGCTGGGTGTTCTCGGTCTATTTCCTCACCTCAACCCTAAGCATTCCCGTCTGGGGCAAGCTGTCGGACATTTACGGGCGGAAAATTTTCTATCTCCTCGGAATAACGATTTTCATGCTCGGCTCAGGGCTTTCGGGGCAGTCGCAGACGATGACAGAGCTAATCATATCGAGAGCGGTTCAGGGGGTCGGGGCGGGGGCGCTTCTCACCTTGGGAATGATCATCATAGGGGAAATATTCTCGCTCCAAGAGAGGGCGAGGGTGCAGGGTCTGTTCGGCGGCATATGGGGTATCTCCAGCATAGCCGGGCCGCTCATCGGCGGGTTCATAACGGATAATTTCTCGTGGCGATGGGTTTTTTATCTGAACATCCCGTTCGGCGTAGCGGCGGCTATAATCCTCGGATTTGCACTGCGAGAGCAACTTCAGCGGGGCAAAAAAGCGGCGATAGACTACCTTGGGGCGGGTCTACTCGCGGCGCTTTCAACGCTCCTTGTGCTGGGGATAACAGAACTCGGCAGGGGGGGAACCCCGATTGCCTCACTCGTCATCATCGCCTCGTGCCTGCCGCTTGGCTATCTATTTATCCTAGTCGAGAGGATGGCAGAAGACCCGGTGCTTCCGCTGGACTTATTCTCAAACGCGTTTTTTAAGACCTCGGCAGTAACCGGATTTTTCGTCGGCATGGCGATGTTTGGCTCGATTTCCTTCATCCCGCTTTTTGCGCAAGGCGTAACCGGGGCATCGGCGACAGTGGCAGGAGGGATTCTCACGCCGCTGCTACTGAGCTGGGTAACGCTCTCTAGCGTGTCCGGGAAATTGATGCTCCGCTTTGGCTACCGCCCTCTAATATTCGCAGGAACGGCCACGCTCGTGGTCGGGTTTTCGCTCCTGAGCCAGATGGATGGGAGGACGACTCAGATTGCGGCATCGGCGATAATGATTTTTCTTGGATGCGGCATCGGAATGATATTCATCCCTACTATTCTCGCCGTTCAGAACTCCGTCCCGCGGGATAGGCTCGGAATTGCGACGTCCGCCACGCAGTTTTTCCGGCTCATTGGCGGAGCGGTCGGCACGGGCATAATGGGAGCGGTGATGGCAGTGTTCATGCGCCGAGGGATTGCCGTCCACTCAGCCAACGGGGTATCTGCATCCGAGATACGCTATTTTGAGAACCCCGACCTGATTCTAAATCCGATTGAGAGGGCGAAACTGTCCCCCGAAACCCTCGGCTACCTTCAGGGAACGCTCGCCCACTCGCTCCGCTATGTTTTTATCGCCGGGCTGGTAATTGCGATATTGGCGTTTGCCTCGGCGCTCTTAATACCGAAAAAGAGGGTTAAGTGATGATTTTTGAATCGGCTACCTTTGGCAGAGCCTGCAGCGAGCCTATTGAATTACGCTATTGCCTTGGGAAGCAATAGATTTAGGATTGTCCTTCGACTTCGCTCAGGATGAAAGGTATAGGCAATTCTCCGCAGTGCCTCAGTGGCGGGCGGCCCAGACAGCCCTAAATACCTCGGCGCTCAGCCAATCTCGGAGAGCTTTTCGAGGGCTTCTTTCATTTTGCGGATACGCACTTCGAGTTCATCGAGCCTGTCTCGTTCCTTCTCGACCACGTCTTCCGGCGCGCGGGCGAGGAAATCCGCATTGGCGAGTTTCCCCTGCGCGGCTTCTCTGTCCTTTGAGAGCTTTGATAACTCACGCCCAATTCTCGCCGCCTCTTTTTGGGCGTCTATAAGCCCCTCGACCGGCAGAAACACCTCAAGACCGCCGCTTATCACCTGGGATACCGCCCGCTTGGGTTTCTCAGAGGCTGAGAGAGAGAGCAGTGAGACCTTTGCTAGGGTCAGAATCGAGGTCTCATTGGATTTCGCCATTCTCAGGGCGGCGGCGTTATCGGCGACGAGATGTATATTTGTGGGCGATGAGGGATGGAGTCCGACCACGGTTCTAAGGCTCCTGATGGCGGCTATAACCTCTTTTACAAATTCAATCTCCCGAAATGCGTCCTCAAACACTGCGCCCTCGGTAAACACCGGGAACTCGGACTCGGCAACGCTCTGCTCGCGCTCAGTTTTCGGGGAATATTCGCCGATTTTTTGGTAAAGCTCTTCGGTTATAAACGGCGCAATCGGATGTAGCAGTTTCATTGCGGTTTCAAGGGATTTGAGCAAAACCGCCTGAGCAGCGCCCTTCGCCGCCCTGTCGTCGCCGTAGAGTACGGGCTTTACAAGCTCAATGTACCAGTCGCAAAAATCCGCCCAGATGAACTGATAAATCGCGCGGGCGGCTTTATCGAATTCATATCCACAAATCGCGCGCTCCACCTCGCCCACGGTGCGGTTGAGCTTGGATAGAATCCACTTATCCGCCGTCGAGAGGTTTTCCTCGGCTATGCCGCGATTAATTTCGGAATCGGAGGATAGACTCATAAATACAAACCGCGAGGCGTTCCAGATTTTATTCATAAAATTCCTATAACCCTCGATAATGGGAATCGAGAGGCGAATGTCCCTGCCCTGAGCGGCAAGAGCGGTGAGGCTGAATCTGAGGGCGTCCGCGCCGAACTCCGACATTATATCGAGCGGGTCTATCACGTTGCCCTTGGTTTTGCTCATCTTCTCGCCCTTTTCGTCCCTTATGAGGGCGTGGATATAGACGTCCCGAAACGGCGCGTCGCTCATGAATTTAAGCCCCATCATCATCATTCGAGCGACCCAGAAGAAAATTATATCGGAGGCTGTAACCAGAACCGAGGTCGGATAGAACTTCTGAAGCTCCGCCGTCCCAGCGGGCCAGCCCATAGTGCTAAATGGCCAAAGCGCCGAGCTGAACCACGTGTCAAGCACGTCGGTCTCCTGCCGGATTTGACCAGAGCCGCAAGCCCCGCACACCGCAGGCTCCTGCGCGGATACTGTTATCCCCGCGCAGTCGTCGCAGAACCAAGCGGGAATCCTGTGTCCCCACCAGATTTGGCGGGAAATGCACCAGTCCCGAATATTTCTCATCCACTCAAAATACGTGCTTCGCCACTCTTCGGGGATAATTCTAGTTCTGCCGTCCTCCACAGCCGAGATTGCAGGCTCTGCAAGCGGCTTCATCCGCACGAACCACTGAAGCGAGAGCATCGGCTCCACGGCTGTCGAGCATCTGTAGCACTTTCCTAGCGCTAGGGTGTGGTCTTCGGCTCTGTCCAAAATCCCATCAGCCTCGAAATCTTCGAGAATCTGCCGCCTGCACTCGTACCTATCCATACCCGCGTACTTGCCCGCCCCTTCGTTCATGACCCCCCGAAAATCCATAATCTGCACCCTTGGGAGATTGTGGCGGCATCCGGTCTCGAAATCCGCAAAATCGTGCGCCGGCGTAACCTTGAGCGCGCCCGTTCCCATTTCCATATCTACGCTCTCATCGGCTATGATGGGAATTTTTCGGTTCGCTACGGGCAGTAACGCTTCCTGCCCGATGAAACGGCGGAATCTCCCATCGGCGGGGTTCACGGCGACGGCGGTATCCCCCGGCACGGTTTCTGGGCGAGTCGTGGCTACGGTGATAAATTCGCCGCCCCCCCCGACAATGGGATATCTCAAATAGTAGAGCTTCCCCTTGGTTTCGTCCTTAATCACCTCAAGGTCTGATAGAGCCGTATCGCAACGAGGACACCAGTTTACGAGGTAATGCCCCCTATAAATCAGATTCTCCCCATAGAGCCGGACGAAAACCTCCCTCACGGCGCGGGACAGCCCTTCGTCCAGGGTGAACCGCTCGCGCGACCAATCGCACGAAGCCCCCAATTTTTTAAGCTGATTTATGATTCTGCCGCCGTAGTCCTCTTTCCACTTCCAGACGCGCCGCGTGAACTCTTCCCTGCCCAAATCCTCTCTATTGACGCCGCCTTTTCTAAGCTCCCTCTCAACGACGTTCTGCGTGGCGATTCCCGCGTGATCAGTGCCCGGAATCCAGAGAACAGAGTACCCTTTCATCTTGTGGTAGCGGTTTAGGATGTCCTGAATCGTGTTGTTCAGAGCGTGTCCGATGTGGAGCGAGCCGGTTACGTTTGGCGGGGGGATGACTATTGAAAATGCGGGAGCGGGGGATTCGGGATTGGCGCGGAATGTCCCGTTATCAATCCAGAATTTATGCCACTTCTCTTCTATACTCTGCGGGCTATAGACTTTATCTATCTCGGTTTTCGAGGGGTTTTCCATTTTATTAGCGCAGGCTTTAGGTACGCATCAAAAAAGAGGGAGGGGATAAACTGGCTCGCCTCCCTCCCATTTCAGTCGCTTTTAATATCAGATAAATCTCTAATGTTCATCAACGGGTATCGGAACGGGTATTTGCTGAGATACCACTTCCACATCCAGATTCCTGTAGCGCGGAAGCCCCGTGCCTGCAGGGATGAGCCTGCCCATAATTACGTTTTCTTTCAACCCGCGCAGGAAGTCCTCTTTCCCCTCGCAAGCCGCCTCGGTGAGTACTCTGGTGGTTTCTTGGAACGAAGCCGCCGAAAGCCAGCTATCAGTGCTGAGGGACGCCCTCGTGATGCCGAGCAGTAGAGGCTCAGCCGAAGCCGGCTTAGACCCCTGAGAAGCCACGCGCTCGTTCTCCTCGAAAAATACCCTCTTCTCAATTGCCTCTCCCACGAGGAAGATAGTATCCCCGGGGTCCTTGATTCTCACGCGGCGGAGCATCTGGCGCACGATGATTTCAATGTGCTTGTCGTTGATTTTTACGCCCTGAAGCCTATAGACCTCTTGAATTTCATCCACCAAATATCTGGCAAGGGCTTTTTCTCCTCTGATTCGCAGAATATCGTGAGGGTTTACGGGACCATCCACGATTTGGTCTCCGGCTCTCACGCGCTCGTCTTCCCTGACTAGGATGTGTTTGCCCCTTGGAACTAGGTTTTCCCTAGGCTCGCCGATTTCGGGCTTTATGACAATGCGCCGCTTGCCCTTAGAATCTTTGCCGAACTCCACTGTGCCGTCAATTTCGCTCACAATGGCGTGTTCTTTGGGGATTCTAGCCTCAAACAGTTCAGCAACTCTGGGCAGACCGCCGGTGATGTCCTTAGTTTTTGAGGTTTCTCTCGGAATCTTTGCCACAATGTCGCCGGGATAGATTTCGTCGCCCTCGTTTTTCTCAATGAGCGCTCCCACTGGAAGCAGATAAGACACTTCAGTCCCGTTTCCGTCGGTAACGGCAATGGCGGGACGCAGGTTCGGGTCTTTGGATTCCACGACGACTTTTTTATAAATTCCCGTAACCTCGTCCACCTGATCCTTCATGCTAGTTCCCTCTTCGAGGTCTTTGAAGCTAATCCTCCCGCCGACCTCCGAGATAAACGGCGTCGTATAGGGGTCCCAATCGGCGAGGAGCGCGCCGGTTTTTACCAACTCGTGTTCTTTGAATCTGAGCCTCGCCCCAAGCATAAGGGGGTATTTCTCGCGCTCCAGCCCCTGGTCGTCAACTATCGCTAGAGAGCCGGAGCGGTTAGTAACGATTTCCCTTCCGTCTTTGTTCTGAACGGATTTTACCCCTATGAGCCTAATTCTCCCCTCGTGCTGGCTCTCAAGGGTGCTTTCGGCGACCCTCTGGCTTGCCGCGCCTCCGATGTGGAAGGTCCTCATGGTAAGCTGAGTTCCCGGCTCGCCGATGGACTGTGCGGCAATAATCCCCACCGCCTCTCCTATATTGACGAGATTCCCAGTGGACAGATTCCTCCCATAGCACAGGATGCACACCCCGAGCGGGGTTTCGCAGGTGAGGGTGGAGCGGATTCTAAGCTGCGTGATGCCGGATTCGTTAATCTGCTTTACTGCCTGCTCGTCAATCTCTTCGTTCGCCCTTACGATGACCTCCCTTGTGCCGGGGTCAAGGATGTCATCCAGTGTAACGCGCCCAAGCACCCTCTCGCCCACTTTGTCTATGATCTCTCCGCCCTCGACTAGGTCTCCTACGGTGATGCCTTCGACAGTGGCGCAGTCGTATTCATTTATCATCACATCCTGGGCTACGTCAATGAGCCTCCTGGTGAGGTAGCCCGCGTTGGCGGTCTTAAGAGCCGTGTCGGCGAGTCCCTTTCTCGCGCCGTGCGTGGAGATGAAGTACTGAAGCACGGTGAGTCCCTCTCGGAAATTCGAGGTTATGGGGGTTTCGATAATTTCCCCCGAAGGCTTTGCCATAAGTCCCCTCATTCCGGCAAGCTGTCGAACCTGGGTCTGGCTTCCCCTTGCGCCGGAGTCCACCATCATATAAATCGGGTTCGAGCTCGCCCCCTTCATCTCATTGCCATTCGTGTCGCGGATAATGTCAACCGACAGCCCCCGCATCATCTCCTGGGCAACTTCGTCGCTCGTCTTAGCCCAGATGTCAATGACCTTGTTATACCTCTCGCCGTCGGTGATGAGTCCTTGGGAGTACTGATTTTGCACCCTGAATACCTCAGCATAAGCCTTATCGAGGAGCTGTGTTTTCCTCTCCGGTATCCTCATATCGTCAATGGAAATCGAGATTCCGGCGTGAGTCGAGTATTCAAACCCTAGGGTTCTGAGGCGGTCTGCCAGAAGCACAGTGCTTTTGCCGCCTGACATTCTGAATGATTTATCCACTAGATCTTCTATTGCGCGCTTGGTCATCACCCTGTTTACGAGTTCAAACGGTATGATTCTAGGCATGATTTCGTACAGCAGGATTCTTCCAGTAGTCGTCTCGTACATTTTCTCTTCTATTCTGACGCTTATTTTGGCGTGAATCGCCACTGCGTCCGAATCATAAGCCATGCGCACCTCTTCAATCGAGGAGAAAACCTTGCCCTCGCCCTTGGCAAGTGGGGTTTCCCTGGTCATGTAATAGACGCCAAGGACGATGTCCTGCGTGGGCAGAATAATTGGCTTTCCGTGAGCCGGAGACAGAATGTTATTGGTTGACATCACAAGCGCCCTGCACTCGGTCTGAGCCTCTATTGAAAGGGGCAGATGCACGGCCATCTGGTCGCCGTCGAAGTCCGCGTTATAGGCGGGACACACTAGCGGGTGAACGTGAATTGCCTTATCCTCGACAAGCACCGGCTCAAAAGCCTGAATGCTGAGGCGATGAAGCGTGGGGGCGCGGTTCAGTAGGACGGGGTGTTCTTTAATCACCTCGTCGAGGGCGTCCCAAACGACTGGGGCTTCCTGTTCGGTGAGCTTTTTCGCAATTTTTATCGTTGCCGCGTTGCCCCATTTCTCAAGTTTCTGATAGATGAACGGGCGGAAGAGTTCGAGAGCCATCTGCTTGGGTAGCCCGCACTGGTGGAGTTTTAGCTCAGGACCCACGACAATCACAGAGCGCCCCGAGTAGTCAACCCTCTTTCCGAGGAGGTTTTGTCTGAATCTGCCCTGTTTGCCCTTTATGATGTCGCTGAGGCTCTTCAGAGGGCGGTGATTGTGTCCGAGAACGGGTCTGCCCCTCCTGCCATTCTCAAAAAGGGCGTCAACGGCTTCCTGAAGCATCCTCTTTTCGTTTCTCACAATAATATCGGGAGCGCCCAGTTCAAGCAGTTTTTTGAGGCGGTTGTTTCTATTGATTACGCGCCTGTAGAGGTCGTTGAGGTCAGATGTGGCAAATCTCCCGCCATCGAGCGGCACAAGGGGTCTTAGGTCAGGCGGAAGCACGGGGATTCTCGTTAGAATCATCCACTCCGGGCGGTTTTTGGATTTCCTGAACGCTTCCACGACTCTGAGGCGCTTGGCAATTCTCGCGCGCTTTATCGGGGAGACTGCTTTTTTCATCTCCTCTCTGAGCAACTGGGAAAGCTCGGCGAGGTCTATCTTTTTTAGCATCTCGCGTATGGTCTCAGCGCCCATTCCCACTTTAAACTGCGAGGCGTGTTCCTCAACCGTTTTCCTGTACTTATCCTCGCTCAGAACCTCGGCGAATTTAAGCGTCGTAGCCCCGGGGTCAAGCACCACGTAGGATTCATAGTAAAGCACCTTCTCCAGATCCTTGAGCGTCATATCGAGGAGCATTCCGATGCGGCTTGGGATGCTCCTTAGAAACCAAATATGCGCCACAGGGGACGAAAGCTCGATATGCCCCATGCGCTCCCTTCTCACCTTGCTCTGGATTACCTCGACGCCGCACTTCTCGCAGGTGTGTCCGCGGTGCTTGAGGCGTTTATATTTGCCGCAGAGACACTCGTAGTCCTTCACCGGGCCAAATATCTTGGCGCAGAACAGACCGCTTCTCTCCGGCTTGAAGGTTCTATAGTTTATGGTTTCCGGTTTTTTAACCTCTCCATGAGACCACTCTTTAATCTTCTCAGGTGAGGCTATGGAAATTTTTACAGCCGAATAATCCGATGGATTCTTAGGTCTCTCAAAAATTGTGTCTATATCCATTTTTCTACCTCCCTAATTTTGGTCTTAGAAGCTCCTGCCCGCCGTCCGCCGATTCCTCCAGCAGTTCAATATCCAGCCCTAGGGACTGAAGCTCCTTCTGAAGCACCTTAAACGACTCCGGCAGTCCGGGCTCAAAATTCATGCCGCCCTTTACAATGGAATCAAATATTCTCGTGCGCCCGATGAGGTCATCGGACTTGACCGTGATAAATTCCTGAAGCGTGTAAGCCGCCCCGTACGCCTCAAGCGCCCAGACCTCCATCTCGCCGAGCCTCTGCCCTCCGAAATGCGCCTTCCCCCCTAGGGGTTGCTGAGTTACCAGCGAATACGGTCCTATGGCTCTGGCGTGTATCTTCTCCTCTACGAGGTGGTGGAGTTTTATCATGTACATAACCCCTACGGCGACTTTCTGGTCAAACGGCTCGCCAGTGCGCCCGTCGAACAGAATCGTTTTGCCATCTTCAGGAAGCCCGGCCGAGCGGAGCATATCTTTTATCTCCTTCTCGCTTGCCCCGTCAAACACGGGAGAATCTATCGGAATCCCATTTTTGAGCCTCTTTACCACCATTATCACGTCATCATCGGTTAGCTCGTCAATTAATTTGCCCATATCGCGCTCGCCATAGACGGCTTTGAGCTTCTCGCGAAGCGCCTTGGGGCTGAATTCGCGCTCCATGTACTCGTTTAGCTGCTGCCCGATTTGGCGCGACGCCCACCCCAGATGCGTTTCCAGTATCTGCCCCACGTTCATTCTCGAAGGCACGCCGAGCGGGTTCAGAACCATATCCACAGGGGTGCCGTCTGGCAGATAGGGCATATCTTCGTCGGACACTATCCTCGAGACGACGCCTTTATTTCCGTGCCTTCCCGCCATTTTATCGCCGACCTGAAGTTTGCGCTTCACGGCGATATAGACCTTGACCACCTTCAGCACTCCGGGGGGAAGCTCGTCAGGGCGGGAGAGCTTATTTATCTTATTGTCATAGACCATCTTCACGAGGTCGGTCTGCTCATGGGTTTTCTCAATGAGCTTTTTAATCTCGGCTTCGATACCCTCCCCTTTTTCGAGGCTTATGTCGGGGAGTTTTTCAAAGGGAATGGACTCAATGGATTCCTCGGTTATGACCTCGCCTTTTTTCAGCACAGTCTTGCGGGCTATGGTGAGCTTCGCGGCGGCAACGCTCCCGATGAGAAGGGATTTTATCCTTGAATACGCGTCCTGCTGGAGGATTTTCACCTCGTCCTCTCTATCCTGTTTGAGGCGGGTAACTTCGAGGTCTTCGATGTTTTTCGCGCGCTCGTCCTTGGTGAGGATTCTGGATATTAACACTTTTACGTCAATTACCGTTCCCCACACGCCGGGGTTCGCCCTGAGCGAGGTGTCCTTTACGTCTCCGGCTTTATCTCCGAAAATCGCCTTGAGCAGACGCTCTTCCGGGGATAGCTGGGTTTCGCCCTTAGGAGAGATTTTGCCCACTATAACGTCTCCGGGCTTTACCTCCGCGCCGATTCTTATAATGCCGGCTTCATCCAGATTCCTAAGCGTGTCCTCTCCCACGTTGGGTATGTCCCTGGTGATTTCCTCGCGCCCGAGCTTTGTTTCGCGGGCTATGCACTCAAACTCCTCGATGTGAATCGAGGCGAATTTGTCGTCCCTGATGGGCCTCTCGCCAATGAGAATTGCGTCTTCAAAGTTGTATCCGCCCCAGGGCATAAAAGCCACTAGCACATTTTGTCCGAGGGCAAGCTCGCTGTCCGTGGTTGAGGGGCCATCGGCAATGACATGACCCGCGCGCACAGTTTGACCCTTGCTCACAATGGGTTTCTGGTCCCAGCAGGTGCTTTGATTGGACTTTTGAAACTTTATTAAATTGTATATGTCAACGCCCCTTTCATCGTCCCCCGCGGAGTCGGCTCTAACGACAATCTTGGCGGCGTCAACGAACTCTACTACCCCGTCGCGCTTTGCCAAAACCGTAACCCCAGAGTCCTTTGCCACGGTTTTCTCTAGCCCTGTCCCTACAAGCGGGGCTTCGGCGCGCATTAGCGGCACGGCTTGGCGTTGCATATTCGATCCCATAAGGGCGCGGTTTGCGTCGTCGTGTTCGAGAAAGGGAATCAAAGCCGCCGATATAGAGACGAGCTGTGTTGGGGATACGTCCATATATCTTATTTTCTCGCGCTCAAGGAGAAGAAACTCCCCCTTGTGCCTAGACGAAACGATGTCGGTTACGAGGTTGCCCTCGGCGTCTAGCTGGGCGCTCGCCTGAGCTATTGGGTGTTCCTCCTCGGCAAGGGCGTTTAAATATACTATCTTGTCGGTTACGCGCCCATTTTCAACTACCCTATAAGGGGTGTGAATGAAGCCGAAATCGTCAATCTTTGCAAAATTACTGAGGCTCGATATGAGACCTATGTTTGGGCCCTCAGGGGTTTCAATGGGACAGATTCTACCGTAGTGGGAGGCGTGAACATCGCGCACTTCAAATCCCGCCCTCTCGCGGGTGAGTCCTCCGGGTCCCAGCGCGCTGAGGCGTCTTTTATGGGTAATTTCTGATAGTGGGTTGGTCTGGTCCATAAACTGCGAGAGCTGTCCCGTGGCGAAGAACTCCTTTACAACCGCAATAACGGTTTTGGGAATTAGAATTTCGCTCGGCATCATGTTCTCGACGTTCTGATAGCCCATTTTCTCTTTGACAGTTCTCGAAAGCCTCTCAAGCCCGTGATAGAGGCGGTCTTCGATGAGTTCGCCCACGGTGCGCACGCGCCTGTTGCCCAGGTGGTCAATGTCGTCTGTTGCGCCGCGTCCTCCCTTGAGGTTTAGCAGATACTTTACCGTGCCGAGTATGTCCTCTTTGGTGAGTGTGAGAACGTCTTCCCCTATGTTATGGGAGAGCTTATAGTTGATTTTTAGCCTGCCCACGTTTGAAAGGCGGTAAGTGTCGGGGTTAAAAAACATACTGTTAAAAAAATTCTCCGCCACAGTGAGCGTGGGAGGGTCAGTGGGTCTGAATTTCTTATATATCTCCACTATGGCGTCTTCGCGGGTTTTGGTCTTATCGGCGACGAGTGCGCTTCTGAGGGAGTCAACCACGTGGACTTTATCAATATAGAAAACCCTGAACTGCGAAATGCCGCGGGATGTCAGCTCGTCCAGTTTTTTATCCGTAACCTCTTCGTTGAAACTAAGCACAACCTCTCCCGTGCGCCCGTCAACCACGTCGTCGGCCGAGTATCTGCCTATTACGTCCACAGGCAGTATAGGAATCCTATCAATTTGCAGTTTATAGAGCCTCTCAATGAGGTTTCGCACAAACCTCCTGCCCTTTTTAAGGAGTGTGTCTCCGGTTTTAGGGTCAATCACGTCCAGAGTTGAGCGCTGATAGGATAGAACCTCCCTGTCCACGCTCTTGGAGAACACGCCGGATTCAATATAGACCGTCTCCATCGGGTAGAACTGGAGCATTATGTCCTTGTGGCTAAGCCCTAGGGCTTTGAGCAGGACGGTTACGAGAAACTTCTTTTTCCTGTCAATTCTCACATGGAGCAGGTCCTTGGAGTCGAATTCAAAATCGAGCCATCTGCCGTCTTGAGGCACTATCCTCGCCGAGAAGGAGTATCTGCCCAGCACGTTCTCCTTGCTTTTGACCTGATCGAAAAACACTCCGGGAGAGCGGTGCAACTGGTTAACAATGACCCTCTCCGTGCCATTGACGATAAACGCCCCGTTGGGAGTCATAAGTGGAATCTCGCCGAAATAGACCTCTTGCTCCTTTACGTCTCTGATGGTTCTCTGCTCGCTGGAATTTTGGGGTACGTCCCAGATGATGAGGCGAAATGTAACATAGAGCGGGGCAACGTAGGTATAGCCCTTGAGCCTGCACTCGTTTGCTTCGTATTTGGATTTATCAAAGCGATAACCCATGTACTCGAGAGACGCCTTGCCGTTATAGTCCTCTATCGGGAACACCATATTAAACGCCCGCTGAAGCCCCATATCCCGCCTCTCGGCAGACTTTGAGTCGGCTTGAAGGAAATCGCTGTAGGATTTGACTTGAACCTCAAGCAGATGAGGTATCTCAAGAACGGACGGGACTTTTGAAAAACTCTTTCTAAGCTGATACGCTTCCATTATATTAAAGCTCATGCTTCCCCCCCTTTTTTTAAGGTTTGGATGAGAAAAAGGCAAAAGATGCCCCGGAGATTACTTGTGTAACCATAAACAGGCATCTAATCCCCAAGACACTCTTAAGATATTTCGTATTGGCCCCTTGATGAACGTTACGCATTCATAAACGCAAACCGGATGTGTATTATGCTTTAATGCCCGCTCGTGTGCGCCGAAATTTCATACGGACTTGAGGGTTGAGCGGGAATCGAGAATTAGCCGACTCCGAATGCCCAAAGAAGAACATAATAAATTGGGCATTGCGAAGCGCGGGAAATATGCGTAAACCTCTTACCCAAGTTAGACGATCTCTACAGTGGCTCCAACATCTTCGAGCTTTTTCTTCATGACTTGCGCATCTTCTTTTTTGACGTCTTCTTTCACGTTTTTGGGCGCGCCCTCTACTAGCTCCTTAGCCTCCTTAAGCCCCAGAGCCGTGAGTTCTCTCACCACTTTAATAACCTGAATTTTATTCTCTCCGGCGGCTTTAAGCACTACGTTAAACTCGGTTTTCTCAGGCTCAGGCGCTTTAGCCTCGGCCCCTGCTCCGGCACCCGCTACGACCATAGCCGCCTGGGGAGCCGCCGCCTTTACGCCGAACTTCGTCTCGATTTCCTTAATCAACTCCGAAATCTCAAGCATCGTAGCGCGCTCGAGATAGGAAATAACCTCAACTCTCGTGATGTCTGCCATAATAATTTAAAACCTCCTTGATTTTATTAGTCTTGTATTTTAATTGCGAAATCCTCGTTATTGCTCTCACCATTTTCTTTCTGTTCCCTAACCGCTTCGAGCGCGTATAGAAGCTGGCACTGAAGCTGCTGAAGCGTGCCTAAGAAGTTCGACATAGGACTCGCGAGCAGACCCAAAAACTGTCCTATTAGGACTTCTCTCGAAGGGAGGCTTGAGATGGATTTAATCTGCTCGAAGCCGACCAAATTGCCTTCTACGACCCCGCCCTTGAGCTTCAACACCGGAAGATCTTTCAGAGAGTCCACAAAGACCTTTGCGACTGAAATAGGATCGCCCTTGCAAATTGCAACCGCAGTCGCCCCCTCAAATAGATCCACTGCCTTGCCCAGCGCAGTATTTTGGGAGGCTACTTTGAGCAGGCTGTTCTTTATGACCTTAAAGTCGGCACCGGCTTTCTTGAGTTTCCTCCTAAGCCCCTCCATCTGCTTGACGCTAAGCCCCTTGTATTCAACCACCAAAAGCGAGGGGTTGGACTTAAATCTCTCGCTAAGTTCTGCTGCTACCTCTCGTTTAACGGCTTTGGTTAACATAAACCCGCTCCTTCATTCACAAATTAACTATCCAATTCGGCAAAATCTCCCGACCTAAGAAGCCGCTGAAGCCTCAAACCCCTTCAGCCCCTCGCGGACGCTCACGAAATCAACTTTAATCCCAGGCCCCATAGTGTTTGAAACCACGATTTTTCTGATAAAAACCCCTTTTGAAGCCGAGGGTTTCATCTTCACTATCGAGTCCATAAACGTATAGAAATTATCCTTGAGCTTTGCCGAGCCGAACGACACCTTGCCTATCGGGGCGTGAAGCACCCCTCCTTTGTCGTTTTTAATCTCTATCCTTCCGGCTTTAGCCTCTCGAACCGCCCTGGAAACATCAAAAGTAACCGTGCCTACCTTGGGACTCGGCATAAGACCCCTCGGACCGAGAAATTTCCCCAGTTTACCCACGAGATTCATCACATCGGGGGTAGCTATCGTAACGTCGTAGGCAATCCAATTCTCCTTAGTAATTTTCTCAATTAAATCCTCGGCGCCAACATAATCCGCCCCGGCTAGCTCTGCCTCTTTAGCCTTTTCCCCTTTGGCAAACACGAGCACTCTGATATTTTTCCCGATTCCATGGGGCAGAACCATAGCCCCTCGAATCTGCTGGTTTGCCTGCCTTGGGTCAATTCCGAGCTTAACTGCCACTTCGACAGTCTCGTCAAACTTAGCTACCTTCGTTTCCTGAATCAGCGCTATGGCTTGCTCAACCGCGTAGTCCGTGTTGGAATCGACCTTTTTCTTCGCTTCTAAATACTTTTTTCCTTTTACCATTGTTCTCGTCTCCCTAGGCTCTATACGACATCAATTCCCATGCTCTTTGCAGTGCCGGTGATAATCCTCATTGCCGCCTCAACGTTGTCCGCGTTCAAGTCGGCTAATTTTACCCCGGCAATCTCCCTGAGCTGGGCTGTGGTTATTTTTCCAGATTTCACTTTGGGAACCTGCCCCGAACCTTTTTCAATGCCCGCCGCTTTTTTGAGCAGATAAGAGACGGGAGGGGTTTTAATTACAAAAGTAAAAGACCTGTCGGAGAAAACCGTTATTATAACCGGCAGAAGCCCTTCCATCTTTGAGGACTGGGCGTTGAATGCCTTGCAGAATTCCATAATATTTACGCCCTTCTGTCCCAAGGCAGGGCCTATAGGGGGCGAAGGTGTCGCTTTTGCCGCGACAATTAAGAGTTTTACCTCTCCAGTAACTTTTTTCATTTATATCTTCTCCACTTGATTAAAATCCAGCTCTATCGGCGTTGTTCTGCCGAATATCGTAACCAGCACCTGAACCTTGCCCTTATCAGGCTTGACTTCCTCGATTAAGCCGGAGAAATTGGCAAAAGGCCCCTCAATGACTTTAATCGTCTCTCCACGCTCGAACATGACCTTAGGCTTCGGCTTAAGCGTCCCATCTACTATCTGCTTCTTAATCCTCACAACCTCTTTCTCGTCAATATCGGGGACAGAATCGGGATCAATCTTGCCGTCCTTGAGTCTGCCGCCGACAAACCCTATCACTTTCGAGATGTTGCGGATGAAGTGCCAGGTGCGCTCATCAATTTCCATTTTGACGAGTATATAGCCAGGGAAAAACTTTCTGACCGAGGTTTTTTTCTTTCCACCCTTGGTTGGTTCGACAACGGTTTCCGTGGGAATCAAGACCTCGTGAATGAGATGCCCAAGCCCTTCGATTTTTGCTCTCTCATCAATCAGAGACTTAACTCTGTCTTCAAAACCCGTGTTCGTATGAACTACATACCACCTATTAGCCATTAACCCTGCCTTCTCCCCTTAATTCCTTGCAACCTAGTTTAAAACGTATTTAAGCGCCAATGAGAACAAGAAATCCACTAATCCTAAAAACGAAGTGAGTATTGCGCTAATCACGATAACAGCCCCGGTAGAGCGCACAGTTTCGTTCTTAGCGGGCCAAGTTATACGCCTCGCTTCCTGTTCAACCTCTTTAAAGAACTGAATGGATTTATCAACCGACTCTCTGAGTTTTACCATTACGCTTCCGCCTTTTATTCAGGGCAGGAGGGACTTGAACCCCCAGCCTGCGGTTTTGGAGACCGCCGCTCTGCCAGTTGAGCTACTGCCCTTTGGTGTGTAATTCTCCGGTTAGAATTTATTTGGTCTCTTTATGAAGGATATGGCTTTTGCACCATTTACAGTATTTTTTAAACTCAAGTTTTTCACGATGAGTCTGCTTATTTTTAGTAGTTGAATAATTCCTACGTTTGCACTCAATGCAGGCGAGGGCTATTACGACTATATTGTCTCCCATTATTGCATCCTCTCTTCAATTACAGTTATTCAATAATATTGGTAACGACGCCGGCGCCTACGGTGCGTCCACCTTCCCTGATAGCGAACCGTAGTTTCTCCTCCATCGCCACAGGAACTATCAACTCCACATCCGTGTTTATACTATCCCC
>JBQTHB010000003.1:0-337536 GCA_052390235.1 Deltaproteobacteria bacterium | reverse complement strand
GGTGAAATGACCGAGATGCTGTCATTCCCGCAGTTTCTGAGCGGGAATCCATTTCATCTTCACCCTGAGCGGAGTCGAAGGGTGGGCGCTTCGACTCACCACTAGCCACTCATCGCCTCACCTCCGCCCCTCCAGAAACGAGCAGGAGTAGTCGAATTTAAAGAACACGTCCCCTCCCGCCCTATCTCCGCCGACTTGGCTCTCTAGGCTCAGGAAATCAAATAGCCTGTACTCGACGCGCACCGCCCCCGCGCCGCCTCCCGACGCGCTTCCCGTGGTTTTTGTGTCCGAGTCCCGCTCGTAAGCTATAAATAGGTCGTCTGTGAGATATTTGCCCACTTCAAACTCTGTCCCCCCCTCCGCGCTTTGAACCCTGATTAAATCAAGCGAGAGCCTATCCCCCACGATTCCCTTTAGCTCGCCTATCGCTAGATTCCCAAGCGTTTCCGCCGCTTTTTGCTGAAGCGATACCCTCTCGCCAGCGCCGAGCCTGCTCGACGATGTCCCGAAGATGAGATATGAAAATATATCCGTCTCCTCCATCGCAGGTTCGCTTGTGAGCTTTATCTCAGGTTTTTCAACCGTGCCGCCGACGTTGACGAATATGTCCACGTCCGAGACCTCGTACAGAGCCCTCACATTGAGAAATGGGTTTATCTCAGGCGTTCCCTGAAAAGTTACCCTGCCTTCTTCTATCTCGAACAGTTTCCCTAGGAACTCGTAAGTTCCCCGCGCGGCGTTGATATTTCCCGTAATGACGATGGGATTTTCATGCCTCTTGGCGACCCCTAGGTTTCCGGTCAACTCGACATTTGCCCCTCTGCCGCGAACCCAAGTGTTGCCACGCAGGGAGATTTTTATATCCATGCCGACTTTATCCTTGAAAAAATCGGTCTCTTTCGTGTCGCCGATCAGGAACTCCTCTTCTTCCCCTGCCCCGCCCTCGTCGGTGAATTTGATGTCCTCGATGTCCTTAGCCGCTTCTTCGGGGATTCGGATGCGTGCCCGGTTTACCAAAGCGCTGCCCGTGATATTCATCCTGCCGTCCTGCCCTGAGAGATTCATATCTCCGGTGATACTTGCGGTGATTCTTTTGGGCTTTACCTCGAAATTATCTAGCGTTCCTGCGATGCTGTAATTGAGGGTGCCGAGGTTGAAGTCGCCGCTGAATTTCGCCCGCCCTCCGCCGGACTGAACCTCAAGAGTGCGTATCGCCCCTCTCTGCCCCTGAATCTCAATCACCGCAGACGGGATTTTTATCTCGTTCCTGAGGGTGTGGATTCTCACTGCCGCGCTCTTTAATTCCACCCTGCCGGACGCTTTGGGGGAGTCAACGCTCCCTGAAACCCTGAGGTCAATTACGGCAATTCCCCGTAGCTCCCGTATCTCCTCGCTCAGCTTTGCGACGGGACTGAGGTCAATCCCGTTGGATTTCACGGTCAGATTAAACCTCGCGCGGGGGATGTTCTCGCCGAGTTTTGTTAAATTGAGGTCAACCTCAGCCGTGCCGCCAGCGCGCAGAATCTCTCCTCCCTCGCGCTCGATGCCTCCTGCGAGAGTGAGACTGCTGTCCGCATAATTTAGAGATAACCCCGCTTTGTCGCTTTTGAAGTCTCCAATGGCGACTCCCTCCGCCTGAAGCAACGCCCCGATGCGCGGTTTTGCGAAATCCCCATCGAGACTAAAATTCCCCGAAGCCCTGCCGCTTACGGGCTTCTCGAAACCCAGCGCGGAGGATAAATCCGCCAAATCGAGCCGGCTCAGTTCAACCCGCGCCCTAGCGCGCCCGCCGAAATTCACATCGGCGTCAGCTTTAATGAAGCTCTCCTTGTAGCCGATATTAAACGATGCGAGATGCAATTTTTCGGGGGATATGCGAGCGGATATGGGTTCCGCGCTCTTTAGGGTGGTTTTGCCGAGGGATAGCTCGAGCCTTGCGACCTCGACGCTTTTCTCCTTCCCTCTGAGGTTCGAGAGGGTAAATTCGGCGCTAAGCGCGCGCGCATCGCTTTGCGTAACCCGCACTTTCGCCCTGATAGTATCTCCCCTGAGGGCGGCATCGAACTTTCCCATCTCTATCTCTGTATCCTGAATGCGGGCTTCTTTAATCTCCCCCGACGAGCGCAAATCTAGCTCTCCCGATTTCCCTACTGTGCCGTCCGCCTTGAGGGCGACTGCCGACGCCTCGAGGTCTCTTCCATAAGAAGCGAGGTTTTTAACTAGCCCCTCAAGCGTGAATTCTGCCTTTTCTATGCTCCCGCGAACCCTTCCCTTGGCGCTGAGCGAGCCTCCTAGCCCGACCTCTGGCAGGAATTTCGATACGGCGGCTAAGTCCTTGACCTCTGCCTCATAGCCGAAATTCATCCGCCGCCCGTCGCCTTTTGCGCTGATGGTCGCAGCGTCCGAGGCGAGTGATAACGATTTTATGGCAAGCTCCCTGCGCGCGTAGGAGGCGTCGAGTTTCGCCGACGCGATTTCTATGCCTGCGAGGGTCGATGGGAAAATCTCAGCCCGAACCGAGGCTCTGAGCATATCCAGTAAATCCCCCGCAAACTCCACAGAGCCGTCAAGCTCAATTGCAGAATTTATGCTCCCCTTAGCCCTCCCGTCTCCTAGAAATGTGTCCGGGTCTAGCTTGGCGAGTTTCAAGGCGAGATTAAACCCGGCCTCTCGGCTCGTCGCCTCAACTGTGCCGGATGCGGCAAATTCTCCCTCCTTCGCCCTCCCTGCCAGTTCGTTGATTTTCACCGCCGCCGTGAAATCCCCAAACTCCCTCCACGCCCCCTCGACGTCTAAATCCGCCTTTGTAACGAGTAGATTCGTCTTAGCCTTCAAACCGGGAATTTTGGATAAATCCGCGTCCTGCGCCGCAATATTCATCTGGAATGAGTTCTCGCCCTTTTTCGTGAGAATCCGGGTTAAATCCGCCCATCCACTCAGGGTCAGCCCTCCGATGCCGCTCTTTAGCGTCCCCTCCGCAATGTCAACCCTCGCGCCGTCCATCGTGATTTTCTCAATTGAGGCGGATACTTTCTCCCCCATGATTTCCGAGCCTGCGAGCCTGAGCCTCCCTTGCGCCTCTATGTCCTGCGGGCTTCGGACGACTCCCCGCGCCTCGGCTTCGATATTTATAACGCCTCGGCTGAATTTGAAGCCCTTAATTGAGGCTGCGGCGCTGAATTCAGGCTTAGCCAAATCCCTCGCGCCGCCCTCAATCTGCACATCCGCTCCGTTGAAATTGAGCCTCAAATTTTGAATCTCCGCTCTGTCCCTCTCGTAGATTAGCCCGCCCGACACCCCTGTAATTCGCGCGTCGCCGGGAAGGACGCTGACATCCGCATTTTGGATGCCGAGTATAATTTTTCGGCTGAGACCCAACGCTTTTACGGAGAAATCCAGCGCCGCAATGTCAATTTCCTTCGCGCCGTCCTTTGTTCCGTCGGCGAGTCGAATCCGCGCCCTATCGAACTCGACGCTCTGCAAAACAACGCTCCATGAGCTATTTTGTTGGGGGTTATCTCTCTTCTCATCGCCGCCGCCGAGCTTATCGAAATTCCAAGCGCCGTCCCCGCCCTTCTCCAGATTCACACTCAGCCCGCTCACCGCTATTTTTCCTATTACGAGCGTTCTGGCAAAGAGGGTATTCGTATCGAAAAGCGACGCTATAGAGTACCGAATCGACGCCTCTTCTATGCTGACAAAATCTCCTCGCTCGATTTTAAGCGAGACTCCCTTGAGTCGAAAGCCTCGCGCTAGGTCTCCTTCGATTTTCTCTATTGTGAATTCTTGTCCCGCCGCCTCGCTTACGGCTCTCTGGACGAGTGTTTTGAGCTCGGCTTTGAAATACTCCGTCCTGCTCAGGAGCAATACTGCCCCGATGAGCATCGCCAGCGCCGCCATGGATATTCCAACAGTTTTTAGAATCTTAGAACGCATGGCCGATGCTCAAGAAAAATTGAATTCTGCCTATCCCCGGCTCCGGGTTCAGGGCATAGCCCACATCCGCCCTGAGTGGCCCCACTATAGTGTTGTAGCGCGCCCCCAAGCCGGCGGCGTATTTTATATCCCCCAAATCGAACTCAAATTCCCTCGGATAGACACCTCCGATGTCTAAAAAAGCGACCCCGCCGAGGTCTCTGTATATCGGGAATCTAGTCTCGGCGCTCCCCAAGAGAATGGAATTGCCCCCTACAGGGTCTTCGTTCTCGTCGAGCGGCCCCAGTTTTTGAAACGCAAAACCCCTCATGCTCGCGCTTCCACCGGCGAAAAATCGCTTAAAAATAGGGATGTCGAACGTCCCGGTTGCGCCGAATGGCTGAACCACTCCAGCGAGGAGTCTATTGGCAAGGACGATGTTCCCGAACAGTTTTCTGTAGGTTTTGACCTCGGCTGTGGCTTGGACATAGTTCACATCAGACCCAAGGGCTCTGAGCGATGCCTCGGCTCCAATGGTTGCCACGGCGCCCCGCGAGGGGTTTAAAATATTGTCTGCGGTGTTCATTTCAAGCCCCGCCCCAATGGACGTGAGGAAGAAATTGTTCCGCCTGATAAAATCCTCCGTTGCCTCGGATACGTCTTTGAGGTCTGATGACTGGACATTAAACGAGCCAAAAGCCGAAAGCGATTTGCCGAGGCTCTTTCGCGTGGCGACTCGTCCGAGGACGGTTTCGGAGGTGAAGCTCGGAAGGTCGTCCCGGGCAATGTTCAAGCCCGCGCTCACCTCTGAACCCCCGCCGAGGGCGTAGGGCTGCGTGAAAGTTCCCTCGAATCTCTGCGTGAGGAAGGAAAATTTCCCCGCAGTATCGAACCTCCTCGCCCCGCCGAAGAGATTTCTCTGCGTGAGAATCACCTGCCCCCGGAACAGGTCTTCCGTGCCGAAGCCGACTCCGGTTTTAATTGTGCCGAGTTTGCGCTCCACCACTTTGACCGTAATGTCCGCCGTTTGGGAATCTGCGTTGAAGCCGCTGTCAACCACGACCGAGGTAAAGAGGTCTAGGCGGAAGATTCGGGAGCGCGTTTCATTAATTTTCTGAATCGAATAGGAATCCCCCTCGGCGAATGTGATTTCGCGCCGTATCACGCCCTCGGAGACCGCGTTCGCCCCTTCAATGGACACTTTGCCGAATGTGTGGGGGGAGCCGGAATTTACTTTGAATGTAACCTTCGCCCTTTTTTCGCGCCTGTTCACTAGGGCTTCGCCCTTGACCTCGGCTTTCGGGTAGCCGCGCTCAAGGAAGTAGGCGGATATTGCATTTTTCGTCTCGATATATTTCAGAGGCGAGAACGGGTTATCAACCTTAAGCGGGGTTAATAGCAGGATTTCGCGTCTGGTTTTATCGTCCGCCTCGCCCTCGATATAGAATTCTGCGAGGATGACGGGCGCGCCCTCGTCAATTCGGATGGTGATTTCGACGGTTTTCTCATCATCGCCGAATTTGAGGTCGTATGCCGCCTCGGTGTCGTAGTATCCGTTGTCTGCGTAGATTTTCTTGATTCGGAGCATATCGTCCGCGAGGATTTCTTCGCTGAACTCAGGGCGGCGCGCCCAGGGCTTCAGCGAGGGGAATTCGGTTGCGATTTTCTCGCCGATTTCTTTTTTGGATATGATTTTTGCTCCCCTGATTCTGAGCTTCGATATTGCCGGCTCGGGGGAGTTCGCCTCGGAAAAGGCAAACTCCGGCAGGAGGAAAAGGACAAAAACTAATAAGGCGGCGCTGAAGGGGATGACTCTTGGGCTTTTCATCTCGCGGAAACTGTGCCGTCTGCGGAGGATTCAACCGATCAAAGTTATATAATGCCGAGCTTCGCCCAAGATGCAAGGGAAACTTACCTTCGAGGTACGCCCCTCTCACGAAAGTGGGAAATCCATAGTTCGACTCCGCTCAGGGTAAAGATGAAATGGATTTCCGCTCAGAAGACTTGCGGGAATGACACCACTTTGATTATTTCGCCCCTCTGCGCTGTTTTACCTCTTTGCCTCTTGTCATTTCCTTCTCTACTGTCATTTCGAGTGATAGCGAGAAATCTTGAATAAGATTCCTCTCTGCGTTCGGAATGACAGAATTGAGACGTTTGGAATGACAGCGCTGAGTGCATTCGCAAGGACAGCCAGAGCAGTTTTGAGATAGTCTCTACTCGCTAGCCGCACTCTCCTTTTGCTGCCCACGGGGATGGGTTTAGAAGAAATAGTCTTCGAGGGTTTTTTCTTCTCTCTGGTATGGGTCTCTCTTGGCTATTTCGAGGATTTTAACGTTGAAGAGCAAGATTTTACCGCACAGGGGGTGATTGTAGTCCACCTCGACCTCTTTGTCGGTAATCTCGAATATCTCGCAGTCGCCGTGCTGAGTTCTGATGCGCATACCAACTTCGGGGGTAATTTTACACTCCGTAAAGTGTTCGAGGCTGATTTTTTTGATGAGCGCGGTGTCGCCGTAGCCATAACCGTCTTCGGGGGAGACCATGAATATCTTGCTTTCGCCCTCGCCCATGCCGAGGATGTTCTGGAGCAATCCGTTGATTATCGCCCCTTTTTTAACCTCCACGAAGACCCCGCTTTTGTAGGGTTTGCCGACCTCACGCCCTTCGAGTTTCAGCGTAGAGTCCATTCTCACGCTGTCGCCGGCTTCGATTATTTTATCGCTCATAGCTCCCTAACCTCCTGAATTAATCGCAGTATTATATTGAATCTGCGGCGGCTCTGCTAGCCTCAAGATGGCATCTCGCGAAAGTTGGGAATCCACCATTCGACTCCGCTCAGGGCGCGGATGAAATGGATCCCCGCTCAGGAGGCTTGCGGGAATGACACCACTTTGATTGTTTCGCCCCTCTGCGCTGTTTTACCTCTTTGCCTCTTATCAGTTCCTTCTGTACTGTCATTTCCAGCGTAGCGAGAAATCTCGAATAAGATTCCTCTTTGCGTTCGGAATGACACTTTTGGGATAGCCTATTTTAGCCGTTGTCCTAAAAACTCGCCCCTCGCCACTCGCCACTACTCACTCGCCTTCGCCCCTTCCCCCCTTCTGCTCGACACCTGATAAATCCCCGCGAGTATCAACGCTCCTCCGATAATCACCCCCGCATCGAGCCTAGTTCCGAGCATCAGCCGGTCAAACACCAGACCCGTAACCGGCACGAGCATCGAGCAGAATACTGCCGTGTTAATGTCGAGCCTGTTTATCAGATAAACCCAGATGGTGAAATTAATCGCCGACGCCACAACCCCCGTAAACAGCACTATGGCAACCGATTCCCGCGTCCACTCGGCGCTCTGAATCCCGCCTTCAATTGGCAACGCAACGAGAAACAGCGCTGCCGAGCCTGTCAAAAGCTGCAGACAAGTTACCGCCGCCGCATCTTCTCCTCGCAGCCTCTTTTTCACCCACACGTTTGACGCCGCCCAGCAGACCGCCCCTAGTATGATTAAAAGCTCTCCGAAAACGACGTCGCGGCTTTGATTTGCGAGCGTGTCCCAACCGAGAATCGCCGCCCCTCCGGCGCATCCGAAAACGATTCCTACCCACTGCGATGGGGTTAATCTCTCTTTGAGATAAAAGTGAACGATGAGGCTCGTCCAAATCGCCATCGTGTAGAGCAGGACGGCGGTTTTGCCGGCTGTTACAAATTTCATCCCTGAGACCATGAAGCCGAACATACCCGCCGTCTGAAGGAGTCCGACCGCCAGAGCATCGCCAAGCCTCTCGCGTTTGATTAAGGGGATTCTCCTAGTCAGAACAAAGGGGATGAGACAGGCGCCGCCGAGTCCGCACCGGAGAGCGGAAAACGTGAGCGGCTCGATGTAGCCTATGCCGATTTTCATGAGCGCCCATGAATATCCCCAAGTGATGATGATGAATCCGAGAAGAGCGATATTGAGCGCCATCTGAGTCGGGATTTCCTTGAGGTTTTTGCTGGCAGTCTTGGTTTTAGATACCGCTGAATCAAAGCGAGATTCGAGCCGAGAGGGCTTAAGCGCCGAAGGTCTAAAAGCCCCCGTGTTTACCTCTTCCCCCCGTAAGCCCTGTCCACGAGTTCTATGGGGTGCAGGGTTTCGATGCTAAGTCCCCGCTCCTTTATTCCTTTTTTGATTTGAAGCAGGCATCCGGGGTTTCCGGCAAGTAGCGCCTCGGCTTTGGTTCGCTCCAGGTTCTCGAGTTTCCTCTCCAGAAGCCCTTCGGCCATTTCCGGCTGCGTGAGGTTATAAATACCCGCGCTCCCGCAGCACACATCCGACTCCCCAAGCTCGATGAGTTCAACCCCCGGAATCTGCCTAATGACCGCTCTTGGCTGCGATTTTATTCTCTGCCCGTGAGCGATGTGGCAGGCGTCCTGGTACGTAGCCCTCATCTTCACCTCTTTGAGATTCCCCCGAAGCCCCACGTCGGCTAAAAACTCCATCACGTCCTTTGTCTTATTTGCGACTCTCTCAGCGCGCTGCGCAAACACGGCGTCCTCGGCAAATAGATGCCCGTATTCTTTCATCGTCGAGCCGCACCCGGCCGCATTCACAATAACGGCGTCAAAATCAGCCTTGTCAAATAGTTTAATATTCGCCCTGGCAAACCCCCTTGCCTCATCGAGCCGCCCCGAATGAAGCGAGAGCGCCCCGCAGCACCCCTGATTTTTTGGGATGACCACCTCACACCCGCTCTCGGCAAGAACCCTAACCGTGGCTTCGTTAGTCTGGGGGAACAGCACGCTCTGCACGCACCCTGCGAGCATCCCCACCCGGTAACGTCTTCGTCCCTTTGGCGCAGTTACTTCGGGCAGTCCGGCAAACAGCGATGCCCCCTTTACCTCCGGCATCATCCCTTCCATTCGCGCCAATTTCCCTGAAATTTTTGAGAGAATTCCACACCGCTGAATTAATCCCCTGGCGCCGCTTGCTTGATAGAGCCACAGCGCGGGCAACATCGCCTTGAGCCTCTTGGCGTATGGGAAAATGCAAAATAGCATTGCCCGGAATATCCGCTCGCCGAGGGGTCTGCGGTGTTTGCGCTCGATTTGGGCTTTCGACATCTCGACCAGCGCCGAGTAGTCCACGCCCGAAGGGCAGGCGGTCTCGCATCCGAGGCATCCGAGGCATAAATCGAGGTATTTGACGAGTCCCCCGCCCATCGGAATTCTCCCCTCAAGCGCGGATTTCATCAGATAAATTCTCCCTCGCGGGGAGTCAAGCTCGTTTCCTGTCTGAAGATAGGTAGGACACGCGGAGAGGCAAAATCCACAGTGAACGCAGTCGTTTGCAATGCTCAGGCTAGGCCTGTCAATGCCGTCGAAGGCTTGAAATTTTATCGGTTTCTCATCGCTCACGCCACTACCCCCTTTCTATTGAGAACCTCAGAGCGCTAGTATCGGATTCGCTCAAGGCTTGTCGAAGCTCATCGTTGGATGAAAAAGTCCGCCGCTGCAGTTCTCGCCCCAAGATTTCAAATTTAACCGAGTTCTCGGCGAAGGGATAGGGCGTCATCGTGAAATTCAGCCCGTCGCGGCAGGAAATGGCGATATTTGACTTGCGGGGCGTGGAATAACCGGTGGGAACGTCCCCGATGTTGGTTATTGACCAGCCGTGGCACAGGGCGAGCGATATGACGTCGCCGATTTGCACGAGGCGCAGATTCACCTGAACGTCTCTGGAAAGCGCGCTTGCATCGAGGTTTGAAATCTCGGACTGGAGCGTCTCGGAAACAAAGCGGTTCATCTCGTTTCTGAGGGCTTCAGCAGAGCCATTTGAGGGGTTTTTGCTCGCTATTCTGCGGCTGAACACCCCGAAATGGAGCGCGATAAGAGCCGATGCGTAGGGGCGCGCCGCCCGATGCCGATTAAAACACTCCGTCCAGATGGCTTTTTGGTCGTGAAAATCCATCTCCATAAAGTTCATGGGGAATAGGCTCTGCGGGTTTATCTTGGGCAGAGAATCCCACCCCTGCCAGCCCGCGTCATGCTCTCTTACGGCGAACATCACCTCGTCGAAGGGGTCTGCCGCCGCGAAATCCCCATTTCCCCAGCGCTCCATAATCTCAGCCGAAAGCAGGGCGTGGTCGTGCTGAGCGATGAGAATCCAGCCTCCCTCTGTTTCTCTGCGTATCATGTCTCCCGAATTTGTCAGATGCCTCCGACAAACCTCCCTGAGTTGAGAATCCCCTTAGCGTCGAAAAGGGATTTTAGACTTTGCATAATTTTAATCTCCCCTCCGACGCTCCCCCAAGCGTCAATTTGCGATTTGACCGCGTTCGAGGCTTCTTGGACTGTTAGACTCCCGCCGAGGGACTGCGCAACGCCCCGAAGCGATTTCAGAGCCTCGACTACGGACGCGTCTTCGCCCCTTATTGAGGCGATGGATAGCCCCGTTCCAGCCCCTGCCGAGGCGAGGATTTCATCAACCCCCTTGCTTCGGGACGCCTCATCCAGAGCGGCAAAAATCCGGGGAGTATGCGCAATTGCCAATGCGATTTTTACGACCGCGCCGCCTGGCAATTTCGAGGGAAAATCCCTAGCTGCGTCCCAGAACCGCCCCTCCGCGCCCGAGTCGAGGATAAAACCGCCCCCGCCAGCGAGCTCGGCCGTTTTTAAGATTCCGCTTTCCGCCGCTTCCCTAACGCTCTCGATTCTCACGGCTAGGGCGCATCCGCCGTCTGGAAGATTCATATCTAAAACCGACGCGCTGAGGCGATGGTTTAGAATCTGAAGCGAGGACGGCGTTAGGGACGAATTCAGTATCTGCTGCCCCGCTTTATACGCCCCGGTAACCTCGGCGAACCCCGCCACCCAAGTCCTTGAGGCTTCGGGAATCGGATAGAGCCGAAACGTCGCCTCCGCCAAAATTGCGAGAGTACCGAAAGAGCCGACAAAGAGCTTGGGCAGGTCGTAGCCCGCGACGTTTTTTACCACCTTCGACCCGCCCCGGACGATGCTTCCGTCAGCGCGGACGGCTTTTACCCCTATTAGAAGCTCCCTCATTGAGCCGTATCTGTGGCGGCGCGCCCCGAAATCCCCTGTAGCGATAACGCCGCCGAGGGTCGCTCCGCGCTCCGTGTGCCGGGGGTCTATGGCGAGGAATTGGCTCTCGCGCCGGAGGGTGGATTGCAGATTCTCGAGTGGAATTCCGCACTCGGCTGTCGCCACGAGGTCTGATGCCTCATGCTCGACGACGCGGTTTAGGTTTTTCAGCGAGAGGGCGACGTCGAACTTCTCCGGCGGATTGCCGAAATCTATCTTCGTTCCTCCGCCAAAGGGGATTACCCCGATGCCCTCTCGGTGAGCGATTTTCATAATCTCCGCGATTTCATCAACGCTCCTGGGGAATACGGCGGCGGCGCGGGGGGGGATGCCGCAGACGCAGAACCCCTCAAGCTCCGGCGCGGATGTATGCGAGTGGGCGCGCCCTGGGATATTTATAATTTCATCAATTGCCGCGTTTCTCATGGAGAGTGTTCCTATCGCCCCAAAGTGAAGAACCATTGCCGCAAATTACGCAACTGCCGCCTCAGTGGAGCAAATGAACCTCCGCCACGAGCGATTTGACAGTCTCATCGAAGGATGAAAACTCCCGCTCATCTGCTCAATGGTCAAAATCTCTCCCCCAAGCCCGCCGCTTCCACCGGATGCGCTTCGTATTTCGCCCTCGCCGCCTCGACGCACGAGCGCGGAGTCGGAAACACCTTGCCGGGGTTGCAAAGCCCATTCGGGTCAAAGGCGCATCTTATGAAATTCATCGCCTCAAGCGAGGCATCGTCGAACATGAGCGGCATAAAACGCTTTTTATCGTGTCCCACGCCGTGTTCTCCAGTGATGCTCCCCCCGACGGCGACGCATACCTTTAGTATCTCGCCCGATAGCTCTTCTGCTCGCTCGGCTTCCCCCTCTACCGCTCCGTCGTAAAGCACAAGCGGGTGCAGGTTGCCGTCTCCGGCGTGAAATACGTTTGCGACGCGCAGACCGTATTCACTGCTCAACTCTCCAATCCTCCCCAAGACTTCGGGCAGTTTCGTGCGCGGAATAACGCCGTCCTGTACGTAGTAGTCGGGACTCATTCGCCCCATGGCGGCAAAGGCGCTCTTACGCCCTTTCCAGAAGAGGTTTCGCTCGTCCATGTTTCGGGCGATTTTTATCTCAAGGGCGTTGCTCTCCGTGAGAACTCCCATTACTATCGGCGTTTCAGCCTCTACCTCTGCCGAGGGCCCGTCCAGTTCAACGAGCAGTATCGCCCCCGCGTCCACTGGATACCCCGCGTGAACCGTGTCCTCGACGGCTCTGATGCTGAGGTTGTCCATTATCTCCATTCCGGCTGGGATAACACCCCTTGCCGTTATCGAGGCGACTGCCAGCCCCGCGTCCTCAACCCTATCGAACGAGGCGAATAGGGTCTTCATCGTCTCCGGTTTTCTCAGAATTTTGAGCGTAATTTTCGTTGCGATGCCCAAAAGCCCCTCCGAGCCTACGAATAGCCCCAGCAGGTCGTACCCGGTCGCATCCGCCGATTTTCCGCCCAAGGTGATTATCTCGCCATTGGCAAGGACGACTTCAAGCCCCGTGATGTGATTGGTCGTAACCCCGTATTTGAGGCAGTGAACCCCGCCTGAGTTCTCTGCGACGTTCCCTCCAATGGTGCAGACAATCTGGCTCGAAGGGTCGGGGGCGTAGTAGTAGCCTGCGGCGCTGACGGCGTTTGTAACGGAGATGTTCACCACCCCCGGCTCGACAACAACGCGCTGGTTTTCTAGGTCAATCTCCAAGATGCGGTTCATTCGAGCAAGCGATATTACAATCCCCTCTTCAACCGGCAAAGCCCCGCCGGAAAGCCCCGTTCCCGCCCCTCTTGGGACGAATGGAACGCCCTCCTCGCTGCAGAGCTTTACTACCCCCGACACCTCTTCGGCGGATTTGGGCAGAACCACGAAAATCGGCTTTATCCGATAGCCCGTGAGCCCGTCGCACTCATAAACCAAAAGCTCATCGTCGTCGGAGATAACCCCCTCAGGGCAGAGAACTCCGAGGAGCCTCGCGGCAAAATTTCTCTTCCATTCAGCGGTTCTCGATTCGGGGCGGCTTGTCATCGGATTTTTCCTCGGCAAGCATTATATCATCAGCGAGGGTGATTTCGTAGAACCCGCAAAAATTAAAATCCCCCTCATGTAAACACCTCCTGCCCGCATTCTGTAGCCGCAGTCATATTTCATCCCCGATGAAACTCCATCGCGCCATCGGCTTCTAAACAGCAAATCACATAAACAGAGGAGACACAAAATATGCTCAGAATTTCGATTCTATCCGCAACCCTCGCCCTAGGTTTAGCCCTTGCCGCAGACCTAGGCATCGCCGCCACGAATTTGAAGCTCAACCCGGGACTCGACTACAACAGCGACTCTAACGATGGCCCACTCATCACGGGGGACGATATGTCCGACGGCGCGGTAACCCCCGGCAAGCCCGCCCACATAATTTTCTATCACAGGGAGTGCTACAACTCCAAGCGGCAGGCTAGGAGAACTGTCGAGCTATATGAAAAATACAGGGGCAGAGTGAATTTCATCGTGGTTGATGTGGAGTCCGCGCTCTCCATAGAGCAGAAGGAACTCAAAGCTCGCTTCTATAAAAATTACATCCCCCACGTAACCATTTTCGATGGCAAGGGCAACGTGGTCTATACGAAAAGCGGCGAGTTTGCAGTCGGCAATATCTCCACAATTTTGGATGCCGCCCTTGCCGCCAAATGAAGCCGGGGGGCGCGAGCCGAGAGGTAGAAATCCGATAAATAATATGTTTAGATGATAAGCGGGGAGGAGGGCATCATCGCCGCCGCCCCTGCCGAGACCACAATGAGCCGGATAACAATCCAGAACCGCAGGGCAAACCCGATGCTCCGGCATGGAAGTGGAAAATGAGAATCACGCTAAAACTCTTTGCCTATCTCAGAGAAGCCATGGATGTTCAGGAGGCGGCGCTCGAGGTTGAACAGTCCGCGACGGTGGGCGAGCTTTGGGAGAGATTCAAAGAAAAAATCCAGCCCCGCGATAATTTCAGGGTACTTTTTGCTGTAAACGGCGAGTACGTCGGGGCTGACTGCCGCCTCAAGGACGGCGACGAGGTGGCGTTTATTCCTCCCGTGAGCGGCGGCTGAGCGGGGGGCATCCAAAAGTGCGGGCGGCGTCTAATGCTGATATTGCTGTTGCTCTTTGCGTTTTGTATTAATGCCCTATCGGATTCCATTGCCATCGCCGAGGAGCCTGCAGGCGAGATACTCGTCTCGGCGGCTGTGAGCCTCAAGGGCGCGTTCGTGGAGATTGCCGCTCTGCTTGAGGGCGAGCGCGGGGCGAAGGTCGTTTTTAACTTCGGCGCGTCGGGCGTATTGCAGAAGCAGATTGAAAACGGCGCCCCTGCGGATGTCTTTGCCAGCGCGGCTGAAAAACAGATGAACGAGCTTGAGTCAAAGGGGCTAATCCAAAAAAATACGCGCCGGAATTTTGCCGGCAACGTTTTGGTTATCGTGGTTCCGCCGGACGCGAAATTCCACCCCGCGTCTGCCGCCGAGCTGGACAGCGATAAATTGGCAAAAATTGCCATTGGAAATCCCAAAACCGCCCCAGTCGGGGAGTATGCCAGAGAATTTCTCATGAAAGTGGGAATCTGGGAGCGCATTGAGCCAAAACTCGTTTTCAGCGAGAACGTCCGCCAAACGCTGGATTACGTTGAGCGCGGCGAGGTTGACGCGGGGGTGGTCTATCAATCCGACATTGCCGGGGGGGGCGCAAAAGCCGTCCGGTCAGCTGTCGTGCCGCACTTGCTCCATAGCCCGATAATTTATCCCATAGCCGTCGTGAGAGGGGCTAAAAACCCGGAGCTTGCGCGAAAATTTATTACGCTTATCTCAAGCCGCAAGGGCAGGGGAATTCTCAAAAAACACGGATTTACCCCCCCCGCGAGGCTCAATTGATTTGGGAATCCTTCAAGCTCTCGATGCTTGTAGTGAGTATTGCCACTGTGATTGTCGCCGTCGCTGGGGTCGCGCTCGGCTACGTCCTGTCGAAATATAATTTTCGCGGCAGGGAGCTTCTCGACTCTGTGCTGACCCTCCCGATGGTGCTTCCGCCGACTGTTACCGGATATTATCTCATCCTGATTCTGGGCAGGCAGGGAATTTTGGGGCGATATATTTATGACCTCACCGGATGGTCTGTGGCGTTCACATGGCAGGCGGTCGTAATTGCGGCGTCTGTTATTGCGCTCCCGCTCATGATAAAATCTGCCCGCGCCGCTATCGAAAGCGTTGACGCGAAATATGAAATCGCATCCTACACGCTCGGCAAAAGCCCGCTCCAGACGTTTTTTCTCATCACTCTGCCGCTTGCTAAGAGGGGAATTATTGCCGGAGCCGTGCTTAGCTTCGCCCGCGCCCTAGGGGAGTTTGGCGCAACGCTCGTCATCGCGGGAAACATCCCCGGAATGACTCAAACCATGCCGCTTGCGATTTACGAAGCCGCACTTTCGGGAGATGAGGAGGCGGCTTGGATTCTGGCAATTCTCTTGACGGCAATCTCAATCGGCGTGATTTACTCGGTGAATAAACTCGCGCTGAGGAACTGAAATATGCTCTCGGTTGACATAAAAAAACGCATCGGATTCGGCTCGAATCAAGCCCTCGACCTCGATATTTCCTTCTCCGCCGAGGGGGGAATCGCGGTGCTTTTCGGGCATTCAGGCGCGGGCAAAACGACGGTACTCAACGCGATAGCAGGCGTCATTACCCCAGATGAGGGCAGAATTATCTGTCGCGGCAGGGTTTATTTCGATTCCAAGGCGAGAGTGAACCTGCCTGTTCAGGAGCGAAAAGTCGGCTTCGTGTTTCAAGACTACGCCCTTTTCCCTCACCTCACAGCGGAAGAAAACATCGCCTACGGGATAGCGTCGAAGTCCCGAAGGCAGGGGATTGCCGCGGATATGCTAAAGCTCTTTGAGATTGGCGGGAAGGCGAAACGCTATCCCCACGAGCTGTCCGGCGGGGAGCGGCAGAGAGTCGCATTGGCGCGCGCCGTTGCCTCTGAGCCGTCTGTGATGCTCCTAGACGAGCCGCTTTCGGCAGTGGACGCCCCGCTCCGCCTTCGGCTGGCTGAAGAGATGACGCAAATACAAAAACGCCTGGGTATTCCCTTCGTCTATGTAACGCACAGCCCTGCCGAGGCTCTTAGAGTGGGGGATTTCGCCGCTCTGCTTAGCGGCGGGAAAATTATTAAACAGGGCGCGCCGCCGGACGTTCTCGGCTCGGCTTGGAATTTAGAGTCGCCGCTCGCGGGCGGAGTGGAGAATATTTTCCTAGGGCGAGTCCTAGGACATCGGGCTGATGATGGGCTTACGGCGGTTGACCTGGGAGGGGGATGCCAAATCGAGGCGTCGTACCATCCCGCTGAGGCTGGCTCTAAGGTTGTGCTTGGGATTCGCTCGGAGGATATTATCGTCTCCCGCGAGCCTGTGCTACGGACTAGCGCGAGGAATCTCATCGGCGGATTGGTCAAGGAAATACTCATCAGCGGCGCAAGGGCGGAGATAACGGTTGACTGCGGCGCGGATTTTAAGGCGAGCGTAACCCCTGCAACTGTAAGGGATTTGAACCTTGAGGCAGGGGCGAGGGTCTATCTCCTCATCAAAGCGCGCTCCTGCCGTTTTTTGATTTAGATGCGGCGTGTTTTTATTTGCTAATACCCTCTTAATGCGGACTATGACTACTCCCCAATTTGGCGACGAAAATTGTCCGCTATCGGGCAGTTTGCCAAAAAAAGTCATCATCCGGCTAATTGTTAACCGAATTCAATCTCCGGCGGTTTGAAATTGCAACATTTCATCCCCGCTATTAGTTTTTATTAATGCAGATAGACGCTTGAAAACCGGTTTATCGTATCTAAATTGATAAGTGGCACACAAATTGCTACTAATACTTATAAAACCAACCGGAGGTAATTTCGATGACCATGATAACAGTAGCTCCTTTTGAAGTTCCTGCAGTCGGCGACGGAAGCGAAATCAGTTTCGCAAAGGCTACTAAGCCCATTACTTACTGGGGAATTTATATGGACGATAAGTACGTCTCCTACACCTCTACCAGAGAGCTGGCGGAAAGCACCAAGGCGTGGATGGAAAAATGGCTTGAAGGAAAAATCTAAACGCGGGGAGGCGCAAAGAGAGGCTATGCCTAGAGAAAAAGAGAGGTTCTGGCTCAAAGCATCCCATCCGGGAGTGCGTTGTAGAGGCTCGCTCCTAGACGGGCGCGGGATATATTAATCCTGTATTGGGTGTCCCGAATCCCGCATCACATCTGGAGTCGGCTATTCTATAGCCCATGAAATTCGGCGTCCACGTCTCAATTGCGGGCGGAATTAATAACGCCCCGCGCGAAGCCCGCAGAATTCAGTGCGAGTGCTTTCAAATATTTACCCGCTCCCCTCAGGGCGGCAATCCTTCCAACCTGAGTCCCCAAGTAGTTGATTTGTTTCTATCCGAGTGTGAGAGATACAATTTCCGGGATTACTACGTCCACGCCTCATATCTCATAAACCTCGCCTCAGCGGACGAGCGCGTCAGCCGAAACTCCGTCTCCATGCTCGTCGAAGAGCTTAGGCGGGCAAGCCTCATCCAAGCAAAATACGTCGTAACCCACATCGGGAGCGCTAAGGGGGCTACTAAACCTGAGGCAGTAACGCGGGCGGCACAGGCTCTTAAAAGGGCGCTTGACTCTGATTATACAACGCGGCTTCTGCTCGAAAACTCAGCAGGGCAGGGCGCAATCTTAGGCAGTTCGCTCGAGGAATTGGCTGAAATCCTCGCGCTCGCCGGAAATCCCGACGTAGGCGTCTGCCTCGATACGGCGCATCTATTCGGCTTCGGATACGATATTCGCACTCCCGGCGGGCTCGACGCCCTTCTCGACGAATTCTGCGCGATTATCGGAATTGATAGGCTAAAACTCATACACGGCAACGATTCCAAAGCCTCTCTCGGCGAGAGGAAAGACCGCCATGAACACATAGGATATGGAAAAATCGGCATCGGCGGGTTTGCCGCCCTCGTCAATAACCCTAGGATTCGGCATATTGACCTCATAGCCGAAACCCCCATCGAAGGGGCGGCGGCGGACGTGGAGACACTTAAAAAGCTCAGAGATTCGGCTATAATCTAGCTAACGGAGGGATTAACCAATATGAAGATAATATCGGCTCTCGCGCTCGTGATAGCGATTGCCTCGCTTGGGCTATCCTACTCGACATATAAACAAATCCACGAGATGAAACACGCGGGCGCGCACCCGAACCCTGTCGTTCACGGCGGCGCTTCTGAGAAATTCCACGACGCTACGGGAGTCGTAAAATCCGTCAAAGGCAGTAGAATCGTCATTGACGAGGACGAGATCGCGGGGTTCATGGAGGCGATGGTCATGAGCTACGACGTGGAAAAACCCGAGCAACTCACAAATTTGAAAGAAGGGGACAAGGTAAAGTTTAAAATCCGAGAAACGGACGTAAATCTGACCGTGATTGACATTGAAAAGCAGTGATTAGCGGCTAGGACTCATCCTAACGCCACACTTATCCATCAGATAAATTCCCTGCCTCAGGCTCGGGGAATTACGCATTCTCCGTTTAGTGCGGCTGTAATGCCCCAGCCCCTCACAAAAATCGTTTGCTTAATTGGCGGCTATCCGGTAGGCGAGAATTTCTTCTCAAGCTCCCTGTGCCTCGGCGTTTGTATTATCTCCTCGAACTCGCCGAACGAGCGCATCCTCCCAAATCCGGCCGTTGTGCCGCGCTCCCGCAGATGCCCCAGGCACTCCTCCATCGCCAATGTCGCCGAAAACAGACCTGAGAGTGGAAACACCGCGATTTTATACCCAAGCCCCTCAAGCTCCGCCGCCGTGAGAACTGGAGTCTTGCCCCCCTCGACCATGTTGGCAAAAAGGGGCGCTCCCCGAAGCTCTGAGGCAATTATTTGCAGCTCATCCACGGAGCGCGGGGCTTCAACGAAAATCACATCCGCCCCCGCTTCAAAGTACGCCCTCCCGCGTTCGATAGCTTCGGCGAGTCCCAAAACGGCGAGCGCGTCCGTTCTTGCGATAATCACAAGCCCAGAGTCCCCTCCGGCGTGCCTTGCGGCTCTGATTTTCTCCGTATGCTCCTGCGCTGGAATGACCCTTTTCCCCTCGAAATGTCCGCATTTTTTGGGCCATTCCTGGTCTTCGAGGATAATCCCCGCGACTCCCGCTTTGATTACGTCTTCGACAGTTCTGATGACGTTGAGGGCGTTGCCGTACCCCGTGTCAATATCGGCTACGATTGGGATATTTACCGAGCGCGCGATTCTCTCGACGCTCCAGAGCATCTCGGTTGCCGTCATGAGTCCGTAATCGGGATACCCAAGGGTTGAGGCTGATATGCCGAATCCGCTTGTGAACGCCGCCGGAAAACCTGCCCGTTCGGCGAGCTTCGCCCCGATGCAATCATAGACCCCGGGGAGAGTCAAAATTCCGGGCAGAGAGAGAATTTTGTGCAGGTTCTGGGCTTGAGTCATTGCGCTGCCTCCTTGAAATGGGGAAATTTATTGGGCGCGGTAATTTTAATTGCCTAAACCCTCGGCATCAAGCCCCGCCGGGCGCGCCTCGCATTCTCTCGCCTCGGCGCTCTATCTCCCTCCCCCTAATGTTGACAAAGCCCGATATTTCGTATAAAAATTTGAAAATTCTACGCAGGAGGGAAAATTGTTCGTACCTAAACAGGCGTTTCTAACAAAAGGAGTTGGGAAGCACAAAGAGAAGCTCACGAGTTTTGAAATGGCTCTTCGGGACGCGAAGATAGCCGAGTACAATTTGGTTAGGGTATCCAGCATTTTCCCCCCCGGATGCAAGTTAATATCCCCCGCCACAGGGCTTAAACGCCTCAGTCCGGGGCAGATAGTCTTTGTCGTGATGAGCGAGAACGCAACCCAGGAGCCGCACCGGCTCATCGCCGCTTCCGTCGGCATCGCAATCCCGAAAAAGACCGAACAACACGGCTATCTCTCCGAACATCACAGCTACGGGCAGACCGACAGCGTCGCCGGAGATTATGCCGAAGACCTCGCCGCCTATATGCTCGCCACAATCATCGGCGCGCCCTTTGACCCCGATAAAAGCTACGACGAGCAGAAAAATATCTGGGAAATCAGCGGACACGCCGTCGAAACGAGAAACGTTACCCAGTCAGCCGTGGGCGATAAGACTGGGCTGTGGTCAACCGTGGTTGCGGCTCTAGTGTTCGTGATGTAGCCCTGCGGAATCCAGAGTTTATACCACAATTCCGCCGCATGGATATTTCGTCATCCGATAATGTAGAGATTTGTGTTCAATCTCGTCTCGTCCCATGCGCCGGGGAGCGGCTCAAAGCTCTTCGGCGGCGTGGATATAGGCTCAATTAGGCGGCGCTTATGAAACCACTGGAGATTAGCGAATTCAGCGATTTGGCTTTAATGATTCTCTGGGAGGACGGGCACGAGAGCCTGTACATTTATGAGGATTTAAGGCGCGCCTGCCCCTGCGCCGTTTGCGCCGACGCCAGGGAGAAACCTCTGCCGAAGCTCGGACTCAGGCGCATGATTCCGATTCAAACCTCATCCGATGGGATAAAGCCTCTCGACATGGAGCGCGTAGGACGCTACGCCCTTAAGTTCGTATGGAGCGACGGACACTCAACCGGGATATATTCGTTCGAGTTGCTAAGGCGGCTCTGTCCCTGCAACGAGTGCCAGCCCCCTAAGGGCTAGTCGAAAAATACCTTCAGAGCCGTTGCAAGCGAGCTGAGATTAAAAAAGCGGGATTTCTCGCTACACTCGAAATGACATCGCGGGTGCCAAGATGACAGCATGAGTGTCGAAATAAGACAGGAGGCGGATGAGAGAAACGATGTGGGCGAGTGTCATTCCCGCTAATCTTCCGAGCGGGAATCCATTTCTCTTCATAGTGGGCAAAGCCTTCATTCCAAATGGTTCACGGTCATTGCGAACAAAGAGAGGAATCTAACCGAGAGACTGTGGAAATGACGAAATCCTTCATCTCGCATGGGGTCAGCGCGGAGTCCCGGCTAGCTCAACTGTTTTTGGGCGCTATGCTCGTTTGTGAGCCAATAGACCTGAATCGAGCTGATGTGTTTGACTTCCTGCTTCGTTTCCTTGACACTCCAGCCCGCCCTCTCGCCTATCCAATGCGAGAGGAGAGATTGAGTGAACGTTGCAACCGAAAGCCCAACACCGCCAATGGGAGCGGCTGACTCCATTCGATTTGCCATATTGACTGTATTCCCAATAACTGTTACCTCCAGCTTAAGCGAGCCGAGCGCTCCCAAGATGGCGTCCCCGGAATTTACGCCTACTCTCAGCTCGCAGACAAGCTCCCCTGAGGAGATTCGGCCTTTATATAGCCCCTCATAGCGCTCCTGCATCGTCATTGCGCACTCCACGGCGCGCCGAGCCGTGTTGCTCTCGCCCTCCAGTGGGATGAAATAAACCATCAGAGCGTCGCCAATGTGCTTATCAATTACCCCTTCATAATCCGAAACCGCTCCTTCGAGAATAGCGAACGCAGTGTTTAGGAACTCGACCACCTGACGGGGCGAATAGAGCGAGGATTTTGAGGTAAAACCCTTGAAATCCGTATATAAAACCGACACATGCTCGTATTTCCCTTCAAGGAGCGACTGCCTCTGCGCACCCATCAGCATTTGCGCCACGGGGGCGTACATGAATTGAAAGAAATCGCGCATCATGAGAAACAGGCGGCTATTGAACATCTCTCCGAGCCTGCCTAGCTCGTCTCCGCTCAGCACCTTTACCCTGTATCCGAAATCGCATTTCTCGAATGCCTCTATCCCTTTTGTCAACTCTACTATCGGGCGGTTGAAATAGATTGAGATTAGAACCGAAATAACCGATACGATCAGAGTAGCCGAACCGAGAAGAACCAGCACTAGCGCTCCTATCGTGCGTTTTTGCTCCTGAACGTCTTGGGCAAGCAGATCTACCACAATTATCACAGGGCTTTCCTCCCATGCCTCGCGGTTATAGGGAAGCGGCCCCCAAGCCGAGAGGATAAGCGTCTTGCCGTCGTCATCAAAATCAAAGGTCGGGGCGACCTGGGCTTTGGAAAAATTGGTTGACCAAGGGGAGTCGTTCGCCACACTGTCCCAGATGGAGCCTAGCGGGGAGTGTTTTCTAGGGTCTTGCTCAGCGTCCACGATATAGATGAGCTTGGCAGGGTTTGAGGCGTCCTTGCGCATGGTATAGACATAGCGTACGGGGATGCCGGATTGCCGGAGTTCATCTCTGACGAGCTGAAGTGTTTCTTGGAGTTTTAGATAGGCGGCGTCGGTCTCAGATTGAATTTCCAGAAAATCCTCCGCCGTGAAAACCTTTGAAAGCGAAACAACTATTCCTATCATTGTATGGCGGATGTCATTTTCTTTGATTTTCGTGAAATAGGAATATATAAATATGAGTGTCGGCGCCAGGATGATAAGGGTCGAGCCGGCGAAGGCGATAAATATTTTGGTTCTAATCCGGGTTCTCAAATTCTCGAACAGCTTGAGGGTTCTAACAAGCCAAAATAGGCGGACGAACCCCAGTGTCAGCGCGGCGGCTGAATATCCCATTGTTAATAAAACAAGCGATGGGAAAAACGACAGCGCATCGGCAACCGAGGAGAAGCGCCGTATGTAGCCCGCCTGCTTCCAAGACGCGAGAAACCTCACTGCGTACTCCACGGCAAATGAGGAGAAAGCAACCCACTCGAAGATGACAATTGCTTTCTCATATCTCGGAAAAAGGTCAGGGAAAATCAGATTAGCCAGCGCGAGGCACGTAAGCGCGGCGGCTAGAGCGGCGAGCCATGCTTGAGCAATCACCGCCCAAGAATCCTGAGAATTCTCAAAAAAGTCCGAGATTTTTTGTCCTAATCCCGTCGGAGTCTCCCCGCGCTTCAATGTCATGGTTTCATCATTTTATGATTGCTCTCATAGCTCCGAGTGTGTCGCTAATCCGTTCATCCTGAGCTTGTCGAAGGTATAGATTCTCGTTCTCCGATGGAGACTTTTATCTTGCGCTTAAAATTCTTGAAGTCGGCGTATTGCCAAATAAACCGTCGCAATCGCTTGCCCGCTCACTCTATCTCGAATGTGATATTGACCGTAGCCGAGACGTTAATCTCTCCCGGTTCAATGGGCGTCGGCGCGGCAGATGCGGAGTCGTAAGCTACCTGTTCGACGGCGGCGCGCTTGTAAAGGGGGACAGGCACGTCGTATGACGGGAAAATCCTTATGATTTTAACCAGCTTCACCCCAGCGGCTTTTGCCACGACTGTTGCGGTCTCGCGGGCGTTTTCGGTTGCTTTGACCAAAGCCTCGTTCTTGAATTCGTTACCTTTATTCGTGCCGAAGCTCAGTCCGTCCACTCTGTTCGCGCCGACTTGGGTCGCGGCGTCAATCAGCTTGCCGAGGTTGTTTAAATCCCTGCTCTCGACGACCGCCTGATTGGTAGCCCTGTAGCCGGTGAGGTCTGTTTTCTTGGTCTTATCGTTGTACTCGTAGATGGGGTACAGCTGATAGCCGGAGGTTGAGATTTTATCCTCGCTCCCAATGAGGGCTTTGAGGTTATCTATGACTTTTTTCATTTTCTCGGCGTTGGTTCTCGCGGCGTCGGACGCTTTTTTTGCCGTCGTCTCCACGGCGAGGGACAGATATGCCACATCGGGCTTGGCTTTGACCTCTCCGCGCCCGGTAACTTCAACGGTGCTTCTCTCGCATTTGTCGCACTCGGCGTGCGCTCTAGGGGCGACGATGCCTGCGCACAAAAGCAGAGCGGCAAGCGCTAAGGCTATTTTATTTGACATTTTATCTCCTCCTTGAATTATTATTCCTCTGATTTCGCCGGTAAAGCGGGGCGATTTATTTTCGATATGATAGCATAAAATCGGGCGCAAAAAGCGAGGAGTTACATCGGGGCTTCGCAAACGCTCCCTGTCCCGGCAAAAGGTCGTCCCGTCCACCCGGCGTTTATTTTTTATCGAAGGGCGGTTATCATTAAGCCCTTGCTGTCAAAATTGAAAACAATGAGGTTTCGACTCGGAAATGGGAAGTATCTCTTCTATGCTGGCGGTTCACGAACAGGCAAAATCCTATGCGCGGGTAAAAGCGACCCATGTGATTGAATCCGAGTATTCGGATTTCGTTCCTTGGACGGAAATCAGAGATTTCTCGAATAAACTCGCGACTCCTTCTGGCAAAATAATAGAATTTGCCGACGACCCGGCGGTTATTATCGGCACGGCTACGTTTAAGAGCAAGAAGAAAAAAGTCGCAATCATCGCCCAGAGGACTCCCTCAAGCGACGCCGAGCGGGCAAAGCTCAACTACGGTCTCGTCAAAGCCGACGGCTACGGGCTTTCACTGAACATGATGCAGTACGCTGAGCGAAACGCTCTCATGCTGCACACGTTCATTGACACCATCGGCGGAGACCCCTTTGAGTACTCGGCTGAAAAGCTCCAGTCGTGGCTCATTTCGTACTGTCAGGCGAAGATGATCTCCCTCGGCGCAAAGAGCATATCCACCGTGCTTGGGCTGGGCGGAAGCGGCGGTGCCATCGCCCTTCAACTGGCTCATAAACGACTTATGCTCTCGATGGCTGAATATTCGGTAATAACGGCAGAGGGTTGCTCCGCCATCCTCTTCAGAAACGCATCGAGCGTTGAAGAAGCCCTGAAGGTGCTTCAGCCGACGGCGGATTATATGCTTAAATACAAAATCGTGGACAGAATCATTAAAGAGCCGTCCCTAGACGACTACGATTACCTCCCAAAGATTCTCGAAAACGTGCAAAAGGGAATTGCTCAGGCTATGGAGGAGCTTGAGCAGACCGACATCGGCTACCTCCAGAAAAAGCTCAGAGAGCGCATAGAGGAATGCGGACAGCTCGAAAACAAGCCGCGCCGCTATAAGGCATTTGCCAAGAAACTGAAGCTGTGGTTTCCCTCGCTCCGGCGAACTGTAACCCCAGAGGTAAAGCAGATGCAAATCGCCCTCTACGGCGCAGAGCCTTATGTCTGCAACGACGAAAAGGATTCCGACGGCAAGGTGATTCGCCACGGATGCCGTGAGCGCACGACTCAAAAGGAGTTTCAGGAGAATTTCTACTCCTGCCCGTTCTGCCAGCGCCCAATATCCCTAGGGTCGGATTATTATCTCAATCTCCTGCTCGACGGCGGCTCTTTCCACGAGCTAAACCCCGACCTAAGCGCCGAGAACATCGAATCCCGATTTGATTTCTTCGACTACTCCGAGAGCCGACTCAAATTTGCCAATCAAACCGACTCGAAAGACTCTCTGGTTACCGGCTATGGAACTATAGCCGACGTACCGCTTGCAATAGCCGTCTGCGATTTCCGGTTTATGGGCGGCTCTATGGGGGCAGTTTTCGGCGAGAAAATGAAACTTATCGTGGAGTACGCCATAAAAAAGAGGCTTCCCCTCGTTTCCGTGTCGGCAACTGGAGGGGCGAGGATGCAGGAAGGCACCATCGCGCTTTATCAAATGGCCAAAACCATATCAGCCCTGCTGAGGCTCAAGGAGTCAGGGCTTCCCTATATCTCCATTCTCGGACACCCCACAACCGGAGGCGCGCTTGCGAGCTACGCCGTCCAAGGGGATTTCATTATTGCAGAGAAAAAAGCCACCATCGCCTTTGCTGGCGACAGGGTCGTGAAGCTGACGAGCGGCGGAAGAGGGGTGTCGCCCAACGTAATGAACTCGGAATTCTACGCCAAGCACGGGGGGATTCACCTCATCCTAGAGCGAGCGCAGCTCAGATCCGCCCTTGCGGGACTGCTCAAATATCCGCCCTGGAACAGGAGACTCAAGAGAAACTCCAACTCCGAAAACGGCTCGGATGCCGCGGCGAAAGGGGCTTAACGCTACAAGGCTCGAAGATATGGAGAAACGCAGTGATTAGTTTTTAGTGGTTGGTGGTTATTTTTTAGTCTCAAAACTAGAAACTAAAAACTCAAAACTAATCACTGTATTTTATTCCCCCGCCCGTCGCATCATTGATTTTCGCCATGTCCTCTGGGGGAAGCGTCCACCCGGAAGCGGCGGCGTTATCCTCAACCTGCGATGGGCGTCTCGCCCCCACAAGGGCGCACGATACGGCAGGATGAGCGAGCGCCCATGCGATGGCTACCTGCCCCGGGGTTTTGCCGCGCTTCTGGGCTATGCCCTTTATGAGAGCTACGATTTCGAGATTCCGCCTGAACCCATCCCCGTGAAAGAGGTCGATATGCCTCTTCCACTCGCCGGGGTCTGGAAACAGCTTCCCCCCGCGCCAGTCCGTGGCTGGGAATTCGGATTTTTCCGTGTATTTTCCCGTGAGAAGCCCGTAGGCAAGGGGGCCGTAAGCCAAAACCCCAATGCCGCGCTCTGAACAGAACGGGAAAAGCTCTCTTTCTGCTTCTCTCATAAGCATATTGTACGGGGGCTGAAGGGAGTGAATCTGCCCCGCTCCAAGGCAGTCTCTCATCTGAGCGGCGGTGAAATTGGACACGCCAACGTAGCGCGCTTTGCCGGATTTTTGAAACTCCTCCAGCGCTCTCATCGTCTCTTCAAGCGGGGTATTCGAGTCGGGCCAGTGAATCTGATAGAGGTCAACGTAGTCAGTATTGAGACGGCGCAGGCTCGCCTCCAGCGCCTTTGCGAGATAATCCCTTGCCCCTGAGCGCGCGATGATGCGTCCGGCGTCGTCCCAAACGAGCCCGCCCTTTGTGGCAATGACGACGTCCCCTCTCCTTGAGCCGAGCGCGCCGGCTAATACCTCCTCCGAGTGTCCGAAACCGTAGATGTCGGCGGTGTCGAAGAAATTGATTCCCAAATCAATCGCCCTCACGACGCTTGAGACGGAATCTCGGTCGCTGACCTCGCCCCAGCCGCCTCCCATTGCCCAACAGCCGAATCCGATTTCGGAGACGGTCAAATCCGAACTGCCGAGTTTCCTGTATTTCATGGCCAAAAATATCCTCCTGCAAGTATTTGTCTGGCTAATTATCAATTCCCGCTCGTCTCTGTGTCAAGCCACTCTCCGCCGATTTTGAGTCCGAAAGAAACGCTTGACAATTATCTCGATAAATTATATAAATCCTGTGTTAAGGCGCTCACTGGCTACGGATGGCGTTTCGACTTGCTCGCATATCAAAGGGGGATATAGAGATGAATTTCAGGCAGGAATATGGGGATTACTCGGCTCAAGAGGCTCTGGATTCGATACTAGTCATACTAAAGCAAAACGGCTTCGAGATAGACGAAAAGAGCTTTACTTGGACTCTGGTAGGGGCGTTGTTTGATAGAGGCGTCATCCCGCGGGAGGAGTTTGAGCGCATTTATTTCTCGGTAAAATCTCAAGCGCCCACCGCGGCAAGGGCGGGCAGGGCGATTTCTTGAACTCGCGCGCCTTGCTCCCAATCTACCCGGGACGCATCGCTGTACCAGAATCCCACCATATAAATAAGCCGCGTGCTGCGGCCCTGTTCCGTTCCCAGATATTCCGTAGCTTTTTCTAATTTTCTCCCGCCCCTGTAGCGGCGGGCAGGTCCGCTCTAAATGACGAGGCAGAGTTTCTCATGAGGGCTTTTGTAACCGGAGGCACGGGGTTTATCGGCGGGCGTTTGATTGACCGTCTCCTTCGGGATGGCGACTCGGTGAAAGCTCTAGCCAGGGATGAACGCAAGGCGGCAGAGCTTAATCGCCGCGGCGTCGAGACCATAGTCGGCGATATTCTCGATATTGAATCCCTGCGGGGCGCGCTCGTGGGGGCGGACGTGCTGTTTCATCTCGGAAACGTCTGCAAGTGGTGGATTCCCGATAAGAGTCTCTACCAGAGGGTCAACGTCGAGGGGACGAGAAAGCTCATGGAACTCGCCCTTGAGGAGGGAGTCGGCAGGGCGGTTTTCACCAGCTCTCTTGCCGCCATAAGACAGCCGGGCGGGGCGATGACAACCGAGGATATGGCGCATCCCGGAGATTTCGAGAGCGCGTACGGGAGGTCGAAATTCCTCGCCGAACGGGAGCTACTAAAACTCCACTCCGAAAGGGGGCTTCCGGTGGTGATTCTCAACCCCGGCGTCGTCATAGGCCCTGGCGACGTGAAAACATTCGCCAAGACTCTCATAAAACTCCTAAACGGCGAACTCAAAGCGGCGGCATTTGAAGACAGCCTAGCCCCGATAGTCTATATTGATGACGTGGTTGACGCTCACATCAGGGCGGCGCGCTGGGGGCGGACGGGGCACAGATATATCATCGTGGGGGAGAACATCAGGGTTCGGGATTTATATAAGCTCGTTGCCGAAATGACCGGAGCCCCCCTACCACAAATGAGCGTTCCTCCTTTCGTGATGAAGCTCATTGCCGCCGCCTCGGAGATAAAAGCGTTTTTCACGGGTGCGCCGCCTGAATTCTCTCTCGATGCTGTGAGGGCGATGCAGTACGGAGGGGCAGGATTGAACCGCAAAGCCTGCCAAGAGCTTGGAGTGAAATTCCACACCCCGCGCGAGGCAATAGCGAGCATTATTGACTGGTGCGCGGGAGAGGGGCTGATAAAATCCCCGGCGCGGATGCCCTGATGCTCTGCGCTAATCCTGCCATATTAACACGCGTTTAATCCCCCTTTCACGCCCGTTTAATTTACCCTCTCTATCATTCACCGTGAATGAGGTTGAAAATTAAGATAATTCAGAGGGTAAATGGAAATTCAATCAGCCGTTCAAATAGCCAGACGCGAGTGGGAAAACATTCAAATATCGCTCCAACTGTGCGGCGATACAGGCGAATTTAGCCTCAAACGACAGGTAAACGGAAATCTCTACCTAACCAACAGCCTGATGGATATGGAGAGGAAAATCCCCGTACACGACTATCTCACGCTTGAGGCGGCTTACGTCTTCGCGGAACTCGCCTCGAAGGCGGCAGAGCGTCTTGGGCTATCGAGAAATCTCGCCAAGACCTTTGGAAGCGGCTACAGCTGGGTGCGTACAGGCTGGGTTGATTTAAGATGGCTCAACGCCGCCGGCAAGCTCCGCATTAAAGACCACGTGGTCAACCAAGTGCTTTTCTTCAGGCTCTTTTTCCCCTCGACGGAGGGGGATTTCATCTGGGGCTTTGACTCCCCGCCCGTGAAGGCGAGGCTAAAGCTCATATTCGATAAATTTAATATGTGGCAGTGCAACCCTGACAGCAGAATCGAGGATTTTATCTCCTATAAGCACACGCTCGCCCCGCTCTGGCTGGGATTGACCATGACAATGGACGCCCCGGTCGGGTGGTGCTGAGAATCTACAAATTAGAACGGTAGATGGGAGTTTTTAGTTTTGAGTTGCGAGACCAAGCGCCATCTCGAAAGCGCCGTTGCGATAGTGTCCCGACTGCCATCGTGAATCATCACAGTCTTATCGGCATGGGCGTAAAGCATCCGATGAAGAGCAGCAGGGCGATACCCCCTAGAATTCGCCGTCCCCTGCCCAAGGGAAGCTCATCGTGGAGCGTCGGCGGGTGTTTAATTCCCATAACGCAGAGCAGTACCGCCCACATTGCCCATCCGGGCCACCCGTCGAAGGCGAGGCTCTGCCCGAATGGATTTGCTATGGATAGCATCTCAAGCCCAGCCGCGATGGGGCTTGTGCCTATGCCCAAAATGAGCAGCGCGCACACTATGGCGATTGAGATGCGCCGATACCACCTGCGAGGCAGAAGCGAGTAGATGATATGCCCCCCATCGAGCTGTCCCGCGGGGATGAGATTGAGCGCCGTAATAAACAGCCCTATCCATCCGGCGAACGCCACGGGGTGCAGGAGCAGGTCGTAGCCCTCCAGGATGGGGCCCCAAATTGCATCCGACAGATATGAAAATATCAGGGGAGAGCCCAGGATGATTCCCTTTTGCGCCTCCGCCCCCTGAGTCGCCACGACTTTGGACAGGCTCATTCCGACGATAAGCGCCGGTATCGCCGCCGCCACTCCCGCTATTGGGCCCGCGATTCCGATGTCGAACAGCGCTTGTTTTGTCGTAATCTGGGATTTGATTTTTATGAACGCCCCGAACGTCCCGATGGGAGAGATTATCGGCGGCGCGGGAATAAAATACGGCGGCGAGATGTCCACCCCGTACTTTCTGCCGTAGAGATAATGCCCCATTTCATGAGAGCCGAGTATGAAAACTAGTGTCGCCGAGAAGGAAATCCCTCCGGCAACGCCCCCGCCCTGGAGGTATCCGGCTACGAACGTCGTAAATAGAGTGCCGATAAAGAGAATAATATGGTTTCTGGTCATTGCGATTTCAGTCCGCGCAAATATCTAATAGTAGCTTTGAGCCGGGGAGACGAGGGTGGGTTACTCAAGCTCCACAAAAGCCGAGTCCAGCGATTCAAGCACCTCGATAATATATCTTCGGATTTCGCTCTCTTTTCTCTCGTTTAGAATCCTGTTGCGCACAATCCCGAGAACGTCTCCGGTGATTTTCTTTGCCAGATACCTCAAGACAGGCGCGCGCTGAGGAGAGACGCTTAAATTCCTATACCCAATGGACATTAGAGCCAAAGCCCCGGACGGAGACCCCGCCATCTCGCCGCAGATGGATATCTCCTTCCCAAGCGAGCTAGACTTGACGAATATCTCGTTTAGCGCCCTCAGCACCGCCGGATGAAATCCCGAATACAGATGCCCTACGACGTTGGAATTTCTATCTATCGCGAGGATGTACTGAATGAGGTCGTTCGTCCCAATGGAGAGAAAATCAATCAGGTCTCTATAGTCCTCAAGCTGATATACTATCGCCGGCACTTCCATCATTAGTCCCAGCGGCGGCAGACCCTCTTTCGGGATTCCAAGCCCCTCTCCGGCTTCCTCCATGATTTCCCTCGCCGTTTCCACTTCCCACACATTCGACACCATCGGAAGCAAAATTCTAAATCGGCATCCGCCCCTCTGTCCGGCGATTAAAATCGCCCTTATCTGGTCCCTGAAAAGCTCTAAATACTCCATTGAAAAACGAATCGCCCGAAGCCCAAGAAGCGGGTTTTCTTCCTTGGGGAACGAGAAATAGGGCAGAATTTTATCAGCCCCCACATCCAGCGTCCTCACCGTAACGTAGCCCTCGAACCGACTGCCCACTTCCTCGTAGATTTTCGTCTGCGCCTCTACGTTGGGCCATGAGTCGTACTGCGTAAAGGCAAACTCCGTCCTGAACAGCCCCACGTCCCTAAGCCGATACTGCTTTGCCATGCCAACGTCAACGGGAAAACCGATGTTTGCCGAGAGCGAAATCCTCGTCCCCTCGTTGTCGGACGCCTCTTCGGACTGTCTCTCGATGACCTCTTGGAGCTTGGCTAGGCGGCTGTAGGTGTTTTGATACTCGGAGATTAGGCTCTCGTCTGGATTTGAGAAGACAAAACCGGTTTTACCATCCACGAGCAGTTTCGTTCCGAATTCGACCATGTCGCAGATGTCCTCGATGCCAACGACGGCGGGAATTCCGAGGGATTTCGCCAAGATTGCCGTATGAGAGGTCTCGCCCCCCTTTTCTGTTACCATCGCGGCAACTTTGCTTTTATTGAGCATGGCTAAAAAAGACGGGCCCACGTCGTAGGCAACGAGTATCGAGCCTTCTTTCGGCGGCGAGGACGGCGATGATTCCCCGCGCATGGAGACTAAGTGATGCAGGATTTTCTCCCCAATGTCGCGGAAGTCCGCCGCGCGCTCTTTCATGTAGCGGTCGCTTAGGTTCTCGAAATGGCGCGCTATGGTCTCGATGCCCTCGATGACGGCGATTTCAGCGGCGAGGCGTTTATGCCGAATTTGCTCGACTATCGGGTTTTTGAATGTCGGGTCTCTGACGATGAGCAGATGCACCTGAAATATATTTATCTCGCTCTCGGACAGCGTACCCTCGGCTTCAAGCGCGTGAATCGTCGCCTGAAACTCGCGCTCGGTGTCTTCCATGGCTTTCGAGAGCCTCAGGATTTCCTCCTCGGGGCTTTGCGCTTCTATTTCATCGGATTTGAGTTGCTCGAACATCCCGCGGGACAGATGCACCGTGCCGACGGCGAATCCGCCGGAAACGCCTTTGCCTTGGTAGGTTCTCGTCTCACGCTTGGCGATGGATTCGGTTTTAAGACGTTCAAGCCTGTCGGCAACCTCCAGAAGTCCCGCAAGGCGCGAGGCTATTATCTGAAAAATGGACTCCTCGGCTGGGTTTATGTGTCTCCGCTCTTTGGTCTGCCCCACTAGGACGCCGACGCAGGTGTTGCGAAGGAGTATTGGAATTCCGATGTAGCTCTCGTATTTCTCTTCGCCCGTTTCGGCGAAGTATTTGTAGCGCGGATGCAGGGATGCGGGCATCGCGGTGAGCGGTCTTAGGGTTTGGAAAACGAGTCCGGTGAGCCCCTCTTCGGGTTTGAGGCGGATGGGATTCATGGGGTCAACGCTCAGCCCCCGAGTGGATTTGAGGGTAAGCTCGCGGCTCTCTTTGTCCCAGATGTAGATTGACACGACGTCGAAATGAAGGGAGTCGCCGATTTTATTGACCACGCCCCTTAGGATGTTGTCAAGCCCCGTGGACTGATTCACAAGTTCGCTTATCTCGTGGATGACTTTCAGATGAAAATCCGCTCTCTCGAAAGGGGCTGTCTTATTCATGACTCTCTGCGTGGAACTTCGCCTTTACCGTTGCCGCAGATGATTATACCAAAACGAGTTTCCAAAAAACAATCGTTTCCCGTGAATATTTAATTAAGCCATGGAGCAACCCCCGCAATTTTGACATCGGGCGGGCGCTCCTGTAACCTAAAACCCCAATGCGGCGGCGGATTATCACGGCGATATGCGTTTTACTCATGGCTCTTTCCTGTCGGAATCAGCCCGCTGAATCCCCCGGCATATCAGCCGAAACCGATACTGCGATGCTCAAAATCCTAGCCCTCGGCGACTCCTACACCATAGGCCAAGGCGTAGCCCATGAGGACTCCTATCCGGCGCTACTAGCCAGAGAATTAAAGTCCGAGGGGCTCAGCGTCTCTCCTCCTCTAATAATTGCGCGCACCGGTTGGACTACAGAAAATCTGCGGGCGGCTATCTCTTCGGCAAGCCTCGCCCCGCCCTACGACCTGGTTCTGCTCCTCATAGGTGTCAATAATCAGTTTCAGGGCTACTCCGCCGAGAGCTACGCCCCAGAGTTCGATATACTCTTGGCTAAATCCATCGCTCTTACCGGGGGAAATCCCTCCCGCGTAATTGTGATTTCAATTCCCGACTACGGAGCGACCCCTCTAGGCAGGCGGCTTGGCGGGGCGAAAATAGGGGCGGCGATTGACCAGTTCAACGCAATCAACAGAGCCGCATCTGGCAGGAATGGAGTTGCCTACGTTGACGTTACTGGAATATCCAGAAAAGCCGAGGGGGATTCGGCGCTTATCGCCTCGGATGGCTTGCATCCCTCCCAAAAGATGTACTCCGAGTGGGTGGATGTAATCGCTCCGGCGGCGTTAGAGATTCTCAAATAAAATACCCTCGGCGCGGCAGTCTGGCTCGGATATTCGGGGGTGGGCAGTTCGCGCTAATAAATAAATGTAAGGGGAGTGTGGCAAAATGCCTTCTTTTGACGTGGTTTCCGAGCTAAATATGCACGAGGTCGTAAACGGCGTGGATCAGGCGAACCGCGAAATTACGACGCGCTTCGATTTCAAAGGCACGAATTCGCTATATGAGCTTAAGGACAACGTCGTTACGCTTAACACCCAGAGCGAATTTCAGTTGAATCAGATGGTTGACATCCTGCGCTCGAAGCTCGCCAAGAGGGGGATTGATTTAATCTGCCTCAAAGAGGATAAGCCTGAGGTTGCCGGGGCTAAGGCGCGTCAGGTTATCACTCTGCGAAAGGGAATCGAAACCACTCTCGGCAAGAAGATTGTCCAGATGGTAAAAGACGCAAAGCTCAAGGTGCAGGCTTCGATTCAGGACGAAAAGGTGCGCGTGTCGGGGAAGAAAAAAGACGACCTCCAGGAGGCTATCGCCCTGCTCCGGGGGACGGATTTCGACCTGCCGCTTCAGTTTAATAATTTCCGCGATTGAGCCTCGCGCCCCCCTGCCCACGCGCCAGCGCACTACCCACTACAGACGGCGGGAAGACGATGAGAGAAGAGAGAAAACTCTTTTGGATGGATTTTTTCAAGCCCGAAACCCGCAAAAGAGCCGTCAAAGTGGCGGCAATCGTCGCCCCGATAGTCATATTAATAAACCACTGCGACGAGCTTGCCGCGCTGAAAATTACCTCGGCTCTGTGCATTAAATCCCTTCTGACCTTTTTTGTTCCCTACAGCGTATCCTCCTACTCCTCGGCAAAAGCCTTGTCGGACAAGAGAGCAGAGGATAGGTAAATGCCGCCAGAACCCATCGCTCTGTCTCAGTCCCGGCGGCGCTATTCTCCGGCATAGATACTCGGGGCGAATAATTTCTCGGCTTTGTGGGAACATATCCGCCCCCTCTTAACCCGGCTCTAGGGCAGGATGTCGAGGTCAATGCGATATATCGTCGTCGTGCCGCTTACCTCGTTTGCCACTATGAGGAGCGGTCTTGCAATTGGGCTATTGAGCGCGGATATGAAAATGAGTCCTTCTGGTCCCAAATCCCCCGCCAATGGGTCTTCGGCTTCAACCGAGAAATTGCGGTTATTCACGTACTCGACGAATTTCGGGCTAAAGGGGTTTGTGATGTTATAAACCATCACTCCGCCGATTCTCTCAAGCCCGATGAAGGCGTAGGTGCTGAGGAGGATTTTGCCTACGACAACCCCTTCCGGCTCAGGACCCTTGTTGTCGCTTCTCGTGTCGAAGGAGTCGTTGTTGTCGTTATTGGCGTTGAAATTATCGGGCAGAAGGGCGGCTGTTATCTGCTCGAAATCGTCCCCGCTGTCGAATACCCTTTTACCGTCCGCAGTCCAGATTGACAGTGATCGCGCTCCGGTTACAAATAATCTGTCAAAGTCCCCGTCGCCGTCCGTATCGGCGTTGACCCTCGATACCGTGAGCCGCCCGAGGTTGGCGTTCATGCGGAGAACTGACGCGTTGGGGAAGATTGCCGCATCAAGCGTAACGCTCCCCACGCGCACCTCTTCGGCGAATCCCTCGTAGTCTCTCGCGTCTCCTTCGTTGGCGGTTACGAGATAGGTTTTGCCGAAAAATTCATAGCTCGCAATGGAGTCCGGCTGATACATCCCAAGCACGGGCCAGGGGGCGATGTTGATTGCGCTGTCGCGGTCGCTTGCATCGAGGGCGTTTTGCCGGGCGTTGTGATTTTTGAATCCAAACCCGACGATTTGCGTGAATTTCCCCGCGTTAATGTCTAATATGCCCAGGGCGTTGGCTTCCTGAAGGGTAACCCACGCCCTCTTTGAATCCGGCGAAACGGTGATATATTCAGGCTCAAGGTCTTGGGCGACGGAGGCGTTAGGACCAAAAATTCTCACGCTTGCATCGAGAGAATCTGGGCTAAACTGAGTAAATCCGGCTGTTACAACATTTGCCTGAGTGAGGTTGGATATACCTTTTGAGATGTCAATTATGCTGACCGAGCCTTCGGGGTCTATCGTGTAGGAGTCGTTCGGCTCGCCCTCGTTAGCGACAAGCGCTCTCCTGCCGTTCGGGGTAAATGTAATCATGTCCGGGAGCGCGCCCACAACGACGGAGCCCAGAAAGTTGCCGTTAGTATCGAAAAACACCGCTCGTCCGGGGTCGGTGCTGGGGTTATTCTGCACAGCGGCGGCGACAATCCCTCCGTGGACGGCTACGCTGTTTGCCGCCTCCCCATAAGGCGTAACGTCAATTGTGAATAGAAGAGTCGGACTTGCGGGGTTTGCAATGCTCACCACGTCAATTCCTCTGGCGTCTAGGTTTACGATGAAAATTCTCTGCGTTCCGGGGTCGTGAGCCACAATCTCTGCCCCTCCGCCGTCAAAAACCCCGCTTGAGTAAGTCCCTATTTGTGTGAGGCGTATCTCGGCCGACGCGCTCCCTGCGAGCATCGCCGCCATCGCCAATATTGAAAGTGCCGCTCTGATAATCATAATCCCCTCCGTTTGTCCTGTGTGTACCCGCCAAGTTAAAACCGGAAATGTTAATACGGCGTGAACATCGGGTTAGAGTGGGGTTAATCTGCCGATAGGGGCGTTAGGGGATTGGGGGGCGTATAGCTCATTTTTATAGAGCCGCGCCCTTCTGAGTCCCCGCACTAGAATCTATTGCTTTCGCTCTGCTGAGGATGATGGGCAAATATCTGTAGAGGACGAGCCTCTGGCTTATCAGGCGGGGGGGGGGGCGGCTCAGCCCGAATAGTTCGAGGAGCCTAAATCACGCCCATATCCTCGTACTCGGGGGCGAGGTTCTCGAAGCTCGGCACGCCCAATTTATCTAGGAAGGCGAGCTTTATTATCCCCGTGGGGCCATTTCTCTGCTTGCCAATGATGAGTTCGGCTATGCCGTCCCGTTCTTCGGGTTTTTTATAGGCGTCGGCGCGGTGGATGAACATTACGACGTCGGCGTCCTGCTCAAGCGCGCCGCTCTCTCGCAAATCCGACAGTTGGGGGCGTTTGTCCGAGCGGGTTTCGGTCTGGCGGCTGAGCTGAGACACCGCAATGACCGGCACTTTCAGCTCCTTCGCCAGCGCCTTTAGAGAGCCTGAAATCTCGGCAATTTCTCTCTCTCTGGTCTCGGTTCTAGAGCTTCCCCTCATGAGCTGAAGATAATCAACAATGATGAGGTCGAGTCCTTTTTCCTTCTTCTGCCGTCTCGCCTTCGCCCGAAGCTCCAGCACGCTTATAGCGGCGGTGTCATCAATATAGATTTTCGCTTGGCTGAAGGTGTCGGCGGCGGCTACTAGTTTCTCAAGCTCGGAGTTTTTAATATATCCGCTCCTAATGTTCGAGTAGCTCACCTTTGCCCTGCTCGAAATCATCCTCAGCATGAGCTGCTCTTTTGTCATCTCAAGAGAGAATATCCCTATGCTGAGGGCGTGTTCCACGGCGGCATGGGCGGCAATGTCGAGGCAAAACGAGGTTTTCCCAAGCCCAGGCCTCGCGGCGACTATGACCAGGTCCGAGCCTTGAAGCCCGGAGGTCATGGAGTCCAATTTCTCGAAGCCGGTTGGCACTCCGGTAATGTTTTCTTTTCTCGAGTGGAGTTTCTCGATGATTTCAAGAGCCTGCGCCGCGAGTTCCCTCGTGCTGTAGAAGCTCGGTTTTATCTTGTTCTGGGCTACGTCAAATATAGAATGCTCGGCTTGGTCTATAAAATCATCGAGGTCAATTGATTCCTCTTGTCCGCGGGTTGCGATGTCCGTAGCGACGACGACGAGCCGTCTCAGCACCGATTTTTCCTTGACGAGCCTCGCATAGTACGCCACGTTCACGGTGGAGGGGACGAGTTCGGTGAGGTAAGTGAGATAGCCGCTGCCGCCAACCTCTTCGATTAATTTCCCGCCGGATTTCAGATAATCGAATAGAGTGAGTATGTCTATGGGCTTGTTTTTCTTATCAAGCTCTATCATGGCGTCGAAGATTTTTCTGTGCGCATCTCTATAGAAATCCTCCGCCGTGAGGACGTCCATAACCTGATTGATAACGCCGCCTTCGATAAGCACGGCGCCAAGCACGGCTTGCTCTGCTTCGATGTTTTGAGGAAGTGGTCTCGATAAATTTACTGACATAATCGCCTAGAATTCTATAACGCCGAGGGGCAACGTTCAAGCCCGCACAGAATGCGCCAAGCAGGATGAAAAACAACTCTTCGCAGTGAAATGCAAGAGTCATGCGAAAACGCGCAAACTCACAAGAGAAATCCTCAGTGAGATTCCTCTCCGCGCTCGGAATGACAGAAGGAGGAGTTGCGGGAATGACAGCCTAAGTTGCTTCCGCTGGTTCGCCGCGACACTTCATACCGGGCCTTATTCTTGTCATTCCCACGAAAGTGGGAATCCGCAGTTCGACTCCGCTCAGGGTGAAGATGAATGGATTCCCGCTCGGAGGAGTTGCGGGGATGACAGCCTAAGTTGCTTCCGCTGGCTCGCCGCGACGCTTCATACCGAGCCTTATTCTTGTCATTCTCACGAAAGTGGGAATCCCTAGTTCGACTCCGCTCCCTCGCGCCGGAAATTCTCAGGGGCTATAAATCCAGGTGTATTTAGCCTCGCGGATTAAATCCTCGCACAGCCTCAGAGACGCCCTAGCCTCTTCTCCGCCGTATGCAAAGATGAGAATCAAATCCTCCTCAGGGTCGGCGGCGAGTCGGTTCACTATTGCGTCCCTTTCGCTCTCGGAAATCCCGTAATTGGGCAGTTCGTCCGATGTGAAAAAACCCCGATTATTCATCGCCGCCGCTACTTTGTCGCAGATACCCCGCCCGAAGGCTCTGGTCTCTCCCACATCTTTTCGGAACAGCCCTTTGATTCCCCGATAGAGCGCGCAGTGGACTTGGTCGCCGTTATTCCTGACAATTCGGGATTTGCTGCGAGGCAGTGTTATCGAGACCAAATCCGAGTAAATAATCTGCTTTGCGCCGGATAAAATTCCGTGTACCGACATGGTTCCCTCCGAAGTTCAACCGCCTCTGGGTTTGCCCGATGTCCTCAGCTTTTTAATTGCCTCTTCGCCCTGCTCCATCATCCTGCCGACTGGGAAAACTAGCAGGTACTGTCCCGTATCTCTCAGCACGTCGAGGGCTTGCGAGGAGACTTTATCGAAGAATTTTATCGACTTGCCATCGGTGATGAGAACGCAGTTCCGGGGGTTTTTTATGGCTTCCGGCATTTTTTGCTTGAGAAATTCAATAACGTCCCGGAAACGCTGAATCGAGATTCCCTGCTTGCGAAGCGACACGAGCCACCGAAGCATTATAAAATCCTCTACGGAATAGAGTTTCGGCACGCCACGCCCCTCAGCGCGCCTTACGCTCGGCACTATTAGCCCCGTTCGCTCGTAGTAGTAAAGGCGGTCGGAATCGAACTTGATGCCCTCGGTAGCCTCGATAAGCTCAATAATTTCCCTGCTCTTAATACCGCGCAGAATTTTTGCCTTGCCTTTTTTCCCGGCTTCCTCTGCCATTTGATCAACTCCTCTCTGACAAGAGCGATTGCACTCGCGGATTCTATCACAGAATGGTTCGAGAAGACAGGTCTGTTAAATCATGGGGCTATGAGCGCGCCGCCGGATGACAATTATCGTCCGAAAGTAGTCAATATTTGTTAATATTAATTGATGCTCTGTTCAGCTATGAACCGGTAAATCCCTCGAATTCGGCGCAATTATTGGGAATTATCTTGAATTTGGGCAGGCGGACTCGCGCGGCACAAATATTGCACTCATTACCTGTGAAATGTTCGAGTTAGAATCATTTTTACCTAACCGAAAGGGCAAACCATTTGAAAGAATGGGACGCAAAGCCTTCGACCTAACGCTGGTGTCAGGCGCAAATCAGATTACCGATGAGCGGCGCACAGCCAAGGTGGCCGGGTTGCCGAAGATAGGCGGTTCGCTGTTGATTTACAAAAAATTGCCTAAGATTTGGTTTACTACCTCCTTCATTAGGGTCTGAAGGGTGCTTCCATTCCTAGGGTGGCCATAAAAACCACTTTAAGGAGGCATTCCTATGAGACACATTACCACAAGCATGGCGGTTACCGCGGCTGCCATGCTTGTTTTATTTCTCGCCTGTTTCACCCCCACCCCATCGGCGGCGGCTCAAGAGCCGGTATCGAGCGGCAGAGTCATCGTCAAATTCAAATCTGGAGTCGAGGCAAGAGGCGCCCTTAGGACTCTCAGAGGCAACGCAGTTGACAAACTGGGAGTGCCGGAGATTAAAGCGGCATCCGAAGAAGAGAAATTAAATCTCCTGGGTAGAGTCGGCGCTCTGCGGGTGCGCGCTCTTGAGAAGCTCAATATGGAAGTCTTGTCAGTGGGCAGGGGACGGGAAGCTGAGTTCATAGCCAGCATCAAGCAAAGCCCCCTTGTGGAGTTCGCCGAGGCTGACCTAGCCGTGCCTCCCGACCTTATCCCCAACGACCCCTCTTATGGGAGTCAGTGGGTTCACACGAAAATCGAATCTCTGGCGGCTTGGAACAGCACTACAGGCTCGCCTGATGTAACAATTGCCGTCTGCGACACGGGAGTATTATCAACCCACGCCGACCTAAACGGGAAAGTGCTTGCCGGATTTAACACCGTTGACGGAACAACTAACACCTCCGCCGTGTGCAACCACGGGACCCTCGTCTCAGGGGTTGCCGCCGCTTGGGGCAACAACGGGGTGGGCGGCGCGGGAGTGAGTTGGGCAAGCAAAATCCTGCCCATCAGAATCACGAACAATCAGGTTGCCGACTGCTCCTGCTGCGCTTATGTGTCGGATGCCGCCGAAGGCATCAGGTGGGCGGCTGACAACGGGGCGAGGGTCATTAACCTGAGCTTCCAGATGGCGAGCTATCAGGCTATTAACGACGCGGCGGCTTATGCCCGCGCTAGGGGAGCGGTTACGGTTCTCTCAGCCGGCAATCAGGGAGCGCAGCAAACTCACACCGACTGGCAGAATTTCCTATCCATATCGGCGACAACCAACACCGACACCCTCGCCTCGTTCTCCAGCTTTGGAACTTACGTTGACCTAGCCGCGCCGGGAGTCGGACTCTACACGACAAATTCAAACGGGAGCTACGCCAACGCAAGCGGAACGTCTTTTTCAGCCCCTGCAGTTGCAGGAGTGTTAGCCCTGATTTTCTCCGCAGACCCATCGCTTAGCCCAGCCGAGGCAGAGGGGATATTGCTCGCTACGGTCGATGACATTGGCGCTGTGGGCGAGGACATTTACTTTGGAGCGGGACGGGTAAACGCGAGACGCGCTGTAGAGACGGCGGCGCAGGGAGTCGTCAACGAGCCTCCGGTGGTGGATATTTCATTGCCGCTGAATGGGGCTAAATACACATTGGGCGCGGTAGTTCAGATGAGCGCGGCGGCGTTGGACGCGGAAGACGGCAATTTATCATCCGAGATTTACTGGGAGTCCAATTTGGAGGGCGCTCTCGGAGTCGGCCCATCGGCAGGTAAAGCGCTTAAAGTCGGAATCCACACAATTAGTGCTTCGGTTACGGACAGCGGCAATAAAACCAACGTTGACTCAATCACGGTTGAGGTAGTGGCTTCAACGGCGACAATTAACGCCCCATCCGGGCTTACGGCGTCGGTCATCGGCAGAATCGTATCGCTCAGATGGGCGGATAATTCCCAAACCGAGAGCGGATTTATCATCGAGCGCGCCCTTAAGCCGAGCTTCGGCAAAACCCCGGTCTATAGTCAAATCGGCTTGGTCGGGAGCAACGTTACCAATTTTACTAACTCCTCAGTGCCGCTGGGAACTTACTTATACAGAGTCAAAGCGGTTGGCTCGGGGATATCCTCGGCGTATTCGAACGTACTTCAGATAAGAGTCAGATAACTAATCCCTCCCCCCTTAGGTCTCCTCTCCCTCTCCGCTTTGGCTTTGGCGGGGAGCGGGGAGGAGGAAAATTTCACTCTCAGGATTTTTTTGCCACACTCGAAGGGGCTTAGGCTATCATTGCGAGCCGCTCCCCCTTCTGTCATTCCCGCAGTCTTCTGAGCGGGAATCCACTCCTCTTCACCCTAAGTAGTTCGGCTAAGCTCACTATAAATAAACTACGTCGAGGGGAGAGCAGTCGAGCTATGGATTCCCACTTTCGTGAGAATGACAAGAATAAGACTCGGTATGAAGTGTCATTTCGAGGAGTGGAGTCTTCACCCTGAGCGGAGTCTAAGGGCTCATGTTACGCATTTTTGTGATTTGTCATGCCCGAAAGAGTAATCGGGCATCCATGCTGTGTTGATAAATACTGGATTCCCGCCCAATTCTACGGGAATGACAGTGCTTTTTACAGACTGAGCGGAGTCGAAGGGAGCGGAGTCGAACTAGGGATTCCCACTTTCGTGAGAATGACAAGAATAAGGCTCGGTATGAAGTGTCGCTGTGAGCCAGCGAAAGCGACTGAGGCTATCATAGTGAATTCCCTATCCTGAAATCCAGCAGTTCAAATTGCGCAACCGGAGATTTTTCATCGTCGCCGCAGCTCGTGATGAGTTTCAGAGCCGATGAATTCCTACCGATGCGGATGTTATAAATCCCCCCGCCCGATGCGCCGAATTCCATCGTCCACTCCGAATCCCCAGCCCTCTGGGATTTTATCAAGCGAAACTCTGAAAGCCCCATAAGCCCGGTCTCGCGCCTTAGGAAAAACTCGGCGGCTTGGGCTTCAGCGCTGTAGCAGGAGCGCCCCCTATAGCTCTGCGGCGTGATAAGTCCCTTTTTATGGCGGCTCATTAGCGAGCAAACGCCGTCTTGTGAGACTCTGCCATGGTAAATCCCCTCCGGCAGGCACACGAGCGTCGGGGCGAACCGATGCCCTCCTAAGTGCGTTGACTGCCACACCGGATTTCCGCCCCTCTCGGCTTCGAGATACACGGGCGCCCCAAGCGTGCCGCAGCAGGCGTCGTGCGAGCCGTGAGCGCAGACGGCAAAAATATTTCCCCCCTCGCCGGTCGTGGCGGGAGTAGGGACGCCGCAGAGGATTTTGCCGATGTCGAAGCCGAGGAGGTCTGCGTAGCCGGCGATGGTGAATTCAAATAATTTCGGCTCGCGCTCGGATGAGGCGGCGACGTAGAATTTTAGCCCTTCTTCTGAATTCCTGCGGCGTTTTATGAGCTGCAGCCTGCTATTTGGGATGGCATTGAGCCAGCCGCCCAACAGATTCTTTGCCGCATCCGGTATGGAGCTTGCGGGAAAAGCCTTCCTCCCCCACACCCCGCCGTATTCGATGAGAAGCCAAACATCCACCCTAGGCGCAGTTCCGAACATCTGCTCCCCCGAATTAATGGACTCTCTGCTGCAGGATAATCGGCTCATCGGCGGCAATGAGATTACCCAAATTTGAGGCGGTGTGAAACGCTACCCACTTGCGTTCAAATCCCCTATAGTGCAAAATTGGATTATCCGGCTCGCGGGGATTGCGCCACTCCCCCCGCAGCGCAATTTAAGCCGAGGCTCAAAACTATGAAAACGATAGCGGTAATAAATTTCAAAGGCGGAGTCGGCAAGACGACCATCTGCTGGCTTCTCGCTAAATACGCGGCGGAGAAGGCGGACAGGCGGATTCTCCTCGTTGACGCTGATGCTCAGATGAGTCTAACCCTTGCCGTACAGCTTCAGGAAAGCGGGGACAGATACGGCCACTTTGAGACTTGGTACGACACTGCCCATCTGAAAAATAAAAAAACCCTCTCCGACGCCCTCAGAATCCACGCCAATTCCCGAAAATTCGATTTCGCCGCCGACTCCTCATTCGTATATCAAATCGCGCCGAATCTGCACTTTGTCCCGTCTGCGATTGATTTGTACCGCCTCGAAGGGGAGGGCTATCAGAGAGATAAATTGACGAGATTTATCCCAGACCTCCTCGGCGCGGTTTCGAGGGCGGGCTTCGGCTACGACTACGTTTTATTTGACTGCCCCGCGTATTTCACCCCTCTTGCCTACTCAGTGCTTTGCGCCGCTGACCTCGTAGTCGTCCCCGTGAACCCGGACGTTTTCGCCTCGCGCGGCGTCGAGATTATGATTGACGGACTCGCCGAGCGGATAAAACCATCCCAAAGTCCCGGATTCGGCGTGTTTATGAACAAGGCGAAACTCCGCGGCGACAAGCCCACGCGCGAGACCCAGAGACTCTGGGAGGACGTTAAATTCGTATGCGCAAAAAAACGCGGACAGGGGGTTTCCATCAGGGCTTGGGAGTGTCAAATCCCAGAGCGCGAGGACATTAAACGCGCGATTCCCGATAGGCGCTTTCCCGCGGCTTTCGCGGCGCGGTTCGGGGATTTGTGGATAAACATTGAAAGCGACTTAGGAGGTGCGCCGTGAGCCGACATACCAGTGCGGGAGCTAAGATGAGAGAGGTGAGAAAACTCCTCGACGAGGTCAAATCGGGGATTAGAACCCTAGCGCGGCGGGGGAGAGTCGAGGCGGAAAAGCCGGCTTATGATGTCTCTGCCATCTTGGGAGGCGAACCCCCGATTGAAGACGAGCGCGCGCCGCAGAGCCTGCGCCGCAGCTACGAGTCGCTCTACGCCGATTTCGCCGCTAAAAATTTTGATTCCATCAGAGAATTTATCGCTGGTAGGGATAAAACCTATCTCGCGGAGTTTGCAAAAGTGAACAATCTCTCGATAGACGCCCGAAGGGCCTCCAAGGAGCGGATTATCGAAGAGGTCATGAAGCGTCTCGCTGAGAGAAGGGCAATATCAAGGCGGGTTACTTAGAAACTTCAGCGAAGGAGATGCGTTATGGGTAAATTCATACTCGTCATGCCGTATAGCCGAATCATCTTTGCGGGGGTAATGCTCGGAGTCGGGCTTGTCATCGGAGTGAAAATCGGGGCGGCGGCGGTTCGTATCGCGGCGCGCGGGGCTCGGATGCTCCGCTCCTAGCGAAGTCGGGATTCTCGTGCTTCGGAATAAGCAATTATTAGCCCCTTGTCGCCTCCCCCCTCAAACTTGGATAGCCGCCCCAAATAAACGGCTCGGATTTCCCGTCTTAACACAGCCTTAATAATTCCTTAACAATTCCCATATACAGTAACTCTTTAATCTACTATTGCCCGATTTAGCGCCCGCACACCGGAGGTCGCCCGATGGTTTATCCCGTATCCCATATTGACGGGAGAACTAGACTCAAGTTCTCAAACCTCTATGAAAAAGAGGCGTTCATCAAAAATATGCAAAGCGTCCCCGGTCTGCTTGAGGTGGATTCTAGCGGCAACTCCCTCACGGCGCTGGTTAAGTATGAAACCCCGTCTCCATTCGCATATGTGATAGATAAAATCATATCCAAAGAGCCGGAACCGATGGCTACGAGGGACGACATTAGCTCCTTCATTGCCCCGCTTATCGCAGACCCGGCGGCGAAGGCGTTTTGGCTCATGACGGTGCTTGGTCCGAAGGTTGGATTTCTGGAGTGGGGAATAAGTTCGATGATAGTAAACAGGTTTATTAAAGCTCAATTCCGATAATTTTATAGAGGAGGTGTAGTGTGCTTAAATTGCTAGGTTTGGAGGCGTTGGGAGAGACAATTGGCGGATGTATTGCGTCTCGATATTTTCTGGCGGGAGTGGGAACTGTCGCCGGAGTGTTTTTATTAGGCATCGCCCTGAAGCAGTCGAGGCCGTTGTGGGTGGGGGCGTCAAAAGAGGTCATAGCTTTTAAGGACTGGCTTGGGGCGTCCGTCGGAGAGGGGCAGGAGTTCTGGGCTGACGTTAGCGCCGAGGCGAAGCATCTCTATAAGCTGGACGTGGAAAAAAAGCTCGAAATCCTGCAGAAACAGCAGGAAGTTCTACAGAAAATCAAAGCGACCCTGTAAACATTAAAGGAGAGACGAAGATGAATTTGTTATCGAGAATTTTTTGTTCAAACCCCTTTTCTTTTGCCATCGGCATTGGAGCGGGCCTGCTTGGCTTCTACCTAGTTCACAAAATTGACGAGCGCAGAAAGCTCGAAGGGATGCAGAGGGAGATAGAAACCGCCCTTCACGCTATTGAAACTAGAAAGCTCGCCCTAGTCGAGATGGAAGCCGAGAAGCTCAAGAAATAATTTCAGCGCAGTGTTTCATCACTCAAAGAATAAAAATGCCGATACCATACACAGTCAGCCGATTCCTTCCGGGAAGGATACAGATAAAGAGCATTTTCCTCAGATACGCGGGCGTTGAGGATAGCGCATTGGAGCAGTTCATCGCTCAAAATGAGGGAGTGAGCCGGGTTAAGGCAAGCACGAGAACCGGCACGCTCACCATCGAGTACGACCCAAAGAAATTCAGCGTCGGCGCGCTGCTCAGCCTGCTCGATACTGCCACGCCTCAGATGATTTCCTTCGCGCTTGCCCAAACAAAAAACGGAAACGGTAAAAAGCCCAAAGCCGAGTCAGAGGGAGGGGCGAAGCGGTGGTTCGCATCCACGACGCTGGGACTCGTGCCTTTTGCCCTAGGGGCGGCGGTTTCGGGAGGGGCGCTGACGGTAATGACTCTCGCCCTCGCCCTGCCGATATTCAGAAAAGCCATCAATTCCATCCGCAATAGGAAAATTGACGTTCACCTCTTGGATTCATCCGCGCTGGCTATTGCGACGCTTCGCGGCAGCCCTTTTGCCTCCATGCTCATGGTATGGCTCCTGTCGCTAGGGGATTATATTGAGGAGAAGACTCAAGGCAGGGCGAAGAAGGAAATCGAAAAACTCCTCAGCTATAAAGACGAGCGGGCTTGGCTCGTGCGCGGAGACGGCAACGCCATTGAAGTTCCCGTCAATCAGATACAAAAAGGAGACCGCGTCGTCGTCTATACGGGGGAGAAAATCTCAATTGACGGGCTAATTGATGAAGGCGAGGCGCTTGTGAATCAGGCGTCGCTCACGGGCGAGTCAAACCCCGCGCTGAAGGCTAAGGGCGAGAGGGTCTATGCCGGAACTTTTATCGAAGACGGCAAGCTCTACATCACGGCCGATAAAATAGGCGACGAGACCGCCCTTGCCAAAATCGTGAGCATCATCCAAGAGAGCATCAACGAGCCTATCGAAACCCAAAAAAGCGCCGAAGACCTAGCCAATAAATTTGTTATCCCGACATTTCTCACCTCTGGAACCCTCTACGCCCTCACGGGAAACATCAACAGCACCATATCCACGCTCACATTCGATTACCACACGGGGATTCACGTCTCCACCCCCGCCGCCATTATGTCTCACATGGCGCTTGCGGCGCGGCGCGGGATTCTCATCAAGAGCGGGCGGCACCTTGAAATTCTCCACAACGTTGACACCATCGTGTTTGATAAAACCGGCACGCTCACCGTCGGATACCCCGAAATCACAGAAATTGTCTCTTACAAGGTCTCGGCGGACGAAGCCCTTGCCTTGGCGGCGTCGCTAGAGCAGAGGCTCACGCACCCGGTGGCGAAATCCATCGTGCAGAGGGCGGCGGATAAAGGGCTTGAAATTCTCCAGAGGAGGGAGTCGAAATATCACAGAGGGCTAGGGGTCGAGGCGCAGATAAACGGCGGCAAGTTCCTCATTGGAAGCACGAAATTCATGGAGAAAGAGCATATTAAAATCTCCAAAAAGGTGCAAGAAGACGTGGACAGACTCCACGAAGGAGGGGTATCGGCGCTCTATTTGGTTGATAACACCTCCATTGTTGCTCTCATCGGCGTTGCAGACCCGCTCCGCCCCGAATCAAAGGCTGTGGTAGGCGCTCTCCACAAGCTCGGAAGGGATGTTATCCTCTGCACTGGGGACAACGAGGGGGCGGCTGAGGTAGTCGCCAAAAAGCTCGGCATCAAGAAATTTCACGCAAGGGCCTTCCCCGATGAAAAGGCGGCAATTATAAAATCCCTCAAGGCAAGGGGCAGACGAGTAGCTTTCCTCGGAGACGGCGTAAATGACTCTCCCGCGCTTTCGGTTGCCGACATCGGAATATCCATTAACAGCGGCGCCGACATCGCCATCGAAGTCGCCGACGTGGTCATCAACAGCGACCTGAACAACCTCATCGAGGCAATCCAAATCTCCGACATGGCCCTTCGCAACATTAAGCAGAATTACAGAATCAACACCCTTGCAAACTCCATCGGCATGGTAGGGGCTGTAGGCGGGGCGCTCAATCCCGTGGTCTCAACCGTTATAAACAACGGGATAACCATACTCATCGGAATCAACGCAATAAAGCCGCTTTGGAACGGTTCGGAGGCGGAGATAAAGAGGGAAATCTTAAGCTAGAAGGAGGACGCATAAAATGCCGTCGAAGAAAACCAAGAAAGCAGATTCAACCGGAGAGGTATTAGCCCAGAGCAGTAAGCTCGAAGAGGAATTTCAGACGATAAAAAGAGAACTCGAAGACCTGAGGTCTAAGCTCGGCTTAACCAAGAGGAGCGACCTTACAAAGCTCCCAATGGACGCCGCGCGGAAAGTGGGCGATACGGCATCGGAAATCATTAAAACCGCCTCCGACGTCGTCGAGAAGGCGCTAAAGGTCGTTCAGTACGCCGCAGTTGGAGCGGTCGAGGGCGGAAAGAAAGCGCTCAAAGAAGAAGTAAGACAAAAGAAATCCAAGAAGTCTTAAAATCAGCCATTTCCCACTGTAAGGTTCAATTAAGCCCGGCTATGCCGCCCCAGGGGGGAGTCTGCTGTCCCATGCTCTGGGGGGAGGAGGGGGAATCGCAATATCCATCGGATGCCCCTCTATGAAAATCTCCTCAATCCTCTCGAGCTTCTTCGGCGGATTATTCGACGGGGATAAAATCGAGGCGTTTCACAAACCCATCGAGAATAAATTTGGCATCTATGGGGTTTCTGTAGAGGTCTATTGGGAGGATCAATGATATTCATAAGGTCGAGAAGCGGCAGATTTCTATCGCTCGCCCATATTGCGGGATTCGCTATCGAGGAGCAGACGACGGAGCTAGAGGGGCAGAGGGTTAAAATTTTCAATGTCATAGCCTATCTTCCCGACCCGCTGTATCCGGCGATACTCGGCGTGTTTTACGACGAACATACGGCTGAGCGGGAGCTTCAAGCGTTTATGGACGGTCTCGTGGGCTTAGATAGGGGGGTCATCGGGCTAGACAGCCACATCTAGGGATTTCTCCTGCGCTCAAGATTCTCTGGAATCTGGCAGAGGCTCGCCGTTGCCGATGAAATAAATCTCTATCTCATCTGATTGTAGCTTTAGTTTGAGCTGGAAGTGATATTCCAATCTCGTAGTGTGCCATGAGCGGGCATTCTCTCTCCCCACCCAGCACATCTTGGAGGGGCGGCGACTCTAATGATTGAAGTCGCTTAGAAAATGCCGGTTAAAATTTTTCTGATGCCGTTTTCCAGCACGCCGGCGATGACAAAGGATTTTATGAGGACCTCTTGGTCTTTTTTGGTGAAGTGAACGTCGTGCTCACGCTTTCTCTTTTTTTCTCTCTCGTAGATAAATTTCGTGTATCTCTTCTTGGTCTCTTGGATTTTCTTCTCTAGGGCGGCAATGTCGTTTTCGCTCATATTAAATCAGGTCTCCGTTTTTTATTCTCTATATTACTTTGAATCTCGAATGTTAAGCCAGTGTTAAAAAACGATTAAATTTCCGAGAACCTCCCCTCGGCGCCATAAAATGGAACTCAACCCCGTATTGAGTCTGCGGTTTGCGCCCCCAGCCGCCAGATAATTATCCCTCCCGCCCCGTTGCAAAACTCGGCGCAATGTTGTGTTAAAATAACTCTCCCAATGAAGCGCGCCAATCAAGCGAAAGCAGATTTCAAATCCGGCACATCCCTTATATCCGTCGCCAAAGTGGGGGAAATCGAGCAGGGCAAAAGGAAAATTGTCATCATCAACGGCAGGGAAGTCGCCGTAATCAACCTCGGCGGCGAGCTGTGCGCGGTGCGCAATGCCTGCCCCCATGAGGGATTCCCGCTTACCTACGCCCCGGTCTATCAGGGCAGAATCCTCTGCCCCAATCACGGCTGGATGTTCGAGGTAAAAACCGGCGTATGCCTCAGAGACGCTTCTTATCCGCTCAAGACTTATAGAATCGTGATTGAAGGCGCGGACGTAAAAATCGAAACTTAACCTATGGAGTTCCAAATTTAATGAACACCGCTACCGACCCTAGGGATTTGATTAAAATCATGCGCGGATTTATGGAATCGAAAACCCTCTTTACCGCCCACGAGATGGGGCTTTTCGACGCTCTGGAGAAGGGCGCTAAGACGGTTACGGAGCTTGCCTGGGAGCTGAGGGCGAGTGAAAGGGGGGTAAGAGCGCTCGCAAACGCCCTTGCCGCTATGGGCGCGCTTGTGAAAGAGGGGGACAAATACGAGCTTCCCGACAATCTCAGGGGCGCTCTGCTTTCGGGGGGCGACTCCTCCCTTCGCAACTACATGGAGCTTCTGCACTATTTCTGGTATGTATGGTCGGACGCCTCAAAAGTCGTCAGAAGCGGCAAGCCCGTCGTAACCATGAAGGAGCTATACTCCCACGACGAGGCCGAATTTAAAACCTTCGCGCGGGGGATGCACGAGATAGCCAGAGAGGCAAGCCGGGCGATACTCAAATCCGTGGATATTTCCTCCCGCAGGAGGATGCTCGACGTAGGCGGCGGCGCAGGCACGTATTCGCTTGAGTGGGCTAAGAGATACCCCCTCCTGCGCGCAATGGTCTTTGACCTGCCCAAGGCGCTTGACGTGGCAAGGGAGTATATCAAAAAATACGACCTTGAAGACCGCGTATCCTGCATAGCCGGGGATTTCGCAGCGCTCGATTTCGATAAACTCAACTACGATTTAATTCTCCTCGCCAATATCCTCCAGATGTTCAGCCCGGATGAAAACATGAAACTCCTTAAAAAAGTCCACGACGCGCTCGAGGTCGGAGGCATGGTCGTCATTCACGGCTTCGCTATGGATGAGAAAGAGTATCGCCCTCTGCCGTCCGCCGTTTTCGCCCTCAGCGTTATGTCGGTAACCCCTGAGGGAGACGCTTATAAGAGAAGCGATATAATAAAATGGCTTCAGAAGCTCGGCTTTAGAAATATCAGATTCTACGAGATAGAAGCCATTCCCTCTAGCGTGATAACGGCGCTTAAGTGATTATGGGGGGCGGGGTCAATTCTCTGGAATGGAAATAGAGTTTCGAGTTTTTAGTTTCGAGACCAAAAAAAAACTAGCCGCCAGCCATTAAACGCCGCTTTTATTAAATTGCCATCCCCCGCCCTCTACCCTCTCGCCGTCAATGTAGATATTCCCCTCTGTGTCCGCGCCCGCTCTGCCTGCCGCGATAAGCTCGAAAACGGCGAAAGCAAACACCTTCCACTCCCCCTCGGCTCTGATTTTCTCCTGAATCCGCGCCGCATCCTGCTCCAAGAACCCTCGGAGCGATACCGGAGGGGACTGCGCTATTGCCCTCCCGAAACGCTCCGCCTCGCCTTGGAGATAGACCGTGCATTTAATTGAGTCCTCCCCCGCTCTGAGGGCTTGAATCCCCGCGTCAACGCCTCTGACGAGATACGGCTTTGTGATGTCCCCGGGGTAGAGATTGACAATTCTATTCTCGTATCGCCTGCAAAAGAGCCTGCCGACCTTCCTCCTGTATCCGGCGAGAACAATTAAATCCGGGCGGCAGAGGCTCTGAACCATGGCAATGGAAGCGGCGTCGAAATAATCCCTTGCGGCATCGTCGTCGGGGCTGATTCCCAGAATATCGAAATAGGATTTTGATGAGAGGCTTGCGACGGGAATCCCAAGCTCCCTTGCCCTAGCCGCTCCGCGGCAGTCGGGGGCGTTTGTAAAGACGGCGTCAATTCCGGCTAATCTCCTGCCCGCCCGCTCGAATCTCCTCTGCTCTTCATACAGGGCGATGAGATTGCTCCCCTCGCCTGAGAGGAAAACCGCTATGCTCATTGGCTCGCCCCCCGGCTTGGGGCGGTATATCGGCTCTATCGCTGTCATTTCCCCTCCGTCCTCGGATTTGCATAAATGCCCATTTCATGGAAATTATATCCCGATAACTCTCATGAGCAACCTACTTCAGCGAGTGCTTACCGCCGCCTTTGGAGTTCCCGTATTGCTGTTCCTATTCCATCGGGGCGGGGCGTGGTTTCTCGCGTTCATACTCATTGTTGCCCTCGCGTGCCATCTCGAATTATCGAATTTATTTAAATCCGCTCGAGTATCGGCAGAGGCGCGGGCGGGGCTTGTGGCGAGTCTCGTCCTTCCGGTAGCGGCGTACTTCGGATACATTCCGCTCCTTGCCGGATTTACGTTAGCGGCGGCGGCAATACTCTCCCTACAGCTTCGGCGGCGGGATTTCTCCAGCGCAGTCGCAGAGCCTGCTGCGGCTCTACTCGGAGTGGTCTATATAGGATTATTCCTGAGCCACGCCGTTCTCATTAGAAATATCGGCGCTGCGCAGGCTCAGTCGGATGCGCTCGGGGGCATGAGGGACGCCGGATTTTTTTATATAGTTTTTGCCGTCGCCTGCACGTTTCTAAACGACGCCGGAGCGTATTTCGCCGGGAAATGGAAGGGGAGGCGGAAACTCATCCCCGCCATTAGCCCCGGAAAAACGCTCGAAGGCGCTGTCGGAGGGCTGGCGGCTTCGGCTCTAACAGGAGCGGTCGTCAATCTCATTTTCGCATCCCCTCTGCCCTACGCCTGGGCGCTATTTCTCGGGGTCGCCGTCGGGGGAGTCGCCGTCGTCGGAGACCTCATCGAATCCCTAATCAAGCGGAGCGTCGGGGCGAAGGATTCGGGCGCGCTACTGCCCGGACACGGCGGCGCGCTTGACCGCTTCGACAGCCTCATACTGGTTTTCCCCGTATTCTACTATCTAATCCTATTTTATTACCGGCTCAAAGGGGTTCTGCTGCTCTAACGCTCCGAACTGCGCGGGCGCGGGCGAACAGGATGTGAGATGTTGTTCTTACGGCGTCTGTTGTGCGGGAATCCATCCCTCAGTACAGGCTCTGCCGAAGGGCTCAGGATTTCTGTTCTCATGGGAGAAGAAATCGCCTATGAGGATAGCTTTTCTCCACTTCTCAAGGAGGGGGTATCTCAAGGAGACGGGGCGTGTTAGCTCAAACCGGTATCTTTTTCGGGATTTCTCGTTTCACTCGAAATGACAAGTAGCGAAAGGGCGAAATGATCAAAAGACTACCACTGCGAACGCCTCGCCCCTATCTCTCAGAGACTCTCACCTCTGTCATTCCGAACGCACAGAGGAATCTGATTGCCTTTTATTTTCATTTGCGCCCTTCGACGCAGTGTATCCTGAGCCTGCCAAAGCAAAGTACGGGACGTGGGCAGGATTATTTATTCTACACCCTCTGCATCGTGAATTTTTCGCTTAAATCCTTGACAAACCCGCGCCCTTAGGTTGAAATTGAACTATGGCGATGGCGGCTTTTTTTCATCCGACGCGCCGGACGCTCAATCTCCCCCTCTGCTGATTTCGACCCCTCCACGCGCTCCCAACAGTAGCCGCCCGGCGGCGCAAATCGAGCCGCTCCCTGCCGAATCATCACACCCAAAAAAGGGGAAAACCTCGGTGGCGTGGGCTTATATCATCCGCACTCAGGAAAGAGAGCTATTTAAGAGGTGTCGGCGCGCTTGGAATTTTCAAAGCGGCGAGCGGGGGAATTTCGAGCCGGTCGGAACATCACGGGCGCTTGACTTTCAGCGGGCTATAAGCGACGCCCTTGCCGTATATTATTTCCCCGGTATGTGGGAGTGGAATCGCCGAATTGTCCTGCCGCTCGTAATTGAGGGGTTCTATAAATCTATGCGCAATCAGAGGGATAAATTCGGCGGCGGCGGGATGGAGTCCCCTGACCATGAGGCGCAACTAGCCTTCGGCGAGCTGATGCTGAATCGCTATTTCGAGTGGGCGGCTTCGGTTGACGATTTCTCGCCGATTCAGGTTGAGCCGGATTTCGAGGTGAATATCCCAGACCCCGCCCGCCCGGGGCAGGATTTGGTTGTTCCCGGCGCCATTCCCGTTCTGCCCATACGCTACAGGGGGCGTGTGAATCTGCTCGCGGTGGACGAATATAACGCCTACTGGATAATTAAACACAGGGTCGTGGAAGGCGCGTGGGAGTATGCGGAAAATCTCCTGCTCGACGAGCGGGAACTCTCTCACTGCTGGGCGCTTGAGAGCTATTTCCCCGGAATGAAAATCGCGGGCGTCGTCTATAACGAGCTTCGCAAGGACTCATCCCCATCGGGCGGGCAAATCCCCTCTAATCCCTCGAATTTTCCAAATAAACCAAACCCCGCCCCCAAAGCTAGCCCCTCGCGCCGTATTTATCTGCAAGCTATACGAGAACCCGATTTCACGATGAAACAGACGTTCTGCGGGGATTCCTTTCGCCGCACGCACGTTCCGAGGAGCCGGGCGGCAATTGAGAATTTCGGGCGGCAAATCGTGATGGAGGCTATGGAGATGGCAAATCCTGAGGTTCGGATTTATCCAAGCCCATCTAGGGAGAACTGCTCCACCTGCGCTTTTGTGAAGCCCTGCATTGCGATGAACGAGGGGCAGGACGCCTCCCCTCAACTCTCGGAATTTTACCGCAAGAGCATGGGGGATTCGGAATTCGAGCCGGGGCGCCTCGGCGGCTCTACGTTCTCCCTAGACCGAGGGGGGATGCCGCCGGACAAAGCCAGACGCTAAATCAAATATATTGAGGAGGGGGAGCGAGTATGAGCCGAGAAGAGCTGTTTTCCGAGCTTATGGCTTCAAATCTGGACGGCGAGATGGTCTATATCGAGCGGCGCGGCGAGGAATACGCTTGGCGGCGCGCCGCAGTGGCGGACGAATCGCTTCCGTTTAGTCCCTCTTCTACCGATTCTATGCCAGAGGCGTGGCTATTTTTTTCGGGAAATTTCCCGGCGCCGAATGCCGGGGTTGCGGCGTGGCGCGCCTTTTATGACGACCTCCTCGCCGAGATGGAGTCAATGTCGGGCGGGGTTGACCGTTGCAGGTGGCCCCTTGATGCCCCCTGGCCCCAACGCGGGCATTAGACCTGATATTCGATGGAATTACTCTGCGAAAATTTCAGAGCGAGATAAATTCTCTTGGAGAGCGGATGAAGCGAGTCATAATAGTTGGAGCGGGCAGGGGCGGGCAGGCGCTTCTCAATCTATTTTTCCAAGCCCCGGCGGTTAAGGTCGTCGGGGTCGCCGATATTGACGAGCGGGCAGTGGGCTTTGTCATCGCAAAGGGACTCGGGATTCCCGTTACGACCGACTACAGGCAACTCATTCCCTCCGTACCCGCCGACCTCATAATTGATGCCACTGGAAACCCCGAAGCCTGCAGGGAGATTTACTCCCTCAAATCCGAGCGAACCGAGCTTATAGGTCCCGTGGGGGCGCGCCTTTTCTGGGAATTCATCGAGGCTCAGGCTCAGGCGAAAACCCTAAAAGAGCGCTACCGCCTCGCCCTCAGAGAGCTTGAGCAAAACTCGGATTCGGAATTTGTCATCGGCGATAATCCAAAAATGAGGCAGGTCGCCGAGCTTATAGCCAAAGTAGCCCCGACTCCGACCACGGTGCTGATTCGCGGCGAAAGCGGCACGGGCAAGGAACTCGCCGCAAGAGCCATTCACCGCCGAAGCGCGCTTAGCAACTTCCCTCTTGTAACAATCAACTGCACGGCCCTATCCGCCGGACTGCTGGAGAGCGAGCTTTTCGGCTACAAGCGCGGCGCGTTCACAGGCGCATCTTCGGATAGAATCGGGCTATTTGAAAAAGCCGACGGCGGAACTGTTTTCCTCGATGAAATCGGCGATATGTCCCCCGACACTCAGGCGAAACTCCTCAGAACCCTTCAGACCGGCGAAATACGCCCTGTGGGCGAGGTTCGCACAAAGAGAATATCAGTAAGGGTCATCGCCGCCACCAATCGGGACTTGGAATACGCCATCCGCGAGGGGAAATTCCGCGAAGACCTCTTTTACCGCATCAATACCTTTACCATCGCTCTCCCCCCGCTACGGGAGAGAATCGAGGACGTCCCCCGGCTCGCCGTGCATTTTCTCGACAAAGCTAGGGCTAAGGTCAATAAGATGGTCGAGGCAATATCCCCGGCGGCTATGTATCATCTCCGTGGCTACTCATGGCCCGGAAATCTCAGAGAGCTTGAAAACGTGCTAGAAAGGGCCGTTGTGCTGACGGTGTCCTCCGCCATCGAGCCGGAGCATCTGCCGTTCCACGTACAGGCGATAGATGCCGGCGAGACGGGACGGGGATTTCTGGAGGATAAGGGCCGCTTCATTGACCGCCACGAGAGGCAGGAGATTCTAAATTATCTCATTGAATCGAGGGGGAATATCACCAAGGCGGCGGCAATTGCCAAAGTGCCGCGCCGCACGTTTCACCGCTTGATGGCTAAGCACAAGTTCTCAGCCCGCGATTATAAGTCCGGGAGTTAATTGTGGGGTGTCCCAAATCGTGTATGTGCCATTGGGCGTATCGGGCGCGGAAGAGCGCCGACCCTGCCCTTCCGCGCCCGCTTGTAATTGCCAAATTTAAACCGCAGTCGCCAGCAGTTTATTGAGGCACGCGTCAACCTGCCCTATATAATTCGGGTCAGTGCCGAATAGCGCCAAATGCCCGTCAATGCTCTTTATCACGTGAAATTCGCTGTTCGGAATCATCTTCTGCTCCGCTTCGCAGTCCCTCGGCGGGAAGAACATATCCTCGTCAATCGGCATCGTAAAGACCTTCGCCTTGATGCGTCCGAGCGCCGCCTTGAGGTCGCCTCCGGTGTTGCGGGCGACGTCCCCCCTCTGCCACTTCCACGCCATTCTCAGCAGATTATTCGGATCCATCGAGCCGAAGTAGTAGAACATAAAGCTGTTGAGAAAATCGTCCATCGAGGAGAAGCCTAAATCCGCATATCGCCTCTGCTGGAAAAATTCGGTGCTCCAACCCAGCACTGCCCACATCTTGGCGTGCCGTCTTAATCCGTCGTGAACCTCGGTGTTGCATGAATAAAACCCGTTCCTGTATCCGGGGTCTGATGTGATTGCGTCCATCAGCGTCTGCGTATAGAGAAAATCGTGTTCTGTGTTCTGCGCAGTTCCGGCTATCGGGGCGGCGCGTTTTACCATATCGGGGAATCTCACTGCCCATTCATAAGTCTGCTGAGCGCCCATCGAGCCTCCTACGACGAGGGCAAGGCTAGAGATGCCGTATTTCTCCGTAACCAGCTTGTGTTGCGCGCGCACGTCGTCGCCGACTCTAACATGGGGGAAATTGCCCATGCCGCCCGGAAAAGGCGTGTTATGCGGCGAACTCGATAGCCCGTTGCCGATTTGGTTTATGACGATGATGAAATACTTCTCTGGGTTTAGGGCGTGATTCGCTCCGATATAGACCTGCTCCATGATTTTGCTCGTGCCTGAGTACCACGTTGGAACGACGATGGCGTTATCTTTTGCGGCGTTCAGAGCGCCGAAGGTCGCGTGGGCGAGCTTGCAGCCCCGTATTGTGCCGCCTTCTTCGAGCGTGTGGTTGCCGATGTCGTAAAGCTCAAAGGGCCCGTGGACATCCTGCGAGTAATATGGGTTGTTTAACATGGGGACTCCCTCCTTGACATATAGATTATTCTCAATTGTCGCATGGACAATACCGAAATGTCAACGGTATTTCTCTGCCCCTCCGTGATATTGCCACGGTGTCATTCCCGCAGTCTCCTGAGCGGGAATCCATTTCATCCGCGCCCTGAGCGGAGTCTAGGTATGAAGGGTCATTTCCAATCCAAGCCTCTCCCCTCTGTCATTCCGAACGCAGAGAGGAATCTTGCCCCTTGTTTTCACTCGCCTCCCTTCGACGTAGTTTATTCCAAGCTTTGTCGAAAGCCGCAGGATGAAGTCCAACAGAGGCAGTATTCCTCACCTCTCTTGCCTCTCCACTGGAAGGGGTCAAATTGAGACATCGCCGTCTCACTAGCTGTGCCAGCGGTGTCTCAGCGGTGCGGCAACTCCATCTGGCAGAGAATTCTGTCTCAATCGCAAGCTATTGAAATTGTTTGATTTACTGCGAATTTAGCGTTGCCCACGACGCTTGGCACGGCAGTTGCCCCTAATATAATTGAAACGGCATCTGAATCGGGAGATAGACTTATGAGTGCGATAGCGACGCTGAAACCCAAAACCCATGCGATGGCATTGGACAGACGATTAGTGAAGCTGATAAAAGCGGCTCAGGCAAAATTGCCGCCCGCAAAGCCCGTAGGGTTTGTCTCCCATCCGCTCCTCTCCGCCCTCAGGGACTGCGGCACGGCTCACATTTACGCCGACACCGCCGACCGAGAGGAACTCCACGACCTCGCAGTCCACACTGAAGATGACGACGGCGTGAAGCTCTATACCGAGATAGACGGCAATACCACGAATCAGCCCCTAATCATGAAAGTACTCGGCAGATTTTTTGGAGGCGGCGATGGGGATAATATCGTCTCATGGACACGCGCGCTCCTAGAGGAGAAGCCGGATTTAACCGTTGACGAGGCGGCGGCGCTGATTTATAGCATCATCAATGGACGGCTCGGACTCGAAGCGCTAAACGCCTACGCCGCCCATAGGACTTGGCGTATAAGCCTTGAGCTTCACACGGCTCTTGCCAAAGACCCGGAGGCATCGAGGCGCGCCGGCTGGTGTCTCGCCCAAGCCGTGCCGAACTGCTTTGTCAAAGTGGCTTTCACGCCCGATTATCCGCACTCGCTACTCATTGCGCGCGGCCTTGAGAGGCAGGGAATTGCAGTGAATTTCACCGCCACTTTCTCGGCGCGGCAAGTCGTTGCCGCCGCCCTGCTGGCTGATGTTCACCGCGCGAATATATTTCTCGGCAGGCTAAATCAGGGCATGGACTCTGAACTCCTCGGCGAACACACGACTCTCAAAACTCAGAGGCACATCAGGCGTATTAGAAATACCCTAGGCGTGAAAACCCTGAATATGGCGGCGAGCGTGAGGAGATGGCAGACGATACCCCTGACCGCTGGGTGCGACGTTTATACCGTGCCTTACCCGGCGCTGAAGGAATTTTTCGCTCAGAGCGATATGGGTCCGGGGGATATAAAAAATCGCCTCGATGCGGATTATTCAGACAGGCTTGGGGTTTCCGATAGAGTCCTGGAAAAATTGGGAGGGGAGAAATTGGCAATGGAGAAAATCGAGCGTCTGTACAGAGTCGAGCCAGAATTTGTGGAGTTTCTCACGGAACTTCGACAGTCCGCCGAGGTTACCGACGGCGACAATCTCTTCAAGCGTTTCGACGAGGCAGGGTTCGGGGATTTTTTCTACGCCCCGACCGAATCCGAGTGGCGGGAGTTGCGCAAGGGGAAACTGCCGGATTTAGACTCCCCATTGACGCAAAAACTCCCCCTCGACACCCTCTATAGCCTGCTCGCTGTCGGGGATTTTATCAACTTTCAGGATGGGATGGACGAGGCGATTAAAGCCCCCATCCGGCATTTATTCGCGCGAGGCTTAGACAATGAATAAATTATCTCCTTATGCTCCATCTCTCCGCGCAGGCCGCGCCTCTGTGGATAGGGGAATCCGCTTGGAGCGCGGCTGCCGGGGATTTTGCAAGGGCAGAAGGGGGGATGAAAATTTATCATGAGGCGTCTGATGGCTTGGCTCTGCTCGCCATTAGTAAAAAAGGATGGGCAGTGCCATAAATGCGCATTCCCAATCTAGCTCCCATTCTCATGGAGGATAAACATGGCAACCGTCGTTAACAAAATCAACAAGAAAAATCGCTGGGCGGCGGGCGTTACCCCTTACGCCGAAATGGGATACTACAACCCCGACTACACCCCGAAAGACACCGACATCCTCTGCGCCTTCAGGCTCGTCCCCCAGGACGGCATCGAGCCGACCGAGGCAAGCGCGGCTGTAGCGGGCGAATCCTCAACCGCCACTTGGACTGTCGTCTGGACAGACCGCCTCACCACCTACGAACACTATCAGGCAAAGTGCTACCGCATTGAACCCGTAGCCGGAACAAACCAATTCATCGCCTACATCGCCTACGATATTGACCTGTTCGAGGAAGGCTCTATAGCCAACCTCACCTCGTCAATAATAGGCAACGTGTTCGGATTTAAGGCTCTCAAATCCCTTCGGCTAGAGGATATGCGCATCCCGCCGCACTACGCTAAGACATTCCAGGGCCCCCCGCACGGAGTCGTGATTGAGCGCGAGTATCTCAATAAATACGGACGCCCCCTGCTTGGGGCTACCACCAAGCCGAAACTGGGATTATCCGCCCGCAACTACGGCCGTGTCGTGTATGAGGCGCTCCGAGGGGGGCTGGATTTCACCAAAGACGACGAAAATATCAATAGCCAGCCCTTTATGCGCTGGCGCGACAGGTGGCTGTACTGCATGGAGGCTGTAAATCACGCCATGGCTGATACCGGCGAGATAAAGGGTCATTACCTCAACGTAACCGCCGCCACTATGGAAGATATGTACGAGCGCGCGGAATTTGCCAAGGAACTCGGAAGCGTAATCATAATGATTGACCTAACCGTTGGGTACACCGCCATTCAGTCCATGGCTAAATGGGCGCGGCGAAATGGACTCATCCTCCACCTCCACCGCGCGGGACATGGCACCTACACCCGGCAGAAGACGCACGGGGTAAATTTTCGCGTCATAGCCAAGTGGATGCGCCTTGCCGGAGTGGATCACATACACGCAGGCACCGTAGTAGGGAAACTCGAAGGCGACCCGAACGCCGTGCGCGGCTACTATAACACCCTTCGCGCAAATAAACTGGACCCGGCCCCCGCCGAGGGACTGTACTTCGAGCAGGACTGGGCTTCCATTCCTGCCGTGATGCCCGTTGCCTCAGGCGGCATTCACGCGGGACAGATGCACCAACTCCTCCATTATCTCGGCGAGGACGTGGTGCTTCAGTTCGGCGGCGGCACCATTGGACACCCGGACGGAATCGCCGACGGGGCTACGGCTAATAGGGTTGCGGTGGAGGCGATGATTCAGGCGCGTAACGAAGGGCGCGACTACCTAGCCGAGGGTACTGAGATTCTGGAGAAGGCGGCGCGCTGGTCTCCGGCGCTTCGCAAGGCGCTCGATGTGTGGAGAGACGTCTCCTTTGACTTCGAGTCAACCGATGTGCCGGACGCGTCGCTGACCTTAACCGTGTAGTTCGGGATGCGCAGATGAGCGTGTAGACGATGCCTGCTCGGAATCTTGCGGCGTAAATCATATAGATTAAGGAGGCTTTCGATGAGAATCACTCAAGGCACATTTTCATATCTGCCCGATTTCTCCGACGAGGAGATAGCCTATCAAGTGCGCTACTGCCTCAAAAACGGCTGGCCAGTTTCAATTGAGCATACAGACGACCCTCACCCGCGCAACACCTACTGGGAGATGTGGGGACTGCCCATGTTCGATATGAATGACCACGCCGCCGTAATGCGCGCCATCGCCGAGTGTCGAGAGGCTTTCCCGAATCGCTATATAAAGGTAAGCGGCTACGACCGCTCTCTCGGCAGGCAGACGACAGCGATGAGTTTCATCGTAAACCGCCCGAAGGATGAGCCGGGATTTCACGTTGAGAGGACGGAGTTTGCAGACCGTCAAATCAGATACACGATACGCTCCTACGCTGCGGTGAATCCCTCGGGGCGGCGTTATGGGGATTAATGCAATACCGTCGGCGCATCTGGCGAGGGGAATTCGGGGCAGGGGGATGCGCCCGACGGCTCACGAGGGACGGAATGAATAGCTGAGGAGTGGCCTTATGAAAAGCACAAACGCGGAATCGGTATCGGAGCTGGAAATGCCCGAAGAAAACGAGACGCTGTATCTGGATATAGACGAGACTAGGCGCGCGTCCAATATCGGCGATATTCTCGGCGACCTAGACCGCGAGCTAGTCGGGCTTGCCCCTGTGAAATCCCGCATTCGGGAGATTGCGGCTCTGCTCTTGGTGGATAGCCTGCGCAAGAGGGCGGGGCTTGCCGCCGACCCGCCGACGCTCCACATGAGCTTCACAGGGCGCCCCGGCACGGGAAAGACCTCGGTTGCCTTCAGGATGGCGAAAATTCTCCATAGCCTTGGGTATCTGCGCCACGACCGCTTGGTTGTGGCAACGCGCGACGACCTCGTGGGGCAGTACGTGGGACACACTGCGCCGAAGACCAAAGAGGCGCTCAAAAAAGCCGCCGGAGGGCTGTTGTTTATTGACGAGGCGTATTATCTGTACCGCCCTGAAAACGAGCGCGACTACGGGCAGGAGGCCATTGAGATGCTCCTTCAGGTGATGGAAAACCGCCGCGACGATTTAGTTGTAATCCTCGCCGGATACAGAGATAGAATGGACACGTTTTTTCAATATAACCCAGGATTTCGCTCCCGCATCGCCCATCACATTGATTTTCCCGATTACTCGATGGACGAGCTGACTGCCATTGGAGAGCTACTCCTCGCGCGCCAGATGTACTGCTTCGACGCCGAGGCGAGGGAGGCGTTTCGGGAGTATCTGCAGCTGAGGATTAGTCAGCCCCACTTTGCCAACGGGCGAAGCGTGCGCAACGCAATTGACCGCTTCAGGCTCCGGCACGCGAGCCGCCTCGTGAGCCGAGGGGGGCGGATTACTAAAGGAGAACTCGCGCGGATTGACGCCGCCGACATACGACAAAGCCGTGTTTTTCGAGGGGGAATTGACGCGTCGGCGGAGGATAATTAATAATCCCGCCGAGAAGCGAGGAGACGCAACATGACCACACCGCAGCGACCGATAATACTTGGCATTGTAGGCGACAGCGCGTCCGGCAAAACCACAATTACGAGGGGGCTGGTTAACCTCCTTGGCGAGGAGCGCGTTACCCACGTCTGCACCGACGACTACCATAAATATGACCGGCGTGAGCGGGCGAAACTCGGCATCACGGCCCTCCACCCGGACTGCAACTACCTCGACATTCTGGAGCTTCATCTGGAGCGACTGCACTACGGGCAACCGATTCTCAAACCCGTCTATGACCACTCCACAGGCTCTATTATCCGCCCTGAGTACGTTCAGCCCAAGGAGTTTGTCATCGTCGAGGGACTGCTTGGCTTCCACTCCCCGGTGATGCGCCGATTCTACGACGTAAAAGTGTATTTAGACCCCCCTGAAGACCTGCGGCGGCTATGGAAGGTCAAGCGCGACACCACAAAGCGCGGCTACACGGTCGAGCAGGTGCTGGCGGAACTCGACAAGCGCGAGGGCGACTCGCAGGATTTCATCCGCCCCCAGAGGGAATCGTCCGATATTGTGATGAAGTTCTATCCCCCAGAAGGCATCAGCGCCGAGCGGGCGAATGGAGACCTTAACGTCGGCTTTGTGCTACGCCCCACGATACCCCATCCTGACCTGAGTTACTTGTTTGATGATTCCCGCGCCCCTGGGATGCGCCTTAGGCTTGGGCGCGACGGCGGTCGTCCGGCGGATTTTCTTGAGATTGACGGAAGCGTAACCCCTGAGAGTGCGACGATACTCGAAGAGGCCGTTTTGGCTCATTTCCCCGAGCCGCGTCCGTTGTCCGGTCGGCAGCTTGGCTCTTATCAGGACGGCGTCGAGGCGCGCCACAGCCACCCGCTTGCCCTAGCGCAGCTCCTACTCACTTACCATGTGATTCGCGCCTACAACGGGACGTCCGTGCCGTTTGCCACACCGGTTGCCGCCCTCAGCCGGGTGCGCTCGCAGAAGGAGGCGGCACAAGACGAACCTGTCTATGCGTAACTTGGCGGGTGCGCGCTGGGCTAATTCTGGGGCGGGGAGTTTTATTATATATACGCGCTCGAAAAACCGCGTTGCAACGAGGCGCAGAAATGAACGAGAGGATAATACGCACGAACGACAGGTGTGAAGAATGCGGAGACTTTCTCGCATTTGAAGTGCTGGACTCAAATACGAGTAAGAACGGCTATAAGATACTCTACGGCGTCTGGACGTGCGCAACCTGCGGCTCAGATACCTGCGGTTTGTGGACTGGGGCTGAGCGCTCCGCCAAACACGGCGACGAGTCCGCGGGGGGGATGAAAGAGCTATGCGAGCTGGTCGAGAAGGGCTTCGGCGCGCAGAGGTATCCCCTTGCTATAGACAGCCCGCGCGACGCACACCGACAGCGCCGGCGCTGAATGCGCGATTCGGGAATGAGTCTAGCTCAGAAAATACAAAATTCAGGGAGGGAGTAGCGATGAGACAGCCTATACTAATCGAATCCGGCGGGGGTGGAGAACCGGCGGCGACTCTCGATGGGGGCGACCGTCAGGGTCTCATCCTGCGTCTCAAGGGCGTGGCGGCAAGGCTGCGGCAACATTCGCTCAGGATGACGAGCGAAGCCGGCTCAGGGCATCCCACAACTTGTATGTCCTCTGCCGATTTAATTGCGGCGCTCTTTTTCTACGCCCTGCGCTATGAAACTGCGAATCCCTTAAACCCTCGAAACGACCGCGTGGTGTTATCAAAGGGACACGCCGCCCCGATACTCTACGCCGCGTGGGCTGAGGCGGGGGCGTTTCCCTTTGAACGCCTCATGACGCTGAGGCGAATTGACAGCGAACTGGAGGGACACCCCACGCCACGCCTTGCTTGGTCGGAAGTCGCTACAGGCTCTCTTGGGCAGGGACTTTCCATAGGGGTCGGCATGGCGCTTGCCGGCAGGCTCGACGCGCTGGGTTATAACGTATATGTGCTTATGGGCGACGGCGAGACGGCGGAGGGGAGCGTGTGGGAAGCGGCGGCGCTCGCCTCGCACCATAGGCTACATAATTTGACCGCTCTCGTGGATATAAACGGTCTCGGACAGAGCGGGCGCACCGCCTGCGGGCATGATGTGGAATCGTATAAAAGGCGATTTGAGGCGTTCGGCTGGCGCGCCGCCGTAATTGACGGACACGATATGGAGCAGGTTGTCTCGGCTTTTGAATGGGCAAAGCACAGCCCCGCTCGTCCCTCGGTGATACTCGCTAAAACGTTTAAGGGCAGAGGGGTGTCGTTTCTCGAGGATAAGGACGGCTGGCACGGAAAAGCCGTTCCCAAGGGGAGTATGCTGGAGCAGGCGATGGGAGAACTGGCGATTGAGGGCGAAGAGCCGACTCTGCGAATCGCGCCGCCCTCGGAGGGAGAATTTGAGCAAATCCCCGGCGCGGGCGACATAGACGACAGGCTCATGGACTATTGGCACGAAGCATCTGGCAGGGCGCCGCGCTCATTCACTCCGAATCCGCCGCCAATAGTATCTGTAGAGCCGCCGGATTACGAAATGGGGTTCATGGCGGCAACGCGCGAGGCTTACGGAGTCGCTTTGGCGAAATTAGGGCGCGCTAACGAAAACGTGGTTGCGCTGGACGCCGACGTTAAGAATTCGACTTTTTCCGAGAAATTCCTCTTTGAGTTCCCCGAGCGCTTCATCGAGTGCTATATCGCCGAGCAGAACATGATAGGAGTCGCCGTGGGGCTTCAGACGCGCGGGAAAATTCCCTTTGCCTCGAGCTTTGCCTGTTTCCTCACGCGCGCCTTTGACCAGATCCGAATGGCTGGGGTGTCGCGGGCAAATATAAAACTCTGCGGCTCGCACGTCGGGGTTTCCATTGGCGAGGATGGCCCATCTCAAATGGGGCTTGAGGATATTGCGATGATGCGCGCCGTAGCCGGGTCGGTTGTGCTGTATCCATCGGACGCCGTGTCAGCCGAGCGCGTTACCGCTCTTGCGGCGGCACATAAGGGAATTGTCTATATACGCGCGAGCAGACCGAAAACCCCCGTAATTTATCCCGCAGACGAGGTGTTTGCCATAGGCGGGTGTAAGACGCTACGGGCGGGAGATTATGACAAATTGACCGTCGTCGCCGCCGGCGTAACCGTTCACGAAGCGCTTGGGGCTCACGAGGAGCTACGCAGAGAAAACATCTCGGTTCGCGTAATAGACCTCTACTCGGTCAAGCCCGTTGACCGCGATACGCTCCTCAAGGCGGCTTCGGAGACTGATAATTTGATTCTCACAGTTGAGGACCACTACGCCGAGGGAGGCGTGGGCGATGCCGTGCTGGATGCGGTTGGGGCGGAGGGTGTGCGGGTTTTCAAGCTCGCCGTGCGCGGGATGCCGAGGTCGGGAAAGCCCGAAGAACTGCTGAACCTCTACGGCATCTCGGCGGGAGGGATTGCAAATGAGATAAAACGCATTCTTAGACTGCAACTGTGAGCCATCTCAAAGGAGGGTTTATGTTGAGGTATCGTGGAAACTCCACAGAGAAATATTTACTGAGATTCCCTCTGTTCCTCCTCTCCCAATGACATTATGAGATGTCTCATAGCCTTTAGAGATGGCTGGAGGTAATTTTGGGATGATGCCCTGAGTGGTTTTTATCCCTGCGGTTTTCTATTGCCCGTTTCATTCTTTGCGCTTGCCCTTCCCATTTTCATTTTTTGTATTATACTTTCCCCGAATTAAATAATAGTTCTAAGAGCGATGAGCGATGAAAATCCATACTTCGCTTGAGAATCGAATGTCCGAGCCTAAGGGCGACCATATCTGTCTAATTTACGACAGAGACCCGCTTGAGCAGATGCCGGCTCTCATCCCGTTTATTAAGCAGGGGCTTAAGCAAGGCGAGCGATTTTTCTATATAGCCGACGACCTGTCTCCCGCCCAGCTTCACTTAGTTCTCAAGATGAATGGCATAGACCCCGATGCTGAAACCCGGCGCGGCGCGCTGGAGATTTGGACAAAGCACGAGTGGATTGCCCTTGGCGCTGTAGGGGATGCGCAAAGGGCGGCGCGGCTTAAGCGGCTCATAGATGACTCTCTCGCCGCCGGTTTTAGCGGTGTCCGATTCGCCGTTGAGATGACCTGGACTCTAGGCTCAGACGATATTGACGCGGAAAAATTGGAGCGCTGGGAAGCCGAGATAAATTCTATTTTCACCCCCGACGTGCCAGCGAAAATCGTATGCCAGTACAACCGCCGCAAGCTCCCCTCGTCCTTTGTCAATCAGGCGTTTAGGACTCACCCCCTTGCCGTAGTCGGGGACTGCTTTTGCGGGAATCCCTATTATATACACCCCTCCGTTACCGACGATGTCTCGGAAATTGAATGGCGGCTCGCCCGTCTCAAGGAATTTCGCCTCGACGACTACGAACTCCCTCACGCCTCGGTGGAATTCCCCTACATGGAGCAAGACGGGGATTCCCCAAACGGGGACATAGTCCACATCATAGGGAAAAAACACGCCGTATTCATACTGAACCTCCTTGAGAGCAATAAAACCCTCAGATTCGGCGAAATCAGAGATAAATTCCCTAAAATAAGCCCTTCTACTCTGTCCCAGCGGCTCGACGAACTCGAAGAGGGGGGTCTGATAGAGCGGCAAATGTACGCCGAGATTCCCCCTAGAGTCGAATACTCTCCCACTCTAGTAGGCATGAGGCTACTTAAGACACTCCGATTTTTTAAAAAGCTCTCAACGCCGCTTGACTGAAAGCGCTGATTTCCCCCCCCTTAATAAATTTTCTTCTCTAGCACAAACCTAGTGAATGTCCTCAGCATGACAGACCCTCTTTGGGATGAACTGCAGTGCGGGCACGGCGCTGAAATCATTTTTAATTATTGGTGAGAACTCCATTGGTATGATATTTCGTATTAACTTTAAAAAACCCCTTGACAAATAATTATCGTTTTTGATAAGATGGTAATAACTTTCAGTTGGTATTATCTCTACAAAATATTCGACTTAAGCCAAATGAGAGAAAAAGGAAAAATCGGGGAAGGAAAGCAGTAAATTAGGTGAGAGTGAAGTGGGCGGGTTGTATCGCGTCCGACGCTATTCACGCCTTGGAATTGTGTTCTTAATCTCATACTCACACGCCGCGCCGCCCGTTTTTTCGTAGCCAGGCTAATCCGCCATAGGTTTCTCTTCGCTGCCGCCTCCTACGCGCAGTTCATTCCCCTAAAGCTCAGGCAACCGTTTCTTAAATCTATTTTGAAGGGAGGGAACTACAATGGCAGAGTACTATGGACAGAAAACGCAGAGACCGTCCCCGGTACCGGATATTCACATAGTTTGGATGACGACCGGTCTCGGATGCGACGGCGATTCGGTTTCGATAACCGCCGCCACTCAGCCCAGCCTCGAGGACATTGTCTTGGGGGCTATTCCGGGGCTTCCGAGGGTGCATATACATAATCCGGTTCTCGCGTACGAGGTCGGGGACGATTTTATGAAATATTGGTATATGGCTGAACGCGGGGAGCTTGACCCCTTCGTATTGGTCTTGGAAGGCTCAATACCCAACGAGAAGATAAAAAGCGAGGGTTATTGGGCGGCTATGGGAACGAATAAAGAAACCGGACAGCCCATAACCACGAATGAGTGGATAGACCGGCTTGCCCCGAAGGCTCTAGCCGTGGTCTGCTGCGGCACATGCGCCACTTACGGCGGCATCCACGCAATGGCGGGAAACCCAACGGGAGCGATGGGCGTTGCCGACTACTTGGGGTGGGACTGGAAATCGAAAGCTGGAGTCCCGATAGTAAATGTCCCCGGATGCCCGGTGCAGCCCGATAATTTTATGGAAACCGTGCTGTATCTGCTCTACATGGTGGCGGGGCTTGCTCCGATGATTCCACTTGACGAGGCTCTTAGGCCGGAGTGGCTATTTGGCAAAACCGTTCACGACGGGTGCGATAGAGCCGGTTACTACGAAGAAGGGGATTTTGCCACGGAATATGGCTCGCCCAAGTGCATAGTGAAGCTCGGATGCTGGGGGCCCGTGGTCAACTGCAACGTCCCGAAGAGGGGATGGATGGCTGGCATAGGCGGCTGTCCGAACGTGGGCGGAATCTGCATTGGATGCACGATGCCCGGATTCCCCGACAAATTCATGCCGTTTATGGACGCTCCTCCGGGAAGCAAGATGTCCACCTCCGTGAGCGGAATCTACGGCGGAGCGATGAGGGCGCTGCGCAAATTCACCAATGACACCCTGAACAAAGAACCTAAATGGAGGCATCCGCGCCCTGAGATTACGACGGGCTATCGTCCGACGTTCAAGTAACGGAGGGGTTATGAAAATTACTTTGCGGCGGGGAGGGAACTATGGCGGCGGATATGTTCGACAAAGTAGTAAAATTTTTCGGAGGTGAAACGAAAATGGCTACACCCAATATTGTTGAAATGAACTGGGACCCGATAACTAGAATCGTCGGGAGTCTCGGGATTTACACGAAAATTGATTTTGCCAACCGGCAGGTTACCGAGTGCCACAGCACATCGTCAATCTTCCGGGGCTACAGCATCTTTATGAAAGGCAAAGACCCTCGCGACTCGCACTTCATCACGAGCCGTATATGCGGAATCTGCGGGGATAACCACGCCACTTGCGCCACATACGCCCAGAATATGGCGTTCGGCGTGAGACCGCCCGCAATAGCTGAGTGCATAGTGAACCTCGGCGAGGCGGCAGAATATATGTTTGACCACAACATTTTCCAGGACAACCTCGTGGGGGTGGATTTCTGCGAGCAGATGGTCAAGGAAACCAATCCGAGCGTGTGGGAGAAGGCTACGAGAACCGATGCCCCCCACGCCGCAATTCACGGCTACCGCAAAATAAGCGATATTATGACCGCGCTCAATCCGTTCAGTGGCGCTTTCTACCGCGAGACGCTTATGGTGAGCCGCTACACGCGCGAGATGTTCTGTCTGATGGAAGGACGCCACGTTCATCCCTCGACGCTCTACCCGGGCGGGGTGGGAACAGTACCCACGGTGCAACTGTTTACGGACTATATGGTGCGCTTGGCTAGATACGCCGAATTTATGAAAAAATGCGTGCCACTCCACGACGACCTGTTTAATTTCTTCTATGAGGCTCTTCCGGGCTACGAGAAAGTGGGCTACCGCCGTACGCTCCTTGGGTGCTGGGGTTCGTTCCAAGACCCTGAGGTCTGCGACTACAACTATAAAAACATGGCTAAGTGGGGAGACGCGATGTACGTTACCCCCGGCGTCGTAGTTGACGGCAAGCTCGTAACGCACAACTTAGTTGACATTAACCTCGGTATCCGCATTCTGCTCGGTCATTCATTCTACGACGATTGGCAGAACTCCGAGACATTCGTAACGCACGACCCGCTTGGAAATCCCGTTGACAAACGCCATCCGTGGAATCAAACCACGCTTCCTAAGCCGCAGAAGAGGGATTTCAAAGATAAATACAGCTGGACCATGTCGCCGCGCTGGTTCGACGGCAAAGACTACCTAGCTCTCGACACTGGCGGAGGCCCTATTGCCAGGTTCTGGGCTACGGCTCTTGCCGGGCTTGTTGACATCGGCTACGTAAAAGCCACGGGACACAGCGTGAAGATGTACCTCCCGAAAACCGCGACAATGGGCGAGACCGAGTTTGAATGGCATATACCGAAATGGAGCAACGCCATCGAGCGCGACAGGGCAAGGACGTATTTCCAGGTGTATGCCTGCTCCTGCGCCTACTACTTTATGGAGCAAGCCTTTAAGGAACTCCACGCCGGAAGAACCAAGACTTGGAACGAGTTTAAAGTTCCCGAAGAGGCCATCGGATGCGGTTTCCACGAAGCCGTCCGCGGCGTGCTTTCTCATCACGTCGTTATCAGAAACGGCAAAATCGCCAATTATCATCCGTATCCGCCTACGCCTTGGAACGGGAGCATCCGCGACATTTACGGCACGCCCGGCCCTTACGAGGACGCGGTTCAAAACACCCCGATATTTGAAGAAAACGGTCCCGATAAGTTCAAGGGCATAGACATCATGCGCGCGGTTCGCAGTTTCGACCCCTGCCTCCCGTGCGGAGTCCATATGTACCTCGGCAACGGTAAAACCCTCCAGGTTCGCCATTCGCCGACGTTTGGCAATATAAAATAGGTCTCATTATGTCGGGCAGAGGGGCGCGGACTCATCTCTACGCCTCTCCCCGATGTAGCTTTACCCCATTGTCCCGATAAATTAAGAGAGGTAGCCCCCATGCCGATTTCAGCCGAGAGCGGGTTTCAAAGCGGTATCCAAAAAATCGAGAACTTAGTGGAGGAAATCGAGCGGTTTCCCGACCCCAACGTCAGGGCGAAAGCAAAGGAGCTTGTGCAGTCGGTAATGGATCTGCACGGGGCGGGAATAGGGCGGATGATGGAAATTATAATGGACGGCGGGGGCGATGGGATTGCCGACGCCATGGCTGGGGACGATTTAGTCAACAATTTGCTGCTCCTCTACGGGCTTCATCCGCTGAGCCTCGAGGAGAGGGTACTGAAGTCGCTCGATAAGGTCCGCCCGTATTTAAAATCCCACGGCGGGAATGTCGAAATCATATCCGTTGACGAGGGCAGGGGAGCGGTGAGGCTTCGGCTTCAGGGGAGTTGCAAGAGCTGTCCGTCGTCGGCGATGACGCTGAAACTCGCAATAGAAGAAGCTATATACGGCTACTGTCCCGACGTTACGGCGATAGAAGCCGAAGGAGTGGTGGAACGACCGTCTCCGTCCGGCGTCGTGTCATTTAAAGGGAAGATTAGTAATAATCGGGTGTCCGAGCAGAGCGCGCCAAAGGGTAAGGAGTTAGGCGAGTGGGAAGAGGTTAGAGGGATTGATTCTCTAGCTCACGGGTCTGCCAAGGTGATTGAAGTCGCCGGAAGATTGGTGCTTTTCTGCCGTTTGGGAGAGACCTATTACGCCTATGAGAGCCGCTGTCCCGGATGCGGCGAGGCTCTTGCCGGGGGCAGACTCGATACGACTTCGCTTACCTGTAAGGCTTGCTCCACGCAATTTGATATTATACGCGCCGGACGGGGATTGGATCAGCCCGGTATTCATCTCGAGCCGTTTCCCCTATTAGTAGAGGGAAATCAGGCGAAAATCGCGTTGCCCGCAATGTGAATCTTCCAAGGGGGAATATCCGCAAATGACTCTAAAGCGCTCATCCGAGGGAAACCCATTTTCGACTCTCAAGAGATTTATACGCGAGAAGTCCCCTGAGGAGCGTTGCGATATGTGCGGCTTGGGGATTCGCCCGCAGCACCCGCATCTGATTGACCTGTCCAACAGGAGGATTGTGTGCGCCTGCGACGCCTGCGCTCTGCTGTTTTCCTATAGCGGAGACGTGAAATTTAAGCGAGTGCCAGCCTTCCCCCTGATTCTCACGGATTTCCAAATGTCCGATGCCGATTGGGACACCCTCTTAATTCCGATAAGTATGGCGTTTCTCTTTAATAACTCTCAAACGGGCAAGGTTCACGCCATGTACCCGAGTCCCGCTGGAGCGACGGAATCCCTTCTGACTCTTGAGTCTTGGGAGGAGATAGTCGCCGCGAATCCCGCGCTCGAGGCAATGGAGGCAGATGTTGAAGCCCTCCTTGTCAATCGCGTCGGAAGCGCGAGGGACTACTTTATTGCCCCGATAGACGAGTGCTACAAGCTCGTCGGCATAATACGCTCCCGCTGGAAAGGGCTTTCCGGCGGGTCTGAGGTCTGGTCTGAGATAAAGCGGTTTTTCGATGAGCTGAGAGATAAATCCACTCCCCGCGCCGGTCTCAAAGGAGATGCCAATGCCTGACCTCGATTTCAGCGTTCTGGATGCCCATGCCGAGCCGTTTTCCCTCTCCCCGACGCTTATCTTCCGGCTCAGAGCTGTGAATTCTCCCCCGGATGAGCGGATTCACACCGTCGTCCTGCGGTGTCAGATTCAAATCGAGGCGACACGGCGCCGCTACGCCCCAGAGGAGCAGGCGCGCCTGCTAGATATTTTTGGCGCCTCCGATATGTGGGCGCGCACCCTTCGCTCAATGCTATGGACTCACGCCATAGCGACAGTTCCCCCGTTTTCTGGGAGCGCCGAGCTTGACCTGCCGGTCCCCTGCACTTTTGATTTTAACGTCGCGGCGGCGAAGTATTTCTACGCCCTCGAAGGCGGCGAAGTCCCGCTGTGTTTTCTTTTCAGCGGCACGGCTTTCTATATGGCTGAGGACGGCTCTCTTCAAGTGGCTCAGATTTCTTGGTCAAAAGAGGCGAAATTCCGGCTTCCGGTTCGGGTGTGGAAGGAGATGATGGATATTTACTATCCCAACTCGGCTTGGCTTACGGTTCAAAGGGACGCCTTCGACCGCCTCTACCGCTATAAAATGCGCAGGGGCTTGCCCACTTGGGAGAGGGTTATAGAGACGCTAGTTCCCGAAGATGGCGCGGGTTCGCTGTCCAGCCCGCTTGACACGCTGCCCACTTCGGATGCTCTTAAAAAGAGGTTTTCGGGAGGCGCTTCATGAATCTCGCCTTTGTCGAGAAAATCGCCTCCGCCGTGCTGTACGAGGGGTATATTCTCTATCCATACACCCCGTCCTCCGTGAAAAACAGGCAGAGATGGACGTTCGGCGGGATATATCCTCGCTCCTACAGCGAGTCGGGGGGCGGTTTTGACGCGTGGACTATGCAGACCGAATGCCTAGCCGTAGCGGATGAGAATTCACCCGTTGCCCCGCGCTTTGAACTCAGGGTCCGTTTCCTGCACGTTGTGGAGAGAAAAATAGGGGAGATGGAAAATCCTGCCTCAGCGCTTGACCCTGAACCTGCCTTCAAGATTGTCGGCTCGCTTCGGGTTGGAGACAAAAACTACCTCGGCTGGCAGGAAGCGGCGGAGCGCGAGGTTATAGTCGAGAATTTAGACCTCGCCCAATTGGCTAATGCCCCCCAGAATTTCCCCTTTTCCTTTGCATCCAGCAGGTCGCTTGAGCCGATAAAATCCCCCGCAGGCTCAATAGCCGGCATCATCGTTCGGGAAAGCGAGGCGATAGAGGGGATGATTGAAATCTCTTCGGAGCGGCTTGCGCCAGAGGTGTATAAAATCAGGGCGCGGATACTGAATCTCACGTCCACTGGCGGCGGCTCTCAGTCCCGCAATGACGCTCTTGGGCGCTCATTCGTCTCTACTCACGCGGTCTTCGGCATTGAAGGCGGGCGTTTCATCTCTCTAATTGACCCGCCAACGGAGTTTCAGAAATTCGCCTCGGAATGCGGGAATATAGGCAATTTCCCTGTTTTGGTGAGCGGCGAGGGGGAAAACGACGCCCTTCTCGCATCGCCCATTATCCTCTACGATTACCCTCAAATCGCCCCGGAAAGCGCGGGAGACCTCTTTGATGCAACCGAAATTGACGAAATTCTGACCCTTAGAATCCTGACCCTCTCGGAAGAGGAGAAGAACGAGATACGCTCTTTCGACGATAAAGCGCGCCTCCTGCTTGAGAGGGCTGAGTCCATAACAAGGGAGGAGATGATGAAACTCCACGGCACGATGAGAGACATTCGCCCGCTCGCCGCCGAGGATTCCGCGCCCGAGCCCCAAGACGGGTGGGACAATTCGGACGGTATCACGGGGTGGAATCCGCTCGAAGAAAAACCGTCTTCGGTTGTGGTTGCGGGCGTCGAGCTTAAGCCGGGGGCGAGAGTCGTCCTAAAGCCCGCAGGCAGGGGGGACGTGTTCGATGTCGCGCTCGTTGGGAAGACGGCGATAATAGAATCTATTGAGCAGGACTACGAGGACAGGCTCTACTTGGTGGTTACGGTTGAGGACGACCCCGGACGGGATTTCGATATGAAGAAAATGCCGGGGCATCGGTTCTTTTTCTCTCCTGAAGAGGTGTGTCCTCTCGTCGGGGAGGGTGTCCCATACGAGGATACTGCGCGTGAGACGCTGGGCGCGGCGTCGGGGAGGGAGGGCTAATGTCCGAGCGAATACTAATTGCCGGAATAGGAAATATTTTCCTTGGCGACGATGGGTTCGGAGTCGAGGTGGCGGGAAGGCTCGCCGGGCGCGCTATGCCCGAAGGGGTTCGAGTGGCGGATTACGGCATAAGGGGTTTTGATTTGGCGTACGCGCTTATGGACCCTTACGATGCCGCGATATTGGTTGATGCGATGCCGCGCGGGGATGTCCCCGGCACACTCTATGTCGTCGAGCCGGATATGGATGAGATTCAGCTAGAAGGCGGGGGCGAAGGAGGCGGGGTGAGCCTTGAGACCCATGGAATGAATCCGGCGAGGGTGCTTCAGCTTGTAAAGACGATGGGCGGGGCGGGGTGTAAGAGGATTTTAGTTGTCGGATGCGAGCCTTTTACTTTTGGCTCGGACGATGATGAGGGATATATCGGGCTTAGCGAGCCGGTTCGCTCTGCCGTTGACGAAGCCGTGAAATTGGTCGAGTCGCTGGTCGGAGAAATCCTCAATAATAACAGGGAAGCAGAGGAGTTAAAATCCAATTAGGCAAGGAGGTGGGTTATGCAGAATTACGATATTCCCAGCGATATGAAGGATATGCTCTTTGTGGCTGGGGGGCTTGCGTTAGTGGCTCTGGGGTTCGGGCTTTTAATGGGACACCCTGACGTGCGGCGCATGATAGCGAATCCTGAGATGCGCCAATCGCTCATGGAAAAGCTCGGCGATATGCTTCCGCCGGGGATGAATATTGCGAGTTTCCTCAACGACCCTATGGGCGCGGGGCTTGCGGGGCTGCTCCCCGATATAGAGCGCTATGTGAAAGCAAAATCCATGTAATTTCAGGGCGTTATGCGTCAAACGGAAGGTGGAAGTTCCGGTAAAAAGGACGGCGGCGCGTAACGCCTTTCCCTTCAAAAGAGGAGATGAGATATGCACGAGATGGGACTAGCCGAAGGTATATTGGACGTGGTTTTGGACGCTGCCGGCGAGCAGAAAGTGGCTAAAATCCGGCTTCATATAGGCAGAATGCAGATGGTCGTGCCGGATAGCCTTAAGTTTTCTTTCGAGCTCGTCTCGGCTGATACGCCGGCGGCGGAGGCGGCAATTGAAATTGAAGAACTACCGGCGGTTTTCGCGTGCCGGTCTTGCTCGTCAAAGTCCGAGATAGCGAGTCCTCCGTTTGTGTGCGCCGAATGCGGGTCGGCTGACTTAGAGCTGATTTCGGGCGATGAAGTATCGGTGGATGAGGTGGAGCTTGCAAGCGGCGTTGTGCTGAGGCGGCTTGCCGTTGACGCCGAGGGGATATTAGAAGAGCATATTCGGGAGCATCACGCCGATGACCCGCACCACCGCCATCATCCCCACCCACACGACCACGATGATTGAACCGCCGCTGGATTGGGGATTGGGCAGTAGTTCAGCGCGGGCGTTTTATGCGATTTGGGAAATTATCTGGGATAGAGCCTCTCCAGAGAAATATTGAGCGCCGTTTCCGTATAGCCGTTCGAGACCGCCTGTGATGCCGAAACTTAGGAGAACCTTATGCCGCAATATAAATTGGACGCTAAACGGAGCCGCTTCACAGTGCAGGCTTTCGCAGGGGGGATGCTCTCTGCGTTCGGCCATAATCCGATATTCAAAATAGCGGAATTCACGGGCGAGGCTGGTTTCTCTGCCGACGCGCCCGAAGCGTCCTCCATACGCATCGTGATAATGACCGATTCTCTCTCGCTTGCCGACAACATGAGCGAGAAAGACCGCAAGGACATTGAATCTAGTATGCGCACTCAGGTGATTGAAACGTCGAGATACCCTGAGGTCGTTTTCCAGAGCGTCGGCGTAACCGCCACAAAAATTGCCAATGGCTGGTATCGGGTGATTATTGACGGGGAGCTATCTCTGCACGGCGTTACGAATAAAGAGCGCGTTGATACACAGATGAGAGTTCTGCCTGAGGGCTTTCGCACAAGCGGAGAGTTTATGCTCAAACAGAGTAATTATCGGATTAAACCCTTCTCCGCCGCAATGGGGGCGGTCAAGGTTAAAGACGAGCTAAAATTCACATTCGATATTTTCGGCGCAGCAGAGGGCGGCTGAGGCGCGCTGCCTTGTCCAGTTAATTTGTGCGCCGGCGATAGGAGAATCCCCATGCCAGATGCCACGGTCATGCGTCTTAAAGTCGTCGTAAGGGGCGCGGTGCAGGGGGTCGGATTCAGACCCTTTGTCTATCGTTTGGCAACGCGCATGGAGCTTTCGGGCTGGGTGGTAAACTCCTCTCAGGGGGTTTTTATCGAGGTCGAGGGGGCAAAGCCCATGCTCGATTCCTTTTTGATTGCCCTAAACTCCCAGAAGCCTCCGCGCGCGATAATCCAGAGCCTTGAGTCTTCGTTTCTTGACGCCGCCGGATACAACGGTTTCGAGATACGCCTGAGCGCGGATTCGGGGGCTAAAACCGCCCTCATCCTGCCCGATATAGCGACGTGCGCCGAATGCAGGGCTGAGATATTAGACCCCGCCGACAGGAGGTTTGATTACCCCTTTACGAACTGCACGAACTGCGGCCCCCGCTTTACAATCATTGAGGAGATTCCCTACGATAGACAAAATACCTCGATGAAATCATTTCCGATGTGCGCGGACTGCCGCCGCGAATATGAAAACCCTCTCGAAAGACGCTTTCACGCCGAGCCTGTGGCCTGTCCGGCCTGTGGCCCTAGGGTTGAGCTTTGGACTGCCGAAGGCGAGGTCATTGCCGAACAGAGGGACGCTGTTATCCAAGCATCACACGCCCTGAGGCGAGGGAAAATTATAGCCGTTAAGGGAATCGGCGGATTTCATCTCATGGTGAACGCAGGGGATGAGAGGGCTGTCTCTAGGCTTCGGGAGAGAAAACGCCGAGAGGAAAAGCCGTTTGCCCTGATGTTCCCCTCGATGGAATCCGTTAGGGATGCCTGCGAGGTGTCGGCGGCAGAGCAGATGATGCTGCTCTCTGCCGAAAGCCCGATAGTTATTCTCAGCAGGCGCGCCTGCGCCGCCGCCAGCATCGCTCCAAATGTCGCCCCTCGGAATCCCTACTTAGGAGTGATGCTCCCCTATTCGCCCCTTCACATAATATTGATGCGGGAGCTTGGCTTTCCCGTCGTGGCTACAAGCGCGAACCTCTCGGACGAGCCTATAGTTTCGGACGAGCGCGAGGCCCCTATCAGGCTTCAGGGCATCCCTGACCTGCTCTTGGTTCACGACCGCGCCATTGTGAGACGCGCCGATGACTCCATTGTCAGGGTGGTCGCTGGAGTTGGGCAGGTTATGCGCCGCTCCAGAGGTTATGCGCCGCTTCCAGTTTCTATTCGCCGTCCCGCCGGTGAATCCATGGCTAAAATCCTAGCCGTTGGGGCGCATCTGAAAAACACGGTTGCAATCTCTGCGGGCGGGGATGTTTTCATTAGCCAGCACATAGGAGACCTTGAAACCGAAGATGCTTATACGGCTTTCCTGCGGGTAATTGAGGATTTCAGGAGATTATATGATTTCGAGCCTGAAGCCGTAGCCTGCGATATGCACCCGGATTACCTCTCGACGAAATACGCCAAGACTCTGGATATTCCCCTCGTCCATGTTCAGCACCATCACGCCCACGTTGCCGCCTGCATGGCTGAGAATGAACTGGAGGGGGAGGTTCTGGGAATCTGCTGGGATGGCACGGGATACGGAGGGGACGGCACGGTGTGGGGAGGGGAGTTTCTCAGGGCGGATTACGAGTCCTTTGAGCGTCTGGCGCATTTCAGGACTTTTAGGCTTCCGGGGGGCGAGATGGCAGTGCGAGAGCCGAGGCGCGCCGCTTTGGGGATGCTTTTCGAGATTTTCGGCGAGGGTGTTCTGGGGATGTCAGACATTGCGCTTATTCGCTCTTTCAGCCGCGAGGAGCTTGCAGTGTTTATGAGGATGCTTGAGCGGGGAGTGAATTCTCCAGTTACATCGAGCGCGGGGAGGATTTTCGACGCAGTTTCAGCTTTAGCCGGATTGAGGCTTCGGGCAGGATTCGAGGGGCAGGCGGCGGCGGAGCTTGAATACGCGGCGGCAGATGGCGTTGAGCGCTCGTATCCATTTGAGATTGCGCGCAAAGCGGCAAGTCCCGCAATTGTGGATTGGATGCCCACGGTTCTCGCCATTTTGGACGATGCGCGCAGGGGGGCGGCTGCCTCGCAGGTGTCGGCGAAGTTTCACAACACCCTCGCCCGGATTGTCGTTGATGCGGCTCGATTATTTAATCTGGAGAGAGTGGTTTTGTCGGGAGGCGTATTTCAGAACCGCTATCTCACGGAGAGGGTTTGCCGAATTCTGTGCGAGGGAGGTTTTAGACCTTATATCCATCAGAGAGTGCCTGCCAACGACGGCGGCATTGCTCTTGGGCAGGTTGCCGTGGCGTCGGCCGTTTTGGCGCGCGGAGAAGTGAGAGGAGGGAAACAGATAAAAACCGGCGTTCCGGGGGAGGTGAAGGGAGATGAATATAAAAATTCCCGAGAAGTAGCCGCTACTTAGCTTAAAAATTAATTGTGGTGGAACTAGCTTTAGTTTGTATCTAAACAAAACTCTAACCGGAGGGGAACTAAGATGACTAAAGTTAATTTGTGGAGGGTTTTAGCGATTTTAATCTTTGTAGCGGCGGGTTTGCTTTATACGGCTGACACATCGAAGGCTCAGGGGATTGGCGGAGAGTTTGCATTCGCCCTTGGCGCTCAGATTGGGCCCTTTGACACGGGCGCGGGATTCTACATTGCAGGCGAGGTGGGGCTGCCCCTTGTGCCAATAGGCCCCGGCATCCTGATGGGAATTGTCCACATCGGGCTTGCTAGGACGGACGACGAGGTTTCGGCGGTCTCTCCGCTGGTTGTCGTTGGCGCGCCTGCGGGGGCGGTTACCTCGACCGAGGTTGATTTGACGAATCTCTCGGTGATAGCGGGGCTGAAGTATAAGTTTCTCTTCTCGAATTTCTTTCAGCCCTACATAGTTGTTGCGCCGGGGTTCAACGTGCTGCTTAGCTCTACGGACGGCGCGGCTTTGGGAGATGATTTCGCAGGCGGAATTTCACCCCTGCCCGCTGAGCTTGACCGCAGGGGGTTTCCCGCAGGACAGGGAGACGTGAATCTTGGGCTTCACACGGGAATCGGCGTGGATATGAATATCACTCCAAAGGTGTTCGTGGGAGCTGAGGCGCGGTATAACTTCATTAGCGGTCCGAACGGGAGTTTCTATACGTTTACCGGCAGGACGGGATTTAGGTTCTAACAGAGGGATTGCGCAGTGGCGCGTAAAGCGGCGGGAGGGGGGTATGGGATGATGCGCTCTCCCTGCCGCGCGCGAGAAAAATTTGAGGAGGTGATGCGAGATGTGCTTGGCGATACCCGGAAGAGTAGTTGAGATTTTCTATGAAAATGGCATCAAAATGGGGAAGGTTGACTTTGACGGCGTGTCGAGAAAGGCGTGCTTTGAGTACGTGCCGGAGCTCGAGCTTGGGGATTACGCCCTAGTTCACGTGGGGTTCGCGCTTAGCAAAGTTGACGAGGAGGAGGCTCGAAAGGTTTTTGAGTTTCTCGATGCAATGAACGAGCTTGGAGAGCTTGCCGGAGATGATGAGGACGAGGGCAACTAGAAATCGAGATGCGAGATGCTAGGGCTTAGAGAATTCTCGTCCTCGGCGTTTTCGAGTCTCCGCGCTGAGGGCTGGGTTTAACTGTCAAAAAAAGGAGGTGGCGGCTTATGAAATATTTGGATGAATACAGGGACCCTGATGCGGCGGCGCGCATGGTGGACAGGATTCACGGAGCGACGAAGCATCCATGGGTCATAATGGAGGTCTGCGGCGGACAGACTCACACGATAGTGAAATATGGAATTGACGAGCTTCTGCCAAAAGACGTTACGCTCGTGCATGGGCCGGGGTGTCCTGTGTGCGTAACCCCGCTTGAGATGATTGACAAGGCGCTTGAGATTGCCGCAAGCCCGGATGTGATTTTTACCTCCTTCGGGGATATGCTCCGAGTGCCCGGCTCGAAAAGAGACCTCTTTGCCGTTAAATCCGAGGGGGGCGACGTGAGAATCGTCTATTCGCCGCTTGACGCGCTGAAAATCGCCCAGAACAACCCTCAGAAAAAAGTCGTATTTTTCGCCGTCGGCTTCGAGACAACCGCCCCTGCAAACGCTATGTCCGTATGGCAGGCAAAGCGGCTCGGAATAAATAATTTCTCCATACTCGTCTCGCACGTTCTCGTTCCCCCTTCGATGGCTTCTATCTTGCAGTCCCCGCATAACCAAGTGCAGGGATTCCTTGGAGCGGGCCATGTGTGCGCCGTCATGGGGTGGTGGGAATACGAGCCAATCTCTGCGCGCTACAGAGTGCCGATAGTCGTTACGGGGTTTGAGCCGCTAGATCTCCTTGAGGGGGTTTATCTCACGGTAAAGCAGCTCGAAGAGGGCAGGCACGACGTCCAAAACCAGTACGCAAGGGCAGTGAAGAGGGAGGGAAACCTGCCGGCTCAAAAAATTATTCTCGATGTTTTCGATATTGCCGACAGAAAATGGCGCGGCATAGGCATAATTCCCAAGAGTGGTTATAAGCTCAAATATGAATACCGCGAACACGACGCCGAGAGGATTTTTGGCGTTGACTACATCGAGGCTGAGGAGTCTTCGGCTTGCATAAGCGGGCAGGTGCTGAGGGGACTGAAAAAACCGCACGAATGCCCGGCTTTCGGCAAAGAATGCACGCCGGAGCGTCCGCTTGGCGCGACAATGGTCTCGTCTGAGGGGGCCTGTGCCGCGTATTATAACTACGGCAGATATTTGAAATCGGCGGCGGCGGGGTAATAGAATAGCCAGATGCGCGGGATGCGTGATGAGGGGGGGCGCATCCTCAGCCTGCCAGAGGGGAGTGGGTTCTTCGACGCGCGCTCTATCGAACCCGGCGTTTGACTGCTACAATATCAATCTAAGAGGTAGCCCACTGAAAATGAATCCGCTAAGAGAGACCATTATCCGCAAGTGCCGCGACAGCATGGAGCAGAAGGAGAAATTCTTCGAGGACAACGCCGATAATATTCTCCGTCTCGCCGAGGCGATGGCTGAGGCGTTCACGAAGGGGGGGAAACTCCTAGTCATGGGCAACGGCGGGAGTGCCTGCGATGCCCAGCACGTAGCCGTAGAGTTCCTGCATCCTATAATAGAAAAGCGCCGCTCTTTCCCCGCCATCGCCCTTACGAACGACGTGGCTACCATGACCGCCATCGGCAACGATAAGGATTTCTCCATGATATTCCACGACCAGATAAAGCTCCTTGGGAGGGCGGGGGATATGGCTCTGGGCATCAGCACGAGCGGCAAATCTGCAAACGTAATACGCGGACTCAAGGCGGCGCGCGAGATGGGCATGATAACTATCGCTTTTGCCGGAAAGGACGGGGGCCAGATGCCTCAGCTTTCGGATCACTGCTTCGTTGTTCCCACTTATAGCATCCACCGCATTCAGGAAACTCAGGAGACTCTGCTTCACATAATGTGGGATATGATTCACGTCATATTGGGCGAAGAAGACGTTATTTAGCCGTCCACGCCGAATGTGGCTTCTTGGGCGAGAATCCAGAAATTGACGAAATCCCCTCGGGAGCGGCGTTTAGCCGGGTTCACTCTCATACGGAGTCTTAAACCAAACTACATTTCCAGGAGGCCTCGCGATGTCCGAGAAAGCCGAATTATTCACCCTGAGTTGTCCCATGCCGATGACCAACTACAAAAAAGTCCTGCTCGGGCACGGAAGCGGCGGAAAGCTCTCAGCCGACCTCATGAAAAAGATATTTCTCCCGCAATTCGGCAACCCGCTTCTCTCTCCCCTTAACGACGCCGCCTCATTGGAGATAAACGGCGCGCGCCTTGCCTTTACTACCGACTCCTACGTTGTAAGCCCGATATTCTTCCCCGGAGGGGACATAGGCGAGCTTGCCGTGAACGGCACTGTAAACGACCTTGCCGTAAGCGGCGCGAAGCCCCTTTACATCAGCGCGGGGTTTATTCTGGAGGAGGGATTCCCGATGGAGGATTTATGGCGCATTGTCGTCTCGATGAAGACTGCGGCAGATATTGCTGGGGTTCAACTCGTTACGGGTGACACTAAAGTCGTGGACAGGGGCAAGGCTGATAAAATTTTCATCAACACCTCGGGGCTAGGCGTTATTGAAAGAGAGCTGAGAATCTCGGCAGATGCGGCAAAGCCCGGAGATAGAGTCATCCTAAGCGGCGCTATAGGGATTCACGGGATAGCTATTATGTCCGTAAGGGAGGGGCTTGAATTCGAGACCAAGATACTGAGCGATACGGCTTCTCTTGCCGCTCTAGTCTCGGATATGCTCTCGGTGAGCTTGGAAATCCGCTGTATGCGCGACCCTACTCGCGGGGGCGTTGCCAGCGCGCTGAATGAACTTGCCGCAAGCTCCCGCGTGGGGATTCGCATCGAAGAGAGCAAAATCCCGATAACCAGAGAGGTCAAAGGGGCTTGCGAGACCCTGGGGCTAGACCCGCTATATGTGGCGAACGAGGGGAAACTCATCGCAATAGTCGCAAGAGACGCCGCCGACTCGATAGTCAAAAAAATGAGGGAAAACCCATTAGCCACAGACGCCGTCGTCATCGGAGAGATTACGGCTGAGCATCCGGGTATAGTGTTCATGAAGACGAGAATCGGCGGCACGAGGGTTGTGGATATGCTCACGGGGGAACAACTGCCTAGAATCTGCTGAGCGCCCGTTTCTGTGCTTCTCGGCAGTCGGGGCCAGAGCCGGCTCTAAATCCCGAGCTTTCCCTTAAAATACTCTATGCTCGTTCTGAGTCCATCTTCGAGATGCACCGTGGGTTGCCAGCCGAGTTTCCCGTTGGCGAGGGAAATATCGGGCTTTCTCCTCTCTGGGTCGTCCTGAGGGAGCGCTTTGAAAACCACCTTCGAGCGAGAGCCGGTAAGCTCGATAATCATCGTCGCCAGCTCTAGAATGGTTACCTCTCTGGGATTGCCCAGGTTCACAGGTCCCGTAAATCCCCTTTCGGTGTCCATCATGCGCACAAATCCTTCGATAAGGTCGTCAACGTAGCAGAAAGACCGCGTCTGAGAGCCGTTGCCATAGACAGTAATATCTTCTCCGCGAAGCGCCTGAATAATAAAATTGCTCACTACGCGCCCGTCATTTGGGTGCATTCTGGGCCCGTAGGTGTTGAAAATCCTCACGACTTTGATGTCTAACCCGTGCTGTCTGTGGTAGTCGAAAAAGAGGGTTTCAGCGCACCTCTTGGCTTCGTCGTAGCAGGCTCTAGTGCCTATTGGGTTGACGTTTCCCCAATAGCTCTCCGGCTGGGGGTGAACGCTTGGATTGCCATAGACCTCGCTTGTGGAGGCTTGGAAAATTCGGACTTTGAGCCGCTTTGCAAGCCCCAGCATATTTATCGAGCCGGAGACGTTGACCTTTGTCGTCTGCACGGGGTCAAATTGGTAATGCACGGGCGAGGCAGGGCAGGCGAGGTTGTAAATCTCGTCAACCTCGACGTAGAGGGGGAAACAAATATCGTGCCTCATCACCTCAAAATAGGGATTCCCCATGAGAGGCTTTATGTTCTCCTTTGCGCCCGTGAAGAAGTTATCAACGCAGACGACCTCGTTGCCCTCGCCGAGGAGTCTCTCGCACAGGTGCGAGCCGATGAACCCCGCGCCTCCGGTGATTAGAATTCTCTTTCCCATTTAAATTGCCGCTTTAGCCGCTGATGTTTTCGAATCGGGCACTCATCTTAAGTTGTTGTATGCGGTGAAAATATCTCGCCTCCCGCCAATCGGAGAACGGGCGGTTATTTGCCGCTTCGAGGGTATCGCCGTATACTCCAGCGAGGAATCTTGTCCTGAAACCCGCTCGCTACTCTGTTGCCGTTGCCAGTTCCCTTAGCTCGCCGGATTGGTTCATCTCAACGCAAATATCGCATCCGCCAACGAGTTTGCCCCCGATATAGACCTGTGGAAACGTGGGCCAGTTGGAGAATTCCTTGATAGCCTGCCTGAGCTCCGGGCTCGACAGCACGTTCACAGTTTCAAACGGCACGCCGTAGGATTTGAATATCTCAACCACTCTCGCCGAAAAGCCGCACTGTGGAAAATCCTTCGTCCCCTTCATGAAGATTAAAATCCTGTTGCGGTCTATCTCGGACTGGATTTTCTGTATTATCTCTTCAGCCATTTTGAGAATACCTCCTTTTTTATTTTATTTAGTTGCCCGCCCAATTCCTCGCCGGGCGGATTCAGTGGATGCGGTTCATCTGCGTCCCCGCTTATCTGCCTCTTCAGGCGTATAGGTCTTGAGCGACAGGGCGTGGATGCGCTCTTTCATCGCCTCTCCCAGGGCGGAATAGACCATTTTATGCCTCTCGAGAAGCGTCCTCCCCTTGAACTCCGCTGAGATCACTTCTGCCTCGAAGTGAGTTCCATCGCCATCCACATTTACCGCTGAGCCGGCAAGTCCGCTCTCAATCATTGCTTTTATCTCTTCGGGTTTCATAAGCGATATATTATACAGGATTTAAACCGCGCGCTAGGTTCACCCTCGGCGCGGCTGTGGGGCAATTGTTGTAAATATGAAAAATTAATAAAACCGCTCTCGATTTTTATCGTATAATGTAATTAATATGCGACAGCCGGTGGGCGCTTCCGTGCTTGGATCATTAAAATCAGCCGTTGTAAAAGAGCCAAAGGACGAGGACGCTATGGCCAGATTCCAAAACGGCGATTCAGGGGCTTTCGACCTCCTCCTGCGCCGCCACGGGCGCCCGGTGATGCGGTTCATAATGAAAATGGCTAAGGTTGACGCGCCGCGCGCTGAGGATTTGCTCCAAGAGGTGTTCATAAAAGTAATAGAGAAGAGAGGTCAGTTTAACGCGGCGCAGAAATTCACCACTTGGCTATATACGCTTGCGAGAAATCGCTGCATAGATTATTTACGGACGGAGCGCCTAAGATGCTACTCATCGCTTGACGGCGCTGTCTCGGAGGAGGGAGATTTTTCCCTGCGGGACATCTTGGGCGCTCAAGCCGCCGACCAGGAACAGAGCGCGATTGACGGCGAAACTCAGGCTCTGCTACGGCGAGCCGTCGGGGATTTGAGGGAGGAATTCAGAGAGGTTTTTGTGCTGCGGGAGGTCGAGGGGCTGTCCCTGCAGGAAATTGCCGAGATTACGCAGTCCCCGCTTGGCACGGTGAAGAGCCGCCTTAGGTACGCTTTCCAGAATTTGCGCGAGGTTTTTATTAAGGCGGGCTACTTTGAGCGAGAGAAAAGAGAGGATCGGCAATATGGACTGCGATAAATTTGAAGAGCTTTTAATTGATTTTATCGGCAACAATCTGAGCCAGTCGCAGATGAAGGCGATAAAAAAACATCTCGTCGTTTGCCCAGACTGCGCTAGAGAGGTAGAGGATTATAAGCAGATAAAGAGAATTCTCAAGGAAGAATCCTCTCCTCAACTCTCCCCGGAACTGCTGGCAAAGTTAGCCGAGCGGGCAAAAAAGCAGACTGGCGGCGAGAAGCCGTTTTGGAGGAGGCGGTTCTATTCCTCCGCTTTAGTGCCAGCGCTGAGTTTTACTATTGCCCTGTTTTTCTGGTTCTCCTACGGCGAAGAAGCGTTCAAGTCATTAGGGCTGCGCGGCGATATTTCATCTACTAGCGTGATAGCTAGGAAAGTTTCCCCTCCCGCTGAGCAGGACTCGTCTAGGCTCGAAGATAAATCTGAATTAAACCCAGCGGCGGAGAACCCCCCCCCTGCCCAAGCCCCTCTGCCGGATGCCGGGCCCCAGATTCAAGCCGTCGCCTCCCCTGCGCCAGTTCAAATTGAGCCTCAGCCTGTAGTCCAAGCCCCCGCCCTTAATGAATCCGAGCCTCCGGCGGATGCCGAGCCGCAGAGTACAAAATCCCTCGAAATAGCCGGGGCGAGCAGTTTATATTCCCCCCCTCAAGGCGCGCCTCCGCCGCAGGCGCAAAACGCTGAATCCAGATTCGCCCTCGCGCTCCGACTGCAGAAAGAGGGCAACTGCGAGAAATCCGTCAAAATAAGCCAAGAGCTTTTGCTTGTGTCCGTCGCTGACGCGCTTAGGGAGAAAATCTATCTCTCCCTTGCCGAGTGCTATGAATTCATGCGCAACTGGGATATGGCAATAGCCAATTACAATAATCTCCAGATGGTTGCCCCCCGCAAATCGGGCTACGCTCGGGGGAAAATCGGCTCCATCACCAGAACCAAGGCAAACGCCGCTAGGTGATTCTGCCGCGGGCTATTTCGGCGCGTGAGGGGTTTTTATAAGGCGAGTCGTATCAAATCCCTCGGCTCTCGCTCTGTCCGTAAGTTTCAGGTAGAGATGTTGCTCAATTTCGGGCGCTCTTGCGAGTATCCAGAGGTATTTCCTGTCCGGTGTGCCGACGAGCGAGTATCGGTAATCCTCATCTAGCTCCAATATCCAGTAATCCCCCCACATAAAGGGAAGCCACGAGAGCCACGAGGGAGCGAATCTCACCTCAAGCCTCGAGTCTCCGTCGGCTCTTCGGGCGGCTCCCTCGGCGTTTCGACACTGGTTTACGACTTTCAACTCCCCGCGCTTAGCCGGATAGTATTCAGCCGTAACGTCTGCGGCGCAATTCTTCTCGAACCGGTTGGGAAGCCGCGCAATTTCATACCACTTCCCGCAGTATCTGGATAAATCAACCGAGGGGGCGACCTCTAGGGTTTCCACATCCGCGGCAATGGAGCGCGAGGCGGCAATCAATATAAATAAGGCGGCGGCGAGTGTTTTCATCATGGCGTGCTGTCTGTGTCATTTATATTTTGCGAGGTTGCCGAGCGCCGCAAGGACGAGAGATTGATTCCCGCGCATTAGCTTTTCAGCGACTTTGCGATTTCCTCAATCAGCGATTCCAGCTTTTCAGCGCCGATTTCGTATTTATCCGAAATCCTGCGAATCTCGCTCTGAGGGAGTCCCGCCCGCGGCGGCGAATCCGTAAATGGCATCTCCGGCGTCCATCCCTCCTGCCTCACCTCAAGCCGGGCGACGTCCCAGCGCGAGTAATGCCCCAGAGCGTCGAACACGGCTTTGACGGCTTTGATTTGATTCGCATGGCACTCGGCGTAGAGTATAGCGTCTTTTTCAAAATTCGGCTCTGCCAAGTACCGCCCGGCGGGATTCACGACCGAGCTTCCACCCGCCGCCCACGAGTAGTTAATGTGATTGCCGTCTCGCACTCCCTCCCATTTTTGCGGGAAATCCTGCGATGTTAATATGCCGCACGCGCTAAGCACGAACGCCCCCGCCTCGAAGGCGTGGACTCGGATGAGGGACTGCAAATTGCAGAGCCCGCCCTGAGGGCTGGTGTCGGCGGCAAGAAGAGCGGTTTCCCCCCGCTTCCAGTTTCCGGGCCACACAGCTATGTGAAATTCCTCCCCCCGGTGAATCATCGCCGCCCTGACGAGGGTCATGTGGTTCTCCCAGCAGATTAGCCCGCCGATTCTGCCGATGTCGGTGTCAAACACTTTGATGTCGCTCCCGTCGCCCTGCCCCCAGTAAACGCGCTCGGTGTAGGTGGGCATGAGTTTTCTGTGTCTGCCCAGGATGTTCCCATCCCGACCGATGAACAGGAGCGTGTTATAGATGGTTCGGCTCCCGGGGCGGCTTGAGCATTCGTTGCATCCGATAACGGCGTAGCATCCGGCTCTGCGGGCGGCTTCGCATAAAATTTCGGTGTCCTCGCCGGGAATTACGAGGGAATTGTCCTGAAGCCCTATCATGTAATCCGTCCATTCTTGGGGATGGGTTTCGTATCCGACGGTGTAATAGGCAGGGTAGCCGGCGATGAAAGCCTCGGAGAAGGCAATGAGTTCCGCTCCGTTCCGTCCGGCTTCAAGGATAAATTTGCAAGCCTTCTCGACGGTTTTTTGTTTGTCCATGAACACGGGGGACGCCTGGGCTACGGCTACTTTGACGCTGTCTCTGCCGCCTAGGATTCTTCTGCTCATCTTAACGCTCCTCACCTCACAGGTCTCGGATGATTCATTATACACGATGCAGGATTTTGGCATACGGAGTTGTAGTCGCTCTGCTGATGAGCCGCCTGCCGCCCTCCCCCTAATTACGGCTAGCGATGTGTCATTCCGAACGGCAGAGAGGAATCTTGTTTAGGATTTCTCGGCTTTGCCTCGAAATGACAATGGGGAGCGGGTCGGTATTTTGAACTGCCGCCCACTTGATAGAACCGGGAAATCTGTTTACTCTCTTTGGCTATGAAACTCGTGATACTTCAAGGCGATGGAATGCCGGATCATCCGGTTGAGCAGTTAGGCGGGAAGACCCCTCTGGAATATGCGGCGACTCCCAACATGGACGAGCTTGCGCGCAGAAGCGTATTCGGTCTCGTAAAGACAATCCCCGACGGGCTTCCCCCCGGAAGCGACGTGGGCAACCTCACGGTGCTGGGCTACAATCCTAATCTCTACTATACGGGGAGGTCTCCGCTTGAGGCGGCGAGCATTGGGGTCGAGGTGAAAACCTCGGACGTTGCTCTCCGGTGCAATCTCGTAACCCTCGCCGATGAGGGGGGTAAAACCCTGATGGAGGACTACAGCGCGGGACATATTTCAACCGAAGAAGCGCGCGAAATTATCCTCGATATAAGGGGCGAACTCGAATCCGAGGATATGAAATTCTATCCCGGAGTGAGCTACAGGCATTTATTAATCTGGCAAAACGGGCTAGACGGGCTCAAAACCACGCCCCCTCACGACATCTCAGGCAGGGAAGCGGCGCCGTATCTGCCAAGCGGCGAAGGCTCGGACAGATTAAGACGGCTCATTGAAAAATCCCAGGGGCTACTTCGCAATCATCCGATAAATCTGAGGAGGATTTCTGATGGGAAAAGCCCCGCAACTAGCATCTGGCTTTGGGGACAGGGCAGAGCGCCCAAAATGCCGCCCTTCAGCGAGCTATACGGAATTGATGGAGCCGTCATATCGGCTGTGGATTTGGTCAAGGGCATCGGCATCTATGCGGGACTTCGGGTAATTGAAGTGCCGGGGGCTACGGGCTACCTCGATACGAATTACGCCGGGAAGGTCGAATACGCCCTGCGCGCGCTCGATGAGGTTGATATGGTGATGATACACATCGAGGCGACTGACGAAACGGGACATGAGGGAAAGCCCGACCTGAAGGTGCGAGCCGTAGAGGATTTCGACGGTAAAGTGGTAGGGCCCGTGCTAGAGGGGCTGAAGCGCAAATTCAGCGATTATAAAGTGCTACTCCTCTCAGACCATCCGACGCCGCTTGACATCAGGACTCATATAAGCGAGCCTGTGCCATTTGCTATATTCGACTCTAAGGACACCGGCATAAAAAATGCGACCCTCTCCTACACCGAGAAGGAAGCCGCCCGCACCGGAGTTTTCGTTGATGAGGGGTGGAAATTGGTAGGGATGACGCTGGGGAAATATTAGGTCATATATGCCTGCCGCCATCTAGTATTTCGATTCGCTCGATATGACAGACTTATGATTTCGGGGTAATTTCGCTAATCACTCCCCCGCTTTTTTCGCCTCCCGCCACAGCGCGTCTATCTCGGCAGGGGTAAGCTCGACTAAATTCCTGCCCGCGTCCTTTGCCAGTTTCTCCACACGGGTAAACCTCGCGGCGAATTTGTCCGCCGCGCTCTGGGCAGAGGTTTCGGCGTCAATCCTGAGGTGTCTGGCGAGGTTAGCCATCGAGAAAATCAAATCACCGAATTCCATCTCCATAGATTTTATCTCGCCCGCCTCGATTGCCTGTTCCAGCTCTCGTAGCTCTTCCCTCACTTTTTCCATCACCCCTGCCGCCGCCTGCCAATCAAAGCCCCGCTCAGACGCCTTCTCGCCCATCCTCTGAGCGCGGAGTAACGCCGGGGCTGAGCGCGGGATTTCGAGAATCCCCCTCTTGCGCCCTCCCTCTTTGAGTTTCTCCCCCTGCCACCTTTGCACCGCCTCTTCGGCGTCTTTAGCCCTCTGCTCGCCGAACACATGGGGATGACGCCTTACGAGTTTTGCGTGAAGCTCGCCGATAACGTCCTCGACGCTGAATTTTCCCTCTTCCGATGCGATTTGCGATGCGAAAATCACTTGAAAGAGCAGGTCGCCAAGCTCCTCTCGAAGCTCCTGGGCATCGGCTTCGTCAATTGCCTGTATGACCTCGTAAGCCTCCTCAAGGATATGAGCCTTGAGAGTTGAGAGCGTCTGTTTTTTATCCCACGGGCATCCCTCAGGGCTTCTCAGATACCGGCAGAGTTCGGTTAAGTCTTCAAATTTTTGTTTCGCCATTTCTTTTACGTCCCGCGCTGTTTAGTTTCTATTTGGAACTTTCCTGCCGTTTAGATAAATCCCTTCTAATTCCCCGGCGGCGTCAAACTCGGCTCGAAAGGGCAGGTGCGTTCTGCCGCTCACAACGCCGAATCGCAAATCCCGGAACTCAACCACGTGCCTTTCGCCCTCTACCCTGTGCGAGGCGATGGGAAAATCGGCAAACCAGAAATAGAGCGCTGCCGCATCAAGCCCCTTGGCAAGCTCTATGAAGCGGTTTGCTTCGGGCTTTGGGATTTCCTCTATGCTCTCGATGTTGCCTCCCGCGAGTCGCACCCTGTAGAACGCCCCGTCGGTCTCGACAATCCCCATCCAAAAATATGGCGCAAGCGGGCGCGGATATACCTCGGATTTGACGACGCTGAGCGACCTCCCGCGCGCGAAATCCATGACTTCCCTCGAATTTAGCTCCCTCGCGTAGAGGCAGAAAAGCAGATAAAACCCTAGAAACACCAGCGCCGCGACTGAGGCTTTTCGGGCGGCTTCGGGCTTTCTCCGCGAGATTAAAAGCCCCGCAATTACGGGAAGCGAGATGAACGCATCGAGGATGAAAACTAGATTCCAGCCGTAGCGCGCGTCGCTCACGGGGTCGAGTGCCACCGTGCCGTAGGAGGTGATGAGGTCGAAGAAAATGTGCGAGTATATGCCAAGGGCGACCATTCCCGCCGCCGCCTTGAAGTTTTTATAAGACGAGAGTTTTGTGATAATCCAGCCGATGAGGACGGCGAAAATCGGGGCGGCAATGACCGAGTGGGTAACCCCTCTGTGGTGTCTGAGGGATAAATCCGCTCCAAAGAGGGAAACTATAACGTCGAGGTCGGGGAAAACCGCGCCCGCCGTAAAGGCTATTGTGGCGATGCGACCCGCTCTTTGCCCAAAGCCCGTATTTGACGATAAAGCCCCGATGAGTCCGTGAGTGATGGTGTCCAAGTTAAGTGCATCCTTTGCTGTAGAATCGGGGCGCGGAGGGACGATTTAGAAATCTCTAAAAAAATCAGCGTTTGGCTGGGGCTAATTCAAACCCTAAACCTCTTCGGGCATTTTGTGAGATTCACGCACCCGTCTCTCGTTACAAGCACGACGTCCTCGATTCTGATTCCACCGAGCTTTGCATAATATAGACCCGGCTCAACGGTTACGACGTTGCCCTCTTCTAGCGTCTCATCGCCCATGCCGATCCTCGGCGGCTCGTGGATTTCTAGCCCAAGCCCGTGTCCCGTCGAGTGAATAAACCCCTGCATCCTGCCGCTCTGCAAGCCGGTTTTAAACCCCGCCCGGCTGAAACTCTCGACTATCGCCTCATGCACTTCTCTTGCCCTCGCGCCGTGCCTGATGAGGCTAATGCCGAGCTTCTGCCCCTCCAGCGCCGCCTCGTACATCGCTTCGAGTCTGGCAGGCGGCTCGCCCTTGACGACGGTTCTGGTCATATCGCCGAAGTATCCCGACTCCTGAGAGCGGGGGAAGATGTCAATTACGACGGATTTCCCGGCAAAAATCGCCCCTTCGCCCCTGTGGTGAGGCATTGCCGAGTGCGCTCCGCAGGCGACGATGGTGTGCGACGCCGTGTAGCCCTGCTTGGACAGGTAGGCGTTGATTTCCCCTTTTACGCGCTCGGAGGTGAGAATCGCTCCCTCCAAATAGAGCTTCTTCCCTCGGATTTCGGATGCGGCAACCATCCCTGTGGCGAGGTTCATTGCCTCGGCTGTTTTCCTCAGCGCGCGCCTTATGTGATTGACCTGTTCTGGGGTTTTCCTGAGCCTGCCCTCGAAATAAGGCTCAGTCGGTTTATATGAGATTTTATATCCCATCGCCCTAAGCTCGTCCGCGTATTTGATGGGAAATCCGCCGGGAACAAGCGCCTCTTTAATTTGAAACTCTGCGAACACGGCATCCACAACGCCGGAGTAGGATGCCGGCGCGCCGCCCGCTGATTTTTTCCTGTATTCCGAGAGCGATAGAACCACGTCAACATCAGCCTCGGCTCTCCCGCGGTCAATCTCAAGGTCGCTTAGGACTATAATCCGCTTCCCCGCGTATTCGATGAAGATGACGGGGTCGGGAGCGTGAAACTGGCATCTGTAGAGGAGGTCTGCGCTGTTTTCCGTGGAGTCAATTATGAGAGTCGCCGCGTTCGGGGTCATAGGGGGAAAATATACCCTAAAATCCAAGCGATGAGACGAATCGCCGCAGGAGTGCGACTAGAGTTTCAAATTGAGCGGGGTCTCTGGCAGGCTCGCGCAGACGCTTATTGATTTCAATCTGCATGGCGGATGTATGTAGCCCTCTTGAGGCGAATTTCGTAACCGTCATCTGGCGCGAAGCGGGGAATACGTGAAGCCCGCCGACGGAAATCCCCATCTGCGAAGCCGCCTCGTAAAGGGCGTTGAGAATGAACCCTCTGCCCCTGAGAAATTCCCCTCCCTGCCCAACGCCGGGGTAAATCCCCTCGGCTCGCTCTTGAGTCGTGCCGTGCAGGTCAAAAACCGCTACAATCCCGAATTCTCGCGCTACCTCGGCGAGAGCGCGTTTAAACGGTGAGTCGTCGCTGTAATTCGGGTCAATTTCTGAGGCGGAGTTCGTATAGAGGGCGTGGCATCCCTCGGTGATGTGGAGCAGGGCGGCGAGGGCGGCTGTGTGCCTCTCCTCGGATTTTAGCTCGCCCATTCTCATATGAGCCGTAGCGTGGGGGGCGGCGATGAGTATCGGGATTCTGCCCCGAAGAAATATCGGCTCATGAAATCCATCTGATGGGAATTTTCTGTAACCCCTCCTCTGGGCGGCTTCAAATCTGTTGACAAAGCCTATGGGGTCTTCAAGCGCCGATGAGCCGTAAAGCCTCCAGTCCCCTGACTCAATTCGGGTTTCATCCGCAAGAGCCGCCCTGAGCGCCTCCCCCGCCTCGTAGGCAAATGCCCGCACGCCGCCGAGGTTCAATTCCACCCTTTTATAGAGGCCGCCCTCGACCCCTTCCGCTTCGTCAAGCTCCCCCAGTTTCTCCTGCAAATTGGGAGCAGTTGATAAGTCGTAGAGTTCTCCCAGAATTTGGGGTTCTCCGCGCGCATCGAACAAGGCGGCAGGATACCCTCTTTTGGTGTCGTAGAGACTGCCCGAAACCGACGCGGCTTTAATTAGGGCGCACTCGGCTAGATGTGGGCTTCGCACCTCGCCGCGAAGGAGCGTGCCATAGACAAATAGCTTTGCAATGCTCATTTCGGGGGGTAATTATTCCATTGCTGGGCGGGGGTTGCAATGGCAGAAGCTTGTTTGTCATTCCCGCAGTCTTTAGAGCGGGAATCCATTTCATCTTCACCCTGAGCGGAGGCGAAGGGAGCGGAGGCGAACTATGGATTCCCACTTTCGTGAGAATGACATATATGGGCTACGCTCGGAATGGCAGAAGCTCGTTTGTCATTCCCGCAGTTTTTAGAGCGGGAATCCATTTCACATTCCCCATGAGCGGAGGTGGAATCATGGATTCTCTACTTTCGTGGGAATGACAGGGCGGGAGGCACCGCCGCCGATTACCGAAGCGTCTCCTGGGCGCTGTCAACTTATCTGCCGTATAATTTCCCCCCCGACCATAGCCATTTTAACGTCCGCCGCCGAGCATGAAATGACTGACAGGTATGGGTCTAGATAACCGCCGCTTGGATTGACGAAGATTAAATCCGCCTCTTTGCCTGCCTCCACGCTCCCGATTCTATCCTCCAGAAATAGGCACTTCGCCCCGCCTAGGGTCGCCAGATAGACCGTGAACTGGGCGGCTTCCCTGCCGAGGGTTCTGGCAAATGTCAGGTAGAAAAACCTGAGTTCTTCGAGGAAATCGAGGTTGAAATTACTCGATAGCCCGTCTGTGCCTATACCGACCCTCGGGAGTTTCAAGTAACTCCCCAGCGGAGGCAGTCCGCAGTGGAGAAATAGATTGCTCCTTGGGCAGAGCGCGAGTCCTAAGCCGAGATTTGCAATTGCCGGGACCTCTTGGGGCTGAACCTGAACCATGTGAACTGCCGTGGCTCTGGCGTTTTTTGAAAGACCGAGATGGATTAGGTGTTCAAGCGGGGTCTGCGCTCCTGCGCGGTCAAAGGGTTTCCTCCCCGCCTGTGGAAATATTGTGCGGTCGAAGTCGTTTGCCTCGTTGCGTAGGAATTTCACCTCTTCCCGGCTTTCGGCAAGGTGAATCCCGAACGGAATATCCCTCGCCTCAGAGAATTCCATGACCTTTTGGAGGAGTTCCGGCGAGCAGGAATAGGGCGCGTGGGGAAAGGGCCTCTCCTCAAATTTCTCGGATTTCTCGGATGGTATGGATTCGAGTAAATCGGCGTTGCGGTCGAAAATCTCTGTGAATAACACAGCGCGCACCCCCGATTCGCGGAGGATGGGTTTATCAATCCCCCCGTAGGATGAGACCTCCCCAACGCTCGTTACGCCGCTTCGGATGAGGGACGCTAAGCCGCTCTCGACGGAGGATTCAATCTCCCCCCTCTCGATGCCCTCGGTTTTGCCGCTTATGATTTGCTTGAGCCAGTCCGTAAATCCGCCGAATTTTCCGATTCGCCGCGTTATCCATCCGAGTTCGAGATGAGTGTGGGCGTTGACAAATCCGGGCAGTAGGATTCCGGCTCCAAGTTCCATCCGTTCGGCGTTTGGGTATGTGCTCCGAAGGGAGCGCGCGTCGGCAACCTCAACAATTTTGCCGTTTTTGATGAGAACCCCCCCGCGAGTTATTGGGTGGGATGAAATCGGGAGAATTTTGTCGGCGGTGAGGATTAATAAAGTATCCATTTCGCCTATGAAGGTTAATCCCCCGCCCGATTTAATCAAGCTCTCGCGCGGAGGTGCGAGATGCGCGCTGATGAGTTGCGTGGGCGGAATCTTGGGAACATTTTGCCGGCTCAAGAGGTCTAATATGCTGAAAACCGTCTCGGCGCAGTGGAATCACACTCTGGGGCGTATGAAAATCTATAGTAAAAAGGAGGTAATACCTATGCCAGATTCAACCCTTAAAGTCTGTGTTGATAGAGTGCTGCCACAGGATATATCGCGCCCGCAGAGAACCCTCGCCCTCCGCGGCGGCGGCGCTCTGAGGGCAGTGCTGGAATTTCGTAAGCTGTGGGTAAATGGCTCGACTCTGCGCGTGCGGTTCATGGGAGGCGCTGAATCCCAAAGATCCGTCGCAAAGGAGCAAGCCGGCTGGTGGTCTCAGCACGCCAACATTAAATTTCAATTCGGCAACGATTTAGATGCCGACATTCGCATCTCGTTTGACTCTAACGACGGGGCATGGTCATGGGTTGGCACGGACTGCAAGAGAATCCCACAGAGCCAAGCCACGATGAACCTCGGATTCCTCGACGGCGGCACTGCGGCGCACGAATTTGGCCATGCCCTCGCCCTGGGACACGAGCATCAAAACCCCTCCGGCGGTATAGAGTGGAACGAGGAGGTCGTAATTCGGGACTTGGGAGGCCCGCCGAACAACTGGACTCCCAGCCAGGTGAGGCATAACGTCTTGGAGAAATACTCCGCCGACCAGGTTAAGGGAACAAAATTCGACCCCGAATCGATAATGCTCTACTTCTTCCCCGCGCGCTGGACTAAAAACGGCATCGCCACCGAGGCTAATGAAATCTTATCGGACATGGACAAAGCTTTTATCGCGGGCGCGGACGCCTATCCCAAGCAGGCGAATGCTCAGGCGGTTAAGCTCAGTGTCAACGGGGTATCAAAATCGGCTTCCATCGGCGCTCCTGGGGATGAAGACCTGTTTTTCTTTAACGCGGCGAAAAATGGGCGCTATACGGTGGAAACCTCTGGCCCTACAGATTTAGTTATGAAGCTCTTTGGGCCCAATAGCCAAACCGCCCTAATTGCCGAAGACGACGACAGCGGCGTGGGCTTTAACGCGAGAATAATTGCGGACCTCGCTGTGGGGCAGTACTTCGTTCAAATTCGGCATTTCAATCAATCCAGGGGGACTGGCGAGTACAGCGTCAAGGTAAAGCGCTAGGACAGGAGACGAGCGGTAAACCAAATTAGCGCAAGAGTGGGGGACACCTCAATTTCCTGCCGGACGGGGCGCCCCCCCTCTGATACTCGTCTTATTTAAAGAGCTTTGAGAATTCGCCGTAGCCCTCTTTATCCAAATCCTCTTTGGGAATAAAGCGCATAGACGCCGAATTCATGCAGTAGCGCAGTCCAGTAGGCTCAGGGCCATCATCAAATACATGACCAAGGTGGGAGTCGCCGTGCTTGCTCCTGACCTCGGTTCTGCTCATGAACAGGCTCTTATCAACCCTCTCCACGATATTCCCAGCGACGATGGGTTTTGTGAAGCTGGGCCAGCCCGTGCCGGAGTCGTATTTATCGTGCGAGCTAAAGAGCGGCTCGCCTGAAACGACATCCACGTAGATTCCGGCTTTTTTATTATTCCAGTATTCGTTGCTAAAAGCCCTTTCCGTGCCTTCGTGCTGAGTAACTTGGTATTGAATCGGAGTCAGCTTCTTTTTGAGAACCTCGTCCGATGGTTTCACGTACTTCCTGTCTTCCGCCGATGCGGACGTATCGCTCATTTTTTCATCTCCCCATGTTTTTTTGATGAATTGGTCTCTGCCTGAGTTGTAGCGGTAGTATTTGTATCGTATCGAGCTTTTTTTATAGAAATCCTGATGATACTCCTCGGCTCTATAAAATGTCTCGGCTTTTATAAGCTCGGTAACAATGGGTTTAGGGAATCTGCCGGATTTCTCAAGCTCGCGTTTGGATTTCTCGGCTACGCGCTTTTGCTCGTCGCTGTGATAGAAAATCGCCGAGCGGTACTGAGGGCCTCTGTCAACGAACTGGCCGCTTGGGTCTGTCGGGTCAATTTGCATCCAAAACACCTTCAGGATGTCCGAGTAGCTGATTTTCGCCGGGTCGTAAATGACCTCAACGCTCTCGATGTGTCCCGTTCCGCCTGCCGACACCTGTTCGTAAGTGGGGTTTTCTTTCTGCCCCCCTGTGTAGCCTGAGATTACCTCTTTTACTCCGTCCAATTTTTCAAAGGGCGGCTCCATGCACCAGAAGCACCCTCCCGCAAGGGTCGCCTTCTCAAGTTTGCCTTCCTTGGCGTGTAAGCTCACCTGTCCAAGCGCCAGGAATGCAAGCGCGAGGAGGGAGAAGAAGCCCAGAGTAAAATTTCTCGACATTAAATCGCCTCCGTTATAGGGTTTTAATACTATAGGATGCAGAAGCGCCGGTACGGTTTCAGCCCAGCGCGCAACGCTATTATCGTCCGCCGGTGAAATTCTGGATTCGGCTTTGAATCAGGTCTATTTTACCGTGAAGGCGCATGATTTCTGCTTCGGCTTTGAGGTTTACCTGATAATCTAAATCGGCGCGCACACGGTCTTTTTCACTCTGGCGGTTGGCGCTCACCAGCACAAATATTGAGAGAAATATCGCTTCCAGCGAGACTATCATCGTGAGGAGTCCGAAGGGGAAGGGGTCAAAGGCTCTACCGCCGAGAATTGTATTGCCAAATGTCCATAGGCTGAACCAAAACACATGAATCAGCAGAAATACTTTACTACCGCTGAACGCCGCTATTTTATCGGCTATTCGATTCCACGAGGGACCTTTTTCGTTCATCTCCTCGATGATTTTATTGAGGTTACGCGCTCCCCTTAGCTGTTCAAGGGTTTCCCGCTGGCGGTGTACTAGCATCCGCAGAATCTGAATAGTGAAAGAAGGGTGCGTTTTCATAAACTCAAGAAAGTTCTCCCGCGAGAGGCACAGGAGCCTCGTATCGCCAACCGCGCGCGAGGTGGCGGTGCGGGCGCTGTTGTCAATCAGCGAAATCTCCCCGAAAAAGTCTCCGGGGCTGAGAAGGGCAAGGGTGTTTTCGACCCCTGCTTCGTCAGGGTAGGTCAGGAGGACTTGCCCCGACTGCACGATATAGAAATCCGCTCCTGTATCGCCTATCCAGAAAATGGTCTCATTGGGCTTGAAGTCGCGAGGCTCAAGCAGGGCAACTAAGGTGGCTAGCTCTAGATTTGTTAATTCGGACAGCAGGGGGATATTTTTTAAAAATTCTGTGTTCACCCAAGCAGTATATTATAAAAAAACGAGAAATTAAAATTCCCAAGGTTTAATGACCCGAAGTAATTTTGAGCCCGGCGATTCCGGCGACAATTAACCCTATACATCCGAGTCTCACGGCGGTCGCAGGCTCGGCAAATAGAATTATTCCCAGCGTTGTCGTGCCAACTGCGCCAATCCCAGTCCAAATCGCGTATCCCGTGCCGAGCGGTATGGTCTTGAGCGCGAGGGAGAGAAAAATAAAACTCGCTATCATCACCGCGACGGTAAAAACTGAGGGCGTAATCCTCGTGAACCCGTATGTGTATTTAAGCCCCACAGCCCAGAGAACTTCGAGAATCCCCGCGATAATGAGATAACCCCAGCCCATAGAATTTCTCCTCACTGTGAATTTAGCCCCCTCAACTCGAAATCTGCGGACTCGCCCAAGGGATTGAAATTAGGATTGAAGACGCCATAGCGCTCAAAATTAGGCAATAAAAAACCCCGTCGCTTTGTGAGGCGGCGGGGTAGCTTTGTCGGATTCGCAGGGGTTCGTAAATTTCAAGCCAAGGAATCCCCGAACCGGTTATTTACTGGCTGAATATTGGAATGAGAAATTGTCGGATGTGTATGACCTAAATGATTAACAATTTCATCTATATTAAATAAAACCTACGGCTTTGTTTCCCCTTCCATCATCTCGCCGGCTTTCTCCTTGCCCTCTTCCATCATCTCGCCGGCTTTCTCAGCGCCCTCTTCCATCATCTCGCCGGCTTTCTCAGCGCCCTCTTCCATCATCTCGCCGGCTTTCTCAGCGCCCTCTTCCATCATCTCCCCAGCCTTTTCCGCGCCCTCTTCCATCATCTCCCCAGCCTTTTCCGCGCCCTCTTCGATTGTGGTTGTCTCAGCCGGGGCCTCTTCCTTCTTCTCCGGACAAGCGCCAAGCCCGATGGCAAACACGCCAATACCCGCAACCGTTAGAAGCTTTTTAAACATAGACATTTACCAAACCCTCCTAATTAAGTGATTTGGCATTATAGACTACCACAAGAACAAATTAAAATAAATCAAGACCTCTCTAAAACAATTATTTTCACGCTCTAATCCTGCCCACCTTGCCCGGCGCCGAGCATTGAGGGGGACTTTCTTTTTCGCATCTCGCCCAAACTCCTGCGCCGAACTCAGTTGGAGAGAAAAAAATCATTAAGCAGCGCCTGCTCTACTTTAGCGACGTGTTGTTTTTGACCCCTTTGACCCCTTTTATTGACCTTGCAATTTCAACCGCCCGCTGACCGTGGGCTTTGCTGTCAACAAAACCGCTTAGCTGAACCACGCCCTTGAATGTTTCCACGCTAATAGCCAATCCGCTGACCTCCGGGTCTGCCAGAAGGGCGGCTTTTACCTTGGTGGTTATGGCGGTGTCGTCAATGTACTCTCCGGTGCTTTCTCTGGTCCGGGTGCCAGCACAACTTATGAGCGATGCGACCACTAGGAGACAAATAAACGCGCTTGCAAATTGTTTCATCTGATTCCTCCTGATATAGGGAATTTTATTGGCATAGTATTATATTTCGCCCCCATATTCAATCGCTAATTTTCATTGTGAGTAAATTTTATCCCGCGCGCCGAATCCGCGATAAATTGACATGGGCTGAGCTTTACATACAATCTCAACCCTGTGGGAGCGTGAGCTAAATTCCCGCAAACCCCTCTACAGATGCGCTCAATTACACTGCTTTCGCCGGCAAAAGTGAATTTAACCCTCGAGGTCTTGAGCAGGAGGGCGGATGGCTATCATGAAATCCGCTCTATAATGCAGCCCGTGAGTCTATTTGACGAAGTATCCCTTGAGGTCGCCGCCAACTCGCCGCTAGGGATTGAAGTGGCCTCTTCGGGGATTAAAACCCCCAGGGGAGAGGATAATTTGGCATGGCGGGCGGCTTCGCTCTTCGTCCGCGAGGGCGGTATGGGCAGGCTCGGAGTAAAAATCTCGATAAAGAAAAAAATCCCGCTAGGCGCGGGACTCGGCGGCGGAAGCTCGAATGCGGCGGCAACCCTAGTGGGGTTGAATAGGCTCACAAAAAAATTTACCCAAGGCGAATTAGTGAAACTCTCGGCGCAGATAGGGGCGGACGTTCCTTTTTTCATCCACTGCCGAGCCGCCATTGCCGAAGGGATAGGCGAGAGGCTCACACAGATTCGGGATTTCCCCCTTTATCACTATGTCATCGTTCATCCGGGATTTGAAACCTCTACGAAAACCGTCTATGAAAAATGGGACGAAACCGCAGAGAATTCCCCCGCGCCGCAAGATGCTGCCGCGCTCTTTAAAAGCGGGGGGCATCCCCTCGGAAACGACCTGGAAAAACCCGCCGCCGCTCTCTATCCTCAAATACAGAAAATTAAGGAAACCCTAACCGGATTAGGCGCGAAAGCCGTCTCCATGACCGGAAGCGGCTCAAGCGTCTATGCCGTATTCGCCAACGAGAGGGAAGCCCGCGAGATTTACGATTATCTCCAGGGGGGCGATTCGCTCTCGGTCTTTTTGGCAGAGGCAATTTCAGGCTGGCACAGGCTGTTTTAAAGCGCTTTATTTGCCTTCGGGATAAATGCTCGGTAGGATTTTAATCCTGTTTTCGCACGGTTGGGGCGTCGTCTAACGGCAGGACTCGGGCCTTTGAAGCCCGCTATGGTGGTTCGAGTCCACCCGCCCCAGCCAAATAAAACTACCGAGGCGCCCGAAGGATTCTCGCTTAAATCCCCCGCGGCAACTCCCCAAGAGCCGTTATTATTGCAAATACGGAACTCTCTTATATACACTATTGGCGAGCTATGATTAAAAGAATACCGAAGCACGGCGAAGTTATTATATTCAGAAAGAGGAAAGAGCCTTCCCTTGGCGTAATAACCGAGGGTGCGGGGGCGAAATTCTCTGTGTTCTCGGAAGAGGGCAAAGAGGTCGAGGTGGATTATGAAAAAGTGGTTCTCCCGGCTGGCATTAAGCTCAGCGACGAACTCAATCAATCCGAGAAGAAACTCGCTTTGCGGGGGCTGAGGCGCGAGCTTGACGAGAGCGTCCCGAAGGTTGACCTCAAAACCATCTGGGAGTGCGTTTTTGACCTCGGCGCAGAGATAACCCTGGACGAAATCATCGAGCTGTACTTGGGCAAAGACTCATCCACCCGCCAAAAAGAGGCGCTTCTGCTCTTCTGGGCTATAGAGAAAACCGAAGTCTATTTTAAGAGAGGAGAGTGCGGCTACATCCCTCACACGGTGAAAGATGTCGAGGATATTGTCCATCGAAGAGAGCTCGAATCCAAGAAAATCGCCGAGAGGCGCGCCGCTGTGAAGTGGGCAAGGGCCATCGCCGAAGAGCGCGACGACTCATCCGCCGACGCGGGGGATTTCGCCGGATTTGTGGAGCTTCTCAAGGGGTATGTGATTCATCTCGATAAATTCGAGAGGGCGACGGACGCCAAATCCTTCATGGCTGAATCCGGGATTCGAGACGTCGAAGGCGCGCTTGAATTTTTAATCAAAGCCGGATGCTGGCGAGAGGACGAAGACCCGATACTCCGCCGCCTCGGCGTTGACGGCAGATTCCCCAAAAAGGCGACCGAAGAGTTGCGCCGCATAATTGACGATTCCGCCCCGGAAGAGGGCGTCGAAGACCTCACGCACCTCGAAGCCTATTCGGTTGACGACGAGACCACTGAGGACATTGACGACGCCATCTCGCTCACGGAAACTCAGGAGGGATTCACTCTCGGAGTCCATATTGCCAACGTCGCCGCTTTTATCCCGAAATGGAGTCCGCTTGACGAAGAGGCGGCAAGGCGCGGAGAGACTATCTATATCCCCGAAGGACACATCCATATGTTTCCCAAGGAACTCATCAGGGAGAAACTGAGCCTGTTTCAAGGCGCGTCCAAGCTCTCGCTCTCGCTTCTAGCCTCGTTCGATGAGACATTTAACCTCAGGAGCTACAGATTTACACAATCGAAAATCGCCGTGAGGAGAAATCTGACCTACACGGAGAGCGAGAATTTTTTCGGGCAAAGCTCTTGGGGGCGGAAATTAATTGCGCTCTCCTCAGCGCTCCGCAAAAAGAGGGTTGACGCGGGGGCGTTTCTCGTGGAGCTTCCGCAGATTAAAATCGGTATTCGCCAAGACGGCGGCATTACGATTAGAAAAATTTATATGAACACCGTGGCGAACACCGTAGTATCCGAGTGCATGATACTTATGAACTGGCTTGCCGGAAGATTTCTCAGGGACAAGGAAATTCCGGGGGTGTTTCGCTCCCAGTCCGAACCGATTTCGGACGACGCAAAGTCTCTCGATGAGAACGACCCGCTCTTTGCGCTTCGGGCGGTGAAGTTTCTCAAACCCGCGAGAGTGGGTTTGTGCCCTGAGCCGCATCAGTCCCTTGGGCTTGACGTTTATGTGCAAGTTACCTCCCCCATAAGGCGATATTTCGACCTCGTTTTGCACAGGCAGATTATTGGCGAACTCACGGGCGAGGGCGCGGCTTACTCGGCCGAGGAGCTTGAGCGGATGTATATGCAGATAGAGCTTGGGCTTAGGGAGAAGAAGATGATTCAGCGAACCAGAGATAGATACTGGCTCCTTAAATATCTAAAGGATTTCGAGGGACGAGAGATTCGCGGCGTCGTGAGCTATGTCTCCGACAGAGGGGCATCGGCGTATCTGATGGATTATCTATTTGAGACGCCGATACCGGTTCAGTTCGAGATGCGCGAGGGGGATGAAATCGCTCTTGTGGTGCGGAGCGTTGACCCTCTGAGGAGGAAAATCTCGCTCGTTCCCGTTTTATACGGCGCGGGGGCGGGAGACACTATCAGCCGCGCTCATGAGACGGATGCGTCCACATCATGATGCCGGACTGAGCGCAGAGAGGCGGGAGCGTTGAATGGTTAAATTTATTGACGAGGCAAAAATATACGTGAAGTCAGGCGCGGGCGGGCGAGGCTCTATGAGCTTCAGGAGGGAGAAATTCGTCCCTAAGGGCGGCCCGGACGGCGGCGACGGCGGCAGGGGAGGGGACGTAATTATTATTGCCGAGCGCAATATGGCGTCCCTCTTAGACCACCGCTACCATCAGCGCTACAAGGCGGAAAAGGGTGAAAATGGCAGAGGGAGCGACCAGCACGGAAAAAACGCCGTGGATCTAATCATCCCCGTTCCCGTAGGCACGATAGTCAAGGATTTCGACACGGGGCAGATTCTAGCGGATATGACGCAGGATTGCGGCTCATTCGTTGTGGCTAAGGGGGGCAGGGGCGGCAAGGGGAACGCCCGCTTTAAATCCTCAACCAACCAAGCCCCGAGGTACTACGAGCCGGGGGGCGATGCCGAGGAGAGGACGCTCGCGCTTGAGCTAAAACTCCTAGCCGACGTGGGGATTATCGGGTTTCCGAATGCTGGAAAATCCACCCTGATTTCAAAAATCTCGGCGGCGAGACCCAAAATTGCCGATTATCCCTTTACGACGCTCGTCCCGAATTTGGGCGTAGTGCGCTATCACGAGGATAAGACCTTCGTCGTAGCCGATATTCCGGGGCTGATAAAGGGCGCTCACGAGGGAACTGGGCTAGGGGTGAGATTTCTAAAGCACATCGAGCGCACGAGGGTTATCGTTCACCTGCTTGATTTATCGCCTGAGACCGAAAGAGACCCGATGGAAGACTACAAAACCCTAAACGCCGAACTCAAGCTCTATAGCGCCGAGCTTGCCCTCAAGCCTCAAATCATCGCGCTCAATAAGATTGACATCACGGAGTCGAAAGACGCGCTGAAAAAGCTCAAAACCAAGTTTCGCAGGCGCAAAATCGAGGTGTTTCCCGTTTCCTCGGCTACGGGGGAGGGTGTGGCGGAGCTCGTTCGGGAGATGACAAAGTGGCTTGAAGAATCTGGGAGCGGATAAAATTATCAAGCCCGGGCGCGCTAGATATTCGATACTGTTTCTTCTTTTTTAATTAGCTCGGCGGTTCTCTTCGCGTCGAACATTGAATAAATCCAGAGGGTGAGTCCGGCTATGGCGTAGCCGCCGACTATGATGAGCGTTGGAGTGTCTGGGGTTTCGCTCCCGTAGTCTATGAGTTGTTGAAGCGGCGTCATGAGCAGGATGTTGATAATCAAATTGACGGCAACGATGGCCACCCCTTTGGCGGCTTGATTATTGTACGCCTGCCCAAGTCCGGGAAAGATTGCGGACAGGGCGAGGGCAAGGGTCGGGTTGGCTTTTCTCTTTTTCTTTTTGCTCATATTCGGTCGCTTCCACAGTTTGCGGGCGGTTTAACTTCGGAGCATATTGTAACATAAATAAGCCCCGGGTTCGTATCCATATAAAATGCGTTACGCCGCTCTATACTGTGTCCGTATGAACTGAGGCGCGGGGTTGTGGTCTCTGTGTTAAGCATTTTTGCTTTCTATTGACAAAGCCCTTTGTGTTCTTATCTTAAATAGTCGCCTTACTTAAAAGAGGTTGAAGGAGAGAAAATGACAAAAACAAAAGAAATCAAGCCCAAAGAACAGCTCAAAAAAAAGCCGTCCGCCAAACCCCTCAAGCATATCTCTCCGAATACCAAAGAGGGCGCAGTAAAAAAGGAAACCCCCGCCATGCCGCCCCCAGCCGCAGAGCCGGAGCCAGCGCATCGCCAGGGGGAGATAAAACCCGCCCCCGTGTTCATTGACCTCACCTGGAGATTGGGGATTAAAGATATGCTCCTTCAGATGAGGAGAGAGCTTATTAAAGAGGTATCGCAGTCCATCAGAAATGAATCCGACTATCTTAGGTTTGATGTGGGGGATTTCTACGACCACGCCTCAAACGACCGCGACAGAGAACTCTCGCTCATGATAACCGACCGCGACCGCGGCAAGCTCGTCCAAATTGATGAGGCGCTCCGAAAAATCGAGGACGGCTCATACGGCGTATGCGATATTTGCGGGGACGACGTCGGCGAAGACAGATTGCGGGCGATGCCGTTTGCAAAGCTGTGCCTCTCGTGCCAGATTGACCTTGAGAGACAGGGGCGAGACCTCTAGCTCTAGGGGTGGGGCTATCGAATTGCTACACGCTCAGCGGGGTTAGATAACCCCGTGTCTAATCGAATAGGGTTTCAATATTCTCCGCAAATGGGGGGCCAACCACTCCCCTCTCGGTAATTATGTAGTCAATATTCGCGCTTGGCGTAACGTCGAACGCGGGATTCATCACAGGGGTATCAGCCGCGACTCTCGCGCCTTGAATGTGAGTTACCTCGGCGGCGTCCCGCTCCTCAATGGGGATTAAATCCCCCGACGGGCATTTCATATCAATTGTTGACGTGGGGGCGGCGACGAGAAACGGAATCCCGTGGAATTTTGCCAGAACCGAGAGCGTGTAAGTCCCGATTTTATTAGCCGTGTCCCCGTTTGCGGCGATTCTGTCCGCTCCGACGATGACCGCATCAACCATGCCTTTGCGCATGACGTACCCAGCCATGCTATCAGTGATGAGCGTTACCGGGATGCCGTCTCTTTGCAGTTCCCAAGCCGTGAGCCTCGCCCCCTGAAGGAACGGGCGCGTTTCGCTGGCGACGACTGTTATTCCGCCTCCGCGCTCGAACGCCGCCCTTACCACCCCGAGCGCGGTTCCGTAGCCCGCAGTGGCCAAGGCTCCAGCGTTGCAGTGGGTGAGAACGGCGCTTCCGTCCCGTATTAGTTCGGCTCCGGCTCTGCCTATGCTCCTGCAAATTGCAATATCCTCTTCATAGATTCCTATCGCCTCTTCGACTAATTTATCCCGAATAGAGTCAACGTCCCGCGCCTGGTTCTCCTTCAGGACGCGGTTCATGCGCTCTATCGCCCAGAAGAGATTCACCGCCGTAGGCCTCGTTTTTGATATTGCATCCGAGGCTTCCTTGATTTCTGAGAAGAACTGGACTTTATCCCGGCTATGGCTCCTGACCGCTCCGAGCGCGATTCCCATGGCGGCGGCAACCCCGATAGCAGGCGCGCCTCGAATCACCATGTTTTTTATCGCCCACGCTAATTCCTCAAACCCCCGACACTCGAAATAGACCTCCTCCATCGGGAGTTTTCTCTGGTCTATCATCGAAACCCTGTCGCCCCTCCACTCAATTGTTTTAAACGACGCCATCTGGAGTCCTCCTGTGCGCGCTTGGAATAAAATTCTACTTCAGCCGGCGCTGCTATCAACGCTCATCACGAACGCCATCCACTCGCCGTCCTGCATCTCTCTGTCGAGCGTGTAGCTGGCTTTGAGATATGCCGAGACCACTTCATCCCGCCTGGCGAATCCCACCCCCGATACGATAACCGCCCCTCCGGCGCCGAGCCTCGATTTTATCTCATATCTCAGGAGATACGACACCTCCGCCGAGATATTCATGACGATTAAATCAAACTCCCCTTCTATGCCCTCAAGATACCCGCACACGAGCCCCAGCGACACCCCGTTTCTCGCCGCGTTCTCCTCGGATTCGGTTATCGCAATGGGGTCGTTATCCACACCTGTCGCCTCGGCCGCTCCCAATTTTAGCGCCGCTATCGAGAGAATGCCGCTTCCGCATCCCACATCCAGCGCTCTGCCAATTTTCCTCGATTCGCCCAGTTCTTCAATCGCCCTGATGCACAGCCGCGTCGTCTCGTGGTGTCCCGTGCCGAAAGCCATTGAAGGGTTTATCTCGATTACCATTTCGCCCTCCTGAGGGGAGTATTCTTCCCAAGGGGGCCTTATTATAACCCTTCGGCTTGCCCTTACGGTTTTAAGGCGCTGACGCCAAGTCTCCCAGCTTGAGCGGTCAATCTCTTCGATTTCGACATCCCCTGAGTGGACGGCGGTGAAATTTTCGCCGAGAAATTTGATATATTCCCGCAGGCTCTCCACTACGCCCGTGATTTGGATCTCCTTCGGGAAATAGCCGACGACTAGGGTCTCTTCGCCCTCTCTGCCGTCAATCACATCCTCCGACACTCCAATTGCGTCGAGTCCGAGCAGGAGGTCTGAGACGAGGGATTTTATGTTATCCGATACCACAATGGTCAGTTTTCTGAATTTAAACATACGCCGCTCCGTATATAGTTGGGTTGAGGTATTGTATTCGAGAAACGCGGGATTCCAAGACTCAGGACGCGAGATGCAAGGATAACACCGCTGCCGGAGTTTGCGCTGACCCTCTCGAAAGCGGCTTGGCATGACAAATGGCATCTCCCGGTGAGCCGCCTCGAACGTGAAGCGAGGAATCTCGCCGAGATTTTTCGCTCCGCCTTGAATACTGTACCCTTGCGGCATCTGAAAAAAAATATTATCCTAGCTTCATAAGTCCGCGCGTATCCGGCGGGCTTAGGTGAAAATGTATCCCGACTGCGCGTGGGGGCTATCATGCTTGAAAATCGCAGAGCGTCAAAGCGAATTCCCTTTAGAAAGAGGGTTAAGTTCGGCGCCCCGTCCCAAGGGATTATGTTGCCCGGATATGCTTTTAACCTCTCTGAAGGCGGCGTCGGCATAAAATCTTACAGGGCTTTAATTCCCGGCGCTGAGGTTGTGGTGAATATTTTTATGGAAGACGGCACGCTTAATCTCGAAGGCGTTGTGGCGTGGACTTCGCCGTATCTTCCCGGAATGCTCCTGACGATGGGAATTAAATTCACAAGCCGCGCCCAGAGCCAACTTGAGCGATTCTACAGGCATAAAACCCTCGGAGTAAATCAGCTCGGCGGCGGTATTTCGTAATACCCTGCCCTCAATTTTTCAGCCAGCTCCTCGGATGAATTGATTTCTGGCGCGTATTGAGTTAATTTCACTTTCCTAACATGGAAGCGCTCCTCCAGCAGATTATAAACGGCGTATCCCTGGGGAGTCTCTACGCCCTTATCGCCATCGGCTACACAATGGTCTATGGTGTGCTGAGGCTCATAAATTTCGCTCACGGCGACGTTATGATGATGGGAGCGTACTTCGGGTTTTTCCTAATAACCGGCTTTTCGCTCGTCGGATTGTCGGTTATGCCGATGCCGTGGTACGCCGCATTCGCAGTGGCAATTTTTCTCACCGCGCTCCTTGGATTTCTCATCGAGCGGCTGGCGTATAGGCCGCTTAGGAGTTTCCCAAAAATATCGGTTCTCATGACGGCGATAGGGGTCTCGTTTTTTTTGGAGAATCTCGGTCTCGTCGTCTTCGGGGGCAGACCCAAGGGGTTTCCCGTGCCTGAGCCGTTCGAGAGGATTTATTATCTCGGCGATGTGTCAGTGCCGATACTCGGGCTGTGGATACCGCTTATAACCCTGCTATCCCTTGCCGCCCTCTTTTATCTGGTCTATCGCACGAAGTCGGGTATAGCCATGAGGGCTATCTCGCGCGACGTGGAAACCCCAAAACTCATGGGAATTGACGTAAACCGCGTAATATCGCTCACCTTCGTCGTTGGCTCGGCTCTTGCCGCTGTGGGAGGGGTGATGCTCGCCATGAGGTATCCGCAGATAAACCCTCTAATGGGGATTATGCCGGGGATAAAGGCTTTCACGGCGGCCGTGCTGGGGGGAATCGGAAACGTGGCAGGAGCGGCTTTGGGCGGGCTTCTGCTAGGATTTATCGAGATATTTTTTGTCGCCCTACTGCCGGATTACGCCGGCTACAGGGACGCAATAGCGTTTTTCATCCTGATATTCATACTGCTCGCCAGACCCGGCGGCATTATGGGAGAAAAACTGCCGGACTGAGCGCGAACGATGAACCGAGAGAATTGGACGAAACCTCTTGCCACCTTGCTCTGCCTCCTTGCCGTTGCCGCGTTTCTCGGGTGGGCGGATTCCTCAGCCTCGCCCTATTTTATCCAGATTCTCAACATCACGGCTATCTACGTCATCCTCTCGACGAGCTACAATCTCGTAAACGGGGTTACGGGGCAGTTCTCTCTCGGACCCAACGCGTTTATGGCTATCGGGGCTTACACGGCGGCTCTTCTCACCCTCACGCCAGGCGAGAAAGAGATAACGTTCATTATTGACCCCATCGTCTCTCCGCTCGATAAAATCTCTCTGCCATTTCTCCCCTCACTGCTGTGCGCCGGAGCGGTGTCGTCTATTTTTGCTTTTCTAATAGCCTTTCCGGTGTTTCGCGTAAGGGGGGATTATCTCGCCATCGTAACGCTTGGATTCGGGGAGATAATCCGGGTGTTTGCCACGAACGCCACTTCCATCACAAATGGCTCGCTGGGGCTTAAGGGAATCGCCCAATATACCGACATTTGGTGGAGTTGGGGATTTGCGGCACTTACGGTGTTCTGCCTTGTGGGGATTGTCCAGAGCCGCTTCGGTAGGGCTATGAAAGCCGTCAGGGAGGATGAGGCGGCGGCTCAGGCTATGGGAATCAACGTGTTTCGCTGCAAAATGACGGCGTTTGTTGTAAGCGCGTTTTTTCAGGGAATAGGCGGGGGGCTTCTGGCTCACCTGCTCACGACGATAGACCCGAAGCTGTTTACGTTTCTGCTCACGTTTAACCTGCTCATAATGATTGTGGCAGGCGGGCTTGGGAGTATGACAGGCGCAGTAGTCGGGGCTGTGGTTTTCGCCTGGGGGTCGGAGCTTCTGCGCTGGTTTGAAGAGCCGCATCAAATTGCGGGATTGGATGTTCCGGCAATTCCCGGAATGCGCATGGTGATATTTTCCCTCATCCTAATTATTACGATGCTGTTTTTCAGAAGAGGAATTACGGGCAGATGGGAATTCTCTTGGGACGCGCTTTTCGCAAAATTCAGGCGGCGGCAGGGGGCATGACGCAGGGGTGAAATGCGGCGGCAACCACGGGATTAGCGCAAATTCACGCGAATGGAAGAAATTATTGGCTTCTAATCTCAAACTAGAAACTAAAAACCGTCATTTTTCGCGCCATTCGCGGCAAAAGGCATAGCTGGGTAACTATGGCAAACATCTTGGCAATTGAAAATCTGACCGTGAGCTTTCATGCCCTCAAAGCGGTTTCGGCGCTCAATTTGACAATTGAGGGGGAGACGATAAGGGGTCTCATAGGCCCAAACGGCGCGGGCAAGACCACGGTATTCAACACGGTTTCCGGTTTCCTTCGCCCATCGGAGGGCAATATTAATTTTCTTGGCAGACCCATAGCTCGCCTCAATCCCCACGAAATTACAGCTCTCGGCGTTGCGAGGACGTTTCAGAACATAAAACTCTTCGGCGACCTCAGCGTTGTCGAAAACGTTCTGATAGGGTTTCACACGAGCTTTAGAGCCTCGATTTTCAGTGCGATATTCCGCCTCCCATCGACCAGGCGCGAGGAGCGGCAGATACATGAAAAAACCCTAGCGCTACTTGAAAAAACCGGACTTGCCGAGTGCGTAAACAAAAAAGCCGCCTCCCTTCCCTACGGGCTTCAGCGGAGGCTTGAAATCGCCCGCGCCCTCGCCGCGCGCCCGAAACTCCTGCTCCTCGACGAACCCGCCGCGGGCATGAATCCGAGCGAAAAAGAAGACCTCATGAGATTTATCCGCGAAATCCGCGACAGCCTCGATTTGACCATTCTGCTCATCGAACACGATATGCGCGTGGTCATGGGAATTTGCGATAAGATTACGGTGCTTGAGTACGGGCGGAAAATCGCCGAGGGGACGCCCACGGAGATTCAAAACAACGACGTTGTGATTGAGGCGTACCTGGGCGAGGAGAGTCAGGATTTGTAATGCGGGATTTGAAGCGCCTGAGACGAAATATCGTGATAGGATTTCTCGCAGTATGACAGATACTGCCAAGTCTGTACTCGCTCTGCCCAAGCGCCTGCTTCTCATTCCAATCTGGGGTCGAGGAGTCCTATCCATCTTGCACTGCCGCGCCCCAGAGTGTTTGCGGTAAAAAATTAATTGGGAACGAGTTATGGAAAATCCCCCACTTCTGGCGGTTGAGAATTTACATGTTTTCTACGGAAGCATCCACGCCCTAAGAGGGGTGTCATTTTCCGTGCCGAAGGGCAAAATCGTAACCCTCGTCGGGGCGAACGGCGCTGGTAAAACCACCTCCCTTCGAGCTGTGTCGGGGCTTATTCCCCCGCGGGAGGGGCGTGTTATGTTTCAAAATCGGGATATAACCAACAAACCGGCGCACGAAGTGGCGAGAATGGGGATTATCATGGTTCCCGAGGGCAGAAAAATATTTCCGAATCTCACGGTGAGGGAAAATTTAATTATCGGAACTTTCGCCAGAGGCTCTAGCCCCGACGCCGCCGAGAGTTTCGGCTATGTGCTTTCGCTATTTCCGAGGCTTGGCGAGAGGCTCAGCCAGCTTGGAGGCACGCTTTCGGGGGGCGAGCAGCAGATGCTTGCCGTCGGGCGCGCGCTGATGGGAAAACCGACACTGCTTATGCTCGACGAGCCTTCGCTTGGGCTTGCGCCTAAAATCACTTTCGCGCTCTTTGAGAAAATTCTCGAGATTCACAGGGGCGGCACTACTGTTCTGATGATAGAGCAGAACGCCAAAGCCGCCCTTCAGATGGCTGACTACGCCTATGTGCTGGAGAGCGGACAGATAGCTCTCGAAGGGGACGCTAATACCCTGCTCGGCGATGAGCGCGTCAAGGACTGCTATCTCGGACGCTGACCCCTCAGGATGCGGCGATGAGTAATGAGCCGCCATTGCGCGAGGTAGTTTATCCTGAGCTTGCTGAATCGCTCAGAACGAACGCGCTCATTTCAAACCCTTCATACCGAGCGGAGTCGAGGCGCGCCGTTGCCGATGAAAAGGCAAATCTGCCGCCTCTGGCAGTAGCCTCGCTGCGGCTATTACTTGACACGGCGCTCTGGGTAGAGTTATATTAACTTTCGATTTAGACAGTTCTTTTACAAATTAAAATTTCACGGGCGCCCCCAAAGGGCTTAATAGGGAAGTGCGGTGAAACACCGTCGCAGCCCCGCTGCTGTGAGTAGCTTTTGATTCTCTCTTCGATGAAAACGCCACTGGAGCCATCAACGCTCCGGGAAGGCGCGGACAGAGAGCGCTACGAGCCAGAAGACCTGCCTTGAAACTTAATTATCACTTTCTTCGAGGGAGAGAAAGCGTAAAAATGCGTCCGTCCAAAACCCGTCCTGCGCCTATTTTCGGATGCGGGATTCATGCTACAAATTATCCGTCTCAGACTCTAAAGCCGGCTATTTATCTGCAATTTCCGGTTTTAGGGGAGTTTTGCTTGGCTACGCTTCCGCGCTCTGTTCCGAAGATTTCTCGATTTGAAAATCCAATAGGAGGACATAAAGAGCGATGAAGCGTATATTCTGTGCTTTTCTGTTGCTGGTTTCCATGATTTCCCCATCTGCTGCCGAGGAAGGCGCGGACGGCGGCAAATCCGATGAGTTAGACCCGGTGTTCGTCAGCGCGACGAAAATCCTCACCCCGCTCAGCGAGCTTGGCGCGTCCGTTGAGATAATCACCCAAGAGGACATCCAGCGCAGACAGGCATCTGACGTGCTTGAACTCCTGCGGGACATCGCCGGATTCACCATAGTTCAGTCGGGAAGCCGCGGCTCGTTGACCTCGCTTTTCGCGAGGGGCGGCGAGAGCAATTTCAACCTCGTTCTCATTGACGGCGTCCAGGTAAACGATATCGGCGGCAGTTTCGATTTCTCGCGCCTCACCCTAGACAACGTTGAGAAAATCGAGATTGTCAAAGGCCCTCACTCGGCGATTTACGGCTCGGATGCCGTAACCTCGGTCATAAATATCATCACCAAGCGCGGCAGTGGAAAACCCTCTTTAGGCGTGTCGGCGGCTTTGGGAGCGCGCAAGGAATCAGGCGGCAATCTCCAGCAGGAGTACGGGGCGTCTGTTCGGGGCGGCGGCAATGGCTACGGCTACTCCCTTGCCTACGGCAGAATTGACGATAACGGCATCTTCGGCATCAATAACGAATTCACGAATAATACCTTCTCAGGCGCGCTCAACTTCTCTCCTCTCAGCGTTTTGGAGATACTTTTTACGGCTCGCTACAACGATTCCCGCTCGGAGTTTCCCACTGAGTTTTTGGGGGATAAATTCGCCCCGCTAGACCCCGACCAATTCAACGAGGTTGATGATTTGACTCTCGGGGCGAGCATCTCATTCGCGCCGACCTCCTGGTGGGAGCATCTGCTTCTCATCGGCATCCACGACAGGGATATGTTCTCAAGAGACAATCCGAATCCCGATGTTACCTTTTTCGATTCCGATAGCCCAAGCACAACCAAAACCGACGAAACGAGGTTCTCCATCGACTATCACACCAACGTTTCCCTGAGGCTGACCGAGGACATTAGAGGGGTTGCCACGCTCGGCTTCGAGTACGAAAACGAGGAGGGAGACCAAAGCTCCAGTAGCTCTTTTGGCGCGTCGGGATTCAGTGAAACGAGGGACAATTTCGCCTTCTATTTCCAAAAACAGGCGGCGTTCTTCGAGCGGCTTTTCATCACCGCAGGACTTAGGGTTGACAATAATGAGAATTTCGGCGCGGAGATTAGCCCGCGCGGGTCAATTGCCTACCTACTAAGGGAGACGGGAACGAAGCTCAGAGCCGGAGCCGGGCGGGGGATAAAAGAGCCGACAATTATCGAAATTTTCGGACTTGGCGAGTTCGTTACCGGAAACCCTGACCTCAGCCCTGAGGAGTCCATAAGCTGGGAAGCGGGCGTTGACCAAAATCTATTCGGGGGGATGCTGGAGCTGAACGCAACGGTGTTTTGGAACGAATTCGAGAACCTCATCGCGTTTAGCTTCGCCGGGTTTCCCAATGGCACGAGCTACGAAAATATTCAAGAAGCCGAGGCGAAGGGCGTAGAGGTTGGCGCCGCTCTAAGACCCCTCGACGGACTCGTGCTACGGGCGAATTATGCGTATCTCGACACCGAGGTTACGGACGACGGCGGGGTTGGCGCGCCGGGAGCGGATTTTTTCAACGGCGGCGAGCTGGTTAGAAGACCGAAGCACACGTTCTCGGTTGGGGCGAATTATCTGTGCGGCGGGCTTAACTTAAACCTCAACGGGACTTTCATCGGCAGGAGGGAAGACCTAGACTTCAGAGATTTCCCCTCGAGCAGGGTTGCGCTCGATAGCTATTTTAGGCTCGATGCCGCCGCTTCCTATGAAATTGCGCCTACGCTCTACTATCTCCGCAAGCCGATGGTTTTCATAAGGGCGCAGAACGTGCTTGGCGAGAGCTACGAAGAGGTGTTCGGATTCACCGCACCGGAGTTCAATTTTATCGCGGGCGTGTCGTTTGGGATATAGTTTTTAGTGGTCTTAAGCCGCTGCCGGTATCCACATAACCACGGCTTTTCTGATATTATCTTCCTCTAAAATAAGGGGAGGTTCAAAACTATGAGAATATGTTCGTTTCTTCCAAGCGCGACGGAAATCCTCTATGCCCTTGGGCTTGGCGAGAGCCTAGTCGGGGTTACGCATGAGTGCGATTTCCCGCCTGAAGCCGCCGCCAAATCGAGGGTGATTGGAAGCCTCATAAGCCCCGAAGAGCTTCGGAGCGCGGAGATTGACAGAATCGTCGCCGAGAACTACAAAGCCGGCAAAAGTACCTACATAGTCCAAGAAGACGCTCTGAGGGAAGCCTCGCCCGACCTAATAATCACTCAGGGGCTGTGCGAGGTATGCGCCGTTTCAGGCGATGCCGTAAGGGGCGCGGCGGCGGTTCTCGGCGCAGAGCCTCGGATTTTATCCCTCGAGCCTCGGAATCTGGACGAAATCCTAGCTTCGATTATCGCCGTAGGGGATGCCACGGGAAAAGCGGCAAAGGCTGGGGAACTCGTATCCGACCTCCGCTCAAAAATCGGGCGTGTGAAATCCACTTTTGCCGACGAGAGAGACCGCCCCCGCGTTCTTGCAATAGAGTGGCTTTGTCCGCTCTACGTCGGCGGGCATTGGGTGCCGGAGATGATACAAATTGCAGGCGGCGAGTGCGGACTCGCCGTCGCCTCGAAGCCGTCCTATAAAATCACCTGGGAGCAGGTTCTGGAATATGCCCCTCAGATGATAGTCGTCATGCCGTGCGGGTTTGACATCGAAAAGACGCTTGCCGAGATAGACACCCTCACCTCAAACCCCGTTTGGCACAGGCTTCCTGCCGTAAGACGGGGTCATGTCTATCTGGTTGACGCCAATTCATATTTCTCAAGACCGGGACCAAGAGTGGTTGACGGGCTTGGGATTCTGAGCAAAATCATCCACCCCGAGCTCTCCTCTTATGACCTCCCTGCCAACGCCGTGATTAATCTGAGAAATTATATGCACCTTGAGGCATCGCTCGGATGATTCATAGCCGATATTCCAATACCGCTCATTGCCCGTATCGAAAGGGGATTTTCGCCGCAACTGTGGCGTGTCTGATTTTATTGCTGAGTCCGTCTGAGGCGGTGGATTTCCCGAAGCGAATCGTATCGCTTTCGCCAAGCACGACTGAGATAATCTATGGCGTAGGCGCGTGGGCGAGGGTCGTCGGCGTTACTCTATACGCGGATTTCCCCCCGGAGGCGGCAACACTACCCAAAGTAGGCGGATGGGTTGACCCGAACATCGAGGCGATATTTGCCCTGAAACCCGATTTGGTCGTGATGACAGACACGCAGAATCAAATTTTCGGCGATAAGCTCAGGAGGATTCGCCTCAACACTCTGTCGGTCGAGGGGAACGACTCAGTTCGAGATATTCTCGACTCGATTCTCGCTATAGGGCGCGCTCTGGGACGAGAGCGACAGGCCCTAGCCCTTGCCCGGAGCGTGGAAGAAGAAATCGAAGCGGTCAGGGCGGCGGTATTAAATAGGAAGCCGCGCCGAGCGCTTTTTGTCGTCGGGAGGAATCCGGGAACGCTTGAGGATATTTATGTCATCGGCAGGGGGAGCTATATTGACGAGCTTATCACCATTGCGGGGGGGAGGAACGTCATCGAGACCAAGGCGCTTGCCGTCAAAATTTCGAGGGAGTCGGCGCTATCTCTAAACCCCGATTTTATAATAGAGGTCAACCACGAGAAGCCCGATAAAACCGCCGAGGTCGTAGCCGTATGGAGCGCCCTTACGCAGGTTGCCGCCGTAAAAAACGGGCGCGTCCACGTCGTCCGAAGCGCCTCACTGCTGCATCCGAGCCAGAGAATTACCGAAGGGGCGAGGATGTTGGCTGAGATTCTGCATCCCGAAGCTGGCGATAAATCCGGCGGCGAGATCCAGACGACGAAAAAGCGATAGTAGCAATTTCCCCTGCCGCGAGAATTGCGGGGAACTTCAGCGAGTGGAAAAATTATTGGTTTCTAGCTTTAGACTAAAAACTGGCCACTAAAAACTGGCTACTAAAAACTCCCCTTTTTGCCTATTACATGGAAGAGATCATCAGGGCTGATAAAATTGACTTTGGCTACGGCGGAGTGCGGGCGCTCGAAGGCGTGAGCCTCGCCGCCAGGCGCGGAGAGGTCATAGGGGTTCTCGGAGCGAACGGAGCGGGCAAATCCACTCTGCTTAAAATCCTCTCCGGGCTACTCAATCCCACCGCAGGCACGCTCTACTACGGCGGCAGGGAAGCCCGAATTACCGGCAGGCGAGAGGTTGCCAAATCCATCGCCTACGTCCCTCAGACCTCCGCCTTCGCCTTCGCTTTCACCGTGGGCGAGGTGGTTTTAATGGGGCGCGCGCCCTATGTCGGCAGATTTGAATTCGAGAGCGAGGGGGATTTTCGCATCGCCTCCCGCGCTCTGGAGACCGTGGGAATCCTGCATCTGCGAGACCGGCTCGTTACGGAGATTTCCGGCGGCGAGAGACAACTCGTCTCCCTAGCCCGCGCCCTAGCCCAAGAGCCAAGGGCGATGATACTCGACGAGCCTTCGACGTTCCTAGACCCCAAGCACAAGACCGAGATAATGAGACTCCTCAAAACACTCAAGCGCGAAGGGATTTCGGTCGTTGCGGCGACTCACGACATTTTCTCGGCAATGTATGAGTTTGATAAAATCCTGATGCTCAAATCGGGATTGGTATTCGCCGAAGGAGCGCCGGCTGATGTGCTGAGGGAGGATACCCTATCGGCGCTCTATGAAATCAGGGTCAAGGTAAAAAGGGAAGGCGAGCGGTTTTTCATCATTCCTGCGGACTAAAAATGCCAAATATTAAGAAAAAACTCACCCTCTCGCTCCTTGCCCTCACCCTCCTGTGGCTCGCTACGGCTGGGGCGAGTCTCTTTGCCGGCGCGTTCGATGCGAGCCTCGCGGGCGCCCTATTCGCGGGCGATGCCCTCTCGAAGACGGTCTATCTCGAAATCCGAATCCCAAGAATCCTCATGGCGACCCTAGCCGGCGGGACGCTTGCAATTTCTGGCGCCGCTCTTCAGGCGCTTTTTCGCAATTCCCTTGCCTCGCCCTTTACCCTCGGAATCTCAGGAGGGGCATCGCTGGGCGCGCTCCTTGCCATAAGGCTCGGCGTCGCTCAGGGGGTTTTGGGATTTTCGCCGGTTGCGTTTCTGTCGTTTGTGTTTTCGATGGCTACGATATTTTTCGTCTATTCGGCGTCGAAAGTGCGGGGGATTGTCTCTGTTGGGAGGCTTCTGCTTGCCGGCGTGGTGGTGAATTTTCTCTATTCTGCGTTCGTGCTTTTTATACAGTTCTTCTCGGATTTTACGCAGTCCCTTCAGACGATGCGCTGGATAATGGGAAGCCTCGATATTGTCGGGATTGAGGCGGTCTGGAAAACGGCTCTGCTGGCGATTCCTGCGTGCGTGATTCTGCTTTCGGTAACGAGGGATATGAACCTGTTCGCCCTTGGGGACGACGTTGCCTCGTCGCTTGGGGTGAACGTGCGCCGAGTGGAGAAGACGGTTTATTTCGCCACTTCTCTGGCCGTTGCGTCGGTTGTCTCGGTTACGGGTCCCATAGGTTTTGTAGGGCTTATCGTTCCCCACGTTCTGAGGATGATTCTCGGCGTGGATAATCGGCTCATTTTCCCATGCTCGTTCTTGCTCGGGGCGGCGTTTCTTACGGGTGTGGACGCAGTGGCGAGAACCGCTCTTCTGCCCGTTGAAATCCCTGTGGGGATAGTTACGGCGGCGATTGGGGGGATTTTCTTCTTCTGGCTTCTCCTTGCGATGAAGCGCGACGTCATCCTCTAGGGATTCACAGATGAGATACCTCGACTCCGCTCGGTGTGAAGGGTTTGGAATTGACCTATATCCTGAGCGCTTCGATGGACTACATCCTGAGTAATTCGACTCGGCTCGCTACAGGCTCTGCCCGGGGGCGAGAAATCTTGGATAAGGCGTTTGCCGTCTCTGCTTCTATACGAATGACATTTTGAGGCGGGCTTTGGAAAAATTTTCCTATTTGCGAAAATTGGCATCGCCCAAAACCCCTTGCGTTGAAATTGCCGCGAGTGAATAATTATCCAAAAACGCAAGGAGGAGGCGGGAATGAACTTAAAACTGGCGATTATCGCGGTAATTGCGGCATTTGCGGGAGCGGTCATTGGGGCGTATTTCGTGAGAGCTGCGAGCGTTCAGCCCGCAGTGGCGGCGGAGGAGTCGGCGAGAATCTTATCCGCCGAAAAATTTATCCTCACCGACAGCCGCGGCAAACCCCGCGCCGAGCTTGGCTTGCAGGCGAATCAAACCCCGCGTCTAGCGATGTTTGATAAATCCGGCAGGACGCGGATAAAGCTCTCCCTCGCCCCGGACGGCAACCCTACTGTCTCCCTCTCGGATGGCAGGGGCAGGGACGCCGTCTCGCTCGCCGTCTCGCCCGACAGCGCGGGGATTATCATCTCGGATAGGGCAGGCGCGTCCAAAATCGAGGTCGTCATCAAGCCCGACGGGAACCCCCTTATCGCTTTCCACAACAGAGATGGCAGAAATAATCTCAGGCTCGCCACCCTTTCCGACGGCAACCCCGACGTGGTTCTCTACGATAAGGACGGCAATATACTCTGGTCTGCAAAGTAGGTTTTTTTCTCTATGCAATTTGTCCCCGATAAATTCTCTTGGTTATCTCCGGGGGGGCAAAATGGGTGAAATAGACCGATTTGCTAGTGGAGGGCTTAATAATCTCAGGTTTGAGCCTGTAGCCGCCGCCGTTCCAGAACCTGCAACGGCTCTTCTCCTCGTCTCCGGTCTTCTGGGCTTGGCTTTAGTCCGAAGAAAGAGGGCATAGCGCTTTAGAACAAAACCCAATCGGGAGAGTCGTATTCTCGGATGCGGCTCTCTTTTTTCTGCGTCTAAAACCCCGAGAAGAGCGCGAGAGGCAGGGCTAATTGACCTCTATCACTTCCTCGAAATTATCCGCCGCCGGGGGTTGACCGCGCCTATCGCCGAATTCATAGAGCAGTAGCCCCCCCGCTACAGCCGAGAATATGATAAATCCCAGCAGAAGCCCGATTTTGTTTCGGTTTATCCAAGACCCCGCGCGCGGGCTTGCGCTAAGGGGCTTTGTGTCGCTGAAATTCTCCGCCGCATCCCTGAAAGAAACTATGACGACGGTGATGTTATCGGCTCCCCCCTTTTGATTCGCCAGATTAATCAGGAATTTTCCGCGCTCCTCGAGGGATACGGATTTGCCGAGGGCGTATTCAATCTCCGCATCCGTTACCAGTCCGTGAAGCCCGTCGCTCGACAGCAAGATGAGGTCTCCGTCTTCGAGGCAGAGAGTCAAGTTGTCCGGGTTAATCTCCCCGCCGCTCCCTAGGGCTTTTACTATGACGTTTCTGTGCGGGTGCGCCCTTGCCTGCGCGGGCGTGAGCAGTCCCTCTTGTACGAGTTTATTTACAAGCGTGTGGTCTTCGGTGATTTGAGAGAGCCTCCCTCTGCGAAGGAGATATGCGCGGCTATCGCCCACGTGAGAGATTCGGGCTTCGTCTCCAATTACGGCAAGAGCCGTGCAAGTCGTGGCAAGCCCCCTTGGTTTTTGCTCCCGCTGGGCTTTGGCGTAGATTTGAGAATTGGCTATTTGGAGCGACTCTCCGAGGGAGCGCGCCGCCGATATTCTGTAGTAGTTTTCTTTTATAATCTCTACTGCCATCTGGCTTGCCTGCCTGCCCCCAGAGGAGCCTCCGACGCCGTCGGCGACAATGGCAAGAGCGCCTTTTTCTACTCTCATCTCGCCGGCTGTCAGCTCGTAGGTGAGAAAAGAATCCTCGTTTTCCGGTCTGACCAAGCCTCTGTCGGTTGCTCCGAAGATTTGGACGGGCATATAGCCTAGATTCCTATAGTTTTCTGAATTTGAGCGTCGCGCTTCCGATTTTTATCTCGTCTCCGTCATGAAGCTCGGCTTTTGATATTTGAGCGTTGTTGATGGACGTGCCGGAGGACGAATCCAAATCGGTGATATAAATCTTGCCGTCTTTAAGCCTTATGCTTGCGTGCCTCGGGTCAATTGACTTATCTTCGAGCCTGATAGCGCATTCCTCCGCCCCGCCCAAGACGAACTGCCCGTCATCAACTGTCAGCTTAAACACCCTCCAAGCGTCTTTGCCCTCGGTCGGGACAATCCATCCTAATATGGGTTTTCTCTGCTCCTCGGCGTTGAAAATGACGGTTCTGCCCATTTCGCTTTCGGCGTATAGCTCTGTGGAGGCAAAATCGGGCGGGTTTTTATCTTCCGCGCCGAAGTAGATTTTCGTTGACCCTAAGCCTTCGAGCCGTTTTGTCATATCGCTCTCTTCCATTGAGATTCCACATTCCATGCAGAACCTCGAAGTGTCCGGGATTTCACATCCGCAAGCCGTGCAGAACATTACTATAAGTCCTCCTCTAGATAAATCGCCGGTTATTTAACGACGAACGAATTGCTCCGTCTAATGTTGTCTTGGCTATATGAAATTGAAACCTCCACGGCATAGACCCCACTCTTTGCCTGCGTCGGCACTTCAATGAATGCGTCAACGGTCCACGTGCCGGGCTTGAATTCATAAACCCCTGTATCCTCGAAGACGGTCTGCCCTCTGTAGAGGATTGACCTTGTGATTCTGCCCCTCTCCGTGCCTGAGGGTTTCGCGGGGCAGAATGCGTAGCGGATTCTCTGGTTTATTTCGTCTCCGGCGGAGATGCGGTCGGGGACTGCGTCAACCTCTTCCACGATGAGCCTGTTCTGCCTCCCAAATGCGCAGGCGTATCTCTTCGCCGTATCTTCTGGCGAGGAGGACATTTTCTCTCCGGGCTTGCGGATGGAAATCAGGGCTTTTTGCTGGATGTCTTTAATCGCAGTCGTTGTCTGAGAGCATCCGGCGAGGATTAGAGCGATGAGAGTCAAAATGCAAGCGGCGGGTTTCATTGGGCAATCTCCGGGGTTATTTTTTAATTTTCCAACCGCCATCTCTCTTCTGAGCGGCTTTTTTGGGCGCGGGTGTCTCTCCAGTCGCCGGCTCAGCGGCATCCTCTGCCGCCGGAAGCTCGGATACGGCTGTTCCGCCCGGCTCTTCTTTTAGGGGTTCTGCCTTCGGCTCGGCAACGGGACTTGGCTCACCAGTGGCGTCTAGCGCTGCGCTCTTAGCGTCGGGCGAATCTCCGTCTCCGGCTACAGAGGCGTTATCCTTCGAGACGGCATCGGAAGGGGATACTGCCGTCAGGGGGAAGGACGCGCCTTCTTCTCTGTCCTCTCCTTTGAGCATGAAGGCAATTATGAGCATCAGAATTATGCCAAGCCCCGCAAGCACGGCGAGGGATTGCTTTCTGTTCAGCTCAAACGAGGGGAGTATTCTTGAGGCTCTAGGGTGGGCTACTGCAGTTACCTCGGCCGCCTCGCCGTCTTTTAATGCCGCCCTTAAATCCCCCGAAAATTCTCTCGCCGTCGCGTATCTGCCCTTCGGCTCTTTGGCGATGGATTTGAGAATAACCCCTCCGAACTCCCGCGAGACGCTCTTATTAATATCCCACGGCGCAGGGGGCTGTTGCTCCAGATGCCCCTTCATAACCGTATATTCCGAGTTTCCCGTGAACGGGACTCTCCCCGTAACCATCTGATAAAACGTTATCCCCAGCGAATAGATGTCCGAAGCCATATCCGCTTCCTGCCCCTTTATCTGCTCCGGCGACATATACCAAAGCGTGCCGATACGCATTCCCGTTTTGGTCTGCCCTTTCTCGCCCTTCACCTTGGCGATGCCGAAGTCGGTAACCTTGACCGCCCCGTCCTCGGTGAACATTATGTTGCTCGGCTTTATGTCGCGGTGAATCACCCCGCGCGAGTGCATGAACGACAGCGCCTCCAGCACACTCAGGCAGACCGCCGAGGCTTTTTGAAGGGCCATTCTGCCGGATTTTTTAAGCTGACTTTCCAGCGTTTCCCCTTTGACGTACTCCATCACCAGGAAAATGTCCCTTCCATCTTCCAGATAATTGAGAATATTGACGACGTTCGGATGAGAGAGCTTTACCTGAATCTTTGCCTCTTGGATAAACCTCGCCCGCATGGACTCGTCGTTTGTGTATTCAGGCGAGAGGACTTTTATTGCGACCTCCTGCTCGAGTTTCGCATGCACGCCCTTGTACACGAGACCCATGCCGCCTTGACCGATTTTCTCCAGAATTCTGTAGGGACCTATTTCCTTGCCAACCATGGGTTATCCCCTTTTTGCTAGCTTGATTTATAGGTAAACGAGGCGAACTTCCCTTTGCCGATGATTACAACGTCTCCCTCTCTGAGCGGCTCGCTTTTGACGCGGTTGCCAGCGGTTGAGTTTATGTATGTGCCGTTGAGGGAGTTTAAATCTCTAACCACGACGCCTCCGCCTTCCGCGCCGACCCAGGCGTGTTCGCGCGATACCCCGTCGTTGTCTATGACGATTTGGTTTTTATTCGGGTCTCTGCCGATTTTGATTCCAGAGCCGGTTATCTGATGGGATTTGCCGCCCTCCGATATGAGCAAGCCCGCCGCCTTGTATGTCTTTGATGGAGCGGTTGTCTCCGCCGCAGAGGGCTGATATTCGCCGCCCTTGGATTTTTTTCTGCTCTGCGCTACATAGGCGAGAACCGCCACGACCACTATCATCAGGAGTATCGGCGCTGCCACCTTCACCATGGATTTTCCACCGCTCTGCTGGGGCTGATTGGCGATTCTCTCCTGCGAGGCGACTTGGAGCTTTCTTGCGTCGGGCTGATTGGGCAGAATCCGCATCACTTCGTCGAGCTTGGCGAGGGTTTCTCTGTACTGCCCCTTGGCGTAGAGGCCAAGCGCCTCGTACCAGAGTTTGTTAAACAGGCTCGGCTGCGCAAGGTCAACGCCAGATGTTCTGACGAACTCCTTGGCGGTGTTCACAGGCACTAGAAAATTAAATCCCTGAATCGCCTGAGGAGTCCCCGTGCTTTGACTTATGCTGATGAACGTCGGAATCCCTATTACCTCGCCCTTGGCGTTGAATGCGGGCCCTCCGCTGTTTCCCCAAGTAACCGGAGCGTCGGTTTGAATTACCGGAGTCCCCTTGACATCGAGCTTTGCGCCCGAAACCTGGCCGCTTGAGACGGTTGCATCGAGCTGGGTTTTTTGGCTCAGATACGCCTGGTCAAACACCACTCCGGGGAATCCGATAACGTAGATCGGTTCTCCGAGTTGCAGATTAGCCGAGTCTCCAAGGGGAACGGTCGGGAGATTTCGCCCCTCGATTTTCAGCACGGCAACGTCTTTGCCAGTCTCCACCTTTTCGCTTGCTCCGGGATAAGACACCTTGCCCGGAAGCTGGCTGAGGGGAGGGCTGAATGCCTTAATCTCCGCCGGATAGTGTTCCCCGTTCGAGAGGAATACGAGCAGGTCTTTTTTTATCGTAACCTGCGCTTTGGAGTAAAGCTGATTGTAGAGTTCAATGGCTATGGTTCGTTTTTCTTGGTCTGAAAAACGCCTGCCTTGGCGCGCCTCTTCCTCTGGGATTAGAAATTTTAAAACCGTGCTCCAGATAAAATCCCCTTCGAGCCGCGTCTCGTTTGAGGCGTTATAGTTGTCAACCACATGGCCATTTGTAATCAAATAGCCGTCTGGGTTGACGATAAACCCTGAGCCGAATCCGTTGACCTGGTCGGGTTGATACTCCCTGCCGTTGATATTTACCCACCCTTTGATATTCACATAGATGAAAACGACAGCGGGTTTCAATCCGAGTAGCAGCCTCTGGACTCCGCCCTCTTCCTGAGCGACGCTTAGGGATTTTAAAAAGGGAGAGAAAAACATTAAAACCGTTACTATGAAAAGCGGCAATTTTTTCATCGTCATTATCCTCCCGGCAATTGCTCTACTTGCTTTCGTAGTCAGACTATTATACTCCATCCGAATCAAAATTTAAAAAGCCGCCCGCTGGATTTTCACCCCTCGAACGGCTTAACCTTGCGCAGATGCGAGACTCATCCCCTGATACGCCTCATCTACTTCAAAAATCCTAGTACTCTCACACGCCCCGCGGCTTTACGGTATCAGGCGCGGATGCGGACTGCTGAACCTTGACCTCGGCGGCTTTGACCGTCTCCCCTGCCGGCTTGGCAGATGCGAATGGGTCTGAGGAGGCGGGCTTCGTCTCGGCTGGAGTAGCAGGCGCGGGAGTGGATTTGGCTTCTTCTTTGGCTGGTTTGCAAATAAAGCACGTGCAAACGTCTGGATGAGCGGCTTCGGTCTTAGTCTCGGCTACAACCTGCTTAGGAGTGGCCGTAGCCTGACCTACCGGCTTTACGGTGTCCGGCGCGGATGTGGACTGCTGAACCTTCACCTCGGCGGCTTTGACCGTCTCCCCAACGGGGCTGGCAGAAGCGAATGGGTCTGAGGAGGCAGGCTTCTGTGCTGGAGTCGGCGCGGGAGTGGATTTGGCTACAACCTGCTTAGGAGACGCAGTAGCCTGACCTACCGGCTTTACGGTGTCCGGCGCGGATGCGGACTGCTGAACCTTGACCTCGGCGGCTTTGACTGTCTCCCCTGCTGGCTTGGCAGATGCGAATGGGTCTGATGAGGCGGGTTTGGTCTCGGCTGGAGTAGCAGGCGCGGTCTTAGTCTCGGCTACAACCTGCTTGGCAGACGCCGCAGCCTGACCTACCGGCTTTACAGTGTCCGGCGCAGATTGGGACTCCCGAACCTTCACCTCGGCGGCTTTGACCGTCTCCCCCGCCGGCTTGGCAGATGCGAATGGGTCTGATGAGGCGGGTTTGGTATCCGCTGGAGTCGCAGGCGCGGGCTTAGTCTCGGCTACAACCTGCTTGGCAGACGCCGCAGCCTGACCTACCGGCTTGACCGTGTCCGGCACGGACTGGGACTGCTGAACCTTGACCTCGGCGGCTTTGACTGTCTCCCCAACGGGGCTGGCAGATGCGAATGGGTCTGATGAGGCAGGCTTGGTATCCGCTCCGGTTGGGGTAGCCTGGGGTTTCTTCTCCGCTGCGGGCTTGGGCGATTCAGCCTTCTTCGGTTTCCAGAATCTCAGTCTGGGAAACAGCGGCTTATTTTCTCCTGCCTGGAGAAAATAAATCGTGGATAAGCACAAAATCAATATCGTCGTGAAAAAAAACCAATCAACAATTGTCATAGTTCCTTCTCCTCCTCTTTAAGGGGTTACTCTATCTTGAATACGGGGCTTTAGGCTAGGGATAATAATAAACTTATGATGTTAATGTCAAGTGGGCGATGAGTTATTTAATAAAATTCAGCGATTTCAGACGCAACTTGCCGTCATCACGGGCTATTTTCCCTTGCGCTCGCTTTTAGGGTATCATCTCCCACTGCACAAAATGTCCCGATAGCCAAAACCATGCGCCTTATAAAAATCCAACCCAAATCCCTTGAAGCCGTCCCCAATGCGCAAATCGAGAAACTCCGCTTCCACCTGGATGTTTCGATGAGCCTCTCGTTTCTTGACTCTGGCTGTTTGGCGGCCTCAATTCTTGACCAGGCGGCGTTCATAATTAAGGAAAGCGCCGAGAATCTCGCCCTGCTCGCCGAGGCGCGGGAGGCGGCGTTTACATTTGAGTGTATAAAAAGGCAGGAATTTCCGGCGGTAAAAATGACTTTTAACTTTGCGGGAAATATCGCCAAACCCTATGCGGTGTCTGTTTTCTTCGGCATTGAATCCGAAGAGGATATGGAGCTTCTCGCCGCGCTCGCCCGCCAGGACTATTTTGGGATTATTTTCCTCTCTACTCAAATTGAGTATGCGAGGCGGGTGAATTTGACCCCTGAGGATTGGAAGAGGATTAGCTCTGTCCTCGACGAGGCGGCGGCATAATATCTCTCCTCTGTCAGGGGCGCCGGAATCCTCTGTAGCCCCCCAAGCATCTAATACCGCCGTGTAGGCGGCTTTGCTTCAGTTTGACAAACCCCCGCTCTTCACAAATAATATCCCCCAAAATCCACTCAGGGAGCGCCTTGGCTTTTGAGCTACGTCAGAATCATCGGCACTGGACTTTCAGCCCCTTCAAGAATTCTCTCCAACGCCGAGCTGGAAAAAATCGTTGACACCTCAGACGAGTGGATAAAAGCTAGAACGGGAATATCCGAGCGCAGAATCGCCGACCCAGATGTCGCAAGCTCGGATTTAGGCGCCGACGCATCTTTGAAAGCCCTTGCCGACGCCAACGTTGACCCGCTGGATGTTGACCTCATCGTCGTCGGCACAATATCGCCGGACTACCTCTTCCCCTCCACTGCCTGTCTCATTCAAAGCATAATCAAGGCTAGGAACGCCGTCGCGCTCGATATTTCTGCCGGATGTTCGGGATTCCTATACGCCCTGCAGGTGGGAAAGGCTATGCTAATGTCGGGGGATGCAAAAACGGCTCTAGTCGTGGGAGCGGAGACTCTCTCTCGTATCGTGGATTTTCAGGACAGAGGCACGTGCATTCTGTTTGGGGACGGCGCGGGGGCGGTTCTCATAGCAAAATCCGAAGAGCCGGGGATTTTATCCCTGTGCCTAGCCACTGACGGGGATTCATGGGATTTGCTCTACATGCCGGGGGGAGGCTCCCGCATTCCGGCTTCGGAAGAGAGTGTGCGCGCGAGACAGCACTTCCTCAAAATGGCTGGAAATGAGGTTTTTAAAGAAGCGGTTAAAGCAATGGAGTCGTCGTCCGTCGAGGCAATAAAAAAAGCCGGAATCAGCGCCGACGATATTGACCTATTCATCTCCCATCAGGCGAACTACAGAATTATGGACGCTGTGAGAAGGCGGCTTGGCATCCCAGTCGAAAAGGTCTTTATGAACGTGGATAGATACGGCAACACATCCTCAGCCTCAGTGCCGATAGCCCTGGACGAGGCGGCGAAGTCGGGAAGGCTCAAGAGGGGGGATATTATACTCTTCTCAGTGTTCGGGGCAGGATTCGCTTGGGGTTCAGCAGTAGTCAGATGGTAGCTACGCTCCCGACTTAAGCCCTCAAAATTAATAGCCCCCTCCCGCTCTCCATAGACTTATTATCGTATCCGCGAATGGCGAAAGACAGTTTTGAGTAGATGGTTTTAGCCCAAACACTTAGGAACTAATTGAGAAAAATTGATGTACAGAACCTAGCTTTCCTTGGCGTCTTAGCGTCCACAGAGCGGCCCCCGGCTCTCATCTGTGCTTCGGTGTCATCATCTGTGTCAGGGCGTATGTCGCGGGGCTTATGGCTTCCGGGTCTGTGGGGACATTTATCAGCGCGGCAACTCCGGCGGAAAATGCCCGCTCTATCGCTCCCCGAAGCTCTCTGGGCCCTGAGACGGTCTCTCCATACCCTCCCAGCGCTTTCACAATCTCGTGAAACGGCGTAAACGGGAGGTCAACCCCCGCCGTTTTCTTATCCCTGCCGTATGATAGCCACAGCTGATGCTTGGTCATTCCCCAGCCCTGGTCGTTGCACACAACCGCAACGAAGGGCAGTTTGTGTCTTATCGCCGTCTCGAATTCCATAAAATTCATCCCCACCGCGCCGTCCCCCGTGATGAGGCAAACCTGCCTACTTGGGTAAGCGGCTTTTGTCCCGATGGCAAAGGGCACTCCCACGCCCATGCACCCAAGCGGCCCTCCTTTGACGTAATGCCCAGGTTTTTGCACTTGATACGCGCTGTCGCAGAATGCTTGCGTGTCCCCTCCATCAATGACGAGCATCCCGTCCGCGTCCATGACCTCCTCGACGGCTCTAATCACCCTCAGTGCGTGCATGGGGACTCTGTCGGATGTTGCCGCCCCTTCCACCATCTGCCCCCATTCTTCGTCCCTCCAAGCCCTTATGCGCGCCGTCCAGCGCTGAAAATTCAGCCGAACCTGCCTTTTTTCCAGCCCCTCTGTGAGACGGGAAAGGGTCTTGCTAATGTCCGCCGCAATGCCGAGGTCAGCGGGGCGGTTTCGCCCGATTTCCGAGGGGTCAATGTCCACCTGTATGACTTTTGCCTCCGGGTTGAACGTTCTCCCCCAGCCGATGTACAGGCTGAGTCTGATGCCGAGGAGAATAATTAAATCGGCTTCGGAGGTTGCCCTCTTGAATCCGCTAGGCGCGCCGGGGCTTGCCGCTCCGAAACACAGGGGGTGCTTATCGGATACTATCCCGCGCCCGAAATTGAGCGTGAATAAAGGCATTTCGGCTCTTTCGATGAAGCGCAGGATTTCTCCATCAGCCCCTGAGTACCACGCCCCGCTTCCCGCAATGAGGACGGGTCTTCGGGCGGACATAATCAAATCTAGGGCTTCCGAGGCGGCTTCGGACGGGGCTTCGGATTTGGAATAAGGGGCTTTAACGTTGTAGCGATAGACATCTCCTTCGCTAACGCTCTCGTAGAGGATTTCATGCGGCATTCCCAGATAGACTGGGCCCGGTCTGCCGGAAATCGCCCTCTTGTAAGCCGATGCTATGTACTCCGGCAGGCGGTGCGCGTCATAGACTGTTCTCGCCCACTTCGTGATGGGGGTTATCATTGCCTGCTGGTCAATTTCCTGCAGCGGGAGTCTGTCGCTCTCTTCAATTCCGGTCTTGCCCGCGAGAAACAGGCAGGGGGAGTTCGACATGAACGCTCCGGCGATTCCCGTGAGGGCGTTTGTAAATCCGGGCCCCGCCGTAACGAGGCACACCCCAGGCTCTCTTTTGACGCGCCCGTATGCGTCCGCCGCCATTGCCGCCCCCTGTTCATGGTGGGTGTCAATGAGCCTGATGCCGAAATCCCCGCAGGCATCGTAAATGGGGTTTATATGCCCCCCGCTCAGGGAAAATATGTCTCTTACTCCGAGTTCGCTGAGGGTTTTGACGACGAGCCTGCCGCCGTGAACTTGAGACATCGCGCCTCCTGCGGATTTGATTGTTCTTAATTTTTCACTATATTTAACAAATCCGCAAATCGCGTTTGAGATTGATTTTCAGCGCGCCGCCAAATACAAATCGGGAGGAATCAATAGTTATGAGCGAGCAGGAACAGAGTCAGCAACAGTCCCCTATGATGACCTCAATCACAATGGCTTTCAATATGGGCGTATCTGCCCTTCAGCAAACCGCCCCTGGAATGAGCATCGTCGAGGTTGCCAATCAGCTTGGGGAGGCGATTTACAATAACCTCTCCGGCGCCTACGGGGGTCAGCACCAAGAAGACCATCTGAGGGCAAATACAGAATTTTTCCTCAAAATCGCCCTTATGGGTTGCATCATACCGGACATCTGCGCCTACGACGATAGTTTTAAAAATAGGCTCTTCGTGCTTATCGAAGAGAAGGTCAAGCGTAGCCGCCAGAAAGAAGCCCAGGGCCCCTCTATAATCACCTAGCTCTGTTAAGATGGTTTCAGATGCGGGCGCGGGATGCCGGGATTTCCGGGGAGTCACTGCCCCGCCATCCGCTCAGCCGATTCCCCCACCGGAGATTTAACGCTCGCCCCCGGCGCGCTACTATCGGGGCTTGAGCCGGAGTGATTAGGCGGAATATTCGCAGACGGCCCGCTCCCCTCGATTATCCCGAATTTGTGTTAAATTAGCCCCGGTTTGTGGTAAAATTCCGATATGAAGAAAAAAGAGCTGAGCGATTTAGAGAAGGCAAGGGGGCATTTCATCAAAGCCGCCACTGAGGGCATCATCGCCGCCGGGTTCGCCGTCAAAGGCGTCGGGGGGCTTCTGCGCGAGAGGCAGGGCAGAGAGCAAATCTGGGATGTCGCCGGGAAATCCATAAAACGCGGGTTCGGCTTGGTGATAACCCTTGCCGATATTCTAAACCGCACGGCGACGCCCGACGCTCCCTCCTCATCATCGGATTCAAAATCCTCTTATCGTAAACCCCGCTCCCGAAAAAAATCCACTAGGAAAATCAGGGTTGAATAGGGTTTTCCCAGATTCGCAGACCGCCGATAACGCGCTACAACTCTTCAGGGAACGGGGCGGCGCTCTATCCCCCAAAAAAGAAGAAACTCTCCGCCTCCTCGCGTCCTATAGCCGGTTTCTCGGACGAGCCGCCATTAAAGACCCGTCCATTCTCGACTCTCTTGTCAACTCCGAATCCCTCCACGCCCCGAAGCCCTACGAGCAAACCCTCTCTGAATCTGTGCATATCGCCCTCGGAGCGGCTTCCGAAGCCGAGCTTATGGGGGCTCTTCGCCGTTACAAATACCACGAACTTTCCCGCATTGTCTATCGGGATATTCTCGGATTCGGCGAATTTACCGAGATGATGGCTGAACTCTCAGACCTCGCAGCCTCCGCTGTGGAAGCCGTTTTCCGTTTCTTTAAGCGAGAGCTTAAAATCCCTGCCTCTATGAAATTCGTCGTTCTGGGCATGGGCAAGCTCGGCGGCAGGGAACTGAACCTAAGCTCCGATATTGATTTAATCTACCTCTACAAGGGTACGAAAAACCCAGACCCCATATTTAAGCTCTCTGAGAAAATCACAAAAGCCCTTGCCTCCATCACCGAAGACGGCTTTCTGTACAGGGTTGACCTCGCGCTTCGCCCCGGCGGGAGCAAGAGCGATGTAGCCCTGTCGCTTGACGGCGCGCTGGAGCATTATTTCTACTGGGGAGACACTTGGGAGAGGGCGGCGATGATTAAAGCCATGCCCATTGCGGGCGATATAGCCCTGGGGCAGAGGTTTAATCGGGAAATCGCCCCTTTCGTCTATAAAAAATTCCTCGATTACGCCTCAATTGAAGACCTCAAAGAGATGAAGGCAAAGCTCAACAGACTCCAAAAAAAACGCGACGTGAAGCTCGGCAGAGGGGGTATCCGCGAAATCGAGTTTTTCACGCAAGCCCTACAGCTCGTCAACGGCGGCGCAGTTGAATCCCTCAGGGAGCGAAGCACGCTCAGGGCGTTGTTGAAACTCCAGGAGATGAAAATTATCGAGCGCGCGGTTTGCGACTCCCTTAGCGCGTCTTACCTGTTCCTCCGGCGGGTGGAACACGCAATTCAGCTTGTTGACGAGCTTCAGACCCATAAAATCCCCGAAGATGCCCAGAGCCTCGATGCCCTTGCCAAGAGGGTAGGGCTTGGCGCAAAAGATGGGTTCGAGACGGAATACGCCCGTCAAACCTCAGAAGTGTCGAAGAATTACAATCAACTTTTTTATGAGCCGTCGAAAAAAATCGAGGATGAGGGCAGGGAATTTCTCGAACTCGCCGATTTCCTCTCCGAGGGAAATGTAGATGAAGCCCGCGCGCTGGAGCGTCTCAAAAATTTGGGGTTCAAATACCCCCGGACATCCGCCGAACTCATTGGCGCCCTTCTCGACACCAAAAAAGGGGGCTTAACGCAAAAGGGGCGAACCCTCACAAGGCGCGTTGTTCCGGCTTTCTTGGGGAAGGTTATATACTCCGCAGACCCCGACGCCGCCCTTAGAAACCTCGAACGGTTCATCTCCGGCATCGGATGGCGCACCTCAATATTTGCCATGCTCTCGGAGAATCCCGACATATTGGAGCTACTCTCACGACTGTTCTCGACGAGCGCGTACCTGTCGAATTTCCTCATCAGGCACCCGGAGTATTTGGATGTGATAACGCTCAGGAGCGCGTGGAGGGAGTTCCGCACGAAGCGCGAGATGCTGGAGGAGCTAAAGAGGGCGCTTTCCGAAGAGCGGGATTACGAGGGAAAGCTCAACGCCATCAGGAGATTTAAAAACGTCGAGACGCTAAAGCTCTGCCTCAGGGATTTAAACGGCGAACTCGATGCCCCATCCGTCGGGGAGAGCCTCGCCAACCTCGCTGACGCCATGATGGAAGTCGCACTGGGGCTTGCCGGCGAGAGTCTGATGAAAAAATCTGACGAATCGGCAAAACCCTCGGATATGGCGATTCTCGGCATGGGCAAGCTCGGCGGCAGGGAGATGAGCTATAACTCTGACCTCGATATTATCTTTATCTACCCGGGCGAGAACCACGAGTTTTTCTCCAAACTGGGGCAGAGGATGATATCCGTGCTGTCAATCCCCACTGCGGAGGGATTCGCCTATAAGATTGACATGGGACTCAGACCCTCGGGCAAATCCGGCGCTCTGGTGTCGTCGCTTGAGTCCTTTCGGAGCTATCACGAGGCTAGCGCGAGGCTCTGGGAGAGGCAGGCGTTGATACGCGCCAGAGCCTGTGCCGGCAGCGCCGAGTTAGGACGGGAGACAATTAAGGCAATTCGCCATTTCGTCTATGAGGGCGCGCTTGATGGGAATTTCCACTCCGAAATTAACCATATGCGCTCCCGAATGGAAAGGGAACTCGCCAAGGAGGGGGAGGGGAAATTTAACCTCAAAACCGGGCGCGGGGGGATTGTGGACGCTGAATTTCTCGCCCAGATGCTTCAGCTTAAATTCGGCTCCCAGTTTGAAGAGATGAGGACTCAGAACACGCTCTCGGCGCTTTCCGCGGCAAAGAAGCGGAAAATTATCGCCGGTACGGATTTCTCCACCCTCGCGGATGGACTCTCGTTCCTAAAGAGGCTCGAGAATTTACTGAGGCTCCTGCGCGACAGCGCTACAAGCGAACTTGGATTATCAGACTTCACAAAGCTCGCCATGCAACTCGGCATCGAAGGCGGCGGAGAGGAACTGCGGCGTACATACATCGCCAAAACCGACGCAATTCGGGCGGTCTATCTCAAATACTTCTCCTGAGAAACCCCATCCGCGCTCTTTATCTAACGCTGGAATTATGCGCATATTAGGTTTATTATGAGTCCCCTTGAGCTGCGGCGATTCACCGTGCCGCCGTTTTTTCCTATTGATACTAATTCTGGAGATTCTCATCGTGGCTGGGCGGTTTAAAAGTTGTATTTTTATCATGGCGGACGGCGCAAGAGCCGATGTTCTCGAGGAACTCCTCAGCCGCGGAGACCTTCCCAATATCTCAAAATACATAGTTGAGAGAGGCTCATACGCCCGCGCCGTTACGGTTTTCCCCTCCACCACTGGCCCGGCTTACACGCCCTACCTGATGGGAAAATTCCCCGGCAGATGCAACCTCCCCGGCATCCGCTGGTTCGATAGGCAGGTTTACGAGCAGAAGCTCTTTTCGCTCTACCGCTCCAGAAGCTACATCGGCATCGAGGGGGTTTTGCTCAACAGCGACCTGTCTGCGGATTCCCCCACGATTTTTGAGCTGATTCCAAACAGCGCGAGCATCCTCAACGAGGTATCACGAGGGATTTCGGCAAGGGGCGATAAAACCAAATTCAGCAAATTCTATCTGAAGCTCAAGAGCCATTTCACCGAAAACTGCGACGAAGTGGACGCCGCCGCCGGACGAATCCTGCTAAAATCCCTCGGCGAGTCCATTCAATTCACCTGCGTCGTGTTCTTGGGGATTGACACCTATTCGCATCTCTATCACCCGTTCCACGGCAAAGCGCTGGATTCGTACCGCAGAATTGACCGCGCCCTCGGAGATGTCGCATCCGCTCTGCGCAGAAGCGGGAAATTAGACGAGACGCTCTTTGTTCTCGGAAGCGACCACGGGCTAACTCAAACCCACTCTCACTTTGACGCGCTCGATTTTATGGACAAATCCGGCTATAGGACGTTTTACTATCCCTACATTTTCAGAAACTACGCCGCCGCCACTGCCTCTGTAATGGTATCGGGAAACGCCATGGCGCACGTCTATGTGAAAAATCCTGCGGGCTGGCGCCGGAGAAACACATACGAGGAGTTATATCCCCTTGCCGCCTCTCTTCTGGATAGACCCGAAATTGATATTATCGCCGCAGCGGACGAGACCGGAGGGGTGAGGATTAAGAGCCTGCGCGGGGAGGCGTCGGTTTGGCTCGACAATGGATTTGTGCGCTACCAAAAGCGCGGCGCAGACCCGTTCGGATATGCCGATATGCCCCAGAAAATGACCCCCGAAGAGAGCCTCAGGCTTAGCTTCGATACGGATTATCCTGACGCGCTGGTTCAGCTACTCCAGCTCTTTGAATCCCCTCGCACTGGGGATTTAGTCCTCAGCGCAAGGCGCGGGTTCGACCTCCGAGCGCGGCACGAAAATCCTGAGCATTGCTCCTCGCACGGGGCGCTGTTTCGAGACCACATGATAGTGCCCCTGTGCATGAGCGCGCCGATTAAAAGAGCGCCGGCAAGAACGGTTGACGTTTTCCCGACAATTCTCGCTCTGCTTGGCTACTCCGCCCCCGCCTCGATGGACGGCGCAAGCCTCGCTGATTAATTCCATCTCCGAACCGAGCGCACTGCCGACTCAGCGATTAATAATACGACCGCCGCCCAGAGAAAATATCCCCATAGCTCTCTAGTCGCCCTCGCCTTGCCGCCCCCGCGGGGGGATTTCTCGGCGGGTTTGCCCAGATTGATTTTATCGAGATTCGACTCCCGCGCATCCACATTTACGGCGAAGGAGTATCCGCCTCCGTCGAAATTCACGCTGTAAATTCCGGGGGAGAGGGTCTTATCAAATATTGGATTATCCGCGCCGACCGCAAACTCCTCTCCAGCGGGGGATTTCACCGATGCCGCTTCGGCTACTCCAGAAAATTCTATTTTTACCAAATCGCCCACGGTGAAGTTTCTCCCGCCCCCCTCGGAACTCTGGACGAGGTCTAGGATTTCTTTTATCGCGGGCAGAAACGCCCCGCAGAGCGCAAACCCGTTCCAAGCGCGGTCTGCAGTGGAGGCAAAGACAAACGCTCTGCCCCGCCCGATTTTTTTCTCAACCAGAATTGGCGAGCCGTCTTCAACACGAATCATCGTGCGCGATTCGGGCGCGGGGGCGAGTTTGAAGAATTTTTCTACCCCCGCTTGGGGTAATTTCCCCGCGACCTCAGCCGAGAAAGCCTCTCCCTCAGCCGAGAGAAAATATGACCCCTCTCGAACCTCTCCGACGAACTGCGCCGGAAGGATATCGCCGAGAAGGGCGTTATAGACTTCGGCTCTCACGCGCTCTCCGGCAAATATCAGGGTTGCCCCGCCCTGTGCGACGAACTCCCCAAGCTCCTGGGCTTTTTGCGGGGTGATGTCGCTGACATTTGCCAGTATCACGAAATTGTATTTGTCTAGGCGCTCGCCCAGAAACGCCTCGTTGTCTTTTACCGTGAGGCTCATCGCCCGGATTTCGGAAATCGTCTCAAGCGCCTCGGCGAGGTAGTGAGTCTCGCTGAGCCGCGCATCTTCCCTTGGGTCTCCGTCAATTATCAAAGCGCGGATTTGGGCGATTCGAGAGAGCATGAAATATCGCGTGTCGTCTGCGGGCAGTTTGTCGGCGGGCAGGTTGGCTATTGCCGCCGTCTCGTCTGCGGTGGGTTCTACTAGAGGGAATATGAAATCTCTGGCCTCCTGAGACCGCGCTTTGATGCTGATAAACCCGCTCGATTCGCTATCGCCGACGGAAACGCTAATCGGCAGCCCCTCCGCCGGATTGCCGGAGTAATTCGCCGCTATTACCCGCGCGCTGATAAAATCCCCGGAGCTTGCAACCTCGAAATAATTTACTGAGCGGTTTTCGGGGGGCGAACCATCGCCTACGTCAACGGCGCTGACCCATTCCCGCTCGAAGCGCTCGCCGCTCCAGCCGTTTCTCTGGGAGTCGGTCAGGAAGATAACCTCTCTGCTCCCCTCGGCGGGCGAGTTTTCCAGGGTTTCGTATATCTCCGCCAATCTCCTCTCGTTGTCGGCGAAAGAGTGCGAGAGCGCTACGGCGGATATGTCGCTTTTGAGTCTCCCCTTGTCGGCTGTGATTTCCGGCTTGAACCCGGGCGGCGGCACGAGTGGGAATACTGCCGCAAAGCTCCCATCGGCTAGGGCTTCGATAATTTCCTCGGCGCGGCTTTTAGCTATGCTGAAATTGTCGTCATAACCCATGCTAAAGGAATTATCAATCACGATAGCGGCAGATTTTATCTCGCTCACGTCCACAGGGGTATCGGTGAGAGTCGCGGGCTTGGCGAACATCAGCGCGATAAGCGCTATAGCCAAAGCTCTTAGAGCGAGCAGGAGCAAATCCTTAGGGTTTGATTTTCTTATGGATTCTCTGTCCGAGGCGAGGAGGAGCGATACGGCTGAGAATTTGTGCGTTGCCCCCTTTTTCCTCGACACTAGATGCGCGATAACGGGCAGGGCTACTGCTATAAGTCCTATTAAGAAAAGGGGATTGAGCAAAGAGAAATTCAATTATACCACCCCCCCCCCGTCCCGCGTCGGTTATTTCACTGCAATTTGCAGGAGCGCGTCTTCTATCGGGGCGTTCGTGGGGGCGAGTATATGCGCCGCACCGTTTTCGTGGCAGACGGCGGCGGTTTCAGCGATGAAACGCCTCATCCGCCCTCTGTAAGCCTCTCGGATGTCTCCGGCGTCAACTAAAACTCTACTGCCGTCTTCGAGGTCCTCAAATTCGATTATCCCCTCGAAATTAAAATCCATCTCGCCAGCATCCAGCACATGGAAGAAAAACGCCTTTTTGCGAGACGCGCTTATCAGCCTCAGACTCTCTCTAACCCCTCCCGCCTCGGTTAGGAAATCCGATATTACCACCAGAGCCGCATCCCCCCGGATTCTCTCAATTGTGCTGAGCGCCGCCTGTTTGATGAGAGTACCGCCGCCAGCGCGCAGCGCGCCCAGCCTCTCGGTTATCCGCGTTATTTGCGATGCCCCCGAGCGGGGAGCAATTGCCTCGCAATCCCCCCTCCCTGCATCCGCCGAGAAATCCGAAATCCCCACTGAGTCCCCCTGCTTCAGGAGCAGATACGCAAGTGTAGCCCCGAGGCGCTTGGCGTAATCGAGCTTTGTCTCCCCACCACCAGAGCCGTATCCCATCGAGGCACTTCGGTCAACCAAGATGAGCCATCTAAGTATTGCCTCATCTTCAAATTTCCTGACGTAGAGGCGGTCTTGTCTGCCGTACAGACGCCAGTCAACGCGCTTTAGCTCGTCCCCCTCAGAGTATTCTTTATATTCGAGAAAATCGGGGCTTACCCCTTTGTGCGCGCTTTTGTGAATCCCAGAGGCGTAACCGGACGCGCGGGACTTGGCTCCGAAATGAAAACCCTTGAGTTTAGATGCGGCTTTTATGTCAATCAGCTCGCGAGACATTTATTCGGTGAGGAGTTTTTCAATCTCTCCGGCTACGGATTGCTCGTCTGAGTCTTTGGCTAGGGCGATTTCTCTAATCAGAAGCACGCGGGCGTTGTCGAATATGCGCCGCTCCCCGAATGAAAGCTCTTTCTCGCCGCGCAGCAGGTAGATACTCTTTAGAACCGTGGCGACCTCGACAATGTTGCCGCTTTTGAGCTTATCAACGTACTCTCGGTAGCGCTTGTTCCAGCTTTGATTGCCGTTCGGAACGGGTTCAACGGTTTTTTTATTCTTGAGTATTTCGTATATGCCTGGGACTTCAGTTTTGGTGATAATGGGCCTTAGCCCGATGTTCTCGGCGTTGTCGGTAGGCACCATCACCGTAACGTCGCTCTCAAGAACCTTCAGTATGTAAAAGGTCTTCTTAGTGCCGCAAATCTCTTTAGCTTCAATTGCCCTTATCTCTACAACTCCGTGAGCCGGATAAACGGCCTTAGAGCCAACTTTGAACATTATATTTATTTCCCATCCTAGGTCAACAATATCATAAATTGAACTCATGGTCAAATTGTCAGGGGGGATGAATTTTATCTCTATTTATTTATAATTATCATTTCCATTAAAAAAACTCTCGTCTATAACCGAATACCGCGAAATAGCTCAACCTAGAGCAATAAATGCTATTGACTTAAAATTCAAAATAGGGTAGAAATCTTATAATTAACCGTGTTTCCGTTAACGCACTTGGGAGGAATTTATGAGAAAGTTTGTTTTACTGACCCTTACGGTTCTGACTCTCGCCCTGTATCTTGGGGCTTGCGGTGACAAATACGACAGAGAACTCGGAGACGCCGAAGCCGCGCTTAAGGCGGCTAAAGAAGCCGGAGCAGAGGAATTTGCCGCCGAGGAGTACCGTCAAGCCGAGGAGCTTTTAAATAAAGCCAAAGAACTAATGGCTCAGGGGAAATATAAAGAGGCCAGAGAGCTTCTGGTGCAAGCCCGATACAAAGCCATAGAGGCGAAGGGAAAAGCCCTAATAGCAAAATCTCAGATGGAGATGACCGAAGGAGAGATTATCGCTAAGGAGCAGGAACTGGAGCAGATGAAGGGGGATAAGTTGCCCGGCTCTAATTTTGGCCTCGTTGACGTATTTTTCGACTACGACAGCTCCAATGTGAACCCCGATTCCATCCCGGTGCTTAAGCAAAATGCAGGGATAATAAAAGCCAACCCCAGCTTCAAGCTCGTTGCCGTAGAAGGATACTGCGATGTCCGCGGCACGGAAGAGTATAACCTCGCCCTTGGTCAGAAGAGAGCCGATTCCATTAGAGCGTATCTCGTTGGGCTTGGCGTGTCTCCATCTGTGGTGCAGTCCGTAAGCAAAGGGGAGACCGAGCAGTGGTCTCCGGGGGCTACCGAATCTGCCTATCAGCAGAACAGAAGGGCGCATTTCGTAGTGGTTTCCTCCTCTTCCCCTAGGGCTTCGGCGGATAATTAACCGAGAAAATAAAATGAGACTCAAAATTGCTTCCTCAGCTCTGTTACTCCTATCTGTTTCGGTCGGATGCGCCGGTGTCGCGACAAACGAAGACGTGAGGAGCGTCTATTCTAGGCAGATAAACCTCGAAAATAGGGTGAATCAGATATATCAGGACTTAGAGCAGGTTCGCCGAGAGGCTCAGGACACCAACGACACCACGGCGCTAAGAGAGCAGCTGGCTCGAATTGAAGATAGAATTAGAGCCATCGAAGGCTCTTACTCCGAACTGAGGGACGCTCTATCGCAGTTGAATCAGAGGCTCTCTTCTATTCAAGCCGCGCCGACCACCCCGCCGACAATAGTCGGGGATACGACCTTGCAGTCCTCGGATGGCGCTACTGCCACTCCCCCCGAAAATAAGATATATGTCGAGGCCTATAAGAACCTCGGCGAGGGGAAATATAAAAGGGCTAGGGAGCTTTTTACCCAGTTTCTAAGGAGCAATCCCAACTCTCCCGATTCGGCAAGCACCGTTTATTGGATTGCTGAGTCCTATTACAGGGAGGGTAAGTTTGAGGAATCAATTCTGGAATTTCAGAAGTTTATAGATGGCTATACGAAGGACGAGCGAGTGCCGCTTTCTTATCTAAAGCAGGGGCTTGCCCTCATCAGCATAGATAGAAACGAGGAGGCGAAGCTGTTTCTTCAGACGCTGATTGATAAGTTCCCTAAATCCGAAGAAGCCAAAGTAGCTAGAGAGAAACTGAAAGAACTTGCAAGAAAAAATTAAATGTTATATGATGTAAATAATAATTCTCTTATAAGGAGGGTAAATTAGATGAAAAGGGTTAAACTCTATACGGTTCTTCCCCTTATGCTGGTTGGTTTGATGTACATTGTGAGTTGTGCGAATGTTCCTCCCACACCTCAGGAAATAGCCGATGCTGAGGCGGCTGTGGCGGCGGCTAAAGCGGCTGGATGCCCTGACTGCGCTCCCGCGGAATGCGCGGCAGCCGAGGCGGCTCTTGCAAAGGCAAAAGCCCTTGCCGGTGAATTCTGCGCCGAGCTTGAAGCCAAAAGACTTCTAGCCGACGCCAAGGCTAAAGCGGACGAAGCTCGCTTTAAATGTCTCGCCTCGAAGGAGACCCCTATAGCTCCTCCTCCTCCTCTTCCGCCGGTGGAAACTGAGTACGGGCTTAAGGACATATTCTTCGACTATGACAGAGCGGCTATCAGACCTGATGCCGAGCCAGTGCTTCAGGAAAACGCCGAAACACTTAAGAGTAATCCGAATCTAAGGGTTGTCGTAGAAGGATACGCCGACATCAGGGGTACGGACGAATACAACTTGGCGCTAGCTCAGAGAAGGGCAGATTCAACAAAGTCCTATCTAGTACAGCTTGGCATTGACCCCAGCAGGATTGATACGGTCAGCAGAGGGGAAACCTCTAAATTCGGAGAAGGCACGACTGAAGAGTCTTATCAGCTCAACAGGAGGGCCAGATTCATTCCGGTTAATCCGGGATCCGCTCCGGGCGCAAGGATTTACATAATCAACGACGAACCTGCGCTATAACTAAAATCTCTATGCGAGGGGGTAAGGAGGGGGATATTGCCTCTTCCTTACCCTCTTCTTTTTGTGCCTCCCCAGGTTTGTTGACATTTCGGCGCATTCCGTGTTCATTGATACCGAGTCGTCTGCCCGTCCGAAAATCATATTGTTATGAAATCAAAAGTAGTGAACTCAAAAAAGCTCTATAAAACCGCCGAGCGCATCATGCCAGGGGGCGTAAATAGTCCCGTCCGCTCGTTCCGCGCCGTCGGAGGCACGCCGATTTTTGTTGAAAAAGCCCAAGGCGCTTGGATTTACGATAAAGACGGCAATAAGTACGTTGACTATATCGGCTCTTGGGGGCCTCTAATTCTCGGACACGCCCACCCCGACGTAGTGTCGGCGATTAAAAGTGCGGCTGGGAGGGGAACGAGCTACGGCGCTCCGTGCGAAGAAGAAATCACTCTTGCCAGTCTCGTGGTAAAGGCGTTTGCCTCGGTTGAAATGGTGCGCCTGACAAGCTCAGGCACTGAGGCGACAATGAGCGCTGTAAGGCTCGGCAGAGCCTATACGGGGCGCGATTATATAGTGAAATTCGAGGGATGCTACCACGGACACGCAGACTACCTGCTGGTTAAAGCCGGCTCCGGCGCGACCACTTTTGGAACTCCGAGCAGTCCCGGAGTGCCGCAGGAATTTACCGCTAAGACGCTAATTGCTCAATACAACGATATTTCCTCCGTGGAGAGGCTTTTTGCCGAGTATCGAAATAAAATCGCCGCCGTTATCATCGAGCCTGTGGCGGCAAACATGGGAGTCGTACTCCCTAAAGAGGGATTCCTTCAAAAACTCAGAGAAATCACCCTGAATTCTGGCTCTCTGCTAATTTTCGACGAGGTTATATCGGGTTTTCGCCTGAGCCTCGGAGGGGCGCAGAAAACCTATGGCGTTACGCCCGACATCACCTGCCTCGGCAAGATAATAGGGGGGGGCGTTCCGGTCGGGGCTTACGGCGGCAGGCGGGAGATAATGAGCCTTATATCCCCAATTGGCCCGGTGTATCAGGCGGGAACTCTATCGGGAAACCCACTGGCAATGGCGGCGGGAATTGCAACTATCAACAAAATCAAAGAGAGGGGTTTCCATAAGAGGCTCGACGGGGTAACCCGCGATTTAGTTGGCGGACTCAGGGAAATACTTGCCAAATTGCACATTAAAGCGCGGATAAACTCCGCAGGCTCGCTCTTTACCCTGTTTTTTACCGAGCATGAGGTTGCTGACTATGCCTCGGCTCTTAGGGCTGATACGAAAATGTATTCTGGGTTCTTTAAAAATATGCTCGACGCTGGTATTATGTTTCCGCCTTCGCAGTTCGAGGCGGTTTTCGTGTCGAGCGCGCACACTGAAGCGGAGCTGGAATTGACCCTTAAAGCCGCATACGGCGCGCTTAAAAAGCTCGCTAAATAGCCATTTGGGGGTGCTCTAAGGTTAATAACAAGCATACTGGATGGGTTATATATTTTGCCGTAGGGACTCAGCTTGCGGTGTCCATACTCGCGGGTCTGATTCTTGGTTCTTATGCCGATGAGTGGATGGAGATGGAAACTCCGGTGTTTGCCCTCGTGGGACTCTTAGCCGGAGTCGCATCTGGCTTTACGTTTCTAATTAGGGTCTTGAGAAAAACAAATGACGACGCAGACGACGACTCCAGCAAAAATTAGTGTTCTCGGCAGGGTGGAAAAAGCGGGTCTAATAGTTACCGTGATTATCGCGGTTGCAAACTTACTTATCGGCTCAAGGGAGCTTGCATACGGCGCCGCTGTAGGCGGGCTGATGGTTGTAGCCAATTTTCTCGCTATAAAGTTTATCGTTGCCTCCATTATTGGCAACGCCTACTCTAAGGGATTCAGCATATTTGTGCTTCTTATAAAACTGCTGGTTTTGGTAGGGGCTGTAGTTTTTCTGTTCTTATTTACAAAGGTCAACATCTATGGTTTTTTTATAGGGGTTACGGGAGTGGTGCTGGTCATAATAGGAGAAAGCCTGAAAGGAAGCTCGAATGGAACACTTTAGCTGGTTTACTTTGATTGGTTTAGGGCATTACGACCATGTTTTAAGCGCGATAATAGTTATCGCTTTTTTAATCTATGCTGGGCGTAAAATCAGGGAAAACCTCTCGAAAAGAGATTCCATTCTACCCGAGGCGAAGCTCTCTTTTAGGACGGTTTTTGAGATTTTAAGCCTCGACTTCCTGCTTGACCTTTTCACGGGAATAATGGGGTCGAGGGAAAAGGCAATGAAATATTTCCCGCTTCTCGCGACGTCTTTTTTCTTTATTTTATTCTCGAATCTCATGGGGCTGATACCCGGATTTCTTTCCCCTACCGGAAATTTTAATACCACTGTGGCGTGCGGTCTCGTGATATTCGTCATGTACAACTACTACGGGTTTAAAGAACACGGTATCTCATACCTGAAGCACTTTGCAGGGCCCGTGCTTTTTTTAGCCCCTTTAATGATAATCATCGAGATAATAAGCCACCTTGTGCGCCCGGCGTCTCTGTCGCTCCGTCTGTTTTGGAACATGACTGGAGACCATCTGGTGCTTGGAATATTCACCGAGCTTACGCATATAGTAATACCGGCTATTTTCGTCGGGCTTGGTCTTTTTGTATCGTTGCTTCAGGCGTTTGTGTTTACGGTTCTATCGGCCATATACATTTCGCTTTCCGTTGCCCATGAGCATCACTAAATGTGGAAAATAAATTTATTACCATAAGGAGGTAAATATTAATGAGACGGTTTCTTTCATTGCTTGCGATGGCGGGAGTTGCGGCTATAGCCGTTTTTGTTCCGAATGCCTTCGCCCAGGACGGTGGCACGGGAGAGTTAGCTAAGCTCGGACTTGCCCTGGGCAGTGGTCTAGGAATAGGAATCGCGGCGGGATTCGGAGGCTTGGGACAGGGTAGAGCCACTGCGGCGGCTCTAAGCGGCATCGCCCGCAATCCGGGAGCGGCATCAAAGATTCAGACCCCTATGATTATCGGTCTTGCTCTTATCGAATCTCTCGTAATTTACGCCCTAGCCATCACGTTCCTACTTCAGGCAAAAATCTAAAATCGCTTCCGGGGCGGACGCCGCTTGGAGCGCGCTCGCCCCTTCTCCACGCCCTAGGGAACGTATGAAGATACTCCTTTGCGCATTGATTGCGGTTTTATTTCTCTCCTCCTGCGCTCTTGCGGGAAAATCAGGCCCGAGCAAAGAATCCCTAGCCTCGGCCGCTTCCCTGTATTACAAGTTGTTTAAGTGGAAATATTACGATAGATCCTCTGCGCTTGTTGATGAATCCAAGCGCGCCGAATACGAGAGATTTATTCAAGCATCCGGCGAGAGCCTAAACATTACGAGTGTTGAGATTAAAGAAATCCGCCTCCCCGAGCAGAGCGTCGAAGCCCTGGTGAGGGTTTCTATAGACTATTATAAATACCCGTCGGTTTCCGAGAAGACCGCCCTTGTTGAGGACGTTTGGATTAAGGCTAAGGACGGATGGCGCATCTCCCCGGATTTCGGCGCCGCGCCTTTTGAATAGAGACTCCTCCATCCCTTAAATTAATCTAAAATTCCTGCAACATCGGAGGCGCGTCCGCGTCGTCGCTCCTGCCTAGAGCGCCTGGTCAAATGACCGTAAAACGAGGGAGCAGGCGCGGGGCTTTGCGTGATATTGATAATAGCTATCGTATTCAAAAAGCTGGGGCTTGTCAATAGGGCTAATCTGGGGATGGAGCGGCGTGAATTTTATGGATTGTGATTTGCGGATTTATACGAAATACTATGATGGATTGCCAATCTGCCACCTATATTTCTCGGAAGAAAAATTTATTCGGAGGTTACCCCCAATGGTTAATTTAGAGCTTCGCACACTCACAGTGGTGAAAAAAGCCGACATCGCCCGCGACGAGCCTAGGCTCTGGCCCATGTACATAGTCCTGAGCCTAGAGACCATCAACAGCCGCGAGTTTGTCGTTACAGTTGACCCGCTTCAGGGAAAGCTCCCCAAAGCTGGCAGGGGAGATGCCGTCGCCATCCCCGCCTCGGTCGGGCGTTTCCAGCGCGATGCGGGCGGCATAGGAATGGCAGGGGTCTTTGTTCTGGCATTCGACAACGACCTTCGCAGTAAAAATCAGATTAAGGACGGATACGCCGCCGCCGCCGCTCTCAACCAAGCCATTATTGACCACTTTCCTGTTTACGGATTTGCCCCCGTCGGAGAGGAAGAGGAAAAAGAAATAGGGGAAAAAATCAGGGCCGCCGTGAAAGGCGCTTTTTTAGATAGAAGTATTTTCCTAACCCTCGCAGGAGGCAAGCCCGTGGGAGGAGAGGCGTTCACCCGTATATTCGTCGGATTGGACGAGCTTGACGAGCCCATCTCCATGACTCTTCGCGCCAAAAAAGACCGGGCGATTTACCGCATTGACGGCCGTCTTCAATTTAGCCGATAAAATTTTTGTATCTGACTCTAAGTGGAAACATAAATACGATGACGCCTCTGGTTCGCAGGATAAATAATTTTTTTGAAAGAGATATTTGGTCGGTTGACACGAAACTGGAGGGCGGCAGGCGCGCTTTTACCATCAACACGCTCCGGCTCGTTTATGTATCCCTGCACGAGTTCCGCGACCGAGAGCTTACGCTTCGGGCGATGAGTCTGGTCTATACCACTTTGCTCTCGCTTGTGCCGCTTCTGGCATTTAGCTTCTCGATACTCAAGGCGTTCGGCGTCCACAATGAGCTTGAGCCTCTGCTGTACAATTTCCTTGCCCCGCTTGGGGAGCAGGGGGTTGAAATTACGGGAAAAATTTTGGAGTTCGTCGAGAATATGAAAGTCGGCGTTCTCGGCTCGATAGGGCTTGGGATGCTCCTCTATACGGTTGTCGAGCTGATTTACAAGATGGAAAAATCCCTCAACCACATCTGGAAAATCCAGAGGATGAGAAGCATCGCCCGCCGCTTCAGCGACTACATAAGCACTCTCCTCATAGGGCCAGCGCTTCTTTTCAGCGCCATCGGGCTTACGGCGACCGTAAAGAGCAACACCGTTGTGGTGAAGCTCCTAGCCATCGAGCCTTTCGGCTCACTGATTTACTTCCTGAGCAAGCTCGGCCCCTACATATTCATTAGCCTCGCGTTCACGTTTGTCTATGTAGTGATTCCAAACACCAAGGTAAAAATCCGCTCCGCGCTTCTGGGAGGGGTTGTCGCAGGGGTGCTGTGGCAGACCATAGGCTGGGGGTTCGCCTCATTTGTGGCGTCTTCAACCCGATATACCGCCATATATTCGGGTTTTGCCGTGCTTGTGGTGTTTATGCTTTGGCTCTATTTAAGCTGGCTTATACTGCTCATTGGGGCGCAGATTTCGTTCTGCCATCAGAATCTGAAATTTCTCACCCTCAATAAAGAGTCGTTTTCCCTGAGCCACCGTCTTAGGGAGAAGGTCTCGCTCATGGTGATGTATCTCATCGGTTATAACCACCATCACAACCTCCCGCGCTGGACTCTGCACTCTCTTGTGGACTATCTTGGGATTCCCGAGGAGCCTGTGGAGACCTCAGTGAGCCGTCTTGAGGCTAGGGGGCTTATTGCTGAAACCGGAGACGACCCGCCCTCTTACCTTCCGGCTAAGGATATTGACACCATAGGGCTTAAAGAGGTACTGGATTCGGCAAGGGTGGGGGGCGGGGGGCATAATTTAATGGAGGGCAGGCTTGCCTCAGTGCCGGAGGTTGACGAGATTATGCAAAGGGCCGATGATTCTCTAATTGCGGCTTTGGGCGAGGAGAGCATTAAGACCCTAGTGCTGCGCTCCGGCAGGGGGATTTAGCGCCCATACGAATAACCCATTTTTATCCGGCTGCCACGCGCGGGCAGTAGAACTGTTTCACGGCTTCCGCTCTGCTCGCAATAATATGCAACCCCCGCGCATAGATACTCCCTTCTTCTTCGCCCTATATTCTCAGGTATTATCTCACGTCCAATGTTTAGCTTAGCTCTGAAATTATCTGCCCAACCGGCCGCCGCGCCGAATTCTCAATCCGACCGGGGATTCTTGGGGAAAATTGATGTCTGAGAAGAAAGTCTATTACGGCTGGTTTATCGTGGCGGCGTGCCTTGCCTTAACGGTTACCGACGGTCTCCTGCTCTACTCCTTCGGCGTGTTTCTCCCATATCTCAATGAGGGATTCGGATTCTCAAGGGCTGAGGGGTCTTCCGTATATTCGGTGCGCTCTGTGGTGTTTGCCCTCTCGCTGATAATCACCGGAAGGCTGGTTGACAGGTACGACCCCAGAGCCGTCATATTCGGCGGAGGACTAATTGCCGTCCTTGGGATGCTCCTTTCGGGATTCGCCACAGTGCCGTGGCATCTGTACGTTACCTACGGCGTGATGGTGGGGCTTGGCGACGGCGTTTTATATATACCCTGCGTGGCGGTGGTTAGCCGGTGGTTCGCTAAAAAAAGGGCGCTCGCCATAGGAATCGTTACAACGGGCGTGCCGCTTAGCGGGCTAATAGTAAATCCCCTGAGCGCGTGGCTCATTTCATCCTTCGGCGTGAGAAATTCTTTTTTCATCCTCTCGGGGATTATAATGTGCGCGATAATGGCGGCATTTGTCATCAGGGGCTACCCTAGCGATAAGAATTTAAAACCCTATGGGGAAGATGAGCCGAAACTGCCCATGGGTGGTAACTCCCTGGGCGAGCCGCCGCAGAGCCTCAATTGGAGCGTGCGCGAGGCGGTTCAAACCCCCATGTTCTGGCTCATGTATTCGATGTATTTTCTGGGGTTTATGACCTTTCTCATTGTGGTGATTCACCTATTTAATTTCGCAATTGACTCTGGCATCCCGCCGCTTCTCGCCTCAGGGGCGCCTGCTTTTATCGGGGTTGGGAGCATCATAGGGAGGCTGACAATATCGGGCATTCTCACCGAGTATTTAGAGCATAGAAAGGTTCTGTTCCTGTGCTTTTTATTTCAGGGAAGTTCGCTCCTAATTCTGCTCTGCTTTGGCGAGATAGCGGCTTTTTACGTATTTGGGGCGATGTTCGGATTTTTCTACAGCGGGTGGGTGCCGATGTTCCCCACGCTACTTGGGCAGTTTTTCGGGCTTCGCTCGCTCGGGGGGATTTACGGCGTATTCGGCACATCGTTTTGCGTTGCCGCAGTGGCGGGCCCCCCGCTTGCGGGCTACATACACGATATAGCCGGGAATTATCACTATTCTTTCTCCCTTGCCGTCGTATTCTGCTACATCGCCGCAGGAGCCGCATTTTTTATCAAAGCCCCGCTGCGAAGGGCATCAACGGCGAGGGAAACCATGGGAGAGAATTCCATATAAAAGTGTCATGAGCGATTTTACAATAACCGAGATTCGTAGGCAGGGCGGCGGGTTCTTAAAATCCATAAACGCGGAGCTTTATCAAAATTTAGCGGGATTGAGCGCGGAAACCGCCCTAGCCCATATTTACCGCGATTATCCACTGTTCGGCGAGCCTGACTATTTCATTGAATTCAGGGATTCGGAGTCCGCCGTTAAGTCCGATGCGGCGATACGCAGGTTAATTCTCGATTTTCTCGCCCGCGCCTATTTGGGGAGTAAAACCGCCGCCGTTTCGGATAAGATCAACGCCGCCGAAAGCCTGGAGAATCTGACTCTAAATCGCAGAACCCTCGCCTACCGGAGCGCCCCTGCCGAGATAAAAAGAGAGCCGAAAAGCCGCAAAAGAGAGGAAATAGACGCTCAGAGGTCTGCCGCGGTTTTAAAATTCACTCCCCATTACGCCGATTTATTTAACGCCTCTCAGTCTGCGGCTGAGCGACTTGGGTACGCAAATTTAGCCGCCCTCGCCGATGAAACCCGCAGCCTTAACCTAGAGGGACTCATCACAGAAGCGGCGCGGTTTCTCGGCGACACAGAATATGTGTACCGGGATTTGCTCGGCTGGTTTTTCCTGCGGCGAATGGAAATCAAGCCGAGGGACGTAAAACGCCGGGACTTAGATTTTCTCCTCAACTCCTTTGAGCTTCGCGATAATTTCTCGGCATCGGATTTGCCCAAGCTCGCCAAAGCCCTCTTCGCCGAAACCGGGATTCATATCGGGGCAAATATTAAGCCCGACACTACAGCGCGAAAGGGCAAAATTTCGGAGCCGTTCATAGCCTTGCTTGACCCGCCCCGCTCGGTTGCCTTATCCATTTATCCGGCTGGAGGGATTGACGATTACGACTCGTATTTCCGAAGCATGGGGGCATCGCTCGTCTATGCCGGAGGGGATACTCAAGACGCCTTTGAGTTTAGATGGCTGAGGGATGCCGCCTTGGTCGAGCTGTTCTCCGCGCTCTTTGCAAATCTGGTTCACGAGCCGAGGTGGATAACCCGTTACCTGCGCGCCGATGTGGACAGGGACTTTTTTCAATTCCTGTGTCTAAGAAGGCTTGCGCGGTTGAGGCTTGCGGCGGGAGAGGCGATTTACGAGCATACGCTCTACGGCGATAGGGATTTTTATGAGAAAGTGGATTTCTATAAAGAGACCCTTAAAAACGCCACATTGGCAGAGCATTGCCAAGAGGATTATCTCGCCCCGGTTGCGCGGTGTTTTCATTCGGCAACGCGCTTTAGGGCGGAGATTGGCGTATTTGCCGCCTCAGCCGCCCTTGTGAACCGCTACGACGAGCAGTGGTGGAGGGCGGGGGACGCGGCGGGCAATTTCCTCCGAGAACTGTGGCGCGAGGGGGGGAGGCTGACCTTTTCCGACGCGCTATCCCGGTTCGGCTTTGAGGGGTTTGATTCCGCCCATGCGCTGAGGTTCTTTGAGCGGGCTTTCCCGTGATTTTATCTAGGCTGTTACCTTTTCTGAAGATTGGAGTTTAATATTTACAAGTAAATACAACGTGGAGGAGTGTGAAGTAAGATGAAAAATAGAGCCATTTCCCTATTTCTATCCGTAACCTTTTTCGTCGGCGCTATCGGAGGGGCTTCGATGCTGACCTCATGCGTTACCACTCAGCGCACTTATGAAGGCGCAGGCGTGGGAGCAGGCTTAGGAGCAGTTGCAGGATTGCTGATAGATAGAAAAAACAGGTGGCGCGGAGCGGCTATCGGCGGGCTGATTGGGGCGGCTATCGGCGGCACCATCACTGAAATCTCGTCCAGAGCGGCGCGCGAGGCGGCGGCTGAGGGGCGTCCCGTGGTGTATCAGAGCAACGACGGATTCCAGAGGGTCGAGGCGACTCCGGTTGCCTATAATTCCAATACTAATTGCCACAAAGTGCGCGAGAGAATCTGGCAGGACGGCAAACTCGTGAGGGATGAAGTCAAAGAGGTCTGCGACGCCGGTTAACGCCCTATTCGATTACTATTAAATGGATATTGAAGATTGCGATTTGAGCGGGCGGCGGGATAAAATAACTCGTCGTCCGCTTTTTTTACAGAGTTCCGCTTTTGAGCCTGAGTCCTATCTCCTGAAGGCTTCCCACGAGAAACGTATCTAGGAAATAAATCGCCACGAATACCACTATCGGCGAGAGGTCAATCCCTGCAAGCGGGGGAATAATCCCTCTTACATACTGCAGCACAGGCTCCGTCGCCCTGTAGAGAAAGTTCACAATAGGGTTATAGGGGTCGGGATTCACCCACGACATAAGCGCCCTAATAATAATAATCCACATATACAAATACAGAATAAAGTGCATGGCAAGCGCTATAGCCATAACGAAATTTCCGAGAATAAACATCATTTGCCTCCCTTCGACAGTTCTTTCGATTTTCTCGCCGCGGACACCACAGCCGAAATAACGCTTCCCCTGAATCCGCGGGTTTCTAGCTCTCTTATGCCCTCAATGGTAGTTCCCGCAGGAGATGCCACTTTGTCCTTTAGCTCTGCCGGAGGGATTTTCCCTTCTATAATCATCCGAGCCGTCCCCAAAACGGTTTGAGCCGCGAGGTTCAACGCCGCGCCTCGCGCAAGTCCCGCCGCAACGCCGCCGTCAGCCAGAGCCTCGATAAAAATCGCGGCAAACGCGGGACCACTTCCGCTAAGTCCCGTTACGGCGTCTAAGAGGTCTTCATTCTCGACAATGAGCGCGACCCCTACGCTCCCGAATATGTCCCTTACCGATTCGCTCTCCTCGCCGGTTACGGAGCTGTTGCAGTAAATTCCCGACGCTCCAGCAAGCGCGAGCGCGGGGGTGTTGGGCATGACGCGGGCGATTTTCAACTCTCGCCCTAGGGCTTTGGTCATTGTCTCGGTTCTGACTCCGGCGGCGATTGAAACGATTATTTGCTCTGGCTTGAGGAATTCACCGACCTCTCGGATGACTCCTTCGATGTGAGCGGGCTTAACGGCAAGCACGACAACCCGAGCGAGCCGGGCGACTTCTCCGTTGCTGGACGCGCCTCTGACCCCGTATTCGGAGCTTATGAGTTTCACCCTCTCCGCCAGAGCGTCGTTTATGAGGATTTCTTCGGGGCTGAATCTGCCCGATACGATAAGCCCTTTTATCAGCGCCTCAGCCATGTTGCCCGCGCCGATGAATCCGATTTTATTCATTATGCTTCCCCTAAGCGCTTTAACCGCAAACCGGCGCGAATTAGCCTCCTCTCTCCTACAACCTATACTCCGGGATAACTCGCATCGCCCCTATCCCTCTAATCCTTATCCATCTCTCTCGCGCCGAAAATCGCTGAACCGACCCTGACCATCGTTGCCCCCTCCTCGATGGCGACCTCGAAATCCCCGCTCATTCCCATTGAAAGCTCGGATAAATCCCTGAATTTCTCCCTGAGAGAGTCCCTGAGCGCTCGAAGCCGCCTAAAATGCCCCCTCGACGCCTCGGCATCCTCAGAAAACGGCGGCATCGCCATAAACCCCCTAGGCTCAATCATTGGAAGCTGCCCCAGCGCGCCGACAAACCCATCAGCCTCGCCGGGCGCGATACCGTCTTTTGACACATCGCCCGCTATGTTTATCTCGACGAGGACGGGTACTCTGCCTCTGCCCAGTTTCTCAGCCCTGCGGCTAATCTCCACGGCGACTTCAAAATCCGCAAGCGAGTGTATCAGCTTCACCCTGCCCACAACGTATTTTACCTTGTTCCTCTGAAGCCGCCCGATGAAATGCCATCCGACCTGCTCCCTTTCGAGGAGTGTTTGCTTCGCGCGCAGTTCCTGAGCGTAATTCTCGCCAAATGCCTCAGAGCCATGCCGCGCGGCTTCGGCGATACTCTCGGCGGATACCCCTTTTGATACGGCGACGAGAGTTATCTCATTAGCGGCTCTTCCGGCTCTCTGAGCGGCTTGGCGGATTCTGTCCCTAACCGATTTCAGATTGTCAGCTATGCTCATTTTCACCGAAGAGTGTAAATATGCCAAGTTCCCCAAGCGCCTCCAAAACTTCCGATACTGGAAGCCCCACTACGTTCGTAAACGAGCCTCGGATTTCTCGAATCATAAACGCCCCGACCCCCTGCGCCCCGTAAGAGCCGGCTTTGTCCATAGGCTCTGCGGTTTTAATGTAACCTTCAATTTCCCGCGCCGCAAGCGGTTTTACTACCACTTCTGTCTCGATGTGGCGGGAGCGCAGAACCTCGTATTTGGGTCTTGCGATGCAAAATGCCGTGATGACCGTGTGCGCCCTGCCTGAGATTTTCCGAAGCATCCGACGCGCCTCGTCCGCATCCTTTGGTTTGCCCAGTATCTCGCCATCAACCACGACTATCGTGTCCGCTCCGATAACTGCGGCAACGCTCCCATCAAGCGCCGATGCAACCGAGAGGGCTTTGTCCTCGGCGATTCTCATAGCAAAATCCCTTGGGGACTCGCCCTTTATCGGGATTTCATCAATCTGCGAGGGGATTACGTCAAACTCAATCCCTAGATTTGCGAGCAGTTCCCGTCTTCTCGGCGAGGCTGAGGCAAGCACGATTCTTTTAGGCATTCTGATTGTCCGGTGTTAAATCCTGAATCATGAATTCTTCGCCGAGGTTAGAGTGTTCCAAAGGAGCATCGCTATCGTCATAGGGCCCACGCCGCCGGGAACGGGGGTTATATACGAAGCCTTCTGGCTGACCCCCTCAAAATCCACGTCTCCTGCGAGCTTGCCGTCCGGTAGGCGATTGATTCCCACATCTATCACGACCGCGCCGTCTTTGACCATCTCCTGAGTGATAAATCTCGCCCTGCCGATAGCGGCGATGAGAATATCCCCCCTGCGCGTAACCTCCGCGAGATTCGCGGTTCGGGAGTGGCAGACGGTAACTGTGGAGTGAGCGTGGAGGAGTAGGAGCGAGGCGGGTTTGCCCACGATGTTGCTTCGCCCCACGATGACCGATTCTTTTCCCATTGGGTCAATCCCGTAAAATTCGAGCATTTTCATGATTCCGTGCGGCGTGCAGGGGATAAATCGCGGACTGCCCTCGACCAGATACCCCACGTTTTCCGGGTGAAATCCGTCAATGTCCTTGAGCGGGGAGACGGCTCTTAAAATCTTCGTCTCGCTGATTTGCTTCGGCAGTGGAAGCTGAATCAGAATCCCGTGAATCTTTGAGTCGCGGTTTAGACCCTCGACGAGCCGCAGCAACTCCGCCTCCCGAGTGTCCTGCGGGAGCCTGTACTCCTCTGAGTAAATGCCTGCTTCTTCGCAGGCTTTGCGTTTATTTCTCACGTAAATTTGGGATGCGGGGTTCTCCCCCACAAGCACCGCCGCAAGTCCGGGAACGATTGCCCGCTCGGCTCTGAGGGCTAAAACCTCTTCGGCGACTTTCTTTCTGACACTTTCGGCAACCGCCCTGCCGTCAATGATTTGAGCCATTGTGCGTGAACCTCTCTGCCATGATTTTATTGAATCTCATTCGCGATTAATTTGTGGTTTCAACCAGTCTTTTCCGTCCAGAACTTCCAGAAGTGATTCAGTGGCCCATGCCCCCGCCCCAGCTCCAGGGAAGCGGCTATTGCGCAGGTAACATATTTTTTCGCCTCCCCGACTGCGTCCGGCACGGAAAATCCCCGCGCGAGGAGGGCGCAAATCGCCGCCGAATAGGTGCATCCTGTCCCGTGGGTGTTTTTCGTCCGAATTCTCTCCGCTCGGAACTCGTAAAAATTCCTGCCATCGAAAAGAACGTCCGCCGCCTCGTTCCCATCCAGATGCCCGCCCTTTACGAGTACGCACCCTGCTCCAAGGGATTTTATTCGCCTCGCCGCCTCTTTCATCTCCGAGAAAGTGCGAATCTCGATTCCGGCAATTGCCTCGGCTTCCGGGATGTTCGGCGTAACAATCAGCGCAAGCGGCAGGAGATGCTCGATGAGTACGCGCTCGGCCTCGGATTTGAGCAGAGCCGAGCCGCCCTTCGCCCTCATCACCGGGTCAACAACGAGCCGCTCGATTCGGTATTCCCTGATTTTTTTCGCAACCGAGAGGACTATCGCCCCGTTTGAGAGCATCCCGGTTTTGACGGCGTCCGCGCCGATGTCGCTCATGACTGCATCAATTTGAAGCTCGACGAATTCAGCGTTAAGGTCGCTGATTCCAAGCACGGATTCTGTGTTCTGAGCCGTCGCCGAGGTGATAGCCGACATACCGAAAACGCCGAATGCGCCGAAGGTTTTAATGTCTGCCTGAATTCCCGCGCCTCCGCCGGAATCCGAGCCTGCAATTGTCAGGGCGCAGGGGATATTCTCAGTCATAGAGGGGTATTCTACAGGCGTTTGGGGGGGTTGACAATTCTGCGGCTCTGGGCGATGGAATCTCGGCGCACCCTGATTTATCGCATAAATAATCGGGAAAACCTGACGGATTTAAGCCCATGGGGGAGCGGCGGCACTGTCCTAAAATTCAGAAATTAAATCATCATCGGCTTCACTACAGCTTTGGATTTGACCTCGCTTTGGTAGAGGGATTCGTCCTTCTGCCATGACATGAATTTCTCGAATATCAGCTTGAGCCTCTCGCCCGTCGAATTCCAATGAAATCCCCAATTGTAGTCAACTTTTGCGCCCTTAAAAAACATCCGCGCGAAAATATCCCGCTCCAGAGGGTTGCCCTTTTCGGCAATCCAGCCCGTGCGAGAGTGGGCGTATCCACTGCCAAATCCCATGCTGAAAGTTCCCACGAGACCGAGCCGCTCCGAGGCTTTCGTGGCAAGCTCGATGAAGACAAAAAGGGCGTGAGTGGTTTTGTAGCCGCGCGCATCGAGGTTTTCGTCCATGGTTATCAGATTTGTCACTAAATACATTGGATAAAACGTCGGCGAGTAACCGGAGACGGATTTCGTGGGACTGAGGAGCGGTTTCCTTGCTATGACGTCTCTTGCAATCACTCCTATCATGAAATCGGATTCCGAGAAATTGCCGATGTCGCCTAGGAGGGAAAGGGATTTTCTGATGTTCTCCCACTCTCTGCCGGCAATCTCAACGGCGCGCTGAAGGGCTTTTTCCTCTTTTGTGGCTTCTTCGTCCTGGAGCAGGTCTTCTAATTTCACGTGAGATAGCCTCCATGCGGGATAAATTTACCGGTTTAATACTACACGCCGAACACGCGCTTAACAATCCGCCCGGCCCTGCTGACCCTTGAGTGTTTATCCTGCCTCGCGTATCTCGAATCGCGCTGAAACCTCCGGTGTTTGCGAAGGGTTAAGAACTATAAGACTCATCGAAATAGACGGAGGCAATTTTATGAAAAAGCATTTTCTAGGATTATGTACTCTAGCTCTGGCATCGTCGTTTCTCTTCGGATGCGCCGACGGCAACGAAGCCCTGCGCGCGGGGACAACCACAATAAGCGGCAATGTCCAAATCGTATCCGCCGCCGGTAAATCGAGGCGTGAGCAATCCGGCGCGCTCGCCTTTCTGAGGGGCGTTATCAGACCCGTGAAATCCGCCAACGCCCAATCTGCTGGGGGCATTCTCATCACCGCGTTTCAGAACGGGGCTGAAGCAGGCCGCGATACAGCCGACGCAAACGGTGATTTTCAACTCTCCGTGCCGGCCGGGGGAGTCGTCAATCTCAGAATCGAGGCGATGGGGCTTATCGCAAATAGGCTCATCACCGTAACCCCCGCGAGCGATGTTACGCTCCGGCTCTCGGTTCTATCAGGCGTGATGCCGCCGGATGTGGAAATTGACGCCTTCGAGATTCAAATCGGCTCTATCCGCACACGCGAGCTTGAACGATTCGATTTCGACGAGGCAGAGGCAAACCTCACCATCAACGGCGCTGGCGGCGACTGCGTCAGAGCCACTGGCAGTTCCGAGGTCAATATCAGAGCCGCAGATATAAATCTCGTCAATTGCGACAACGGCATCGTGGGCGAGAATTTCGCAAACGTGATACTTAACTCCCTCTCCGTCCCCACGCTCTCAATAACATCGAGAAACAACGGAATCCACGCAATGGACGACTCTTCCATCAGACTTACCGGAGTTGACGTGTTCATCTCCGCAGGCACGAACGCCATCCTCGCCACAGGCACGTCGGGGGTGCAGATAATGACCTCTGGCAATTGCGCTATTCAAGGGGGCGACGACGCTGTTGACAGGAGAGACGCGGCGGCGGTTGATACGGCGGACTGCCAGCTTATAGTCAATTAGGCGCTAAAAATCTCATTGCCGCTGTGCGGTTTAAAGCCCTGAGGCGGCGGAATAGTTGAGTAGCCCTCTATTCTATGATATTTTGTTGCGGTCAATTTCCCCTGAGGAGCGTCGCAATGAGAGATAAATTAGAAGCGCTGCAAAATGAATCTCGGCAGGATTTTGCCTCCGCCCCCGATGAGGCGACGCTTCAAAACCTCAAAGCTAAGTACATCGGGCGCAAGGGATTCATCACGGACCTGCTCAAGGCTATGCGCGATGTGCCGGAGGCTGACCGCCCTCAGATGGGACAGCTCATAAACGAGGCTAAGAACCTCATCGAGGCCCTGTCCGAAGGGCGGCTTCTCGAAATAAGAGATGAAAAAAAGAGGCAGTATCTTCTCGCCGAGCGCGAGGATATTACCCTTCCCGGCAGGGGAGCACCCATAGGAGCGAAACACCCTATAACTCAAGTGATGGAGGAGATTATCGGCGTTTTCGAGGCTATGGGTTTTGAGGTCGCCGAGGGACCTGAAATTGAATTCGATTACTACAACTTTGAGGCCCTCAACATCCCCAAAAATCATCCGGCGCGCGATATGCAGGACACCTTCTATATTTCCGACGATATTGTCCTTAGAACTCACACCTCGCCCGTGCAAATCAGGGTCATGGAGAAGCATCCCCCTCCTGTGAAAATCATCGCCCCCGGCAAGGTCTATCGGTGCGACAGCGACGTATCGCACTCGCCGATGTTTCATCAAATTGAGGGGCTTTTGGTTGACGAGGGAATCACCTTTGGACACCTAAAGGGCGTACTTGGGGAGTTCGTAAGGCTCATGTTCGGCGAAAATATCGGAGTCCGGCTAAGGCCGAGTTTCTTCCCATTTACCGAGCCGAGCGCCGAGGTGGACATCAGATGCGTCATCTGCGGCGGCAGGGGATGCCGAGTGTGCAAAATGACCGGATGGGTTGAAATCGGAGGGTGCGGAATGGTTGACCCCGAGGTGTTTCGCAGTGTCAATTACGACTCGGAGCGGTACACGGGGTTTGCCTTCGGTATGGGAATCGAGCGAATCACGATGCTCAAATTCGGCATAAACGACATCCGGCTATTCTTCGAGAACGATTTGAGATTCCTCAGGCAATTCGCCTAGAGGGGTTGCGCTGCGGGGCATCCCAAAAGGAGCGCCGCCGCATCAAAATTCAATGCTCCTAAGTTGCCGCCATCCCTCAGGAATTACGCCCTCAATGGCTACTGCGCGGATTCATTGCTCGCAAGCTATCGCGGGGGTTAATTTGCGCCCCTAGGGGCGGTGGCTGCGCGCCTGAATTCTCTACTCTGCGCCGAGCTTTGCCGCCCGCCAAAATTTCTTGACTTAGTATTTACGCCTGATTAACATTCACTACAGAAATGGAGAAAAAGTATCTTTATCTCGAGACCTACGGCTGCCAGATGAACGAGTACGACTCGGACAGAATCCGCACTGCCCTTTCGATGGAGGCGACGGACAATCCCAAACAAGCCGACGTTATCATTGTCAACACCTGCGCTATCAGGGACAAAGCCGACCAAAAGGCGTTCAGCAGTATCGGCAGGCTAAAGCATCTCAAAAAGAAAAACCCCGATGTGATAATAGGCATCGCCGGGTGCGTGGCTCAGCTCTACGGCGAGAAGTTGATTGATAAGATGCCGCACCTCGACCTCGTCCTTGGGCCCAGGGCAATTGCGCGTCTCCCGCAGTTAATTGACGAAATTAAATCCGAGAGGCGCCGCTCTGTTGAGACCTCCCTCGACATAGAAGACGTGTTCGGCGTCGAGCCGTATCATAAAGAAGGGAAAATCACCGCCTTCGTCTCCGTTCAGCAGGGGTGCAATAAAACTTGCGCCTACTGCATTGTGCCGCGCGTGAGGGGGAAGGAGATAAACCGCCCCGCCGCCGATATACTCCACGAAGCCCGCGCGCTCGCCCGCAAAGGCGTCAGGGAGATTACGCTCATTGGGCAGACGGTAAATTCTTGGAAGTCTGAGGGCTATAAATTCGGCGATTTGCTTCATATGATGGCCGAAATTGAGGAGCTTCGCAGGGTGCGCTTTACGACTTCCTATCCGAGGGATGTAACCAAGAAAATGATTGACGCCATTGCCGCGACGCCCAAAGTGTCCCGGCATATTCATCTCCCCGTGCAGTCAGGCTCAAACCGCGTGCTTCGGGGGATGAACCGAACCTACACGCGCGAGTGGTACCTGGACGCCGTGGCGAGGCTTAGGGACGCCGTGCCGGATATGGCGTTCTCGACTGACATTATCGTGGGATTTCCCGGCGAGAGCGAAGAGGATTTCGAGTGGACGATGAAGCTCCTTGGCGAGGTCGGATTCGACGGCGCTTTTTCATTTAAATACTCCCCTCGCCCCGGCACACCGGCGGCGGATTTCGAGGATTCAGTGCCGGACGAAGTCTCAACCCGCAGGCTCGCCGAGCTTCAGGAGTTTCAGCGCGAGATTACATCGAGGAACAACCTCGGCAGAGTAGGCGCGGTGGAACAGGTGCTTGTCGAGGGGGAGAGCCGAAACGACGCGAGCTGGATTTCGGGTAGAACCCCTCATAACCGCATCGTTAATTTCCCAGGCGACTTAAGCATCAAAGGCGAGGTCGTCAGCGTGAAAATCATCGAGGGCTTTCGCAACTCCCTTCGAGGCGAATTGCTGGCTAATACCGGCGGAGGCGAGGCATGATTCTTGAGATGAAAGTGTCGGGCATCGCCCTAGACCCATTTACCAACACCCCGATAATTATCCTCAAAGACGCTACCGGGGAAAAGGTGCTTCCGATTTGGATTGGATTTATGGAGGCAAGCTCAATTGCTATGGAGCTTGAAAAATCCCCCCGCGGACGCCCCCTCACCCACGATTTGGTCAAAAATATGCTTGAGAGCGTGAATTTCGCGGTAACAAAGGTGGAAATTACCGATTTGAGAAACGACACATTTTACGCCGAGATTCACCTTAAGCGGGACGGCGAAGAGTATATTCTCGACTCGCGCCCAAGCGACGCCATAGCCATAGCCCTCAGAACTGGCTCTCCTATTTTTGTCAACGACGAGGTCATAGCCAAATCCAATAAACAGGATAGGGCCGAGAAAACCCCCGGCGAGAACCTCGAGGGGATTCCCACAGAGGGTTTCGGCAAGTACAAAATGTAGCGCAGCGGTTTCCAATCTAAGATATAATGACGAAAAACGCATGGGTCGGAGTCGCCGCATTAGTTCTCTACAGCGGGTTTATTTTCTATCTATCCTCGATTCCGACGAGCAAATTCCCGTTCCCATCCCCCCTGCCAGATAAATTAATTCACATTTTCATCTATTTTGGATTAGGCGCGATTTTTAATTACCTGCTCAATAATCTTAAAATCCGTCTAAGTCAGGCGGCAATGGCGGCGGCGGCTCTCATCTTTTTGACCGCCTACGGATTCGGCGACGAGTTTCATCAAACCTACACCGCCGGCAGAACCTTCGACCCGCTCGATTTGGTTGCGGATGTTGTCGGCGGGATTTGCGCTCATCTGATATTTCAGGGCATCCGCTCAGGGGATTAGTCTAGCGCGGGAAATAATGGTTGTTGCTCCAGTCATTAGGCAGGCTCAGTACAGGCGGTCTCAATTGTCATTCCCGTGGAAATGGGAATCTAGTCCTCTTAGGCTACGTTCAGCTGAAATATAGATTCCGCTGGAGATATGCGCCGCCGAGCCCGTTTTAGATTAATACCCTGATGGATTTGCCCCCTATCACATCGGACGCCCTGCCCTGATTCACCGAGATTTCGAGAAAGCCGCCGCTTCCGATAATTGCGAGTAATTCGCCCCTGCCGACCTCGGCGTAGGATTTTGACACCCCTTCTATAAGAGCCGGCGAGTCGCCTGCGTAAATCCTCGCGCCCCTGGGGATGGCGATGGATGGAATATTCGTAACTAGGTTTCCGAAAGAATCCGTGTAAATCACCTCGCCCAGGATTTCGCCCCCTCGGATTCGCGGCTTGGGTATTGAAATCTCGGCGGTTTTCTCGACTATCCCGCCCAGATCCTCTATGCCTGCTCCCAAGGAGATATGCGCCGCCGCCGGAGCGAATATATCCCTTCCATGAAACGTTTGGCTTACCGATGAGGACATGAATTTAGGATTAGATATTTCAAACGCCCGGCGCCGTTTCGCCTCGCGCAGAATAAAAGTGAAAATCCCGTTGTCGGGGCCTATGAAAATATCTCCGTCTGCGTCCACGGCTATGGGTTTCCTCGCGCTCCCCACGCCGGGGTCAACCACGGCTATGTGAATTGTCCCTTTGGGGAAGTGGCGGCAGCACTCCCCTAGGGAAAACGCCCCGCATAAAATATCGAATTTTGGGATTTCGTGCGTAATGTCCACTATTGTAGCGCCGGGGTTAACCGACAGGGCCGCCCCTTTCATCGAGCCTGCGTAGTGGTCTTTTATGCCAAAATCGGTGGTCAGGGTGATTATTCGGCTCATTTAGCTACTCCGTTCGATGCTTCGGCGCAACTTCTATGATGCGCGGCGAGTTTAATTCTAAAAAATATTTGCCCTATTGGCAATGCGGCGTCTTATTTTTGTAATCTCGCCGAGGGGAATTCTGACAAATTTTGCTTAGTAATGAGAATTCGCGGCGCTGATAAATAAAAAAATAGGACGAAATTGTGGGAAATTATGCGGATAGCTCGATATGGCACGGCTTTTGCAAATTTCAGATGTGTCAGCCTATGGCAAAATCCGTAATAGAGATATTCATAAGAGGGGGGCAATGCGAAGATGAGTCTAACGCTCAAGAGCAAGGGGTCAAAAGTGAAAGTCCTAATGGTGGGGGCAAGCCCTGACGACGCGCGCTACATCCGCGAATTATTCACGCAGATAAATAACATATCGCTCTCTCTGGAATGGGTCAACCGTTTCGATGGGGCTTTGGGCCGCATTGCGGGCGGCGGGATTGACCTAATCCTCCTCGATGTTTCCCTCCCCGACGCCGAAGGGGTCAGCGCGTTCATTTCGGCGAGAGCCAAAGCCCCGGACATCCCCATTGTGGTAATTACCGGAGTGGCTGACGAGACTCTCGCCATCGAAGCCGTTCAGTCCGGCGCGCAGGATTATCTCATCAGAGGCCTCATTGATACGAGACTCCTTGAGCGCGCGATAAGCCACGCCATCGAGCGGCAGAAGTTCCTAGTGGAACTCGAGCGAAACCGCCGTCAGGAAATAACGGCAAAAGAGCAGTTTCTCTCCCAAATATCCCGCGAAATTCAATCCCCTCTGACTCAACTCAACCAATTCATTACCGCCCTCATGGGAGGCGGCATTAACCCCGAAGAGCGCGCGTACCTGGAGCTTGCCCTGCAAAATGTAAACCGGCTCAAAAGCGTAATGGGCGGCATTATGGAATCAACCTCCGATGTGTCCGGCGCTATCGAGGGCGTCCCACAGTGCGTGTGCCTTGGAGATATAATTGCCGACGCGCTCGGGGGGCTTCATCCCTCGGCGGATGCAGGGCGGCTTCGTTTGTCCTCTTGCGCTCCCGACGAACTGCCAGCCTGCTACTGCGACCCAAAAGCCGTAAAGCAGATTCTGTTTAATCTCATTGAGGCTCAAAGCGCCGCCTCCGCTGAGGGAGTGGATGTCGCTATCCGCGCCGAGATTCAAGGCTCCGAGCCAGACTATATCTGCGTCTCAGTCATGAAAACCCCTCCGTCTGACCCATCGAGTAGCGAGCGCGCCGATACCCGCCAAACCTCCGGCGATTTGGGATTTTCCATGGAAACCTGCCGCGAATTGGTATCGAAGCAGGGCGGGCGGATATGGTTCGAGGGGGGAGATTCCTGCGGTGCGGCGTTTTATTTTACGCTCCCCGTTTTTTCCATAGCTCGCCTCCTCACGCCCCTTATAACAAAAAATAGCCGCCTTTGGGACTCCATTGCCCTCATCACCGTCGGCTTGGGAACGTCCAACCGGCAACTCCTCAACGGGGCGCTGAGCGAAGCCGCTCAGATGGAGGCTCGCAATATACTCTGCTACTGTATCCGCTCCGAGGATATTATCCTGCCCAATCTATCGGGCGGCGGAGAAGAGGCGAGCTATCACATTGTGGCGCAGGCTGACAAGGGCGGGGCGCAGTCGCTTGTCGGCAGGCTTCAAGCCCAACTTGAGCAGTCCGATGTCCTGAGAATCGCGGGAGTTTCGGCTAGAGTCGCCTTCAGTGTTATAGACGTTCCCGAATCGGTCAGGAATAAACCCCTGTTTCAGGGTTCAAAGCAGGTTGCCAAGAGGATTGAGGCGCTGATAAAACATCAATCCCAGAGGAAAAGGGCTTTGGCGTAACTGGCTCTGCGGTATATAATGAGAATATGAAACTGCGTATTCTAGGCTCGGGCACCTGCGTTCCATACCTGCGGCGAGGCTCGTCTGCGTACCTGCTCTCCCTGCCCAAATCCTCGCTCATGCTGGACTGCGGCGCCGGCGCCACTTGGAAGCTGGAGAAAGTGGGGGCAAATTACCTAGCGGTTGACCACATATTTATCTCCCACTTCCATCCCGACCACACGGGGGATTTAATCCCTTTTCTATTTGCAACTAAATATCCGCGCGGCGAAAAAAGAGTAAAACCTCTTTGGGTCTGGGGCGCGAGGGGGCTAAAGACGCTCTTTACCGCCTTTGAGAAGGCTTATGGCGATTGGATACACCCTGAGTGTTTAAATCTCCGTGAAATCGCAGAGGGCGCTCTCTCCTTCGGGGATTTCACCGTCGCCGCCAAGAGGGTCGTTCATTCGGAGGGCAGTCTCGCCTACAGAATCGAAGCCGAGGGAAAATCCCTAGTCTATTCGGGCGATACGGACTACTGCCCGTCTCTAGTCGAGCTTGCCGAGGGCGCTGACCTGCTCCTCATCGAATGCTCCCTGCCGGACGGGATGAAGGCTAGGAATCACCTCACCCCCTCGGAGGTCGTGAGAATTGCTAAGGAGTCTGGGGTGAAGCGAGTGGTTTTAACTCATCTCTATCCCATCTGCGATGAGTCGGATATTCTGCCCCAGATTCGCAGGGCCGTCGCCGCCGAGGTGATTTTGGCGGAGGATTTAATGGAGATTTCTGTATAGCCGCCGCATCAGTCCCCGGACTGGATTCGGGCTAGAAGCGATTCCATTTCGCCCCGCACGCCCGAATCCTCTTCCCCGCCAAGATGCGATGCCAGAGCCTCGCGGCAGTCGCTCCCCTGAATCTTCCACAGCGCCCAGGCGGCGTGCATCCGCACAAGAGGCTCCGCGTCGCCCAGCAGGGCGATTATTTGGGGGATAAATTCCCCCTCGCCTGAATTTCCCATTGCCACGAGAACGTTTCTTATAAATCCTCGCCTCTTTGCCCTTTTTACCGGGCTTGATTTAAATATCCGCCTGAAATCCTCGTCTGATAAAGCGGCGAGAGCGGACAGGTCGGGGTGGAATAGCCCCTCTCGCGGCTGGAATGAGGGATTATCAGAGGTTGTCGCCCTCTTGTTCCAAGGGCACACGTCTTGGCAGATGTCGCACCCATAGACATTTCTGCCGACCCCTTCCCTGAGCGCGGCGGGGATTTGGCCCTTGTTCTCTATGGTCAGATACGAGATGCACAGACGCGAGTCAAGCTCATAGGGTTTCGTCAACGCTCCCGTGGGGCAGGCGTCAATACACCGCGTGCAACTCCCGCACCGCGCCGCGGCGGGGCTATCGTATTCGAGTTCAATGTCGCATATTATCTCGCCGAGGAGAGTCCACGAGCCGATTTTCTGATTTATCAGGCAGGTGTTTTTGCCTATCCATCCGAGTCCTGCGTGTTTGGCATAGACCCTCTCAAGCACGGGACCAGTATCAACATACACGCGGGATTTCACCTCGCGGCGGGCGAGCCCTTTAATAAATGCCGCCAGTTCCTTGAGCTTTGCTTCTAGGATTTCGTGGTAGTCCTCTCCCCATGCGTAGCGAGAAATCCACCCCTTGAGCGCGCTTTGGGATTGCGTCGAATACGGTAGAGGGGCGTTATAGTTCATCGCGCAGGAGATTACCGATACCGCTTCCGGCATTATATTCCTCACCTCTTCCCTTCGCTGAGGCTCTCTTTCCATATATTTCATATCGGCGGCAAACCCGCGGGCTAGCCACTCCTTGTAGAACTGGCTTTCGGGAAACGCCCCGGCAGGAGCGATGCCAACGGTATCGAATCCAATTTCACGGGCTTTATTCTTGACGGCGCTGGTTAGGGCATATGAGTCCACTGGGGGAATTGTATCACAGTGGGCGTAAGGGGAAAATTTGTGAGGACTGCGGGCGGCGGCGCGCGGATTTCACTTAGAAAACCCGCTATGGCTTGCTCTCTTCGCTCTGAGTATCAAATCGGCTAACTCCCCCAGGGCGGCGGCTCCCACCCCGTAGGCGGCGTAGTAGGATTTGGCTTTGACCTCAAGCGCAGCGTCCGCCGTTGCAACCGCGAATGCGGCTCTCTCGATTATCGGCATATCGAAAAAATCCCTCCCCAGAAAGGCGATTTGCGAGTCCGAAAGGGCGAGCAATACTTTAATGCCGGTGTAGAATTCGAGGGATGAGGCGGCAGTCTCGCACTCTGTTTCAACTCCGAGGCGTTTTAGCGACTGCGGGCTAATATTGATTTCCCCATTAGAGAAGCATGAGACTTGAACCCCCATCCTCGCCATCTCGGCAATTTCAGGCGGGGGGGCGGATTGCTCATCATTGCGGGGGAACACATTGGCGTTGACGAGAACGAGCTTGACCGGACGGAGCTTCTTTGCAATATCGGCTCTCAATTTCTGGAACTTCACCTCGCCTCCGCCGCCCGCCAATTTCCAATGCTCAATGACAAATAGCGACTCAAATTGTAAGCCCTAACCACCTTCATGGCAAATTTCTCCATATCCCCCGCGCCGTTCTCGTAAACCCGCTCAATTTAGTGTAGTTTTTCCCTCCGATGACGCGCCGAAACCCCGAAGGGACAATAACCGAAGCGGAAGAGAAATTTGAGCGGGCGCGCAAAACCGCGGGTACATTTCTCGCTCCTCTGGGATTTTTGATTTGCTACTTTGCTCCCATCGGGGGGATAACCCCGGAGGCTCAAGCCCTGCTCGCCGTCGTGTGCTTTACGATAACGTGCTGGATGACCGAGTGCGTTCCGATTCCCGTTGCCGCTCTCTTGGGACCCACGCTTGCGGTTCTGCTCGGAGTGGATTCGGCGAAAAACGTCTATGCCACTTTTGCAGACCCGGTCGTAATTCTAATGCTCGGGAGTTTCATTATTGCAAAAGCCATGACTGCTCAGGGGCTTGACCGCCGCCTCGCCCTTGGGATTCTCTCGATAAAATTCATCGGCGCTAGCGCATCGTCCATTATGCTTGGGGTTGTCGTAGTTGTGGCGGCGGTCTCGATGTGGGTGAGCAATTCCGCTACGACGGCGATGATGTTTCCCATAGTGCTTGGGATACTGGGGGCGCTAGGCTCGGTTCTACGCGAGAGAGGCGGGGAATACCGCACGGGCTTAATGCTCCTAGTCGCGTACTCGGCGTCCATCGGGGGGATAGCCTCGCCCGTCGGCTCTCCGCCGAATCTCATCACGCTTGGGATGCTCGACACCCTTGCCGGAGTGAAAATTGGCTTTTTACAGTGGATGACGCTCGGACTGCCGATAGCGGCGGTGATGCTCGCGTTTCTGTGGCTTTACATGAGCCGAATCTGCCCCGCTCCGGTGAGTGAGTTTGGGGTTTTCTCGCAGTTCATAAGCCAGGAGAGGCGGATACTTGGGCGGTGGCGCCGCGGGGAGATAAACGTGCTTATCGTTTTTGCCGTAGCCGTAGGGCTTTGGGTTGCTCCGGGGTTTTTGAGCCTCGCCTTTGGGGCTGACTCCGGGATTTGCAAATTCTTCGATAAGTCCCTGCCGGAGTCGGTTGCGGCGATACTGGCGTCGGCGTTTCTATTTATACTCCCCGTGAACTGGACGCAGAGGGAATTTACACTTGACCTAAGAGACGCGATGGCGATAGACTGGGGCGTGCTTCTCCTGTTCGGCGGAGGGATTTCGCTCGGAGGGATGATGTTCAAAACCGGACTTGCCCAGTACCTAGGCAATGCCCTCGTTGGCTTTACCGGAGCGGATTCTCTCGTCTCGATAACCGCGCTGGGGCTGTTTCTAGCCATAGTTCTCTCGGAGGCGACCTCAAACACCGCGGCGGCAAATATGCTCATTCCGCTCATCATTGCCATAGCGATGTCGGCGGGCATCAATCCCACGATTCCGGCGCTTGCCGCGGGCATCGGGGCGAGCTTCGGGTTTATGCTGCCCGTGTCCACGCCCCCGAACGCCATTGTCTATAGCTCTGGGCTGATTCCCATAACGAGGATGATTAAATACGGATTTCTCGTGGACGTTATCGGCTACTTCGTTGTGCTGATAGCCGTGCTGACAATCTGTCCGCTCATAGGATTGGGCTAGAGCGGCCGGGCGCTGGCAGATGCGAATCGCTCCAAGCCGCCGTCGCCTCCCCAAATCCTTTGAACTCCAACACCCGATGATGTATAATCCCAGCGCACGATGATTCCGCTTCGGGACAAAATCTCCTCAAGCAGTTTCCCTGCCGTAAACACGGCTATTATCGCCCTGAATGTAGTGGTTTTTCTGTACGAAATCTCGCTTAGAAGCGATGTTGACGCCCTCATCGGGGATTTTGGGCTTGTGCCGGCGGCGGTGTTCTCCTCCGACGGTGAGCTTTCGGCTCGCATCTATCCTTTTTTTACGTCAATGTTTCTGCACGGCGGGTGGCTTCATCTGCTGGGAAATGTCCTATTCCTGTACATATTTGGGGACAACGTCGAGGACAGAATGGGCCACGCCAAGTATCTGGGGTTTTATCTCCTCTCGGGGCTAGGAGCGGCGGCGGCGCAGATTGCATCCAATGTGGACTCAATAATCCCTATGGTGGGGGCGAGCGGGGCAATCTCCGGCGTGCTTGGGGCTTATATACTATTCTTCCCGAAATCGAGGATTCTCACCCTCGTTCCGATATTTTTCTTCATACAACTGGTTGAAATCCCGGCTTTGGTGTTTTTATTCATCTGGTTCGGAATGCAGTTCTTGGGCGGTCTCGCATCTCTGGCTGAGTCCGACAACGCGGGAGGGGTGGCTTTTTGGGCGCACATAGGGGGGTTTGTCGCCGGGCTGATGCTCGCCAAATTCTTCGAGAAAAAAGGATTCATCCGCGCCGGACGGCTTGGGAAACACTACGGCTAGGGCGCTTTGAATCGGACGGATACCCCTGTAGCTGTGAAATCTCCATCCTCATAAGGAGCGCCTCCAATGACGCCTGATAAAAATATACCGCCCGAGATTTTAGCCATCGTCGTCGCCGGCGGTCCCGCTCCGGGGATAAACGGGGTCATCGCCGCCGCCGCCATCGAAGCCGTCAACCGGGGCTTGAGTGTCATAGGCATCCAAGACGGATTTAAATGGCTCGCTAGGGGCGATAAATCCCGCGTGCGCCGCCTCAGCATCGAAGACACATCGCGCATCCACCTGGCTGGAGGCTCAATTATCGGTATCTCCCGCGAAAATCCCGCATCAACCCCCGAGAGGATGAAAAATACCGTCCGCGCGCTCACGGAACTCGGCGTGAAATATCTCATCACCATAGGCGGCGACGGCACGATGTATCTGGCAGGCGAAATCCACAGAGAAGCCGAGGGGGCAATTAAAATCGCCCATACGCCCAAAACCATTGACAACGACCTCCCGCTTCCGGGCTACATTCCTACATTCGGGTTCGAGACCGCGCGCCACATCGGCGCGAGAGTGGTTCAGCACATAATGGAGGACGCGAAAACCACCAGCAGATGGTACTTGGTCATCACCATGGGCAGGAAAACCGGACACCTCGCCCTCGGTATCGGAAAAGCGGCGGGAGCGACTCTCTCGATAATCCCCGAAGAATTCGGCGAGGGAAAAGTTCCCCTTGAGAGGGTGGTTTCGGTTCTCGAAGGGGCGGTAATAAAGCGCCTCGCCGGGGGGCGCGAAGACGGGGTAGCCGTCATAGCCGAGGGGATAATAGACAAACTCGACGAGAGGGATTTCGAGCGGCTGGATACGGACAGAGACGAGCTTGGAAGGGTGAGGCTTTCGGAGGTTGACATTGGCAAGCTCCTGAAGCGGGAGACGACCTCTCGCCTAAGGGAAAAGGGAATCGAGGCGAAAATCGTTGACAAGCGAATAGGCTATGAACTGCGCTCGGCTCCGCCAATCCCGTTTGATGCAAAATACACCCGCGACCTCGGTTACAGCGCCGTGAAATTCCTCCTCCAAGGCGGGAGCGGCGCGATGGTAACAATTCAAAACGGAAAAATGACCCCAATGCCCTTTGCCGAACTCCGAGACCCGAATACCGGACTTACGAAAATCCGCTACGTTGACACCGAGACCGAATCCTATGAAGTCGCCGAGAAGTATATGATTAAACTCAAGGCCGAAGACCTCGAAGACGCGCAGCATCTAGGCAGGCTCGCCAGAGCCGCCAATATGCTCCCCTCTGAGTTCCGCAGGTATTTTGCCAAAGCCCTGAGACGATAAAAAAAGAGCCTCGGGGTTACCCGAAGCCCTTTGTGTTAAACCCATAAAGGAGAGGTATGGAGCTTTATAAAAAAAATTAGCTTAGCACGAGGGCTAAAACCGTGTTTACGAGACCGCCGACTACGGGAACGCTGTTAACGATTCCAAACACCGGCGCCAAGAGCGGGAGAATCGGCCCGAGGAGCGGAGAGATAATTCCGCCGAGACCTAGCAACTGCCCGTGCGTGGACTGCATTTCATCCACTCCGATGGCGGACGCGGCTACGTCGCTTGAGTTAAATAGAAAGCTCGCGTCCCCGGCGCCAAAATCAGAAGCCATGGCTAGGGATGAGAAAGAAATTGCCATTACCAACATCAGCGCTAACGCTTTACGCATAATCAACTACCTCCGTGAATTTGTATTTGCGTAATTTATATAGCCGATTTATTTGCCGGTCAATAGGTCTATTTGCTTATTTTAATATTATTTATTGTTTGTTAATTAATTTTAATTTGTACTATCGGCTAACTGGAAGCGCTATTCTATGACACTGCGCATTATCTCGACGGGCGCGCTCCTGCCTGTCCAAATCTCGAAGCTCTCCGCCCCCTGATAAATAAGCATGCTCAGACCCCCGGAAGCACGGATGCCCAAATCCCTCGCCGCCTTGACGAGCGCGGTCTCGCGGGGGTTATAAACCAAATCATACACCGCGGCGCTCCTGGGCAGGCATTCAATTGGAATCTCAAGCGAGCCTGCCCCCTTCATTCCGGCTGAGGTGGAATTCACAAGCAGGTGGGATTTTCCCAAGCATTCCCGAATGGAGTCCCCGTCCTCCTGCCAGAGCGCCTTAATTGAGACGCCCCTAAAATGGGGAGCGAACTGCGCCGCCAGAGCCGAGGCTCTGGCGAGGGTTCTGTTGAGGATGAAAATCTCCGAGACGGATGCGGCGGCGAGTCCCGAAATCACGGCTCTTGCCGCTCCTCCCGCGCCGAGCAGGGTTACGGTCAGCCCCTTGGGGCGAATATTGAGATCCTCTGCCAAAGCCCTCATAAAGCCGCCCACGTCGGTGTTAAAACCCCTGAGCCTGCCGCCCTCGTTTTTTATCGTGTTCAGCGCGCCGGTTAGGGACACCTCAGCTGAGACCTCGTCAAGGAACGGAATGATTCTGTGCTTATGGGGAATCGTAACGTTTACGCCTCGGATTCCCATGGCTCTGACGGCGCGCGCGGCGGATTCCAACTCTTCAGGGCGCACATCAAAGGGGACATAGACGGCGTCAAGCCCCAGAGCGGCGATGGCGGCGTTGTGCATAGCCGGCGAGAAGCTATGGCTTACGGGATGACCAAATATTGCATAAACCTCAGTTGTGCCTTTTACGCTCATCTGCTTCTGTGGATGCGGCAGAATTTTCATTCTGCGCGCGGGATGGGATAAATCACTCCGCCGCCGCCAAAATTTCCCGCGACCTTAGAACGTCTCTGGCAATTTGAGCTGTGAGAGCCTCAACGCTTTCAAACCGCCGCTCGTCCCTCAGCCGCTCGGCGAATTCGACTTTCACGCGCCTGCCGTACAGATCCGCGCTGAAGTCAAATACATGGGTTTCGATGAGAAGCCCGGAGGCGTTGAACGTGGGGCGAAAACCTATGTTTGTGATGCTTTTGCGCTTTATGCCGTTAATCCAAGCCCATGTGGCATATACCCCTTTCATCGGGAGCAGCTCCCAGTCGGCATCGAGGTTAGCGGTGGGAAACCCCAGAAGCCGCCCCCTTTTCTCGCCCTCTTTGATTGTGCCCTCGATGTAGAAATTTCTCCCTAGAAAGCGCGCCGCCTTGCCGACCATGCCTTCTTGTATAAATCCCCTGATTGCGGTGCTACTTATTAGCTCATCCCCCAGATGAACGGGCGAGACCGTGTTTACCTCGAATCCCAGTTCCGCTCCCATAGCGCGCAGAAGCCCTATATTGCCCTCCCTCTTGCGTCCGAAGGTAAAATCGGCCCCTACGAATATGCTCTTTATGCCGAGCGCGCCGACCAGCTTATTCGCTACGAAATCCTCGGCGGAAATCGAGGCGAATTCCCTAGTGAAATTATAGCAGACAGCCAGGTCCACTCCCTCGGCTTCAAAAAGAGCGAGCCTCTCTCGAAACGGCACTATGAGCGGTATCTGGCTTTGATGAAGCACGCGCTGGGGGTGAGGGTCAAATGTTATAACGCACGAGGCGGCTCGTCTTATGAGTGCATCTTCTCTGACGAGGCGGATTATCTGCCGGTGTCCGAGGTGAACGCCATCGAAAACTCCGATAGTTGCAGACACGGGGGAGGCGGGGGGGGTATCGGGGTCGAAAATTGCCTTCATGTTTTGAGTTTTTTAAATCCTTCTATGGCTTTCTGTTCTCCGAGTACGAAAAGCACGTCTCCTTCCATGACCCTATCGTCGGGGCGGGGAACTATGGATATTTCCTTTCCGTCCGGGGTTTTTCTGTTTATCCACACTATAGTGATGTTGTACTTTGACCTGATGCTCGCTTCCATGAGGGTTTTATTCCAAAGCTCGCGCGGAGACATCATCTCGACAAGGGAATAGCCCTCGTGCAGGCTCACCTGCTCGAAGACGTGAGGGGTGCTGAGCTTGTCTGCGAGACGGATGGCGGCTTCTTTTTCGGGGAATATGACTTCAGTGGCGCCGATTCTCTCGACAATTCTCGCGTGTTCAGGGGAGATTGTTTTGACAATTATTCTTTTTATTCCGAGGTCTTTGAGGTGGAGGGTCGCAAGCACGCTCGTGTCAATTCTCGTCTCACCGAGGCTTATCACTGCGGCGTCAATCGAGCCGAGACCGATTTGCTCAAGGGCTTCTCTCTCGGATGCGTTGGCTACCACGGCTTCGGATGCGTAATCTCTGGTTTCGGCGATTTTCTTTTCGTCAATATCAATGGCTATGACTTCTTGGCCCTGCTCGAAAAGCCGTCTCGCCAAATTAGAACCGAAATTGCCTAAACCGCAAATGAGAAACCTGCCTCTTTTCATCCTACCATGACTCTCTCTTCGGCGTATTTAAAGCGAACCGGCTTTTCTCCTCCCACGGCGAGAGCCACCGCAAGGGGCCCAACCCTGCCGATAAGCATGGTGAAGATTACCACAATCTTGCCGAAAGTCGAAAGCTCGTAGGTAAAGTTGAGGGTGAGTCCCACTGTTGCAAAAGCCGAGACTATCTCAAAAAGGGACTGCATAAAAATCCCCTGCCCTGCGGCATAGGACATTCCCCATCCCTCCGAGACCGTGAGTAGAAGGGTCATCAAAATCACCACAACCGCGCTTGCCGTAACCACCGAGACCGCCTTCGATATGACCTCCTGCGGGATAGTGCGCTTGAAGAAAAATACGTCCTCCCTGCCCAAAGACCGATTTCTAACGAAGGCAAGAAGCACGGCTAGGGTCGAGGTTTTTATCCCGCCGCCGCAGGAGCCTGGGGAAGCCCCTATAAACATCAGTATTATCAGTATGAAAATTGTGGAATTTGACAGAAGCGTAAGGTCAATTGTGTTAAACCCGGCGGTTCGCGTGGTGGCGGATTGAAAAAACGAGACGAGAAATTTCTCCTCGAGACTAAACCCTCTTAAAGCCCCGTTCCACTCAAGCGCGAGTATCAGTAGAGCGCCGACGAGAAGCAAAACCCCTGAAACCACGAGAACAATCCTCGTGTGCAGGGAAATTTGAGTCGCCCACCCCAGCAAATACAGCCTCAACTCGCGGATGACCAGGAATCCGATGCCGCCCGCCACAAGCAGCGCTATCAGAATCAAATTGACCCCAGCGCTGTCCCTGTAGACTATGAAGCTGTCCGAGTAGAACGAAAAACCGGCGTTGCAGAAAGCGGCTACCGAGTGAAACACGGCGGCAAAAAAACCGGACTCCGGTATGAGCATATAGAGAACCAGCGCCCCGGCAAGCTCCAGCAGAAAAGTAAATATGACTATCTCAAATAGCATGGTCCGAAAGTTTTTTATCCCAACATTCCCGAACGAGTCCCGAACCATAGCCCTATTTTTGAGACTCAGCCCGCCGGTTATCACCGAGGCGAAAACCGCCCCATAGGTCGTAATTCCAAGCCCGCCCACCTGAATTAAAAACAGAATTACCACCTTGCCGAAATCCGTAAAGGTCGCTCCAACGTCCACCGTGGCAAGCCCCGTAACGCACACAGCCGAGGTTGCTATGAACAGGGCGTCAACAAAGGAAATCCCGTTGTTCGTGGCAAACGGGAGTTTCAGCAGTATCCCCCCCGCAACAGAGGCGACGGCGAACGAAAGCACAATGAGTTGCGTGGGGTTCAGCGCGGCTAAGCGGCTCTCTTTGAGGTCGGACATTGGGGCAAGTTCCGAGATAGTATTTACTCAAATGGCACAATTGCAAGCCGGGCGCGGGATTTATCATGCCGGATGCCGGACGGAAGCGGCGGCGTTATGGCGGGGCTAGGGGTTTTCATCCCTCACTTTGCCCCGAGGCTCTTGAGATGCCGGAGCCTCAGCATCCCAACTGCGATGAATCCCAGAGAGATTATCTGCGCCGTCGAGATTCCGGGGATAAAGCTCATTGTCGTATCCCGCACGAATTCCACGAAAAACCTCTCTGTACCTATCAGGACGAACGTAAGGGCGGACATCCACCCCAGCGGGCGGTCTAGTTTTCTAATCCTCCAGAGGAAAAAGAACACGCCAGTCATAATGAGCGTTTCATATATCTGCGTGGGGTGAACCCTCTCAAGCGTGGGCGGCGCTCCGTTGGGAAAAGCCATCGCCCAAGGCAGATCCGATGGTCTGCCGTAGTCGTCGCCCACGAGCAGACACCCGATTCTGCCGATGGCGTAGGCGAGTATCAGCCCTGGCGCGACGGCATCCGTAGCAGTCCAGTAGCTCACGCCCCAACGCCGGACGACAACCCATATAAGCAGGAGCGAGCCGATGAGCCCGCCGTAGTAAGTAAGCCCGGAGGAGAGATACCGAAGGGGATTTTCCATGATTTCGGCAAACGTCGCATTTTGAATCAGGAATAAAATCTTCGCCCCGCCTATTCCGCCCACAACGGCGGCGATGAGAAGCGCGTCGGCAAGCCCGCCGTTATAACCCTTTCGCTTAAGCTCTGAGTCGGCGATTCTGTGCGCGACGAGAAACGATAGCAGAACCATGACCGAGAACGAAGCAATTGAAATATCGCCAATCCTAAACAGTGTCGGATACATTAAACGCAAACCTCGCAGGGATTAGAAGCTACTACTCTCGAAAAGAATACATTGAGTGTCAAGAGGGGGGCGGCTTGGGAAGGCAGGATTTCTCGCTACCGCCTAGAAATGACAAGGGGAGAGGGTCGCTGGCATTCTTGAGATTCCCTGTGCTTGATTCCGCGTCCCGCCTCAAGGTAGTATCGCGGGGAAAATCGGCGGGCGCAACAGAATCTCTCAAGCCTCAATTGCCGTAAACCAAATGCAGGCCCAGCCATTGCCCAAAAATTCCCTCTCTCGCCGCAGTCCCAAGGGCTGAAATCCCTCGGCGACGGCCTCTTTTTTCACCTCTGCGATGCCTGAGACCAGAAGCCCTCCGCCGCTCGATTTGACCCTCGATGCAATATCTACTCTCATCCTAAGTAGCTCATCCGTTACGATGTTGGCTACGACGAGGTCAAATGCGCCGGAAACGTCCTCAATCGAGCCGAGCGAAACCTCGATTTTCCCGTCTGCTCCGTTGTTTATCGAGTTTTTCCTCGCCTCCTCGACGGCGATGGGGTCTAGGTCTATCGCCAAAATCCGCTCTGCCCCCAGAATTGCCGAGGCGATGGAAAGTATCCCGCTTCCACACCCGAAATCGAGAACCGAGCCGATTTTCCGCTCCAGAAATATCGCCTCAAGCCCCCTAAGACAGAGCCTTGTCGTATCGTGCCGCGCCCCGAAGGAGCTTCCCGCGGCGATTTTAATTGAGACTTCGCCCCCTTCGGGCGTGGCTATGGCAACTTCGACCGGGGCTCGGCGATATTCGATATAAGGCTCAAAGTGTTTCATGCCGGCTCATGATAAACGCCGCTCTCGCCGCTAGTCAAGTCCGAGGGAGGGAGGGCGACATCGGGCTTTGCCAGACGCTTTTCCTCTGCTATATTAGATTTAAAAAACGGGGGATTGCGATGTGATGGGAAACCTCATTATTGGATGGATTCTATCAGCCCTCGGCATAGTGATAGTGTCTGAGGTCGTGCCGGGATTCACCGTAGCCGGATTTGTCCCTGCTCTGATAGCGGCGCTGGTCATAGGGCTTGTGAACGGGACTATCGGATTCATCCTGAAAATTCTCGCCTTCCCGATAACTATCATCACTTTTGGGCTATTCCTGTTCGTGATAAACGCCCTAATGCTCAAATTCTCTTCGGCTTTTGTATCGGGCTTCGCCGTGGAGAATTTTACGGCGGCGCTCCTCGGCGCGTTGGCGCTTGCGGTCGTTAACTCCGCGCTTCGGTTGCTTTTCAAGTGATACCATCAATATTCGGAGGATGTAAATGAAAACCCCCGCCCCAAGCCTCGTACTGATAATCTCCCTTGCCGCGCTATTTATCGCGTGCAAAAGCGACTCTGGCGGCGCAGGGGGCGATGATGCCATTTTCAGGTTCGACTTTTCCAATTCCGCCGATGGTTGGACTGGCGGATTCGCCGACTACCCGGAGGGCGAAGAGGATTTCTTTGAACTCGATTTCGGCTTGCGGGATTTGCCCTCGCAATTAGGCGCGAGCAAAGCCCTTTTCATCTCCGGCAATAACCACAGCGACGACCTCTTTATGTTCGTAAAGCGCCGGATTACGGGGCTTGAGCCGGGAGAGGGGTATTTGGTTCGGTTCGAGATTGAAATCGCATCCGAAGCCGGGCGGGATTGCGTCGGAATCGGCGGGCCGCCAGCAATTGCGATAAAAGCAGGGGCTTCGGCGGTTGAACCATTAGCCACTGGCAATATGGGATTTCTGGAGATGAATATTGACAAAGGCAATCAGAGCGCGGGCGGGGCGGATGCCGAGGTTATAGGCGATATTGGGGTTGACGCGGACTGCGTGAATCCCATTTTTCGGAGGAAAATCATTCGGAGTCCGAACGGAATCCGGGTTACTGCCGACGCGGGCGGGGCGATTTGGCTTATTGCCGGCACGGATTCGGGCTTCGAGGGCATCACAAACCTGTTCTATACGCAAATCACCGCGGTCTTGACTCCGCAGGGGGGCTGATAGCGGCGGAGAAATTAACCCTGCCAGAGCTACGGGATAAAGAGAACTTAAGTATCAATCATTCCACTCCCTTCGACTCCGCTCAGGGTGAAGTCTCCCCCCCGAACTTATTCGGGACTCGAAACGCCAGAGCCACTGTCATTGCGAACTAGCGAAGCGAGGGAGTATCTCATTGCGAACTATAGCGGGTGTAATCGCAACCCCTCACACCTGTCATTCCGAACGCACAGAGGAATCTTGTATTGCACGGGCGTGAAGATTTCTCAGTCGCTAATGCTCCCTCGAAATGACACAAGCGGCGCAGGATGACACAGAGGGTTGTCATTCCCGCAAGTCTCCAGAGCGGGAATTCATTTCTCCCCCACTTTGAGCGATGACGCTGGCGGCATTGGAAATATTCTCGGCGGCTTCCTCACAGATGGAGTTCTTCAAATAGCTCCCCTGAGGGTCTCGTCCTTGATAAATCCGAGGCGGATTTAAGCTCGTCTCGCGGCCTGCCATCGAGAATCAAATCCGCCAAAGCCGCCCCCGCCCCGTAGGAAATCATAAGCCCCCGCCCAGTGTGGCCGGCGCACTCATAGACATTCTCAAATCCCGGCACTCTGCCGAGAAAGCCGGAGCGGTCGGGGGTTTCGGCGTATAGCCCTGCCCATCCCCTGATGAATTTCACGCGCTCGAATTTGGAGCTTCTCCCCGCGAGCGGCGTCCAGATGTGGCGAGTGAATTGGCTGTCCTCCTGCGCGCCTCCGAAGCCAAAATCGAGGTTGTAGCCGTAAGGCTCGTCCATATTGGAGTATCCGGCGAGGATGTTATCGGAATCTCTGTGGAAATACACCGCCGAGGTGTCAATGACAATTCCATAGCGGGCGAGGTCAACCTCTGGGCATCTGAAGACGACCATCTGCCGTCTGCGCGGTTTTATCATCGCATCGTCGAATCCCAAGAGTGCCGAGATTCGGGGCGACCACGCGCCAGCGGTATTGATTAGGACTCCGCACTGAAACGAGATTTCCTCGCCTTCGGGTTCACCCCCTGTGGTTAGGCAGGATTTTACTAAGCTCGATTTATCTAAATCCGAGCCTTGCCGCCGGTAATCTCGGAGCGCTACGACCTCCCGCGCCGCGCCGCCCGATACTTTAATCTGCTTCACAAAACAGCCGTCGAAGAACTGAACCCCCGCCCCTCGGGCTTCCCTCCTGTAGTACTCCCTGAGCGAGTAGTGGTCAATGAGTCCGGCTTTATGGGAGATTGAAAGCCCGCTTATTCCATCTAAATTATCCACAAATGGGAGAAATTCGGGAACTGCCTCGGCAGGGTGAATCTCCACGGAAAGCCCGTATTCGCGGTAGAGCGGGAGATTCCCCCTGACCTCTTCGCACCACTCTGCATCGTGCATCCAATAGTAGCCAAGCTCCTTGAATTGGACTTGTTCGGCTATGGTCTCGTAGAAATCAATCGAGTACTTGCAGAGCGCGACGTTTGCCCTGTTGCGCCAAGTAGCCCTGACGCCGCCTGCGTTTTTGAGCGAGGATGAATGCTCGCCTTCTAAATCGAGGTCAAGGACGGCGACGCTTGCGCTCTCTGCCCGAAGGGCGAGCATCTTGGCAAGAGACATTGCCCCCGACGAGCCCAAAATCCCTCCGCCTATGAACAGGAAATCAAAGCTATAGTCCGCCATAATTAATATTCTACAGCACAAAACGCGGTTAATCTCTGGGAGCTTCTCAAGCCCGGCGCGGCTCCTGTCCGCCCAATTTTCCGGCGAAAAGTGATAAGTGCGTAAAAGTCAGTTATTCTGATAGCCATCAAAAAGTAAAAAGAAGAACCCAAAATGAATGAAAACTCTTTTAAAGTAGCCGTTCTCATAGACGGCGAGAATGCTCAACCCAACTTGCTTGGAAAAATCCTCAGCGAGGTAACTAAAAAAGGCGTCGTAACTATCAGGCGGATTTACGGCGATTGGACAAGCCCGCACATGAACGGATGGAAGAGCGCGCTTCACGTGTTCGCCATTCAGCCCATACAGCAGTTCAAATACACCTCCGGTAAAAACTCTACTGACAGCTCGCTCATTATTGACGCCATGGACATCCTCCACGAGAAAATAGTCAACGGTTTTTGCATCGTCTCAAGCGACAGCGACTACACGCGCCTAGCCACGAGGCTCAGAGAATCCGGCGTTTTCATCATGGGCATAGGGCAGAAGAAAACCCCTCAGCCGTTTGTCAAAGCCTGCGAGCTTTTCGTATATACGGAGAATCTCGTGGATAAACCCGAAGCCTCGTCTGAGGGCGGAAAGAAGGGCGTAAGGCGCGCCGCCGCCCCTACCGAAGAGACGATAAAGCTCCTCAAAGAGGCGGTTAACAACGTCGTTCAGGAGGACGAACTCGCGTACTTGGGAAAAATCGGGGAGGCGCTCAGAAAGCTCGACCCCAGTTTCGACCCCAGAAGCTACGGATTTAAAACCATGACGCCCCTGTTTCGCTCCCTTGCCGACCATTTTGAGATACTCACCAGAGGCTCGAGTAAATCGGTATATATAAGGCTCAGAGGGTCTCAGGGTGAATTCCACGATACGGCGATGCCGGATTCGGCGGACAAGCCGCAGGATGATGCGATACATGACGATTAGCGTCCAGCCCCCGCGAAAGCGCTTGTAGCGGCTGGGCGGGCGAGTATCCCATCAGCCGAGGATAATCTCGGGCAGAATATCCCCCGATTTCCCAAGCAGGATAACATCGTAGAAGACCGAGTTCATTGTGCGCTCGAGGTTTATCTCGATAACGGGTTTGCCGATGCGCTTTGCCACCAGCCCCATTGAGCCTGCGGGTTCTACAAGCGCGGATGTGCCGATAATCACCATCACGTCGCAGGTCTCAATGGCAATGAGGGATGCGTCAATTATCTCCGCCGGAATGTTCTCATCGTACCAGATAACGCCGGGGCGGAGCATCCCGCCGCATTTTCTACATTTAGGCGGGGATTCGGCAAGCGGAACTTCACGATTTTCTTCTATTTCGAGGCAGACGGCGCATCTCGGACGCCAGACGTTGCCGTGAAGCTCGATGACGTTCCTGCTGCCGGCGGCGCGGTGAAGGTCGTCAATATTCTGAGTGATTATGCCAAAATTCCCCTTCATTCTCTCAAGCTCGACTAGGGCGAGGTGTCCCGCGTTGGGCTTTGATTTCGCCACTAGTTCTCGGATGCTCCCGTACCACTCCCAGACGTAAGCGGGGTTGCGGCGGAAGGCGTCTTGCGTGTCAACATCTTCAGGGCGGTATTTCTCCCAAAGCCCCCTCTCGCCGCGGAATGTCGGGATGCCGCTTTCGGCGGAAATCCCCGCTCCGGTGAGGACGGCTACGGATTTGGCGTTTTTGATTAGCTCTTTAGCTCTCTGGATGTCTCCGCTCATTGAGGTTTTCTCTTGTGTAATTTTTGGTTGATTCTACCCTACGCGAGAGGGAGAAATCAATTCCCCTGACCTGCCGCCACTGCCGATTGAGCCGCTGTGCTAGCTGAGTAACTTGGCTTGGAATTCAAGGGCAAAATCAGCTTCGCCGCGCGGGTCTGAGTTGTAGAACTTAAGCCCTAGAGGTTTCACTTCCTTGTAGCCGCGCTTGCTGGCTTCTGCTAAGTATTCACGGTAATTGCGTGTGTCGCCGTCGTCGCTATCAAACACCACTTCGCTATCATCGGCAAGGCTTATCAGAGCTTCTTCTTTCCAAGCGTCGCGCTCTAGCAGATGACCGCCCTTTGGTTCAATCAGCGCTTGATAGTACATCTCGCCATTTTGCGCATCGTTTACAATCAGCATATAGTCGGGGCTAAATCTGCGTCCGTCTTGCGGGCTAAATAGCCAGTAATCAAGCTCATTGCGTATGAGGTAAATCTCTGCGCCCGCGTACTTAGCACGCAAATCGCCCATCTGACTGGCGATGTACTTCACGAACTTCTTCTCTTCGCTCGTGCCGTAATTTTCATCGTAGGCGTACCAGTTGGCAGATTTAATATCGTACTGAAGCTCGGGGTTGTCGTGGTCTGATTGTGCTTTGGCTCGCTCGTCATTACTCATAGAGACCTTCTCGCCAGTAGTTGGGTCTTCTACTGGGAATGACATCAGGTGTATATTTTTTTCCCTGCCAAATACTGCTGATAGCGGCACAGGTCGGAACTTCTTGCTACCTGTAACGCGCGGCATATTTACGTCAATTGCACTGCGAACCTCTGGCAGTATCACGCCCACCAGCAATTGCAATTTTTCGGTTGGGCTGAGCTGGCTAATGCCTTTGCCTTCTTCGTAGGTGTATTTGATTTCGTAAAGCGGCAGATATTTTTCAATCAGCTCATCAATCGTGCCAATACCGACAATATGTTTGCTCAGATTGTTGAAGCGGAAGAAGTTGCCCTCTGCCGACACCAGCGCTTTGCGGATAATAGGCATCGGGAAATACTCCTCAGTGATGCGGATAACGGCAACCTTCTGCCCGGCGATAATCTGGTTCTGCTCAACATCGGATAAGCCCCTAGCGCGCAGGTTGTACGAGCCAGCCTTTATGACACGCCTGAACGTAGTCTCAATTTCTGCGCCAAGCGTTTTGGTACGCTTTTCAGTGCGGTTTACAAGCACGAACCCTTTTTTGTAAGTATCGCTATCAAGAAATTTCTGTTTCATACTGATAGTTTTCTTCTCTACTCCTTCGCTGATGATACCCTCGCCGAGCAAATCACGCCGAAGATTTTCTAGGAATGTGCCGGTTTTTACAAAGTGATATACGAAGGTTTCCAGCGCCCGCCCGCGCTCAAATGGTGCGTTATCAAACTTGCGCTTGTATTTATCAAACTCCAGACCACGCCCAAAAATAGTGCCAGGTTCGTCTGGCTTATAAGCCTTCGGTAGCTCATAAGGGCAGTATCTAGCGCCGCGTCCGATGAGCTGGATGTCCTGGAGCGATACCTTCTTGGCTTCAGAAATATCAAAATGCACAATGTCGAACAGCCCCAGCACGTCCCAGCCTTCGTTTAGGGCGTTGACTGAAAAGATGGCTCGTATAGTGTTTCGCGGGCTATCGAGAAGCGGCAGTAGTTCAGCTTTTTCTTTCTTCTGGCTGTTGTAGATAAGCGTGTTTTCGTGGGCAAATCTGGCGCGTATTTCTGCCGTAAACCCCTTCAAGCCGTCCCAATCGCCCGGTGCTACAAGCCCGCTTTCTTTTGAGCTAAGCCACGCAAACATATCGGCTAGTATTTCGTGTTCGCGGTCTTTATTCTCACGACTCAGTTCCTTCAAGCGGCTTAAATCTTCTGGCCGCAATGAACTGATAACGCTGTCAAAGAACTTGCGGTCGTCCTCGCTCTGAGCAATCTTGACCGACTTGATTAGTACAATTGGGCTTATGGAAACGCCCATCTCACGCTCTGCAAGCAACCTGCGATACTCGCTCAAAGCGACCGCGTTGATAATTAGCAGCCGTTTCTGGTTTTCAGTGTGGACTTCTTGGTTGAATAAGAACTTCACATCTTTGCTGTAGCCGTCCCTATTGAACTCTAAAAAGTCGTAGCGGTGTACTATTTTTTCCGTATATTTTTCGTGAATATCTCGGTTGGCTAAATCCACAGTAGCCGTGAACTCTAGCAGTATGTTTCCCCCGCGAGCCTTTATCGCCGACATCACAGCGGTTTCCCAGTTCTCTATTTCTTCAATATCTGTCTTGTTTTTACTGCGTGTATCTACGTTGAGGCGATGCGCTTCATCGGCGATGATTACAATGTCATTCTCGGCAAAATCTCCAGCCGTCAGCCCATTTTCGCGGTCTTCTTTGAGGCGGTTGTACAGCAGTGATGTGCTAAAGAACATAAAATTGATAGCGTTGAGATTGGCATCAGCTACGCTTTCAACCATCCTGACATCAACACTTCGCCCATTGATTTTGATACCCTTCGGACTGAACAGGTATTTATCAAACTTATAGTCCGTGAAGTTCTTGACGGCTTGGTCTTTGATTTGTATCTGATGCACGAGAAAGAGAAAGTTGCGGTAGCCTTTTTCATACAAAAATAGCACAACAGAAGCCATCACGAGCGTCTTGCCAGCGCCAGTCGCCATATTGAATAGCAGGTGCTTGGCGTTGGCTCTATCGTTGTCGTATAGCCAGAAACAGCGCTTCAGCGCTGTTTCTGGATAGCCGCGCAGCTGCTTAGTCGGATGTAGGTTCTCAGTTATATAGTCTGGTATTTTGTAGGACTTAGCCCACTGTACATAATCAGGGTCGCCTTCTATTTTGTTGAATAGGAAGCCGCCAAGAGTTTCATTGACCTTAGTTTTACTTTTTTTCACCGCGTTTTGTCGCTCGCTTAGTTTTTGAACTTTGCCGAATTGCCGCTTCAGCCTGCTTGGAGAGCGCTTTGACGGATTCCAGGTAAGCCTCTTCTACCGGCGAAAGTGTTCGCGCCTGGTACTTGCGGTACTCTTTCGCCGCCTTTTCCTCGGCTTGTCTGTGGCTTATAGCGCCTGCGTTTTGCAGTACCCCTTTGCCGTAGGCGGCGGCAAATTTGTCCAGTTCCCGCACCCAATCTCTCATACGCATTGGAGTATGCTCCCGCGCCTTTATTTCCGCCAAGTCAAAGAATGCCGAAACCAAGCGGTTAAGCACGAACAGCTCGTCTTCCGTCAAATAGTTTTTCGCTACAGCTATATCCTTAAGGATTGGCATCGCGCCGGCAAACGTAATCAATCCCATAAAATCCTTGGCGCTATCGGCCCGGGCATGGATGACTTCTGCGGCAGTTTGCTTGTTCGTGGCATAGTGCAATTTGTTTTGCACTACTTTAAAGAATTTGACGGTTTCCGAGTTGTTCGGGTCGTAATCCACGCTGGTAGCGTATAAATCCAGCACCTGCCGATACAACGCTTTTTCGCTGCTGCGGATATCGCGGATGCGCTCCAGAAGCTCTTTCCAGTAGTTGCCGCCGCCAGCGCCTTTCAGGCGTTCGTCGTCCATCGCAAACCCTTTGACGATGTACTCGCGCAATCTTTCAGTCGCCCAGATGCGGAATTTGGTGGCGACCGATGATTTAATGCGATAGCCGAGAGAGATAATCATATCGAGGTTGTAATAATTAACATCGTAGCTCTTGCCATCAGCGGCAGTTGTTCGGAAAATCCGAACAACTGAATCTTGTCGCAACTCGCCTTCATCAAAAGTATTCTTAATATGCTCGCTGACATTTGCCTTGCTTGATTGAAAAAGCTCCACCAACTGAGCTTGTGTAAGCCACGCCGTCTCGCCCTGAAACTTCACCCCAATGTGCGTCTGGCCGTTCTCGCCGGTGTAGATAATGACTTCGTTGCTTTTATCGTCAATGCTCATTTGTCTGCCGTGCCATAGAACTTGTCCGTCAGCGTTTTCTCGTCGTCGCTAACTTTGTGGCGTGTGTCGCCCATATCGGCATAATTGAGATATAGCTGGTTCTCGTCCAGCACTTCCACCAGCTTTTGCTTCCTTTTTTCAATATCCAACTTGCGGAAGTTCTCGTCCTTTTCAAACTCTTTGCGGTCAAACCAAAACTTCAGAAATGCGTTGTTACGCATATCAACATATAGGTCTTCAAGCTCGGACAGGCTCGCCGCCGCCATGATGCGGTCAACGTACTCTTGGTTGTATTTCTTGAGTTCAAAATAGACGAATGAACCGCCGCCAGTCCAGTCAACGCTTTTGCTGATGCCGCCCTGCTCGCCTGCCACGACCTTTTTGAGTCGTTCTTTGGCAACGTCTTCAATGTAGTCCATCTGCTCAATCCCGACCCAACGGCGGTTCATTTTATGAGCCACGGCTGATGTCGTACCGCTGCCGAGCATAAAGTCCAGTACGATGTCGTTTTCATTCGTAGACATTTCTAAAATGCGTTTTATCTGTAATTCAGGCTTTTTACCTCTTAGAAGCGTTACGCCGCCTTCGCTGGCAATACCTTGATAATTCATATCAACCCAAAGATTCGTAGCAGGCTCTGCTGTTATTAGACGCCCATCAACGTTCCTTAATTTATCCTTGTAGAATAAAATTCGATCACCTGCATACATATATATATCGGGATACCCATCTCGTTTATGAAGATATACCTTCGAGATATCTTTTTTTGAAATATCAATAAGGCTCCTGATGTCTTGGCCAACATTTTTATAGTCTGGTTGGGCAAATCTTGTTATTCTATCGGCGTATTTTTCTAAGTTTTTTTCTATACTAAAGCCAAACTTTATCTGCGCTTGTTTAAGGCTAATAAATGTCCAATTTTCAAAATTATCGTCAAAATTATCTATAAATTTAGAATATGCTCTATCGAAACCACGCTCTTGATAGACTGGCTTGTATTTCCATTTTGATTTATCTTTAGTAAAAACCAATAAATAATCACAAACTTGAATTGGCGTAGGATTGATTGATTTATGGCCGGTTGCCGAACCTCGTTTTATAACGGATTGAATTACAAAATTATCCCTGCCAAAAATTTCATCGCATAATATTTTTAAATAATGACTCTCATTATCGTCGATGCTTATCCAGATACTGCCCTCATCAGCCAGCAAATCCTTCGCTACTTCAAGCCGATTTTTCATAAAAGTTAGCCACGCGGAATGATTGAAATTATCGTTATAGCGGAAGCCGTCATTGCCGGTGTTGTACGGCGGGTCAATGTAAATCAGCTTCACCTTGCCAGCTAACTTCTCACGCAGTGAATAAAGCGCCAGCAGGTTATTGCCCTTGATGAGCAGGTTTTGCTTGAGGTTGCCATCATTATCAAAAAACTCTATGCCGCTACCTGCGTTTAGGGGTTTCTCGCCGTCTTTGTCAATGTAGCGAAAGTCAGTCAGCGCCTTTGGCTCTTCCAGCGTGTCAATGTCCTTGCTGTCAATCTCCAGATGCAAGAATCGTTCCTCGCGTCCGGCGTCTTCGCGGCTCATGCCAGCTTCTAGCACGGTGTCTTTGAAAGGAAAGTTCAGCACTACTTCGCTGCCATTTTTGATAAAACTGCCCTTCGCGTTACTATATAGCCCAATCTTATTGCCGTATTTAGTGTATCTGCCCTTTTTAAGCGAGTTATCCGCCATATTGCCCCTTCCTCAAGCTGTTGGCTCAATTATAGCAAAAAATATGAATCTAGTCCGCTCGCTTTGCGGTGTTCAATTTGATTTCGCAACCCGATCAAGAAGTTCAAATTGTTCACTGTATCTTTATCCAGCGAGCAGTCTGCCTTTGAAGTACACTCTTTCAAGTCCCAGTATTTGATACTGCCGTCCGAGTTTCTTGTAAATTTCTTTCGCCCGCCAGATTTGGTAAAATAACGATAGTCTACTCCCTTTGCTCGGTAATGAGCATGCAGTAGATAAGTCCAAGCGATCAAGGACAACACTATATAGCTCTCAGTTTTGAATGAAATAAGCGGGTTATTATAGATTTGGACAGCAGAAAGCATCGCTTCGCGAGCTTTCATGATTAAATCCACTTTTTCTGAATAAATAGCCCTTGTCATAGTTGCACTGTCATTTTACCTCATGTATACTATAGTTATCAAGTCATTATGAACCTACAGCAGATAAAAAACTCATTGGGCAAACCTTATTTCGAAACGGACGATTGCGTGCTTTATACTGGCGACTGCTTAGAGTTAATGAGAAAGATTGATACTTCTCTCGTTGATATAACGGTTACAAGTCCTCCCTACAACATTGGGAAAGAATATGAGGAGCCGATGCCCCTTGAAAATTATTTGGATTGGTGCAAAGATTGGATTTCAGAAATTCATCGCGTGACGAAAAACCAAGGCGCGTTTTGGCTGAATATCGGATACTTGGAAATTCCAGAAAAAGGAAAAGCCGTTCCGATACCTTACCTACTTTGGGACAAAACACCTTTTTATTTCATTCAAGAGGTAATATGGAATTATGGAGCAGGGGTAGCTGGTAGAAAATTTTTCTCTCCGCGCAACGAGAAACTCCTTTGGTATGTCAAAGATCAAGAAAATTATGTTTTCAATCTTGACGATATTCGAGATAAGAATGTTAAATATCCGAATCAAAAGAAAAATGGAAAGTTAAAATGCAATCCTTTAGGTAAAAATCCAACAGATGTCTGGCAAATTCCAAAAGTAACCTCCGGCACAAACAGGAGTTCAAGAGAAAGAATGCCACACCCAGCCCAATTTCCTATTGCACTTATCGATCGAATAGTGAAGGCATCCAGTAATCCAAATGAAATAGTATTAGATCCATTTCTTGGATCAGGTACAACCGCGATTGTTGCACTTTCAAACGGGAGAAAGTTCGTTGGGTTTGAAATAAACGAGAAGTATTGCGATTTGGCAGTTGAGAGAATTAAGCAATACAAAAAATCACCTCAACCAATGTCACTTTTTGAATTTGCTGCTACAACTCAATTAGTTTGAAATTCTCAACATTCCTACTAAGCCTAGATTACTGGCCGGTTGCAGAAGCTTGTCCGAGCCAATCCGAGTGATCCAACCAACCGAATCTGATTTTGAGTATTTTCGGTTTTGGACATGAATCGGTACATTTTTCAAAGTTAATAGCTAAGTAGTAACCTGCTTTGCCCTTCTTTCTATTTAAGGATTCTTGAGTGTAGCTTCTATTTCCGAAAATACTTACGGGATTTGATGAAGTTTTTATCTCAATGGAAAAATTATCATTTGGTATACAGATTAAGTCCTTATCTTTTGCAGATATTTCTCGTCGCCATTTCTTTGGGTATCTCTTTTCAAATTCGAGTGGAATAAGCTCGTGTAAAAAGAAACCTAAAATTTGTGGTTTAGGATAAATATCTTTTCCGATTTTATATCCTCTTTTACCAATTTTCGACTGAAAAATATCATCCCAAGACTGAAGAACAACCTCCTTTATTTCTTGAGGAGGAAGAGGATGCTTTTTGATTAACATTTTGGTTACCGCTAACCATTCTTCTGGATTTTTGCCTGCATAGGGAGAATTCATAGTTTTTAGGAGTGAAAAAAGTCCGCTATACTAACTTCCAAAGCCTTGGCGATTTTCTCAATGTTTTTTAGTGTTATGTTCTTCTCTGCACGTTCAATCATACCGATATAAGTTCGATGAACGCCAGCTCGACTGGCTAATTCTTCTTGCGACAAACCCAATCTAGCTCGTTCCTCGCGGACTTTTTGACCAAATTTTATTAAAACCTCTCTTTTCATATTGGTAACTCCAGTGTACTCACTTGCTAACTTTGATTCTACATACGATAGTTAGCATGAATGTTAATTCATTTACTAGCTCAAGATTCCGCCTGCCCGAATTTCGCCAAAAGAAAAAGCCGAAGCCCACGCGGATTCCTCCCCAGACCCCCCCCTCCGAGCGGGCGCGTCCATCGCCCCGCCTCCTTTGCCCCAGAAAAATTGTGGCGGGGCGCGTCATTTCGGATCTCGCTTCTTGGATTTGTGTATCTGATTTAATGGCTCCGGAGGAGGGATTCGAACCCCCGACCTGGTGGTTAACAGCCACTCGCTCTGCCGACTGAGCTACTCCGGATTTGGTTTGGATTATTAAAAGCGTATTAAATTTAAATTGAAGAACCCCATGAGTCAAGACGGCGCGGCGCAATTTAATTCCGAAGCGCGCCCCGAGCCGCTCTATTGACCTTCAGGACGGAAGCGAGGATTTATATTCAAGCGCGGCTCTGATGAAATCCCTGAAAAGAGGGTGCGGCGCGAGCGGAGCGGATTTGAACTCCGGGTGAAACTGGCATCCCACGAACCACGGGTGCTTTTCAATCTCTATCATCTCGACGAGGCTCCCATCGGGGGAGATGCCGCTAACGATCATTCCGGCGGCGGCAAGAGCGTCTCGGTAGCCGTTGTTGATTTCATACCTGTGCCTGTGCCGCTCGGAGATTCTATCGGATTTATAGGCGCTCTCGGCAAGCGAGCCGGATTTCAAGTTACAAGGGTACGCCCCAAGCCTCATCGTGCCGCCCTTGTCCGTAACCGCCCTCTGCTCTTCCATGAGGTTTACCACAGGGTTTTGGCACTCCGGCTCGAACTCAAGCGAGTTTGCGTCCTCTATCCCGCATAGATTCCGCGCAAATTCAATCACCGCCATCTGCATCCCCAAACATATCCCGAAAAACGGCGCTTTACGCTCCCTCGCAAATCGCACGGCTTCGATTTTCCCCTCAGTTCCCCGTTTGCCAAATCCCCCCGGAACAAGCACTCCGTGAACGCCCCCCAGGAGACTCTCCGCGCCCTTCGCCTCGATTTCCTCCGAGTCAACGTATTTGATGCTCACTTTCGAGTTATTGGCAATTCCGCCGTGATAGAGTGCCTCGTGTAGGCTCTTATAGGCGTCTTTTTGGCTTATGTACTTGCCGACGACGCCGATGACCACGTCCGAGCTTAAATTCTCGACCTTATTCACAAGCTCGCGCCAATTGTCTAGGGCGGGCCTGCGAGTCCACATCTTAAGCGATTCGATAATTATCTCGTCCAATCCCTCCTGATGGAAAATAAGGGGGACTTCGTAAATTGAATCCACGTCCTTTGCCGTGATGACGGCTTGAATCGGCACGTTGCAAAATAGGGCGATTTTCTCTTTGATGTCCCGCGGGAGGAATCTGTCCGTGCGGCAGAGGATTACATCGGGCTGAATGCCGATTTGAAGCAGGTCTTTGACGCTGTGCTGAGTGGGCTTTGTTTTAAGCTCTCCGGCGGGGGCAACGTAGGGGACATATGTCAAATGGACGTAGAGCGTGTTGTCGCGTCCTAAATCCGAGCGCATCTGCCTGACGGCTTCGAGGAACGGCAGGCTCTCGATGTCTCCCACGGTGCCGCCAATTTCCACGATGACCACGTCGTTGTCCTCAGCCGCGCCGAGGATATTGGCCTTGATTTCATCCGTGATGTGGGGGATGACCTGAATGGTTTTGCCCAGATATTTTCCCTCGCGCTCATTGAGGATAACGGTGTGATAGACCTTGCCGCTCGTGAAATTGCTTTTCTTCGTGAGCCTTGAGCGCGTGAACCGTTGATAGTGTCCTAGGTCGAGGTCGGTTTCCGCTCCGTCGTCGGTTACATAGACCTCGCCGTGCTGAAACGGGCTCATTGTGCCGGGGTCAACGTTTATATACGGGTCTAACTTCTGCATCGTAACCTGAAGCCCGCGGCTTTCGAGCAAAGCCCCGATGGAGGCGGCGGCAAGCCCTTTGCCCAGAGACGACATAACGCCTCCGGTAACGAATATAAATTTGGTTTTATTCATCTCTGGTTTACCCTGATGGCGTGATTTGAACCAACGGCGGGAGAGTCGTTCGCGCTAGGTTCAATCTAATATATTTGAAACTTCGCCCTCTGGCAACTTTTCACGGCTGGAGCTTTGAAATATTCTCAAAGTAGCTCTATTTCGGGGCTTGGGGTATGCGGGCTGGCCTATATGGGCGCGTCGAGAAAATATTTTTCGCCGGCGATATTCCTGACGAGCGCTATCAACCCCTCCACGGCTCTTGCTCTGTGGCTGATAATATTTTTTTCCTCGGGGATCATCTCAGCCATTGTCCTTTGCAGATGCGGGATGAAAAAAATGGGGTCGTAGCCGAATCCCCCCGCTCCCCTCGGCTCATGGGCGATAACCCCTTCGCAGGTTGCCTCGGCGACTAGCTCCCTCCCGTCGGGCAGGGCAAGGACAAGGGAGCAGGCAAATCTCGCGCGCCTATTTGAAATTCCCCGCATTTCCCCAAGGAGTTTCTCGATGTTTGATTTGTCGCTCGCCCCGGCTCCGGCATACCGTGCTGAGAGCGCTCCCGGTCTGCCTCCGAGGGCTTCAACCTCAAGCCCGGAGTCGTCGGCAAGGGCGGGCATAGCGCTAAAATCCCTTATGGCGCGGGCTTTTTTCAGGGCGTTTTCCCTGAATGTGAGCCCGTCTTCGATGACCTCGCCCGCGAAATTTATATCTATTAGCGATAGCACGCGCCCGGCTATAGGCTTGAGGAGATCTGCAAATTCCCTTGCTTTCCCCTCGTTTTTGGTTGCAAGAACGAGTTGTATTATCATGATAAGAAGTTACGGCTCTAGGGGGTCGTCGTCCTGGTCATCATCCACATCGGCCGATTGCCCCTCTCTCCTAAGGGATTCCCAGTCGAGATTTGAGCCATCCGCCGCCGAGCTATCATTCTGCGCCTCCTGCGGGGATTTCCGTTTGTCATCATCGGGTGGAGCGGAGATGGCGCTCTCTAAATCCGGGTCAATGAAAGCGTCGTCGGGGTTTGGCGAGGGGGATTGTCCGAGTTTAAATTCTCCTTGATTTAGGGTCTCAGCGATTTGGCTCGCAATGAGATTAATGGAATTGATGGGGAGAAAATCCTTGCCCTCGACGGCAAAAGCCTCTTCGAGGTTGAATTCCCTCTTGTCTCTGCCTGCGAGAACCTGAGACATATAAGTGCGCCATATGCCCGCCGGAAGGCTCCCTCCGGTGATGCTCCACATCTTGGAATTGGTGTCATTGCCGACCCAAACCCCGGTGGTTATCTCAGGGGTAAACCCTATGAACCAAGCGTCCCTGTAGTCATCGCTCGTGCCGGTTTTCCCTGCGGCGGGGCGGTTGATTGAGGCGTAGCGCCCCGTGCCGTATCGAATCACTCCCTCCATTAGCTCGACCATCGTATCGCGCACAGAGCGGCTCAGAACCTCTCTGCTCTCAGGCTTATGCTCGTACAGTACGCCCCCATCGCGCCCGATGATTTTTTCAATGGCGTAGGGTTTCACATACACTCCGCTGTTGTTGAGGACATTTACCGCGGCGGTCATCTCATCTAAGCTCACGTCCACTGCTCCGAGGGCTAGGGCGAGGTTGGCGTCCATCGGGGATGAGATTCCCATTTTCTGAGCGGTTTTAATAGCCGCCCTAGGGGATATGTCCTCCAGCAGTTTCACGGCTACGATGTTGTTTGATTTCACGAGGGCGTGCGCCAAGGTCATTCTCCCGTGATGCCTCTGGTCGTAGTTCTCCGGCTTCCAATCGCCGTACTGAATCGGCGCATCTTCATAGACCATAAGGGGCGAGATTCCCTTCTCCATAGCCGCCGTATAGACGAAAACCTTAAAAAGCGACCCCGCGAGTCTTTTCGCTTGGGATACACGGTCGAATTGGCTCACTTTGAAGTCCTGCCCCCCCACATAGGCGATGACCGCTCCGCCGACTTCCATGGACAGTAGCGCCGCCTGATTATCCTTACCCGTTCTGCCGTACTGCTCGTTTAATTTTTTTACCTGGGCTTCGGCTATGCTCTGGGCTTTGGGGTCAATCGTGGTATAGACTTTCAGCCCCTCCTGCCAGAATTCCTGCTCATCCATGTCGAGCTTTGCGAGGGCTTGTTTGACGACGTACTGGCTAAAAAACCTCGCCCTGTCGCTCGCGATTTGGGTTTCTCTGCGCCGGGGGGCTAGGTTAAGCCTGCGTTTTTTAAGTGTTTCCGCCTCTTTTTCCCCGATTTTTCCGGCTTCTACTAGGTTGTCTATCACGGCGCTTCGGCGGCTTAGGGCGAGCTCCGGGTTTTCAAACGGATTATACCTCGATGGGGCTTGAGGGAGTCCCACGAGAAGGGCGACTTCGGCTTTGTCGAGCCTCTTGGGGGATTTGCCGAAGTAAATTTCTGCCGCCGCCCCAATGCCGTACGCCGCCTCGCCGAAATAGATGTTGTTCAGATACGTCTCAAGAATCTCGTCCTTGCTGAGCCTGCCCTCGAGTTTCAGGGCGATGAGAGCCTCTTGGATTTTCCTCGACATCGAGCGTTTGTGCGAGAGAAAAACGTTGCGGGCGAGTTGCTGCGTTATGGTGCTTGCCCCTTGTTTTATCCTGGTAGAGCGGACATTCTCGAAAACGGCGCGGAGGATGGACTGAGCATCCACGCCGGAGTGGCTATAGAATCTGCGGTCTTCGGTGGCGATGAAGGCGTCAATTAGGTCTGGGCTTATATCGGACAGCGAGACGGGCTTGTAGTGAAATCTGCCATACGCCCTGACGACCGAGTTGTCCCTTGCGACAATTTGGGATGTGCGGAATGGGGTAAGCCCGCTTTCGAGTCCCCTGTCAACGTCCGGGAGGGTCAGTAATATAAACAAAACATAAAACCCAACTGCGCCGCCTAAAATCAGCGCGGCACGTTTGAGCTTAGTTGATTTGATTCTAACTTTCCGCCGAGTCATTTCCGATGAATCTTTAATGTTTGAAAAAGTGGTGGAGGCGCTGGGAATCGAACCCAGGTCCGAGAAAGAGCCTCGCCCGGACTCTACACGTTTAGCCTACCCTCTGATGTCGAACCGAACGCTCCGATAGGCGGGGTTTCCGGTTCCAGCTTGATAACTATTTTCGTCCGACGGCATCTCAAGCTCTGCCCCCGGCCAATCCCGTTTGAGTCTCGCCTCACGACAGCCCAGCGGGCAGGGCTGAAGGAGACGTCGCCGCTCTAGTTAGGCTGCGAGTGCGTTGATTGGTTCGGCACTTGTGTGTGCTCTGCCAGTTTAACGAGTTAACAGAAGCTCGACGTGCATCCTGAGCTATCCCATTCCCCGTCGAAGCCAATCGCCCCCACTTGTCAAAGAACAAAAAAACTATTCACCCCAATCTCTCTAGCTAACTGCATATCTATTATCGCTTAGGACAGTGTACCTTAAAAACGCCGCCTCTTAAATTCTTTCTCCATTTCCCGCTCGGCATCTCTCTGCTTGATGTCCTCGCGTTTGTCGTAGAACTTTTTCCCCTTCGCCAGAGCAATCTCGACCTTTGCCCTTCTGTCCTTGAAGTAAATTTTCACGGGGACGAGCGTATATCCCTTGGTGCGGGTTTTGCCGATGAGGCGGTTTATCTCCCTCCTGTGGAGGAGGAGTTTTCTATTGCGCTTGGGGTCGTGGTTGAATATATTCGCCTGTTCGTAGGGGGCGATGTAGCTATTGATGAGGAAAAATTCCCCCTTCATAAGCGATGCGAAACTCTCTTTAATACTCGCCTGCCCGTCTCTGAGGGATTTGACCTCGGAGCCTCGAAGCTCAAGCCCCGCCTCGAATGTCTCTTCGAGGAAGTAATCCCTGTGCGATGTCGGATTCTGGCAAACCACGCGCTCCATGCGGGTTAATATAATGTTAAGGCTTAGAAAATCAACTTGACTCAGCCTTATTGGGCGTGGAAAATGAATTTCATGCCGCTACTCCTGCAGATTATTTTAATATCCCTTCTCGCCGTCCCCGCCGCCTTTGCGTCCGAAGACGCCTCTGCGATTCGCGCGGCTCAGATTTTCTATACCAAAGCGGCGTCCTTCGATGAACTGCGCGAGGAGATTCGGCGCATGAAGCAAAGCGGAATCAATACCGTAATATTCCGCGTTTTCGGCAACCGAGGCGATAGAATCCACAAGCTCGCGGGGGACAATCCCGAATCGAGGGCGGGGGTCTATTACGCAACCGCCCACTCGCCCGTCATAGCCGATATTCTGGGGGAGGCCGCGCGGGCCGCCCGCCTAGAAGGGGTCTCGATATTTGCTTGGATGACCACGAGACGCGCCGTCTATGGGGCGGATGAGAGCCTTATGGACGCCGAATTCTCACTTGCCAAGGGGGAGGAATCCACTATTGAGAGGCTGGATCTATTTAATCCCAAGGCAGTCAAGCGTCTGGAGAGCCTGTACCGAGACCTCGCGAAGTACGATATTGACGGCGTGCTATTTCAAGACGATTTCATCATAAAGCACATGGAGGGTTTCGGGGCGTCGGCAAAGCTGCAGTACCTGCTCGATTTCAACACGAGGCTCGAAGCCGCGGATATGTACAGCGAAGTAGAGCTAAGACCCAATGGCAGGGTGGAGCGCATCCGCTACACGGAGGCCTTTGACAGGTGGGCGAGGTGGAAAAACGGCCGCCTTAGGCAAGTCGCATCCAGGCTTGTCGGCACTGTAAAGTCGGAGAATCCCAAACTCACTACGGTCTTTAACGCCTACTACGAGCTGTTTCATAATACCTACAATAATCTCATCTGGCAGTCCCACGACATCCAGCTTGCCAAGGAATTTGACCTGGTTGCGGTGATGGCATATCAGCGCCAGATGATGGAAGAACTGGGGGTTGACTCCTCTGAGGTCATCGAGATAATCCGGGGGATAACGCGAAAGTCCATCGCCGAGCTTGGGAGTCCGAAAAGGGCGATAGTCAAGATGCAGATGATTGACTGGAATGACAAAAAACCCGTACCGAGCGCTGAGGCGCTTGAGATTTACCGCGCCATAGCCGCCGTGTCTGACGCCGTCGGGGTTGCCTTCGTCCCGTGGGAGGGGGATTTGGATATTAAAATCGCCGGAGACGAGGGGGCGGAAAATGAACTCCAGACCCTCAGCCCTATTTAAACTCAAACGCAATTTTGTCTCTTCAGAAATTCATCCCGATTATTTTAAGATGATTCTCGATAGATTGGCGAATAACGGTCGGATTAAAGATGAATTTCGGTTGGAATTTTTGCAAAATCAAGAAGAGCAAAACAGTGCCGAACCCAAACCCAAACCCAAACCCAAACCCAAACCCAAACCCAAACCCAAACCCAAACCCAAACCCAAACCCAAACCATTGACCCTGTTCTAAGCCCCAGAATATTGGATTCGATTCCCGGCTAGAACCCCTTTTTGCTGTCCAGCAGAATGGTAACAGGGCCTGAGTTTACGAGATGCACCTGCATCTGCGCCCCAAATCTGCCAGTTTCAACCCTTAGCCCCCTGCCGCTTATTGAGTCCACAAAGTGATTATAGAGATTCTCGGCTGAATCCTGTGGCATAGCGGCGTCGAACGAGGGGCGGCGGCCCCTGCGGCAATCCCCGTAGAGCGTAAACTGCGATACGACGAGAACCTCCCCTCCCGCATCAGTAACGGAGTGATTCATCCGTCCCTCCTCGTCTTCAAATATCCGCAGGGATGAAATTTTCTCGGCTAAATATTCGGCATCCGACTCGTCGTCCCCCCTGCCCGCGCCGAGGAGGATTAAAAGCCCCCTGCCGATTCGCCCGGTAGCCTCTCCCTCAATATCCACTCTCGCCTCTGTTACGCGCTGAATTACCGCTCTCATTAGGTGTGGATTATACCGGCTTGGATGCACGTCGGATTATCCTTGCTCGTCCTACGACTCCGCTCAGGGTGAAGGGGTAGAATAAATTGAATTGAACTCTATATCTTCATGGTGAGCGGAGTCGAACCAGCGGAGTCCCATACACCGACAGTAGAACAAATTCTCTATTCGTGAAAACTCATGGCTAAGCCCAGTCTTTCTTTTTGCCCTCGTTTGGGCTACCATTTACAGCCGAAAATGACTTTCTCCAAAATAACCATCGTCGGACTTGGACTCATCGGAGGCTCGCTTGCCTCGGCGCTGAAAGAGGCGAAGGCGGCAGAAGAGGTCTGGGGCGTTGATTTAAACCCCAAAGCCCTGGAATACGCCCTCTCCGCGGGGGTGGTTGACCGCGCCTCATCCAAAATTGACCGCGCCTCCGTTGGCGGGGCTGAGATTATAGTCGCCGCAACTCACGTGGGGGCTATCCCGCAAATTGCGCGGGCAGTGGTATCCGAGGCGTCGGCAGGGGCGGTAATCACAGATGTGGGAAGCGTTAAATCGGGAATTGTCGCAGAAATTGCCAAATTCATCCCGCCTCATCTGCGTTTCGTTGGCGGACACCCAATAGCCGGCACGGAGAGGTCGGGGGTATGGGCGGCGAATCCGAAACTATTTTGCGACAGGAGGTGCATTCTCACGCCTGACCGCCAAACCCACTCCGGCGCGCTCGATAAAGTATCGGCGCTTTGGGAGGCTGTCGGCGCTAGGGTTTTAATCATGGACGCCGAGTCTCATGACAGGATATTCGCTTTTGTGAGCCATCTGCCGCACGTCGTCGCTTACGCGCTGGTCAATTCCATCGCCGCTCAGGAAAAGCCCGATAATATGCTCGATTTCGGCGGCGGCGGACTTCGAGACTATACTAGAATCGCCGCAAGCTCCCCTGAGATGTGGAGCGATATATTCACCGCCAATAAGAGGCGCGTGCTTGAGTCCATAGCAGAGTTCAGAAAATCCCTAGAGAGAATTGAGAGATGCCTGTCCGAAGACGACCTCGCGGGCTTGATTGCGGAGCTTTCCAGCGCGGCGGCATCTGGGAGCGGAAACGGGTAAATTCCCCTTGACACCGGTTTCGTCGTTGAGTTACAGTTTAATCCTATGAAAAATGAAACGCTGATTCTAATATTTGTCGCCGTAGCCCTTGGGTTTAACGCTTGGACTCTCAGAGAGGTGCGCACGCTTAAAAAGGAGATGGCGGTCGGTAAGCAAATCGCCGCATCGACCCTTCAAGAGGTGCAGAGAATAAAATCCGCGGGCCCCGGCGCGCCCAAGGGAGCCGAGCAACCCCCCGCTCAGGTCAGGGTGAGCATTGACGACGACCCAATGAAAGGCGACATTAAAGCCCCAATAACGATAATTGAATTCAGCGAGTACCAGTGTCCTTTCTGCAAGAAATTCCACGAGCAGACCCTTCCCGCCATTGAGAGCGAGTACATAGCCAAGGGGAAGGTCAGATACGTTTTCAGGGACTATCCCCTAGCGTTTCATCAAAAAGCCCGCCCCGCCGCCATTGTCGCCAACTGCGCTGGAGAGCAGGGCAAATACTGGGAAGCCAACGATTTTCTCTTTAAAAACCCCGATAAGCTCGATATTGCCGCCGCCCTCGGCTCGGCAGGGGAATTGGGACTCGACTATGCAAAATTTGAAGCCTGCCTGAAGGATGAGCCGAGGCACAACGCCGAGATAACCGCGGATTTCGAGGATGGCCAGCGCTACGGCGTTAAAGGCACTCCGAGCTTTTTCATAGGTAAAACCGAAGAGGGCAAGGAGATGACCGGATTCTACATCCGCGGCGCGCAGCCCCTTGAGGCTTTCAAAACGCAGATTGATACGCTCCTCGGCGGCGGATAGTTCGCACTTGCGCTAGGGGTGTGAATCGAGCCAACATTCTAGCCAATGTAGCGGCGGCGGGCGGGAATCTTGCCTAACCCCCCTTTTTCCATATACTACCCATAGCCCCTTAAAACATCGCTCCTAACGAGTTTAATCCTTTATGCAAACCAAGAATATAAGAAATTTCTCTATCATCGCCCACGTTGACCACGGCAAATCCACCCTAGCAGATAGACTCCTCCAGTTCACTGGCACGGTCAAGGACCGCGATATGACCGAACAGTTCCTAGACCAGATGGATTTAGAGCGCGAGAGGGGCATCACCATTAAAGCCCAAGCCGTGAGGGTGAATTACCTCGCCGACGACGGAGAGCGCTATCAATTTAATTTAATTGACACCCCCGGCCACGTGGATTTCAGCTACGAGGTCTCCCGAAGCCTTCAAGCCTGCGAGGGGGCTTTGCTCGTCGTTGACGCGTCCCAAGGGGTGGAGGCTCAAACCGTCGCCCACGCCTATCTTGCCGCCGACTCAGGGCTTGAACTCATTCCCGTGATAAATAAAATTGACCTCCCCTCGGCAGACCCGGACAGGGTCAAAAAAGAGGTCGAAGAGGTCATAGGCATCGGGGCGGACGACGCCGTGCTTGCCAGCGCCAAGGAGGGCATAGGCACAAAGGAGATTCTTGAATCCGTAGTGCGCAAAATCCCCCCGCCTAAAGGAAATGCGGACTCCCCGCTGGTGGCGCTTGTTTTCGACAGTTGGTTTGATTCCTATCTCGGCGCGATGATGCTTGCCCGTGTATTTGAGGGGAGGATTAGGACGGGCATGAAGATTCAGCTTATGGCTACTGGAAAGACCTACGAGGTCAAAAAGCTCGGCATTTTCTCCCCCAAGGCAATTGAAGTTACCGAACTCTCAGCGGGGGAGGTCGGATTTGTCGCCGCTTCAATAAGGGAGATTAGCGAGGCGAAGGTGGGCGACACCATCACAGAGGCAATAAGACCCGCCGCCGCGCCTCTATCGGGGTTTAGGGTGATGAAGCCTATGGTGTTCAGCGGTCTATACCCGATAGACCCCAACGATTACGAAAAGCTCCGGGACGCCCTTGAGAAATTCCGCCTCAACGACTCGGCATTTGTCTATGAGCCGGAAACGTCTCTGGCTCTCGGATTCGGCTTCCGGTGCGGATTTTTGGGACTCTTGCACATGGAAATCGTGCGCGAGAGGCTTGAGCGGGAATTTCAGCTTGAGCTGATTTCCACCGCGCCTACGGTTATCTACCGCGTTACTGATACGCGAAAAGAGGTCATAATGGTGGATAACCCCAGCAAACTCCCTACGCCCGATAAAATTGACGTTATCGAAGAGCCTTACGTGCTGGTGATGATTCACACCCCAAGCTCCTATTTAGGAGGGATTTTTGACCTCTGCGAGAAGAGGCGGGGGAAGCAGAAAAATATCAGATACATCACGCAGGAGAGGATAATAGTCGAGTACGAGCTTCCGCTGTCCGAGATAATGTTTGATTTCTTTGATAAGCTCAAATCCGTCTCGCGCGGGTACGCCTCAATGGACTACGAACTTATAGGCTATAGAGCCTCGGACCTGATAAAACTCGACGTGCTTATAAACGGCGACTCCGTTGACGCGCTGTCAATCATCGTCCACAAGGACAAGTCCTATGACAGGGGCAGGGAACTGGTCGAGAAACTGCGCGCCCTAATCCCGAGACAGTTATACGAGGTCGCCATACAAGCCGCTATCGGAAACCGTGTCATCGCCCGCGAGAGCGTCAAAGCCGTGAGAAAAGACGTTACGGCAAAGTGCTACGGCGGGGACATCACGAGAAAGCGCAAACTCCTCGAAAAGCAGAAAGAGGGCAAAAAGAGGCTCAAGCAGGTGGGGAGCATCGAAATCCCTCAAGAGGCGTTTTTAGCCGTCCTCAAGACCTAACAAGATAAGGCGCGGGGTTTCTCTTGACAACAAAGTTCTATTTGGTAGAATAGCTAACCTGATTAATTTGGGGACTGGTGCGATGCAAAATACATTTATGGCAAGAAGCGAAGATTTCGAGAAAAAATGGTATCTGATTGATGCCGAGAATAAAACCGTAGGGCGGATAGCGACGAAAATCGCCAAGATCCTCAGGGGCAAGGACAAACCCCAATTTACCCCTCACGCGGACATAGGCGATTTCGTTATAGTAATAAACGCCGAAAAAGTCCGATTCACGGGCAAAAAATTGACCCAAAAGAGCTATTACTGGCACACCCCCTATCCCGGTGGGCTAAAATCCATAACCGCCGAGAAGCTCCTGAAGGAAAAACCTGAGGAGATACTGGAAAAAGCCGTCTGGGGAATGCTTCCTAAAACCAAGTGGCAGGATAGGTTAATTAGTAGATTAAAAGTTTATTCGGGCAATAAACACCCCCACGAGGCGCAGACGCCTCAAACTTTGGAGGTCGTATAATAGAAATGGGTGACACTACTTACTACGGAACAGGAAGAAGAAAAACCTCCACCGCTCGTGTTTGGGTGCGCTACGGGTCAGGGAAAATTTCGATAAACGACAGTGCCGCCGAAGCCTACCTTCCGCGTGAGACTTGGCGGATACACGCATTTGAGCCGCTTGAGGTTACGCAGACCGCTGATAAACTCGACGTTATGGTGGACGTATTCGGGGGCGGGCTAACGGGGCAGGCCGGAGCGATTCGGCACGGTCTCGCAAGGGCGCTTGTAACCCTCAGCGAGGGATATAAAAAATCCCTCAAAGTTGCCGGACTCCTCACGAGAGACTCGAGAATGGTCGAGAGCAAAAAATACGGAAAGAGAAAAGCCAGACGCGGACAGCAGTTCTCAAAGAGGTAGCATTTCTCTTGTCTCCTAAAAATAGAGTAGAAAAAATCACTATAGCGCCTCCGAAGGGAAAACTCGGTGTACTACTCCCCGGAATAAGCGGAGCCGTAAGCACGACATTCGTGGCGGGCGTTGAAGCCATAAACCGCGGCATTGGAAATCCCATAGGCTCGCTGACGCAGATGGGCGCTATCAGGCTCGGCAAACGCACCGATAAGCGCTCTCCCCTTATAAAGGATTTCATCCCCCTTGCAGAAACCAAGGATATGATATTCGGCGGATGGGACATTTACCCCGACAATTGCTACGACGCGGCAATAAAAGCCGGTGTGCTTGAAAAATCCCTGCTAGACGAGCTAAAACCCGCGCTCATGCAGACTAGCCCTATGCCCGCCGTGTTCGACAGGGAATATGTTAAAAACCTAGCCGGCACATATAAAAAAACCGCCGCCAACAAAATGCTCCTCGCCGAGCAGGTCATCGAGGACATCCACAGGTTCAAAAAAGAAAACGAGCTTGACCGCCTAGTTATGGTCTGGTGCGGGAGTACCGAGATATTTATTAAACGCTCAGAGGTTCACGCAACCGTCGAGAGCTTTGAAGAGGGGCTCAAAAATAATCACCCCGCCATCGCGCCGAGCATGATTTATGCCTACGCCGCCGTTCAGTGCGGAATTCCCTATGCGAACGGAGCCCCGAACCTCTCCGCTGACATTCCGGCTCTCGTGGAGCTTGCAAAGCAAAAGAGGGTTCCTGTTGCGGGAAAGGATTTTAAGACCGGGCAGACTCTCATGAAAACGATTCTAGCTCCGGGGCTTAAGGCTAGAATGATAGGGCTTAACGGCTGGTTCTCAACGAACATCCTCGGAAATAGGGACGGCGAGGTGCTAGATGACCCGGAGTCGTTCAAAACCAAGGAAGAGAGCAAGCTCAGCGTGCTTGAATATATTCTTCAGCCCGAACTCTACCCTGAGCTTTACGCCGATTACTACCACAAGGTGCGAATCAATTACTACCCCCCAAGGGGCGATGCCAAAGAGGCTTGGGATAATATTGATATATTTGGCTGGCTTGGGTATCCGATGCAGATTAAGATTAATTTCCTCTGCCGCGACAGTATCCTTGCCGCCCCTATAGTGCTGGATTTGGCAATATTTCTCGATTTGGCGGGAAGGGCTGGGCTGGCGGGCATTCAGGAGTGGCTCTCATTCTACTTTAAAAGCCCGATGCACGGCGAAGGGCTATATCCAGAACACGACCTTTTTATTCAGCTCATGAAACTGAAGAACACGCTCCGATACCTAAACGGCGAAGACCTCATCACTCACCTCGGCATGGATTACTACGAAGCCGATTGAGCTTGCCGCTACCACGGATTTCCCATTGATTTGACTTTCCCCCCCTGCTGGTTGTCCCGAATATCTCGGCTGAGTTTATTAGCTGGGGACTCGCCGCGATGCGTCTGAATAGTCCATAAATTTTAATTTACGGTGCTTGGCGGGGGCTTTACTCTTGGGATTCGGTGAATAGATAGACCCCGATGCGCTCGCTGAAGCCGGATTTTATCATCTCCTGCGGGCTGGAGTCGTCATTATTGGGTATCGGCTGATGGTGCTTAGTCAGGATGCCGATGTACTCCTTCAGGGCGTAGCGGGCTATCTCTCTGCCTTCTTCGAGGGACTGGCACTGGCACTCAATTTCTAGGTCGGTAAAGGCGGGCGCGGTAATTCTGTATCCGCCGCTAATGGGCTCAAATAGAACATTATAGACGCGCTCTTTTACGGTTATGGGACTCATGCTAAATCCCGGCCCGGAGTTGGGCGATTTTCAGGCTTCTATTTAGTTCTTTGAGCTCCCTGTCGCTGCCCGTAAAATCCCTTAGCTTCTGCTCCAGGCGTTCGGCTTCCGCGCGCGCGGCCTGCCTGTTTATATCTCCGATGTTCTCGACGCTGTCCGTTATAACGCTGACCTTGTCGTCTCTGACCTCGGCGACCCCTCCCCAAATTAGCAGTTTCGTCTCGGCGTTTGCCTTTTTATATCGCAGCTCCCCAGGCGCAAGAATAGTTATAAATGGGGTGTGTCCGGCAAGCACGCCAAACTCGCCCAGCTCTCCTGGGGCCGCGACCTCGTCCACCTCTTCGCTGACCGCAAGCCTCGTGGGGGTTATCACTTGAAGTTGTAATCTCTCAGCCAATTTTATATCTCCTTGAAGCTCCAATCATGAGCCGGCGGGCAGAGGGGTGGGTAGGGGGATATTCTCTCTTCCCTACACCTATACCCCCGCGCGGATTTATTTCAGAAGCTCTTTTGCCTTTGTATAGACCTCTTCGAGGTTGCCTACCATGTAGAACGCCTGCTCCGGCACGTCGTCCATTTTCCCGTTAATGACCTCTGTAAACGCCGTAATGGTCTCTTTAATCGGCACGTATTTGCCGGGGATTCCAGTGAACTGCTCGGCGACGCTGAATGGCTGAGACAGTAATCTTTGAACCTTTCTCGCCCTCGCCACGACGAGCTTATCCTCTTCCGAGAGTTCGTCCATGCCGAGAATGGCGATGATTTCCTGGAGCTGTTTGTAGCGCTGGAGGATTCTCTGCACCTCGCGCGCGATTTTATAGTGGTCATCCCCTACAATTCTGGGGTCGAGAATTCTGGATGTCGAATCGAGAGGGTCAACGGCGGGGTAAATACCAAGCTCGGTAAGCTGTCGGGAAAGCACGATAGTCCCGTCCAAGTGGGCGAATGTGGTCGCCGGAGCGGGGTCTGTTAAGTCGTCCGCCGGAACGTAAATCGCCTGCACTGAGGTAATCGAGCCGTTTACCGTGGATGTGATTCTCTCCTGAAGCTCTCCTAAGTCCCCTGCGAGAGTGGGCTGATAACCCACGGCGGAGGGGATGCGTCCAAGGAGCGCGGATATTTCCGAACCCGCCTGAGTGAAGCGGAATATGTTATCAATAAAAAGAAGCACGTCCTGCCCCTCGCTGTCTCTGAAATACTCGGCAAGCGTGAGGGCTGTAAGCGCCACACGCGCCCTTGCTCCGGGCGGCTCGTTCATCTGCCCGAACACCATCCCTGTGTTCTTGATAACGCCCGACTCTTTCATCTCAAGCCAAAGGTCGTTCCCTTCGCGGGTTCTCTCGCCGACCCCTCCGAACACCGACACGCCCCCGTGTTGTTTGGCGACGTTGTTGATAAGCTCCATGAGGAGAACGGTTTTGCCTACTCCCGCGCCGCCGAAGAGTCCGATTTTCCCTCCCTTGAGGAACGGCGCTAGGAGGTCAATGACTTTAATCCCGGTCTCGAATACCTCGATTTGGGTGCTTTGTTCGACAAATTTCGGCGTTGGGCGGTGTATGGGCCAGCGGGCTTCCGTCTCGATTGGGCCTGCGTTGTCAATAGGCTCTCCGATGACGCTTATGAGCCTGCCGAGGGCGTTTTTCCCTACGGGAACGGTGATTCCCTCGCCGGTGTTGAGGGCGTCCTCGCCGCGTTTGATGCCTTCGGTGGAGTCCATTGCGATGCAGCGGACTCGTCTGCCGCCTATCTGCTGCGCGACTTCAACGACGAGATTCCAGGGCGTGTCGCCGAGGAGGGGATTTGTAATTTTGAGCGCTGTGTAAATTGGAGGAAGCTCGCCTTCTTTGAATTCAACGTCAATAACAGGCCCGAGAACCTGCACCACTTTCCCATATTTTCCGCTTTCAACGTCTGTTGCCATTTTAATCTATTCCTCCTGTTTAAAAATACCGGAATTGCCTAATCTCCTTCCCAATCGCTGCCATAGGCAGTTTATCCGCTATACCATATCGCTTTTCTTCATGGACTCGGTTCCGTTCACTATGTCCATCAGCTCTTTGGTAATTATCGCCTGCCTCGTTTTATTAAATACCAGTGTGAGCCGCTTAATTATGTCCTGAGCGTTTTTTGTCGCGTTTTCCATCGCGGTCATACGCGCCCCGTGTTCGCTCGTAACGGATTCAAGCACCGCCCGGTCAATACGCGCCTCAATGTACTTGGGCAGAACCGCATCTATAACCTCTCTCCTGCCCGGCTCGTAGATGTAATCCACCAAAGAGGCATCCGCCGCCCCCGCCGCGTCCGGCTCAATGGGTAGCACCCGCTCGAATGTGATGAACTGGGAAATAGCAGATTTAAACCTGTTATAGACCAAGACAATTTCATCGCACTCGCCGCGGCTAAATTCCCTGGCTAGGTCGGCGGCAAGCTCCCCTGAGGTGTGCGAGAAATTCCGCTCGGTAACCCCCGTAAAGCTCTTCCCGGTTTTGAGGTCGCCCCTTTGTCCGCTCGCCGGTTTGCGCCTTGAGAAGTAGTCCCTCCCGCGCCTGCCTATGAAGCTGAACGTGATTTCGGGGAAATGCCCTGCTTCCTGCACGATGTAATTCTCAATTTTTCTTATTAGCCCGCTGTTGAAACTCCCGCAAAGCCCCCTGTCAGAGGTCATAAACACCAGATGCAGCCTCTTCCTCTCCAATGGGCGGCGAAGGAGCGGGTGCGATTCCGCATCGCATCTTAGGGCTATGTTCTTGGCAATTTCCTGATATGCGTCTGAATAGGGGCGCATGGCGAGGAGAAGCCCTTGGGCGCGCTGCAGTTTTACGGCGGATATGAGCTTCATGGCGCTCATTATTCGCTTTGTGCCTTTGGCGCTGGTTATTTTGCTTCTGATTTGTCTTAAACTTGGCATCGGTTCACCGTGATTATAGTTTCAGCTCGAAATGCGGTTTTAGTTTAAATCTCCGAGTTTTTTGCCCAGGTCTTCGAGGGCCTGCTTTATTTTTTTCTCGATGTCTGCGGATATGTCTCTTTTCGTCCTGATTTCATCCAGTATTGCCGAGTGCGTGGACTGGAAGAACAGATAAAGCTCCTGTTCGTACTTTCTCACGGCTTCTATCGGGTATCTGTCAACGTAGCCGTTCGTAACCGCATAAATTAGGAGAATCTGCCGCTCCACTTGAAGGGGCTGATACTGCCCCTGCTTGAGCGCCTCGACGAGCCTGCTCCCCCTCGCAAGCTGAGATTGAGTGATTTTATCGAGGTCGGATGCGAACTGCGAGAACGCCTCGACTTCTCTATACTGAGCGAGGTCGAGCCTGAGCCTTCCTGCCACTCTCTTCATTGCGCGGATTTGAGCCGAGCCTCCCACGCGCGAAACCGATAGACCAACGTTAATAGCCGGTCTCACGCCCGCGTAGAAGAGGTCGCCTTCGAGGTAAATCTGCCCGTCCGTAATGGAGATTACGTTAGTCGGAATGTAAGCCGATACGTCTCCGGCTTGCGTTTCGATGATGGGCAGAGCCGTAAGCGAGCCTGCTCCGTCTTCGTCTCTCATCTTGGCGGCGCGCTCGAGGAGTCTGGAGTGTAGGTAGAAAACGTCTCCGGGATAGGCTTCGCGTCCCGGCGGGCGGCGGAGCAGTAGCGATAGCTGCCGGTATGCCCATGCGTGTTTTGTGAGGTCATCGTAAATCACGAGGGCGTGGCGTTTGGTATCGCGGAAATACTCTCCCAGCGCGCAGCCCGCATATGGGGCGATGAACTGAAATGGCGCGGGGTCGCTTGCGGTTGCGGCGACGACTGTCGTATATTCCATGGCGCCGAACTCTTTGAGCTTCTCTACCACCTGGGCAACGGTTGACTGCTTCTGCCCTATGGCGACATAGATGCAATAGACATCCTGCCCCTTTTGGTTGATGATGGTATCAATTGCGATGGCCGTTTTTCCCGTCTGGCGGTCTCCGAGGATTAGCTCTCTCTGCCCTCTGCCTATGGGAATCATGGCGTCAATCGCCTTGATGCCGGTCTGAAGCGGCTCTCGCACGGGCTGGCGATAGACAACGCCGGGGGCTTTTACCTCAATCCGTCGGGACTCGCTTGTCTGAATCTCGCCCTTGCCATCAATGGGCTGGCCGAGAGAGTTTACGACCCTGCCCTTCATATTTTCCCCAACGGGGACTTCTGCGATGCGCCCGGTGCGCTTTACGATGTCGCCCTCGATGATGTGCTTGTCTTCGCCGAAAATGGCAATACCGACGTTGTCCTCTTCGAGGTTCAGCACGAGCCCCATTATCCCGTCTTTAAACTCCACTAGCTCTCCCGCCATGGATTGGTCGAGTCCGTAGGCGCGCGCGATGCCGTCCCCTACTGATATGACCGTGCCGATTTCGGCGGTCTCGATTTTTCTCTCAAACCCCTTGATTCTATTTCGTAGAATCTCGCCTATCTCTTCGGTTTTCATTTCTGCCATATTGAATGCTCCTTTATTCTCGTCAAATTAAGTCTCGTCAAATTAACAAAGCGCCGCTCGTATCTTCTCAAGCTGGTTTCTGATGCTCCCGTCATAGACCCTGTTCTCGACCTTCGCTATTATGCCGCCCAAAATCCTCGGGTCAACGGCTACGGAGGTTTCAACCTCTCTGCCGGTGAGCTTGCGAAATGCCTGCCCAATTCTATCTATTTCTATGTCCGTAAGACTCTTTGCCGCCGTAATTTCCACTTTTACCTTGCCCGAGGCCCTTCTGAGTCTCCTCATAAAAGTCTCTTCGGATTTCATCAGGGCTTTGAACTTGCCAAGCTCCACGGCGAGGGATAGAAAATTCACGGTCAGATTGTCGAGCCCGAGTTTTGCGCCGATGTCGCCGACTATTGCCTGCTTATCTGCGGTTTCATAGACGGAGCTTCCCAAAACGTTTTTAATGTCTTCTGCGAGGCTCCTGAAAACGGTCTCCATATCGGAGGCAACTGTGTCCAATTTCCCGGATTCTTTAGATGAAGCTACGAGGGCTTCGATAATGTCTCTCAGTGTTGCGACTGTTCCCATTTCTCCCCTTCCTCTACGGCTTTAATAAAATTGTCCATTAGGCGCGCCTGGTCTGCTTCTTTGAGGCTTTTCGTTATCATCTCCTCGGCTATCGCAAGCGCGGAGGATGCAACCTCGGACTGTATCTCCTGCTTAGCCCTCAGGGTTTCGAGCTTTATTGTTTCCGCCGCCTCTTGCGCAATTTTCTGTGAACTCGCCTCGGCTTGCTTGAGCAGATGTTCACGCTCAGTCTGACCGTCCCGACGTATGGAGTCTCTGAGGGATTTTATTTCATCGTCCATTTTGTTGAGCTTCTCGCTGTAGATTTGATAATTTCTCTTCGCCTCGGCTATTGCCTGCTCGGCGTCGTCAATTTGCTTGCTCAACATTGCGCGCCGGTCGCTGAGGAATTTACTAACCGGCTCTCTGAGAAAATAAACGAGAATCCCCAGGAGTATGGCTAGGTTTATCGTGTGTTTTGCCACGTAGCCCCAGTTAAAAGCCCCGCCCTCCGATGCCAGCGTGGCTGCTATGCTGATGATTTCGAGCGTCGTCAATTCTCTACCTCCCTGCCCAGAACCCTCGATGCGAGGTCGCGGGCAATGGCTTCAATCTCGGGTTTCATTTTCTCTTTGATTTTCTGTGCTTCAGCGTCAATCTCGGCTCTTGCCTTCTCGAGAAGCGACAGGGACTCGCGCTTAGCCTTGGAGGTTATCTCGTCTGATGCCGCCTGAGCCTCGCGTCTGATTTCGGCTCTCTGTTCGAGGGCCTGGGCGCGCGCCTGATTTATTTTGAGGTCGTAGTCCTTAATTATGCGCTCGACCTCGCCGTTGAGCTTTCTAGCCTCTTCGGTTGTGCCTGTGGTGAGCTTTTCCCTTTTTTCGAGAAGCTCGGTCAGAGGGTCGAAAACCCCCCTTTTCAATATTACTATGAGGGCTACAAACAGGGCTATCTGGATAAATAGCGTGCCGTTAACGCTTAGAATGTCCTCTGCTCCGAGGGCGGCATCAGCCCCGAAAGCCGAGATTAATAGTAACGCGATAAAATTCCTTTTCATAAGATTTCTCCCTAGGCAATTTCCTCGCCGCCGCTTCTGGTAAAAGCCATCTGCAGAAGCGGAGGAGCGACAAAAGTCGTAAGCATCACCATCACCGTAAGAGCCGAGAACAGCCTTGAGTCAAATATTCCCGCCACAAGACCCATCTGGGCGAAAATGAGACCGACCTCTCCCCTTGGAATCATGCCGAATCCGATAGCCGTTTTATTAATCCCCTTTTGAAACACCGCAAACCCGCTCACATACTTCCCCGCCGCCGCTACCAAGAAAAGCGACCCTGCAATGAGCATCACCACGAGGTTATCCCCCACGAGGGGGTTAAACAGCGCCACATTCACCGCCGCCCCTACGACAATGAAAAATATCGGCGTAAACACGTCGGCAACCGGCCCCAGACGCTCTTGAATTGCCTTATGCCGTTTCGTTCCGCCCACCACAAGCCCAGCGGCGAAAGCCCCAACTATCGGGGCAAGTCCGGCTAAGTTTGCTAAGTATGCGAAGATGAACCCGAACGAAAGCGCCAGGAGCAGAACCCCTCCGCGCACCTTCATTTTATTGATGAAGTCGAATAATTTATCCGCAATCAGATTCCCAAGCCCTACGGCGGCTATGAGAAATCCGAACGCCTTGAGGGTTATCACTCCCACCTGCGCCACTGAAACGCCCACTTCCGCTCCGCTCTTGGCGGCGGCTATTAGCCCGCTTACCACGGCGAGGATAATGAGCCCCAGCACATCGTCAATGACTGCCGCTCCAAGCACGATTTTGGCTTCCTGCGATTTGAGGCGGTTTAAGTCCGAAAGCACCCTTGCCGTAATCCCCACGCTTGTTGCCGTGAGAGTAGAGCCGACGGCAATGGCGGTGATGTTGATTAGCGATGGGTTTATCTCTCCGAGCATACCGTAATTTGCAAAGGCGAGTGTCGCCGCGAATCCGAGGGCAAATGGAACGGCGATTCCTACCAAGGCGACTAGGGCAGAAGCCAAGCCGACTTTGAGCAAGTCTCTGAGGTTTGTCTCAAGCCCTATTTCAAAGAGCAGTATCGCCACTCCAACCTCGGCTAACAGATGAAACGTCTCATATCCTGCCTCCCCCGGAAGCGAGGGGACGAGAGCCAGAACGCTTCCCCCAAGCGCCACACCCGCCAGAAGCTCTCCCAAAACGGAGGGCATCTTCACTCTTTCCGCTAGCTCTCCGAATATTTTTGAAGCCGCTAGTATCAGGGCAAAGGCGAGAAGGAACTGCTCAACTGAGTAGCCGTCTGCTTTTTCTATGCCAATCATCGGTTGCTTAGAATATCCTTGAGGACTAGAGAGTGTAAACGGAAATCGTAATTTTTTAACATGAAAAAGGAGGGATGTCAATCAACCGCCGCCCCTGTGCCGCGCCTCCTCCCGAACCTCTGTGCGCAATCCCTCTAGGCAGAGTCAAAAGCCCTGAGCGCCGCCGCCGCCGCCGCTTCTGCTCTGCCCTGATCCAACATCAGCGTATCGGCAATGGCGACCTCTAGCCCTAGGGATTTTATTCTTTCGGCTTCATCGGCGTCTCTTCCATCTATGACCATAATATCCAGAAAATCCGAGTAGAGCTTGGCTATCTGCGTGGATGACACCTCGAGTCCAAGCCCTCGCATGAGCCTGTCGGCGGGTCCCTTAATTGGCACGCCTCCCACGAGGGGGCTTACGGCGAGAACCATCGCCTCGGTTTCGCGAAGGGCCTCTCTTATGCCCGGCACCTGGAGTATCGTGCCTATGCTGATAATAGGGTTGCTGGGGCAGATGATAATTCCCCTTGCCGCGTGTATAGCCTCGATGACTCCGGGGGCGGGTTTTGCCTTCTCGATGCCTCGAATTGACACGCCGCGCACCTCTGGGGTCATTTTATTCTTGATGAGATATTCCTGAAAGTGGATACTGCCTCGGTCGGTGAGAATCCACGTTTCTACGTCTTCGTCGGTCATGGGGAGAATCGTTATGCCGTCGCCGACGCCGAAGGACTTTGCCATGCTTCGGGTGATTTCCGACAGGGTAGCCCCTTTTTCTCTGAGCCGAGTCCGGTGGACGTGGGTTGCGAGGTCGCCGTCGCCGATTTTAAACCACACGTTTACCCCGAACCGCTCTAGGGAATCCATAAAATTGAAGGTGTCGTCTTTGATTCCCCACCCCCTCTCTCTGTCAACCATCCCCGATAGCCAGTAAACGGTGGTGTCAATGTCGGGGGATATTCTCAAGCCTGAGATGGTGATGTCGTCTGCGGTGTTGACTATTGCCAAAAGGGATTCGCCGCTGAGAACAGGGTGGAGACCGCTTAGGAACTTAGCGGCACCTACGCCGCCGCCGAGGGCTGTAATCATGATTAAATAGCCTTGAGTGTTGCGGGAAACTCATTTATTTTTGGAGATAGAGACAATCGCCGAGTTCGGGCTTTAGAATATTCAGAGGGCTTCGGGCTGTCAAGTTTTAGGATTGTTCCTTGAAACTTCGCGCGGTGTGGTATAGATTTTAAAAAGTTAAATAAACTGCGGGGAATTCACTATGAGTCTCGATCTTTTAAGAAGTAAAGAAAGCTGGTTCACAAAGGGCGTGCTATTTTTGCTTGCCATAACGTTTATCTTTGGGCTAGGCTTCAGCCTGACCGATTTCGGCTCGGTCGGGAGCGCCCCCAAGGGGACTGCGGCAGAGGTGAACGGCGAGGAAATATCGCTACTGCAGTTCTACAGGGCTAGGGATAACATCTACAGACAGTTTCAGCAGCAGCAGCAGGGCGATGTCCCGGAAGGGGCGCTGAATTTCCTAGGCTTTACCGCGCTCAATCAATTAATCGAGTTAAAACTACTCGCTCAGAAATCCGCAGAACTTGGCTTCAGAGTGAGCGACGAAGAACTCAGCCTCTCGATTACCTCGAACCCCGGCTTTCAGGTTGACGGACAGTTCATTGGGAAAGAGGCTTACAGGACTTTTATTCAGCAGTCCTTCAAAGAGAGCGTAACCGAGTTTGAAGAGGCTTACAGGGAAGAGCTCCTCGCACAGAAGGCAAAGGATTTCATTTTTGAGACGGCTAAGGTTACCGATGAAGAGCTGCTGAACATATACAGAATGCAAAATGAAAAGGCAGACCTGTACTTCGTTGCCCTATCGGCGGCGGATTTTATGGGGTCTTTCTCACCCGCCGAGCAGGACATCAAAAATTACTACGACAGCTACAAAGCCGAGCTTAAATCCCCCGAAAAAAGGGCTATCAGATACTTTGCCGTCTCTTTCAGCGACATGGAGTCTAAAATCACCCCATCGGAGGCGGAACTTCGGGCTTATTATGACTCCTATTCGAGTGAGTTCAAAGACGGGGATGCAGTCAAACTCTTTGCCGACGTTCGAGACGAGGTTCAAAAAAAGATTATAGAACAAAGGGCGGCGCAGGCAAAAGCGGGGCTTATTAAAAACCTTCAGGCAAATATAAGAGAAAAATCTCTCGGCGAGCTTGCCAAAGCAAACAGCGCGGGCGAGGTTAAGCAAAGCCCCCTGTTTGCCCCCGATGACCAATCTCCCGAAATCCCGCTACAGGCTAGGAGCCGGGCTTTTTCCCTTGCCGAGGGAGAGAGGGCTTTCATCCAAACCGAGGACGGAGTGTGGGCAATAGAATTATCCCAAGTTATCGCGCCCGCCGAAATGAGCTTTGAAGACGCCAAGCCGCAGGTTATCCAGGCAATTAAAATAGCCAAGGCTAAGGAAACCGCTCAGTCCAAGGCAAAAGAGGTGCTTGATAGGGCGAAAGCCTCGCTTGGGCTTCAATTTGCCGAGGTGGAGTCATTTGGCGGGCTTGCGCTCGATGAAACCGGGTATTTCTCGCGCCTTGACGGCGTTGCCAAGGTTGAATCGGACGACGCTAAGCTCGATGCCTTTTATCTCGACGCAGAGGCTCCGGTTTCCGGCAAAATTTACCCGGTCGGCGATAAGTTCTATGTGGTGTCCCTCAAGGATAAACGAGAGATAAGCCAGGAGGAGTTTGAGCAGTCTAAAGAGCAACTCCGGCAGAGCGAGATTTCAAGGCGGCGGCAGACGATTTATCTGGATTGGGTTCGCAAGCTGAGGCAGGAAGCCAAAACGGTTATCAACGAGACTCTATTCGCCCTCCCCGGTGCTCCGCCGCAGCGATAATTGGCAATAGAATTTCATATTGGGGATAGACACTTGCGCCGCGCCGTCTCTATAAAGGGCAGTTGGGGATTTATCCCGATGATTAATCTCTATTGTTGCCGAAAAATCGTCTCCGGCAGGGCGGGCTAGACATTTATGGAAGATACATCCGGGGATTCAAAAAAGAAAAAGCGCGAAGCCATTGTCGCCGAAATCATGAATTTTAAAATCGGCGGGAAGAATTACTATGAAACACTCGGAGTCGGCACCAAGGCGTCAAATGACGATATAAAAACCTCCTACTTCGCCCTCGTGAAGAGATTTCATCCCGACGCCGCTCCCGACCTCCCCAAGGAGGCGAAGGACAAAACCCAGCAGATATTCGAGGAAATTAGCGCGGCTTATCAGTTTTTAATGGACGACGCCAAGCGCAGGGAGTACGACTCTGGCGTTGAGATAGCGGAGCTTAAAAAACAGACAAAATCCGTATATGTGGCTGAATTCGCTTTTAGAGAAGGACAGACGCTTCTCAATCGCAGGGACTACGCCGAGGCAGAGAGAAAATTTCGAGAAGCCGTAAGGCTGAAACCCGATGAGCAGGCCTATGCCGGGGCGCTTGCTTGGACGGTGTTTCTCCTTGCCTCCGATAAAAAGACGGCGGCGGCTGAGGCGCTGAAAAATCTCGAAGCGTCTATAGCCGCAAATCCAAAAATCGCTAGGAATTACTACTACCTCGGATGCGTCTATAAGCGCCTTGAAAACAGATACCGCTCCAAGGCGAATTTTACTAAAGCCCTAGAATACGAGCCGGATTTTATAGAGGCAAAGCGGGAACTTCGGGCGATAGAGCAGGGCGAAGCGCAGTATGGCGGCAAGAAAAAGACAGGTTTTTGGTCGAGATTATTCAGCAAGTAGCGTCTTGTTCCCCGCGCGTTTGCCCCGCTGGGCGGATTTTTCCGATGCCTCATAAATCTCTCCTTTCGCGAATTAATATCTCGCCGATTTGCTACGGCTTGAATTCCAGCGCGCGGCCCGAAAAGTTATGAGGATTCACTCTCTGGAAATCATCGGTTTTAAGTCGTTTTATGAGCGGACTACGATAGTTTTTCATCGGGGTATAAACGCCGTCGTTGGGCCCAACGGGTGCGGCAAATCCAATATTATTGACGCTGTAAGGTGGGCGCTCGGCGAGCAAAACCCACGGAGACTCAGAGCCGAGGATATGACCGACATAATATCCAACGGAGGGGAGACGCTAAAACCCCTCGGAATGGCGCAGGTGTCTCTGACCGTAACCGATATGCCGGAATCCGGTTTTGAAGAGGTTCGGATAAAGCGCAGGCTATACCGCTCCGGCGAGAGCGAATACTACATAAACGGCGCGGCGTGCAGGCTCAAGGACATCTCCGAGCTATTCATGGACACGGGCGCGGGCGCGCGGGCGCATACCATCATCGCTCAAGGGAGAATCGAGCATCTCATCACGGCAAAGCCTGAGGACAGAAGGGCGCTAATCGAAGAAGCCGGCGGCATTGTGAAATATAAAGCTCGGCGGCGCGAGACCGAGGCTCAAATCGAAGCCACGAAGGAAAACCTGGGGCGCGTCAGGGATATTGCCAATGAAGCGGCGCGTCGAATGCAATACCTGAGCCGTCAGGCTGAGGAAGCCACTAGGTACGCCGAAATCTCGAAGCGCGCAGAGGGGTTGGAGCTTTCCATACTCCGTCGCAGGCTCGTAACACTCGAATCGAGCCAGAGCGATCTGTCCCGCGAAATTGAGGATGGGATGATAAAATCTGTGGCTCTCGAATCCCAGATGCGCGTCGCTGATGAGTCGCTTAGGGATTTGGAGGCGAAAATCTCCCCAGTGCGGGCGCAAGTAGAGATACTTAGCTCTGAGATTTTAGCTGCGGCCTCGAATCTGCGTCTTCGGGAATCTCAAAAAAATTCCCTGCGGGCAGAGATTGCGGCGATGGATGAGTTCATCGCAAAGCTCGATGGGGAAATCCATCTCCTCGGCGAAGAGTCCGAGAGGTTAGTCCTTGAGCGCGCCCAGAGGGTTGAAGCTCTGGAGCAGACGAAAAATCTCATATACGCAGAGCAGATTGAGCTTGCCGAGCGAGAGCGATATGTTGCAGATGCCCAATCGAATTTTGAAGAGGATAGAAAATCCCTTGAGGCGACCCGAAAAGCCGTCTTTGAGAACCTCGATAGTATCTCCTCGCTCAAGGCGAGCGCACTTGCCCTCGATAGGGAGTCAGCGCGGATTAAACTCAGGGTGGCTGGGGCGAGCGGAGAGGTTTGCGAGCTGGATGCAGAGATGAATAAAACCGCGGCGCGCATTGGCGAGTACAGGTCTGCCGCCGAGGGATTGAACGCGCGATACGCCCTTGCTAAACGCTCAAAATCTGAGGCGGAGGCGACTTTCAAGCGGCTTAAAACCGAGCGGGAAGCCAAGAGGGGGCAGGCGGAGATCCTCGGCAAACATCTGGGGGAGAGGTCGTCGAGGCTCGGCGCCCTGCGGAGGATAGAATCGAACTACGAGTGGTTGCCGGAGGGGATGAGGGCGTTTTTGCTGGAGAGAAAAGGGCAGAGGGTTCTGGGCTTGCTCGCCGATTTTCTCATCCCTCAAAAGGGGTTCGAGCGGGCAGTTGAGGCGGCTTTGGGGGATAGGCTCAGGTGGGTGGTCGTGAGCCGGGATGAAGACGCCATTGAATATCTTGCGGCGTTGCGGGGGCGCTCCATCGGAAGAGGAGCTTTTATCTCGATTGAAAATCTGCTGTCGAAAGGCGGCTGGGATGGAAAATTCCCTGGGAATGGAGATGAAATCATACCGCTCTGCCAGGTGGTCGGCGCCGGGGGGATTGATAGCGCGGCGGTGGATGCGGCTTTAGCTGGGATTTTCATCGTCCCCTCTCTCGATGAAGCCCTTCGGATTCGCGCAGCAGGCTGGGGCGGCGCGTCATTTGTAACCTCCGGCGGAGATGTGCTGGACGCCGCCGGGGCAATATCAGGAGGAGGAGCGGCTAAGGAGGGGGTTTTCGATAGAAAATCTGAGATTCGGGAGCTTTCCCATGAGGTCTCGGCGCTTGAAAAATCCCTCATGGATAGTGCTGAGGATATTAAAAACAACGGAGGCGCAATTAGCGCCGTCGAAGGGGATCTGGACGCATCCGCCAAATCGCTCAGAGAGATAGAAATCAAAGACACCGCTCTTAAAAGAGACATAGCCAACCTCGAAGACAATCTGGCGAAAACAGCGAGGCGGCGCGATATTCTACACTTTGAGCTTGAGGCGGCGGCGTCTGAAATCGAGCGAATGGACGAGAGACTCGCCGATGCCCGCTCCGGGGAGATAAAAGCGCAGGGCGAGAAGCGCGGGCTTGAGGATAAATATAAATCCCTTCAAGACCGAGTCCGCGCCCTCGCCGAGGCACGCAGAGCGCTCGAAGCCGAAATCGCCGCCGCAGGGCAGAAGAGCGCGTCCCTCGCCGAGAAGCAAACCTCCTGCCTTCAGAGTATCCGCGAACTCGAAAAACGGCGCGCTCAAATTCAAGAAAAAATCTCCCGCGAGCGCGCCGAGCGCCTGAGGAAAAGTGAGATGAAAACCGCCGCCTTGGCAAATCTCGCCGCCGCCCTAGCCGAGATAAAATCCCTCGCCGCCTCTGTCTCCGAACGGGAGCGCGCCCTGGGCATCGCCAAAGCCGAGGCAGAGCGACTTTGCGCTGATACTGCCAATATCGTCCCGCGCAGGCACAGTATCGCCGAATCCCTTGCCGCCGCCGAACGGGAAATAAACGCCCTTCAGGCGCGCCGCAGGGAGGCGGAGATTGACGCCGGGCATATACGAAGTTCCATTCAAAAACTCGCCCGCCCTTCGCCTCCGCCCCAGAATTTATCTGCCATTGTGGCGGACGAGTATAGCCATCTGAGTGCCGAAGCCGCAGAAGCCGAATTAATTAGGCTTAAGGCGGAAATTGGCAAATTTGGCCCTGTGAATCTCCTAGCCCCGGAGGAGTATCGGGAGCTTCGAGAGCGCTCCGATTTTCTCGACGCTCAGACCACAGACCTCGTCGGCGCTATGTCGTCCCTCAGGAAAGCCATGACGAGAATTGACAGAGAATCTGAGAAGAGGTTTAGGGATACCTTTAACGCGGTGAATGGGAAATTCGCCGAGGTTTTTAGTGTCCTTTTCAGCGGCGGCGAGGCGAAACTCATCCTCACAAACCCCGAAGACGCCCTTCTGACCGGCGTGGATGTGATGGCAAGACCGAGGGGCAAGAGGTTTCAGCCTCTGAGTCTGCTCTCAGGGGGAGAGAAAGCCCTCTCGGCTATTGCGCTGGTGCTTTCTACGTGCTTTGTCAGGGCGGCTCCGTTTCTGCTGCTCGATGAGATCGACGCCCCGCTCGACGACGCTAACACATCCCGATTTTTGGATTTGCTGAGGGTTATAGCCGCAGATTCGCAAATTATTATTATCTCTCACAATAAAAAATCCATGCAGGCTGTTGACTCTCTCCTCGGGATAACCTCCGCAACCCCCGGCGTGTCCAAAGTGGTTTCGGTTGAACTCAGGGGGGTTTAGACATATAATCTTAGGGAACTATTTCATAAATCACGGGTTTAATTGGCAGGTCAGGAGGGTTATTCAAAAACTATGCTTTCTTATATTATGAAAAAAATTGTAGGCACTCAAAACGACAGAGAAATAAAAAAGCTCCGTCCCATCGCCGCCGAAATTGGGGCTTATGAGAAGGAGTTGACCAAACTCCCCACGGCGCAGCTCCGAGCCAGGACGGATTATTTCAGAGACGAAATTAAAAAAAATCTCGCCCGCGCCGCCGACGCGTCCGAAGAGCGCTACCGCGAGAAATTAAATCAAGCCCTCTGGGAGATACTCCCCGAAGCGTTCGCTGTGGCAAGGGAAGCCTCCCGCAGGACTCTTGGGATGCGCCACTTTGACGTTCAGCTTATCGGAGGGATGGTGCTTCATCAGGGCAAAATCGCCGAGATGAAGACCGGAGAGGGAAAGACCCTAGTCGCCGCCCTTACGATTTATCTAAACGGCTTAACCGGCTTAGGGGTGCATCTGGTTACGGTGAACGACTATTTGGCAAGGCGAGATGCTACTTGGATGGGGCCCATTTATAAACTGCTGGGACTCAGAGTCGGCGTCGTAAACCACGAGGCGTCCTATTTGCTTGAGTGGGAAGACCCTCAGAGAGCCGAGCGCGCCGTTGCGGAAAGCCTCTCGGTTTGGCCAGACGGGTTTACAAACGGCGACGTTCCACCGGAGAAAAACCTCGACGCGTTCTCCGCATTTAAGACCAAACTCATCCCCTGCACGAGAAAAGCCGCTTACGCCGCCGACGCCACCTACGGCACTAACAACGAATTCGGCTTCGACTACCTGAGGGACAATATGAAGTTCTCCCTTGCCGACTACGTTCAGCGCGAACACAACTTCGCCATAGTTGACGAGGTTGACAGCATCCTGATAGACGAGGCGAGAACCCCGCTTATTATCTCCGGCCCCTCGGAGGATTCCACTAAGCTCTACTACGAAATTGACACCGTCGTGAGGAAGCTCAAAAGAGACGCGGACTTTACGGTTGATGAGAAAACCCGCCAGATAACCCCCACCGAAGACGGCTCAACTAGAATTGAGAAGATGCTCGGCGTCGGAAACGTCTATGACCCGGCGAACCTTGAACTGCTACACCACGTTATACAAGCCCTGCGCGCCCATAATTTATTTCAACTCGATGTGGACTACATGATTAGCGACGGCAAAGTCGTAATTGTGGATGAATTCACCGGACGCCTCATGCCCGGCAGACGCTGGAGCGACGGTCTCCATCAGGCTATCGAGGCAAAAGAGGGCGTCCAAATCGAAAACGAAAACCAAACGCTTGCCACTATCACTATTCAAAATTATTTCAGAATGTATCACAAGCTCGCGGGCATGACCGGCACGGCGGACACCGAGGCGTTTGAATTCAAAAATATCTACAAGCTCGACGTATCGGTCGTCCCCACGCACAGGGCGATGATTCGAGCCGACCACAACGACTCCATTTACAGATCCGACCGCGAGAAACTCGGCGCATTGGTCAAAGAAATTCGGGAGCTAAACACCGCGGGCCGCCCCGTGCTTGTCGGAACAACTTCAATCGAGAAATCCGAGAAACTCAGCCGCGAGCTAGACAAGGCTAAAATCCCGCATCAGGTGCTGAACGCAAAACATCACGAGAAAGAAGCCGAAATCGTCGCCCAAGCCGGGCGTATCGGCGCTATCACGATTGCCACAAACATGGCAGGACGCGGAACGGACATCCTGCTCGGAGGCAACTCAGAGTTTTTGGCGCGCGATATTTTGAGGCGCAGGCTCAAGGCAGAGCCTCAGGACGCGACCCCAAGTCAGTTTGAAGAGGCGATGCTGGAGGCGAAATCCATCTGTGAGAGAGAGAAGAGGAAGGTCATCGAACTCGGCGGGCTTACGATTATTGGCACGGAGCGGCACGAATCGAGGAGGATTGACAATCAGCTAAGGGGGCGCTCAGGCAGGCAGGGAGACCCCGGGGCGTCGCGCTTTTTCGTATCGCTTGAAGATGATTTAATGAGGATATTTGCCTCCGAGAGAATATCGAAAATCATGGACAGGCTCGGCTGGGAAGAGGGCGAACCGATAGAGGCGAAACTCATCACCAAATCCATCGAAAATGCTCAGAAGCAGGTCGAGGCGAGAAATTTCGACATCAGAAAGCACCTGCTTGAATACGACGACGTGCTGAACACTCAAAGAGACGTCGTCTATAGGAAGCGGCGGGAGTTCCTTCAGGGCGAAAACCTCAAGGATGCGTTCTACGATATGGCAGGCGGCATTTTGGATGAGACCGTAGCCTCGTTCATACCTGAGAGAAGCGGCGCGAGCGGGGCGGACTCAAGCGGGCTTACCGAAGCCCTGCATGGCAATTTCAATCTCCAGTTCGAGTCCAATGGGCTGTTCCAAAACGGGGCATCGAGGGATGAGCTTATTGAGGCGATTCGCGCTCAGGTCTTCGCCTCCTATGAGCAAAAAGAGGCTGACATCGGCGCGGACACCATGCGTCAAATCGAGAGATTCATCATGCTTCAGACGCTCGATTACCTGTGGAAAGACCATCTGCTCAGTATGGATCACCTCAGAGAGGGAATTGGACTTAGGGGATACGCCCAAAAAGACCCGCTCTATGAATATAAAAAAGAGGGCTACGCCATGTTTTCAGGGCTGATAGGGCGGCTCTCGGCGGATGTGTGCGAGAAGCTCTTTAGGGTCAAGCCCGTAAGCGATGTGGACGTGGAGAGTCTCGAGCGCAAGAGAAAAGCCGATCAGCAGAGACTGGTTTTAAACAAAGCCGAAAGCGACGAGGGTAAAAAACCCGCAAAGCGCGAGCAGAAGGTCGGCAGGAACGACCCCTGCCCATGCGGAAGCGGAAAAAAGTATAAAAAATGCTGCGGCGCTGAGGCGTGATTCCCGATGAGGGATGCAAGCAATTAGCGATCCGCGCCGGCGACTATAATTGGGGGAATACGCTTTGGAACTGTCCGAGCTTATAAAAAAGATTAAAACCCTACAGCGAAACATAGAAAAAGTAATTCAAGGCAAGCCCGAAACCGTCAAATCCGTTATCGTTGGGCTTATCGCTCAGGGGCATATTTTAATTGAGGATATGCCGGGGGTCGGAAAAACCACGCTCGCCGGCACGCTTGCCAAATCAACCGCTCTGGCATTTAAAAAAATACAGTTCACAAGCGACCTTCTGCCCTCTGACATTCTCGGCGTCTCAATATTCGACCAAAAATCTGGGGAGTTCAATTTCAAGCCGGGGCCCGTTTTTGCCAACGTCGTTCTTGCCGATGAAATCAACCGCGCTACCCCCAAAACCCAAAGCGCGCTCCTAGAGGCGATGAGCGAGGGGTGCGTTACTGTGGATGGGGTGAGCCGCGAGCTTCCGAAGCCGTTTATGGTTGTTGCCACTCAGAACCCGTTTGAATACAAAGGCACGTTTCCCCTTCCCGAAAACCAGCTTGACAGGTTCTCTATGCGTATAAGTGTCGGGTATCCGAGCCATGAGAGCGAAAAGGCGATTCTCCAGCGACAGAGCGCGTTAAATCCCTCCGAGGGAATTCATCCCGTTATATCGAGAGATGAAGTGTCGGGACTCCAAGCCGTGGCGGAAAAGGTGCGGGTGGACGACTCTCTGCTCGATTATATTCTAGCCATAGTCGGCGAGACCAGAAACCTAAGAGTATTTGAGCTTGGGGTAAGCCCAAGGGGAGCGATAGCGCTAAAGCTCGTGGCTCAGGCTCACGCCATTGTCGAGGGGCGGATGTACTGCATCCCTGATGACATAAAGCGCACGGCGGTATCGGTTTTGGCTCATAGGGTTGTACTGAAAAACGGCCGTTCCTTTGGAAGGAGCGGAGGGGAGGAGCAGGCTGTGCGCGAGGCTCTTGAGAGGGTTCGCGTGCCGGTCTGATGGATTATCGCGGGTTCGGCTATAATTTATCCCAGTGGGGGGCGATGCGATACTAATTTGCGCCAGAAGATGAGAGGTTATGGACAATGAAAAAAAACTTCGGATTTTATTTCAATAGGAAAAACATACCGCTTTCCCTGTATCCGGTCATTATTCTCGCCGCGATACTGTTCGGGGCTTTGGCGGTTTTGGGGCTTTTCGTCGGCGCTGTGGTTGGAGCGGTCGGGATAGGCTACCTAGTGGTGCGCTCGCTTTTCTCGCCCAAAGGCAGGGGGGCGGGGCGCGTGGATAGCGACGGCAAAACCATCATTCTCAGGCAGAACGAATACGAGGTTGTAGATAAAAAAAAGTAACCCCCAACATCCCATGAGACACTCAAGCGGCGGGAGATTTTATAGCTCCAGAATGTCGAGTCTCGGTTTGTCCTTGATTATTCCCCTATCGAACGCCCTGTCGTAGAAATACCGGAGCGCCTCCCTGCCACGCTCGCCCAGGTTTTGCGTGTAGTTATTTACGTACATCAGCACGAATTTCTCGCCCAAATCCCTTTTCATCCCCCTACCGTATCTGAGGGCGTAATCGAGGGCGTCGTCCTTGTTGGCGAGTCCAAAGTCAATGCTCTCGCGGTGGACTCGCAAAATTCCCCTCTGCAGGGTCTCGTCAATATCCCGCCTTACGGTGTTTATCCCAAGCGGCATGGGCAGTCCCGTCTCCTTCGCCCAAGCCTCGCCCAAATCAAGCGTCATCCGAAGCCCTAAGCCCTCATAAGTGAGCTGTCCCTCGTGGATGAGAAGCCCCGCCTCGACCTCTCCGCTCTTCACGGCGTCCATTATCGCATCAAAGGGCATCTCCACAGGGATGAAACCCTCGGCATACAGGCAGAGCAGGAGATACGCCGAGGTTAACTTTCCGGGTACGCCCACGCGCCTTCCCGCCAAATTCGCTGAAATCGCCCCCTTAGACACCACTATTGGCCCGTAGCCCTCGCCCATACTCGCCCCGCAGGACAGGATTCTATACTTGTCCTGGACGTAGAGGTAGGCGTGGGCGGATATTGCCGTAACCTCGAGTTCCCCCTGCACTGCGCGCTGGTTCAGGGTTTGGATGTCCTCGATGACGTGAACGAAATTCACTCCCGGAAGCGACACCCTGCCGCTCGCTATGCCATAGAACATGAAGGCGTCGTCGGGGTCTGGGCTATGACCGAGTTTCATGGTGAGTTGGCTCAATTCAACTTTCTCCTTTTTTTTAGGCTATATTATGCCTCAAAGCGGGCGGCGGGGAAAATTTGCCTGCCGGATTGAGCGCGTATAAGTATCTGAATTCCCTAATTGTGCGGGCTGGGAGCCATAATTCAAACTTGAGGAGACGATTGGGATGAAAATCACGGCCCTGTTAATTGCGGCGTTAATTCTGCTCGCATCCTGCGCCAACGCGCAAAGGGTGTCTTCGGTGATTGACCCTAAAAGGGTCAATAAGGAAAAAATACAGTCCGCCGCTGTGGAAATTACCCCCGTAGGCAGGTTCAACGTCGCCATTCCAAAGGGTCTATCGGGGAGAAAAGTTGCGATTCTAGGGGAGATTGACCGCCAATTTCTCGAATTCAGCAGGTGTCGAAGCATCGCCGATGGAGGGGAGACGGCCCGCGGGTTCTTAATATCCGTTGTGGACGGCACGTTTGAGTGCAAATACCACGGAGGCAGATGCAACGGCGAATACGACCCCACCGCGAGCCTCATTATCGTAACCTATAAGGCTTTTAACCGCGAGGGAACCCTGCCCCTTCTGAAGCACGAATGGGCGCACGCCTACGGATTTCTAAATCCCGACGATTCAAATCTGGACGAGCTTCGACCCTGCACGAAATATTAAACTCCTATTACTGGGGGCGGCTCGCCGGCGAGGACTGGCTATAGTCGCCGTCCAGGAACATCTGCTTAGCCGGGTCTGGCGCGGGTCCATCTTGCTTCTGCTCGAATTCCTTGCTCCGCTTTGCTTGATTGACCGGCTCATAAATGTACTGAACCTTCGCGGTGTTATTTGACGGGTTCGCGCTGAAGACGATTCTCACCTTCGGGACGTACCAGGTGAGGCTCCTAATGCCAAGCACGGTTTCGGTGTCTCCTGCGTCTCCGTAGAGTTCGCCGAGAAATTTGGCAAGCTCCCCTTCGAGGGATTTGTGCTTTGATGGGCCGTCCGATTTGAGGATGAGGGATGAGGACATGAGTTTCTCGTCGTAGAACTCAAGACGCGTGGAAAGGGCGGCGTTTGCAGTGTCGAGCGGGAGTTCGACGAGCGCGCCTTCGATAAACACGGTTCTAACGTTTTTTGAGTCCTTAGTGTTTTCTATGATTTTGTTGCCGCGGGATTCAATAAAGCCGAGCGCCTGCTTTCTCGACGTTCCGAGCTTGAGTCCTAGCGGGGACGAACTGCTCCGCGGGGTATTCTCGTCTGAATACGCCGGATACGCGAGGATTAAACATACGAGGAGCATAAAAATTATTCTCATCATCCCTCCGAGAGTCGAACTAGCACAATGGGCAATAATATACAAATGTCATGAGGGGAAATCAACTCAGGCGTTGGCGGGAAACTATGGGGCTTTACCTCGCGCCGAGGGATGGAGACAGAATAAATCCTAGCCCTGTGCCTCTTGTTCGTCTGCCGGCTCTGATTTCTTCTTCCCGAATACCCACGCTACGATGATTCCAAGCTCGTAGAAAACGATGAGCGGCACGAGCATGAACATCATCGAAATTGCGTCGGTTGTGGGGGTTATGACGGCGGCGACGGCGGTGCTGATGAGAATGGCGTATTTCCTATAGCTCCGAAGCATCTGGCTGTTGATGATGCCGAGCCTAGCCAGCAGAAACGAGACAAGCGGAAACTCAAACACGAGCCCGAACCCGAATATGAGGCTTATGAAAAAAGACAGCGCGTTTGCAATTGTGGGCATCGCCTTGACGTATTCGGATGAATACTCGCCGAGCAGGAATTTAAACGCCGTCGGGGCGGTGATGAAATAGCAAAAAGCCCCCCCCGCGAGGAAGAAAATCGTGCCGAAGAAGATAAACGGCAGAGCAATTCGCTTTTCCTCTCTGTAGAGCGCGGGCCCAATGAATTTCCAGATTTGAAGCAGAACAAATGGAAACGCCATCACCAAAGCGGCGAATAGAGACACCTTCAGATAAGTGGTAAATCCCTCCGCCGGCGCTGTGAAAATGAGCGAGCTTCCCTCGGGCAGGTTGGCGATGATGGGGCGCATCAGGAGATTGAATAGCTCCTCCGAATACGAATACGCGGGAATAAAAAAGACCCCTATTGCCGCAATTGACCAAAGCATCCGCTTTCGCAACTCAGCCAAATGCTCAAGAAACGGCATCTTGGATTCTTCTTTGAACTCTTCTTCGCTCATGATTAGGTCAGAAGGTTACCTAATCTATGCCCGTTCTCAATTTGGATGGGGCTGCCAGTTCTACATATTTATGGATGGAAACGCAGGGCGAGATTTCTTGCTATTGCTCGACATAACACATCCTGCGCCCCTTACATACTGTCATTTCGAGAGAGTAGTAGCGACTGAGAAATCTATAGCTATAGCGACAAATCCTGAATAAGATTCCTCTCTAACGTTCGGAATGACAAGAATAAGGCTCGGAATGAGAAGGATAAGACTCGCAGTGGCAGAACCCGTTTGTCATTCTCACGAAAGTGGGAATCCATAGCTTAACGGAGTCTATACAGAGTTTATCGAAGGACTCACTATGAAGACATTTCCTACTATGAAGAAAACTGGATTCCCGCTCAGATGATTTGCGGGAATGACAATCCTCCTGCGTTGTCTTTAGTTGTTGCCTCCTCTGCGTCAACTTGCGCCGCCCCACCCCCGTTGTCGTTTCGATGGAGCGCGTTAGCGACTGAGAAATCTATAGCTATAGCGACAAATCCTGAATAAGATTCCTCTCTAACGTTCGGAATGACAAGAATAAGACTCGCAGTGGCAGAGCTTGTTTGTCATTCTCACGAAAGTGGGAATCCAGAGCTTCGGCTCCGCTCAGGATGAAAGCATTAATTATCATTTCGATACAATCGCCTCAAGAGAGGGTAGGGCTATATCCTGCATCCTCCATCATCGCGCATTTTGATTGACAACCCCCCCCGACTCGCATATATTTCTATCCCGTCTAAATAATTCCTGTCTTAATTTCTCTTGGAGGATAACATTGAGGGTATTAATCACTGACGGTCTGTCGGAAGAAGGGTTATCAATGCTTAAATCCTATTCCGAATTGGAAATTGTGAGCAAAAAGGGGCTTCCCAACGATGAGCTTAAGCAAATCATAAAAGACTTTGACGGACTCATCGTGAGGAGCGGCACAAAAGTTACAGCCGACCTCATTGAAGCCGCCGGGGGGCGGCTGAAAGTCATTGGCAGAGCGGGCATTGGCGTTGACAACGTTGACGTGGAAGCGGCTACGAAAAAAGGCATCGTTGTCATGAACACCCCTGAGGCGAACGCCACCACCACCGCCGAACACACCATAGCCCTGATGTTCGCCATCGCAAGGAGAATCCCTCAGGCGCACGCATCGCTTAAATCCGGGCTCTGGGAGAGGGACAAATTCAAGGGCAGAGAGATATTTGGAAAGACCCTTGGCGTCATCGGTCTGGGCAACATCGGCAGGCTCGTAGCCGAGCGCGCCATCGGGGTTAAGATGAAAGTCATAGCCTATGACCCGTTTCTCACCCCTGAAGCGACTTTGAAAATGGGAATCGAGCTTGTCTCCCTCGATGAACTCATTGAGCGCGCCGACGTTATCACCATTCACACGCCGCTTACTGCCGACACTAAAAACCTCATCGGCAAGAACGCCATAGCCCGCATGAAAAAGGGCGTCATTCTCATCAACTGCGCCAGAGGTGGCATTGTCAACGAAGCAGACCTCCACGAGGCATTAAAGAGCGGGCATATCGGCGGGGCGGCGATTGACGTGTTCGAGAAAGAACCCCCTGACAGGGACAACCCCATCTTCAGCTATGATGAAAATTTGGTCTATACCCCTCACCTCGGCGCGTCCACCGAAGAGGCGCAGACGAAAGTATCCTCAGCCATAGCCGAGCAGATGATTGACTTCTTCATAAACGGCGTCGTGAAAAACGCCGTGAATATGCCCTCGATTAGTCTTGAGCTTCTCAAAGCGATGAAGCCCTACATTAGCCTTGCCGAGAAGCTGGGCAGTTTCCAAGGGCAGTTCTGCAGAAGCGGCGTTGAGGAGATTCACATCGAATACAGCGGAGAGGTTGCCGAATTCAAACTCGCCCCGCTCACTATTGCCGCTCTCAAGGGATTCCTAAGCCCAATAATGGACCTCGTCGTGAGCTATGTGAACGCTCCCGTCATTGCCAAAGAGCGCGGAATTAGAGTTGTAGAGTCCAAATCCTCGAAGTCAGAGGATTTCACGAGCCTCATCTCCATAAAGGTCAAAACCGCAGAAGGCGAGAAGTACGTCGCCGGCACGATATTTGGCAAAGACGAGGCGAGATTCGTAAAGGTCAACGGCTTCTCGGTTGACGTTATCCCACAGGGGTATCTGCTCATATGCGAAAACCACGACAAGCCCGGAGTGGTAGGCGGCGCTTGCTCGATTCTCGGCGCAAGAGGGGTCAACATTGCGCGGATGCACCTTGGGCGCGAGAGCGTCGGGGGGCGGGCGATAGCGTTTATTAATATTGACTCCGCTGTCTCGGATGAGGTCATAGGCGAAATATCGAAGCTCCCGAATGTAATCTCCGTTACGCAGGTAATGCTATAGATGATAGAGCGACTCAATCTGCCGCAGGGGGTCAGGGATTTTCCGCCTGAGAGGGCTGAGGAAATCAGGCGAGTCGAGGAGTGCCTGCTGGAGGAGTTCTCCCGCTGGGGCTATCGGCGTGTTATAACCCCTCTATTTGAGTATCTCGAAACCATATCGGTAGGACTCGGCGAAGACCTAAGGGATAAGATTTTAAAATTCGTTGACCCCTCCACGGGCGAGGTCGTAGCCCTCAGACCCGACATCACCCCCCAGGTCGTGAGAATAGTCGCCACACAGCTCAGGGAACACACAGACCCCCTAAGGCTCTGCTACAACGGCAGAGTGGTCAGATTTGAAGAAAAAGGGAGCGGCAAAGAGCGAGAGGTCTTTCAAGTCGGGTGCGAGCTTGTCGGGCTAACCGCCCCTGAGGCGGACGCCGAGATAATTGCCCTCTCGGTAAAATCCCTTGCGAAACTCGGCATTAAAGACATAGTGCTAGACATCGGACACAACGGACTCCTCAGATTCCTCCTTCAGCGCGCCGAAAACCGGGGCAGAGACATCGAAGAGGCGATTAAAAAAAAAGACCAGGAAGGCTTAGCCAAGGCTATAAGCGCGTCCTCGATACCAACCGAAATTAAGCAGATAATCCTCTCCCTGCCGGAGCTATACGGAAGCCGCGATATTCTGGCGCAGGCGCGGACGATAACCCCCATCAAAAAATACGTCAAAGAACTCGAAGACGTCCTTCGTGTGCTAGATGAATTCAAGCTCAACTGCGAAGTGAACATTGACCTGGGAGAGCTTCGGGGATTCAACTACTACACCGGGGTAACGTTCGAGGTACTCTCGCCTAATATATCCTCCCCGCTTCTCAGGGGCGGCAGATACGACGAACTCATAGGCAAATACGGATACGATGCCCCCGCCACAGGGTTTGCCGTTGACGTGGAGTCCGTGCTTGGGGTTACGAAAACCCATCTGGAGAACACTCAAATTCACTTTACCATCATTCCGAAAATCCCCTCTCTCAGGCCCGAAGCCATCAGGCTTGCCGAGTGGCTCAGGTCGAGCGGGTTTAAAGTGGTTCTCAATCTCAAGTCCGACGGTGCGCAGAAGAAATTCAAGGCGGCTGAGGGCGGCAGCAGCCACAATTCTTACGGCGTGATTCTGCTTGAGACTCCGAAGCGGATAAAACTCATTGAATCGAGAACAGGGGAGAGCAAAGAGTTCTCGAACCTCGAAGAGCTACTCGAAGGGGGGATTTAATATGCCCAATGTCGTTGTAATAGGCGCTCAGTGGGGGGACGAAGGCAAGGGGAGAATCGTTGACCTCATCTCGGATAAATTTGATGTTGTGGCGAGATACCAGGGCGGAAGCAACGCCGGACACACGATAGTCATCGAGGGCAGAACGCTCGTCCTGCATCATATCCCATCGGGGATTCTGCGCGAGGGAAAGCTCTCGGTTATTGGCAACGGAGTCGTAATTGACCCCAAGGTGCTTCTCGCGGAGATAGACAGACTCATCGCCGCAGGCTATGCCGCCGACGGAGGGAATCTCAAAATCAGCGACAGGGCGCATATAATAATGCCCTATCACAAGGAAATTGACCTAGGGCGTGAAGAGCGCATGGGAACTCAAAAAATCGGCACAACTGGCAGAGGCATAGGCCCAGCTTATGAGGACAAAGCCGCGCGCCGGGGGATAAAGCTCTCGGATATTCTCTGCGCAGATGATTTTCGCCGCCGCTTAGATGCCACTCTCGAGGAGAGAAACCTCTATATATCGCGCGTTCTTGAGAGAAGCCCCCTTCGGTTCGATGAGATTTTCAGTGAATACTCCGCCTACGGAGAACGCCTATGCCCCTTTGTCGCAGATACCTCAAAGCTCCTCAACGATTCAATCGAAGCCGGGAAAAATGTGCTTTTCGAGGGCGCTCAGGGGGCGCTTTTGGATGTAGATTTCGGCACTTACCCCTATGTTACCTCGTCGAGCGCGGGAGCAGGCGGGGCGTGCGCCGGGTGCGGCGTGAGTCCTACGAAAATTGACCTTGTGGCGGGAATTGCCAAAGCCTACGTTACTAGAGTGGGCGGAGGCCCCTTCCCCTCGGAAATCCACGACGAGCTTGGCGCTCTGCTCAGGGACAGAGGCGGAGAGTACGGCTCTACCACCGGAAGACCAAGGAGATGCGGCTGGTTTGACGCCGTAGCCCTCAGATACGCGGCGAGAACAAACGGCATAACGAAGCTCGCCGTTACCAAGATGGACGTGCTTTCGGGGTTTGATGAGATAAAAATCTGCGTCGGCTACAGCTACAAGGGCGAGATTCTCACGGATTTCCCGTCCTCCATCGAGGTTCTAGGCGACTGCCTTCCGGTGTATGAGAAGGTGGACGGCTGGAGGGAGGATTTATCCGCCGTTAAGGACGTAGCGTCTCTCCCGCGTCAGGCGAGGGCTTATTTGGAGAGGATTGAGAAGCTCACGGGGGTCGCCATCTCGATAGTATCTCTCGGAGCGTCGAGGGAGAAAGTGGTATTCTTCGAGGATTTGATATAGCTTCAAAGCCCTAAATTCCCCGGCCACCTCGATTTTTCTGGGGCTTAATTCATTCTGAGTTAGCGGCAGAGCGTAAGCGCGGCTCTACGGATGTACCTAGCGGGAGTCCTGTGTTTCGACAATGACTCGCCACAGTATCCGGCAGCGACTCATCTGAGGCTAAATGTTGCCGTGCCGCTCTCGATTTGGCGCGCCTCGATTTCGTTCATGCGTATCCCGCCCTCGGTCTGAAGCTCGCGGCGATAGATTCCTGTAACCTCTACTATCTCGCCCTCGAAAAGGGGGACAATTCCCGAAGCAGAGACGTTGACGAAATTGCCCTCTCTGTCGGCGATTTTAAACCGCGTGTAGGGGTTTTTATTATCAAGCGCATTGACCTGCAAGTCCCACACCTTCCCCTCGACTGTTACGCCGGCGCTGTCATAAAATATCGGACTTATGAGAATAGCGGCGATTCTGACCTTGTCGGAGGGGATGGCAGTGTTGGGGTTTTTCCACTCGCGCGCGCACCCAGAAAATGCAATTGCCGCGGAGCATATCACTATTAGTAGTAGTGGGCTTCTCACCTTGTCCCTCCCGTAAATCGAGGATTTATTTCCTCTCGTAAGCCTCGATAATCAGCTTGACGAGCGGATGCCTGATAACATCTTTCCTTGAAAAATAGACAAATGCAATTCCCTCAATTTTCTTCAGAAGCGATTCGGCTTCGAGCAGTCCAGACTTCTCTCCCGATGAGAGGTCAATCTGAGTGGTGTCCCCCGTGATGACGGCTTTCGAGCTGAACCCAAGCCTCGTGAGGAACATCTTCATCTGCATCGCCGTTGTGTTTTGCGCCTCGTCTAGGATGACGAATGCGTCGTTTAGGGTTCTACCCCTCATAAACGCGAGCGGGGCTATTTCGATAACCCCTTTTTCGATGAGCCTTGAGGCTTTGTCGTAGTCCATCATGTCGTAGAGCGCGTCAAAGAGCGGGCGCAGGTAGGGGTCAATTTTCTGGGATAGGTCTCCGGGGAGAAATCCGAGCTTCTCGCCCGCTTCCACTGCCGGCCTCGTGAGGATAATTCGGTTCACCTCGCGGTTTACAAATGCCGAGACCGCCATAGCCATGGCGAGATAGGTCTTTCCCGTTCCCGCGGGGCCTATGCCGAAGCTAATGTCGTATTTGCGTATCGCCTCGATGTAGAGCTTCTGCGAGAGGCTCTTGGGGGCAATGACCTTCTTGCGGGTCGAGATGCAGACCGTATCGAGGAATATATCGTCGAGCGGGAGTTTATCCTCGGTTACTACCCTCGCCGCAAGCTCGATGTCGCCTGGGTCAAGGCTATAGCCCAATGAGATGAGCCGGTAGATTTCCCGTAGAAACCTCTCTGCCGAGCTGACGCCCTGGCTCTCCCCTTTGAGGCTGATTTTCCCGCCTCGCGAGTGGATTTTCACGTTGAAGATGTTCTCGATTTCCTTGAGGTTTTCGTTATGCTCGCCGTAGAGGGTCTTTAACGCTCCGTTGTTTTCATCGAAATTCAGCTCTCGAACCGTTCCGTTTTCAATAGTTGCCGCGTCTTGCATATTTTCTATGGAGTTCCTCCGTTAGACGTAAAATGCGCCGGATAAATTTTATCGGTTGCTTTAATTGGGCTGGTTATCGGCTGAAACACGGAGATTGCGCTCATCAACTGAGGCATGAGGTTAGCGAGCGAGGGGATACTATTCAAATCTCTCCTTTCAATACCGAATCTATGCTGAATTATACCGAACCTGCGAAATAACGCCAAAGCCCCTTACAGGATGCGCGGCGCAGGCGGCATGGCATCCGCCCCGTTGGGAATCCTGCGGCGAGGAATTTGACATAGAATATCGTGGCGTCCGGTTAACTCCGGGTCAAATTCGGGTTAACCCTGTGTTAACTGCCCGGCGGCTCAGAAAATCTGAATTTTGAAATCTCGGCAAGCTCCCTAAGCGACTTCGTTCCCAAATAATAACGCCCCGCAATTTCCCAAGTGGGGTAGCTCGTTATCCCGTTGTCGTAGCAACGCTGAGTGTCGGCGCTCTCCCCTCTCGGATGGCACTCGACATAGCCGATATATTTCTTAAAGACCTTCTCGCCGAAGAGTTGCTTCTGCACCGAGCAGTGCGGACACTGAAACGAGCCGTACATCACCGCGCCCATGCCCCCTAGGTGTTTTGCCACTGCCACTTGAACCGCGTTCGCCTCGGTCTCGATGGGTTCGGGCGCAAACGCAAACGACAGCCCAATCGTCGCCGCTACGACCGCCGCGCTTATCCCTGCGAGCCTCAACCCAGCGGCAAAGCCCCCTTTTTTTAACAGCGAAAGTATAAATATCGCCGCAATTATAGCCGCCGACACGACGCAGTAGAAACACACGGACTTGATGACAAAAAGTTCTACGTAAGTGAGATACGCCGAGAACGCCGCCCCCGCAAGCGAGAGGAAATACACCCAGCGCCAGCGCGCCCGCTCGGATATTGGCATGAGGCAGAGCGCGAGAATCGCCCCGTATCCGGCAATGCCAAGTATCGGCACGGGAATTGACGCGATTGCCGAATATTGACTATTGCGCACGGCGTCGCACCCTGAGCCGGTAATGCACAAAGACGCCTCAGCCCCGGTGAAATACAGAAACGTAAGATACGCCGACACCGCGAGTCCAAGCCCTGCGAGTATTGGCGCAAAAACTCCGAGCGCGTTTTTATTATTCATCGTTTGATTTAGCTCCGGCTTTGAATGAGGAATATTATATACTCTAATCCCGCCGCCCGTCCACACAATTGAGGGATGTGTCCTTGCGAGGAAATCGAAATATAGTAGACTTAACCGCGCAAACACACCCCGAGCGTCGGGAGCGCTGATAATCCATGCCGATAACCGGAATTCTCTTTCTCGCCCTTCAGTCCACAATTGGATTTGCCGTCCTGCGATGTCTCGACTCAGGCGCGAGGCTAAGCCGCGTGGAATCCCTCTTTGCGAGTCTCCCTCTTGGGTTTGCCGCAAGCGCTTTTCTGACTTTGGGGGCGCTTCTCATCTTCCGCTCATGGGATGCCGCCGTGATTTTGCTTTGGGTTATCCTCTCGCTCGCCGCGGGATTTTTCCTGTGGAGGCGGGGAATGCCCCTGCGGTTTCGGATGCCGCCCGTTGATTTTTCCCGAATTCCGTATTTGGCGGCGCTAGTCTTCGCAGTGCTTATCGCCCTCTATTTGGGGGTTTTAATAGGGGTTTTGCTGACCAATGCCGATGGGATTCCGAGCGCGGTTTTCGCCGCATGGGGCGACAGCGCCTACCACCTCAATATGATAGGCAGGCTCAAATTCGCAGACCCCTTCATTTTAGAGCATCACGTCCTGTCGGGCGAGGCGATGACCTATCCTTTTTTGGTCAATTTGCTGAGCGCCCTCTACGGGAGGCTTGGCTTTTCCGATATAATCGCATGGCACGCGCCGGTTGCGGCGTTCGGCGTGTCGGCGATCTTTCTGCTCTATCTGCTCGGACGGCGCGTATTCCCCGGCGCAAGGCGCTATGCCCTTGCCCTTGTGGCGATAGTCTATTTCGGAGGCGGCTTAGGGTTTCTCCTCTACGCATCGAACGTAGCCGGCGGGTGGAAGGACGGAGGGATTCCCAGAGCGGCGCAGGTCGCGCTCTCCTCTCCTTATTCCTACACTCTCACCGTGTTTGAGCCTAGTGATAGGTTTAATTCGGATTTCCAGAGGTCTCTCTCGCGCATTGCGTGGTACGTGCCGTCAATTAGTTTCCTATCACATCAGAGGGCTTTTATTCCGGGATTTGCCATAGCGCTGACGCTGCTTCTCGCCTGCTTTGTATATACCGGCAGTCCGAATATCTGGAGATGGGGGGTTGTGTGGGGTCTTCTGCCGCTATTTCACGCGCACACTTTTATCGCGCTCTCGATAGTTTTTCTCTGCCGATTCCTGCTGGATGCGGGAAACCGCCTCGCTTGGGTCAAGGGCGGAGTGCTTGGGGCGGCGATAGCCCTGCCGCAGATATTTTTTTTGATGCCAAAGGCGGCGGAGGGCGCGGCGAGTCCGTCGTTTCTGAAGCTCTGGATAGGGTGGATGTTCTGCGGCCACAGCGGGAGTTGGTACGCCTGCGATGGCGGGGTGTCTTACACGAGCTTTTCGTGGTTCTTGACGGCGAATTTTGGCGCGCTCGTCTGGGCGTGGATAATTGCCCTCCCGCTATTTATATTCCTCCGAAAGGGCGAGAGCAGAGGCACAGAGATGGCGAAATTCTCTATACTCCCCGGCTTATTGCTATTTCTCGCACCGAATATTGTGGTGTTTCAGCCGTGGGAATTCGATAACGGCAAGATTTTATTTTACTGGTGGTTATTTGCCGCAATTGCCGCACTAGGGCTTTTTGAATCCCTCGCAGGGGCTAGGAGGCGCGCCGCTGCCTTTGCGTTCGGAGCGTTTGTCCTGCTCTCGACCCTGTCGGGGCTGATTGACGTAGGTATTCGCCTCTGGAATGTGGGAAACAACTATTTCTCCTATTATGAGCGCGACGAGGTTGAGGCGGCGGCTTGGATTCGGGAAAACTCACTGCCCAATGACCGCTTCCTCACCGCCAATAACCCCGCTCAGTTCGTCCCCATGCTCACAGGGCGCCCTATATATAGCGGATACCCCGGATGGCTCTGGTCTCAGGGCAGAGCGCAGCTCGAGCAGGCGCGCAGGGCAAGGGCGAGGGAGTTTCTCTCGTCGGGCGACGCTTCTTCAATCTGCCGCGATGGTATAAAATACATCCTATGGGATAGGGATTTGCTCAGCGCGTACCCCGAAGCGAAACACGAGAGCGTCTTATCCTCGGCGGATGTCGTATTCAGCCAAAATACTCTGGATTCCTCAACGAGAAGGGAGGTCATGAGATTAAAATGTCCCGCCTACTGAACGGCCCGCTTTGCGCCCCGCTCCTTTTGCTCGCTCTAGGGTTTGGGACGCGCTTTCTGTTTATTTGGCATCCCTCCGAGGTCGTTTTTGACGAGGTTCACTTCGGTAAATTCGTGAGCGGATACTTTACAGGAGACTATTTTTTCGACATACACCCGCCGCTTGGAAAACTGCTCATCGCCGCCGCCGCCTACATCGTGGGGTTCAGACCCGGGCTCAATTTCGATGCCATCGGCGAGGACTACTCCGGGTACTCGTTTGTCGCGCTTAGGTTCCTTCCCAATCTCTTCGGCGCAATGATTCCCCTTTGCGTTTATTTTCTAGTGCGCTCGCTTCGGGGGTCGAGGGCTGCCTCCCTTTTTGCGGGGCTGGCTGTCGTGTTCGAGAACGCCGTGCTGGTTCAATCGCACTATATACTCATGGACTCAATGCTCCTTGCCTTCGGTTTCGGAGGTATTGCGCTGTTTTTTCATTACCGGAATTTCTCCCGGAAACCGGCGCATCTGCTCCTTGCCGGTGTTCTGCTTGCCCTTGCGCCCTCGGTCAAGTGGACTGGGATGTCCTTTCTGGGAATTGCGGGGGCAGTCTCGCTTTGGGATGTTTACCGCAGCTTCGCGTCCTCCTCCGACTTTTCATTCGGGGAGATTGCAAGGCGCGCTCTCGCGCTGGCCGCGGCGCCGTTTGTCGTCTATTTCATTATTTTCGTCCTTCATTTCACCCTTCTTGACAGGAGCGGGCAGGGCGATGCCTTTATGTCTCAAGGCTTTTTAAAAACGCTGGAGAACACCGAGGCTTCCCGAAACCCAAAGGTCAAACCCATTGGGCTGTGGGAAAAATTCACCGAACTGAACCGGACTATGTACGGAGCAAACGCCGGGCTTACCGCCGCGCATCCGTATTCGAGTAATTTCTACTCATGGCCCATCATGGCTCGCCCGATATATTATTGGATAAAAAGCGAGCCGCCCGACAGAGCCTCGAGAATATATCTGCTCGGAAACCCTTTTGTGTGGTGGGGGACGATGACTGTTTTCATCTTAGGGGTTTTTCTCTGGAAGCCGAAACTCCCTGAGACGAAGTGGATTCTGTACGGGGCGTGGGCGTTTAATTTCCTCCCGTTTATGAATATAAAGCGCGTGATGTTTCTCTATCACTACTTCCCCGCGCTCATCTTCTCCGTAGCCGCGATGAGCCTCTTTCTGTTCGGCGGCAGGGGGGACGACGATAGCTTATCCCGTCGCGCGCTCGCCGTGTTCTGGGGATTGATTGTATTATTCATTGCGGGATTTATTTTCTTTATGCCCCTTACCTACGGTATTCCCTTGACCGAGGCGCAGTTTAATTTAAGGTTATGGTTCGATAAATGGCTCTGATGCTGCGGCGCAGCAATATTGAGTAAAATCCCGAAATTTATTGCGTGAAACCTACATTGTCTCCAAATAGCCCCGAACCTAAACCCCCATATCTCTCGGTGGTAATCCCCGCCTATAACGAAGAGGCGAGGATTCCGCTCACGCTCAGGAGCGTCGGCGCCTATCTCACGCGCCGGAACTTCGCCTACGAAATCATCGTCGTTGACGACGGCTCTGGAGACGGCACGGCGAGGGTCGTATCGCGCCTGACGGCTGAAATCCCGCATCTGCGCCTCATTAAAAACGACCTCAACCGGGGCAAGGGCTGGGTGGTGAGGCAGGGGATGCTCGCCGCAACAGGAGAAATCCGTCTATTTATGGACGCCGACAACTCTACCTCCATTGACCAATTCGAGCGGATGATTCCCCACATCGCCGCCGGCGCGGCTGTCGTCATAGGCTCAAGGCGCGTGAGCGGGGCGGAGATTGCCGTGCCTCAGCCGTGGCTCAGGGAAAACGTGGGCAGATTCTTTAACTTTACCGTTCGCCTCCTACACGGAATTGACATGGAGGACACTCAAGCTGGATTTAAGGCTTTCACGGCTCAGGCGACAGAGCGGATTTTCCCCCTTCAGACCATCAGACGCTGGGTTTTTGATGTGGAACTACTCGTTATCGCCAAACAATTCGGACTCACGGTCAAGGAGTCTGCGATAGTATGGCGAAACGACGAACGCTCGCACGTGAAATTCTCAAGCACCATAAAGACCTTTTTGGAGCTGTTTAAGATAAAGTTAAATCTCTGGCTTGGGATTTATGAATAGACGCTTAGAGTCCCGGAATCAACGCCCTCCAAGGAAAATCAAACCGAATATGAATGCTCAAGCTGAACGAAAATCACTGGGGAAATCGCCGCGCAGGACGAGCGTATCATTTAGCAAATCGGATTTAGCGGCGAGCTTCATCATAGGCGAGGTCGTCGCCCTGTTTCTTCTGGCGATTATAAAAAATATGGAACATGAGATTCCCGCGCTCGATATTCTGCTCAGATTCAAGTGGCTAGCGCTTGCGCTAATCCCCCTGGCGGCGGGGTTTGCCGTCTATTTGACCTCTCTTCTCGGCAGGAGGCGGCTTGTGTTCTTTCAGGCGGGGAAATTTGTCGCCATAGGGCTGTCGAACGCCGCCATAGATTTCGGGATTTTGAATCTGCTGATGCACGTTTCGGGGATTGAGTCGGGGATTTATTTCTCCCTGTTTAAGGCGGCATCGTTTTTGGTCGCGATTGGGAACAGCTATTTCTGGAACAAGTTTTGGACGTTTGAGGGCGCGCAGACCAAGGGGATAGGGTTTCAGTTTATGCAGTTTACAGTTGTGAGCGGGGTCGGATTTCTGCTCAATGTTGGGATTGCCTCAATTATCGTGAACTTCGTCGAGCCTATTGCCACAATATCGCCGAGGCTGTGGGCGAATCTCGCAACGCTCGCGGCGGTGATGGTTTCGGTGTTTTGGAATTTCGGGGGGTATAAGTTTCTAGTATTTAAAAAGTAATCGGCGGGTACTAATTGCTTGTCATCTCTGTCTTGAGCTTGAGAGCCGCCCAGTAGGCTTTGTATTCCGCATAGGCTCTGCTGTACTCAGGGCTTCCCTGCGCCTGGAGAGTGCGGTAGAGGTTATAGAGCTGATTCGTCCGCTCTTCGAGGGCTTCAACGGAGTTTCCTTCGGCGAGTTTCAGGGCTTCTTTAGAAATTACGTTGTCGGAGGCGTTGCCCTCAAAGCTCTGCCCCCACAGAGAATACTCGGATTTGCCGCCGCTCCTCTTCTCGATTGCCCTCTCGCCTTTATAGTTCTCTAGGATTTGCTTTCTGTACTCTCGCACGTCAACCCCGCTGTACTGCTCCAAGTTCCATAGGGACCTGTCCTCGGCGACCGGAGCGGGTTTGGTATTAGCCGGGTCCGAATAGTAGATAATAGCCCCGGCAGAGCCGAAGATGCCTAGAACGGTTAGGGCTAGTATCTTTGCGAAGGTCTCCATGATGGCGCTTTCCTTAACTGAAATCAAATGTCGAAGAGGGTCGAAATGCCGCAATATACTATGGAGGCGGCGCTTCTCTTTATTCTCCCCCCGGATAACTTAATGCTTATACCCGATTGTCCGTTTTGTCAACACTGCGAAAGAGAATTCTTTTGCGGAGCTTCCCTCCCTTACAAGCTGTTTTCATACGCGGTAATTTTATCCTCGCACTGAAGCGTCAGCCCGATGTCGTCGAGTCCCTCCAAGAGACACTTTCTCTTGAACGAATCCACCTCGAAGGGGATTATCCACCCGTTGCTGTCGCTAAGGGTTTGAGATTCCAAGTCCACTTCGAGCGCGTAGCTCCCTGAGACTAGAACGTTTTGAAATAGTCTCTCCACCACGCCCTCGGAAAGCGCTATCGGGAGCATCCCGTTTTTGAAGCAGTTGCTAAAGAATATATCGGCGAACGAAGGGGCTATTATCACTTTAAATCCATGGTCTTCGAGCGCCCACGGGGCGTGTTCCCTTGAGCTTCCACACCCGAAATTATCGCGCGCAAGCAGGATGCTCGCGCTTTGGTATCTCGCATCATTGAGGACGAAATCGGGGTTTGGCTCTCCGTTTTCCCTGTATCGCCAGTCGAAGAATAAAAACTCTCCGAATCCGGTGCGTTCGATGCGTTTTAGGAACTGTTTCGGGATGATTTGGTCCGTGTCAACGTTGACCCTATCGAGCGGGGCTACCGCTCCGGTGAATTTCTCAAAAGGTTTCATTGCCCGCTCTCCTTCGGATTCTAATTTACGTTCCAGTTGCGTATATCCACGAAATGCCCCTCGATAGCCGCCGCCGCCGCCATTATCGGGCTTACGAGGTGAGTGCGACCGCCTTTACCCTGGCGGCCCTCAAAATTTCTATTGGACGTGCTTGCGCACCGCTCGCCCGGGGAGAGTATATCGGGGTTCATCCCAAGGCACATACTACACCCGGCTTCCCGCCAATCGAATCCGGCTTCTTTGAAAATTTTATCCAGCCCCAGTTTCTCAGCCTGCCGTTTTACGAGTTGAGACCCCGGAACGACCATTGCGCGTATGTTGGAGGCGACTTTTCTGCCCTTGACCACCTCTGCGGCGGCTACTAGGTCCTGAATCCTCGAATTCGTGCATGAGCCGATAAAAACAGTATCGAGCCGGATGTCCTCTATTTTGGTTTTAGGTTTAAGCCCCATGTACTCCAGTGACTGCCACGCCGCCTTTTTCATGTTCGGGTCTTGGAACGATTCCGGGTCGGGGACGATGCCGGTAACATCCGTTACCATGCCGGGGCTTGTTCCCCAGCTCACCTGAGGGGCGATTTGGGCGGCATCGAGCCTGACGCGCTTGTCAAACGTGGCTCCGTCGTCGGTTCTAAGCCCTCGCCAGCGCTCTACGGCTGCATCGAATGCCTCGCCCTTCGGGGAATACTGCCTGCCCCTGAGGTATTCAAACGTCTTTTCATCAGGCGCAATCATTCCGGCTCTCGCTCCGGCTTCGATGGACATATTGCATATCGTCATCCGCTCTTCCATCGAGAGGGCTTCGATTGCCTCTCCCCTGTATTCAACTACCGTCCCCGTTGCGCCGGCTGTGCCAATGCGGCCAATAATGGCGAGGATTATATCCTTTGCGGTTACCCCTTTGCCCATTTGCCCGTCCACTCGCACCTCAAAGGTCTTAGGGAAATTCTGCCACAGGCACTGAGTCGCCAACACATGCTCCACCTCGCTCGTGCCAATTCCGAAGGCGAGCGCGCCGAAAGCCCCATGCGTGGAGGTGTGGCTGTCTCCGCAGACAATGGTCATTCCGGGCTTTGTGATGCCTAGCTCTGGCCCTATGACGTGGACAATTCCCTGGAACGGGCTATCTAAATCAAATAGGGTTACGCCGAAATCCCGGCAGTTGTGCCTCAATGTCTCGATTTGCTTTGCCGATATCGGGTCTTCTATCGGCAGAGACCTCGCCGTGGTGGGGACGTTGTGGTCCATCGTAGCAAATGTCAGCTCCGGGCGCCGTACTTTCCTCCCTGAAATTCTAAGCCCCTCGAATGCCTGAGGGGAGGTAACCTCGTGTACGAGATGCAAATCAACATAGATGAGAGAGGGCTTGCCTTCCTCGCTCAAAACCAGGTGAGTTTCCCAAATTTTATCGAAAAGTGTCTTTGCCGCCATGCGCTTAATTCCTCGAAAATTGATTGCTTTTACGGGTAATTATACCCAACAAACTAGCTTGCGTCTCATCTCGAATAGAACGCCTCTTTGCCGAGATAACGCGCCTCCCTGCCGAGTTCTTCCTCGATTCTGAGGAGTTGATTGTACTTTGCCACGCGGTCGCTCCTCGACGCCGAGCCGGTCTTAATCTGCCCTGCGTTTGTGGCTACGGCAATGTCGGCGATGGTAGAATCCTCGGTCTCGCCGGAGCGGTGGGATATGACGTATGAATACGCGCTCCGAGAGGCCATCCATATTGCCTGAAAGGTCTCGCTTAGGCTTCCGATTTGGTTGACTTTGATGAGAATCGAATTTGCTACCCCCTCGGATATGCCGCGCCGAAGCCGCTTGGTGTTGGTAACGAAAAGGTCGTCCCCCACGAGCTGAACCCTTCGCCCAAGCTCGGCGGTAATGGCTTTCCATCCCTCCCAGTCGTCCTCAGCCATCGGGTCTTCAATGGAAACTATGGGGTATTTGTCAGTCCAGTTCTTAAATAGGGCGATGAGCTTATCCTTTGAGACTTTCTTCCCCTCGAATTCGTACTTGCCGCCTTTATAAAACTCGCTTGAGGCTACATCGAGCGCGAGGGCAACGTCGTCTCCGGGCTTATACCCTGCGGCTTCAATCGCCTCTAGGATACACTCTATTGCCTCTTCATTTGCCTTGAGGTTCGGGGCAAACCCGCCTTCGTCCCCTACGGAGGTTGAATATCCCTTCTTCTTGAGCGTCGCCTTGAGGCTATGAAATACCTCGACCCCTGCCCTGATTGCCTCTGAGAAGCGGTCAAACCCCACGGGGACTATCATAAATTCCTGGATGTCGAGGTTGTTGTCAGCGTGGGCGCCTCCGTTGATAATGTTCATAAGCGGAACGGGAAGCACGCAAGCCGACACCCCTCCCAAGTAGCGGTAGAGCGGAAGCCCAAAGGAGTTTGCCGCCGCCCTCGCCACGGCGAGCGACACGCCGAGGATGGCGTTTGCGCCGAGTTTTTCCTTAGTCGCAGTGCCGTCAAGTTCAATGAGGAGGCTGTCAATCTCGCTTTGGCAGGAGACGTCCATCCCTTCGAGTCTGGGGGCGATGATGTCGTTTATATTGGCAACCGCTTTTTGAACCCCTCTGCCGAGGTATCTCGCCTTGACGCCGTCTCTGAGTTCAAGCGCCTCGTGTTCCCCCGTGGAAGCCCCTGAAGGCACGGCGGCTCTGGCGAAAGCCCCGTCGTCGCATCCGACCTCAACCTCGACCGTGGGATTCCCCCTTGAATCGAGAATCTCTCTTCCCTGCACATATACGATTTCCGACAATTTCTCTCTACCCCCTGAGTGTTAGTGTGTGTAATCGGGGGAAATTACCATAACGAGAGGAGAGTCTCAAGGCGCGGAGCGTCTCAGGGCGCAAGATGCGCGATGCGGGGGATACAAATATCGGGATGCGCAGGCAGGAGAGCCAAACGGTCTCGCCGAGGTATGAGGGGATGTGGATACCGGATAACTGCATTCGCTTATGAGAAGAGAATCGCAGTAGCCGCATCGCAGTCAACATCGGGACATTCCCCCCGCTCCGTGTTATTTTATTCTGATGTCTATAATTTTTCTCCACTACCTGCCAGACGATAAAAAAATCGCCTCGAACGTGGGCGCAACCATCCTCGATGCGTCCAATATTGCCGGAATCCCCCACACGCAAGCCTGCGGAGGCAGGGCTAGATGCTCCACGTGCCGCGTGCTGATTCTCGAGGGGATTGAAAGATGTCTGCCCCCTAATGAGAGGGAATCGGCAATTGCCAATCGCCTCGGATTCAGCCCCGAAATCCGTCTTGCCTGCCAGACCAAAACCGAAGGGGATATTAAACTGCGCCGCCTTGTAATTGACGAGGAGGATATAGCCCTCGCAAGCCGTCTCGCCTCTGAGTCAACCCCAAGCTCCGCCGGAGAGGAAAAGCGCATTGCCATCCTCTTTGCCGACATACGCGGGTTTACGTCATTCGCCGAGGCTCTATACCCATACGACGTTATCCATGTTCTAAATCGCTATTTTTACGAAATGGGAGCCGTTGTAACCCGAAACGGAGGGTACATTGACAACTACATGGGCGACGGTCTCATGGCGCTCTTCGGGGTTGACGACGCGCCCGATGCGGCGATGCGCTCGGTGAGGGCGGCTTTGGAAATGCTCCGGGCTATGGAGAATTTCAATTCATACCTCCAAACGCTCTACGACAAGAGGTTTCACATTGGAATCGGCGTGCATTACGGAGAGGCGGTCGTCGGCACTGTGGGCGCGGGGGGAGCAAAAAAAATGACGGCTATTGGGGACGCCGTAAACCTAGCCAGCAGAATCGAGGCGGCAACCAAGGAGGCGGGGTTAGCTCTTCTCATCTCCGAAGACGCCTACGCTGAGGTACAGGGGAAGGTCAAAGCCCGAAGCAGATGCGCCGGCGTCGGCATCCGAGGTAAAAGCGGCGAATACACCCTATATGAAGTCGAGGCGATGCAGGATTGATGATAATTTAGGGATTAAATTTGTACAACTTGGGCATGAGCCAGCCGAGCTACTCGCAGGGCAGGCTGTGCCGAGCCAGACATCTGACGGAATAGTGGCGCTACTCATCCCGCAACCCCCGCCCCGCGCTTTTTGATGCCCCCTTAGCGCATCACTGAGCCGTCCACCCCTCGTCTATTGGAATTACCGCGCCGGTGATGTTCTTTGCCGACTCTCCGGCGAGAAATAGCGCCAGGTCTGCGACCTCTTCCGGCTCAAGCATCCTCTTCATCGGGGCTTCGGCGAGGATTACTCTCTCTATGACCTCCTCGCGCGGGATTCCGTGAACCCTCGCCTGAGCGTCTATCTGCTTCTCAACAAGCGGCGTGCGCACAAATGTGGGGCATATAGCGTTTGCCGTTATACCGTGTTCTGCCCCCTCGAGAGCCGTAACTCTGGTAAGCCCTATGATGCCGTGCTTTGCGGCTACATAAGCGGATTTGAATTTCACGCCCACCATGCCGTGAATGGATGATATGTTGATTATCCGCCCCCACTTGTGCCGAATCATAATGGGCAGGGCGTATTTTGTGCAGAGAAATGGCGCGGTGAGCATAATATTGATGAGCAGATTCCACTTCTCTTCGGGGAAATCCGCAATGGGGGAGACGTACTGAACCCCCGCGTTGTTGACTAGGATGTGAATCCCGCCGAATTCGGCTTCCGCAGCTTCAATGAGAGATTTGCACTCTCCAGGGGACGTAACGTCAGCCCTGAAGAATATCGCCCTTCCGCCCGATGCGTTTATCGCCAGCGCCGCCGCCCTTCCGCCCTCCTCGTCAATATCGGCTATGGCAACGCTTGCCCCTTCTCTGGCAAAAGCCTCGGCTATGGCAAGCCCGATACCCGAAGCCGCTCCCGTGATTACCGCCACTTTTCTTGTGAGTTTCATTGCGCGCTGTAGCCCCCGTAAATTTTAGTCCAAATAGAGTAGCTCAATTTTGCCGCAGGCGCTATGCTCGCGGCGGCAGGAGACGCCCCGGATTGCCGATTCTGTATCTGCTATCTGTGAGGGGGGGTGATAGTTCAATCCGCAGAGGTTGCAGCCCCCCTCTCGTGCGAGCGGTTGAAATAACAGAGTGCGAAGGTAATACTTTAGACGCTGATTCGGAAATTTTATTCCAGATGGAGGAGGGGGACATATCTCATGCGGATTCTAGCGGGCGTTTTCATTTTGATGCTTGTGTTCGGCTCTATGATTGCTTCGGCGGCGGAGAAGATTAAAATCGGCGTAATTCTATCTATGACCGGAGGCACTTCGGCATTCGGGCAGATGACTTGGAACGGGATGCAGATTGGCAAAGCCATGCGCCCAAAGGTCTTGGGCAGGGAAGTGGAACTCGTGCTGGTTGACAATAAGAGCGATAAAATTGAGTCTGCCAACGCCGCCCAGCGACTGATTCAAAGGGATAAAGTCGTTGCGCTAATGGGCGATGTGGCAAGCTCGAACTCTCTTGCCATAGCTCCCGTCGCTGAAAAGAGTAAAATCCCCTACATTAGCCCGGCTTCGACAAATCCCATTGTAACCCAAAACCGCAAGTACGTGTTTCGAGCCTGCTTTATTGACCCGTTTCAGGGCGAAGTGATGGCAAAATTCGCTTACAACGAGCTTAAGGCGAAAAAAGCTGCCGTCCTAATGGACATAGGGCAGGATTATTCGGTCGGGCTTACGAATGCCTTTGTGAAAACGTTTAAATCTCTGGGGGGGAAAGTCGCAACGAGGCTCAATTATCAGTCCGGCGACCAGGATTTCACCGCTCAGCTCACCACGATAAAGCCATTTAACCCCGACGTCATAGCCGTCCCCGGCTACTACACCGAGGTCGCGCTCATCGCAAAGCAGGCAAGGGAGCTTGGAATTAAAGCCGTATTCATCTCAGGCGACGGCGCGGAAGCCCCGGAACTCACGAAAATCGGCGGGAAAGCCGTAGAGGGGATGTACTACACCACTCATTTTGATGAAAAAGCCGAGCTAAGCCCCCTCGGAACTCGGTACGTTAAAATCTTCAGGGACAAATACAAGGACGCCCCCGACGCCCTCGGCGCTCTCGGAGCGGACGCCTATTTTATCCTCCTCGACGCCATAGAGAAGAGCGCCTCTACTGACTCCTCCAAGGTGCGCGCCGCAGTGGAGAACACCGAGAATTTTCAGGGCATTACGGGGACAATCACAATGGACGCAAATCACAACGCCGTAAAGAGCGCGGTCATCCGGCAGGTGAAAAAAGGCGAGTTCGTCTATGTATCTACGGTGAACCCTTAGCCTCGCCCAAGTGCAATACGACGCGCTTAATTGACGCTCCCTCGAAGCGGGTATTGTTAAGCCCGCGTTAACTGTCTGCTCGGCGCGCTCTGAACCCGCGTGGGCGTTATTGACATTGATTCTTCCTATTGGTAACCTGTCAATTCTGGAGGGACTAGCTCATGATAGGTGGAATCGGCTGGGGAGAGCTTATTATAGTTCTCGTAATTTTACTTCTCATCTTTGGGCCAAGCAGGCTGGGGGACTTAGGCTCGGCGCTTGGAAAGGGGATAAAGGGCTTTAAGAAATCCATGAAAGAGCCGGACGAGGTTGACATTACCCCCTCGAAGGACGATGCCAAAAGCGTCGAAGGCTCTACGCTTGAGTCCTCTTCCGCTAATAAATCCTCTCAAAAAGAGGCGAAATAGCCTCTCTACCCTTCAACATCACCGCTGGCGCGCGCGGGGGTCTGTGCCTGTGCCTATTTCTTTGGCATCTCGGCAAGCTCGATTAACACGCCGTTTAGCGCTTTCGGGTGGATAAACGCCACTTTCGCCCCGTAAGCCCCTATTCTGGGGGACTCGTCAATCAACTGAACTCCCTGGTGTCTAAGCTCTTCGAGGGCGTACTCGATGTCTTCTACAATGAAGCAGATATGGTGAATTCCCTCTCCCCTCTTGGCGAGGAATTTGGAAATTGGAGAGTTATCGCCTATTGGCTCGACGAGCTCTATGGCGCACCCCCCGCCCATTGGCACGAGCATCGAGGATTGAACCCCCTGGCTCTCAATCGTTTCCCTGTGCGCAACTCTAAGTCCGAGGGCTTTTGTGTAGAGGGATTCCACCTGGGCGATGTCTCTGACGGCAACGGCTATGTGATAGAGGTTTTCGGTCTTAACGCTGTTCATTAGTTCCTTGGCTCCAAATTGGTCTAGGGATTCTCAGTGCGGCATAATAAAATTTCACGCAGGCGATAAATATACAGCTATATCAAATTTTGTCTAAATTAGGGTCTCGCGCGAGGGAAGAAACCCGCAAATCTCCATACCGCTACCTCTTTGCCCTCAACAGAATATAAATAGCCCCTGTTGACATAACGTGCCAACTCCCGTGAAAAAGAGCGTAGCTCTCAGCGCCGAAGAGCCTTGGCCCTGCGCTTATCAGGATTGCGAGAATTAGAATAACGCCTCCTGCCAAAGCCCTGCGCCTGTCGTATAGCGAATCTAGGCTCTTCTCGCGGGCGAGTGTTGCCGCCACTGCCAGAGTCAGGATGAGTCCCACCGACGCCCTCATCCAAAATTTTATGAGATGCGCCGCGAATAAAAAAATTAGCGCAAGCGACGATACCTGAAGCCCCCGCTTCCAAATCTCGCTCCTCACCGGAAGCAGGTGAAAAACTAGAATCGAGGCAACTGCGAGGGCGAAGAAATTATCCACATACCGCCACCTCTCAGTGGGAAGCCATATCCCCCGACCCAATACCTGCGAGAGATGAAACGCGAGCGACGCCGAGTAGGCGAGGGCAAGCCCCACACCCTCCACATATAACCTCCGCCGCAGGCACCACGCCGTCGGGATAATCCCAGATATAACCGATAATACTAAAAAAACATCTGCTAGAATTTGCCCGCTCCCTCAATTATTTCCAGAGAATATACCACGATGGAGAGAGATTTTAATTCCCGCCTCAATAGGCGATTGCAAAAAATCAGGAATTCGATTAATATCGGTATCATTTTATAGACGGCTTTCGGGGCAAAATGTCCATAAACCAAGATTCCCACCATTCGGTCTGCGCCCCGCCTCAGAGACAACGCCGAGGCTCATCAACCCTTAACCGTTTTGGGGAATTTCCCAATCAGATCACATCCGCGAGACTCCTCCTGGTTCCCGCGCTGTGGGTTCTTGCGGTTTTCGATATGCCGCGCTACATTGGTTTCGGGCTGATAATTGCGGCGCTGACGGATTTGCTGGACGGGTATTTTGCCCGCCGGCTCGATAAGGTCAGCGGCTTTGGCAGAATGCTCGATTCTCTGGCGGATAATATTCTGCTGGCGTCGGTTGTGGCTTGGGTTGTGATGCTCGAGCCTGAGGTTTACGGCAATCACCCGGTCTTGGTGTGGATTTGGGCGTCGGTCAATGTATTGTCTCTCGTATTCGGGTGGCTGAGGTTCGGAAGGTTCGGCAACCGCCCGTTTTATTCAGTTAAGCTCGCCACGGTTTTGGGCTATATCTTCGTGTTCTGGACATTCGCGGTCGGCTACAGCGAGGGGCTTTTTTACTTGGCTATGGGCTGTCTCATTTTTGCCTCGGCAGAGGCTCTCGCGCTTCAGCTAGTTGCTCCGGCGGGTTCTTCGGGAGCCGAAAAATCAATAATATGCGGCTCTGCGCGGAGGCAGGTTATCGGGAGAAAAAGCCGAGTATAGACGAGGACAGCGACTTCGGAGCGAGGGATTCGTCCGGCTGAGCGAGAATATCCCCCTCCTTTAGCCCGCTCAGAACCTCGACGTTCTCTTCGTCGGATAGCCCAAGCCCAATTTCCCGCTCTTCATAGCTCCCGTTTACTTTCACCCTGACAGTGGATTTACCCCCAGCCGCGGCGACGAACTTTCTTGGAACGATGAGAACGTCTCTTCTGTCGTTCACTATGATTTTCACGTCCACCTCAAGCCCCAAATTGAGTTTCCGCCCCTCTGCGCCAAGCTCGATTTTCGTCTCCAGCACGTCCCTGTCAATCATTTCCGCGGGATTATCCGAAATCAGGGTTTTCTTTCCCACGGCTGGGCTAATCTCTACGACTCTCCCCGCAAATTCCTCGCCGGGATAGACTTTCGATGTAACGGCGCAGGACTGCCCCAAGCGTATTTTGCTGATTTTAGTCTCGTCAATCTCGGCTCGAATAATTATCTGGCTCATGTCCGAAAGGGTTACGATGGGGCGTAGCTTTTCGAGAGTGATGGTTTCGCCGGGGTCGAGGAATTTCCTTGTGATGGTGCCTGCAAACGGCGCTCTTACGTATGTGCTTTCCAGAACGGCTCTTGCCTGCTGGAGGTCGGCTTCGGCTTTTCTCTTCACCGCCGAGGCGACATCGTATTTGAGCTGGGATGAATCCAGTTCGGATTTCGATATTACGCCTTTCTCAAAGACGGCTCTGATGCGGGCGAGGCTCTGCGCCGCTTCTTTGATTTCTATGTCCGTCCTCAGCAAGCTAGCGCGCGCCTGCTCGACACTCGCCTTGATTTCATCGTTTTCGAGAGTGGCAATGATTTCATCCTTCTGAACCGAGTCCCCCTCGTTAACCCTGATTTCTTTAATTCTCCCCAGGCTTTTGGGGGCTAGGTCGGCTTCTTGGGCGGCTTCAACGCCTCCCCTTGCCGCTACGATGAGGTATATATCTCCGATTTTCGCCTCGGCGCGCTCGCTCTGGGTTTTTTCCCCGCCGAAAAGGACGAACGCTAAGATGAGTATTGCTATCGGGGCTGATAAATATTTGATATATATGGTCATTTGCTCTGTCTCGCTTTCTACTCTGAACTCGGATGTCCGTTATTTTTGATGGAGCCGTCTTCCATCTCGTAAATTTTATCGGCTAAGTCTATGATGCGGTTGTCGTGCGTAACGATGACGACGGATTTATTGCCCTCGACCGTGAGCTTTTTTATCAGCTCCAGAGCCGCCCTTCCGGTCTTGGAATCGAGGTTGCCCGTAGGCTCGTCGGCGAGAAGTATGGGCGGATTCCCGGAAAGCGCCCTTGCAATGGCGACGCGCTGTTTCTCGCCTCCGCTGAGGTCGCGGGGAAGGAAATGAATCCTATCCTTGAGGCCGACCTGCTCAAGCAGGGTTATGGATATTTCCTTTGCCCTCCGCCCCTTTATCCCCTTTAAATTGAGCGCCACCTCTACGTTTTCCGAGGCGGTGAGGGTGCCTAGGAGGTTGAAGTGCTGAAATATAAACCCGATGTGCTTTCTTCTGATGAGCGGCAGGGTCTCTTCGTCCCAAGCGCGGATTTCTTCGCCCATGATTTTAATCGTCCCCTTTGTAGGCTTGAGAATACAGCCCATCATCGACAGGAGCGTGGTTTTGCCGCTGCCCGAGGGGCCCATAAGAAGGGCAAGTTCGCCGGCGTTTACCAGCATATTGACCCCTTTTACGGCGTGAACCCTGACCCTGCCCTCTTCGTATATCTTATCTACGTCGGAAACTTCGATTTGCTTCATTATCACTTTGCTAGGATTTAAAAACAATTACCGGGTCAACTTTCGCCGCCTTCCTAATTGAAATAAACGAGGAGATGAGGCACATCGCCACGGTGATGAAAAACATCGCCACGAGCAGTTTCGGCGTGAGTATCATGTTCACCCTGAAGCGCTCGTATAGGTCTCTGGTCAGAAGCGTGAGTATGAACCCGAAGCCGTACCCTATGACGGCGTTCATTAGCGCCTGCTGGAAAATTATTTTATATATGTCCGAGTTCTTAGCCCCTATGGCTTTGAGCGTGCCGAACTCCCTTAGGTGTTCCGATGTGGAAGTGTATATGGTCTGCCCAACTATTATCGTTCCCACGATGAATCCCAGAAGCACGGTGATGCCGATGCCAACGCCCATTCCCGTTCTAAAAGTCCAGTACATTCTCGTTTTATTGCTGAATTCGGCTTTGGTATAGACATCAACACCGGTGATTTTCTCCCTGAGCTTCCCCGCCGCAACCTCGGGATCCGCGCCGGGGACGAGTTTCACGAGAATGAACGTGGTCTCGTCCTGCCCGATGATTCTGGAGAATCCTCTGGCGGTTTTGTGCGTTGTGAATATTATCGGGTAAGTCGTAAAGGAGCGGACACCCTCGCTTATGCCCACGATTTTGGTCTGAGTGTCGAATACCTCGATACTGTCTCCAAGGGAAAGCCCCGTGAGCCTCTTGAGGGAGGATTCGTCAATTATGACCGATGTGCCGACCTGCACGTCTTTGGGGTTGCCCTCTCTCATCTTCCATGGCCCGCCGATGCCGGTTTCGGCGTTGAAGCCGATGATTTGTATGGTTTCTGTGGAGCCGCTTTCGAGTTTGATATATCCCCAGGTCTGGGCGAGTCTCTCAACCCAAAGCACCTCTTTTAGCTCCCTAACGGGATTCATCTTATTCTCTGAGATGGGTTTTGCGGAGTCGAAGTTGGTTGTTTTCTGCGAGGTTATCCAGATGTCGGCGTCAGTTTTATCAATGATTTGCGACGCGCTACCGGCAAAGCCTATATATACGCCGATTTGAGCCGTCATTAGCACCACGGCGAATACCACACCGACGACAGTAATGGCGAGCCTAGTTTTATCGTTGAATAAGTTGCGTCTTGCTACAGATACCATCTTCTCGGATGAGTATAACTGAAGGGAGGGGGAAACTAAACGTTCTCGATGCCGGATGCGTGGGATGAATGAGAAAATAGGTTGCGGGGGGTTCTCGGCAGGCTCATGGCTCGGAGCGACAGAAAGTATACGGCTCGCTATCGCAACCCCTTAGTCAGATGTCTCGCCGCCGCACAGTTACTATCTGCAATTATTTCGGCGCTACGGATTTTCCGGTATCGAGAGGCTCAGAACCTGTCTTCCCCTCGCCCCTTCAGTGTCCGTAGCCACGACCTCGACGCTGTATTCCCCTACATCTCCCTCGCTGAAATCCCATTTTATCCGCCCCGTCGCTGGCTCTATGGTCATCCCCTTGGGCGCGTTTCGTATGGAATATTCAACGGCATCTCCATCTGCGTCTTCGGCTTTGATTGTGTAGTCGAATTTGCCATCCTCGATTCTGGGCTTAGGCTCGGAGACTATTCTCGGAGGCGAGTTCGGGATTTTAAATTCCCCCTCTCCCCGCCCAGCCCCTAGGTTTTGCGTGTCAGACACCGTTACCTCGACGGAAATTTTATCCCCTCTTTTGAAATCCTCCCCCCAGGGCAGGATTGAATCCCTAGCCCCCACGACGGGTCTGTCGTTTCTACTCCACTGATAACGGAAGCTAATTTCGTCTCCGTCGGCGTCTGATGCCGTAGGAATGGCGCGAAATCCGCTTCTTATATCTCCGTTTACGACCGTTGCAATGGAAATCGAGATGAGTTTTGGAAGGTTATTGTCATCACCTGAGGGTGCGTCTTCTCCGCTCTCCTCATCGTATCCATCTTCGGATGCGTCGCCGGACTCTGCGTCAATTTGCGCGGATTCGGTTTCAGCGGGCGGCTCTTCGGCGCGTCTGCACGCTCCGAGGGAGGGAATAATAAAAATTGAAAGGGCGAAACAAACTAAAAGGCTTTTCATTCTTGACACCTCTGTTATTTGTTTGTCGTTATCTGAAAACTGTCCGCGCGAGACTCTTTACCCTCGAACAGCACCGCTACAGCGCTCTCGTCGGCGAGTTTTCTTAAATTTTCTCCCTCGACCTCTTTTATCGTCTTTATAACGGGATGGCTCGCCTGCACATGAATTTTTTTCACAATCGGGTTTGCCGCGTGATTTCTGATTCCTCGAATAATTTCATAAGTTATCGTGTCCTTTGATTTTACATAGCCCATGCCGCCGCACACCTCGCACGGCTCGGACAGGCTCTTTAGGATGCTCTCTCTGGTTCGCTGGCGCGTCATTTGAACCACGCCAAAAGAGGTCATATCGAGTACGACGGAGCGCGCTTTGTCCTTTTTCATTGCCTCGACAAAACTCCGGAACACCTCGTCTCTCTTCTGGCGGCTTTTGAGGTCTATAAAGTCAATTACGATAATCCCGACGAGATTTCTCATTCGTATCTGGCGCGCTACCTCTTGGGCGGCTTCCATGTTGATGTTGAAAATGGTCTCTTCGTGGTCGTTGCCGCTTAGATATCTGCCCGTGTTGATGTCCACTACGGTCAGTGCCTCTGCTTCTTCTATGATGAGATAGCCGCCGGATTTAAGCCATACTTTTTTCTCAAAGAATTTTTTTAACTGCTCCTCAACGCCGAACTCCGTAAATATGGGGGACTTTCCGGCGTACATTTCGATGTTAACGTTAAAACTTGGGAATCGGGACTTCATGTGCGAGGCAATCTCCCGCTCTGCCTCTTTGGAATCCACGATGATGCTCTTTACATCGGGGGTAATCATATCGCGCACGGCTCTGATGTATAGGCTTGGCTCTTCGTAGAGCAGGGCTGGGGCTTTAAGCTCTTCGGAATTTTTGTTGATTTCATCCCATAGATTTATGAGATACTCCATGTCCTGCCTAATCTCGTCTTCGTCTCTGCCCATGCTTGCGGTTCTGGCGACGAACCCGATGCCCTTGGGCTTAGATTTTCTTATGATTTCGCTGAGCCTCTTTCGAGTTTCCTTATCTTCGATTCGCCTTGATACCCCTACTAGTTCCACCGTTCCGAATAGGACGAGATATTTCCCCGGAAGCGCGACGTAGGAAGACAGTTTCGCCCCCTTGCCGCCGGTGGATTCCTTAAGCACCTGAACGAGGATTTCCTGCCCATCGCGTAGAACGTCTTGGATTGGGTATTTATAGCGTTTTTTCTGGGTTTGTAGCTCTTCGTCGTCGAGAAAAATATCGAGAAATGAGTCTTCATAGACATCTTCAACAGAAATAAAGCCCGACCTCTCAAGCCCAAGGTCAACGAACGCCGCCTGCATTCCGGGGACGATTTTTGTTACCTTGCCCTTGTAGATGTTTCCCACTATGCGAGGCTGGGATTTTCGCTCCAGATAAAACTCAGTAATCGTCCCATTTTCTGTAACGGCGACTCTGGTTTCATTGAATGTAACGTTGACTAGAATCAGATTTTCCATAAAGCCTCGCGGGGCGGGAGTAAATTAGGTATGCGCGCGCCGGCTTTATTATAGACTATAAAGCGCGCAGATAAAAGCCTTGTCTATGGTCTATCGGGGGAAACAGTGGCAGATGGACGCCAGCGCACTCAGCCTGCGCCCTAATTGATGGGTTGCCCAAAGATGCGGATGGGGATTATTGCGGGGCGTTTAAAATATCACCGAGAGCGTATCCTCGCAAGGATACGCCCCCGGCATTTTTATTCGACTACTTTAAGGTATTGTCAGAGTGGTCTCGCAGTTGACTGCGGTGTCCGTTCCAATTCCGCCTTCGCAGGTGTCTATCCCGCTTCCGCCGTCAAAGAAATCGTTCCCGCTCGCTCCCGATAGATTATCTCTCCCGGGGCCCCCGCACAGAACATCGTTCCCTGCCAAACCGCTGATTATATCGTTTCCACCTAATCCCTGAATAACGTCCGCTTGAAGCGTTCCGGAGATAACGTCGTCTCCGTCAGTGCCTACTATTGTGGCTACAAGCCCGTTGCAGTTCACGGTGTCATCACAGGCGTTACCGATACCGTCCTCGTCGCTGTCGGCTTGGTCGGGATTTGCGTTTATTGGGCAGTTATCGTTTGCATCCGGCACGCCGTCGTTGTCATCATCTGGGTCGCACACATCGCCAAGCGAGTCGCCGTCATTATTGGCTTGGTCAGGATTGGCGTCGTCAGGGCAGTTGTCATCTGCGTCTGGAATTCCGTCGTTGTCCCTATCGTTTGGAGTAGGAGTAGGAGTAGGAGTAGGAGTAGGTGTAGGTGTAGGAGTAGGTGTAGGTGTAGGAGTAGGTGTAGGTGTAGGTGTAGGTGTAGGTGTAGGTGTAGGTGTAGCGTTCGGCACGCACACATTATCCGAGCAGGTTCCTAATCCGCCTTCTTCGCTCAACATACATATCGCCCCGCTACAGTCGTCATCTTCGCAGTCAACGGCTTCGTCGCCGTCGTTATCGAAAAAGTCGGTGCAGATTTCATTGCCCGCGCGTCTGGCTACTATTCCCACTGGGTCTACTCCAAGCGGGCTCCCGTCGCCGAAGTTGCTTACAATAATTCTTACTCCCGAAATCGGGTCAATCCTGAACAGAAGCCCTCTGCCTACCGTTCCGGCAATTCCGCTGTCAATAACGAGAATATTCCCGTCCGTTTCAATCGCTACCCCGAACGGCTCTATGCCTTGGGGGTCGCCGGCGCTGAAGTCGGTAACAACCGCTCTAGCTCCGGTGATCGGGTCAACTCTAAAAAGCACTCCCCTATTGGCCGTAGCCGGGTTGCCTCCCTCGTTATCAATAATGAGAATATTGCCGTCGTCTTCAACCGCTATACCGTACGGGTTTTCCCCCAAAGGAGCGCCGTCGCCGAAATCCGTAACCAGCATTCTCGCTCCGCTTACGGGGTCAACTCTAAATAGCGCTCCGTTGCCGTCGGTTCCGGCTGACACATCCGTTACCAATATGTTCCCGTCGGCTTCAACGGCGACCCCTCTTGGATCTATACCGAGGAAATCTCCGACCCCGAAATCGCTGAGGACGGTTTTTGTTCCGGTTACAGGGTTAATTCTAAAGAGAAGCCCTCTGCCCGTCGCGCCGCCGATACCCGCGACTCCGCTGTCAATTACGAGAATATTTCCGTCGCTCTCCACCGCTACCCCAAACGGGTTCACTCCAAAAGTTCTCGCGGCGCCAAAGTCGGTGAGAACCGTCCTCGCTCCCGTGTTCGGGTCAACCCTAAAAAGCGCCCCTCTTTCGTTTGTTCCGGCGGCGCTGTCAACTACGAGAATGCTCCCATCACTTTCAACGGCAATCCCGAACGGCGTAATTCCCAATGGCGCTCCGTTGCCGAAGTCGCTGATAATCACTCTCGCTCCGGTTATCGGGTCAACTGCAAATAGCTGTCCCGCGCTCCCGGTTCCGGCTTCGCTGTCAATGACTAAAATATCCTCCAGCGGCACGGGAGTGGGCATCGGCGGAATGATAATGCCGCCGAAAGCCTGCTGAGTCGAACTGAAGCTAAGAATTGATAAAAAGATAGCCATAGAAACGATAAACCCTAGAAAAGAATTCATTTTACATCCCCCCTTGTTTAGTCTATTTATAAAATGAATAACTGAGCAATGATAGTAAATCACCGAGGCTAATTGTGTCAATGCCATATTTCATTTTTGGTCAAAAAATAGTATAGTTGCACTTTATTATTCGGTTGCGCGGCGAGTGTAAATGAAAAAAACGGGTGTTATTGGCATTCTCTCAGTTTTGATTTCGCTTTTCTGCTCCCTACCCGTCGGCGGGCAAGCTTTGGCGATTCTCGAAAAAGGAGGCGGGCTTAATATCGCCACTTTCGAGACCCCGCACGGCAGGATTAAGCTCTATCTTCCCGACGAGGTTATCGCAGGCGATACGGTTTCAGCGGCGGCGGAGATTCTCCCCGTTGGATTAACCCAAATCGAGACGGACAAAAACAGAGCCGAGCTACTACTGTACTCCATCGAGTTTGCCGCGCAGAGCCGCAAATTAGCGGCAAAGACGCTCAAATGGACTATTCCGCCAAATTCCCTATCGCCCGCTCTGATTCTGAGGGATAAGTCCTCAAAACAGGTCGCTTCGGTTCGCATCTCCGCTGGCGTGGGGGGCGTCGCCGCGCCTGAGCCGAGAGATTATCAATTCCCGCCTGTGGGACAGGCTGGGATGCCCGCGCAAATTGTCGGCAGTTTTGATGGAGACTTTGCCACGACTAGGCTCTCTATCGGCGGGAGGGATGTGAAAATCCTCGCTGAATCTCCGAGGAAGCTCGTATTTGAAAGCCCGCTCAGTGGTATTGGGCAGTCGGAGATGGCTCTGACCGAGAGCGGCGTTTCGATATCGCGCCCGTTTAGAAATCTCCGAGTCGTGCGGTTCGGCGAGTCGAGGGTGGAGGCTCTGCCGCAAATCCCCCTCCCCGAAATAGCGCCTCAAAAGAGGGTTGAAACTCCCCTGCAGGACGCGCCTGCTGACCCTCCTCCTGCCAATATCGCGCCGCCCGCCGAAATTAACATATTAAAAGAGCGAGAGGTACTGCCGCCCCCCATCGCCGAAACCCCCGCGCCTTCTGTTTCCGATGGGGAAACCACGAATCTGGAATCAAAAATTGACGAATCCCTAGTCGCCGACTCTACGGTTCTATTTCCTCTGCCGTATCCGAGCGCCTCAGCTAAAGTGGATGACGCTCCCTTGCCTTTGGAATCTCCCGCCTCGGACGGGGGGGACTTGAGCCTCGGCAAATCCGATACTACCGACATTGCCGAATCGGACCCGCAATCAGTCTCTGAGCCAGCCGCCGCCAAGGAAGAAGGCGGCAAACCGACGGAGCTTGGGGCTGAATCAGAGCCGCAGGAATTCATAATTGAGTTGCCAGAAGAGATGCACTCTGCGCAAAATCAGGATGCCATCGCCGAAGTTGATAACCCCCCTCAGATAATCGCTCAAAAGTCGGAAGCCGCTGAATCTCTCGCCCCCTCCCTGCCCGATGAGGATAGCGTGGAGAGGTTCATCGAGCAGTTCGCCGCAGTGCGCAGGGGCGGAGATTTCGAGGGCTTTATCTCTCTTTTCGACCCTAGCGCCCAGGGCGGTGCGGACGTGATTCGGGACTATTCGGAAAAATTTTATGCCTTCGAGGTTGTGGAATATCGTATTCAGGCGCTGAGGGTGGATATTGTGGGCGGCACGGCGCTTGTGGACGGGAATTTCACGATGGTCGAGAGGGATAGGGATACGTCGCGGCTGGTTGAGTCGAGCGGGAAAATAAGCTGGATACTCATTTGGCGGGGGAATCTGTGGAAAATTGAGGAGCTTGCATCAAGGGCGAGCAACCCCTGAGACGCGCCTATTTCAATATGCTTTATTTCAGCTAAAATCAATAGAAAATCCAATGTTATGAGGAAAAGTTCATGTCCGCTCCTGAAGAAGTAATAGACAGATCCAAGGGGAAAAAGGGGCCGCAGTCGTCCAAGATGCTTGGGGGCGGGTTTAAAAATTGGTGGCTTCTTATGATACGCCCGTTTGAGGATTACCTGATTGAGCAAAAGGTTCATCCAAACGTCCTTACCGTAACAACCCTCGTCGTGTCCGTAGTAACGGGGCTTTTTTTTCACGTGGGCTGGATATTCGTGGGCGGAGTGCTTCTGCTCGCGGGGTCAACATTTGATATTTTCGACGGCAGAGTGGCGAGGGCGCAGGGACTCAGCACCGAACACGGCGCGTTTTTCGACTCCTGCCTCGATAGATTCTCGGAGGCGTTTATTTATCTGGGGCTTCTCGGATACTTTCACGGCGGCTTCTACGCCTATGTGATGTTTCTCATCCTCGCCATGACGATGATGGTCAGCTATACGCGCGCCAGAGCCGAGGGCTTGGGGGTTGACTGCGAGGTCGGGGTGATGCAGAGAACCGAGAGGGTGGTTTATTTGGGGGTGCTTGCGGTGTTTAATTACTTCGGCAACTACGTCGCTTCAGCGGCGGGATTCACGCCCGGAGACTATCTGCTTAAAGCCGCTCTACTTATTCTCCTCGTTTTCTCCACTTACACCGCGGTTTACAGGATGATTCACGTCATGGGAAGGCTAAAGGAGAGGGAGAGAGCTAAACGCGATACCCTCAGGGATTTCGTTGCCCACTAGTGTAGCGTGAAAAAAGTGAAAGAACAAATCCCCCCTTGCGCTCGCGGATTCCATATAATTAGCGGCAAGAGAGCCGGACTGGAAATCTAAAAAATCGCGGCGCCTCCCTGCGCGCATTCATTGAGTTGAATATGAGAAGAATCGCCGCGCCCTCGGATTTTATGTCGCCTGTTTGCTTGCGGTCTGGACGGCTACTTTCCTATCGAATCTGGTGCGCTCTTTAATGCGGCTCGCTTTCTTGGATAGCCCTCTGATGTAGTAGAGCTTTGCGCGCCTCACCTTGCCGTGCCGTTTGATGTCAATAAGCTGAATCAAAGGGGAGTGGACGGGGAAAATCCTCTCGACTCCGACGCCGTAGGACACTTTTCTCACAGTGAAAGTTTCCCTTGCGCCGCCGCCTTTTCTGGCTATAACGACGCCCTCGAAAATCTGAATTCTCTCCCTCTCGCCTTCTTTAATCCTATAGTGTACGGCGACGCTGTCTCCCTGCCTGAATGGGGGGAGGTCGGTCTTCATCGCCGCTTTTTCAATGTAGTCAATTGCGTTCATGGTCTGTTTCTCCCAATTTTATAATTTGTCTGAAAAAAGCCTGTCGAGGATTATCGCTGCCGCGCTTCTCACAGATAGGTGATTGTATTCGCCCGTCCCTTCAATGGGTTTTAGCGCGAAGTCGGCTCTCGCCATGACCGACTCGGCAAGCCCCCAGCCGGTGCCGAAGAGAATTACATAACTACCGCCGCCCGACCACATCTGCTCTCTGAGCTCTCCATAGCCGATGGAGTTTGCCCTTGGTCTCCCGTCGGTTACGACGACTTTCGGCTTTGCGCCCTCCAGCGCCTCAATTTCCTCTAGGGTTTCTTCAATTGTCTTCTTAATTTTAATAATTCTCATTGCGTCGTTCCGCGTGGGATTATACGCAACCCCCGGCCCATCCATCCAATGGCGAATCACCCTTTCAGCCAGCGACCTCTGCTCCTCCACGGGATGAACCAGAAAAAAAGCCTCTATTCCGTAGGTTTTTCCCGCTCTGGCTATATCGTGAACGTCCAGGTTGGTAAAGGCGGTCGAAACGATTTCGAGCGATTTATTGTATACCGGATGATGGATTAATGCAATATACGCGCGAAAAGAAGGGGGGTTTTCCTTTTTGAAGCCCCGAATCCACCTCTGTTCCTCGGTTGAAAGCCTCGCCCTATCAAGCAAATCAGCCCGCCTCTCCGCCGTGCGCTGGATTCCCTGGGCTCTTTTCCACGCCTCAATTTCCCTGTGATTGCCCGATAATAGCGCTTCGGGAACTGTCCTGTCCTTGTACACTTCGGGGCGAGTATATTGCGGGTGTTCCAGAAGCCCATGCCGAAAGGAGTCGTCAAAGGGCGACATCTCGTTTCCCAGCACGCCGGGGATGTACCTCGACACGGCGTCAATTATCGCCGCCGCCGCGTACTCCCCGCCCGATACAATGAAATCCCCTATTGAAATCTCGCGGTCAACGTAAACCTCTCTAATGCGCTCGTCAATCCCCTCGTACCGTCCGCAGATTAGGATAATCCGCTCGTAGGATGAAAGCTCTTCGGCTATTTTATCTGAGAACCTCTCGCCTTGGGGCGTGGTGAGTATTGTTATCGTCTTGCCGCCGCCGCACTTCGCCGCTTCAATCGCCCGTCCGAGCGGCTCAGGCTTCATCACCATTCCGCCTCCCCCTCCGTAAGGGGCGTCGTCAACGGTTCTGTGCCTGTCCTCGGCAAATGCTCTGATGTCGCGGGTTTCAATCTCGATAAGCCCGCTCGTCTGAGCCCGCTTGAGGATGCCAAACGAAAATGGAGACTCAAAAAACCTAGGGAATATGGTGAGAATATCAAATTTCATGGGATGGATTACGGCTTCGGACGGTTAATCGAGGAGACCTGCTATGGGGATAACCACTATTTTTGAATCTGCCAAGTTCACTTCTTTGATAATTGCGTCAACCATTGGAATTAGGAACTCCCTGCCGCCCCTTTTCACCGTTAGCAGGCTTTGAGGGGGCCTATCAATTAAATTCTCCACCCTGCCCACGTACTCCCCGGCATCGGTATAAACCTCAAGCCCGATGAGCTGAAACCAGTAATACTCCCCCTCCTCAGTTTCCATGAGGTCTGAAGAGTCCACCATTACGGCGCAGCCCTCAAGCGCCGAAGCCACGTTGAGCGAGTCAACACCTTCGAGTCTCACCACGGCGGACGTTTTTTGAATACTGCTCGAGGTTATGCGGAACTCCACAGGCTCGCCCTCAGGCTCTGTGAGGATAAAAACCCTCTTAAGCCGAGCGAGGTTGTCAAACTGGCGGCTGAAGGGGAATAACTTAATTCCCCCCGAAAGCCCGTGAACTTTGACGACTTTTCCAAAATGGATAAGCCCCATTATTTGCTCAAACGTTTTCCCTATTCCAAGATTTCAAGCACTGCCCTCTTTCTAGCCTTCGCAGCGGCGGCACCGAGGATGGTTCTGATGGCTTTTGCCGTTTTCCCCTGTTTGCCTATGATTTTCCCAAGGTCTTCCTGCGCCACTCTCAACTCCAGCACGGCGGTCTGTTCGCCTACAACCTCTCGAACCTCGACCCTATCAGGACTATCAACCAGAGATTTCGCTATAAAGCTCACAAGTTCCTTCAGCTTGTCCATTTCCGTTCCCTCCTGGTTTTGTAACTGCGCTAAACTCTATTTGTCAGTTTTGTGTGAGTTTTGTGAGCAGTCTGCCGACCCTGCCGCTAGGCTGAGCGCCGTGTGAAATCCAGTCGTTTACCCTATCGGTTTTTACCTCAAGCGTGTGGGGAGATGTTCTCGGATCGTAGAATCCCAGTATCTCAAGAAACTTCCCGTCCCGTGGAGCGCGCGAGTCAGCGGCTACGATTCTGTAAAAGGGCTTCCCTTTGGATCCCGCTCTAGTGAGTCTAATCTTAACCAAACTAAAAGTACCTCCGAATTGAAATATGATTAATTTAACTAATCCCGACGTTCTGTAACCTACATGAATCTCATCATTTTCTTTGCAAGCTTCCCCATTTTCCCCATGTTTTTCATCATATTACGCATCTCGATGTAGTTTTTAACCACTCGATTCACGTCCTCGACCTTCGTGCCGCTCCCCTTAGCAATGCGTTTCCGCCGCGAACCGTTGAGCATGGTGTGGTCTCTTCTCTCTTTCGCCGTCATGGAGTTAATTACGGAGATGGTTTTTTTCATCTCTCGCTCAGCCTGCTCCATAGCCTTCGGATTTTTCGCCACTTGCTTCATTCCGGGAATCATCTCTGCCATGCTCTCGATAGAGCCGAGCTTTCCCATGGCGAGCATTGCCTCGCGGAAATCCGACAGAGAAAACTCATTTTTGAGGAGTTTGTGCGCCATCTCCTCGGCTTTTTTCTCTTCAAACGCGGACTGCGCTTTTTCAATAAGTGTCAGAACATCGCCCATGCCGAGGATTCGGGAGGCGATTCTTTCGGGGTGAAACACCTCGAGCGCGTCTAATTTCTCCCCTGTTCCGAAGAATTTTATCGGCTTTCCCGTTACGGCTTTAATCGAAAGGGCGGCTCCGCCTCTCGCGTCTCCGTCCATTTTGGTGAGTATCACGCCGTCAATGTCGAGCGCCTCGTTGAAACTCGCGGCGACGTTCACTGCGTCTTGTCCGGTCATGGCGTCGGAGACAAATAAAATCTCCTGAGGGGCGATTTCAGATTTTATCCTCCTAAGCTCTTCCATGAGTTCGGTGTCAATGTGAAGGCGTCCTGCGGTGTCAATTATCATAACGTCCGCGCCTTCGTAAATTGCGGCGGCTCGCGCTTTTTTGCAAATCTCCACCGGATCCATTCCGGGTTCAGTGTCAAACACCCCTACGCCGACCTGACGGGCAAGCACTTTTAATTGCTCTATGGCGGCTGGTCTGTAGATGTCTGCCGGAACGAGGTAGGGCTTTCTCTTGAACTGCTCCTTTAGGGATTTGGCGAGTTTCGCGCAGGTTGTGGTTTTACCCGAACCCTGAAGCCCGACGAGCATCAGCGCCACTGGGGGCGTTGCTCGCAGATTAAGCTCTGAGTGCTTCTGCCCTAAAACTAGCGCCAGCTCTTCATAGACAATTTTGACGAACTGCTGCCCCGGAGTTAGGCTCTCGGCGACTTCCTGCCCAAGGGCGCGTTTTTTGACGGACTCTACGAAGTCCCGGACGACTTTAAAGCTCACGTCCGCTTCCAGCAGGCTCAGGCGCACCTCCCTCAGCGCGTCCTGAATATTGCTCTCGCTGAGCTTGCCGTAGCCCCTGATTTTCTTTAAAGTAGTATTTAATTTGCCGGATATGCCTTCAAACATCTCTCTTTCTCTCTCTGCTCCCTGGCGAGCTACTGATTAGCATAACCTAAAAACGCTGTCAAATAAATACCGCCCTGGGGTATAAAATCACTCCCCCCTCTCGGATTTGCTTCGCCTTACCCTGACTGTATCCTGACTTATCTGCCGATGCAAACCCCCTGCGCTGAGTTGTTCCGCTCGTCCGCTTCCGCTACGGTTGAGGCAGAGTCGGCAGTTAGGGAGAATGCGCAGTTCCTATTCCTCAGACACCGCCTCGGTATTTCGACCACTCCGTCTGCCGAAGCCCCCGGAGCGAGCGGGGGAGCGGTTACAGTGAATCTGCCGTATCTCTGGAAATTCACCTTGGTTTTGGATGCCGCCGCCTCATACGCTCCCTGATTTTTTACCGTAACGGTTAATCTGTTGCCGTCCCGATGGCAGAACGACCCGTCCACGCCCGGAAGGAGTATTAAATCCGGCAGAGGGGATTTTGCCGCCGCTCTGCTCGGTAATTCTCTTCTGCGCTCCTGAATCCGCCTCACTTCGATTGCCCCTACGCCCTTGGGAAGTCCCTGAAAATCGAGCGCCGCCGCCGTGTAAGTCGCCTCAACGTCCAAGCTCCCATCGCTCTCGATAACTGCGAGCGCGTCAATGTGGTAGGGCTTCGGGAATTTCCCGCCGAATAATTTGTCCCGTATCTCGGAGCAGTCGAGCGTTACCGCCGCGCCCGGTTTTAGCGAGATTTCGCCGAGGGCGGCGGCGCGGCTCTGTGGATGCGTAAAAACGAGCTTCTTCGATACCTTCGCCTCAGAGGGATTGGGATTATAGACCGCGACAGATGCCCCATAAAATCCCCGCGCGAGGTTTATGTTATTTGTATCGCCCTGAATTCCACAGGTGATTTTTGCCGTATATCCGAATTCGTAAAAGGTCTTTTCCTTAGTTATCGGAGCAGGGGTCTCCATGGTATTTATCTGCGGCGAGGGTGTAGCTATAGCCTCGGTCTTAATCTGCGGCGCGGGGGTTATAGTTTGAGCCGTACGCGGGGCTTGAGAAATCTCCACAGCCGGCGGCGCGGGGGTCGCTTTGGCTATCTCCCCAGGCGCGGGTTCGGATGCAGGCTCAGGGGCGCTTATTGGCGCAGGGGGTGGGGTCTTCTCGGCAGGCTCGGATTTGCGCGCGACCTCCAAGAGCTTCTTCTCCGCGGCGGGACCAATCTGCGCTATAAATCCGTCGTTTCCGCCCCCGACTGCCTCGCTCGCAAAAAAACTATCCTGAGTTTTAAACTCTGAAACACCCGTAACGCCTGCGATGTAAATATCTCCTCTGCCCGAAATGGCAGCCGAGATGCCGCTTTGGAGGTTTACCAGCCCCCCTGCGGGAATAAATGTGGAAGATAGAACCGAGCTTAAATCCGAGTTGAGTTTCGAGATAAAGGCATCTGCGAAGAAAACCTGTGGGCGTGGTTCGTCCTTGGGGGATGCCGGAAATTGTGCCGACCCCGTCCTTCCGGCGGCGTATATGCCGCCTTTGCCGTCGAGGATGATTTCATAAACGAGGTCGTCCTTTTCGCCGCCGAGAAAAGTTGACGCTAATATTGGATAGGTCAGGTTCGAGTTCATCGCGGCGATGAATCCCTCCTGGTTTCCGCCAAGAACCGAGTCCGCCGATGTTGCGCCCACGCCGGGGAAATCCGATGAATTAGTAACTCCCGCGACATAGACCCTGCCGTTGCCATCCACGGCAATGGCGGAAGCCGCGCCCCTGCCCACTCCGCCCAGGTACGTCGCCGCAACCAATTTGCTTAGGTTCGGCGTGAGCTTTGCCACGAACGCCTCGCTAATGGCGAGGGTTTGGTCGAGAGATTTGCTATTTACCTCGGGGAAATCCGATGAGCTCGTGCTTCCCGCCACATAGACATTTCCATTGCGGTCGAATGCAATAGCAGTTGCGCCGTCCTCCGCGCTTCCCCCCAGATACGTCGCCGCGACAATTTTACTGAGGCTTGGGCTGAGTTTAATCACGAATCCCTCGGTTTTCAGCGGAAATCGGTCGGGCGAGGAGCGCGATATTCCCGGAAAGTCCGTAGAAGTGGTTGAGCCGACGGCATAGACATTTCCCGGTTTATCGAGAGCGATGTCCACGACGCCGTCTGCTCCGCTCCCCCCGATGTAAGTTGACGCGAGGATTTTTGTGAGTTTAGAGTCGAGCTTTACCAAGAACCCCTCTGCCGAGGACAACTGCCTATCAGGAGAATTTTCGTCAATTCCCGGAAAATCCGGCGAGTCCGTCCTGCCGCCTAGATAGACGTTTCCCGCCCTGTCGAGTGCTATGTCCACTGCCGCATCCACGCCGCTTCCTCCGATGAAAGTCGCTCCGAGAACTACCGAGAGTTTCGCGTCGAATTTCATGACGAACGCCTCAGCCGACTCCATAACCGAGTCTGCCGAGCCGGAGTTCACACCGGGGAGCTTTTTGGACTGTGTTATCCCCGCGACATAGACATTGCCCGAGGGGTCGGTTGCAACGGCGAATATGTCGTCGCTTTTGCTTCCGCCCAGAAAGGTCGCCGAGAGAATCGGGTCTATTACGAGCGTCTGGGACGGGTCGTAGTTTTTGACGAGAAATCCATATTCGCCGCCCTCGGCTAGATAGTCCGCCTCAGCGAATTTTATCTCGCCTCCAATCTCCTGATACGCCAGGGGCTTTGAGAACTTGGCGACCCCTCCATCAGACGCCGCCTCAAGCTCGCCGCTGGGATTTACTGATACTCTCGCCCCCTCAACGGCAATTTTGATTTGGCTTGGGTCTGCTCCCGGCTTTATATAAAACAGCTTTTCCACTCGCCCCCCGTAAGCCTTAAGCCTCAGTTCGATGCCGTCGTAAATCTCGCCGAAGCTCACCTCTCCGTAGGCTGGGACAGCGGTTTTCCACTTTGAGGGGTCGTTCCCTATGAATTCGCTTATTGAGGCTTTGGTTTCCTCTCTGCCCGTTGGCGCGGTGGAGTTTCCTTGCAGGAGTCTCTCGCTGAGGGTGAATGCGCTGTCCGAATCCGAGGGGATGGAGTAGGTTATCTCGCCGCCGGATTTCACGAATACGCCTCCAGCTAGGGTCTCGGCATAGAAATTTATATCGCCGCCAACCTGCCCCTGATTCTCGATGAAGGGTATCCTCGCGCCCGCCGCCTGCTGGAGCGTCAGGGTATCGGGGAGCCGGGGGGACTTTTGAGACTCCTCGCCGCGGGGGGACTCCGCCAATCTGCCGTCCTCATCTCGATTCAGCCAAAACACCGATAAAAGCGCGCACAGAGCTAACGCGAAAATAAATCCTACCCTCATGGATAATCCTCCACCGTTTTTGAACCTTCCCAAAGCTTCAGGCTGATTATACGACTGCGAGGGGATTTATGTCAATGATTCATGGGATAATGGGATGAAAGATAAGCCACAGCCGCCGCTCCGAGCGTACGGAGCAGTCTTATTTGAGATTTCTCGCTATCGCTCGAAATGACACAGGGGGGCGAAGGGGCGAAATCACGCAGAGGGTTGTCATTCCCTCGCAAGCCTCACTTCTGTCATTGCCGCAGGTCATCTGAGCGCGAATCCGCCTCTTTTCACCCTGAGTAGCTCGACTAAGCTCACCATAAACTACGTCGAAGGGAGCTGAGCCAAGCTCCAGATTCCTAACTTTCATAACAGCCGCGCCGCTCGACAAGCCCATCATAAAAGGCTAATCGCCGCGCGCTTACCTGAATCCCGGATTGGGCATCCGCGCTCTTGAATCCTATAGAGACCCGCCGGCTGGCAGGATGCTTATCTCGTCGGTCAGGGCGCTTGGGGGTTGCTTCCATACTGAAATTATCATCGAGGCGATGTCCTGTGGCTTCATCATCTGCCCCCTGTCCCAATTCCCCGCAACGTCGTCCCAAAGAGGGGTGTCAGTGGGGCCCGCAAGCACCGCCGTAACTTTTATGCCCTCGGCTCTGACCTCTTCTCTGAGGGAATTTGTAAAGCCGAGCATTCCGAACTTTGAAGCGCAGTACGCCGCCCAATTGGGAAAGCCGATTTTCGACGCATTCGAGCCTAGATTGAAAATATGGCTTCCGCGGCTCATGAATCCGAGGGCGCGCTTGGTGATGAAAAACGCCCCCGTGAGGTTAGTCCTTATTACCTCCTCCCACGCCTCGGAGGGGAAATCCCCGACCCTGCCTACGCGGGCGATGCCGGCGTTGTTCACGAGAACGTCAATTCTGCCTGTTATCGAGGCGGCTTCGTCAATGAACCGCTGGGCGTCCGCATCGGCGCCTACGTCGCAGGCGAGGGCGAGCGCGCCGCCTCCCATTTGCCGAATCTCGCGCTCAAGGGATTTTACGCTCTCGTAATTTCTCGCGCAGATGGCGACGGTTACGCCCTCTTTGGCGAAATTAATGGCGACCTCTCTGCCGATTCCCTTTCCCGCTCCGGTTATAACGGCGACCTTGGGCATTATCTCTGCTTCCCTATTAGTCTCAGGAATTCCGAGCGCGTCCTGTCGTCGTCCTTAAACGCCCCGCGCATGGAGCTTGTGAGCATATTCGCCTCGGCTTTTTTCACCCCTCTCATCGCCATGCACAGGTGATAAGCCTCTGCCACGACTCCGACGCCTTCGGGGTTGAGAACCTCGTTTAGGAAATCTGCGATTTGCACGGTGAGCCGCTCCTGCACCTGAAGCCTCCGCGAGAACACCTCGACAATCCGGGGGATTTTACTGAGACCTATTATTTTGCCGTTGGGAATGTAAGCCACGTGGCATTTGCCGAAGAATGGGAGGAGATGATGCTCGCAGAGGCTATAGAATTCAATATCCCTCACGATGACCATCTCGTCGTACCGCTCCTCGAAGATAGCCCCGTTCACAATCTCCTTAGGCGATGCCCCGTAGCCTGCGGTGAGCTCCTTGTACATCCGCGCGACCCTGTCGGGGGTTTTCTGGAGCCCCTCGCGGTTTAGGTCTTCTCCGATTTGAGAGAGTATCTCTTTAACTGCGTTCTCAATGCTCACTTAAATTCCCTCCGATGTGTAGCCGGCGCCGTCCTCAAAATATTCAAAGTAATTGTCGGGCGTCTCCCAGAGCTTGAGGCATCGGAGTTTTCCTCTATTTAACTGCGGCTCAAGCCTCTGCCAGATGTATTTTACGATGTTCTCGCCCGAAGCCCGCTCGCCTAGAAAAAACGGGATTTCAACGTCGAGCCGCTTGTGGTCGAGTTCTTCAATTATCCCGCTCATAATGCCGTCAAGCTCGCAGAGGTTAATTATCATCCCAGAGTCGGGGTCAATATCCCCTCCAACCTGCACCTCGACGTAGTAGTCGTGTCCGTGTCCCTTGGGGTTATTGCATTTGCCGAATATGCAACGGTTCTCGTGGTCCGAGAATTTTTCGCAGTGGAGCCTATGGGCGGCGGAGAAATGATAAATTTTCGTTAGGGCGCAGCGCTCTGCTTTCATCTCTCGCTCCAGTAGTCAACAAACAGCTCTGGGGTCTCAAAGAGCCGTATCCTGTGGAGTCTATAGGTCGCCTGCCCGCCGAGGCGTTTTTCTAGCTCCCTCCAGAGGACGCGAGCAATGTTCTCAGTCGTGGGAATTAAGTCTCTAAAATCGGGGTTGTCTTCGTTCAGATACTTGTGGTCAAAATCCTGAAGCACGTCGCCCAAGATGGGTTTTAGATTGTAGAGGTTGATTATCATGCCGGTGTCGGGGTCAACCTCGCCTTCGAGGGTAACTTCGAGGACGTAGTTGTGTCCGTGTCCCCAGGGGCTTGTGCATTTTCCGAATATGCGCTGGTTCTCGTCGTCGCTCCACTTGGGATTCCAGTACCTGTGGGAAGCCGCAAAATCTACCCTCTTTGTGAGAAGGGTCTTATATGACATGGATCTCTCCTATGCTATTTCCGCCCTGAGTCCTCCGAAATCAACAAGCGCGTATCGGCCGCTGGCGGCGCGTATTGGGAATCTATGATTTCCCGCTCGAGCGCGGGGCTGTAGCTGATGTGCGTCAGAAATCGCCTCTCGACTGCGGCATATTTTAAATCCGCCCGCCTGAGTAAGGTTACCGGAATTTGAAAATTTGTTAAAATTCCCCTTCGGCTATGCGCGGGATTTACTCGCGGATTCTCCCAGCCTGCATCGCTTCGGGTACTTCTCTGAGCGCTCCCGTTTCCGTGTCGTAGATAAATCCATAAATCGGGATGTAGCCCGGCACTAGCGGGTGATTCCTGATTCTGAGCACGTCATCGGTTACGCTCCTCTCGTTGTCCGTAAACGTCATCCAGTCAATTCTCCCGCCGTAGTCCGACCCCTCGCCCTCGCCGGAATCCCTCCAGCTATGACCCTCTCGAATTGCGGGTTTGAGACTGCTCGCCAAAAGCCCTGCCATGATGTCGTTGCTAAACATTTGCATTCCGCATCCGGTGTGGTGAATGACGAACCACTCTATCGTGCCTAGGAGCTTATACGATATGACCAGAGACCTTATAGCATCGTCGCTCGCTCTTCCCCCCGCGTTTCTAATGACGTAAGCCTCGCCCTCGGCAAGCCCCGCAAATTTCACGGGGTCGAGGCGCGCGTCCATGCAGGTAAGCACGGCAAATCTGTATCCCTGATGCGCTGAGCCTTTCTTCCGTTTCAACCCGGCGGCGTATTCGGCGTTCGCCCTAAGCACTTTGTCCAGAATCTCACTCATAGATTTATAATCTCCTCGAATCACGAAATTATCGAAAACCCCTGGGGATAATAATTTAATTGAGAGCCTCGGCTTGGTCAAAATTCCTATGGACATATCTGCGCTCCAGAGGCTATTGTAATTTCTTTTTCGCCGCCTCTGCGGTAAATTTAATTTATGAGCCATTCCGAAGGAGACGCCCTCTCCGGGGCGCTTGAGCGATTAATTAAGGAGCGCAGGGGGTTTGTCCTGCAGAGGGGAGGGGCGCGGTTTTTTACGGCGCTTTTCGCCGCTTTCACCATTGCCTCTGCTCTTGCCCTCGCTTCAGACAATGGCTTCTACTACGCCGCAATAAAAATCTCTCTCGCGGTAGCATCGGCGTTTGCCTTTGCGAGGTTTCTCCTCCCCGCGCTTACACGGAGAGAGACGCTTGCGGACGCCGCGCTTACGCTCAGTAGAATTCATCCCGCCCTCGGACAAGACGCTCTAAACGCCCTTCTTCTGAGGGATGACCTCTCAAATAGGGTTAGTATTGGCGCATCAAAGCCCCTCATCGAGGCGCACGTCGCGGATGTAAACCAAAGGCTCTCCCGGCTCGATTTATCCCCAGCCGTCGGCGCGCAGCCCCCCGGGACGTATCTAAAACCGCTCGCCATCGCCTCGGTTTTATCCATGGGCGCTTTTTTGATTTCCCCTGCCGAATTCCAACGCTTCGCTCTGAGTCTCAATTTCCTGCCTCCGGCTCAGCCCGCAGCGCTCCTGCTTGCCGACATTGCGCTCGGATATAGCTACCCCTCGTATGCCAGCCTCCCCGCCCGCAAAATCGAATCATCCTCAGGCGATGTGGAAGCTCTCAAGGGGGCGCGCGTAATTTTCAGGGCGCGTCCCGTCGGGGACATCGGCGCTGGGGCGAGGCTCAGCATCGGCGGCGTTTCTCTTCCGGTAAAGCAGAGCGGGGGCGAGGTCGAGGCCGAGTTCACCGTAACGGCGGACGGGTTTTTTTATATTGAATCCGAGGGTGGCAGGCGCAAATCGAGGGATTTTCTGATAAACGCGCTCGCGGATTCCCCCCCTGAGGTGTCCGCCCAAGTTCCCGAAGGCGAGACTCTCGACATCGGCGTTGATGACGCTGTCAACATATTCTATGAGGTGAAAGACGATTTCGGAGTGTCGAAACTGGCTTTGGAATCTAAAAGCGGCGGCTCTGAGAAATTGGAGAAAACCATTCATCAAAGCCAAAAAGATAGCGCGCTTGTGGAAGGTAGTTTCAGGTGGGGCGTCTCTGGAGTCGAGCCTTCCGCCGACGGAATAATCGAAGTGAGGGTAGTTGCCTACGACAACGACGCCGTTTCAGGGCCAAAAATGGGCGCGTCCGATTGGATGAAAATCCGCATCGCCAGCCCTCAGGAAAAACACAGCCGCTCATCCGCCGCCGCCCGCGAGCTTCTCGATAGGATTATCGCCGCCCTCGCCGGAAACATTGATGAGCGCCCCCGCGAAAATCAGGATGCCGCCTCGCTAAATGCCGCCGCACAGAGGCGCGTCGCCGAGATTCGCCAAATTGAGGACGCCCTCGCCGCTGCGCTTGGGCTGATGCGTGAAGACGAGCTTTCGGACTACGCCTATTTTACCGCGCTCTCGAACATGGATTCTAGGATTTCGCAGATTCTGCGCCGACGATTGGACGCGGCATCCTCCTCGCAGGACGCTCCGAGCCTCGCCGCCCTTTTGTCGCAGGAAGAGGCCGAATTTGAGCAGTACGCCCTGCTTCTCGACTCCATGATTCAGGGGGATAAAATCCGCGACTCCGCCCTTAGGGCTAGAGAGGCCGCGGGGAAATACAGGGAGCTTTCCGACCTCTTATCTAGGCTTAAAAATGGGGCGAGCGAAGAGGCGAAGCGGGAAATAGCAAATAAAATCAAAGAACTTCAAAATCTCATGGCTCGCCTTGCCGAGGGTCTGAACTCCCTTAATTCGGACATTGCCGAGGGCTTTTTAAACGCGGACGCATTTGAGGCGATAGATATGGCGGGTGATTTGAGCGAGATAATGAAGCTCGTCGAGGAGGGCAGGATTGACGAAGCCCTCGCGCGGCTCTCGAAGCTGGGGAGCGGTATTGAGTCCATGATAGCGTCGCTTGAGGGCGGGATGGGAGCGCTTGCGTCCTCGTCGCTGGCAGGGGATATGGAGAATCTCGGCGGGTTAATGTCAAAGGTCAGCTCTTTAAGAACCTCTCAGGAGGCTCTCAAAGGGGAAACCGAGCGGCTGAAGGAGTCAATTCTAAAGTCAGCCGGCAAAAATTCCCCCTCGGATTTCGCCGCCCGCGAGGCTAAAAAGGTGGAGAAGTTGAGAAAAAATCTCGCCGATGCCTCGGCAGACGCCCTGGGGAGCGGGTCGGTGCAGACCTCTTTTCTCATAGACAGGCTCCTCGGCGATGTCGCGGAGCTTGAAAAATGGCTTCGCGCCCATGAACTGGACGAGGCAATAAAACGCGCCAAGGAGATTCAGGAGCAGTCCGCCCTCCTGAGGGATATAGACAAATCCGATTCCAGAGGGATTCGCTCCGCCGCCGCCCTTGCCAGAGACATCCGCCGCGGTTTGGAGGAGGCAAAGGCTTCGGGCGCGGGAGCGGGCGAGGCGAGGCGCATCTCAAAGAAGCAGGATGACATCCGGGGCAGGGCGTCGGAACTCTCCGAGGGGGACGAGGTATCATCCTCCGAGATTCAGGCAAAGCTCGAAGAGTCCATCGGCTTTATGAGAGGGGCGGGCGAGAACCTAGGGAGCGGGGAAATATCGAAATCCATATCTAATCAGAGCGAGGCTATCGAATCCCTCAGGCAAGCCGAATACCAGGCCAATGAACTGATGCGCCAGTTCGCGCTCAGCGCAAGCGGGAGACCGTATTCTGTGCCGCGCGCGCTCGGAAGGAGGCAGTCCCAAGGCGAAGGCGGGGGTATTGATACGGGCTTTGTCGAAATCCCATCGGGCGGGGAGTCGGAATTCGCCAAGAAATTCAAAGAAACCGTGCTCAAATCCCTCAAAGAGGGCTCGCCCGAAGGCTACGGGGAGCTAAACCGCAAGTACTACGAGAGGATAGCGAAATGATGAGGCGGCGGCTTATGATTCTGTGCTTTCTCGCCCTCGTTGCCGCCGAAGCCTCTGCGTCGCAATTCGGGACTGCGCTTAAATCCGCCTCCGAGAGCCTCGACAATTGGCAGATAAACGCGGCGTCCATTCTTGCAGACCAGGCCCTGAGCGCTGCCGCAAATCCCGCTGAGCAGGGGTACGCCTATTTTCTGAAATCTCAAATCGAGTTTCACAGGGGCGATTACCGCTCCGCCGCAGAATTCGCCCAGAAAGCCCGCCCGTCCGCTACTGACGATGAGGACTATCTCGCCTATGTGGATTTTATTCTGAATGTCTCTAGGAGCGCGGAGAAATTTAAGGGGGTCAAGTCCGGGCGTTTTCTGGTTCGCTATATCCACCCTAAGGATAAAATTCTCGTTGCCGCCGCCGCTGACACCCTACACAGGGCTTACGCCCAGATAGGCGAGGATTTGGGGGTGTATCCAGAGGGCGAGGTTGCCGTCGAGATATACCCGGATAAAGAGAGCTTTACCGCCGCCTCGACCCTGTCGGATAGAGACATCCGCACGACGGGCGTTGTGGGCATCTGCAAATTCAACCGGATAATGATACTCTCGCCGAGGCTTCTTCCTGCGGGCTACAGGTGGCAGGACACTCTCGCCCACGAGTACGTACACTACGCGGTGTTTCATAAAGCGGGCAATTCCGTTCCGGTCTGGCTTCACGAGGGGCTTGCAAAATACTATGAAAAACGCTGGCGGCGGAGCGAGGGGAGCGTAATAAACCCTTTTTACGAGACCCTGCTAGCCAGAGCTATTGAGGCCCGCGCGTTAGTGCCGATAGAGAAAATGCACCCCTCTTTGGGCAAATTGGACAGCACCGAGCAGGCTCAACTTGCCTTTGCGCAGGTGGGGGGGATGATTGAATTTCTCGTAAACAGATGGGGAAGCGCGGCTACTCCCGCCCTTCTCGAAGCCCTTAAGACTCAGGGCGATTATAAAGCCGCGTTTAAAAAGGTTGCTGGCGTGGATTTCCAGCGATTCTACGCCCTGTGGACGGCGGATTTGAAATCGAGAAATTTAAAGGAGCGGATACCAAACCTCAGGGTTTCGGAACTCGAAATCGAAGAGGGCAAAAATACCCCCAAAAAGAGTGATGGAGAGAGCCTCGCCCCCCTTGGCGACTCCCGCGCGAGAGACCACGCGAGATTGGGGGATTTGTTGCGCGCAAGGGGAAGGCTCAAAGCCGCCGCCTATGAGTATGAAAAAGCGTCGCGCCTCGACCCCCTGTCGCCCGTAATTGTGAACCGGCTCGCATCGGCTGAGAGCGGGGTGGGAGAATTTGACGCCGCCCTTAAGAGACTCGCCCGCCTCACGGAATTCTATCCCGAATATGTGGAAACGTATAAAAATCTCGGTGAAATCTATATCCGCCAAAAACTGCTGGGCAGGGCGCGCGCCGCTTTTGAAGAGGCGGAGGCGATAAACCCCTTTGACCCGGAGATTCGCCTAGCGCTCGCCTCGATTTACGGGCAACTGGGACTTGCGCAGGCAGAAGAGGAGCAAAGGGCGGCTCTTGGGGTTTTGCTGATGAATTAGCGGGCAGAGGCCCCTCTGCCGCTTTTCCCCGGGGTTTTGCTCCCCTGCTCTTGCCGGGCATCTTTTCAGGGTAGGCTCGCCCCCGGCTCATGGATTCACGTTCTCACGCCAATCACGGCTATCCGCGTTATGTTAATATCTTAAATCTGAGAATCAAACTATGCCGAAAAACGATGCCCCGTCGCCTAAAAAATTCTTCCTCGCCGATAACTCGCGCCCAAAAAAGAGCTTCGGGCAGAATTTCCTCCGAGACCGAGGGGCGCTTGAGCGTATCGGCCAGATTGCCGAACTCACTAAAGATGACGACGTGCTTGAAATCGGGGCGGGTCTCGGAGCGCTTACAATTTTCCTCGCCGAGAGGGCAAAATCGGTCGTGGCAATTGAGAAGGACACCCGGCTCATCGAGCGTTTGACGGAGGCGACATCCCAAATGGGCAACGTGAGAATCGTTGTGGCGGACGCGCTTTTGGTGAATTTTCGCGATGTACATCAGGGCGGGCGAATGAAAGTCGTCTCGAACCTGCCGTATAGCGTCTCCACTCCGATATTGATGAAACTCCTTGAGGAGCGGGATATGTTCTCGTCGCTCGTGCTAATGGTGCAAAGAGAGGTCGGACAGAGGCTTGCCGCGCCCCCTGGGGGCAGGGACTACGGCTCGATTTCGGTTCTCGTGCAGGCATTTATGGATGTTGCGCTGAGGCTTGCCGTTCCGCCTGAGGCTTTTTGGCCCCGCCCGAAAGTGCATTCGGTTGTGCTGAGGTTTGCCCCTCTGGCTACTTCGAGAATTCGCATTGCCGATGAGAAATCCTTTAGAGCAGTGGTGAGGGCGTCGTTCTCGGCAAGGCGCAAGATGCTGGTAAATTCCCTATCGTCGGCGATTCCCAAGAGCGAGGCGGAGGAGATATTGAAACTCGCCGCGATTGACGGGCGAAGGCGCGCCGAGACGCTTTCGATTGAGGAGTTTGGCAGGCTCGCCGAGGAGTTTTGGAAATTGGAACTGAAAACACGCGCCGTTTGAAACCACGAATTAACGCATAATGAAAAGTTAATTACCTGGATTAGAATCTTGTATTAACATGAATTTAAATCGAGATGTTCCGCTTCGCTCGGTGGAAAATTGCCAAGAAATCTTGAATCGGGTTCCTCTGTGCGTTCGGAATGACAGAAGTGAGGCGTTCAAAATTATTTGTAATCGCAACTTTTTGCCATTTTTGCCCCTTCGTCCCCCGTTATTCCGCCACTCTCTCGCTCCCTGTCATTTCGAGTGTAGCGGGAAATCTAAATAAGATTTCTAATTCGCCTCTCTCCATACGCAAGGAGAACTCCCCCATTTATCAGGGATATTTCCTCTAGCGCTGAGCCTAAAAAATCCCCCGCCGCCTTCTAATTATTCCCATCGCAGCACTCAATTAGCCTCGTGAGGAACTCCTCTTGGAAATCCTTAGTCCTCGCCCCTAAGCCGTTTGCGAGTATCGAGAACGCGAAAACATCGCCGTTTTTGGCGAACACATAGCCCGATAGCGCCCTCACGTTGCTCAGATAACCGGTTTTGGCAAGCACGCGCCCTTCCACCTCGGAGCTTTTAAATCTCTTTTTGAGAGTGCCGTCAACGCCCGCTATTGGTAGAGAGCTTAGGAACTCAAGCCCGATATTTTTATATGCGTAGGTCAGCACTTGAGCCATGATTCTCGGCGATGCCTGATTGAACGGGGATAGCCCTGAGCCATCGGCGACGATGAACCCTTCGGAGATGCCTACTTTTTTCACGAGAAAATCTTCCACGACAGCCGCCCCGTTTTCCCATGTGCCGGCAGAGCCTGATCTCTCGGCGCCGAGGGTCTTAATGATGTTCTCGCCTATGATATTTACGCTGTTTTTGTTGTATTCGGTGATGATTACGCCAAGCGGGACGGAGTAGTGCGTGTGAACGAGAGCCGCCCACTTGGGGACTTCGCCCGTGGTGATGAATCCCTGATTGGACGCGCCCTTTTTGCCCGCTGGAACTTTCCCGGTCGTGATGAACCCGCGCACTATGACGCCGTTTGTCTCAAGCGTCTTTTTGAGAACGCTTGCCATGTAGGAATTGGGATTGCCGACGGGAATCTCGATTTTGTAAGGCGCGGATTTGGCTAGAATCGCCCCTTGAACTATGACTGTTCGCCCGTCCTCAAGGCGTTTTGCCGTGAGTTTTCCGCCTTTTTTGCCTGTTGTGGTTTTATTGATTACGTTCACGTTTGCGCCGCTCGGCTCAAGCTCCAATCTTGCGGGTCTGCCGGGTTTTGAAGGGGAGACGGTTATGTGATAAATGTTGTGATTGAGAGATACCGCGCTTATCGGAGGGCAGAAGGCGTCCCCCCTCCAAGACTCTTTCCATCCGCTTGCGTAGTAACTCTTCCCAAAATAGGAGTCGTCAACGGTGATGCCGCCTCTGATTTCGCGGATTCCCAGTTTCTTGAAGTGATAGGCGATGTCGGTGAGGGAGTCAGTGGTGAGCGTCGGGTCTCCGTAGCCCTTGATGTATAAGCCGCCGAAGAGGACGCCTCCGGTAATCTCGCCCCCTGAGTAGAATTCGGTTCTAAACCTGTAATTCGAGCTGAGAATGGAAAGGGCGGCGACTGATGTGATGACTTTTTGGTTCGAGGCAGGGATGAATAGCTTGTCGGCGTTGAACTCGAATATCTCTTTATCCCGCGAGATGGAGCTAACAAAGATGCCGAGCGTGCCGTTTGCCCGCGCCTCTTCGGGGATTAATTCATAGAAATCCTGAGGAAAAGCCGCTGTGCCGCAGATGATTAGGAGGATTAGCGCGAGGAGTAGCGAATGTAAGAGCTTCATGGCAGTCTTATGTTAACACGCATATCTGGGCTTGAAAAGGAGAATCGCGTCCCCCTTTCCGAGCGCGAATTCGGATATTGACATCCGCCTAGGCAACGATAGAATAGAGACAAGGTGCGACACGTAACTCTCTTTCTAGCGCTGAATATTCTCTTCTGCTACGGACTGCTCGGCAGCGGCGGATTTGGCGTCATCGCCGCTTCTCAAAAGGCAATGACCTGCCATGCCCGCTCATCCAACGCTCCGGCTGAGGGGACGCAATCCCCCGAAGGAGACTCCCAAAATGGCGGCGCGTGCGTCTGCCACGACTCTCTCGCCTGCGCTCCGCAAAACCTAGAACTTCGCCTAAAGGACGTGCTTTCCGCCTCAATAGCCATCACCCCCGCAAATCTCGAAGCCTGCCCGGCTCGCGGCCGCGCTCCGCTCTTTAAGAAAGATAGCGGCTATAGCCCGCCTGAGGCGTTCCTCGCTAATTCCGCTTTTCTGTGCTAATACGCCAAAAATCCCTCTAACACACCCGCCTGAGGCGCAGTTTCCCCTCGGAGGCGGAGTCAAACCACTCTAATTTATCCCTGTATTCTCCCAGAGCCGACGGGAAATTACGGCAATTGCTCCCGGCGGCGCGCGGGTTTTAAGGAGGTTCGTTAAAATGAGATTATTCCTAGCTATATCCCTATTTCTCATGCTGTGGGCTAGGGAGGGATATGCCGAGCAATCCCCAGCCCTAGGCGCGCTCGTGCGCGAAGCCCTAGAGAATAGCCCCGAAATCAAGGCGGCGCGCTCGAATTGGCAGGCGATGCTGACGCGCCCCGCTCAAGAAAGCTCGCTTCCAAATCCCGAAATCGGGGCAGGCTATAAAAACGTGGGCTTTGACCGTATCACCCTCGGAGAAGACGATTTCGCCGAGCTACAGGTCTATGCCTCGCAGCAATTCCCCTTCCCCGGTAAATTGAGATTAAAGGGCAAAGTCGCGGGGCATGAAGCCCAGTCCAGCGGCTCGTCTCTCGAATCCTTGATAAACCGCGTGGAGTTCGAGGTTCGGGCGGCTTATCTCGACCTGTTCTTGGCTAATAAATCCCGCGCTGTGGAGTCGAAAAATAAGGAATTGCTTGAGAGATTTGCCAGCGTTGCCAAAGCGGGCTACGAAGCCGGATTTTCGTCCCAGACGGATTTAGTTAAGGCTCAGCTCCAAATCTCAGCCTCGATAGATGCCCTCGAGACCCTCGACGCAGAGGGCGAGGTTGCCTCGGCTCGGCTCGGCGCGCTTCTGAACCGCCCGCCCGCCTCCGCTCCAATAGCCGTTCCCAGCGAGCTGACTCCATCGCCACTCGATTACACGCTCGATGAGCTTTACTCCCTTGCCGATGCCCGAAATCCGGAGATAGTGGCGAAGAGAAAATACTCCGAGGCGGCGGAAGCGTCGCTCGAACTGCGGCGGAGGGAATATTTCCCAGACATAGTGGCTGAGATTTCGTGGTTTAACCGAGGCGGTTTTACAGACGAATGGTCGGCTAAAGTGGGGTTTATCGCGCCCGTATATTTCTGGAGGAAGGAGAGGTCCGCAGTAGCTGAGGCGGCATATTTGCTGGACGGCTCGAAAGAGGAAATTGCCGATGCGAGCCGGAATCTGCGGTACATGATTCGGGAAAATTACGCCGCCCTGAAAAGCTCCGAGAGGCTTCTATCGCTCTACTCAAAGGGGATAATCCCTCAGGCGAGGCTTGCGGTTGATGCGGCGCTGGCGGGCTATCGGGCGGGGGAGGCTGATTTCACCTCTCTGTCTGACGCATCGGAAGCGTTGCTCAATTTCGAGCTTGAGTACTGGAGGAAATTTGTCCGGCATGAAAAAGCCCGCGCGAAACTCATTGAGCTTATCGGCGGTGAATTGGCAAGGGCAGACTCTCCTGCGAGCAATGGAGGTTTACATGAAGAGAATTAAAACCCTATCAATCCTAGCCGCCTTGCTCCTGGGGCTACTCGCGCTGTATAAATTCGGCTACAAGATTCCTATTTTAAGTGAAATCCCCTTTTTCGCCGCTGGGCACCGGCATCAGCTCAAACCCGTCCTGAACGACGCTGGGGATATTGACTACTGGACCTGCACGATGCACCCGTCCGTGAGGTTAAAACAGCAAGGAGAATGCCCGTTATGCGGTATGGACTTAGTTCCCGTTCGCAGGAAGCCGAGCGGAGATTTGCAAGGCGCCGCCCAAGCGCCGGGGATGCAAGAGCCAGACGCGCTGGAGGGGATATTTACCGTAAGCCCTGAGCGGCAACAAGTTATAGGCGTAAAGACCGAGCGCGCGTCCATGCGGAAGATGACCAAAATCATCCGCGCCGCCGCCTCAGTTGAGGTTGACGAGAGCAAAATCACGCTTGTGCAGACGAGATTCGGCGGGTGGATTGATCATGTCTATGCCGACTACCCGTACCGCCATGTAAAGCGGGGAGAGCCGCTCTTTTCAATCTATAGCCCTGAGGCCGCACTCGCCCAGGAGGAATATCTCCTAGCCGCGCGCTCCCAAAAAATCCTTGAGGGAAGCGAATTCCCGGAAATATCCCGCGGGGCGGTGTCCCTAGTCGAGGCGGCGCGCCTCAGGCTTCGGCGACTCAATCTATCAGAGGGGCAAATCAGGGAACTGGACAAGTCCGGGCATGCGGAAAAAAACCTCGTCGTGTACTCCCCCGCATCGGGGTTTATTGTCGAGAAAAACGCCTATCCCAATATGTACGTCGAGCCGAATATGAAACTCTATTCAATAGCCGACCACTCCGCAGTGTGGGTCAATGCCGATATTTATCAGACTGATATTTCACTCGTTCAGCCGGGGCATAGCGCCATCATCACGATAGATGCCTATCCCGGCGAGAAATTCATGGGCAGAGTGAAATTCATCCTCCCACACGTCATGGCGGAGACGAGGACGGCGAAAGTCCGCATGGAATTTGCAAACCCTCACCTGAAACTCCTTCCCGGAATGTACGCCACAGCCGAGCTTCTCATCCCCATTGGAGAGAGTCTCGCTGTGCCTGAGAGCGCGGTACTCAGAGGCGGCAGGCAGGACATAGTGTTCGTGGATAAGGGCAGGGGGAGCATCGAGATGAGGCGGATTGAGGTGGGCAGGGAGTCCGAGGGCTACGCGCAGGTTCTGCGGGGGCTTTCGGAGGGCGAGAGAGTCATCACCCGCGCCAATTTTCTCATTGATGCGGAGAGTAAAATTCAGGCGGCCGTTGCGTCTTGGGGCGGCGGCGGCGCGCAGACGGATACGGACGCTTCCCCAATTCCCAACGCGGGAGGGGAGGCGCGATGATAGAGAAAATCATTGAATACTCGGCGAGAAATAGATTCCTCACGATAGCTCTCGTGCTATTTGCGGCGGCTTGGGGATTCTGGGCAATGACGCGCACCCCGCTTGACGCCATCCCAGACCTCTCGGACGTTCAGGTCATCGTCTATACGGATTGGGACGGCAGAAGCCCCGACATAGTAGAAGACCAAATCACATACCCAATAGCCGCCTCGATGCTCTCCGCCCCTAGGGTGAAATACGTGCGCGGGCAGTCCATGTTCGGCGCGTCGCTTGTCTATATAGTGTTCGAGGACGGGGCGGATATTTACTGGGCTAGAAGCCGCGTTATTGAGTATCTGAGCGTAGTTTCGGGGAGGCTTCCCGAAGGGGTTTCTCCGAGGCTTGGCCCGGACGCAACGGGCGTGGGCTGGGTGTATCAATACGCCATCGTGGATGAGAGCGGCGCAAATGACCTAGCCGAGCTGCGCGCGCTTCAGGATTGGTATCTTAGATATTTGCTCCAATCCGTTCCCGGCGTGGCTGAGGTGGCGGGCATCGGAGGGTTTGAGAAGCAGTATCAGATTGAGGTTGACCCGGTGAAACTCGCCTCCTACGGCGTGCCGATAAGCGCGGTGATTCAAGCTGTCCGCAGCGGCAACAACGACGTAGGCGGGCGCGTGGTGGAGTTTGCCTCGACGGAGTATTTTATAAGAGGGCGGGGATATATTAAATCCATCAGCGATATAGAAAATATAGCGGTCGGCGCAAGCGCGGGGACTGCGGTCTATGTGCGGGACGTGGCTCGCGTCCAAATCGGGGGAGACGCCCGCAGGGGAATCGCGGAACTCGACGGCAGGGGCGAGGCCGTCGGCGGCATCGTCGTTATGCGCTACGGCGAGAACGCCCTAAACGTCATAGCGGGGGTCAAGCAAAAGCTCGAAGAGGCGAAATCATCCCTGCCTAAAGGCGTGCGGATAGTCGCGACCTACGACCGCTCGGATTTAATCTTGCGCGCCGTGGCTACGCTCAAAGCGAGTCTCACGCAGGAGATGATAGTCGTAAGCCTCGTAATTATCGCTTTCCTGCTCCATGCCAGAAGCGCCCTCGTGCCGATACTCACCATCCCTTTGGGCGTGCTGATAGCATTTATCCCGATGTACTACATGGGGATTACGGCAAATATCATGTCTCTGGGCGGGATTGCAATAGCCGTAGGGGCTATGGTTGACGCGTCCATTGTGCTGATTGAAAACGTGCATAAGAGGCTTGAGGGGGTTTCCTCTCAGCAGATAGACCGAAACGCCGCGGTGATTGATGCCATGAAAGAGGTGGGGCGTCCTATTTTCTTCTCCCTCCTCGTGATAACCGTCTCGTTTCTCCCGGTATTCGCGCTCGAATATCAGGAGGGGAGGCTCTTTCGCCCGCTCGCTCTGACAAAGACCTTTTCGATGTTCTTTGCCGCCCTGCTCGCCATAACCCTCACCCCCGCCCTCATCACTCTCGCCGTGAGAGGGAGCGCCGTACTGCCGGAGGAGAAAAACCCGATAAGCCGCTTTCTCATCCGAATTTACTTGCCCGTTGTCCGCCTCGCGCTCGGATACAATCGAGCGGTCATAGCGGCGGCGGCGGTTGCCATTGCCCTGACCTCGATTCCCGCGATGAAACTCGGCTCGGAATTCATGCCCCCTCTGAACGAAGGGACGATTCTGTATATGCCTACGGCGGTTCCCGGAATCTCCGTAACCGAGGCGGCGCGCATTCTCCAGATTCAAGATGCGACTCTGATGAAATTCCCAGAAGTCGAGCGCGTGTGGGGCAAAATCGGGCGGTCTGATTCCCCCACTGACTCCGCCCCGCTCAGTATGGTAGAAACCGTCGTTACGCTAAAACCCCAGAGCGAGTGGCGCAAGGGCATGACCTGGGATGCGCTTGTCTCCGAGATGAACGAGCGGATGAAATTCCCCGGTATGGCAAATATCTTTTGGATGCCGATACAGACGAGGCTGGAGATGCTCTCGACGGGGTTTAGGAGCAATTTAGGCGTAAAAGTGTTCGGCTCGGACATTGAGGTCATCGAGCGGATAGGGGTCGAGATTGAGAACGTTCTTGCATCCCTCCCCGGCGCTAGAAGCGCTTTTGCCGAGCGCGTCGCGGGCGGGTATTTCCTCGATTTTCGTATTAAACGCGAAGAGGCGGCGAGGTACGGGCTAACAATTGCGGACGCCCAGGATGTAATTGAAACGGCTCTCGGCGGAAAAACCATATCTGAGGCCGTCGAAGGGCAGGAGCGATACTCGATAAACGTCCGATACCAAAGGGATTTTCGCTCGGATGTGGATTCTGTGTCTAGGGTTTTAGTCGGTACACCATCTGGGGCGCAGATTCCTATTGGGCTTATCGCCGACATCAACTTTGCCTCAGGGCCTTCTGAAATCAGGAACGAGAACGCCCGCAAAGTCGGATACGTTTTCGTTGACGTGGAAGGGGGCGACTATGAGGGATACGTCGAGAGGGCAAAGGAGGCGCTCGCCGAGCAGGTAAATCTGCCGCCGGGGTACACGGTTGAGTGGGCGGGGCAGTATAAATACCTCCAAAGGGTCAAAGAAAAGCTCGCCTACATCGCGCCACTGACGGTTTTCCTGATTTTTCTCCTACTCTATATAAATTTCAACTCCGCCGCTAAGACGCTCATCGTGCTGTGTTCAGTGCCTTTTTCCATAGTCGGGAGTTTCTGGCTACTGTACCTGCTTGGATACAGCCTAAGCGCCGCAGTGTGGGTGGGAATTATCGCCCTTGCCGGACTTGCCGCCGAGACGGGGGTGGTGATGATAATTTATCTGGACGAGGCGTTTGAGCGGCGTCGTCGAGAGGGGCGAATGAGCACACTTTCGGATTTAAACGAGGCGATAATCGAAGGGGCGGCCGAGAGGGTGAGACCCAAGATGATGACCGTGCTTACGACGATAATAGGGTTGCTACCGATAATGTGGAGCGCGGGGGCGGGGGCTGATACCATGAAGCGCATCGCCGCGCCGATGGTCGGAGGGCTTATCACCTCAGCCGCGCTAACGCTGGTCATAATTCCCGTCGTCTATGCGCTTTGGCGGGAGAAGAACGCCCAGAGATGATGGGAATTTCCCCATGTTTTGTGATAGAATTACCCTCAGGGGGCTATAAAATGGCTAAAACAATTAAAGCGATTTATCGTGGCGGGATGATTCAGCCCATGGATAAAATCGAACTAAACGAGAACGAAAAAGTCCGAATTACCATCACCCGCGATAATAATATTGCTAAGGAAAAATCCACGCTCAGTCCCGAAAACGACCCGATACTAAATCTCATCGGCGACGTATCTTCCGGCTCGTTAGCAGGGGACATTGATAAAGCGCTCTACGGAGAATGACACTGAAGCTCTTTATTGATACTTGGGGGTGGCTTGCGCTCAGGGACAACGGGGAAGCCAAACACCGGGAAGCCGGAGAAATCTATAGTAAATTCAGACGCGACGGGGCGGCGATTTACACAAGCGAATATGTGATGGACGAAACCCTGACTCTGCTTTTTAGGAGACTGCCGTTTGATTACGCCGCTAAGTTTGTTAAAGAAACCGACAGAGCGGCTCAGAATGGATATCTGCTACTTGAGTGGATTACCAAAGAGCGATTTGAAAACGCAAAAAAGCTCCGTATTAAATTTCGCGACAAACCCCTCATATCGTTCACCGATTTAACTTCTATGGTAGTTATGAGCGAGCTGGGGATTAAGTATATTCTGACAGAAGACGAACACTTCGCGCAGGTTGGAATGGATTATGAGAGACTGCCTCAGCCGCGCTAACGCTGGTCATAATTCCCGTTGTCTATGCGCTTTGGCGGGAGAAGGGCGCCCAGAGATGATGGGGAATAAAAATCCTCGATTCACCGCGCGCCGCAGCGAAGCGGGCTAGTCCTGCACCTCTTCTACGGAGCATCTGGCCGCTCCCAGATGAAATTTTATTAGAATCTCATCCCCGCGGCGCAGCTGCCGAGCCTCTTTAACCACTGTTGCGTCGGGCAATTTATATACGGCGGCATAGCCCCTTTCCAGGATTTTCAGCGGGCTTAGCGCGTCCAATTTTCCCGAAGCCGCCTGAATATCCATGCCAAATGCGCCTAGTTTCTGGGTTATCGCCCTTTTCGCATCCGCCTCCATCCTCTCGATTTCTCTGGCGCAGGACTCCGCCCGATTCCGAAGAGCCGTCCCCATCCTGTCCCGAAGGGCGAGGAGTTCCCCCTCAAGCTCGGATTTCTCTCTCACAGCGATTTCTGCCGCAACCGAAGGGGTAGATGCCCTCACGTCGGCTACTAAATCGGCGACTGTCGTGTCAATCTCGTGTCCCACGGCGGATATGAGAGGCACGGGCGAGCGCGCGATTTCCCGCGCCACAGATTCATCGTTGAAAGCCCAGAGGTCTTCCCCAGAGCCTCCCCCTCTGGCGAGAATTATCAAATCAATCCCCTCAGCGCGGTAAATCCTCCCCAGGGCTTTGACAATGTCCGCCGGGGCCTGTGCGCCCTGCACTCGGGTCGGAGAAATAATCACTTCTAGGTTTGCAAATCGTCTTTCCAGAACTTTTAGAATGTCCCGCAGAGCCGCTCCCGATGGGGACGTAACAATGCCGACCCTTCTGGGAAGAAAGGGCAGAGGGCGTTTCCGGGAGGGGTCAAACAGCCCCTCGGCAAGGAGCTTTTCTTTGAGTTGCCGCAGAGCCAGAGCCTGTGCCCCGACCCCCTTAGGCTCGATGTGCCTTACCGCAAGCTGGTACGAGCCGTTCTTCTCATATACCGACACCTCGGCGCAGCACAGAACCTCCATTCCGTTCTCAGGCTTGAATTTCACGTACTGATTGAGCCATTTAAAGCACACGGCGGAGATTTGGCTCGCCTCGTCTTTAAGGGAGAAGTACCAGTGCCCGCTCGAATAATTCCCTTTGAAATTTGAAATCTCGCCTGCAACCCAGACGTAATCCCCGCCGAAGCCGCTCTCGACGAGGGCTTTAATCTCTGCGTTTAGGGACGATACGGTGTGGATTTCCTCGCTTATGAGGCTTGAGAGAGAGAAATATTCATTCATTATGATGGAGATTATTTTGCATCGGATGGCGATAGTCAAATTGCGCCTCAGGGAATCTCCAGTGGGGCCGCTTCAGACGGATTTAATAATTGATGATAGAGAAATGTCTATAAATCCCCGTTTTCTGCGCAACTTGCAACGCCAAGATGCGTCGGATACAATGATGTAACACTTAGCCGTGAGGGGTGCGCCGATGCCTAAAGTTACAATTGACGGTAGAGAAATTGAGGTCGAGGACGGGTTAAATCTCATTCAGGCGGCATCCAAAGCAGGGGTGGAAATCCCTCACTTCTGCTACCATCCGGCGCTCAGCGTAGTGGCTCAGTGCAGGCAGTGCCTGGTGGACGTCGAGGGCGTGCCGAAAGTGATGCCCGCCTGCAACACCTTTGTCAGAGACGGGCTAGTGGTGAAAACCAACACCGAGCGGGCTATCGCCGCGAGAAAAGCCACGGTAGAGTTCACGCTCATAAATCACCCGCTCGACTGCCCTATTTGCGATAAAGGCGGCGAGTGTCCCCTGCAGCTCACCACGTTTAAGCACGGGCCCGGGCATAGCCGCTTCGATGCTCCTGAAGAGAAAAAAGTCCGCCGCAAGTCCTACCTCAGCGATAAAATCATGTACGACCCCAATCGGTGCATCATGTGTACCAGATGCCAGAGATTCACCGACGAGGTTACCAAAACCGGCGAACTCGGCACGAGCGGCCGCGGATTCAGAAAGAAAATCGTAACGTTTCCGGGTAAATCCCTCGACAATGAGCTTGCGGGAAACGTGATTGACCTCTGCCCTGTCGGGGCGCTTTTGAGCAGAGAAACCCTGCATCAGGAGCGCGTCTGGTACTGGGAATTTACCGATACTATCTGCTCGCTTTGCTCAAACGGATGCAACATCACCGCGGGGGTTGACCCCAGAAAAGGCGGCCTCGCCAGAGTCCGCCCAAGGGTAAATGCGGATGTCAATAAACACTGGATATGCGACAGGGGGCGGTACGGATTCAGAGATATTCAGGAAGCCAGGAGGCTCAGAGACCCCATCCTGCGCGAAGGCGAGGGATTTGCCCTTGCCTCGTGGGATAAAGCGCTCGCCGCAATATCCGAGGGGATGAGGCGATATTCTCCCGACTCGGCGGCGTTTTTAGGCTCTCCCTCCCTCACAAACGAGGAGCTATATCTACTCAAAAAAATCGCAACCGGCATGGGGGTAGAAAATCTCTACTCAAACGCCGGCATCTGCGAGGGCGGCAAGAAATTCGGAATCATAAGCTCCGACCCATTCCCTAACTCATCTGGCGTGAGGAATTTAGGATTTAACACGGACACTCCGGAGCTGATAAAATCGATAATTGCGGGGAAGGTGAAATGCCTGTTTATCGCGGGCGAAGACCTCCTTGGCTTAGTCCCGCAGGGCGAGGGCGGAAAGCTCGCCGAGGCTATGGGACAGCTCTCGTTCCTAGCGGCAGTGGATTTTAAACTCACAGAAACCCTGAGGCTCGCCCACGCCATCCTCCCCGGCGCAAGCCCCTATGAAAAGGACGGCACTTTCACAAACGACGAGGGCAGGGTGCAGAGAATAAAAAAAGCCATCGCCCCTCCCGGAAGCGCAAAGCCCGATTGGGAAATCCTCGCCACTCTCGGAAACGCCCTCTTGGGCTGGGGGATTAACTATAAAACCCCCTCTGAGGTAATGCTTGAGGTCGCGGGCGGCAACCCCCTGTTCAAAGGCGTAAACTACGATAAAGTCGGGATGCTCGGAATGAGAGCAAGCCCCTCTTAGCCCCGCTTAGGTAACCTGAAAATGGAAAATATGCTCTGGGTTGGAATTGGAATATCGGTTGTGAAAGTGGCCCTGCTGCTGTTCGGGGTGCTGACCTTAGTCGCTTATATGACGCTTGCCGAGCGTAGGCTGAGCGCGTTTATTCAAGACCGCGTGGGCCCGAACCGCGTGGGGCCCTTCGGGCTTCTCCAGCCCCTTGCCGACGGGCTAAAGTTTATATTCAAAGAAGACATCATCCCCGACCATGTAAATAAGCCTTTCTACGTTATCGCCCCCGCCCTTACGCTAGTCCCCGCAATCATCGCCCTTGCCGTCATCCCCATCGGATACGGGTTCAGCACGACGCTCTTCGGGATGCTGGATGAGCCTTATTTTGTAAATTTCCAGATTGCCGATATAAATTCAGGGCTTCTCTTTGTGCTGGCAATAACGTCTCTGAGCGTCTATGGGGTGGTTCTCGGTGGATGGGCGTCGAACAGCAAGTATTCCCTTCTGGGGGGACTGCGCGCCTCGGCTCAGATGATTAGCTATGAGCTATCGCTGGGGCTATCAATTATAGGGGTCATTCTCCTTGCCGGCTCGCTTAGGATAAACGACATTATCGAGGCGCAGCAGAAGCTCTGGTTTGCCGTGCCTCAGGCACTTGGCTTTTTGGTGTTTATGGTGTCGTCCTTTGCCGAGACCAATAGGCTTCCCTTTGACCTTCCCGAAGCCGAGCCGGAGATTGTCGCGGGCTATCACACGGAGTACAGCAGTATGAAATTCGCCATGTTTTTCATGGCTGAATATACGCACATGATAGTCGCCTCCTGCCTTATGACGGCGTTTTTCTTGGGCGGGTGGTATCCGCTTCCTTTCGGCGGCTGGTTTGGGATTGATATTGACACGCACTGGTATCTGCCCCCTATGGTGTTTGCGGGCAAGGTTTTATTTCTCCTATTTTTCTTTATCTGGGTCAGGTGGACTATCCCTAGATTCCGCTATGACCAGGTGATGAATCTCGGATGGAAGGTGCTGTTCCCGCTTGCCGTGCTGAACCTGCTTGTAACGAGCGCGGTTGTGGCTTTTGGTTAGTGGGGATTGGCGCGTAACTAGGAATTAAAATTCATCATACTCTTGTATATATATGTCCATGGCGATAGTTCCCTCCAAATGGCTAGGGTCCGCCTGAGAATTAGACAGCTATACCCTTTTATAATTTACGCGCTCTGTCCTAGCAACTGCGCAAATAACAAAAGGGCGATGTACCGCCATCGCCCCTTTCAACTCGCTTTGATGAATTAACTCGTCATGTCTCGGTGTATTCGGGCCCGCCGCCGCCTTCAGGGGGTGTGAGCCTTCCGCCCTTTGCCGTAATTGCCCCGCACTGGATGCAGTTTGTCGGGTCTGTCTTGATGACCCTGTGTCCCCCCTCGGTGTGCCATTCATAGACCTGGGCAGGACACATATTGACCCACGCCTCGCCTACGGGTTCGGACACCTCTGGTTCAAACAGTATGTGGTTTGGCTGATTGTCGCGGCTTCGGTTTCCGCTCACATAGACGCTCGTGAGCTTGTCGAATGTATAGGAGTTATCGGACTTCGGATAATTTTCGCTCCCGATGAACATGGGCGCGTCGCCGTCGTAGTGGGTCTTAAATTTCCATCCGGGAAACATACCGTTTGTCGCCGTCATAATGCCTGCGAGCATCATGCCGGGGATAAACCCATATTGGAAAGCCTGCCTCATGTTGCGCACCTTGCGGAGGTCTTTCATGATGAAGCTCTCGCGGATGGATTTATCGTACTCGGCTAGGGTATCGGCCTTAGCCGGGTCGCGCTTTTCCTTTAGGGCTTTGAATATCGTCTCAGCCGCTTTGATGCCGGACATCATCGCGTAGTGAATTCCCTTGAGCGCGGGAACGTTCACAAGCCCCGCGGAGTCTCCTATCATGAGCGCGCCGGGAACGGTTAAATTATCCGGCACGGAGTAGTATCCGCCTTCCGGTATGGTTTTTGCCCCCCAGCCGCTGTCCGACCTTCTGCCGCCATCGAGAATTTCCCTTACGAGCGGGTGCATTTTTAGCTCCTGTAGGATTCCATGCACGGAGAGTGTCGCGTCGGTGTAGTCGAGTCCTACGACAAAGCCTATGGATACCTTGTCCTTGCCCATCGGATAAATCCAGCTTCCCCCGAACTCGCGGTATTTCTTCTGAGGGCGGAGGGGCCAGTTCATGGTGTGGATGACTCTATCGAGAGGTTTTTTGACCTCCCAGACCTCTTTCACTCCGAGCGCGTAAACCTGGGGATTTGGTCTTTCAATGTGGAAATGGTCAGCGAGGGCGTACGCGAGGTGTCCGGTTACCCCCTCGCCAAGCACTGTGTATTTCGCCACGATGTCTGAGCCGGGCTGGAAGTTCTCAAGCGGATTTCCGTCCTTATCGAGTCCCTTGTCGTCGGTTTTGATTCCCTTCACCACGCCGTCCTCGACTAGCAGTTTCACCCCTGCCATCTCGTTGAATATCATGACCCCTTTTTCCTCGGCTTTAGCGGCGAGCCACTGCGCGAGCTGGCTTATGGAGACGACGTAGTTGCCGTGGTTATTCATCGTGGGAGGGGTCGGGAGTTTAAACGCCTTGGTCTGAGTGAGGAAATAGACCGCCTCTTTGTCAACGTGCCACAGGAACGGGAAGTCTGAGTCCTTGAGATCGGGAAAGAGCGTCTTTATCGAGATGGGATTCATCACCGCCCCTGAGACGAGGTGCGCGCCCGGATATTTTCCCTTCTCGATAATGGCAATGGGAATATCTCCGAGCGAGCGCATAAGCTCTGGCTCACCCTCTAGGAGCTGTGCCAGGCGAATCGCTCCGGCGAGGCTTGCAGGGCCCGCTCCTACGAACACCACTCCTACTTCGACGCGTTCGTCGGGACTGCTCGTTATCCCAGAGACGTATTTAAATTCGGATACGTGGGGCTTGAAATCTGCGGGAACATTTGACATAGCTCTCTCTCTCCTCTCTCTCTTAAATAGGGTTGCTGCGTCCATATAATAAAGGATAAAAAATTTCAGTCAAGAGAATATAAAGCCGGATGCCAGATGCGCGGTTTGCGCCGCGGGACGCCCTAATAATCCCTGCGCGAATGTCCACAATTGGGTATCCATTTGCGCGCGCTACGCCTGCCGAGCCGCTCAGCGGCTCTGTATCCCCAAGCCTTTGGCGAGGAATCTTTCCCTGCGCATCCTGCATCTTAGGACATAGCCCCATTCGGGCGCGGGTGTTATAATTGCCCAGAGATTTTCCATCTACGGAGGATTGCAAAGAAATGAAATTCGGTATCGGACTATTCGGTATGCAGACCCATCCTGAGAAAGTGGCGACTCACGCCCAGATTTACTCCGACACGCTCGATGAAGTGAAGCTCGCCGAGGATGTGGGATTCACCTCGGCTTGGCTATCGGAGCATCATTTTCTGCCCGACGGGTACTGTCCCTCGGTGCTTGCCGCGGCGGCGGCTATGGCGGCTCGCACGACGAGGATTCAAATCGGCACGGCGGCAATGATTCTCCCGCTTCACAACCCCGTGCGCGTGGCTGAGGACGCGGCAGTCGTTGACAATATCTCAAACGGCAGATTCCTCCTGGGCGTCGCCGTCGGATACAGGAAAGAGGAGTTCGAGGGGTTTGGACTCTCGATAAAGCACAGGCCCTCGCTAATTGAAGAGGGGATTGACGTGCTTCTTAAATCGTGGGGCGAGGGGAGCTTTTCCTATCATGGCAAGCGCTTTAATTTCGACAACATAAACGTAACCCCCAAGCCCGTGCAAAAGCCCCATATCCCGATTTACATAGGCGCGTTTGAAGAGCCGGCGATAAGGCGCGCGGGCAGGCTCGGATACCCGCTCCTCATCGGGCCCGGCAGGACGACTCAGATGATTAGAGACACCATCGCAGTATTTAACGACGCGGCGCGAGGGGCGGGAAAAAATCCCGAAGCCGTCCAGCACATCCTCCTGAGGGAGACCTACATCGCCCCCGACAGGAAAAAAGCCAAGGAAGAAGCCGGACGCTATATCATCAGTATGTATAAATTCTACTTGGGCTTAGGCGTGAAGGTTTTCATCAGGGGCAAGCAGGTTACGAGAGAGGACGACCCGCTTTTTGAATTCCTCCCCGAAGACCGTTTCATCATCGGCGACCCGCAGGACTGCATAGGGGAAGTCCAAAAATACAAGGAGCTTGGCATAAGCTACATTGCCTGCCGAATGGTGTTCCCTCAGGCGTCACACCGGACGATTTCCGATTGCATCAGGCTATTTGGCGAGGAAGTTATTCCGGCGGTGTGATAAAAAAAATCCAAATTTTCGAGGTGATTGCTAATGAAAGCCGTAGGTTACAGAAAATCTCTCCCGATAACAGAGGCCGAGGCGTTGATTGACCTTGAGCTTCCAGACCCCAGTCCGTCGGGGCGCGGGCTTCTCGTCGAGGTTAAGGCGGTCTCGGTAAATCCGGTTGATACAAAACTGCGCCGCCGCGTTATGCCTGAAGCGGGCGGTGTCAAGGTGCTGGGGTGGGATGTGTCCGGTGTTGTCGCAGGCGTAGGCGATGGGGTCAAATTATTTAAGCCCGGCGATGAGGTCTGGTACTCAGGCTCAATGGTGAAACCGGGGGCGAATTCTGAGCTTCATCTCGTTGACGAGCGAATTGTCGGCAGCAAGCCCAAATCCCTCGGATTCGCTGAAGCGGCGGCGCTTCCGCTCACGACCATCACGGCGTGGGAGCTTCTCTTTGACCGCTTCTCCGTCCAACCGGGCAAAAAACCGACTCAAGACACAATTCTAATCATAGGAGCGGCCGGAGGGGTCGGCTCGATTCTCACTCAGCTTGCAAGGAGGCTCACCTCGATGACTGTTATAGGCACGGCGTCGAGACCGGAGACGAGGGATTGGGTCTCATCCCTCGGGGCGCACTACGTTATTGACCACTCAAAGCCGCTGTCCGAGGAACTTGGGCGTATCGGTATCCCGCAGGTTACGCACGTTGCCGCGCTCACTCAGACGCAGATACATTTCCCGGAAATAGTGCAGTCGCTTGCCCCGCAGGGAAAATTTGGGCTGATAGACGACCCTCAGACCTTGGATGCGCTTGCGCTTAAGCGAAAGAGCATTTCCCTTCATTGGGAGCTGATGTTCACGCGCCCGATATTTGAGACGCCCGATATGATAGCCCAGCACGACCTGCTCACGGAGGCGGCGGAGCTTGTGGATTCTGGCGTCATACGCACGACGCTTGGGGAGCATTTCGGGGCAATCAGGGCGGAGAATTTGATACGCGCTCACGCCCTAATAGAGAGCGGCAGGGCGAAGGGCAAAATCGTGCTTGAGGGATTTTAATCATTATGCAGGCTGGGCAATGTCGGATATAGGCGGGAGCGCGCTTTCACCCTGAGCAGGAGGCAGGTTGCGTTGGGTTGCCAATTGCTCAGGGAGCGGAGTCGAAGGGGGGAATTTTAGTCATGTATCTTGCCTATTGAAGTGGCTACTGCGCCAAAGTGAATTTCTCGGCTACGAACCTCCTTGCCTCGTCAGCGTCCTTTAGCTCCCCCTCGAGCTGCGCTTCTTCAACGGAGCGGAGAATCTCGGTAAAAATGGGGCCCGGCTTATAGCCCATCTCGATTAAATCCCTGCCGCCGATAAGGGGCTTGGGCGCTATCTGCTCTCGGCTAAACTCGGCGAGTTTCTGCCTTACAAAATCGTAAGCCCCTCTCATCCCGTGGCTCGCAAGGCAGTCGGCGAGGTGCATCTTCAGGTGGTCGCCGAAATTCTCCATCCCAAGAAATCTCTTCAGTGTGGCATCCCGCATATCGAATGTATCTTTAAATTTGAGATGCTCCCTAATGAGCGAGCATATAGCCTCAACCTGCTTGTTTGAGAATTTCAGATCCCTTAAAATCCGCCGCGACATATCCGCCCCGACCCTATCGTGTCCGTTGAATCTGATTCTATCGGATACGGTAAATGTCGGCGGCTTGCCCACGTCGTGGAGGAGCGCCCCCATGGCAAGCTCAAGGGAAATTTCCCCTCCGGCAGTCTCGCGGAGTTTGTCTAGCACGAGGCAGGTGTGGATAAAAACGTCTCCTTCGGGGTGAAATTCAGGCGGCTGAGCCACTCCCCGCATCCGCTCAACGTCCGGCAGGATGAGCGCTAGAAGCCCGAATTCGGCGAGTGTCCGAAGCCCAAGCCCCGGGTTTTCCTGAGATATTATTTTCACGATTTCATCGCGGATTCTCTCGGCGCTCACCTGCTGAATCTGCGGCGCAAGCTCGGATATTGCCAGTCCCGTGTCCTGTTCAATCTCAAATTGAAACCGAGAGGCAAACCTCGCCGCCCGCATCATGCGCAGTTTATCCTCGGCGAATCTCTGGCGGGCATCTCCTATGGTTCTCACCATCCGCCGCTTAATGTCCCCAATCCCTCCGATATAATCGAAGCATTCTCCCGTTTCTGGGTCTGAGAGCATACCGTTTATCGTGAAATCCCGGCGCAGAACGTCTTCACGCTCGTCTTCTGTGTAGAGGACGCCGCAGGGGTGTCTGCCGTCGGCGTAGCCTAAATCCCGCCTAAATGTGGCGACCTCAAATTTATAATCCCCCTCAAGGACGAGAGCCACGCCGAAGCTCGCCCCAATAGGGAATGCGCGCTCGAAGAGGCCCATTACCACATCAGGCGTTGCCGATGTGGCAATATCGTACTCCTTCGGGGCAATCCCCATTGCGCTGTCGCGGACGCATCCGCCCACTAGAAATGCCCTGTAACCCGCCCGCCGAAGCCGCCTGACTACGGATAGCGCTCCGTCAAAGAGGGGGCTTGGGAAGAGGCTGATTTTAAATTTATTGGAAAGCTCTCGATTTATTGTATATTTACCCTGCCTTTATGGTTTCATTAAATATCCGCTCGGCGAATCAAAAAAACCCCCTAGGACTTGAATAATGAACGAAAAAACTATACCTGAGTTCCTCGGAGCGAGGGTCAAAAAATACGCTGGAAAGCTCCTGCTGCAGAGAAAAGACGGCTGGAGTTGGAAGCAGACCACTTGGCTAGATTTTGACTCCGAGATAAAAAATGTAGCCGCCTTCCTCATGAGCCTAGGCTTCGGCGCCGGGGATAAAGCCCTCATTACCGCGCCGCGCCGCGCCGAATCCCTGATGGCCGAGCTCGCCGTCGTATCCATCGGCGGGGCGGTTGTTTCCGTCGGCGGGGATGATTCGGATATTCAAAGCGCCGCCGCTTTGTTTAGCCCTAAATTTATCTTCGCCTCCAGCGATGCGTCTTTGCAGAAAATCCTAGCCCTGCCCAAAGCGTCCCTTCCCGATAGAGTCGTCCCGCTCTTCGATACGACACTCGGCGAGGGCGGCGAGCTGGTAGTTCCCTACAAAGCCGTTGTCAAATTCGGTATGCTCAAGAAAAAGCGGCTGCAAGACGAGCTTGAGCAGGCGGCTAAATCCCTGTCTCCCGACTCCGCCGCTTTTATATTCCCGCACGGCGGCGCATCGAAGAGTGAATTTTCTCATAGAAAATTAATTGACACCCTTAGCGGCGCGTCCGAGCGGATTTCCGCCCTTGACCTTGAGGCTCAGGCTTTTTCCTATTTGCAGACCGCTTCGCCCTTTGATGCGCTTATAAACCTCGCCGCCATATCAAAAGCCGCAAGGCTCATAGTTGCCGAGAGCCGCAAGGGGTTTTACGACGATATTCTCGAAGTGAAGCCTACGGTGATTTTCGAGGCGGCCCCGGGGCTTCGAGAGATAGCTTCGATTGCCGCAGGGGATAGACTCAAATGGGCTTTGGGAGGCAGAGCCAGGATCATCGCAACGGACTTCGCGCCCGAACCCGCGGTTCGAGCCGCGCTTCAGAGGGCTGGAATTTCTACAATCGAGATACCTGAGCTATCTGGGCTTTGAGCGCGGGATGCTGCGGCGCTCCCGGGGGGATTCTATGAAACTGCCCAATCTCTTTGACGCTCCGGCGCACTCAGCCGCTGAGGCATTTGATTCGCTGGTTGAGAGCGCTGGATTCAGGCTTGAGCGGATAGTCTCATCGGGGCAGGCAACCCCGCCGGGCGAGTGGCTCGCGCAGGAGCGGGATGAGTGGGTAGCCCTGCTCTCGGGCGGCGCGGGCATCAGATTCCAAGGGGACGAAATTGTCTCAGTGATGCGCCCAGGAGATTTCCTAAACATCCCGGCGCAAAAACGCCACAGGGTCGAGTGGACAGATTCATCCCAGAAAACCGTGTGGCTCGCCCTGCATTACTCAAAATAGCCGTTTTAAGACAATACCCGCCGGAATAGGGCTACCATCTCGCCAAATGCGAGGTCTGTCGCCTCCGGGTCGAAGCGCGCCCCTTCGTCTCGCATGAAGGCGTGTTCGCCGTCCAGGAGGCGCTCCTGAAAATTCACTCCGGCGGCGCTAAGAGACGCCCTTATCCTGTCCCTCGCGCTCTCCTCGATGTGAGGGTCCCGCAGTCCCCACACGAGTAGAATATCCCCTCTGATTTCAGCCGCTCTTTGCAGCGACCCCGCGTCCTCGTCCCTGCCCAATTTGCCGTTGTGAATCCCCGTGCCGTAAAAACAGACCCCAGCCCGAACGTCCGGCTGAAGAGCGGCGCGAAACGAGAGGTGTCCGCCGATGCAAAACCCCGCCGCTCCAATCTTCCCGGCGGCGACTTTTCTGTGCGCGCGCAGATAATCCAAAACCGAGCGGCAGTCGGCGTCGAAATCGGCTACTGGGGTCATCGAGGCGTCCTTTAGCCCGCGCTCCCGTCCGGCGTCGTCAAAGGGAATTACGAGTCCCGAAGGCTCGATGCGGCGGTAAATTTCGGGGGCGGCGACTACGAATCCGTATCCCGCAAGCCTGGCGCACGACCTCGCCATAGTGCCTGTGAGTTGGAAAATATCGGAGTAGAAAACTATACCCGGATACCTGCCCTCAGCCCTCGGCGAGGCGACAAACGCTCGCGCCAGCCCGCCGCTCGCCGGAATATCTACGTACTCGGTTGTGATTATCATCGCTTCATCCTCCTCGGAGTCCACAGGATACACGATGCGAGATGCGCGGCGCAAGATGAAAACTATTCCCTGCGGATGGCGCGGATTTTCGATTCGGGGATTGATTATAGAGAATATACACTCTCCGTCGTGAAGTTTGTACATTTAGGGCTGGCTCTGCGGGAACTGCTCCGAGGATAAATGGGGAATTCGGATGCGGGATTTTCATATATTGCCCCCCGATGTTTAGCCCACGCCGCGGTTTCGTTTATACTACCTCGGATGTCATTTAAAATTAAGCCGCTTAATGCCGCCGTTCAAAATAGCCCCGGCGTCGCCCGCATTGCTGAAATACTGAGAGCCGATGAGTCGTCGGTAGTAATCTCTCCCCTCCGAGGCTCATCTAAATTCTACATACTTGCCGAGCTTGCGCGCGTCGCCTCGGTTCGGATTCTGTACATTGCCTCCTCAGCCGAGATGGCGCAGGCAGCTAGTAGGGATTTTGCCTTCTTTACCGGATGTGAGCCGCCCGTTCTCCCCCCTAGGGAGTTTCCCTCCGACGATGCCCTGATGAAATCCCCCTCCGATGCCTCCTCGATGCGGCTCGGTTGGATGAGCGCCGCCCCGCAGGCAGCTATATCCATAGCCTACGCCGAGGCGTTATTTGAAAAGCTCCCTCCCCAAGATTTATTCCTAGCCTCTCGGATTCGCATTAAAACCGGACAGCCGCTCTCACGGGAGGATTTCATATCAAATCTCGGCTCGATTGGGTACTCCACAGCGGATTTAGTGGAGAAAGAGGGGGATATGAGCGCGAGGGGAGGGATAGTGGATTTTTTCTCTCCTGCGGCGGGAAATCCGGTGAGGGTTGAATTTCTTGGGGACGAGGTCGCATCGCTTCGGTATTTCAGCGCTGGAGACCAGAGGTCAATTGAGAGAATTAAAGAGGCGGCGGCGCTTCCGGCAGGGGAGGTGATTCTAACCCCTGAGGCTCAGAGCCGCGCCATCTCCTGGGTGCAGGAGATGACCTCCGATATGGAGCTTTCCGCGCCCGCCCGCCGCGCCCTTATCGAGAAAATTAAAACCCCCCGAAGCCTCCCCCAAATTGACTGGCTGATGCCTCTTTTTTACTCCCAATTGCGCTCCCCCCTCGATTACATATCCCCCGATACTGTGATAGTTCTCGACAATCCGGGCGGGATTAAAAAATCCCAAGCCGATTTCCTCGCCTCCTTGCCCAGGCTCGACTCCCTGCTTCGGAGCGGGTTTAAAGCCGCGCCCGCGGCAGAGGGGCTTTTTACAGGCGACGCCGCCCTTGCCACCCAACTTTCGCGCTTTAGGAGGATTATTCTCGACGACGTGCAGCTGGACGAGCCAGGAGCCGAGAGCGTATGCATACCGTCCGAGGCTCACCCCGCGCTCCCGCCGGACGGACGGCATTCCCCCTTTGACGACCTCGCAAGCCGGATTGCGGGCTGGAAATCCCATTCTTTTGCCGTTTATATCGCCCTTCAGACTGAAGCCGAGGCAAAGAAATTTGCGAAAATCCTCGCCGAGAGGCGCATGAGAGATGTCGAAATCAGAATCGGCGCGCCCTCTTCAGGATTTATTCTACCGGAGGAGGGGATTGCCCTAATCACGGAGGGTGAAATATTCGGCGAGCGCAAACCCGTCAAACCCTCGGCGAGGAGGGATGTTCCCTCGGCTTTTATAACCTCTTTCGGGGAGCTGAAATCCGGCGACTACATAGTTCACGCCGAGTTCGGCATCGGTATATTTAGGGGGCTTCAGAGGCTCAAAATCAATAGCGTCGATGGGGATTTCATTCACTGCGAGTATCAGGGCGGGGATAAAGTCTATGTGCCGGTGGATAAGCTCAAGCTCGTTCAGCGCTACATCTGCGACGGCGCGCCGCCCCGTGTTGACAAGCTCGGACACGAAAACTGGAAAAAAGTAATTAAGAGGGTCAGAAGAGCCGTCGAGACCGTGGCAAGGGAAATCCTCGTCCTCTACGCCGAGAGAAAATCCATTCAGGGGCATCAATTCCCTCCCAGAGATGCCGAGTTCCGGGAGTTTGAGCTGTCGTTTCCCTATGAAGAGACCTCCGACCAAGAAGCCGCCATCGAGGACGTTATGCTCGATATGGAGTCCCCGAAGCCTATGGACAGGCTCATCTGCGGCGACGTGGGCTTCGGCAAAACCGAGGTAGCACTCAGGGCCGCATTCAAAGCCGCCGCCGCCGGCAAGCAGGTCGCTTTTCTCGCCCCGACGACTCTGCTCGTCTATCAGCACTACACGACTGCCGCCGAGCGGCTGAAGCCCTATCCCATAACCGTGGATATGCTGTCGAGGTTTAAAACCCCTCGCGAGACCAAAGAAATCCTCAAAAAACTGGAGGAAGGCTCTCTGGATATTATCATCGGCACCCATAAACTCCTCGGAGATAAGATAGGGTTTCGAGACCTGGGACTGCTCATAATTGACGAAGAGCAGAAATTCGGCGTGGCGCATAAAGAAAAGCTCAAGCGCGTCAAAAAGGGACTCGACACCCTCACCCTGAGCGCGACCCCCATCCCGCGCACGCTTCAGCTATCCCTTGCCGGAATCCGCGACGTGAGCCTCATAAACACCCCGCCTGAAGGCAGGCAGGCTGTCGAGACGAAGGTCTGCCAGTATAGCCCGCCGCTGATTCGAGAGGCAATTCAAAGGGAGATGCAGAGGGGAGGGTGCGTTTTTTTTATCCACAACAGGATTCAGGACATATACGAGATAGCGTCCCGAATAGGGGAACTCGTGCCGGAGGCGCGGATAGACGTTACACACGGCAAAATGGACGAGGAGCGCCTCGAGGGGAGCATCGGCAAATTCATCTCAGGGCAGACGGACGTGCTAGTTACGACGGCGATAGTGGAGTCGGGCTTGGATATTCCCCGCGCAAATACGATAATCATAAACGAGGCGGAGGATTTCGGGCTTGCCGACCTCTATCAGCTCAGAGGCAGGGTGGGGAGGTCAACGAAAAAGGCTTGGGCCTATCTGATAGTCTCACGCCCGCAGTCGCTCTCGCCGCTTGCCAAGAGGAGGCTTCAGGCGATAGTGGAGCTAAGGGATTTGGGCGCGGGCTATAAACTCGCCCTCTCAGACCTTGAGATTCGAGGGGCGGGCAACCTCTTCGGCGAGGCGCAGTCGGGACACATAAAGGAGGTCGGGCTTGAGATGTATTTGGATATGCTCGATGCCGCCGTGAGGGAGCTTAAAAGGGAGGATGAGGGCTCTGCCGCCGTCTTTGAGCCTGAAATCAAGACCCATCTCCCCGCGTTCCTATCCGATGATTACATAAGCGACGAGAGAGCGCGGCTCGTTTATTACAAAAAAATATCGTCCCTTAAGGCGGCGGCAGGTGCGCGCGAGCTGGAGCTAGAACTTGGGGACAGGTTCGGGGCGTTGCCCGGCGCGGCAGAAAATCTCCTGCGCATAGCCGAGATGAAAATCGAGATGGAGCGGCTTTTTATACGCAAGATAGAGATAACGGACGAAGAAGCGGTTATAATGTTTGTCGAAAATTCGCCGTTTGCGTGGCGGTATCGCCCTGCCGGAAGGCTCAGAGCGCCGCTCAAGCCGGGCAATCCGCTAGCCTTGACAATGAAGGTTCTCGGGGCGCTCGCTAGGGGAGAAGGGGTTAAAAGCGGCGGCGTTGGCGCATCGTAGCCGTTTATTCGGGAGAAATTTCATGGGAGAATATGCTAGATGCTAAAAATTCTGGTTTTGCTTATATCTGCCGCGGCATTTGCCACTGCCTGCAGTGATTTCGATAAATTCTATAACGAGGCTAAGGACGAGAGTGCGGCGAAGCAGGAAGGGGTAGCCGGCGGGCAGGCGGTTGTAGCGCAGGTGGGAGCGAGAAAAATCACCAGCGGCGAGCTTGTAACCTCCGTGAGAACCCTCCCCCCGCAGCAGATGTTTCTGTACCTCTCCTCGACTGAAAAACTCACCGAGTACCTGCAATCCTACATAGACCAAATCATCTTGGCTGAGGAAGCCCAGAAGCGGGGATTTGACCAGCGAGCCGATATTAAAGAGAACTTAGAAGCCTATAAAATGCGCGTCCTGATTCAAGCCCTCGGCCAGGAGATGGAAAAACAGGGAGCATCCGAAGAGGATCTGCTCGCCTTCTATAACGGGAATGTCGAGAGTTTCAAGCGCGTGAGGCTCAGCATCATATTTATTCAAGCCGAATCCACCGATGCCGCCGCTATGGGAAAAGCGAAAACCGAGGCGGAGTCCGTACTGAAAAAGGCAAGAGCAGGACAGCCGTTTGAAACTCTCGTCGAGCGTTTCTCGGATGAGCCGACCACTAAAGCAAAGGGCGGAGACACGGGCTATGTTCCGAAGGGCAGGCTTCCCATTGATATAGAGAATGTGATATTCAGACTCGCTGAGGGGGAAATAAGCGCGCCCATAGAAATCCCCAACGGATTTTATGTTGTCAAAGCCACAGAAGCCCCGAAACCCGCGCCGTTTGAAGAGGCGAGGGGGGATATTGAACTTGAACTCAAGAAAAAGATGTTTCTCGAATACATTGAAACCCTCCGGGCGGGCGCAGAGGTTCAGGTATTTGAAAATGCACTCAAGGAGATAAACCTCAATGAACAAGCAAATTAAACTCTTATTAGCATATTCGGCATTTTTCATCCTCGCCGCCCCTCTGCCGGGCTTAGCCGAGGTCGTTGACAGAATCGTAGCCGTCGTCAACAGCGACCTTATCACCCTCTCGGAGCTTGAGGACGCCGAGGGCTCGCTTGTCTCCAAATCCAAAAAACGGTTATCTGAAGAGGAGAGAAAGTTAATACTCGACCAGCTCATCGAGCAAAAACTCCTTGAACAAGAAGCTAAGAAACAGGGCTTTTTCGTAACCGACGCCGAGGTCGAGACTACAATTCAGGGCATCCAAAATCGCTTCGGATTGAACGAAGCCGAGATGGCCAAAACCCTCAAAAAGCAAAACCTCACCATGGAGGGCTTCCGAGACCAGTGGCGTCGGCAACTGCTCATGAATAAGATAATATCCAACCGAGTCAAAGGGCAGATAGTCGTAACCGAGGACGAGGTAAAAAACTATTACGACGAGAATTCCGCCACTATTGAAACCATAGAGGAATTCAGAGTATCGCACATCGTAATAGCCATCACCGCGCAGACACCGGAAGCCGAAGCCAGAGGCGAAAAGCTCGCGCTTGCGGTTCTGAGGCTTGCTGAATCGGGAAGGGATTTCAAACAGCTAGCAAAGCAATATTCAAAGGACGACTCCTCGGCGCAAAACGGCGGAGACCTCGGATATTTTAAAAAGGGCGATATGGCGCCGGAGCTTGAAAAAGCCCTCATCGGCACTCCCGTGGGCGATGTAGTGGGCCCCGTGAGAACCGCCGCCGGATACCACGTTCTGAAGGTTACGGACAAGAAAAAAGCCCAGGCCCCGTCGCTTGAAATTGCGAGGGAGCAAATCAGGGACGCGATTTATCAGGAAAAACTAGAGAAAATTATCGGCTCGTTTCTCGACGACGTAAAAAAGACGGCTTATATCGAGATAAAGCTCTAAATCTCGCCATCTGGCATCCTGATTCCCCCTACTGTTTTGCCACTTCGAGCCGCATCTGGGGAAATCCGAGCCTGATATATATTATGAATCCCTGTAGTCGTCCAGCGGCGGGCAGGAGCAGACCAAATTCTTATCTCCCCAAGCGTTGTTGATTCTGCCCACAGGGGGCCAAAACTTCCCCTCCATCAAATAGGGGAGTGGGTATGCGGCTTTCGCCCTTGAGTACGGGTGTTTCCAATCATCTGACGTCGCTTCCGCCGCCGTGTGAGGCGCGCGCTTGAGTGGGTTATCAGCCGCGTCCATTCTCCCCTCGGCAATCTCCCTTGCCTCTTCGCAGATGGCGATAAGAGCGTCGGCGAAGCGGTCTAGTTCATCTTTGGACTCACTTTCGGTAGGCTCTATCATGATTGTTCCGGGAACGGGCCACGAAACCGTCGGGGCGTGAAATCCGAAGTCCATGAGCCGTTTGGCGACGTCCTCGACCTCAATCTTAGCCTGAGATTTCATCTGCCTAAGGTCTAGTATCATCTCGTGGGCGACTCTGCCGCGGCTACCGGTATAAAGCACGGGATAATATCCCTCAAGCCTCGATTTGAGATAATTCGCGTTCAATATGGCGTATTTCGTAGCGTCCGCAACCCCTCTTGCGCCCAGCATTCTAATGTATCCGTAGGAGATGAGCAGGATGCTTCCGCTTCCCCACGGGGCTGATGAGACCGCCGCAATTGCCCTCTCCCCTCCGACGGGGATTAGTTTATGCCCCGGCAGATAGGGGGCAAGCTCCCTCTTCACGCAGATGGGCCCCATGCCCGGCCCCCCTCCGCCGTGAGGTATGCTAAATGTCTTATGGAGGTTCAGATGGCACAAATCCGCCCCTATAGCCGCCGGATTGGTGATACCCGCCTGAGCGTTCATATTTGCCCCGTCCATATAGACGAGTCCCCCATGTTCATGAATCACGGAGCAGATGAGGCGGATATTCTCCTCGAACACCCCGTGCGTGGATGGATAGGTTATCATGAGCCCCGCCAGCGCGTCCCGATTCGCCGCCGCCTTCTTCGATAGGTCGCCGAGGTCAATATTCCCCCCCTCGTCGCACTCCACAACCACTACCCTCATCCCCGCCATCGAGGCGCTTGCCGGATTCGTCCCATGAGCCGACGAGGGGATGAGAACGACATTTCTTGATGCCCCTGGGCGCTCTCCGTGATATGCCCTCATGACCATAAGCCCGGCGTACTCCCCCTGGGCGCCTGAGTTGGGCTGAAGGGAGCAGGCGTCAAACCCTGTGATTTGCGATAGATAGCCCTCAAGCTCCGTGAATATTTCGGCGTAGCCTAGGGCCTGGTCGAGGGGCGCAAAGGGGTGGATTTTAGAGAATTCTCTCCAGCCAAGCGGGGTCATCTCGGATGTCGCATTGAGCTTCATCGTGCATGAGCCGAGGGGTATCATCGAGGCGCACAGCGACAGGTCCCTCGCCTCTAGCCTCTTTATGTAGCGGAGCATTTTCGTCTCGGATTGATGGCGGCTGAAGACAGGATGCGAGAGGAATCCGCTTTTTCGGGCTAGGGATTCGGGAAATTTCCCCGCCTCTTGCGCCTCGGCGCGAGGCTCAGCCTTTTTCCCTAGGGATTTGGCAAATACCCCCAGGATTTTCCCTGCGTCCTCGATTTCTGTCGTCTCGTCGAGCGATATTCCGACATGGCGGCTATCAATATAGCGAAAATTCATCCCCGCCCCCTCGGCTAGGGATTTCAAGCTCTCGGCGCTGCCCACCTCGATTTTCAGCGTATCGAAGTAGTCTCTATTGAGCTGTCTAAATCCGATTTGCGATAACCCCACCTCGAGAGTCTTTGCGAGGTTTCTTATTTTCCGCGCTATGGCTATTAAACCGTCTCCTCCGTGATAGACGGCGTACATTCCTGCCATGATGGCGAGTAGCGCCTGCGCCGTGCAGATGTTCGATGTGGCTTTCTCGCGGCGGATGTGCTGTTCTCTGGTCTGAATCGCCATTCTGTAGGCGAGACGTTCGTGGGCGTCAATCGAGACCCCGATGATGCGCCCCGGAATCTGACGCTTGAACTCATCTCTCGTGGCAAAGTACGCGGCATGGGGGCCCCCGTAGCCCATCGGGACTCCTAAGCGCTGAGCCGAGCCTACGACGACGTCTGCTCCCCACTCTCCGGGGGGCTTGAGCAGGGTTAGGCTTAAGATGTCTGCGGCGACGGCTAGAAACGCCCCCGCCTGCTTCGCCTTCGCGGCGAACTGCGAGTAATCCCTAGCCTCGCCGTCCGCGTCGGGGTATTGAACGAGCGCGCCGAATATTTTATCGCCGAATTCAAACTCCTCCGCGCCGCCTACGATAATCTCTATATCAAGCGGAGCCGCTCTCGATTTGAGTACGTCAATTGTTTGGGGGAAGCATCCGTCCGAGACGAAAAATGCGTTTCTGCCCTCAGATTTTTTATCCCTCAGGCGGGCAAGCATCGTCATTGCCTCGGCGGCGGCTGTGCCTTCATCCAAAAGCGAGGCGTTTGCGACCTCCATCCCGGTCAGGTCCATCACCATTGTCTGGAAATTCAGCAGGGCTTCGAGTCTCCCCTGCGAGATTTCGGCTTGATAGGGGGTGTACTGAGTGTACCAGCCGGGGTTCTCGAAAATATTGCGCTGAATCACCCCCGGCGTGAAGCAGTCGTAGTACCCAAGCCCGATGTAGGATTTATGCGTTTTATTCTTCCCGGCTTTTTGGCGCATCTCCTCCAGAAACCGGCTTTCGCTAACAGCTTCGGGAAGGGTTAGAGGCTTTTCCAATCGGATGGAAGCCGGAATGGTCTCATCTATCAGAGCGTCCAGAGAATCTACTCCGACAGCTCGGAGCATCTCCCCTAGCTCAGACTTACTGACGCCGATGTGCCTTGAGGCGAAATCTCTCATTGTGCTTATGAAACTCCATTTTTTATTGCGGATTTGATTGAATTTATCGGGGTTTTCTCTAGGGTTGGAGAATCATCTGGCTCGTCTATTTCTCCATTGCCTCTTCGATGAATTCCGAGTACTCGTCCGAATCCATCAACTCTTCAATTTCTTCGGCGTCGTAGGGGCGCACTTTTATCATCCAGCCCTCGCCGTAGGGGTCTTCATTTATGGTTTCTGGGGAATCCAAAAGGGATTCGTTCACCTCTACAACCTCGCCGCTAATGGGCGAATATAAATCCGAAACCGATTTCGTGGATTCGACTGCTCCGAACGCGTCGTTTTTCGTAACCTCGTCTCCCTCGCCGGGAAGCTCAATATAGACGATTTCTCCAAGCGCGTCCTGGGCGTAATCGGTAATCCCGATGACGAGCAAATCGCCTTCGACCATCACCCACTCGTGTTCTTTTGTGTATCTCAGCTTTTCTGGTGTTTCGACCATAATCTCCTCTCTTTTAGGATTTATAACTGCTTGTAAAACGGAAGCGGGGCGATTTTTGCCTTCCTCCGGGCGCTGCGAATCTCTATTGCAATTTCATCTCCAATGTTCATATCGCTGGGGACGTAGCCCATGCCGACCGCTTTTTGCATCGAGGGCGAAAGCGTGCCGCTTGTAACTGCGCCAATCTGAGAGTCATTTTTTATGATGCCGTAGCCCTGCCGCGGGATTCCCTTATCCGACATCTCGAAGCCGGCGAGCTTTCTCTCTGCCCCAGTCTCGGCAACCTTAACGAGGGCGGCCCTTCCGATAAAATCCCCCTTGCCGATTTTAACGAATCTGCCGATGCCTGCCTCGAGAGGGTTCGTCGTATCGTCAATTTCGTGTCCGTAGAGCGGGTAGCCCATCTCGACCCTCAACGTGTCCCTTGCGCCGAGTCCGCATGGGAGGACGCAAAACTGCGATCCGGCGTCTAAAATCTCTCTCCAGAGCTTCGGAGCGTCGCCCCAGGGGAGGAAAATTTCAACCCCGTCCTCGCCCGTATAGCCGGTTCTGGCAATGAGAAGCTCCGAGCCATTCCGCTTGACGCAGGCTACATGAAACCGCTTGAGCGATTTTATCTCCGAGCCGAGCAGTTTAGCCAATACCGCCATGGAATCTGGGCCCTGAAAGGCGAGCTGTGAAAATTCGCGGCTTCTGTCTATGACCTCGGCGTCGAATTTTGCCTCTGCCCGTTTTATCCAATCGAAATCCTTCGCCGTGTTCGAGGCATTAACGCAGATGAAAAACCGCTCCTGCGAGAATTTATAGATGATAACATCGTCAACCACACCGCCCTGCTCGTTGCAAATAAGCGTGTACTGCGCCCCAAGGGGTTTCAGCGCGCAGAGGTCGTTTGTCAAAACCCATTGGCAGAGTTGCAGAGCCTGCCTGCCGCGCACTTCCACCTCGCCCATGTGGCTCACGTCGAATAGCCCGGCGCGCGCTCTTACGGCGAGGTGTTCCTCTCGAATGCCGGAGTACTCAACGGGCATCCGCCAGCCGGCAAACTCGACTACCTTCGCCCCAAGCTCAAGGTGAATTTCGTACAGCGCAGTGCGGCTCATTTTCCCCCCAATGAGTAAACATATAGAATGGAAAATTGTCAATAACCGGACGGGACGCCGCATCGCGATGCCGGATTGGCGATTCAAACTCCCTTCATCTTGCATCCTGAATCGCGCATTCCGATGTTGCCATGAATCCAAATTCATCGAACTTATATCTAAAAACCCAAGCACAAAATATTCGGAGGCATACGATGAGCGTCGAAATTACCGATGCAAATTTCAATCAAGAGGTCGTCGAGTCGGACATTCCCGTACTTGTAGATTTTTGGGCGCAGTGGTGTGGCCCGTGCCGGGCGGTTTCTCCAATAGTTGAGGAGCTTGCCGCAAGCTACGGCGGCAGGGTGAAGGTGGGAAAGCTCAACGTTGACGACAATCCGGGGATTACTCAATCAAATGGGGTGAGGAGCATCCCCACGCTGATAGTCTATAAAAAAGGCGAAGCGGTAGGCAAAATCGTAGGGGCAGCGCCGAAGAGCCGCATTGCCGAGATGCTAGATTCCGCCCTCGCCGGCTAGTCAATCCGATGTCGCCCAATGCGCCTTCTTGCCAAATTCTCCTCGAAGTGGCAGAATAGCTCCTTAAAAATTTAAACAACTGGAGGATAACCATGACTCAGGCATACACAAAGGGGGCTGTCAACGCCTCCGCCGCTTCGGTGTGGAAAGTAATAAGGGAGTTCATTGGGCTTGAGAATTTCATCCCGCCTATAGTTTCTTCGACCCTCAAAGGCTCAGGAGTTGGCGCGCAGAGAACGCTGACGACAAAGGACGGCGGGCAGATTATCGAGAGGCTTGAGTCTCTGGACGACTCGGCAAGGGAGCTCAAATACTCCATCGTAAGCTCGCGGCTTCCAGTCGAGGGGTATCTGGCCGTGATAACAATTCACGACCTCGGCGGCGGGAAGAGCGAAGTCGAGTGGGCTGCGAATTTCACGGTCGTAGGCGGAGCTCCAGAGGCGGACATAAAGGCGAGGCTCGAAGGGCTGTTTGGGCTTGCGATAGCGGGATTGAATAAGCTCCTTGGCTCTTAGTGGCTTCGGCTTGCCGGGAATTCAAATTCAGATACACTTACCGCTCCTATGATTCGCCCGATAGAAAACGTCTTCACCGATTTCCCGGATTACGGCTGTTTCGCGTGCGACCCAAGAAACAGCCTTGGGCTTCGGATGAAGTTCTTTGCCGACGATGAGCGGGGCGAGGTTTTTGTTAGGATGAAGCCGGAGGAGCATTTCTCCGGTTTCCCCGGCATTGTTCACGGCGGCGTTCAGTGCGCGCTGATGGATGAAGTGGGGTTTTGGGCGATGTTCGACAGGCTCAAAAAAATCGGGCTTACGGCAAAAATTGACATGGAACTGATGAGTCCCGTAAGGACGTCCTCGGAGATTCTCGTCAGAGGCAGAATTGACGAGGTTCGGGGCAAAAAAGTGTTTCTCTCGGCTGAAATTCTGGACGATGGGGGCAGGGTCTGCGCGCGCAGTAAAATTGTCTATCACGTCCCCAAACGGCGGCTCGCGCTTCGGCTTCTGGGCAGCGAGAGATTCTCAGAAAAATTCTTGGCTTACTTAGAGGACTAGGCGCAATGATAACGCTCTACGACCACCCGCTTTCGGGTAATTCTTATAAAGTGAGGCTCGCGCTCTCCCATCTTGGGGTGGAATATGAGAAGGTGAATCTCGATATTTTCGGCGGCGGGCAGAATAGCCCCGGTTTTATCAAGCTCAACCCGAATAAGAAAATTCCCGTTCTCGTTGACGGAGACCTCGTGATTTGGGAGTCCAACGCAATTTTGCTTTATCTGGGGAACAAATACTCGCCGAACCGTATTTTCTCGCGCGATGCAAAAAAATTCGGATTGATTTCGCAGTGGCTATTTTTCGGCAAAACCACCCTTGACCCGGCTCTTGCTAGGGCTAGATTTATGACGAAATTCGTCCCCGCGGATAGCAGAAATGAAACCGAGCTTAAAGCGCTTAGGGACGCCGCAGGAGCCGCTCTTCAAATCTTGGACAATCATCTTGCGGGGGGCGCATTTCTTGCCGGCGATTATTCTATTGCCGATATAGGCTGTTTCCCCTATGTCGCCCTCTCCGAAGAGGCGCAGGTGAGCCTCGCCCCGCACGCTTCGGTAATGAGGTGGATGGACTCGATAAAAGCCCAGCCGGGCTATACGCCGATGGGCTGATTAAACTCAGATAGATTGGGAGGGATGAAAAGTGGCAAATCCAGCGGCATCAGTTGTGGAATTTCTAGGCGGGCGGCGTTATGCGACCTTAGCCACGTTCAACGCAGACCTCTCGATTCACCTAACCCCTGTCTGGTATATGTTTGAGGACGGGAATTTTTTTATCAGCACGGGGGCTGACAGAAAATTTAAAAACCTCTCGGCGCGCCCTCAGGCGTCCGTCATAGTCGAGAGCCGCAAACAGGGCTCGGAGATGTGGATAAGCGCGTGGGGAGGGGCTCGGCTAATTCGCGGAGATGAAGCCCAGCGAATTAGCCGCAGGATTCACCAGCGCTATCTCACCCAAGACGGTATGGAAGTCGTAGGGGTGGTTCTCGCGGCGGCGACCGAAGCCGTTATAGCGCTTGCGCCGACGGTTTGGCGCTCTCATGACCTCAAGGGCTTGGACGACCAATTCTTCGGCGGCGCTCTTGCGCTCACCCCTCAAAAATGGTTCATTCCTCTCGATTAATGGCTAACTGCGCAGATTCCGCGGCGGACGGCTCTTATAGCTCGTTGATTAAGCCGGATACTCTCAACGGTTTTTTAGGATAATTTGGATGGTTTGCTGGAGCGGGAAACGGGATTCGAACCCGCGACCTTCTCCTTGGCAAGGAGACGCTCTAGCCAGCTGAGCTATTCCCGCGCCGCAGCGCCCTAAAACATATCAAGCCCGCAGAGCGTTGTCAAGAACTCTCATCAAATATCCCTAATAATTTCAGGTAAAATTACCCTCCAGTTTAAATCAGATGACGAAACATAGAGACAGGAAATCCCTCATCCGAGGCGTAAAGAGAGTCGTGGTTAAAATCGGCAGCAGCGTCCTGAGCAACGAGCGCGGGGAAATCCTAGACTCCGCATTCGAGGAAATCGCCTCCGAGGTCTCAAAACTCAGAGCAAAGGGGCTTGAGGTCGTCGTCGTCTCGTCGGGAGCCATCGCCGCAGGAATGAAAAAGCTCGCCATCGGGGTAAAGCCCAAAGAAATTGTGATGAAGCAGGCCATCGCCGCCTGCGGTCAAAGCACTCTTATGTGGAGCTACGAGAAGGCGTTTTCGGCATTCGGCGAGAAAGTTGCTCAAATCCTGCTCACTCACGACGGCGTCTCAGCGCGCAAGAGATTCCTCAACGCGAGAAAAACCCTCTTTACGCTGATTAAAATGGGCGTCATCCCAATTGTTAACGAAAACGACACGGTCGCCGTCGAGGAGATAAAATTCGGCGATAACGATAACCTAGCCGCCCTCCTCACAAACATCGTCGAGGCGGATCTGCTCATTCTCCTAAGCGACATTGACGGCGTATTCAGCAAAGACCCGCGCGCAAGCACAGACGCCAAGCTCCTGTCCGTAATTGAAAAAATAGACTCAGGAGTCGAGAGCCTTGCCGGAGACACCCTCGGCAGAACCACGACCGGAGGGATGAGGACAAAAATCGAGGCGGCTAAAAACGCATCCGCTTTCGGGGTGCCGACAATCATCGCAAATGGAAAAACCCCCTCGGCGCTCACGGAGATTTTCTCAGGTTCAGATATCGGCACGCTGTTCCTTCCGCCAGCGCAGAGCCTTAACGCTAGGAAGCACTGGATAGCCTATGCCCTGAAACCCTTGGGGGAACTCGTAATTGACGAGGGGGCAAAACGAGCAGTATCGGCTCTGGGCAGAAGCCTTCTGCCCTCCGGCGTGAAGGCGGTGAGCGGCGATTTTGATGTGGGCGACCCGGTGAGGTGCGTTGATGAAGCCGGGGATGAGGTCGCAAGGGGGCTTGCCTCCTACGGCTCGGATGAGATTCGGGAGATTATCGGCGCGAAGACCTCGGATATTGAAGCCATTTTGGGGTATAAGTACAGCGACGAGATAATCCATAGAAGCGACCTTGTGGTTATGTCCAAGGCAAAAGTCTAGCAGGCTATGGGCATCGGCGGATAATTCGCGCCAGTTTCGATATTCCCGCCCTAATCCCTCATGATGAAATCCCTTCTTTATTTCCCCGGTTCAATTGAGTAAAATAGGGCTTTGATACGATGCGCAGAATTATTATCGCAGCGACGGTTGCCACTGCCCTTGCCCTAGCGTTTTTATACTCCGCCTATTTCTCCCCGTTCTATCACGGAGAGGTTCTAGTTGAAATTCCAAGGGGCGCGGGTCTGAGAGATATAGCCCAGAGGCTTGAGAGGGCAGGTATAACTCAGAGCGCCGATTTATTTGTTTCCTACGTCATAATAAACGGGCTTCAGAAGAAAATTAAAGCCGGCGAGTATGAATTCGCCAATGAAAGTTCAGTAGCCGATATAGCCCTCAAACTCGTCAAGGGCGATGTGGCTCTGCGCAAATTTACCATCCCCGAAGGGCTCACCGTAGCGCAAACTGCCGCCCTGCTCGATGAAAAAGGCGTCGTCTCAGCCAGGGATTTCATAGCTAAATTATCGGACGGAAAACTTCGGGCAGAACTCCTCGGCGCGCCCGGCGGCAGTTTCGAGGGCTATCTCTATCCCGACACCTATTCCTATCCGAAGGGGATAACCCCAGAGAGGCTGATACGATTAATGGTAGCTCAGTTCAGGAGGGAGTTCGAGTTGGTAAAATCCAGCTCCGCAGGGGCTAATTTAGGCGCGAGAGAGGCGGTAATCCTAGCCTCCATCATCGAGAAGGAAACCGGCGCATCCTCCGAGAGGGAGCTAATATCATCCGTATTTCACAACCGCTTGAAACGGGGCATGAGGCTCGACAGCGACCCCACAGTCATTTACGGACTCGGAAGCACCTTTGACGGCAATCTCAGGAAAATAGACCTGCAGGACTCCGGCAACCGATACAACACGTACAGAAACACAGGTCTCCCCCCAGGGCCAATCGCCAATCCGGGTCGAGAATCCCTCAGAGCCGCTCTCAATCCCGCCCGCTCTGATTATCTATACTTTGTCTCCAAGGGGGACGGCACGCACCAGTTCTCCTCAACCTACGAAGAGCATCAGAGAGCCGTCAACCTATATCAGAGAAAATCCCCTTATTGAGGGGGCTGCGTATAAGACTGGGGCGTGAATATGTGCATAAACGGGTCAAACCTCTTCTCTGTCGCCGCCGTCGTCAGCGCTTTTTTATCCTTCTTCTCGATTCTAATGTAGCCGTCTCTCCCGCGTGAGGCGACAAACTGCGTGCCTGTGGTCTCTTCCGAGATTTTCTGTAGGATTTTCGGATAATTCTTCGAGCCGATGAAAATGGAGTGGACGCACACGCCGAGCTTTTTCGCCCTCTGCCTCTCTTCGCCCACCTCGCAGTCGCCTGAGGTGGGGATGCCGTCGGTTATAAAGAGTATGTGTTTGTTGCGAAACCCCCTGCCTTTGAACTCCGAGAGCGCGTCCTTGAGCGCGTCTTCGTAATTGGTGTTGCCGGAGCATTCGGTTCTGGAGGCGAGCTCAAGCATCCATTTATAGTCTCTGGTGAAGAACTTGCCGACGCGTCTGTGCTTATAGGAGCGGTGATTAAATTCTATGTAGCCGACCCTCATTTTTTTAGCCTTGGCAAGCTCTATCACGCCGCGCACGACCGAGGACGACCACTCGCTATAGACGCCCATCATCGAGGTGCTGACGTCTCTGAGGATGGCGATTTCTCCCCCCAGCACTTCTTTCTCCCTCTTGTGGACTCTCGGAAGGGAAGGGGTCGTATTCTCAGCCCAAAACATCCCCTCGAACGGGTCAACGTCCTCCATTTCGGAGAAGTACATCATCTTTTTCCATCTGCGGGGCTGCCCGCCTGGGTGAGGGGCGTCCATCGCCATACTGCGCTGGATGTTGCCCTCAAGCACTTTCATAATGATTTTTACGTTGTCTGCCGAGTTTAAATTCTTTTTTCCGCCGAGCCACATATCTTCTTCGTCGCCCGGTTTTTGGGATTTGCTGGCGTACATCTTCTGCGGTTTTTTCTGCTTGGGTCCGTTCTCATCCCTGCCGCCGTCCTCGGATTCGCCCTGGCGCTCGCCGCTTATCTTTTGGTCAAGGGACGAAGCTGAGTTGTCGTCCTGTTCTTTAGACAGGTTCTCTTTGAGCTCTTTGAGCGCTTGGAAAAAGGTCTTACGCGCCTCCGAGAGCTGATCGGAAGATTCCCGCTCGCTATCGCCTGGTTTTTCCTTGCGATTTTGAGCGGGCGTATCCTCTTGGTATTCGGACATAGGGGGTTCTACCCTATCTCCTGGGTCCATCTGGGCTTTTTTTTTACTACCCAGATCTTCTAGGATTTCATCGAGCTTCTGGAATATCTCCTCCGGGACTCGGAAGGCGGTCATATACTTGAGTGCTCTGAGGTCTTCCATTGCGCAGCGGTGCCTGCCGTTAAGAAGCGCGTGTGAACGTATGATTTTAAGGGACTTCACGAAAAAAGTCCTATCCGAAATAAGCGAATTGGTCTCGTTTAGGTTATGGTCTTCGATGAGGGTCACAACGAAATTTGCCAGTCCCTCCTGCACCTCGGCCGGGATTTCCACCTGCCCGAGCTTTTCATAGTATTCATCGAAGATTTTCTTGCTCACTCTCACGGGGACGGTGTAGTCGAACGGCCTCTCGGAGTAGAGTTTTATTACCTCTTTTGCTTCGTCCCATTTCCTGCCGTAGGAAATTCCCTGACTCCTTATCTGAAGTATGAAGCGGTCGAGGTTTGCCGGGTCGAGCGGCTCGTTGTAGTACTCATCGGCCGTGGGGTTGCTCGTGGCTATTGCCGTGAGAAGCGGTATGCGCTCTTCGCCGAACTTCCTCTCGTTCAGGATTCTAAGCAGAACGTTTAGGGACTCTCCGGGGGCGCGGGAAATATCATCCAGAAGGCAGATTTCCGACGTGAGGATTCCGCCCCTCATGATTCTCTGCTTTATTAACTCGCCCGAGTCAATCAGTTCCTTGGCTATGACCAAGTCTCCTACAATTTCGGAAAGTCTCGTGTCCCTGTGAAGCTGGTAAAAGAAGAAATTTAGCTGGGCGGCTTTGGAGATAATTTCGGCAAGCATGGTTTTTGCCGTTCCCGGAGGCCCCTCGATATAAATATGCTCTCTCGCAATGATTCCCAAAAGAAGGGCCGTTTTAACCTCTTCGTGTCCAATGACTAGGTTGTCCATTTCTTCTCTAAGGGCTTGAAAGGGATTGTGGTCGGTATGCTCTGTCATTCTCTGATTCTCCCTCAATAAGGTTTTGGTAATTGTAATTCTACATAAGCTCATATTTTTTTGCAATCGGCAATACGCCCTCCACCCTTTGAGACGCGCTGAGCGGGTATTATTCAACCGGTTGCTATGACCCTCTCTCCTCTGATATTGCGGATTCCGGCGAGGATGCGGCGAATCAAATTCCATCTGATAGGCTAAGATTAGATGCGTTATCCGAAGCGCCGGATTCGCCCCTGTTGACTCTGCGGCGGATTGCAATTAATTTTAATCCGAGCGCTTACTATTTTTTCATACTTTGTGGGCTGAATTTATGATAATTGAATGCGAGCGGTGTCGGAAGAAGTTTAGAATTGACGACTCCCTTATAAAATCATCGGGAAGCAGGGTCAGATGCTCTAAGTGCGGCAATGTTTTTTTCGTCGAAAGAGAGGACGCCGCCGCTGAAGATGAGCCCTCAGCATCGTCTAGTGCGCCCTCCCGGCAAGCCCCGACCGGCAACCCCGCCGAGCTGTTCTCGGACATTGAAAAGGAATCCGCCGCCGGCGTGGATTGGAAGCCATTTGATTTAGAGCGAGCAGGACGCAGAGCCGCGCCTGAGTCGGCTGATAAATCCGAACAGATCAAAAATCAACCCCCTTCTGGCTTCAACTGGGACAGTATAGCCCTCGACATAGGCGCTCAGTCCCCTCATGCCTCTCAATCCGATGCTCAAAAGCTGTTTGAACCGCCTACTCCTAAAGAAGAGCCGCCGAAGCCGCAAAAGGAGATTCCCTCCGAGACGCCCGTAAAGACCGAGCCGAGCCGGCTTTCCGTGGATATTGAAAGGCTCTCAGCGATAAAGAGGGAGAACTCAGCCCCCCCGCCTTCATCCATGCCCATAGCCCGAAGAATAGAGCTAAATAAAGCGAAATCTTCAGGCAACAAATTGGCATCTCTAATCTTTTTTGTCCTTATCGCCCTTGTCATAAGCGCCGCCGCTTGGGTGATTTCGGTAAATCTGGGGCTTGTTCCCGATAAATCAAACGTGGTTAAGAAATTCCTATCGAAGCTCCCGCTCAGCTCCGCGCCCGACCCCGCCGCTTCCATACCGGTTTCCGATTCGGTCGGAAGGTGGGTGAGAACAAAAGACGGGCTTGTCTATTTGGTCTCCGGGCGAGTGGTAAATAAATCGGGAGGGACGGTGAATTATATAAAATTAAAGGCCACTTTCCTTAGCCAAGGCAAACTGCTCGAGGACACCACGGTCTATGCCGGAAATACCCTGAGCGAGCGCGAGCTTAAAACCCTCTCGCCCAGAGTGATGATGCTCAAACTCTATAGAATCAGCGGCGACATAGATTTTTATAATCCCAAAAAACTCGCCGGACTCAATTACGGCGTAGAGCGCGGAGAATACGTCCCGTTTATCGCCCTATACCCCAGCAAAGCCGAGCTACCCGGCATAGAGTACCAAGTGTCAGTCGTGGATTTTGAAAAAGCCGGAGGGGAGTGATAATCCACCCTTTGGATTCTCGGCGCAATCAATCCCTCGCTATGCTCCGAGTCCTGCATGATTTATCCCCCATCTCGCGGCTATAATCTCATCGGGGAGCGCTTGCTATTTTTATCGCGTAAAGTAAAATACTGAGCCTCGGCGGGCGGCAAAAAAGGGGGGCAGGAGCGGCCGCTACTTGAGGGTTTCACATCGGCGGTTATACGGCTCATGTCCGTTGATTAAAACACAGCGTTTCAGCACAGGCGGGCGAAGATGAAAGCTACTCGGCTTAGAATAAGCGTAACCCAAGATGGACTTCTCCCTCAGGAAACCGCCGAAGTCGCCCAGCTCGATTTCCCCATGCTCCCGAAGAAGCTCCTAAAAGCCCTAGGGTTCGAGCGCGTGGATTCAAACACTTATGTGGGAGTGCTTCCCGTGTTTGTGAACTTGACTGAAGACGAGCAGGAAATCGAGATAGAACTCGGCATTACCGTGCCGGAGATGCGAAAAAAAGTAATAGAAATCGTGAGAAGCTCCGCTAAGTCTGCATCCAAGTCGCGGGGCGAGTCGAAATCCGGCAGGGACGCCGATACGCATTCTAATAAACCCCCCGGCTCCGTAAAAAAGCCCCAAGCCCAAAAGCCGATGAAGGTAAAAACCAATGTTGGAAAACAAGATTGAAGAGTCATTAACTTTCGATGACGTTCTGCTGATTCCCGCCTATTCCGAGGCGCTTCCCAATGAGGTTGACGTCTCAACACAGCTCACGGCTCAAATCAGGCTGAATATCCCCCTCATTAGCGCCGCTATGGACACCGTTACCGAGTCTAAAACCGCAATTTCCATAGCGCGGGAGGGAGGAATCGGCGTTATACACAGAAACCTCGACGTCGGCTCTCAGGCGGCTGAGGTGGAGAAGGTAAAAAAATACGAAAGCGGCATGATAGTAAACCCCCTCACAGTCCGCCCGTACCACAGGATTGCAGACGCCCTCGAAATTATATTAAAGCACAGCGTTACCGGGCTTCCGGTTACCGAAGAGGACGGCACGCTGCTTGGAATTATCACAAACCGCGACGTGCGGTTCGAGAAAAATCTCCACTTTAGGGTTGATAAATCGATGACCCCAAAGGAGCGGCTCATCACGGCGCGCGAGGGAATTACTCTCGATGCCGCCAAGGAGCTTCTCCACAGGCACAGAATCGAGAAACTGCCCGTTGTGGACGACGATTTCAGGCTTCGCGGCCTCATCACGATGAAAGACATCGAGAAGATTGAAAAAAACCCGAATGCCTGTAAAGACGAGCGCGGAAGGCTCAGGTGCGCCGCCGCCGTCGGCGTTGGACCTGACAGAGAACAGAGGGTTGACGCCCTTGTCCGCGTCGGATGCGACGTGATAATGATAGACACCGCTCACGGGCATACGAAGCGGGTGATTGACGCCGTGGCCTCAACAAAGTCGAATTTCCCCGCGATTCAGCTCGTCGCCGGAAACGTCGCTACTGCCGACGGCGCGCTCGCCCTAATTAAAGCCGGAGTGGACGCGGTCAAAGTCGGAGTGGGTCCCGGCTCAATCTGCACCACTCGTATCATCGCCGGTATCGGTGTGCCGCAGATATCAGCCGTTATGGAAACCGCCCATGTCGCTAGAAAGTACGACATCCCCGTTATCGCCGACGGAGGCATAAAATTCTCAGGCGACATTACGAAGGCTCTTGCCGCCGGCGCATATTCGGTCATGATAGGAAACCTATTCGCCGGAACAGACGAGGCTCCGGGAGAGGTGATTCTCTATCAGGGGAGAACCTATAAGGTCTATCGCGGGATGGGTTCTATTGAAGCGATGAAAAAAGGAAGCCGAGACAGATACTCTCAGGATGAGATGATTGAATCGAAGCTCGTCCCTGAGGGCATAGAGGGCAGGGTCCCATATAAAGGCTCGCTCGGCGGCATGGTGTATCAGCTCGTCGGGGGGCTTAGAGCCGGAATGGGATATACGGGTTGCCGCACAATTGCCGAACTCAGGACGAACGCGCGATTCCTCAAGCTCACCAACGCGGGACTCAGAGAGAGCCATGTCCACGACGTTATCATCACGAAAGAAGCGCCGAACTATAGAATTGAGTAGTCCACTTTCCCCAGATTTGCGCCCACAAAACCATCTCAACGGCAGATAATATGCGCGAAACAGTATTAATTCTCGATTTTGGCTCCCAATACACTCAGCTCATCGCAAGGCGCGTGAGGGAGCTTGGGGTTTACTCCGAAATCAAGCCCTATAACACTCCGCTGCCTCAAATCCGCGAGATTGCCCCGAAGGGGATAATTCTGTCCGGCGGCCCTGCGAGCGTGTGGGATGAAGCCTCTCCTTCGGTCAGCGTGGAGATATTCGACTTATCCGTCCCCGTGCTTGGAATCTGCTACGGGATGCAACTGACCGCCCGCCTTTTGGGGGGCGTAGTCGAGCGCTCGGCAAGGCGCGAGTTCGGTCCCGCCGAGATTGAAATCACGGACGCATCGGATTTATTCTCAGGCGTTTCCCCCAAGGCGCGGGTGTGGATGTCGCACGGAGACCGCGTTCTAAAACTGCCCGACGGGTTTTTGTCCATAGCCGTGAGCGCGAACTCCCCGGTGGCGGCGATAAAGCACGCAAACGGGCGGATATTCGGAGTGCAGTTTCACCCGGAGGTCGCGCACACCGAGCCAGGGCGGGAGATATTAGCCAACTTCATCTTTAAAATTGCCGGATGCGAGGGAAAGTGGACTTCTAAGTCTTTTGTCGAGACGGCGATACAGGACATCCGCGATAGAGTCGGAGAGTCCACCGTGCTTTGCGGGCTTTCGGGGGGGGTGGATTCAGCCGTTGCCGCTATGATTCTTCAGCGCGCCGTGCGGGATAAGCTCCAGTGCATATTCGTTGACACGGGACTGCTCAGGGAGGGCGAGGCGAGGCAGGTCGTTGAGACCTTCAAGAGACTCGCGCTCAAGCTCATTCACGTTGACGCAGGGGCGAGATTCTTAGACAAACTCCGCGGCGTGGAAGACCCGGAGCGCAAGAGAAAAATCATCGGCGAGGAATTCATTAGGGTATTTGAGGAGGAAGCCTCGCGCATCAAAGGAGCGGAATTTCTCGCTCAAGGCACGCTCTACACGGACGTTATCGAGAGCGTGAGCGTCAAGGGTCCATCCGCCAAGATAAAATCCCATCACAACGTGGGCGGGCTTCCCGAGAGGATGAATCTGAAGCTCGTCGAGCCTCTCAGGGAGCTATTCAAAGACGAGGTCAGAGCCGTGGGGAGGGAGCTTGGGCTGCCGTCCGAAATCCTCGACCGCCATCCCTTCCCCGGGCCCGGGCTTGCCATCAGGATTATGGGCGAAGTTGCCGAGGATAAACTGGAGAAACTGCGCCGCGCCGACGCCATTTTTATAGAAGAGATAAAACAAGCCGGAATTCATAGCGACATCTGGCAGGCTTTCTGCGTTTTCCTCCCCGTGAAAACTGTGGGGGTCATGGGAGACGAGAGGACTTATGAGAACGTCGTTGCCCTTCGCGCAGTAACGAGCCTCGACGGTATGACGGCGGGCTGGGCGCGAATTCCATACGAGATTCTGGAGAGGGTATCGGTGCGCATCATAAACGAAGTGAGGGGTATCAACCGCGTCGTTTATGACATCTCTACGAAGCCCCCAAGCACAATTGAGTGGGAGTAGGGACTTGGCTATCGCTCAGCCCGCGCCCCTCCCATCGCCCCTTCTGTCATCGCCGCACGGGGGGTCAAGCGGCATTAGGAGCATCTTGCGAAGCGTTACGTCCTCAATTTCTGGATACTCCCAAAGCCCGTAGATGATTCTATTCTCGTCTTCTAAGTTCACGCGAGTGCCGAAGAGCGTGTCCCAAATCGAGAGGAAATTCGAGTAGTTCGAGTTCGTCTCGCCGATGACGTTTGAGTGGTGGATGTGGTGCATCTTGGGCGTAACTACGACTCGCCGCAGCCGGGACTCCCAGCGCTCCGGCAGGCGTATGTTCGAGTGATGAAACTGAGCCGCCGCCCCAAGCAGGGTTTCGTGTACGACAAGGGCTAGGGCGCTTGGCCCCCACAGAAGCCCAACTAGCATTTTCAGCGCCGACGAGAGCGCAATCTCAGTGATGTGAAACCTAGACGCGCTCGTAACATCGAGGTCTAAGTCGCTGTGATGCACTCTGTGAATACGCCACAGAACGGGGATTTTGTGATACGCCCTGTGCCATGCGTAGGTTATAAAATCTAGGAAAACAAACGATAACAGTACATTGCCAGCCGACCCAACTCCGAGCGCGTTTAAGATGCCGAGTCCGTTTTCGGCAAGAGCGCTGTAGTAGGCAGCAATAGCGCCTCCTGCGGCTATGTGAAGGGCGAGTCCGTTGCCGAGTCCGAGGGACAGATTCCTCAAATAGTGCCTTATTCTCGACTCTTTCGGGGTGCGCAGCTGGGAGAAAATCTCAATCCAAATGAATATACCCATACCAAAAGCCGTGGCTGCAAACCTCCATACGCTTGTGATAAGGGCGATTTCCATTTCTAATCCCGCCTACTTTTTCCTTGCTGAAACTCCAAATACAATGCCGGTATCGCCGCCGGTTTCGAGTTTCATCTCGCCGGGCATGAGCCGCTCGATTGCCCTGGCTATGCTCCCGGGCTCTAACCTCGATGATACGGTGAAAAGCACGTTTCCGCCGCGGCTGAAAACTCGCTTTTCAACCTCGATTCCGGCAATTGAGCCAGCGATGACCTCGTCAATGCGCTCGAAGTGCCTGAAATTTCTAACCCCTTTGACGAGAATCTCAACCCCCGATGTTGCCGTTTCATCGCTAGGCTGAGGAGCTAGGGTCAGGCTCTGCATCGCCAGTTTGAGCTTTTTCATAGCCGCCGCTTCCGAGATTCTCAGCGCCTCAATTCCGCCTTGTATCGGGTCTGCGCCGGCGCGCCGCGAGGTCTCTTTGATGTCTGCTATCTGCTCTGCGCCAAGAGAGGCTTTGATTTCTATTGTCCCTAAGGTTACGTAGGATACCCTTCTAATGTAGCCGTCGGCGATACTGACTCCCATCGAGATTTCGATACTCGCATCGGCGTCTTCGACCCTATCCTTCAGCAGATACCCGGAGCCGATGAGGGCGATGGAGATGTTTCTTTGAATCTCCTCGACGGCAATCATTTTTACTAGCAGATCGCTCCCTGGGGATTCGGTAAAATTTAAATATATGGAGGGTTTCGGAGGGGATTTCTTTGAATCCTCGGCTATGAGCTGGTCCAGCCTCTTTTTTAGGCGGCGGGAGTCAATATTGACCTCAACTGTCATTTTATACTGCTCGCCCTCTAGGGTTTCTTCCAGAATTTTGTAGCCCTTTATGAATTTAGAGGTATCCTCAGGGCTGATTTTCGGGGCCTTTCCCTCGCCCAAGGCTCTGTCCATGGCGCTTTGAAGGGCTTTGGATATTATCGAGTCTCGCACCTGGGGGATTTCTCTGCCCAAGAGCGGCTCTCCCACCTCAACCGCAAGTTTTACGCAAAAGCCCGGGGTGGACAGGAATGCGATAAATAGAAAAACGTATAGAGCTATCAGTCTGCGTGAGGAGAAAATCATGATGGAGCCGGCGCTTATATATGTATTGCCCTCTCGATGGAACTGCTCCGGGAGACAGGGGGCGGCTCTCGGCGGCATTCATTCGCAGGGGGGCGGGCTATTTTCAAAAAAAGGGCGGAAGCGCTCTTAGCTCGCTGCCGGTCTTTTAAAAACGCTGAATTCCCCGGCTATGGTTATCAACTCCCATCCATCAGCGCCGAGTTCCTTGAGCTTATTCTCAAGCCCTCCGCCGAGTTTTCCCCTCCTGCTCGACGCCGCCTGCCTCGATACTGCTATGTCGTGATCCGTGTGTTCAGGGAATAGTTCGTCCAGTGAAATTACTTTGTAGTCCCAATTCATTTATCTTCTTCCTGAGTGTCGGTTTTAATCTCGCTGAAATCTTGGTCGCTTACCACTTGTCCGTTTGCCGTAAGGGGGCACGATTTCTCGGATACGTCGGGAAGCGCTGCCAGATAAGCCTCGTATTCTTCCCTATTGAGCGCCCCTTCTCTGAGCCTGCGCTCTACGACTCTACTATCTAAATCAAACCTTTTCATTCTCTACTCCTCCAGTCAATCCACAAATGATACCCGCTTAGCCCAAACTTCGCAATCCGCCCGCGAGGTTAGGAATAAGCTATTCGAATCCGCCTATTGCCATAATGGAAAATTGAGCGCCGCTGTTGGCGCAGGTTAGGTGGGAATACACTGCTCTGGCTCGGCGGTTTATCCCGATGGATACAATCACGCGCCCTTGCTAAACCACGCCCAAGTCCGCCGTATCCCCTCTTCAAAAGCTACCGACGGAGACCAGCCAAATACCTCTTCGGCGCGCGACGCATCGAGGGAAATCCTCAGTACCTCGCCCGCTCTCGCATCGGCGTATTCCGTCATGAAATTAACGCCTGATTTATCCCTTAGCACTCTGGCTAATTCGTTGACTGAGGTCTCAACCCCGGTTCCGATGTTATAGCTTCCGGCGGGCGCGCCCAGGCTCATTAAATTTGCCCTTGCTACGTCCCCCACGAAAACGTAATCGCGCGTCTGCTCGCCGTCGCCGAAGATGCGGCAGGGGACGCCGGATAGGACTCTATTGCAGAAAATTGCGACCACTCCAGCCTCTCCCTCGGGGTTTTGCCGGGGCCCATAAACATTTGAATATCTGAGCGCGGTGTAATTGAATCCGAACACGGCTCCGTAGTAGCCGAGGTATTTTTCTACCGAATATTTGGAGACCCCGTAAGGTGATATCGGGGCAGGATAGGCACTCTCGCCGGCGGGGAGATTCTCAGGCTCGCCGTAAATTGCGCCTCCGGTTGAGGCGAAGATGAATTTTTTCACCCCCTGCCTCTTCGACAGTTCAATTAGGTTAATTGAGCCGAGGATATTGGTCTCAGCGTCAAACACGGGATTTTCCACGGAGAGCCTGACGTCTATCTGAGCGGCGTGGTGGCTGACTACATCGGGCTTAAACGAGGAGAAGATACCCTCAAGCAAGCTCGCCTCGCGTATATCCCCCTTTACGAACTCCGCCTCGCTGGGGATGTTCGCCTCCCTGCCGCTCGTGAGGTTATCTAGGACTAAAACCTCATGCCCTTCGGCGATGAAGGCTTCGGCAACCCACGAGCCGATGAACCCGGCTCCACCTGTGATTAGAATTTTCATTACCTGAGATTTACCCAATTCTTGGCAATTGCGGCTCGCTCAACACAAACCGAGGCTCATATCTATTCTGCATCAGCCCAATGAGACGCACTCTCGGATGTATGCGCTACTTTGCCGCGCCAATTATCTGAGACTTGCACGAATTGCACTCACAACCCGTCATCCACCCGAACACTCTCGATTCTTTTTTGCAGTGCGGGCACCGTATCGTAATCAAATGGCCTTCTCTGCTGTTCGCCTCAGATACGATGTTCCATTCATGAACCGGCGTGTTGGGGCAATCCCAACAAATCCTCTTCACAGTCATCTGAATAATCCTCCCGTTAAGAACAGATAAGGTGTTATATATACTCGAAATAGATTTCTTGTCAATCCGTTTTTGTGCAACTGCTTATAAACCCTCAATATCAGGCGGCAAAATTTTCCAGCGCGCTCGCCGATGGCCGGATTTTCCCCTGATTCCATCTCGCAGCGTTAAACAAATTTTGTCAAGAGCCGGTTGCGAAGTGTCATAAGTTGTCTAACTAGAGCCTGGGGGGGGTAAAATATTCAATAATATCAATTAATTAAATACCTATTCAGCCTCTGGCACAAATATTGCTCATTATCCGAGTGGAGGTAATGAACAGATGGAACACACTCAACTAGCCGAAGCAATTGACCTTTTCTCGATTGACCCCTTCATGCAAGAAGACGCTCATACCGTCGCCCACGATGAGGTATCCCCTGCAAGAGACGACAGCCCCGCCCCCCAGAGCCATACCGCGGTTGCCGAAGAGGACTATCGCCTCCTGCAGACCTATTTCAGGGAAGTAGGTACGGAGACTCTCCTCACTCAGCGGGACGAGGCAGAGCTTTCAATTAAAATAAAAAAATACGAAGCCAAAGCCCGGCAAATAAAATCGCTCGTGGCGGCTAATGAAGCCCAGTCCTCTGCGCGCCGCTTCGACGGGTACGCCCTCAAGCACCAGAGAATAGTTCAACTATTCGACGCTTATTGCGCAAGGGCTAAGTCCTCTAAAGACCGCTTTGTCAGCGCCAATCTGAGGCTCGTCGTGAGCATAGCGAAGAAGTACTTAGGCAGAGGGCTTCCCCTTGCCGACCTCATTCAGGAGGGCAATGTGGGACTCATCAAAGCAGTAGAAAAGTTCGACCACACCAGAGGGTACAGATTCTCAACCTACGCCTCGTGGTGGATAATTCAAAGCATCTCGCGCGCAATTTTCGACCAGACCAGAGTTATCAGAGTGCCGATAAGAGTCCTCGAGCAGGCGAGCAAGGTCTATAAAACCACGACGATGCTCAAAAACGAAAGCGGCGAGATTCCCAATATTGAGGAGGTCGCAATGCAATCGGGATTCAGCGTGAAGAAGGTTAAAAAAGTGATAAACGCAACCTCGACTAATATGGTCTATATTGACGCTCCCGGGGTTGGCTTAGAGGAGGATAAAAATTCGCTCATAGATTTTATCCCCGACACCGGACTCTCGACCGAAGCCCTCATTGCGAATATAACCATGAATAAAAAACTGGAAGAAGCCCTATCCAGCCTTGGCGAGAGGGAGAGGGATATAATTATGATGCGCTTCGGCATAGGCTATGACGAATCCTACACGCTTGACCAAATCGGGAGCCGCTATAAGCTCACCCGTGAGAGAATCAGGCAAATCGAGCGGCGCGCCCTTAAAAAGCTCAGAGAACTCGAAGTCGGAATGCTCCTCAGAGATTTTATTAAGCCTTAATTCGCTAAAAGGGCGGATGCACCCCCCCTATCCGCCCTTTTCCCTCAATTTCTCCGCTAATCAAATATCGGCTTTGCCCGCGCCCGGGCTTTGGGCTATAATTCCCCTCGTCTCGAAATTCCATCGTCCGAGGAGGCGATCATGTCTGCCGCGCCGTACCGCGATATTCTAAATAAAATACGCCTCGCCTTCCCCCAGCCGATAAGCGATAAAGTGCACGACTCTTACGTCGTCTATACGGTGATGCGCGCTCTCGATAAGGTTGACGATTTAAAGAGCGAGCTTCCTATACTCGGCAAACGAGAGCCTCTCGACTACGCCTCAGCTCAAGGGGCGCGCCTACACGCAGAGCCGGAGTCGCTTGAAAGTGTTACCGATGCCCTCGTGAAATATCTCGAAGGGATGACGATTTGGGGGCATCCGCGCACTCAGGTTAACGTCGTGCCGCCCCCCTCGATAGCCTCGCTCGTGGGGATGATGCTTGCCGAGGTGTATAATCCCAACCTCGCGTGGGATGAATATAGCCACAGAGTCGCCCTCGCCGAGGTTGAAGCCGTCTCGATAACCTCCGAGATGGTGGGATACGACTCCCAAAAGGCTTCCGGCGTTTTCACCTTCGGCGGTACCGGAACGACGTTTTACGCGATGAAAGTGGGGGTGGAAAAGGCCCTGCCCGACGCTATGGAGAACGGGGTTCGAGACGATGCCGTCATCTTCGCAAGCGACGCGAGCCACTACTGCCGCTACAACATCGCCGGATGGCTGGGACTCGGCTCAAAAAATCTCATCACGATACCTACGACACAGAGAAACGAGATGAATCTCAAAATCCTAGAAGCCGAGGCGAGACGCGCCCTAGAGGCGGGAAAAAAAATCGCGGGCTTTATCTGCACCATGGGAACTACCGATGCCTTTGGACTCGACGACCTAGAAGAGGTGGCTCGACTGCGCGACAGATTGGCAGAGGAATTTAATCTCCCCTACCGCCCTCACATCCACGCCGATGCGGTCATTGGCTGGGCTTGGAGCGTCTTTAACGACTATCAGTTCGAGGCAAACCCCCTCGGATTTCGCCCAAGAACCGCTCGCGCCCTCGCCGGAGCGTGCCACCGTATCCGCCATCTGCGCCTTGCCGACTCCATCGGGGTGGATTTCCATAAAACCGGATTCACGCCCTACATATCCAGCCTCGTGCTGTTTAAGAACCGTGATGACCTAAAACTCCTCATGAGAAGTCAGGAAAATATGCCCTATCTATATCAATTCGGAGAACACCGCCCCGGAATGTACACCCTTGAAACTTCACGCAGCGGCGCTGGAGCTATGGCGGCTATAGCCAATTTGAAGCTGTTCGGCAAAAAGGGCTGGCAGGCGATTCTCGGACACATCGTCGAGATGGCGCAACTCCTCAGGGAACACCTTGAGGGACACTCCGCAACAACCGTGCTGAATCGGGACAACTTCGGGGCGGTTACAATTTTTCGCGCCTACCCGGACGGCGTTGACACGTTTGAAATCAAAGAGCAGGAACTTGCCGACCCCGCATTTAGGCAGTCCCTCTTGAAACACAACGACTACAACCGCCGCATCGCCGATTATGTCCACAACGAGGCTATGCAGGGCAGAGGGGTGATGATTTCCCTTACCGATTGCTACCGCCTCACGAGCTACGGCGAGCCTGTGCTGGGGCTTAAATCCTATATACTCTCGCCGTTCGTGGATGAGGACAACATTGACGCCGTCGTGAGAAAAGTGCTAGAGGCCAGAGAGAGTGTGGGCTAGAGCCGCCCGCCCCCGCGCTGCCGAAACCCCTGAGCGAATCACGCTAGATATTTCCCTACCTCTCGTAGCCTAAATTCGGCTGAAGCCACCGCTCGGCTTCCTCGACCTCGATTCCCTTTCTGCGCGCGTAATCCTCTACCTGGTCGCGGGCAATCTCGCCGACACCAAAATATTTCGCCTCCGGGTGCGCGATATAAAACCCGGAAACCGAGCTTGGAGGGTTCATTGCGAAATTCTCTGTGAGTGAAATTCCGGTTTTGGATTCCGCCTCAAGGATAGCCCAGAGCGTTTTTTTCTCCGTATGGTCTGGACACGCCGGATACCCCGGAGCGGGACGGATGCCCCTGTAGCGCTCGTGGACTAAATCCTCGGCGGACGCGCTCTCACCCCTGCCGTAGCCCCAGATTATCCGCGCCCGCTTGTGCATCATCTCGGCTAGGGCTTCGGCAAAGCGGTCTCCGAGGGCTTTTACTATGATTGACGAGTAGTCGTCGCCCTTATTTTTGAAGGATGCGGCGACCTGCTCCACCTCGAACCCTGCGGTTACGGCGAACGCCCCGATGTAGTCGCGTCGCCCGCAGTCTTGCGGGGCGATAAAATCGGCAAGGGAGTGGTAAATTCCCTCTTCGGCTCCTCTGTCCCTTTGCTGGCGGAGGAAGTGGAAGGTATCTAAAACCTCCCGCCCTGAATCATCCGAATAAATAATAACGTCGTCGCCCGCGCCCGCCGCCCTCCAAAACCCCATGACCGCCCGCGCCCGGAATCTCCCCTCGTTGACGATGTCTCCGAGCAGTCTCTGGGCGTCCTTAAACAGCTCCCGCGCCTGCCTGCCATATCTCTCGTTCTCGAAGATTTTTGGATAGAGACCCTTAAGTTCCCAAGCCCAGAAAAAGGGCGACCAATCAAAGTACGGCACGATTTCTCGAAGCGGTATATCGCCGAAGAACCGAACCCCAAGCCAACCTGGAGTGTCTATCTCTATCTTGCTCCAGTCGGTTTTAAACCCCCTTAATCTCGCCTCTTCTATCGTGAGAAAGCTCTTTTTATTCTTTCCGGCGGCGTATTTTTGGCGCAAATCCTCCTGCTGGCGGCGCAGTCTCTGCGTGTAAGGTTTCGCCTTTTCCGGGTTCAGAAGTTCGCTGCACACCCCGACGACGAGCGATGCGTCCTGAACGTGGTCAACGACGCCCCCGTAATGCGGGGCGATTTTAATAGCCGTGTGCGCCTTGCTTGTAGTAGCCCCTCCGATGAGAAGCGGGATTTTAAACCCCTGACGCTCCATTTCAGATGCGTTATGAGACATCTCATCGAGCGACGGCGTGATAAGCCCGCTCATGCCGACGATGTCCGCGTTTAGTTCCCTGGCGGTGGATAGAATCTTATCGCAGGAGACCATCACTCCTAAGTCAATCACCTCGAAATTGTTGCACGCAAGCACGACGGAGACAATATTTTTCCCAATATCGTGGACATCGCCCTTGACCGTGGCAATGACAAATTTTCCCTGAGAGCCGCCGCTGGATTGAGCCGGATTTCTCGCTTTTTCGGCCTCCATAAAAGGCTCAAGATAGGCAACGGCTTTTTTCATTACGCGCGCGCTCTTCACGACCTGCGGGAGAAACATTTTCCCAGCCCCGAACAGTTCCCCCACTATCTTCATCCCGTCCATAAGGGGGCCCTCTATCACGTCGAGGGTACGTTGGCACATCTGGCGCGCCTGCTCTGTGTCCTCGTCTATGTAGTCCGTTATCCCGTGTACGAGGGCGTGGCTAAGGCGCTCGCCTACCCCCCTGCCTCGCCATTCTCTCTCGTCTCGCACCTTTGCAGCGCCACTATTTTTGACCTTTTCCGCGTGCACTATTAGACGCTCAGTGGCGTCGGGGCGGCGGTTTAGGAGAACGTCCTCGACAAGTTCGAGAAGCTCCGCCTCGATGTCCTCATATACTGCGAGCATCCCGGCGTTGACGATTCCCATGTCGAGTCCAGCGCGGATGGCATGATAGAGAAAAGCCGAGTTCATAGCCTCTCTTACGGGGTTGTTCCCCCTGAAGGAGAACGAGACGTTGCTTACGCCGCCGCTCGTGCGCGCCCCCGGGCAGGAGGCTTTTATCTCTCTTACGGCTTCAATAAAATCCACGGCGTAGTTATTATGCTCTTCTATCCCCGTGCCTACGGTAAGCACGTTAGGGTCGAATATTATATCTGTGGGCGACATACCGGCCCCTTCGGTGAGGAGCTTGTACGCCCTTTGGCAGATGCGGATTTTATCGGTTTTCCCAGCCGCCTGCCCTGCTTCATCGAACGCCATCACGACAGCCGCCGCCCCGTAGCGCATGGCGAGGCGCGCCTGCTGTAAAAATTTTGCCTCGCCCTCTTTGAGGCTAATAGAGTTGACAATGCACTTGCCCTGAATTGACTGAAGCCCCGCCTCTATGACAGACCACTTGGAGCTGTCTATCATCACGGGGACGCGCGATATATCAGGCTCGGAGGCGATGAGGTTGAGAAATTTTCTCATGCACGCCTCCCCGTCCAAGAGAGCCTCGTCGAAGTTCACATCAATAATATTCGCCCCATTCTCGACCTGCTGTCTCGCCACGGCAAGCGCTCCCTCGAAATCCTCCGCCTTTATCAGCCCCGCAAATTTAGGCGAGCCTGTAACGTTTGTCCGCTCTCCTATCATGATGAAAGGGGCATTGTCGCCTTCGATTTTCAGCGCTTCAAGCCCACTAAGCCTCGTCGCTGGATGGAGATGGGGGATTGCGCGCGGGGGCGCTTCCCGCACAGCCTCGGCTGTCGAGTGGATATGCTCGTGAGTCGTGCCGCAGCATCCGCCTACGATATTGATAAATCCGCTTCTGGCAAACTCCTCCAGCAGGGCGGAGGTGTCGCGCGGCATCTCATCGTACCCCGTTTCGCTCAACGGATTCGGAAGCCCGGCGTTGGGGTAGCAACTGATGAAACAGCCCGCAATTTTAGACAGCTCTTCGATATATGGACGCATCTCCTTAGCCCCAAGGGCGCAGTTTATACCCACGCTAAGGGGCTTTGCGTGCATCACCGAATGCCAAAACGCCTCGACTGTCTGCCCTGAGAGCGTCCTGCCGGAGGCGTCGGTTATCGTTACCGAGAGCATCAAGGGTAGGCGGACTGGGTAGTCATCGAAAAATTTCTCAGTAGCGAAAATTGCGGCTTTGAGGTTCAGCGTGTCAAAAGTGGTCTCAACGAGCAGAATATCCGCCCCGCCGTCCACGAGACCTCGAATCTGCTCCAAGTAAGCATCTGCCATTTCCCTGAACGTTACCGAGCGAAATGCGGGGTTGTTCACATCGGGCGAGATGGAGAGGGTCTTGTTCGTTGGCCCCAGCGCGCCGGCAACGAAAGCCGCTCTGCCGGTTCTTGCGGCGTGTTCATCAGCGGCTTTGCGGGCGATTTTCGCTCCTGCGACGTTGAGCTCGTAAGCGATGTGAGGGAGCTGGTAGTCGGCTTGGGAGATGCTCGTGCTGTTGAACGTGTTGGTTTCGATTATGTCCGCGCCGGCGGCGAGGTATTTGCGGTGAATTCCGGCGATGATGTCCGGGCGGGTGAGGTTTAAGAGGTCGTTGTTGCCTTTGAGTTCCTTGGGGTGATTTTTGAACCTCTCAGCTCTGAAGTCCGCTTCATCGAGCTTGTGGTTTTGAATCATCGTCCCCATGGCTCCGTCGAGGATGACAATCCTGCGCTTAAGGAGTTCTCTGAGTATCTCGGCGGCGGCGGTTTCGGGTTTTTTCTGCATTCGGGAAATTATACCGAATTGAGCAATTTACGCCATAAGTCGTAGTCCTGCATCGCCCATCGCTTATCTACAGAGTATTGGGAACTTCTCGGATATTTGCTCGGCAAGAGTCGAGTCGAGCTTTGTTCTGTTAAGCGATTTGACCTTAGAAATCTGCTCTAGGGTGAGTTTTTTTACTCCTGCCATGTTCGCCCCTTCGAGATTCGCCCCATCCAAATTGGCAATCTTCAGGCTTGCTCCGGCGAGATTGGCGCGGCGCATATCGGAGCGCATCAGGTGCGCCCCTTCGAGGTTCGCCCCCTCAAGCCTCGCCCCTTCGAGAATTGCTTCCTCGAAATTTGTTCCGTAGAGATTCGCCCCCGCTAAATTCGCCCCCATGAAGCGGGTTTTTTTGCAGAACGCGAGTTTCAAATTCGCCCCTTCGAGATTTACGCCGTCTAAATTCATCCCGCTGAGCGTCGCCCAGCTCAGGTCTGGGCTAGCTCCAGGGTTCTCGGCTCTCCAATTGTTCCAAGTCTCGGCGCCGCGCCTCAGCGCTTCGACATGCTCCTTGTTAGCCATGCTTTGATTGCTCCTCTCTATATTTGGCTTCTCGTGTTATAGGGGGGGATTATGAAATCATCTCGCTTCTCTTTATCGCCCGGCATCTGACAAATGCGCCGCAGGGATAAGATACATTTTTCAGCAGAAATTCGAGTTCTGTGAAACTTCCAGCGAGCATGAGCTTCATGCTGAGCCTCCTGCCGTGAGAGAGGACGAAAACGTCGTCAAGCGAAGAGAGCTTCACCATTCCCTCGGCGACTTCTTTAAACACTCCCCTTAGAACCATCTTCGACTCCATTAGGAACGCTTCCACTGGAACCCCGATGAACTGCTTTATGTCCTGCTCCCTCATGAGAGACTCTCCTTAAGCGTTTTTATTCGACAGCGCGTTGTGTAAACTAATTATGCCATAAATTCTCATTGAAACTTAGCGCCTGCGGAGACAAAAATTCGCCGCGCCGCTCGATGCGATTTTAATGGGTACTAATACACGTTGCCGAGGAACCCCCACCGCGATGAGAAAATTGTTATCCGCGCTCATTCTCGCCCTCTTGGTTTTGTCCTGTGCCGCAGCGAAGAAAAAGGAGATTCCCGGAGACTCTATCGCCGGCATTAGAACCTCCGCGCAGAGGATTCTAATCTCCCCCCTTGCTTTCGACAGCGCGCTTGTCGTCGTCGAGGGCGTCGCGCAGGGCGTGAAAGTCGCCTCGTCCGGCAAAAAGGGGATAGTCTTTGCCCTCGCCGATGGCAGAGGCAATTTCATCTACGTTTCCGCTCCTGACGCATGGGATGTGTCCGAAGGGGATACTCTCATCGTGGGCGGAGTCTATAGAAAGTCGGAGAATACAATCGAAGCCCTGCGGATGGAGAAAATCATCCCTCCTGCGAAGTGATGCACAGGGCGCGGGGCTACTTGCTCTCTTTCATGAGCCTTGTGAATTCGTGGAAGAGGTAGGACGAGTCATGGGGGCCGGGGGATGCCTCCGGGTGATATTGAACCGAGAAAAGCGGGTAATCCCTGTGCCTCAGCCCCTCGACGGTGTTGTCGTTTAGATTTATGTGAGTAACCTCGGCGCCTCCCCCAAGGGAGTCAGCGTCAACGGCGAAACCGTGATTCTGCGACGTGATTTCCACTTTTTCGGTCAGGAGGTTTTTTACGGGCTGATTGCCGCCCCTGTGTCCGAATTTGAGCTTAAAGGTCTTGCCGCCGAGCGCGAGTCCTAGGATTTGATGCCCAAGGCAGATTCCAAATATCGGCTTTTTCCCGATGAGATTTCTCACGCTCTCGATGCCGTAGGAGACGGCCGCAGGGTCTCCGGGCCCATTTGAGAGCAGGATTCCGTCTGGGTTCATCGCCAGTACCTGTGCCGGAGGGGTTCGGGATGGGACAACACAAACCTCGCATCCCACATCAACGAGCCGCCGCAGAATGTTTTGTTTTACGCCAAAATCATAGACCGTAACTCTAAACCGCCCGCCGCCGGATTCAGCGTCGTAAAGCGGCTTCCAGTTGCCGGATGATCTCGCCCACTCGTAACCCTCGGAGCAACTCGCCTCGGTTGCGAGGTCTAATCCCAACATTGAAGCCGAGGAGCGCGCTTTTTTTAATAGGCTCTTGGCGTCGAGGTCGGTTGTCGAGATGACGCCTCTTTGCGCCCCGCGGGAGCGGATTATTCTGGTTAGCTCTCTGGTGTCAATCCCCTCGATTCCCACAATTCCCCAGCTTGCGAGGTATGCGTCCAAGCTCCCCTCAGAGCGGAAATTGCTCGGCTTCCTCCAATATTCCTTTACGACTAAGCCCCTCGCCAGAGGCTTTGCCGATTCCACATCTTCGCGGTTCACCCCGTAGTTGCCGATTTCGGGATAGGTCATGACGATAATCTGCCCGTTGTAGGACGGGTCGGTGAGTATCTCCTGATACCCCGTAAGAGAGGTGTTGAATACCACTTCGCCAGAGGTTTCTGCGTTTCTGCCGAAGCCTCTGCCCTCGAAAACTGTGCCGTCTTCTAAGACTAAAATCGCCTTTTTCATGATTTGGAGGTATAGATACACTTCAAATAAAAGGTTGTCAAACTCCCTTTGCAATGCCCCCCCGCCCTCGCCAATCTGCATCGGGGGAAATTCAAATCACCGCCCTGCGTCCGCCCTTAAATGGGTTCGATGCAAAGGGGCGAGTCGTTTTTCGGCGAATTCACTAGGGATGAGACCTCGCAACGATGCATCAGCTCGGAGGGATAGGGGGCGAGCATCTCCCTGAGCCGCTCTGTGTCTCTGGGCGAGCCGCCAAGCCAGAAGCTCTCGTCCTCTTTGGCGAGGATTACGGGCATCCTGTCGTGAATGGGGCGCATCAGCGCGTTTGCCTCGGTTGTGATAATGGTAAAGGTTAGGAGCGCCGCTCCGTCCGGTTTATGCCACAGGTCCCAAAGTCCAGCGAGTGCGAACGGCTCTTTGGTCTTAAGGGTGAATCGAAGCGGGGTTTTAATTTTCTTCTCCGACTGCCCCCACTCGTAGAAGCCGTCGGCGAGAACGAGACAGCGCTTTTCTCTAAAGGGTTTCCTGAAGCTCGGCTTCTCGGTTATGGTCTCTGCCCTCGCGTTTATCATCTTATAGCCGATGCCCTCGTCCCCAGCCCAGTGCGGCACGAGCCCCCAGCGCATGAGTCTAAGCCCCCTCGACGCTCCGTCCAACGCGATGACCGGCGCGAGCTGTCCGGGGCAGATATTGAATCTCGGCGTTATCGGCGCGGCGGACTGCTCGGCGGCAAATCCGAATCTGCGCTCTAGGGTGTCGGCATCTGATGTAAGAGTGTATCTTCCGCACATGATGTCTCACCCCATCGGCGCGGGCGTAGGGGGTTAATTGGAATCTCGCTGGGCCTCGCCGTCGAATGGCAACTCCACCCTTGCGGCATCGCCCCAAAGCCCCTCGATGTCGTAGAATCTCCTCGCAGGCTCGTGAAATACGTGGACAATCACATCGAGCGCGTCAATGAGAACCCACTTGCCTTCGTTGTAACCCTCGATGCGCACCGTCCTTTGGTTGAGTTCTTTGAGCTTCGCGTGGATGTTGTCAACGATGGTTTTTACGCCCCTGTCCGAGTTAGCGCTACAGACGAGGAAGTAATCCGCTACGCTCGAAACCCTTCTCATCTCAATAAGCACGGGGTCTTGGGCTTTTTTCTCCAGCGCGGCTAGGGCTATGGCAAAGGCTTTATCTTTGGTTTTTATTCTGATTGAGACGGCTCCTTTATTATGTACAGTTTTTTTGATACTATGTAGCACTCCACCGGCTCCGGCACGAGATATTTTATTGACCTGCCCGCCCCGGCAATCTCTCTTATGCGCGTCGAGGAGAGCTCTATCCCCTCGATGGCAACGAACGAGAGCGTCATACCGCCTTTATGCAGGTAAATTACCTCGCCCGCCCGCTCTTTATAATAGCGAAAGTCCCGTCTTATCGCAAGCGGGAGCATCGAGGCGAAATCCTCCCTTGGCAGGCCCGGTCTGGCGATGACGGCGATATTGGCAATTTCAAATAGCTCGGTGTAGTCCTTCCAAGTCTCAATTTGCGAGAGCAGGTCGCTTCCCATGATGAAAGTAACCCGGGCTTGCGGCATCGCCTCTCGAAAATAGGAAAGCGTGTCAATTGTATAGGAAGCCCCCTTGCGCCGCAGTTCAACGTCGGAAATTTTAAAGCGCGGGTTTCCTAGGATGGCGGCTTCCAGCATCAAAAGACGGTCTTGCGGCGGGGTAATATCGGATGAGTCCTTGTGCGGGGGGATGAGCGCGGGCGTGAAATAGACTACATCTAGCCGGAGAATCTCGCACAGCTCTTCGGCGGCTCTGAGGTGTCCCAGATGGATGGGGTCGAAAGTGCCGCCTAGAATGCCGATTCGCTCTCTTTGCTCTTTCATCTCTCTATAAAATTTGAGTAACTCCCCCGCCTGCCAAGACGCCCCCGCTGCAAGGCTAAGGAGTGAGTCCCTAGTGGGGGCGGGGTGTTATCCTCCGAACTGCCTCTCGACTTTTTCCTGCTCCTCTTTGCACTTGATGCACAGAGCCGCCTCAGGGCGCACCTTGAGCCTGTTCTCGGAGATGTCCCCTCCGCACTCCTCGCAAATCCCATAGCTCCCGTCTTCGATTCGCTGTATAGCGTTAGCGATTTTCGGGAGGAGTTTGCGCTCTCTGTCGCGCGTTCTAAGCTCTACGCTCCGGCTCGATTCAGTGAGGGCGCGGTCAACGGGGTCGGGAAATGTGTCGTCGTCCTGGCTCATCTGGGTTACGGTCTTCTCCGCCGTCCCAAGGATTTGGCTCATGCGCTCAAGCAGGAGATTCTTGAAAAATTCAAGCTGTTTCTGCTCCATTGTCTTTAGACTATATCATTCATGACAGACACTGTAAACGCGCGGCTCATGATTCAAGATGCTGGGCGTGGGATGCGGGGCGGAATCAAAAGAAGGGTATCCGAAGGGGGCGAGGCGAGAGAGGAATCATATTCAAGGTCTCTGGCTATCGCTCGAAATGACAACATGGGGGGATAATTTGCCATTCCCAACCCCGCACTCCTGTCCTTCCGAACGCAGAGAGGAATCTTATTCGGGATTTCTCGCTATCGCTCGAAATGACAAGGGGGGAAGCGTCTCGAAATGACATCTTTTATGCAAGCTCGCAATGGGCTCAGTCGGGACATACTCAGCGCGGGATGGTCTCATCAGCGCATTCCCATAAAAAACTCTCAACGCGCCTAGCTACGTGGGCAGAGTGATAATAAACCTGCTCCCCCGTCCCCCTTCGCTTTGCACCGCAATTTTCCCATCGTGCATCATGCAGATATGCTTTACGATGCTCAGTCCAAGCCCGGTGCCGCCCTGCTTCCTTGACCTCGTTTTGTCCACCCTGTAGAAACGCTCGAAGATTCTGGGCAGATGCTCTTTGGGGATTCCGATTCCCGTATCTGTAACCTCGATTTTAAAATCGGACACCTGCTTAGCGACGGATACCCCTATTGAGCCGCCCTCAGGGGTGTATTTCACGGCGTTGTCAATCAGATTAATAAACATCTGCTCAAGGAGGAAACGGTTTCCATTGAATCGGGGCAGTCCCCCTGAGACGTCTGATGAGACCAGTAGATTCTTATCGTTGATTTTGCTCCTGAGGGCGTCAAGGGCGGATGAGACGATTTCCCTGAAATTCACATCTTCAAAATCCGAGCGCGGGTTCTCGCGCCACAGCGAGTCGCGGTTCTCAACCTCGGATAGCACGAGCAGGTCGGCGACGATGTTGATTAATCTGTCCGTATTGCGCTTGACGATGCCCAGAAAGTGCATCCTCTCGTCTCTGGTTTCCTCCCCTTCCTGAAGCGTCTCGACGTAGCCCTTTATCGCGGTGAGCGGGGTTCTCAGTTCATGCGAGACGTTGCCGATAAGGTCAGCTTTTATCTTCTCTAGCCGTTTGAACTCGGTTATGTCAAATATGACGATGATGACCTCTCTCTCTCCCGAATCGAGCGGGATGGCGTTTGCGAGGTAATATTTCTCGGCGGGGTAGAAGAGTGAAAATTCCCTCTTGGCGCAGATTCTCCCGCGGAGCGCGCTCTCGACGATTTCCACTATCTCTCTGTTGCGCAGCACCTCCCAATATGCCTTGCCCAGAGGCTCGGATTTTATATCAAACATCTCCGCCAGAGCCTGATTCACAAGCGTTATCTGCCCCTCGCCTGAAATCACGATGACCCCTTCGCTCATCGCTCCAAGCACGGCTTTAAGCTGAGCCTTCTCAAGCGACACCTGATGAAATAGGTCTTTTAAGTCATCTGCCATGGTTTTAAGGGCGCCCGCCAGTTTTCCCATCTCTCCTTTGAATTCGGATGTCGGTATTGACGCGCTGAAATCCCCCCGCGCTATCTCCTCTGACACCCCTATGAGCCTCTCCAGCGATTTTGCCGAGGCCTCCGATGCGGCGTAGGACAGGGCTAAAGCCAGTATCATCAGCGCGAGCGCTATGTATATGACCTTAGACCTTATCGCGGCGAACGCCTCCTCGATGGAGCTTAGCGGGAGGGCTGTGCGCACTACGGCTCTGACGCTTCCGCCTGCATCTCTCACGGGCAGAGCAACGTAGAACATATCTTTGTCAACAGTCCTGCTGTGGCGTATTGACTCTCCAATTCCGGTTGCGATGGAGGCTATTACCTCGGGTCTTCGCGCGTGATTTTCTAGCCCTCTGGGATCGGGTTTATCGGACTCGGCTATGACGGCTCCGTCCACTGCGATGATGGTGATTCTCATATTTTCGATGGAGCCTATGCGCGAGACTGCGGCTTGAATTTGCGCCGTTTGATTGTCAAATAGGGGGGTTTTGAGGATTTCGCCTAGTAAATTAGCTGAGGTAACGAGCCTCTCGCGCGTGAGGGCGCGGTCAAATTCTTTTATTTCCCCTATTGCGAGGATTGTGAACAGCGATAGAACTGCGGATATGATAAGACAGCCTGAAAGAAACTGCCTCCAGAATATTCTCAAGGTATTACTCTTCTAGTTTGTATCCTATGCTTCTTATGGTTTTTATCATATTGCCCGCCGCGCCGAGCTTCTCTCTTAGGTTTTTTATGTGGACGTCAATTGTCCTGTCATAGACGAGTTTGTCGTCGCCCCAGAGCCTCTTTTTCTTTAGTAGCTGGTCCCTTGTGAACACGCGCCCTCTGCCCTCAGCGAGAACCTCTAAAATTTTAAATTCCGTCGTCGTAAGCTCCACTCTCTGGCCTTCAACCGAGGCTTCATATTTTTCCGTGTCAATGGTGAGGTTGCCGACCCTTATGACGTTTTCTTTCTCCTCTTTTTTTGCCGCTCTCCTCATGACGCTCTTTACCCTTGCCACGAGCTCCCTAGGGCTAAAGGGTTTTACCATGTAGTCGTCAGCGCCGAGTTCAAGCCCTACGACGACATCGGCTTCAGCGGCTTTTGCGGTCAGCATTATTATCGGGACGGACGATGTGCGGGTTTTGCCCTTTATGATTCTGCATATCTCAAGCCCGTCAATTCCGGGGAGCATGATGTCGAGAACGGCAAGGTCGGGAACTACGGATTCTACATAGAGTAGAAAATCCCTGCCGTTGTTGAATTCTTTGACTTTATACCCCTCTCTCTTGAGGCTATGGCTCACAAGTTCCACTATATCCTGCTCGTCGTCAACTATAGTTATGACCTTTTCGCTCATTCCATCTCCTTGATTGGATTATTTTATCCGCAAACGTCAACGGCTCAAAGAGGCAGGGGCAAATTTACTGTCTTATTAACCGAATCTTAACATTACGCCCGCCACAATTCCACGGACAGCCGGATGGGGGATTTCTATAGGTATCACATCTCAATAGGTGTTGGGGAGAGGGGGTGGTAATTGCCAAAGCCCGCGCATAAAAAATGACGGCTTCGGAAAAAAATGGGAGGAGACGAGCGCCGCCCCCTCCCCAGTAATTGCCGGCTACTTCTTAATTCTCTTTCTCAGGATTCTTGCGCCGACTGCAAACGCCGCCGGTATCAGCGCCAAAATTAAATTCGCCGCCGCTGTGCCAAAGCTGGCCGTACCCCCCGCGATGGAGCATCCGCTTCCGCCGTCGTCCTCAGGCGCGGGCCTGGGAGTTGGGGCAGGAGTTGGGGTCGGCGTAGGCGTAGGCGCGGGGGTTGGCAGCGCCGCCGCGAGTCCCAAAATCGTCCCCATACCGTTTCGAGTTACCGCGCCTGCCGCGCTTCCCTCGAGAATACCACCTATGCTCCCGATGAGGGTAGCCGAGCCGTTTGCCAAATTTATCACGTAGAGCCTTGAGTCCCCGCCTACGGTTAGAGCGGCAAAGGCGATGTTGGCGTTTGTGGTTACGATGTCGAACCCTATCATTTCGGATACGTCAACGCCCAGCGCCCCTACGGTGTTGAGTATGCCGTCGTTGGGCGGGATTTGAGTTGCGAGAATATCCAGCTCGGAGTCAATCCCATAGAGAGTAGTCATCGTCGCGCCAGCGAAATTGTTCGTATAGGCAGACCCTGCGATGTTCGGATTCGCTCCCACGTTCGCATCCCCCATGGCGTAGGCAAGGGCCGTGTCCATCATCGTGAGTGTGCCGTCATTGGGGTTGAGCCTCAGGTTCTGCTCGGTGTTGCTGGTAACGCGGATTCTGTCCGGCACGGGGTTGAAATCAAACCCGAAAGAAGTTCCCGTGAGGGCGAATGCGCCTCCTGCTCCGACCGCCATCGCCGCGCCGCTTTGAGTGTTAATTGTGTAGATGCGGTTTGAG
>JBQTHB010000002.1:0-573721 GCA_052390235.1 Deltaproteobacteria bacterium | reverse complement strand
ACTTTACATTGGTGCCTCTGGCTCTGCCGCTTCCCGACGCCTCATGCGTTGCGGATACACCGATGAACTCTTGGATATGCCCTCTGTGATGTAGCTCGTAATCTCGCTAAATACACGGGGCGGGGAGCAGAATCTCCGCCCCCCCAAGCTATCTTTCGGTTCTCTGCCACGTTACTTTCTGAGTTTTGGCAATGAACCTAGCAAAGCCAAGTAGCAGGGCATAGTTCATGGACACGAAGTAGTAGAAGAAATTCAGTATCCTCACATTTTTTCTCTTTCCCAGAGCATATCCCGCTAGGCTCAGCAGATATATCGCAATTTGAGCCACGAAGAGGAGTTGATAATAGGGGCTTTCGAGCAGTAAGGCATTGGTAATAAATACGCCGATGAGAAAAAACGGAACAAACCAGCGAATTATTTTATGAGACCAATAGGCAAACGAAATGAAACCCATCTGAGGATTTAGGAAACTCTTAGTAAGAGCGATGGACTGAAAATTACCCGCGCTAATTCTAATCCTCCTCGTCATCTCCGACTTCAAGTCCGGCGCGGTGTCCTCATAAGCTCTGGCTTCGGGGTCGAATACGGCTCTGTAGCCCTGCTCCCTGACTCTCATGCCGATGACAAAATCGTCCGTGATGGTCTCTATCGGGATGGGTCTGTATAGCTCTTTGCGAATGGCGTAAATCCCGCCGTTTGCGCCGAGAGTAGAGTCTATTTTGCTCTCCATGAATTTGAGCATCGCCTCGTATTTCCAATATATTCCCTCTTCGACGACCTCGCTGTTTCTCGCCGTGATGATAAGCTCGCCGGATACGCATCCGACCTTGGGTTTTTGAAAATGGCGAACGAGTTTGGATACAGCATCTGGGGCGTACATGGTGTTTGCGTCGGAGAAAACGAGAATATCTCCCGAAGCCGCCTCAGCTAAACGGTTGAGGACGCCGGACTTGCCGGTTCTGCGCGTGCCCGGGCTTAGTTTTATTCCTCTGCTCTCGTAGCGCTTTACGATTTCATCCGTCATGTCGGTGCAGCCGTCCGAGCCGACTATGATTTCGAGCTTATCGGATGGGTAGTCGAGGGCAAGGGCGTTCTGCAGCCTCTCGGCTATTATTTTCTCTTCATTGTATGCGGCTATCAGGAGGGACACTCTCGGAGCGGCGTCGGGCGCGATGTTGTGTTTCCTCCTGTCCGCCCTGCCGAAAAGATAGGATACGTCTCTTGCGGTCTGCAGAAAGGACGCAATCGAGATGAGAATTATCGGATAAATAAAATACGTGTGCAAAATGAGGAGGAAAAAAAACCACCAAAGAACCTCTAGCGCAGTGTTTCCCATTGTAGTTCCCGCCCTAATTTACGCAATTAGCACATAATAATTCATTTATTTCGGGACGCCCCCAATTTTTTATATATATCTGTGTACCTTGAGGCGAGTTTCGACCAATCTCTGGATTCAATCATATCCCTTCGCGCGCTGATGGACAGTTTCTTTCTACGTTCGGGATTTCGTATCAGGTCGAGACATTTATCCACTAAATCCCCCACGTCGTCTGCTTTGAAGAGCAGTCCCGTTACTCCATCTTTGACTAATTCCCTAATCCCCCCTACGTCGCTTCCAATAACCGCCTTCTCCATAGACATCGCCTCGAGAGGCTTTAGGGGAGTAACCTCTTCGGTGAGCTTTACCCGAATCCTAGGATAGACGAGCGCGTCCATTATCGAGTAATAGCGCAGGATGTCGTCGTGCGGCACTCTGCCGGGGAGTATGACAGAATCGCCTAAATTCATCTCTCTTACCATTGTGGATATGGTCTTCTCGTCCTCTCCGTTTCCAATGAGAATGAGGACTGCGTTTTTCTCCGTTTTTCTAATCTGCGAGAACGCCTGAACGAGATACGGGATACCCTCGAACCTGAAAAATGAGCCTATGTACCCGAATACGATTTTACCGTCCAGGTTGAATTTTTTTACTAGCTTCGCGTCCTTCGCCGGCATTGGGATAAATTTGGACGTATCCACGCCGTTGGGGACAATTGATATTTTGCCCTCCGGCACTCCGCGCGATATGAGATTGTCTCTGAGGTGGCTGGAGATAACCACTATGCCATCTGCCTGGGCAAAGAGCCGCTCCTCCATAAATTTCGAGGCGATGTACCGGAGAGAATTTTTATGGAGCTTGCCGGATTCAACCCCGGCTTCTTCCCAAAGCGCCCTCATTTCATAGAGAACTGGTATTCCCAATTTCCGCCCCACTTTAAGAGCGGCAAGACCATTTAGACTCGGCGAGTGCGCGTGGAGTACGGCTATCTGCTCGCTCCTCGCAATTTCCACCCCCCTCTGCACGATGTCCGATATGTGCAGATATTCCCTAATATAGGGCATACGGCGAAATACGCTCTTCGCCCCGCCGCCACCGGTGCGGTAATACCGGATTCCTTCGATTTCAATCTCGGATACAAATGGGGATTCATGCTCGAATTTTGGCGCGGTAACGACACTGGGGCATAGTCCGAGGGATTTTTCTGTCTCCACGATGTACTTGCTTCGTATCGTATAGCCGGAGAGCATGGGAATTGAGGAGTTGAGAAAATGAAGCACTCTCAAACCCTCTTTGGATTCGGATACCGCCCTTTGGGATACGCTCATTTCAGTGAATGCTCCTTATTTATTTGCGCCGGCGCGCGCTGGGGGATAAGTTTTTATATTGTCCCGCTCTTCTTATTGCATTGCCAATGAGACCTCAGACGCGCTGTACCTGCTAAAAAGCCGCCTTCCACAGGGAGTATCCCAACACGGCAAGGGATAGAAATGCACCTGAAACGAGAGCCTTGTTCTTCCAGCCGCTCCCGAATCTGAGGCACGCTCTGGCAAAAGTTCTCATGAATCCCGTATTGGGAATAAAACCCGTCTGCCCGGAGGGGAAAAGCTCCGGGTTCCCGCCATAAATACGGAGAAAATCCCTTGCCGTAACTACCTCGACTCCGGGCGATGCCTTGAGGAATTGAAGCGCGCGCTCAAACCGCTCTAAATCCCCGTAATCCGGCGAAAATTCCGTGCGCTCGGCGTTCCATTTGACGAAGCTGAAGCTGTGGAGCATCAAGGTTATCGGGTTTATCTTATTCCTACGGGCATCGTCAATGGCGAATTTAAGCTCGCTCCATGTGCAGGAATCAACATCAATATACCTATAAGATTCAAAGCCCCCGACCTTTAGCGGCGTAAACACCGTAACCGGCATCTCTACCACCCCTCCGTGCTTAGAGAGAGAATTTATCATCATCGGAGGGCTTGTGAGAGGGCATCTCTTGTATCCGGGATAAAAAGAGCTGTCGAGGATAATATTATTCTGCGCTAGGGCGGCTAGGGTGTTCATATCCGCGCTGAATCCCCCTGCTCTGTAGGCAACGGGGCGCAATCCTATCCATTTGTGTATTAAATCCAGCCCCTCGCGGATAATTTCGGTTTGCTCCTCTAGGGTATATTCAAACATCCAGTATCTGCCGCGCGTCCAATTGGGGTGCGTGTGAAGCTCTACGTCGTGTCCGCGGCTGTGGATGCTTAGGCAGATTTCTTTGAGCGTATCTTCGCCGTAGTGTTTATACGGGCATACGTCAACGAAAAACGTAGCCCTGAAGCCGTACTTCTCGCATAAATCCATTATTTTGGATATTCCGAATTGCTCGCGGCCAAATCTGCCATAGACCATTTTATCTATCGGCAGTGGGCGTCCTTTGTAGGAACTCGGCTCGGCGTCAATTGTGATGAGGACGTAGGTTGTATCGGAGGGCATGATTAGGGTCTTTTGTTTCTCTCGGCAACTTTTTGGAGCGAATCAATAAAATAGCCCTGCTCGATGGTCTGTCCTTCTAATTTCACAGCTCCATCAGCGCAGAGCGAGCAGACTCTCGTCCGAGCCACAATGGGATTCTTCCATACTATCTTAGATGCGGCGCTGGTCTTAATTCGAGAGTCTCTCTTGCACATCCAGATTTTCATCCCCTCGATAACTCCGGCGTCGGTTCCGACGAAGTGGTAGAATTCGGCGGCGATGTTGGCTCCATAAACCTCGTTGTTTGCGAATTTTTTAAATGCTATGTCGTTAGGCTCGACTACCTTGCCGCCCATAAGCCTGTTTGGGGGGGTCGGGCGGATTTTATACATCCCAAAACCCCGCTTCGTGTCGCTCGATATGTTGTTTTCTACTATCTGCCCCATGTTGCCAAACCAAAACCCAGCGGCGTCGGTATTCTGCTCGAAGAAAGTAGCCCTCGGTTTCTCTGGGGTAGAAGCCAAATTCCAAGCGCTTCGGGCTTTTACCGCGAGATTGCGGCGTATGACGTTTTCCATCTCCGAGCCGTCTTCGCCAATATCGAAAGAATGTCCAAGCGTGTCATAAGCTATGGTGTCCTCAATGATAACGCGGTCTGTGCCGTGAATCCTAAGGGCGTGATTTTCCGTGCCGACAATTGACGCTCCCCTGACGTAGAGCGTGTCCGAAGATGCCGTCCCAAGCTGATGAAAGTGAATTGGATAGCGCCCAAGAAGCGGCTGAAGCAGGGTTTTTTCGGGGAAAGGTCTCGCAAACCCTCCGAGGTTTCGATACTCAACATAAGAGATTCGCCACGCGCCCCTGCCCATGAGCATAGTGTGTCCGCGCGCTTTGTCCGGGCGCTTGCTCATGATTTTGATATTCCGGCTGAGATTCCCGGCGTGCGAGCGAAATTCGAGGGTTTTCCCGTCGCTGGACTTGTAGATAATTACCGGATGTTCAAATTTGAGCGCCCCTGCTAGTTCAATTTTCCCTGCGCTGATGGATTTTATTCGCGCAGTCTCAGATTGGTCAAAATCCCCGGTTAGAACAATCTCATCCCCGGCGCGCCATCCACTGGGGGCTTGGGTAAGTTCAATTGTCCTATCGCCGGGAAGAGCAGTTCTTGCTAGAGCGGCGAATGCGGGCGACTTGGGCGAGCCGTGAATCTCGGCTCTTCCCATCACTATAAGCCCTCCCTCCTCCACCGCCTGCATATCCGAGTGAAGATTCGGGCTTGAGCGCGAGTCCTCGGTGAGGCGAATTCGGGCTGTAAATTGCGGCAGAAGGGGATTTTCCGCCGTGCCGATTTCCAGATCCCCCCCTTCATGGACGACGAGCCGCCCCAAATCGAGGGTTGTATCAGCGCCGCGCGAGAAGGCAAGCGAGCCTTGAACGGTTACGGATTTTAGCTCTGCCTCGGAGTTAATGTCGTAACTTACCACCGTGCCTTTGGAAATCAGGACGGCCTCGCCTGATTTCGGAACTCTGCCGGCGCTCCAGATTTTGGCATTAGACCAGTCGCCCCCGGAAACGCTCATAATGTCCGAAGCCGGCGGGGACATCAGAGCTTTATCGTGATGATGATGACCGTCGCCCGGCTGGACGGATTTAGCGGCGGCAGAGCCAATCATCATCATCGCAAGGGCTAGGTACAAGAGTATCCCGTTCATAGTTACTGCCGATTCCCTCCTGAATTTCAATTGGCGATGCTACTTACTCGTAGCCCAGTTCTCTGTTGAGTCTTCCGGCGATGCTCTCAAAAACCCCGCGCTCGGTTTCCCCCAGTTGAGTGCGCCACTTAGTATCTAGTTTTATCTCAGAATTGCCGCTGTCAAGCCGCATCACGTTGCCGATGATGTGATGGTCGTTCGAGCGGTATTGGCTGAGCTTAAACTCTGGGTCAACGCCCGCGAATTTGAAGAGTTTCATCAAGACGGCGTCGGTATCCGCGCAGAGATTTTCATAAATTAGCCTAAAGTAATTATCTTGCGGCAGAAGCCCGGCGAGGCGCGTGGTTGTGGCGTAGGTCTTCATCCAATAGACAGAGGCGTACTCGGCGCCCTTGACAACCGCTTCTCTGCTCATTTTATCTCTGCCCCCGTGAGAAGTGGCTTCTTTATTTAAAAATGAATTGACAAAAGCCCTTCCATCGCGGATTAGATGAATCACTTTAAGATTAATACTGGGGACTTTCGCCAAATATCTAATTCTAAGCGGCTCTTTACTCGCGTCAACAAAGCACTTTCTGCCGGTAACCTTAAGCACAGATTCCACAAAAGCGCGGTTTTTCTCACACTGGGCTTTGAGCTTATTCCCGAACGAGGGGATTACGGACGAAAGCACGTAATCGCGGGTCTGCTCGATAAAATTGCTCCCAAGCGAGCCTGCGAGAAGGCGATTTAGGGTTTGATTGCTCCTTGCCATCTCAAAATCGAGGTCAAAATTAGCTACGTCGAAATCAAACCCCTTTCTGCGCATATCCTCCGTTACACGCCTCCAAAACAGGCACTCCCGTATGAAATTGCCGCATGAGCATTGGTACTCGTCGGTAACGAATTTTTTGATGTGTATCCCAAGAGGCGGCTCGCCTACAGTGGCTATTTCTGGGTGCGCCCCTAATACGAACGACAGGAGCGTGGAGCCGGAATATATGGTGGATGAGATATACAGCAGGTTAAATGTAGGAATATCGTATCCGAGGTTAGACCGACTGTAGTCGGAATTTTTTCCCATTTTTATTAATCTCCGGCTTTGCTTGCTTGAGCGCTTCGGCGGGTTTTGTGGCTATTAATCTCGCGATGAACACCAGCGCAAACATTAAATACAGAAAATCATTGTAAGCTCCGGGTATAAACATTGACTGAATAAAATATACCCCAAAACTTATGCTCACCGCCGTTCCAAGCTCTTTAATAGTTTTTTTATCGTCGTTATTGCGCGGTATAGCCCTGATTTTTAGGAAATCCGCGAATGTAATAAACAGCAGTATCACAAATATACCGAGCGCGAACACTCCCAACTCCGCCCCAATTTGAAACGGCGTGCTGTGCATACTCTTTGTCTCTTCCGGCTGAGGGCCGTCCCCCGGAACGTTATCAACAAAATCTATATACACTCCGCTGAAGTTGCCCGGCCCAACGCCGAGCATCATGTTCGACTGAATAATATTAAGCGCCGCCTCCATCTGATAAACCCTAGCCATTGCCGAACCGTCCTGCTCATAATCGCCGACGGTCTCTAGATTATCCTGAAGCCCCTGCGCTCTAAAAAGCACATAAAAAGCCAAGGCAATGACCATGCCAATCGTGGCAAATCTCTTCTGCTTATTTTTTATATCAAAAAACATCAGCGCCATATATCCCATCCCAAGGGCAATAGCCGAAGCGCGTGAATAGGTAACAAACGTGGTGCCGCTCATAATGAAAACGGCAAAGGTCAGAAACGCCCGCCTATATAGGCTCTTCTCCAGCCAAAATAGCGTATAGGCAATCATGGCGGTCGCCGCAATCCTACCGCCGAAATTCCCGCCGATACCGCCCCACGACATCCCAGATGGTCTGGCGACCTCATATCCCAGGACTTTATAGTTGTAATATGCGTCCACCGACAGCGCCGCGTAGAGAATAACCAGCACCCAAAGCAGATGCTTTAGCTTCTCTTCGGTGTTTATCAGGTTTATAGTCAAAAAGAAGAGAATAACAATTCGTAGAAAGCGATTTATCTGGAAATTCGTCGCAATATCCCCGCCCGCGCTAAGGCACGAAGCCCCCATAATTGCCAGCATACAGACCAGAATCCAGAGCTGCACTGGGGCTAAAATCTCTCTGTACTGATTTCTATTCAGCGCCCAGGCAAAGCCCGTTATCAGAGCCGTAATCATCGGGAGACGAAGCACATTGTAAGCCGCATCGAACTCATCCCTGAGAATATTGTCTTCCAATAGGCTCAGCGCTATATAGAATATAAGCCCGATGTGGGGTTGTCTCAGCGTCTTGGCAAGAACAACCGCCGTAATTAATAGAAATATTCCCCCGCGCAGGGACATAAGCTCGTCCATCTAGCTACCCCTTTACCCTGTCTCGAAGCACTTTAAGCGTCGCCCATCTCATTATCAAATCCCAATCGGCATCTGAAAAGAGCCTCGCCCACCTCATAACTGCAACGTAGGCGATAAAAAACATCGCTCCGGCTGATGCGAGGGTGATAAATTTCGGCAAATCGAGCCGCTCATAGGGAATAAACCCCGTCCCAATTACCGCTGATACGATGAATGTGGAAACGAGACTTCGCACCGGCAGTAATTCCATAACCGGAAATTTCAACACCCTCTTTATTGCAAAGAACAAATAGGCGATTCCGCTTATCTCTCCGGCGAGAAACGAAACCGCAGGACCGTAGAACCCGAAGGAAGTGGCTAGAGCGAAATTGAGTCCTATATTTACTGAAAGCGAGACAATGGTTGCCACAAGTATCTGCCTCGTATCCCCCACGGCGCGCAGGATTACCCTGTAGCCTACCAAACGGAACGGCAGAAGGCACAGATAAACCTGAAAAATCGAGGCGCTTTCGGCGTAAGCGTCCGTGTATAGGAACGTGATAAATTTCTCAGCGAATATGAACGTGAAAACAAAGAGCGGAAAGAACAGTAGCGCCATTCTCCTTATGGACTCATTCCAGAGATAGAGGAGGGTCTTATAGTCTCCCTGCTCGTAGCTCTTCACGTACCTCGGTAGCAGTATATGATTCATCGAATACGGTATATCGCTGACGAACGGCATCTCGAAAGCCCCTCTCGAATAGACCGCGAATTGGTCTGGGGTGTAGAGTCCTGAAATTACGAATTTATCGAGTTGGCGCTTAAAGGCATCGGGCATGGCAGAGATTCCAAGCGGCAGGGAGTACTTAAACTGCGGTATCACGGTCGAGAAATCAAACGCCCCTCTCACCCCTCCCGGCAGACTCAGGATATATCCGCTAAACCCGATAAATTTCATTATATATACGATGAGAATCCCCATTAGCATCGCGCGGAAATCGTAACCCAGCTCTGCAGGCACAACGGTTGCCAGAATCAGAGTCAGCGCCGATGCGACGTTAACTACCGAGGTCAAATTCACTTTATCGAGCGACAGAAACACCGCTTTAGACATCATCACCGGCGTATCAAAGATGAAAAACAGGCTGTAAATTCCGGCGTAGGCGGCAAGGGAGGGATTATTAAAGCTCTCGGCAAACACTGGGGCGAGCATATAACACCCGCCTGCTATTATCGCCCCTACTAGCGCCAGCAGGAAGAAATTCTGTATGATTATTCCCTTTTTTGCGTCGTCGTTCTTAGCCTTGGGGATAAAATAAAAAAGACTCTGGTGAAGCCCCATCAGCACCAGCCCCTGAATCGTTACCCGAAGGAGCATTATCTGCTGAAATGTGCCGAATTCGTACTTGGTTAAATATCTCACGAGAAGCACTCCCCAGCCGAGCGTCATAACCGTTCCCACTAGGTTGCTCCCGATAAAAAGCACAATTTTGTCTGAAAAGGCGAGTTTCCCCATTAATTTTCCAATTAAATCAGTAGCCGAAATGCTTCATTGCTGGCGCCGCGATTCGATTAATCCACAGAATCTCCCACCAGCGCAGAGCGGTTTTCCATTTATCGAGCGAGCCGGAGTCAATAGGGCGGTCAGAGCGGTTTACGTTGCCGCCTTCGATTTGCTCGTTGCTGTATTTTTTCTCTTCGACCTGATTGTGCCGGAGCAGATTATCCGACCAAGGCTCGCCCAAATACCGCAAAAGGGAGCGCAGAGTCTCCTCAGGGGCGCCGACTATGTCTTCATAGCGCAGTAAATAGTACCGCGCCGCGCCGACGGATTTGCCGAACTCCTCGAGCTTTAAATTATCCTCTACCCACTCGCGAGAGATGTTGCCGACCTTATGCGCCCCCCCTTTTCTCGAAGCGCACACAGCTCGCACGTCGCGCATTATGTGTATGAACTGGCTATCCGGGAATATTTCGGCAATCTGCGAGACGTGTTTTCTGTGAAACGGGGTTTTCTCGCCCCATCTGCTCTTCCCGTGAGAGAGGGCGTAATCGGAGAATATTTTATCAATAAACCCGCTCATGTGCCGGTTGAACTGCTCCTTTGTCATCCCGTAACGCGTGTACCAGTCCGCGCCGTGTCCCCAGTCGGGGATATTATAGAGGTACTGAACCCCTCTCATAAAGCCCGACTCCCTGCCGATGGAGATATTGGGATGAGAGTCTAGTATCAGGGCGAGAAGGGTCGTGCCGGAGCGCATCATACCGACTATAAATATGGGTTTTTGCATTTTGATATATTCTCCTTAGAGCGCGCGCAAAGTAGCCGGCGGTGTAGGATTAATTCTCTGGAGCCTGCGAGTATTCAAACGCCCCAATGTCGGGAGCGCTCCCCCGGATTCGCCCCAAAATATCCTCCATGGGAGAGGTTTTAAAGTCTGCGGCGTCAATTGCGGCGCTCTCCCTGCCGATAGCCCCGTAGGAGTTGACCAGGCGGATGAATTCTTCTCGTACTGTCTTATTGCCGCTTAAAAAGCTCTTTGTATCGCCGCTCCAACGCGCAGGCGTGATGGCTCTTTGATTGGGATTAATTCGTGGGTCGCCGTAAACGGCTTTTTTATCGTCCTTGGGGTTAAAAACCTCTCCCCGTGTGCTGGGTATCGGAGCGCCGCCGTTCCAGTAGAGGTTATTGTAAAGCTCGGCGTTTTGAGTCTCAAACGCATCGCCGTCCGCGAAATCCTCCATAGTTCCCGCGGGGTCGGAGCATATATTATTATAGAAATAGATGTTTTGGTTTATTGGATTTTTTCCCTGCGGCTTTAGCCTTATGCAGAAGGCAAGGGACGGCATATCTCCCGCAACGGTATTGGCGCGAAAGGTGATATTTCTTGCGCCGCTCACTGTGAATGGGGCGCGGATAATATTCTGGGAGTTCCCGATGAGCAGATTGTTCTCAACCATTACCCATTCGGCTTCATGGTACGGTTTTGCGTCCTCGCCCACTCTGATAAAGCTCTGGGCAGGAGAGCCTTCCCAGCCGAGCAGTACATTTCTCCTAACTCTGATGTTCTTTGTGCCGTGTCCGCGGCTGTCTTTAATTACGATGAAGCTACTAGTGTCATTTTTATTCACCCTGCCGCTTCCGGCGAAGTCATTGAAGAATATATTATCTTGTATGACGACGTTCTTTGCTCCCCCGTTTACGTCAATGTGTTCGTCCCTTCCGGCTTGATTGTAGAAGACGTTTCCCTCGACGGTGATGTCTGCGGCTCTGTCATTGATTTTGAGAATGTCGTTGTTGTAGCTGTCGTGGATGATGTTTCCTCTCAGCGTGATATTCCTCGTGCCTATTCCGCTCACCTGAATCAGCGTAGGTCCAGTGGGGGCGGAGGTTTTGAATATCTCAAACCCCTCTATTGTGATATTTGAAGCCCCGTCGAGGATATGTATAACCTGCGCTCTTTGGGTTGTAGAGAGCCTGGCTAGATAGGGGTTTTCGGCTTTAATGATGAGGCTCGTTGCAAATTGGCGCTTGATTTTGAGGCGTTTGTAGTAGTTGCCATCTTTAACCACGATAACGCTATTCGCATCTGGCACGGTATCTAAGGCGAACCCAATGGTTTTCCACGGTCTTTTTGCCGAGCCGTCCGCGCCTTTGTCGTTTCCGTAATGGGCGACGTAGAAGGTTTGAGATGCAAAGGCAACCCGGGTAGCCGCGGCGGCAAACATAACAATTAATAACAATAAAATCGCGTATCTCGTTTTCATCGCCGCCCTATTTCCTGACTTTAACCACAACGCCGCCTGAGAACTTGCTCATACCGGGAATGTATTTTAGCAAATAGTAGTCCATTTTATAGAGCAGTCTCACGAAAAACGTCTGGATATTTTGCATCTTCCCGTGTCCGTACTCAACCGGAGGGGATAGAAAAACCCGCTCCAGCCTTGAGAACACTTTAAAATACGTAACTTCGACCTCGGAGAAATACCTCTTTAGCAGGGCTAGGTCGCCCTCGTTGAGCTGTCTCTCGTCGGGCGTTGCGTTCGTGGGGAGCGGCACTAATTTTCTTAACCCGGCTAGATTCGCGCTGAACACCGTGGGTTCTCGGAATATCGCCGCGCCGCCTTTTTTGAGGATTCTATGAACCTCTCCTATTCCCCTCTCAAAATCGAGGTGGTGCAAAATCGCGCTTCCAAATATCAAATCAAACGAGTCGTCCGCAAAGGCGATTTGCTCCCCAGCCATGCAGCAGAGCCGGATTCTGTCCCCCACTTCGTTCGCATCAGCTTTTTCCAGAGCGTATTTGACGGATTCAAGCGATATATCAAATGAATAGACGAAAGCCCCTTTTTTGGCCAGAAGCACTGTATTTTCCCCCTCGCCGCATCCGAAATCGAGAATCTCTGTGCCGCGAATATCCCCCAGCAGATGAAACATATACTCTTTCGAGAATATCGGCTTGGGAGAGGGGTTGATATATCTCTCGATAACGGCAGGGGGGATGGTTAAGTCGGTTGTTCTTTTTTGAGCTAATTTATCAAAAAAAGACTTCTCAGATTCATGTCTCGAAGAAAGACTCATTTCCTCTCCAGAGCGGTTTTTAAATTAACCTGCGGCGTTTCTAGCTTTGCGCGAGCCGCTTTTTTGCTACGCTTGACGCGCGTTCGTATAGAAATTTTACACCGGAAACGAGAAACGGCACCGGGTCATCCCAAGAGAAGTCGGCATATTCCCTTTTTCCGCGAAGTGTGCGAAGCCAGTCGCCGAGCTTAAGCGTGCCTTTCATGGCGCAAACCATGGCAAAATAAGCGTCCTTCTCCACATACCACCACTTAACCCCGTCCTCTTGGGGGATGAATCTAGCCGGCTCATGTCCAATTATGTCTCTATATGCGATGAGGCTTAGGTTAACCCCGTATCTCGACGGCAGGCTATGCCATCCCCAGTGCCTCGCGTTGAAATCAATCATCTTAAATTCGCCTGTTTTAGGGTCTCTCATAAATTCGATTTCCGATAGCCCTGAATAGCCGATATTCTTCAAAAATCGAAGCCCAAGCTCCGTTGCCCTAGGCTCGTGAACGCTCTCGAGGAAAGTTCCAGTGCCAAATTCGAGCGGGGCTTGTCTTATCTTCTTTGCCGTAACCACGGCCAGAGGCTCAAACCCCCGGCTAACGTAAGAGCCAACGCCGTAATTCTCCCCGCCCTCGATGTACTCCTGCGCTAGTATCGTGCAATTTGAATTTTCAATGCGCCTATAAGAAGATACCAGTTCATCGGCCGTGCGCACCTTGAGGGCTTTCTCGAACCTCACAACGTCTATCATATTCGCGCGCCGCCAGCTTCTCGAATAGGACGGTTTGAGGATGCAGGGGTATTCCACCTCGCGGGCGATTTTCTCTATCTCGCCCAGAGACTTCGGGAAATACGACTTCGCCGTGGGGATGTTAAACCGCTCTGCCGCCTTCTGGAGGTTGTCCTTATAGACGACCGTGTCCATGATGCTTGCCTCGGGCATAGAGAATTTAAAATATGGATTTAGCCTCTCTCTATATTTTGAGATTAATATCGCGCCGTCGTCGTCGGTAGGAAACAGCACGCCCGGGCATTCGAGTTTCCTCCCCTCGCGCACTAGGAACTCTATCAACTCCTCTTCGGGGGATTCGTCTGATTTTTTATAGATGAGCTTCTCGCAGTACCTCGAATACCGCCCCACATCCGAGGGAGCGCATATCCCCACCACTGGAATTGCGCACCGGGCGAGGTTTCTCGCTATACATATCCCCAGTATTGACATATTTAGGACAAAGACCTTCGGCAGGGATGTCATCAAAATATAGTACCTAGCTCCTTATTTTTTTGCTCACTGCTTTGACGAGTGACTCCGGGCTGCTTTCCCATATCTTACTGAGCAGTTTCCCGACGGTTCTCCTCCCCAGAGACCTCTCGGCATAAGCCTTGGAATATGGATTTTTGGGTATGAGTTCAGCTTCGGTCGCCCCCCTGCCCTCGTGTATTGCCCGAAGGGAGTCGTCTATCGCATTCACCGCAACGTCAATTTCCGCCTCCGTTACCGTGAGCGGGGGAAGTATCCTGAAAACCGTCTCAAAGTGCGATGTGGAGTTTAGATGTAGCCCCCGTTTCTTGCACTCCCTGTTTAGAATCGGCTCTATATTCTCGATTTTATCCGTATCCAGGAGCATCCCGACCATAAGCCCGATGCCTCTGACATCCGATATTACATCCCATTTTCCCTTTAGCTCAATGAGCTTGTCCTTTAAATACTTCCCCAAAACCTCTGACCTGCGAACAAGCCCCTCCTCTCTAACAATATCAATCACCGCCGACACCGCCTCAGCCGGCACAGGGTCGGATTGATGGCTAGATAGGTGCTTAAAGCCGTTTCTAAGCGCGCGTTCTGCGATTTTATCCGTCGTAATGACCCCTGAAACCGGAAACCCTCCGCCTGAGCTTTTCGCAACGCACAGTATGTCGGGAACCACCCCGTGATGCTCAATCCCGAACCACTTGCCCGTTCTGCCGAATCCGCTCTGGGCTTCATCGGCAATGAAAAGCGCGCCGCACTCCTCGGCTATCTCCTTCATCTTTGCAAAATATCCGGGCGGAGGCACAATCATCCCTCCGGCAGATACGATAGGCTCCGCGATGAAAGCCGCAATTTTATCTACATCCTTGCCAATTATCTCAAGCGATACGTCTAAGCACGCGAATTTGCAGGATGACGGAGACGCTTTTACCGGACACCTCCCACAATTAGGCGTGAGTATCTTGTATGATTCGGGACTGCTGGGGCTAGTGTCGTACCGTGTTCTGCTCACCCTCATTCCCGTGAGGTTCTGAGTGGCAAGGGAGATTCCATAGTACCCTCTGGTAAACCCTGCGACTCCAGTTTTCTTCGTGAACGTTTTAGCTATTCTCACGGCGCATTCGTTAGCCTCAGTGCCTGTGGAAAGAAACATCGCTTTATTGAGCTCTCCCGGGGCGACTTCGGCGAATTTCGCGGATGCTTCGAGGACGGATACGGGCAGAAAATCCGTCGCCGTGTGGAGGTTTCGTCTCATCTGAGCCGTGAGCCGCTCTATTAGCTTTGGATGATTGTGTCCCAGAGTCGAGCAGAACTGCCCTGCGGCAAAGTCGAGATATTCATTTCCATCCATATCTTTAAATTTCGACCCTTCGGTGGAAGCGATAACTGCGTCGTTGTAGGGAAAGGGGACTAGAACGTGCTGTCCGTACTTTTTCCACAGCTCGAGACTCTTTTCAATTTTAGTTTCGCTCATTTAATTTCACATCCCGTGTTGGTTTTCGCGCTCTCTTGGGAAATACCGAAGCCACTCTAGGAGAACTGAAAATGCCTCTATCGGCGCTTCGATAGATGTTATTCTCTTAAGGGCGAAGGGGTCGGCGTAGGCAGTGTTTTTCCCCATTACCGTGGAGCAGGCACAGCGAAATCCCGCTCTCTGGGCTAGATCCCTGACGACTGCGTTAAAATCCCCCCTCGGATATGCAAAGGTGGTTACTTCGATTCCGAGCCTCTTCTCGATTTCCGCTTTGGATGCCGCCATCTCCCGCAGGACTTCATCTGCTGAGAGTTTCGTCAAATCCGGGTGAGAGACCGTGTGCGCTCCGAACCTCACCACCCCTCCGCTCATCATTGACTTGACCTCGTCCCAATCCAGCATCCCGCCTGAAAGCTCCTCAGAGTCTTCCACTTCTAGGATTGCGCCGATTTTCTCAATCCACATCCTCTTTTCATCTTCCGTGCGGCTTTGGTGGATGTCTCGCATTGTGTCTCTCATAGCTAGGAGTCTCTGGGGGCGCGAGTTCAGCTCGTAGCGTTTCTGCCCGCGGATGCTGATACTCAGGGAATTTTTCTTTGTTCTCTTGAAATTATAGCTCAACTTGTCCCAAATCGGTATTTGCCCGCTGCCGATGTATCCAGTGGGAAGGAATATCGTTGCTGGGGCAGAGTAGCGCTTGAGAATTGGATAGGCGTCGGTGAGATTGTCCCTGTAGCCGTCGTCGAAGGTGATGGCGATGGAGTTCTTTGGGGTTTTATTTTCCCCTGCTAGAGCGGCGAGTTCATCAAGCGGGAGGATTCTGTACTCCCTGGATAGGTATTTTATCTGCTCCTCGAAGACATCCGTGGGGGTTGCCTCAAAATATGGGTCTGCCTCGCTGTTGACCCGATGGTAGTAGAGAATGAGAAACCCTCTTTCGAGCTTTTCCTTAGCGCGCGCTGGAATAAGCGGGGAAGCGGCGGCTTTGTTGAGGATGAATCTCGCAATTATAACGCCTTTGCACAGGTAAAGGAGTTTATAGATGAGGCTCAGCACTTTTCGTTTCAGGATAAATCCCCCGTTATGTCTGCGTAAGTTCCCCGCCGGCGGATTAACTTTGCCTCTCCGCTGGCAACTAGCGCCTCAGGCGGCGATGGGTGGCTTAGGAATCCGAGCGGGCTTGCCGCTCTTGCGTATGCCCCTGATTGAAAAACACCTATTAAGTCTCCCGCCGTGGATGCCGGCAGCGCAGCGTCGCGGGCAATTGTATCGAGCGGCGTGCAGAGCGGCCCTACTATGTCGTAAGATGCACTCCTTGGCTGGTCTAATCTATTTAATACCGCCACTGGAAAATTTCTCTTCAGTACCTGTCCTAAATTGCCGGACGCCGCTAGGTGATGGTTCATGCCCCCATCGAGTATGAGAAACCTCTTGCCCCTCGACTCTTTCACGTAGTTTACTTTGGCGATGTAGATTCCACTTTCGGCGGCTAAATATCTCCCCGGCTCGACGATGAATTTTGTATCTCGCAGGTTTGGGCTGGCAATGTTTTCGGATATTAATTTGCCTAGTTCTGCTCCGAACCCTAGGATGTCAAGCTCGGATTCGTTTGTGAAATATGGCACTCCGAGCCCTCCGCCAAAATCTAGGGTTGAGATGGGGATGCCGGATATGGCCGACGCCCTATGAGCTATCTCGATGCCTTTTTTATATTGCTTTAGCAGGATGTTTTTATCTAGCACCTGAGTTCCGGTAAATAGATGCACTCCTGTGAATCTCACGCTTTTTTTTGCTAGCGTTTTTTGTATTATCTCTTCGAGTCTCTCCTCGTCAATTCCGAAAGCTGAGGCCCTGCCGCCCATTCTCATTGCCCCGCCCTGTGCTTCTTCGCTGGGGTTTATCCGTAAGGCTATATTCTGTGTTTTATTCTGATTTAATGCAATAGCGGCAATCAAATCCAGCTCCTCTGCTGACTCGACGTGTATCTCGCCAATGCCGCTTCCAATGACGTACTCAATCTCCTCGGCACTCTTCCCGGGCCCCGCAAATAATATATCTCCAGAAGGGCATCCCGCCTGCATCGCCTGATAAAATTCTCCGCCCGAAGCGACCTCTAGCCCGCACCCCTGGGAGATAAAATACTGAAGTATCGAGCGGTTCGGGTTGGCTTTTATCGAATAATACACACTGAATTGCGATGGAAGCGCCGAGCGGAGCAGTTTTAACTTCCCCTCTATTATCCCAAGGTCGTAAACAAAAACAGGCGTCCCAAAACGGGCGACTATCTCGCTTACCCTAACCCCTCCTATCAAAAGCTCGCCGCCTTCAGAGGCAAAGCGCCTATCCACTAAACTAAGAGCATCGGTCATGGTGGGGGTCTCTATTTATCCTCTTTTTTTTGCGTCTGAAGCGCCTTGAGCGCGGGGTAGTTGATTTTGCCGCTACTCGTCTTCGGAAGCTCCGGCAGAATCTCAATCTCTTTGGGTATCATGTATCTGGGCATCTTCCGCGCGCAGTGAATGAGAATATCCTCCGCGCTGATGTCCGTTTTATTGAGCGCGACAAATACCCTTATGTACTGCCCCAGAACCTCGTCAGCAACCCCTATTGCCGCCGCTTCCCGTACCCAGCCGGTAGCATATATCACCTCTTCAACCTCCGTGGGGCTTATCCTATAACCCGAAGATTTGATGGTCGCGTCCCTTCTGCCAATGAAGTACAGAAACCCCTCGTCGTCCATCCTAACAATATCGCCCGAATAGCAGACCCGCTCGGTGAGCTGAAGTTCCGGCGACACAAAAGGGTTTGGGCGAAGCGCCAGGTCGGTGGTTTCGGGCTGTCCCCAGTATCCGAGGGAGACAGTAGGTCCCCTGTGAACCAGCTCCCCCGGCTCTCCCGGCTTGCACAGCTCGTTATGCTCGTTGACGACAAAAATTTCCGTATCTGGAATAGCCCTGCCCATCGAAGCGGGCCTTCTGTCCAACTCTTCCGGGGGGAGATATGTAGAGCGAAACGCCTCGGTGAGTCCGTACATGAGATATATTCTGGCTTTAGGAAGCGCTTTTTTAAGGGCTTCAACCACAGTAATTGGAAGCGCCCCGCCGGAATTTGTAACATATCCCAGGTCGGGGAATTCGTAGCGATGAAACGAGGAACTGGGCTGAGTGATGAGACTCCACAGTGGAGGCACGCCCGCAAGAGCGGTGATTCTCTCCTTTATCAGGGCTTGGACTATCTCGTCAGGGAATCGAAAAGTGAGGAGAGCCAACGTCGCCCCGTTTTGAAGCGCCGTTATAAGCTGATTCAAGCCATAATCAAAATTAAAGGGGAGAATGCTTAAAATCCTCTCATTTTCAGTGATTTTGAGATATTTTGAGACAATACGAGATCCTGCCATGAGGTTTGCGTGGGTCAGAACGACTCCCTTGGGTCTGCCCGTAGAGCCTGATGTGTAGAGAATCGAGGCAATATCGCCGCTAATGCACTTATTACTCGGAGCCTCAGGGCTTTGGGACTGGAGAATAGAGGGGATGCCAAGCGTTTGTAGGACGGGATGCTCCGAGCCAGATGGCTCCTCCGGCAGAACCGCGAATCGCAGAGACGGTATTTCCGCCCTTACATCCCCAAGCGAGGCGAGCTTTCCCTGCGAAGCGACAATCCCCTTGACCTTGCAGTCGTTTAGGATGTGCTTTATCTGGTCGGGAAACAAGAGGTGATTTATCGGCACAAAAACTCCGCCCGCTTTGGAAGTCGCTAGAATCGAGACTACCTGATATACGTCCTTTTCGAGAAGCACGGCAACTCTGTCTCCACGCCTCAGCCCCAAGCCCAGAAATGCGTTTGCAAAGCGGTTTGAGAGCGCCGAGAGCCGGGAGTATGAAACGCGCTCCCGCCCATGGACAATCGCCTCTTTATCCGGGCAGGATTTCGCGCTCGAATCCAGAAAGTGATGAATTAAGTAGTTCATTTTGCAGTGAATCCTTCTTGCCAGGCCGCTTTAATTGCGCCAGGATTTATGCGTGAGCGCCGCCTAGCTTTTTCTCGACAAATCCGGCTATGCTCAGGATTGATTGAAAATTCTCAGGCACAAGCTCTTCGTCCTCGACCATCACGCCGAACTCTTCCTGCACAAAATTGACAATCTCCAATATCCCGACAGAGTCAATAACCCCTGTGTCGAGAAGCGACTGCTCATCGGTAATTGAAATCCCCTTTGCGAGTGGGAAGTTTTTTAAGATAAAAAGCTTAATTTGACCCAAAATCCCGTTCAACATATTCTCTCCATCCCGTAAGCGATAGTAAAATCATAAATCCTGGTCTCCGTGAGTTAGAAACCAATTCCCCGCATCCCGCGCCAAATCCCCGATCTCGCTCCCTGTGGCGGCGCATACGACAAAAGGCGCGCTCTCCCGCCTATAGAATCCGCTCTTCCCAAGAAACGACGCAAGCGCCGAAGCCCCGAGAGCCATCACGCTGAGAGCCTCAATTCCACGCCCCCGCAGCGCCCCCGACAATGCCCTTAGCAAATGCCTCATCTCCTTGCCGCTCCCCATAAGCTCTACGGCTATCGCCTCGGTATTATTATTTACGGTAATAACCGAGTACGCAACAAGCCTCCCACCGCGGCGAAGCGTGAAGACTTCATAGCGGCGACAGGGATTATCCAGATAGCGCCAATTCAGATACTCTGCCGCGCGTCTGCCATAGACCGCAAGCGCCCCCAAAACACTCTCATCAAACACCGAGAACTCCCCCGCGAATCTCCCTTCGTGGACGCCGAATTCACCGTCGCCGCTGATGCTAAAATCCCTCAGCGATAGCAGCGCATTCCCCGCCGCTTTAGCTATGCTGGCGTGCGCCCCTGCGCCAATGGCGCGCTCTATCTTAGAGTCAACCCTAAGGGGCTTTGCGAATCTGAAAACCTCGCCCGTCTGAGCGATTCCCATTCTCTTGTAAATGGCAAGCATCCTGCGGTTCGGATGGTCGTAACAAAAAGGAATCTCCCCCGCCAATACAGGAGCGACGCAGGCTCTCTGGAGCATTAGCCCAGGGCCCAGGCTTCTGAAATCCGCCCGCACGGCAAAATCCCCCAAGTTCCAGCAAATCACATCCCCCCGTCCTCGCACGCGCGCAAGCCGAGGGAACGCCGCCGCAACCCCAATTAGCGCGCCGCTCTCCGAAGCCATCCACGCCCTCGCCCTGCCATAGGGGTTATCCCTATAGCGCCAGATGAAGAAATCCCTATCCGCTTTGTCGGTGAGATTGGCGCGGAGGAATTCGGTTATTTCATCGCCTGATTGAACTATATCGGCTTCGCGGACTAAAATTGGAGGGCGCTCCTATCTCTTTACGGGGTCGTGGATTTAATTTTACGGCTATTGGAATTTGAATTTCCGCCCATGATATTTCTAATTCTCCTCAGGGCTTTCACGGCAGATGAAGGCAGACAGCTCCCGGCAAGCAAGGCGAGGGTCTTCGGCGATGCAGGGCGGTACCTAAGGCTTAGCAGGAACTGCTCTCTTGCCGAGGGCATATTATCGCGCGCGAAATAGAAATATCCGAACTCAAAATGGGTTCTTGCGAACCTGCGATTTATTAGCGCGGCCGTCTCGGCGTCAATGTCAGGGTAAGCGGCGAGGGTTCTCATGAGCCGGAGGGCATTGGTAAATTTCCTCTCGGAGTCTGCGGAGAAGTTCGAGCTATGCACCCTGTATTTGGACAGATGCAGGTCGGTGAAGCCAGCGTTGTACCTGCGAGAGAGCCGCCACCAGAGTTCTAAATCCTGTCCATTCAATATCCCCTCGTCGAAATATCCGGCATCATCTAGGCATTCCCGCCTCACGACGACGGTTGAGGTGGGGATAAAGCTGTGGCGAATGAGGGCGGCAAATATGCTATGGGTGAATTTTTTATTCGTCCCGCCGAGGCTAACCTGCGGGATTTCATAGATGCACTCCCACTTCGGATGCCCGGTGTAGAGCAACCCTCCGTCTTGGCTAACGACAAAATCGTTGGCGAAGATGAAGTGGACATCGGGGTTGGCGTCGAGAAAATCGGACTGAATTTGCAGTTTATCAGCCGTCCACACGTCGTCTGCGTCCATAAAGGCTATGTACTTTCCGGTTGACGCCTCGATGCCCGTATTGCGCGCCCTGCCGGGGCCCGCGTTTTGCTGATAGATATAATTTATTCTATCCAGATAGGGGGCTAAAACTTCCCTCGTGTTATCCGTAGAGCCGTCGTCAACGACAGTCGCCTCCCAATCCGCAAATGTCTGAGCAATGACGCTTTCTACGGCTTCGGCAAGGTAGCGGGCGGAATTATAAGCTGGTACTACGACGCTTATCTTCGGCATTATCCATTGCCCGCCTTGTGGTGAAACTGCCCGCTAAGGGTGAGGGCGAACTCATTTACGACCCTTCTGCCGACCTCTTCCCATGTGTTAGCGCGCGCGTAGGCTATGATTTTGTCTCTATCCCATTGGGTATTGAGGGCGGCTGAGAGCGCGCCTGCTAAAGCCCCGCCTTCGCGCTTCTCGACCAATATCCCGTATTCGGGCGAGCAGACTGCCTCAGGCGTTCCCCAGATTTTAGTCGCCACCACAGGAGACCCGCACGCAAATGCCTCTAAAATCACATTGGGCCACCCCTCGCGGGAACTCGCAAGGCAGAACACATCCGCCGCGCTGTACCACTTGTAGAGATCTAAATTGGGTATTGCCCCTGCGAGCTTCACGCGGGATGCCAGCCCCTGCCGCCCTATCTGGGACTCAAGCTCGCGGCGATACTCCCCCTCGCCCACTATAACCACAAACGTATCATTCATACCAAAATCCGAGACCATTATGCGCGCGGCGTCAAGGATATGATGAAACCCCTTTCTCTCGACCAGATGCCCCACGGAAAGAATTATTTTCTTATCCCTCGGAAGCCCAAGTTCAGCTCTCGATTGGATTTTATCAGCGGGATAAAACTCCGAAGGACTCACGCCGTTTTGGATGACCCTTAACTTCTCAGCCGAAACTCCGAGCGTGCTGGCTTCGTCGGTCAGGGCTTTGCACACCCCTATAACGAGATTTGACTCCCCAAGCGAATAGGCGATTTGCTTGCGGTGAAGCAGGTACTTTGGGTACAGATTAACGTCCGTGCCTCGAACGGTTACCGAGACGGGTTTGTTGAGGAGCTTTGCAATCATCGCCCCGGCGAAACCGTCGGGATAGGCGAAGTGAACGTCGAGCATATCGAAATTATACTCCCTTTGCAGGGCTTTTATAAACCGGTAAAGAGAGCAGAAATACATTAGCCCGTGCAGAGACCTGCCCACTTTAGGCGTGGCTAGGAATCTCGGATGGAGAACCTCCAAGCCGTCCTGCTCCTCGCGCGCTGGGATGTCGCCGAGAAACTCATACCTCCGGCTGAAATATCCGGCAAAAGGAGCCCATGGTACGGGCGCGACGACCTTGACCTCGGCAAATTTTGCCATCTGCAACACCCTTTTTTTCACGAATATCCCGTGCAAGGGCTGTTTAGGATTTGGAAACAGGCTCGTTAAAACGAGAATTTTCATTTATCTCCTGTCCACATCAGATTATGTCCCGGAGGGGGCTTGCGCCAGAGTTAGCGAGGGGTGCCCCCACCATCTTCGACACTCCTATAAATTCCCTATAGCCGCCCAGTCCTATGATTTTACAACGCCTAGAATGCCTGAGTAAATTTCATCGTATCCATTAATCATCGCATCCAGCGAGAAAAGCCGCTCCACCCTTTCTCTGGCTGCGGCGGCGAATTCTGTTCTCATCTGCCGGTTTTTGAGCAGAAGCGCAATTGCCTCAGCCATTTTCTCAGGATTTTGGCTCGGGGTGAGGATTCCCGTCTTCCCGTTTTCAACTACCTCTGGGTTTCCTCCTACATCAGTTGCAATAACGGGCTTAGAAGCCGCCATCGCCTCTAGTATCGAAATTGAAACCCCCTCCGTAAGAGAGGACAGAGCAAAAATATCGAACGTCTGGAGCAGCTGCGCTATATCGCTTCTGAATCCCAAAAATTCGATATTTCCAACCAATCCGAGCCTGCGCGCCGTCCCCTCAAGGCTGCCGCGCAGCGGGCCATCTCCCACAATTACAAATTTAACCCTCGGAAATTCGCGCCGCACAATAGCCGCCGCCGCAATGAGATATTCATACCCCTTCACGGGTCTCAGAGTCCCAACGCTACCCACCACGAGGGGGGCGTCATCGGATTTTACCGGAAATGCGCCTGAGAACGCCGCCAAATTCACCCCGTTATACACAACTCGAAACGCTTCCGGCTTCATCCCCAGAATACCGGCAAGAGACGCTTTCATATCCCTCGACACCACAACCGCAGCGCTGCTCCTAGCGGCGGCAAACCGAAAGGCGCGCCTGCCGTATTTAAAATTCGTAATCCCTATGCCATGCACCGTAATCACATTCGGAATCCTCGCCATCGCAGACGCAATCCAGCCGTAAATATCGGAAATCAGCAGGTGAGAGTGTATTAGGCGGATTTTTTTTTGGCGAACCAAGCAGATTAATTTATAAATAAGCGAGAGGTCGAAAGAGCGCGTCTTGCGAATGACTAGAGTGTCAATCCCCTTGCGGCGCAAAACGCCAATGAGGGGCCCATCGCTAAGGGAGCAGACAATAGGGGTGAATTTTGTTGACGAGCAAACCAAATCCACCACCACCTGCTGGGCGCCCCCGTAGTCTAAATCGTCAATGAGATGGAGTATATTCATCGAGAGAGCCGAGCTAAGGCAGGGTTTCCTATAAAAGAGTCATACGCCGGAATCCGAAATATCCGCCATGCGTTTTTTTGCGATGACGACCATGGAATCCCCCATATCGAGCATTCGGGCGGCGAAGTAAGCCGGATACACCAGCGCAGATGACAGAGAGCGGAAAAAGAGCCTAAACGCACGCTTCGGCAAAGACGCTTTCATCATGGATGAGGGCGGCTTTTTTTCCTGCTTAGGTTTCGAGCCTGCCGCGGAGGGTTTCACTATCTCGCCTCGGAGTCCTCTCAAAACCCGCTTCAGCGCGCTAATCATCTCTTCTTCGAGTTCCTCAACGGTTGACCTAACATAAATCTCATCGGTCGCAATGAACTCAATCTCAAATCCGGCTTTATGGAGGAGCTTCTTCATCGTATCGGTCGAGAACTGATAGACGTGCTTAGGGGGGCCCGGATGCTCCCAGAAACCGAGGGTTTTAGCAAAAAGCAGGTACGTCAGGCGAGGCAGAAGCCCATCGGCGTTCGGGGTTCTGAGAAGCAGGATTCCATCATCTCTCAATATTTTCCTGACACTCTCGACCGAGGCGAGCGGGTCTGGCATGTGTTCAATTGAATCGAGCATAGATACAACATCGAAGCTCTTTGCGGCAAAGGGGCTTTGCGTTATCGTCGCAACGGATACCTCCAGCCCATAGGTCTGACTCACGTATTCAATGGTCTCGCGGTCAACGTCAATACCGGAGGCTTCCCAGCCCCTGCCCTGAGCCAAGCGCATAAAAATCCCCCGCGAGCATCCCACATCGAGTAGTTTTTTGCCGCCCCTGGGCTTAAACTGCGCGAGATTATCGAGGATTTGATTGAAGCGGGCTTCTTTGATGTGATGCTGCTTGCCGAGCTGTCCCTCTTCGGAATAGACCTCTTTTAGCTCTTCTTCGGTTGGGCGGGGGTTGACGTAGATCAAACGGCAGATGCGGCACTGTACGACGCGGTAGGAGTTTTTTACCACGAGAAGGCGCGTGTCGGAGGAGTTACAGATGTTGCAGATTACGGATTCCATCTTGGGTTTATGTTAACCTGAAAGTTTATCAATTAAAATATTGACTATTCTCTGGGAAGCGTTGCCGTCCCACAGCTCAGGCGCTCGTCCGGTTTTTCCATCTCCGGCAATCGCCCTGAGGCTCTCCCTAACTATAAGCCCCGCGTCAGCGCCGACGATGACATTTGTGCCTTCGGTTACGGTAACAGGACGCTCGGTGTTCTCCCTCAGCGTGAGGCAGGGAATCCCCAATACCGTCGTCTCTTCTTGAATCCCGCCAGAGTCGGTAAGAACCAGCTTGGCGCGGCTCATCATTCGCAGGAAATCGAGATAGCCCTGCGGCTCTATGAGATATATCCCGCGCATCTGGGGTATTTTATCGAGCCTATCGAGCCATTTTATCGGTTTATCCCCCAAGGCTAGGGTTTCAATACGTTTTCTCGTTCTGGGATGAATGGGGAAGAATATCGGGAGACGATTCGAGACCTCAGAGAGCGCGCCGAGAATGTTCGATAGAGTCCCATCGTCGTCAACGTTGCTTGGGCGGTGAAGGGTTAGTACGGCATAGGGACAAACACCCTCTCCAGAGATTAGACCGAGCGTTTCTAAAATTTTGGATTCCGCCGCTTTTTCCCGGTTCTTAATCAGGGAGTCAATCATCGTATTGCCGACAAAAAATATCTTCTCGGGCGATACCCCTTCGCGCATTAAATTTTCATTGCCGCTCCTCTCGGTAGTGAATAAAAAATCCGAGATGGAGTCGGTCAGGATTCGGTTTATCTCCTCCGGCATTGCGCGGTCGAAACTCCTGAGTCCGGCTTCCACGTGGGCGACTTTTATTCCTAGCTTCACCGCAGTAAGCGAGCAGGCGATAGTTGAATTTACGTCCCCCACTACGAGAACGAGGTCGGGCTTCTGGGAAATTAGCACAGGCTCGAACCGTTGCATCACCTGAGCCGTCTGCGTGGCGTGGGAAGCAGAGCCTACTTCGAGGTTAATATCCGGCTCCGGGATGCCGAGATTATCGAAAAAGAGTTTGGACATAGAGTAATCATAGTGCTGTCCGGTGTGGACGAGCAGGGGATTAATACGAGGGTGATTCATCATCTCAACCATGAGAGATGCTATTTTTACGAAATTCGGGCGCGCGCCAACGATGTTTATTATTTTCACAATGGTAAATTGTAGAGCGGATTTGAATAAAATGAAACAGTATTAACAAAAAGGGGCAGGCATCTAGCCCACCCCTTATATTCTCTAGCCTAGACTACAAACGCATCTGTTAAAACCCCATTATTTACGGGATAAGAGTCGTAGTAGCCGTAGCGGTGTTATTGCCATTAACCGGGTCATTCTGAGTAGCCCTTACCTTAACGGTGTTGGTAACAGCATTCACCTGAACAACTATATCAATATTTGCCATAGCGCCATTGGCAAGAGTGCCGATTGTGCATACGACGTTTTTCGCGTTGATTTTGCAGGTTCCCTGAGAAGTTACCGCAGAAATAATGGTTACTCCATCAAAAGGCGTATCGGTTACTTTAACATTCGTAGCCGTTGCCGGGCCATTATTCGTAACCTTTATCGCGTAATTCAGATTCTGTCCAACTGCAACGGGGTCAGGGGAATCCGTTTTGGTTATGGAAAGGTCGGCGTTGACTGGCACAGGAGTAGGAGTAGGTGTAGGAGTCGGTGTAGGAGTAGGTGTAGGAGTAGGTGTAGGAGTAGGTGTCGGTGTAGCAGGCGTGCAGTCCATATTCGCTCTCGACTGAGCTATTATAATATCGCCGCTTGTAACCAGCGGGACGTTCAGACTAATGCGGATAGCGTTGACGACTATCCCTCTCGATGTTGTGCCGTTTCCTGTAACAACCTGCTCGTTGAGCCTGATTACTATAACACCGAGGTCAATTATGGTGTTCGGAGCGGGTGCGGCATTTATTGTAATACCTAATCCCAGCGTTCCGCCAACAACTGCATCTTCAATTGTGGTAGAACCGGCCGCTACAAGCCCAGTGGCGCAGCTTCCGGTAACCTCAGCAGTCGAGATGACAGTTCCCGCGCCGATAGTCAACAGCGGGGGGAGAATAGCGTCCACATCAACGCTTACGCCCAAATCGTCAACCGTAGCGTCGGAAGCGGCAATTTTACTCCCCGGCGTGCCGTCAATGTCTGACGCGGCGTTAACTACTAGTACCCCAGTTGTAACCAAATTGCCGAACAGCGCCCCCAAGGGGTTAGCAACGGTCAAGCTAAGCAGTGTCGCCGTGTTTGAAGCGGCAGGAGGGGAGCTCACGGAAACGTTCGGGGTTGCCGGAACGCTAAGGGACAAAAGCCCGGCTAGAGAAACCGACAAGCCGAAAGCCGAAGCGCCGCCTGATAAAACCTGAGCTTTAGCAGGCATAGCGGCTACGCCTAACGATACAATTCCAAAAGCAACAGCAAATATAAGAGACTTTAGCTTACTTCTCATAACAACACCTCCAAGTAGAGTATTTAATATAAATAAATTAAGCGTTAAATCGCGATACAAAGAATCAATCAAATAGACTTCCCGTCTAAACCCAAGGGGAAGGAGGGGTTGCCTCCTCCCCCTGCGCGGATTCTCAGCTTACTCTCTTTTCCTTCTCAGCAACCCCATAGCCGCAAGCCCTGAACCGAGCAGCAGAAGCGTCGCCGGCTCTGGCGCATTGTTTGGCGGATCTGGCGGACCATTCGGCGGGTTCCCGGGAATTCTAGGCTCGGATAGGCTCGTGCCGTACTGGAAACTCACGCTTGTAATAGCCCCAGTCGCCGAAGGGTCAAATCCCAGAGGAAGCCCCGACAGCGTTATCACAACTGAGTTCTGAACAAGCGCGTTTGTGCCGGTTACAGGGGTATTGCCTGTTGCCAGGTTGTCCCCGGCAGAGGTAATTCCGTACTGCAATCCGTTGGGAGAAGCGGGTCCTTGAAGGTTTGTCCCCGGCGGAAATAAATCCATCGGTCCAAAAAGCCCAAGCCCTACGCTTGAGACGCCCTCGTCAGCGCCTCCCGGTCCACCTATTCCATTGGCGTAAGCCCACTCCCCGCCTACGTTGCCCCCAGAGGGAGCAGGTTCAAAAAACGCCGTGCTTCCCGCCGCAACCATGACCGAAATCGGAGTCAAAGTCGGGTCGCCGGATAGGGTGAAGAACACAGCCGTCAAAATATCTGCCGGATTGTTCGTGTCATAAGTCCCAGTGTTGGTGAGAGTGATGACTAAATTCCCGCCGACGTTGTCAAAAGTAGCTGTCGCCGATAGGGTCTCCCCGTCGTTGCCAGCGCCCACTTCATTACCCGTAAAGGTAATCGGCGCGGCTATTGCGGCAGAAGAGGCTATCGCGAGGGTAAACACACAGAACGCTAATAGCTTTTTAACCGCCATTTTACTACCCCCCATTTTGGTATTTAACGCCTATGAGTAAAATGGACGGCTCGAAACTGATTGCAGCTCCGAGCCGCCCCCCCTATCAAAAAACCTATTTCTTAAGAATTTCTCCTTCTCACGCCGAAAAGACCCATAGCCGCGAGCCCTGAACCAAGCAGAAGAAGCGTCGCCGGCTCGGGAAGCTGGGCGTTAACAACATCCGTCGTCTGAGCGATGAATTGCCCCTGAGAGCCGGTGCCGATAATGCTTCCGCCATAAGCAAAGGATGCGCCCGTGAGACCAAGCGCGGCAAGAAGCCCCGGATCTTTAGTATCAGGACCAGAGCCGACCACAATACTGAGAACCCCGCCTACAACCTGAACTACGAAAGTAGAACCCACGGCGCTTAGGAGAACCGTGCCGTTAGGAATTCCGAGAGCGGGAATACCGCCCGTGATGCTGAGCGTTCCAGCCACTGAATCAAACACCAGTTCGCCGGATGTGCCATCGTCAGGATCGTTAGTAATTAAAGCTCCTGTAACATCGAAGCTCCCGTTATTTGCAGGCGCGCCGGATACGACAATCTGGTCTATAGGAATACCAGAGCCGGTGGCATTTACGCCGTCGTTCTGGATGTTCGCAACAGACGGAACAACCACTACGCCATTCTCGTCAAAGTTGACGCTGGCAAGGGCGTGTGCGTCGCTTGCTGAAAACCCTACAACCGCAATTAATGCTACTGCTAAAACTGTGATGAAACCTTTAAATGATCTCATTTTACTTACCTCCATATGTAGATATTTAGTAGATATATAGGCAATATACGTGCCAAAATGTAACTGCCTGATATTATTAGATATTTATTTTAGGGGTTTTTAAAAGTGTCTAAAATATTAGACACTTTTTTTATAAAAAGAGGCAAAACGCGCTCTAACCTGCCGTAATGATTGAAAATAGTGAAGTGTCTAAAAAATTAGACACTTTGTCTAAAAAATTAGACACTCATTTAACATAAGTCGGGGTGGGAAAGATGAAATGCCGCCGCCCTCATCCCTCGGCAGCCTCAAAACGGGGATTAAGCAGATGCCCGCGGTTAGAGTCTAAATTGGGAGCTAATTAACGGCTAAGTCCGCATTCGCATCAGAACCGGCGGGAGCGGACTTCGGGGATGAATAAATCTGGCAGGCTTCCCACGTGTGTATAAGCTCCGCCGCTTCTCTATAGGTTTCGGCGTCTAGAGACTCGGCGTCAAACGCGCTCCATTTATCATCCGAGGTCAGGATTCTATTGCGGCGAAAATCGTAGAGTATCCGCCCCTTGGATGAGGCAAGCGCAATTTGATTGGGCCTTCGCATAAATCCCAGATACTGAAACACGCGCTTATTCTCATCGGCAATAGCCTGCCCCCTGTAGCCGCCGTCGGGATTTTCTAGGGCGCGGTGCAAAATCCAGCGAATTTCCTGATGCCCCACGGGATAGCGAACGTCAATTCCGCCGTTTATGAGGATAAAAGGAACGTGCGTCTGAATATCGCTAAGCCATGTGCCGTGTCCCAAATAGCCCTCTTCAAATAGATCCTCGCCGTGGTCTCCGGTTATTAAAATCACCGTGTCCTCGTAATTTCCCATGCCCTTTAGACGCTCAATGAAATTTCCAAGCTCTCTGTCCGTAAACGTGATGGCGTTCAGATATGTTTCCCTGACCCTAGGGGCGTTGTCCTTGCTCATTTTACGCCGCGCTACAGGGGAGATGTTGAGGATATTGTCCAGCCCTGGATAGCTATAGGGGAAGTGGGCGTCCTGAAAGTTCACGTATAGAAACAGTGGGCGTGAACGGTCCCTTTCGCCAAGGAATTCAAATATCCGCTTATTGAGATGTTTAGCCCCAATCATACGGCTCATCGGGAGGTTGCCGGGGTACATTCGATGCTCCGGCTCAAGCCTCGCGTCATAGAATTTATCGGCGCGCTCAAGCCCTACGCTTCTGTCCACCCCGCCGTAAGACTCGTCGGAGCCGGAAAATATAGCGGTTTCATAGCCGAGCCGGGCGAAATCATCAAAGATTGAGGTTTCGGTAAGCCCAGCGCACGGCGTGCCGAGATAGATATTTCTGAGAGTGTTTTCGGTTACCGGGCTTTGAGAGTAGGCAAGGGGAATTGATAACCCCTCTTTGGCGAGTCTGTTGAGGTTCGGCGTTATCTCGATGCCGCCTAATTTGCTTCCCAAAACGTCCCATCGGAAAGTTTCGAGGACGATGAGTACGACAGTCCGTTTTTTATAAATCTCTGCGGGGGACGGGGCTACGGATTTTTTTAGCTCATCTACAAATCTCATTGGAAGGTCTCCGGCTACGCCGTTCTCGTCCACGCCGTTTGAAGGGGTGTCGAGGGCGAACGGGTGAATTTGGGGATTGAGCAGATCCGGGTCAGGCGGGGCGGACATGATTCCATAGCCATCGGAGTCAAAGTCCGTGATTTTATCTATAATCCCGCCGAATACTATGAAGGAGAGCTTTTTACTCAAGCCAAATTGAATTTCGGGCAGGTTTTTTGAGGCGAGAGCGCCTGTTACAGAGAGCGCGAAACAGGAAAAGGTGATAATGAGAAATCGCCGCCGCCCAATCTCAGGGGATGGAAAAGCCCAGTTCGGGTATCGCCTCAGTATCCGAAATATTAGCAAGAGAAGCGCCGAGATGAGTAATAGCGGCGCTCCAAAAGTCACTATCTCTGGCGATAGATACTTGAGTGAATCCCCCAGCCTGCCCCCGCCCAGCGAACGAAGCAGATAAAAGTCAAACGAATCCCTGAAATAGGAGAAAATCTTGTACTGTATCGCCGCAAATACCCATCCGATAGAAATCGGGATAATCAGCGCCAAAAACGCGACAGATGAGGGGTTCATCAGCGGACGCAGGGCAAAGAAAACGGTTGAGACAAGAGCCGAGGTGAAAAATATATCGCTTGCCGTTGACAGGGCGAGATATGAAATCCAGGAATAAACCGCCGGCATAGACCTGAAAGCCTCGCTGCCGAAATTGAAATAGGCAAATTTAAGTTGCAGGAGCGCAGAGTCAGCAATCTGAATAGCTAGGGTCGAAACGAGAACAGCGCTAAACCAAAGCTCCTGAAGCCTTAGGAATCGAATTAAACTCGCAGGCAAGCAGATTACCCCCATTTTTTAATACGGCACAGCTCTCTCAGTGTTTATTCGAGGCTCGCGGTTGGACCTGCGCGCCTCCCCCCTTCTCATTTCGGATGAACGACTCCGCCGCCATGCGCAGCGCCCCTCGCGCCGAAACCTCTGGCAGGGATTCGTCCCCCCCCTCGGCAACAGCCGAGTCAACAAAGATGAGAGTCATAGGTTCGCGCTTTCCGACGAGAAGCTCCGGTATTATCGAGAGATAAAATAAATAAGGATTTTTAACCAGCCTGCTCCCGTAAAAGAGAGCGTAAACGGCAACCCTGTACTCTCCAACACCCCTCATTACGACCTCTGTAACCGGCAGAGAGCCAAATTCCGCCGCTTGAGCGCCGGAGCTAACCGCACGGCTGTGCCAAGCAGAGCCTAGGAGAGTCGTATTGGGGAGATAAAAAAGCGGCTTAGTTACGTAGGAGCGGGCGGCAAAAAGCCTCACGGATTGGTTATTTTCGGCGTCTATGTAGGTGCGCTCAACCCAGTCGCCAGTGCTGAAGCGTTTTTCAGCCCATTTATCGCCCCGGCGGGGGGGAACTTTGGCGTCCGAAAACCGCGCGGAGTCCAGAGAAATCAATTTCACTTTCGCGTCGGTCAGCGCAGGGCGGGCGTGATAGAAGTTAAAATACGTGGGAATAAAAGCGAGAATTAATACTATTGATGCAGCTTTTAAATAGCGTACGGAGAATATCATAGCAGAGTTAACCTTTGTCTCTATAGGCAACACGGTGAAACACGGTGAGAAATATTATGCCGAGGACAAACGCAAAGACGCCTGAGGCTGGATGCGCTGTGGTGTCGAGAATCCCAAAGCCGAGATAAATGCACAGCTCAATTATTATGAATACTCTTATAATGTTGGCAATAACGGATATAGGAATTGAAATCAGCACCAGTATCAGCCCCTCTCTAAGCCCCGACGCCGAGGTATAGGCATAAATCGAGCTTATAGTAATCATCCCCAGGAGGGTCGAAAAGCCGCTACAGGCATCTGCAATTTGCACAGGCCCCTCGGATGTGTAGAGGAGCGTCCCCTCCCTATAAACCGGCTCTCCTACCAGTCCCATTATGTTTTCATTAGCTATTGCGGTTATAAGTCGCAGCGCATTTCGGAATTCCTCGGTTGCCACAAGCGGCACGGGCAACATAAAAAAGAGAAAAACAATGGGAAACCACAGCGCTTTGGTTCGGTTCACCCCGAGCAGCAGAAGCGCCAGTCCTATTATCGCAAAGATGAGCGCAATTGACGAGAGCATATAGCTCTGCAGGGCGGTATCGGCAACATGAGCCACGATAGCTGGAATAAGAAAGAAAAAACCAATCGGCGATGGACTGGACTTCTCGTCCTTAGGGAAATTTTTAATTATCTGCCAAGCAAAATACACGCTCACCGGAGGTATCAAAAACCCATGGGAGTGATACCATATCCCCAGCGACCACCTCTCGTATAGCCATAGCATAGTCGGAGTAAAAACGCCCAAAAATGCAATAGCGGCAACCACGAGCAAAAACCATTCCCGCGCACCGGCGTACTCCTCCCGAGAAGCCAACACGGCGCCTCCCTCCGAACCAACGCGGGACAAATCCTCTGGCAAAACCCCTTTATCGCGCTCTGTGCTCATTGGATGATTTACAAATATCCGATAGATTTAGAACCCAAATCCCTGCCAGCAGGGCTAATAGTAGTAGTAATCGCCTGCAATACCAACGGACTTATCAGTTACTTTATTTAAAATAATGCCGAAAATTTTGCTCTCGTCGAGAGTCGCTATCGTATCTTCTATTGCCTGCTTCGGAGTCCTCTCAAGGTCTATCACCAGGATAACCGCATCCACCAGCGAGGATAGAAACCTCGGGTCAGTCGTATATAAAACCGGCGACGAATCAATAATTATGTAGCGATCCGAATACCGGCTCTTTATTTCGCCAAACAAGTCGAGCATTCGAGGGGAGTGAATCGCTTCGGCAGATTTCCTGGTTTTTTTAATCGCGGGCAGAATAGAGAGCTTCGGCATCTCGGAGAGGGAGTAAAAAATATCCGACGCATTCGGGGTTTCGCCCTGAAGGTAGTGGGATAGCCCCTTAGCCTCCTGAGGGAACTCGAATACGTCCTGAAATCCCATATTTCGCAAGTCAAGCTCAACCAAGAGGGCGTGTTCGGCGTAGTGCTGCGCAATAGCGACCGATAGATTCGTCGAGATAACGGTTTTTCCATCGCCTTTAACGGGGCTTGTAATTAAGACTGAGTTTTTATGCGGCAGTGGGAGTTTTTCAAATAAAGTGGCGGCTAGTTTTCTAACCTCTTCGGCCGCCTGAGATTGTGCATTGTTAAGCATGAAGAGCTTAGAGTTGGGTTTTAAGATGCATTTTTTAGAAAATTTTCTCTCGTGCAGATTATCAATTTGCTTGGCTTTATTCTCGGCTAGGGCTTTCCTGAGGGCAAGCTCTATTTTGCTTTCCGCAGCGCTATCTTTCATAACTATTATCATGCCTCCTAGAATGGATTTTAATAAAATCCCCCCTAGCTTGTTCTCATTGTCTCAATCACTATTAGCGCGATAGCCACCACTAAATACGCCCCCACCAAAGCCACCTGATAAAAATCCCGAAGAAGCTCTCTGGGAGTGCGCTTCACAACTGGCTGGTCTCCGGACAATGACTTCGGGATGACGGCAAGCACTGAAAATCCAATCCCCTGCAGAAATTCCTTCGCCTCTTTTACGGTTTTTAGGGAAGTGTCCATGTTCTCCTTCAGGAATACGACTCCCGCGCCGACAGCAAGTCCGAGAATCATCCCAAGGATAATTATCTTGGGGCGATCGGGCTTTATCGGCTTCACCGGCACAACAGCAGGGTCCAGGACTTCAAAAATTTCAAGCGATGTGGAATTCTCCAAATCCCTAAAGACGTTAGTTTCTTCGAGCTTAGTTAAAAGGGTCTGATAGAACTCGGTGTTGACGTTGTAGTCGCGCGTTAGAGTAGTGAGCTCCTGCTCCAGAGCCGGCACTTGTTTGACCTTCTCTTCGAGCAGTTTCATCTCATTTTCAATCTCGACCTTTCTGGCGGCAAGAGCGTCTAATTCGAGATTAGCCCTCTGAAGTTCAGATGCCAGAGGGCCGCCGCCCACAACTACTCCGCCGGAGATGGCAGTCTCAGAGCCTATGCCGCTTTCGAGAGCGGCTATCTCCTGCCTGAGGGCAATTATGTCAGGGTGTTTGTCGGTGTATCTGCTCAGAAGCTGAGAGAGCTGATTTTTTTTAGCTATAAGGAAGGCAGTTTGCGGGGACAGAGTAACCGACCCGCCTCTAGCCGAGACGGAAGCCCCGCTTACCACGGCGTTTCGCCTTATTTGAGCTTCTCTTGTGGCGAAGTCAATTTGAGTGAGCGCGGCGCTCAGGGCATTGAGCCTTGCCAGATTGTTATTGCGATTTTCGGGGAGATAATCAAAATGGGTTTCTTTAAACTCCCTCAGGGCTTTTTCCGAAACCACGAGCTTCTGCTCATAGACTTTTATCTGCTCTTTGAGGAACTGAAAAGCCGTATAGGACTGCCCCTGTTTGCCGGATAGGACGAAATCCGTATATATTCCGGTGATGGTGTTGACGAAAAATGCGGCGGTTTTAGGGTCCTTATCCTGATACGCTATTTCAAAAGTGCCGGACTTTTCTTTCAGCGTTATAGTGATTTTCTCAATCGTGTTGCTAAGAAGCCTCTCGTACTGCCCTGGGTTTTGCGCTCTGGCGTCAATTCCCACCTTATTCATGGTTTCCTGTACGAAGCGGCGGCTTGTGATGACCTGCTTTAGGATTGCCAGTTTCTTATTGGCGTCCTCTGGGTTTAGCGCCCCCTTGCCGAGCGGGTTTTGAATCACCTCTCTTTGAACAAGCACGAGGGTCTTAGCCTGATAAACCTCGGTCATTAAAAAAGCAAATATCGTGAAAAGGAGGGATACTCCCAGAAAAGAGAATATGAGATAGCTCTTATGCTTAAGGGCTAAGTTCAGATACTGATATATATCAAATTTCTCAGGCATAGAAAGCCTCCCGCTCTAGCACGCCTCTTGTCCTTTCAGGGAATTTATCGTTTTCACCAATATAAGTAAATCGAGAGCTAAAGACCAGTTTTTAATATAGTAGAAATCGTACTGCATCTTCTCAAATGCGTCCTCGACTGAGTTTCCATAACCGTAATTGACCTGAGCCCAGCCGGTAATACCCGGTTTAAACAGAAGCCTGAGTTTATAGTACGGCACCTCTTTTTCCAGCTCGCTGACAAATTCAGGCCTCTCCGGGCGGGGGCCTATAAAGCTCATCTCCCCGGTGAGTATATTCCACAGCTGCGGCATCTCATCTATATGCAGAGGTCTAATTATTCGTCCAACTAGAGTGATTCGAGAATCCCCTCTTCTCGCCCACTTTGCCCCGTCCTTCTCGGCGTCAATGTACATAGAGCGGAATTTATACATAGTAAAAGAGCCCCCCCCCTGTCCGAGCCGCACTTGCTTAAATATCACGGGCCCACGGGATTCGAGCTTAATCAATATTATTAGGAGCACAATTGCGGGCGAGAGGACAATTAAGCCGAACAGGGCAATAAATATGTCTATAAGCCTCTTAATCACGAGCGAAATCCTGGTTTCGCCGAACCCCTCGCTCAGAATAACGTCCATTGGGCGGAAATCACGGAGCTTAATCTTCCCAAGCGATCTCTCAAAAAAATCGCTTGCTGTCTGAATATCTATTCCCGATAGCCGGTAACTGAGCAGGGTTTGGAGCGGAAGCACCCCTCGTCTCTCGTTAATGGCAATAATCACTTTGTCTATTTTCTTCTCCTGCCAGTACTCAGGTTGAGGAAGCCCCATTACCCCCCTTAGCTCCTCCTGCGAGATATTGGCGACGCACTCAAACAGGGGATTTTCCTCGAGAGCGGCGATGATGACTCTGGCTTCAGTTCCCGCGCCGAGAACTATCACCCTCTTGGGGCGCAGAAGCCTCGGCAGTATGGAAACCCTCCATGCCAGCAAAGCGGGCGGAATCAGAAAGAAACCGAGGTAGGGAATGCTGATGTTCCTAGCCCCTATGCCGAAGGGGTATAGCATCATGATTAGAGATAAAACCGCCAAATTGGTAATTATCTCGCTCCGTTTCTTGCTTACATTAAGAAGCGATGGATTATAAAAACTGAAGGCAAACATGAGAAATATGAATATTCCCGTATAGAAAAGCGCATGAGCCGAGGGATTTTTAAAATCATAAAACCCGAGAAGCGCGAGAAGCGATATTATCGCGGCATCCCCAAGAAGGGCAGTATAGGGCCAAATCGAGACCTTTTTCGCCACTTCTTCAACTATTCCGTTTTCCTGCCACATTATTCCCATAATTCTAATCCCCTATCACAACTATATCGCCCGGCTCAATATACAGGGGCGTGTATAAATCCTCAGGGTTCTTGAGCTTTGCCTTTATGATTTTCCTATTGCTACCGCTTCCTCGAATTATCGTAACGTCGTTTTTATCGGCATAAATAGTAAAATCCCCCGCCGTGGTCAGCAAGTCCAGAAGCGTCATCCCTTGCTTATAAGGGTAAGCGCCGGGTCTGCTGACCTCGCCCCTTATAAGCACCTCGAAACTCTTGGCGTCAAGCACATTCACCGTAACCGAAGGAGAGCGCAGGTACTCTACATATCTCTCGGATAGGAGCCTCTCAAGCTCTGTTGGTTTTAGTCCGCCGGCGGCGACTTCCCCGATTAGCGGCAGAGAGATTATGCCGTCCGGTCTCACTATGACCTGCTTTGTGAGTTCCGGATATTGAAGGACAGAGATTTCTAGCCTGTCCGAAGTGCCAATTCTATACTCTATAACCTGTTGCTGCGTGCTAGCAACCGGAGCGGGGGACTTCTGAGCGTCTCCGCTGGGGTTATTAACGCCAGAAGTGGTGTCGAACTGCCTTAAAGAGGAGCAGGACACGACAGCCGCCGCTAGTAATATCAAGCACACAAACCCAAACTTAGCCATAACCTGTCGCCTCCGGCAATCAGCTTAATAAAATTTTCCTCGCTTACCATAGGCTAGAGCTTCCTAATTATATCCGAAGATACCGCCTTGGTGGCGTTTCTAGTGTCCAGCACGGCATTAGAGCGCGCTACAATCCAGCCCCAGTCATACGCGCCGTGGTCGGTAGTAATTACAACACAGTCCGCCGCCTTGAGCAACCCCTCCGTAAGCTCTTCGGAGCGCCAAGTTCTATCCAAATGGTGAAATTCTGGCACATAGGGGTCGTTTACCGACACGCAAGCGCCTAGCTCGACGAGATGCTTTATGACCTCAAGCGCCGGGGACTCTCTAATGTCGCCGATGTCCCTCTTGTAAGCCACGCCCAGCAGTAAAATATTTGAATTTCTTATTGACCTGCCGCGCTCGTTTAAAACCTCGAACAGGCGGCTTATTACATATTCCGGCATTTTGTTATTTATCTCGTCGGCGAGTTCGATGAAGCGGGTGCGGAAGTTAAATAGCTTCGCCTTCCATGATAAATAAATCGGGTCTATCCCGATGCAGTGGCCCCCGATGCCCGGGCCCGGGTAGAACGGCATAAAACCGTAGGGCTTGGTCGAGGCGGCTTCGATAATTTCCCAAATATTGAGCTTCATTCTCCCGCAGAGCTGGGCTATTTCGTTGACGAGTCCGATATTGACTATTCTGTAGGTATTCTCGAGTAGCTTCACGGATTCTGCCGCGCTTGCGGACGACACCGTAACGACTCTATCGCAAATCATCGCGTAGAGCGACGCCGCGCGCTGGGTGCAAGCATCGGTAACCCCTCCCACGACCTTGGCGGTGTTCTTAACGTTGAATCTCTTATTGCCCGGGTCAACTCGCTCAGGGGAGAAGGCTAGGAAAACGTCCCTGCCCACGCTGAGCCCGCCCTCTTCAAACATGGGTTTTAGCACCTCTTCAGTAGTGCCGGGGTAAGTGGTGCTCTCTAGCACTATAATCATCCCGCGCCTCAGGTGCGCGGCTACGCTTCTGGACGCCGAAATAATATATGAAATGTCAGGCTCGCGGGTCTTGTTAAGCGGGGTGGGAACGCAGATAATGACGGCATCCACATCGGCTATCTCGGAGAAATCATCCGTAGGGCGCAGATGCGCGAGACACATTTTAATATCAGCATCGCTTATGTCCTCAACATAAGAGCGCCCCTCGGCAAGCGAGCGAACCTTATTTTTATCTATATCAACCCCTACGACCCTAACCCCTTTTTCGGCGAATGCCACTGCCACAGGAAGCCCGGCATAGCCTAGTCCAATCACAGCTACGGAATTAATCGAATCATTAGACATCCAATACCTCTCTGGTTGCGAGCTATACATGAATATTCGGAGAAAACCAACACGGTGTTCGTTAGCATAAGCGCTGCTGCCTATAATTATAACGCCTGTAATTAAAAATAAAGGGCATCTCTGATTAAATTACTGTTTAATATTGTGCTTCTTCATGAGGATATAAACATTGCCCCTGCTGATGCCGATGAGCTCGGCGGCGTCGCTTATATTGCCGCCGGTTCTCTCCAGGGCTATCTCTACGCACTCTTTCTCGGCAAGGTCTTTCATGTCTTTTAAATTCAATGATTTTTTACTGGATTTCTTTATCTCTTCTACGGACATCTGCAGGTTGAGCGATTCTATAACCCGCCCCTGAGCGAGGAGAACAGCCCCCTTTACGACGTTTTGAAGCTCTCTCACGTTGCCGGGCCAACCGTAGGATTTCATTGAGGCAACCGCTGAGTCAGAGAAACTGAGAACTGGCTTTTTAAGCTCGGCGGAGTATTTCTTCAAAAAATAATCCGCCAGAAACTCAATATCCTCGGCGCGCTCCCTAAGCGGGGAGATGGAGAAATTCACAACGCTTACACGATAGAAAAGGTCGCTTCTGAACGTGCCTAGAGCAGATTCGGCTTTGAGATTCCTATTAGTAGCCGTGATGAGCCGCACGTCCACCCGCCTTGTCCCGCCCCCTCCAAGCGGGTCAATCTCGCGCTCTTGGAGAAACCTGAGAATCTTCGGCTGAATCAGAAGCGGCATCTCGGCTATTTCATCGAGGAAGAGCGTTCCTCCGGCGGCGCGCTCAATTTTCCCCTCGTATCTGGTATCGGCTCCGGTAAATGCCCCTTTCTCGTAGCCGAAAAGCTCGGATTCAATTAGAGTGTCCGGTATCCCGCCGCAGTTGACGGCGACAAAAGGCTTATCGGCGCGGGCGCTGTTCTCATAAATCATCTTGGCTATGAGTTCCTTGCCGGTTCCACTCTCTCCGGTGATGAGAACAGTAACATCGGCGCGGGCTATGTCCTTTACCCGCTCCAGCATATCGAGAAGGTAGGGGTTTCTGGTGAGAAAAACGGAATCCCGATAATGGCCTTCCCTTAATTTTTCATTCTCTTCCTCAAGTTCTCTTCTTTTGAACGCTCTTTTGACAATTACCCCAAGCTCGTCCAAATCAACGGGCTTCGAGCAAAAATCGTAAGCCCCCATATTTATAGCCTTCAGCGCGTTTTCGCGCGTGTCGTGTCCGGTGATGACTATGACCTTTCTCCTCGAATCGTGGCGCAGAGCCGCCGCCAGCACGTGCATTCCCTCCTCTGGGCCCCCGCCCGGAATGAGAGAGAGATCCAGCAGTACAACCGGAGGGTTTTCCCTCTCGATGAGCTTTATCGCCGATTCCACGGAGCCTGCAAAGAGCGTATTGTAGTCCCCGGCAAACGCCCACTTAAGCTGAATCCTTATGCTCTCTTGGTCGTCAATTATGAGTAGTTTCTTTTCCACGGTCTATGCTCTGTGTTTATCGGAATAGAAATTATAAATTCAGCCCCTTTGCCCGGCTCGCTTTCGACTTCAATCCCTCCGCCGTGGGCTTCAGCGATAAGCCTGCACTGATAAAGCCCAACGCCGGCGCCGCCTTTTTTGGTGGTTTGAAAGGGCTTTGCCAATATTTTTCCGAGCATATTTTCAGCTATCCCCGGGCCATCATCTCTGATTCTGACCTGCGTCCAGCCGTCCGCCTCAAGCAACTGAACGGATACCCTGCCCCCTTCCTCCCCTCCAAGCTCTTCTAGCGCCTGAGACGCATTTAAGATTATGTTCACAAAGAGCTTCTCAAGCAAATTTTCATCGAAATAGAATTCTAAATCCCCGCCCTCGCGCAGGAACTCGACATTTATTCTCTGGTTTGTAAACCTAGAGACGACCCTTTGGAGCAAGCGCCCCAGGTCGGAGCGGGCGAGTTTTAGATTAAGCTCGCCCGGAAATATTGAGATATTCGTCATAAGCCCGCGGATTCTCTCTTCCGTGTCGCGGAGCGTCAAAAGCAGGTCGTCCTGAAAAGCGGGGTCATGAAAGTGCCTTGGGGCGTTTTTAATCACCATTGAGAGCATAGAAGCTACGTTTTTGAGGTCGTGGAGGAGAAAAGCAGACATCTTTGTTGCGGATTCAATCTCCCTGTAGGAGGTCGCCTCCTGAGAGAGCTTCGCCTCGTAAATTCTCCTAGAGGTCTGCTCCCCTAGGGTTTTGAGCATCTGCTCGTCCTCATAATCATAGTCCTCCGCCGAAATTTTAGCCCCAAGCGCGATGAGAGCCAAGATTTCCTGATTCCCTCCCTTGAGAACCACAGCAACCGACGCCGCGCTTTCTTCGGATTTAATTCTCACTATTGTCTGCGAAGATAGGGATTTCATGTCGGACAGTTCGGAGGGGAAGGAAATCCGATTCCCATAGACCTGCCTCCAGACGCCCTGATAATTTTCAAAATATGCGACCCACTTGGCTCCGAGTATCTCGCCGACGGCTTCGGACATCGGCGGGATGAGCGATTCCGGGGTTAGGTAGTTGCTAATGTCTTTGGAGAATTCGTTCCAGACCCTGCGGTAGTCGTACTTGGTAGAATAGAAATTGCTGGCGATTAGGGCCATTGCCCGGCGGCGCAGCCCCTCGGATAAAAATATATATCCGCCGACTATCGAGAGGATGAACACGACAAGCGCTATCTGCGGGAAACCGAATTTCTGATTGCTATAGAAAATCCTTATCACCAGCCCCAGAGCTATGAAATATATGCCGAGGAAAACCACCACAAGCGAGCCGTAAGCCACTTGGCGAGATACGTACAGTCCGGTCTCAAGGGCTTTTCTGCGCAGGATCACATAAGCCGAGGGGTAAAACGACAGACTCAGCGCCGCCCCCGTCCCAAGCACAACGCTCGTCCTATCAAACCCATAAACAAGCGGATAACCAAGAAAAAACAGGCAAAACCCAGCGCCCCAAATAAGCCCCCAAGACAGGTACTTAACCCTCCAGCGAGAACTCCCCCTAGCCGAGCGATATATCCACTCAAGGTTGGCTATTGCCACGGCAAGCCCGACGCTGAGCATCAGTATAAAGGGTTTCCCAAACGCCCCGTGGAAATAAATCACCTCGTCATCTTCGACATAGACGCTATCCACAATCCATCCCGTGGGGAGAGATGCCAGCGAAAACAGCAGGAGCCCCGCGAGAAGAACTAGGGGAAAAGCGAGCTTTATGCCGCCTGCCTGCCCACCAAAAGTGAGTCCGTAGTAATTATATGAAATCCCTAGCAGGCAGAGGGTCGAGTACGAGAGCTTTCTGAGGGTTACGAGAGTGGAGTCGCCAAAATCGAGAACCGATAACCCGTAGCTCAGCGCTGCGAGCGCGAGGGTGAAAAAAACGGCGAAGGGCGCGACGCTCCTCCTTTTATAATAGAGTAGAAAGGAAAAGAGAAGGGATATAAAACCGCTCAAGAATATAAAAACAAGGAATATTTTAGTCATTGATGCGCATCAAACGAGACTGCCGAGACCAATTCCCTAAGAGCGCTCCGAATCCGTCTCGATGGGCAACCTATTTTTGTTAAAGCGCTTGGAAATCAGTTGCCCTCTTGAGTTAGGAATTTGCTGGCTATCCAGCCCTCTTCGCCGTCTTGGGTTCTAATCTTTATCCACGCCCCGCCCTCGACCTCAGCGATTTTCCGGTATCTATCGTTAGCCCTTGCAAATCTCAGCACCGGATACTCTATCCCGGGACCGTTTCTAATATTAATTCCCGGTATTAAGGGCTTGAAGAATGCCAAGGAGCCTGCGGGCGCGGGGGCGGCTTTCGTAGAAACCGGCTCGAGCGCGGGACTCGCTTTAACTTCAGAGGCGGCGGCGGCAACTGGGGACGGCGCAGGGGTTGGCGGCGGCTCGGAAACCGGCGGAGAAGTGGGGGGGGGCGTAGCTGTGTCCGGCAGAGGCGATGCGGATACGGCGGCGAGCGATTTATCCTCGTTTTCGGCCTCTTTTTTTGCCGCGGGCTTGAGAGTGGCTATATCAACGCCCGATTTTTTATATAGCAAAAACCCGGCGATGGCAAAAACCACAATTAGCGCGAAATAGACGATTTTAATAATATTTGAGCTTCGAGGGGACGGCTCACCCGCATCATCAGCCGTAGCGCTTGAACCTAAGTTAGCAGAGAATTCAGGGGATTTCTCCTCCCGCAAAGGCTCAGGCGGGGTTTTCTTATTTTGCTGAGATGTCGGCTCTCGTCGCTCGGGCGGCGGGGTACTAAAAGATTCTATTTGCGCAGGGGAGGGCTCATTTTTTTTTTGAAGCTCCGAGAGGGAGTCCTTAATTTTCGAAATCTCCGCTTCAACCTTAGACAGCCTGCCGTCCAGAATATTCATAAAAACGAAAGCCGAGGAGTTGATTTCTGCCCCCGAGGTCGCGGATTTATCCGGCTCCGCGCCTCCCACAACCTCTTTTAGGGTTATGACATTTAGCGCGGGCGAACCTGATTTTCCGTCGGATTCATCGGCTGCTAGTTCCAGATTTTCAGCCGCCTCTATGATGTATTCCGCCTTGATTAGCCGCTCCCCCATGGCATAGCCGTAGGTCAGGGCCTCATGGCAGAGGCTGTTTATAAGGCGGGGAATGCCGCTGGAATAGTAAGAGATGTCCCGCACGGCGTCCTTTTCAAATACGCTCTCAACACTCCCGGCATAGCCAGCGGATTTCATTCTATATTCGAGATATGTGGGAATTTCGTCCTCTTGAATCGGGGCGAGGCGCGCATAAGTGCTTATTCTCTGCTTAAGCTGCGATAGATCGGGGCTTGCGAGATTCTTCTCGAGCTTCGGTTGCCCTACTAATATCACGGGGAGGAGTTTTTCCTGGGGCAGTTCAAGGTTAGAGAGCATTCTAAGCTCTTCGAGAGCCTGAAAGTCGAGATTCTGCGCCTCGTCGAAAACGAGTACATACTTCACCCTGCCCCGTTCCTCGAGCAGAAAATCCTTCAACCCTTTTATTGCCTGACTTCCGCCCTTGAATTCCTCTTTTTTAGTGATTTCCGAGGCTACCACTCTGATAATTTCCTTAAACGACGGGGCGTAGGTCAGGTGTATGAACCTATAAGTTCCGAGCTTTTCAAGGTCGTTTGCGAGGGTTTGAATGAGGGTGGTTTTCCCTGTGCCGGCGTGTCCGAGGAGGACTAAGATTCCCTGCTCCTGCAGTATTCCATGATAGAGCGTAACAAATGCCCTGCGATGCACCTTGCTCTGAAAAAAAAACTGCGGGCTAGGGGCAAGTTTAAATGGGTTGGCTTTAAACCCGAAGAAATCTTCGTACAAGTTTTATATCCTCCAAGGGCGGCTCCTGCGCCGAGCCGAAATTTCAATATCACAGCGAAAATCAATTAAACTGATCGAGTAGCTTTCTAGCATCAGCCGCCTCTGGGAAAGAGGGCGAAATCTGAAGCGCTTGCTCGAGTTCCCGCTTTGCCTTATCCCTGTTGCCCAGACTAAAATGCGCCGTCCCCAAGTGATAACGAATCGTGGGCTGGTCGGGTAGCAGAGACGCCGCTTTTTCAAGGTGGGATAGGGCTTCCTGCCGTTTTCCGCTCAGATACAAAACCCAGCCCATGGTGTCAATCACAAGCGCGTTGTTGGGGACGATGGCAAGGGCTTTTGTGGCAAAAGAGAGGGCTTCTTCATGCTGGCCGCTCTGCCCAAGCACCCATGCCATATTATTCAGCGCGGCGGCGTCCTGGGGCTTGATTTTGAGATATTCCCTATAAGTCAGCGCCGCGTTTTTATTGTCGCCTGCCCCTTGATAAGCCACTCCGAGCATAAAATCAACCAGCGTGTTATCGGGGGATTTAGTTTTAACTTTAGTTAGCAGGTCTATTGCGTCGTAATATTTCTGGGAAGTCGTATAGAGTTGAGACAGCGCGAGTTCCGCCTGCACGAACGATGGATTTAGCTCTAGGGTTCTCTTAAATTCAGCCACAGCGGCGTCGGGTTTATTCCCTGCCGCCAGCGCCTGCCCAAGCCTGAAGCGGAATAGGAAATTATCAGGCGTAAGCTCCGTTGCCCGCTTTAGCGACGCCTCGGCTTGTTCTATTTTACCACCTTGGCTGAAATAGCTTAGCCCCAGGATGGCGTGTCCGCCCCCGTTGGCGGGGTCTATTTCTATGGCGCGCTTGGCGTATTCCTCGGCTTTCTGGGGGTTATTCGCCGAGAGATAAAGCTCGCCGGCGGCGACATTGAGCATTAAATCCTTGGGTTTCTCGGATATCATCTCTTCGAGCTTCGCTATTGCCTGTTCCCGCCCCCCCTTGGCGATATTGGCTTCGATTAACGCCCTGAGGGCGACGACGTTTTTTGGGTCTTTTTCGAGGGTTTTTTGGCAGAGGGCTATGATTTCGTCGTTGTTGCCTTCAATTTTAGCTATGTGGGCGAGGTTTAGATAGGCATCAGTTTTTTTAGGATCAATCTCTACGGCTTTGGAAAAAGTCGCTTTCGCGGCGGCGAGGTCTCCTTTTTTTAAATACGCCACGCCGAGGAGGTTAGTGTAGAGATAGTTCTTCGGGTCTTTTGCGAGGTTCTTATTGCACAGTTCTATTGCTTGCTCAATTCTGCCTATTTTAATATAGTTGAGGATAAGGGGAATATCGGCTCCTTCCTGATCCTCAAATTTAGTTGAGAACTCCTCAAAAACCCTCAGAGATTTCTCCTGCTCGCCGACCGAGGTGTAGAGCGATGCAAGATAGGCATAGGTTTGAGCCTGCCCAGGCTCGGCGTTAATAGACTCGCGGAAGGTCTGGAGGGCTTTATCAACGTTTTGGGTCCTCGCGTAGGCGACTCCGAGCAGATTTAGCACATCAGAATTGGGCGATGCGCTAAGGGCAAGAGCCTTTTCAAGAATCGAAACGGCGTCTTCGGTGAACCCGCCTTGGAGGTAAATCCGCCCGAGAAGCACGTAAGGCTCGACGAATTTCTGGTCTTGGGAAATTGCCTTCTTGGCTTTTTCAATGGTAAGGGTGTTCTGCTCCTTTTTTGCATAGGCAAGGGCGAGCAGATAATTGGCGGGAGCAACTTCGCCGGCTTTTTCGAGTTCCGGCACTGCGAGGTCAATATTGCCTTGAATAAAGTAAGCCCCTCCCACGATGTAATGCCCCTGAGGCAGTCCTTTGAAGCGCTTTAGCACTCTCAGTCCGATTTCAATGGCTTTTTCGGGCTTTTTTGCAGCATTATAAGCGCCCCCCAAGTTAATTAGGGCAACCAGACTTTTGGGCTGAATCTCGAGGGCTTTTTCATACGCCGCAATGGATTTATCCGTCAGCGCGGCGGTTCGGTAGTAATCTCCCAGGGCGACTTGAGAATCCGCGTTTTCGGGGTCAATCTCTACGGCTTTGAAAAAAGCCTTCTCAGCCGCTGGTTTGTCGTTTTGGATGTATAAAATCTGCCCCAAGGCAACGTAAGCCGGGGCAAAGTCGACGCGCGCGGCGATTACTCCATCAACAATCCCTCTGGCTTCAGCTAATCGGTTTAACGCGGCGAGGGCGCGGGCTTTGGCGATTAAAATATCGGCGTCTTGAGGGCTCTTCTGAAGATACGTTTCAGCCTCTTTGAGCGCGTTGTCAATATCGCCGAAGGCAAGGTAGCTTTTTGCGAGCAGGGCGCGGGCTTCAGTGAGGCTCGGGTCAAATTCGATGCTCCGTTTGAGTTCTTGAATTGCGTAAGTGATATCGCCGTTTTGGAAGTAAGCCCTAGCCAAGGCGAGGCGCGCGGGGGCGGAGCTTGGATTTTTCTGGATTTCTTTTTTGAACTCTATTACGGCGGATTTAAACTCCCCCTGCTCCAGATAATACTCCCCCTTTTCAGCGTGCGAGCCTCTATCGCAAGAGCCGATTAAAAGCGAAACTGAAAAGAGAACAGCCGCCAGAAAAATTCTCATGTAAACGCCTCCGTGCGCGGGTTTGTGTAGATAGCAAATTATATCTTGATTCCCGATAAACTTAAATTTATAATCTGCTTTTATGAGTATAAGACACAATTTAACCCACCCGATTTTATTATCAAGTATAGCTTTTATTTTTTGCGCCCTATTCCTCACGCACTCCGCCCTTGGCGCTCCCATCGGATTTCGCACATTTTCAGCTTCGGCAAGCCTCGGGGCGAGCGATAACATATTCCAAGAACCCGATGGCGAAGAAAATAGGGACTTCATCCTAGACTCTGGAATCTCCATAGGCATCGGGGGCGTCAGCAGAAACTATGAGCTCGATTTAACCTACAATGCCTTTATCGAGTATTTTCCCCTTACCGAGCGCGTGCGCTTCGTAAACGACCTCGACGCCTATTTCGCCTATCTAAATCCAATTTCCAGCAAAGCGACCTTCTCCATAGTCATCCAGGACATCCTCCAGCAACAACCCGAATTCCTACGAGGCACCACCGCTATCAACAATCTCACGACGGTTAACACCCTGCTCGTTACCCCTTCGTTCACCTATTTGATAAATAATAACAACACCCTGACCACAGTGCTTAACGTAACGCGAACGGATTCAATTTCCGGCGAAAGGGAAGATTCCACCGACTTCGGCATCGCTCAGAGCTTAAATCACAGATTCGCCAACCCCAAGCTCGCCGCCGCCCTTCAGCTGTTTGCCAACTATAGACAGTCCTCCGACTTTCAAGACCGCGTAAATGAGGGCGCAACTCTCACCCTAACCTACCTCGCAAATCCATTGACGAGCCTATACGCCGGCGCAGGGTACGAGAGGGTTGACCTTCTGGACACGGACACCAGCGCTCAAGGCATCATTGCGCAGGCAGGAATAACCCGCATATTCTCAAGGGTTTCTTCGGGGTCTCTGACCTACTCCAGAAGATTCAGCACCGACGTTGACCTCGGCGACCCCTTTATATTCGATAGAGTTACCGCTCTTATAACCAGACGTTTTACTAGAGATATAAATTCTAGCCTATCCGCCTACTACGAGAGACGCGATTTTAAAGAGTCCCAGATTGAAAACGAAAACCGCTACGGAGTCAACGGAGCGCTGAACAAGCAAATCTCAGGGAATCTGTTCGGGTCGCTGAGGGGGTTTGCTGGAGTGTTTGATTTCTTCGACCGCCAGGATGAAGAAATCCGCCTCGGTGGCGTGTTAACGTATCAAATATCCCCGCGATGGTTCATTTCGGCGGATTATTCTCACCTGAGGAGATTTTCCGATGAAGCTATATTCGAGTTCAGCGAGAACATCGGATTTGTCACCTTGCGCTACGCCACGGGACGCCTCGCGGGACTGCCATTCCAGTCCCTCGGCGAGGTTAAATCGCCTAATCCGGCAACGCCTCTGAACCGCTCAAACGCGCCCTTTGATCCGGGATTTCCGACGAGAGTCCCCGTGTTTGCGCCGGGGGGAGAGGGGTCGCCAGAGGCTCAGTAGAACAGTCGGCTTGATAATGGGGATTTATAGATTATATTAAACCAAATTTGCGCGACTCAGCGTCTAAGGAGTTAGAATCCATGCCAATTTACGAATATGAATGCGAGCAATGCGGACAGATAACCGAAGAGCTTCAGAGGTTTAACGACAAACCCCTCAAAAAGTGCAAATCCTGCAAAGGCAAACTCCACAGAATCATATCCCTATCGTCGTTTCAGCTCACGGGACACGGTTGGTACTCCACTGACTACGCAAAGGGCCCAGGCATCCCCCCCAAAGCTGCTGAGCAGGATAACCCCGCGCTGTCTTCGGATTCGGCAAAGGATTCGGCTAGCGCCACTGCCGCAAGCGCTGAGCCGATAACCACAGACCCAAAGAAAATAAAAAAATCCGGCATGGCAAATATGTCCAAAAGCGCCGCCAAGGACTGATGCCACCCACCTCTCTTCTCGCACCGTCAGCTTCAATGGTTAGAGACGGAGAGTGGCGCTATTAGGAAGAGAAAATCGCGGGTACCACGGCATTTTCGAGCGTTCAACGTGAATCTAGGACTGAGGGGCAGAGTAGCCATCGTATCGGCATCGAGCAGGGGGCTGGGCAAAGCCGTCGCCCTGGGGTTTGCCGAAGAGGGGGCTAGAGTCGTGATGTGCGCCCGCGGCGAAGAATCCCTAATAAGAGCGGCTGAGGAAATAAGGGATAAAACCGGAGCCGAGGTTCTGCCCATCCCCGCCGATGTATCAAACAACGCAGATGTAAATCGCGTGGTTTCCGAAACCCTGAGCGCGTTCGGAGGGGTACATGTGCTTGTGAACAACGCCGGAGGGCCTGCGCCTGGGGATTTCCTGAGCCTTACCCTCGACGACTGGCGATATGCCATCGAACTGAACCTCCTCAGCGCGGTGAATTTCACAAAAGCCGTCGTTCCAATGATGAAAGAGCAGAGGTGGGGGCGCATTGTAAATATAACCTCCATCTCCGCAAAACAGCCGCTCGCCGGCTTAATTCTCTCAAATGCCTCAAGGGCCGCCGTAGTGGGATTCGCCAAAACCGTGTCAAATGAATTCGCCAGGTTCAATGTCCTCGTAAATAACGTCTGTCCGGGCAGAATACTCACCGACAGAATCATTCAATTGGCGGAGCAAAGGGCAGTGCGCGAGGGAGTGAGCCTCGAGGAGGTTCTAAGAGCAATGGAGGCGGATGTGCCGGCTAGGAGAATAGGCTCGCCTGAGGAGTTTGCGGGAATGGTGCTATTTCTAGCCTCTGAGCGGGCGAGCTATATAACGGGCGCGACAATTCAAGTTGATGGCGGCTTGGTGAGTGGGACATTCTAAGAGCAATATCAAATCCAATAATCTCCTCAAGCCCCTGATGGGAAACCCGGTTCTCGGCTTGGCTCTGGTGTGCCTCGGCATATTCATCATGAAAAGCCGTTTGGATAATCCCCCCAGTCCGCCTACATCAGAAAGCGGCGTCTATGTTGAAATATCTGATAATGGCGCGTTCCCCGTCGTTGTGCCAGTGGAAGATATAAAACCCTCCGGCAAGTCAGACCCGCTTACACAAAAGGTATTCAGGAGCGGAGACCGTCTAACCGTCGCAGAGGGGGGCAAAATTGAGCGCTCAAGGATGGAAGGGGAAAAAACCATCGCGCTCGGTGGAAAAATCGGGATAAATTCCGCGGCGGCGGGAGAACTCGAAGCGCTCCCGGGGATAGGCCCATCGCTTGCGAGGCGGATTATTGAATACAGAGAGGCAAACGGCATTTTTAAGAGCCTCGAAGAACTAATGGACGTGCGCGGGATAGGCAGAAAAAAATACGAAGCCCTAAGAAACTCAGCCAGCTTGGACTAGAGCGCGGCGCTGGGGGTCTTGCCATTTCAGCGTCTTATGAGAAAATCAATCTCACTCCCCTCATCGGAGTCTCCCAGCGGCGATTCGTATTCGGGGACATTGTCAAACTGTTCTGCCCCATCGGCATTTCCGTAAGAGTCAACTTTATAGGGAATCGAGCCGTAGGGAGTGGCAACAGTTCTAATGCCGGCGGGCGATATAAACTCGCCTCCGGGGAATTTGGCAAGCGCGTCCCGCATAAAAGCTACCCAAATGGGCAGAGCGGCTTTTCCTCCCACTTCGCCCCTTCCGATGGGCTGATGGTTGTCCTTGCCCACCCATACGCCGGCAACTATCCGCGGGCTATAGCCCACAAACCAGGCGTCGGCAAAATCGTTGGTAGTTCCAGTTTTTCCGGCTACCGGAGCCTGCGAGCTAAGAGAAAGGGCGGCCCTCCCCGTGCCTTCTTTAATAACCGCCTGCATGAGGTCTGTCATAATATAAGCGGTTTCGGGGCTAATTACCTGCTCGGCGGATTTATCCGAGAATTGCATGGAATTGCTCTTGAGTTGGTCTAGGAATTCCGACATGGAAGATTCCCGCTCTGTTGCATCTTGAGCGACGCGTGGGGCGGACTCGGTCTCATCGGGATGATTTGTATCCTCTCTGCCAAGGGTCCTGGCGATTTGCTTTATAATCTGAAGCCTCTTGCCCTCCCGCTCGACCTTTCTGGACAGTTCGCTGAGCGCTCCAGACCCTCTCGTGTTGTCCTCGATAATATCCCCGTTTCTATCATAAATGCGCAGAATAAATTTAGGCTCGACCATCTTGCCGCCGGAAGCGAAAACATTGAACGCCTTGACCATCTCCAGCACCGTAACCTCCGCCCCTCCGAGGGCGAGCGAGGGATAGGGGTTCAATCTCGAGGTAAATTCAAATTTCCCCGCATAATCAACGACATAGCTCGGGTCAATGTCCATTATAATCCTGACGCTTGCCAGATTCCTAGATTTTGCCAGAGCCTCTCTGAGCGTAATAGCTCCCAGATAATTGCCATCGTAGTTTTGTGGATTCCAGTCCCTGATAACAACTGGAGCGTCATAGACCGTCGTGGTCTCGGTGTAACCCTTGTCAAGAGCGGCGGCAAAGAGAATCGGCTTAAATGAGGAGCCGGGCTGTCTTTTGGCCTGAACGGCGCGGTTAAACTGAGAGGCGGCAAAATCAAATCCGCCTGCCATGGCTTTTACATATCCCTCCGTATCCATCGCCAGGAGAGCCGCCTGAAAACCGGGCGCAAATTCTGGGGCGATAGATAGCTCGCCGCCCCTATCGCCGAGGATCTTAATTTTAATCACATCGCCCACTCTGGGACTGCGGTTTGTCAGATGCACGCCGTCCACGCCGCTTAGCCCTTTTGATTCTAGAAACGGCTTCTTTTTGGCGGGCGATTCCTTGGCTAAACCCAGAGAGAATCTAAACCTAGCCTCTAGCTCCCCCAATCCGGCTTTGGCGATAAACACCCCCTCGGACGCATCCTTGCTCACTTCCAGCACCACGGCATCGTAGGATTTTCCCTTTTCTAGCCCTTCAATACCGCTAATTTTTTGGGACGCCCTGAATTTAGCTATATCGGCGGCCGAACCGAGACGCTTAACTATCCCCCCCCCTCTGCCCTGCCTAGCGTCTAGCTCAAGCACCCCAGCCCTTACGGCTCTGGCGGCGGCTTGGCTGAGGTCAACATCCAGAGAGGTAAACACGGTATATCCGCCCTCGAGAAAGGACTTAGTGCCGAATTTATTTTCCAGATACTGCCTGACAAATTCCACGTAGTAGGACGCGTGGTCGGGGTTGAAGCCCCTTTTGGGAACTATGGAGATTTGATAGGCTTCTGCTTCTTTTCTGCGAGTCTCGGTTATGAGTTTTGCTTCCTGCATTTTCTGGAGGACTAATTTTTGCCTATCCTCGGCTCGTTGGAGATTTTTTCTCGGCGAGTAATACTCAGGAGAGCGCGGGAGACCGGCTAGCAAAGCGGCTTCGGCGAGATTAATATCCCTTGAGGACTTGCCGAAGTAGCCCCTGCTTGCGGCCTCGATTCCGTAGTTGCCATCGGCAAGGTATATGTGGTTGAGATAAATATAGAGAATCTCATCCTTGGATAGGTTCTGCTCCATCCGCTCGGCAAGGAGGGCCTCTTTAATCTTGCGCGAGAGACTCTTCTCTGGCGATAGCACTAGGTTTTTAGCCACCTGCTGAGTGATAGTGCTTCCGCCTCTAATAATCTCTCCCTCTCGGATGTTCTGCACGAGGGCGGCGAATATGCTCCTGTAATCAACCCCCTTATGTTCAAAAAATCTCTTATCTTCAATCGCTATAAAGGCATTTAGGACATGAGGGGGAATTTCCTTAAGAGGGATTAATTTACGTCTCTCCGCGCCAAATTCGGCTACTACAGAGCCGTCAATTGCATATACCTCAGTCATCAAAGCCGGACTGTAGCCGGTTACATTTGTGAGGTCTGGCAAATCGTGGGAGAAATACCAATAGACGGCAAAAGGAGAGAGCATAAGGCAGAAAACCGCCACCGATGCGGCTAAAATCCAAATTGACGGCGCGCGCCGAGAAAGCAATCTCTGTGTTAGTTTCATGTCCCCTCGTATCAGGTTACAACCTAAAAAAACCAATATCAAGTATAACCTTAGCCTATTTGGAAGAGCATTTATTCACTCCTTCAGCGGAGTCTCGATGAGGCTGGATTCCGTCTTCGATGAGTGGGTTATCGAAGACAGCGAACTTAGCGCGCTCGATGCGGAGTTTGAGTGGAAGCGAGGCGACGAGGGCGGCTCGGTTGTTATTTCTTCTTCTTTTTCTCTTTTTTCTCCTCCTTCTCCTCCTCGTTAAGCATCTCTCTGCGTCCGTAGAACAAAGCGATGTCGGCGGCGTATTCTCTGTTCGAGATTTTAGCGAGGAATGTCTTGGCTTTTTTCTTATCCCCCCTGTGCATATAGAGGCTAAATAAGTCAGCGAGACTCGTATCGCCGCCAGCGGAGAAGAAGAGGTCATATACTTCTCTGTCCTTATAAACCATATCGAATATTGCGCGCTGCTCGTCCTCTGTTATTCCGTGGTCAAAGATGTTTTCCATCTGTAATTCCTCCTGTGATATAGTCTATATATGATTCGTATAATAATTGATAGCTCATCCCTCTGGAATTGGCAGAGCCGCCCAGAGGCCGCATCTGAATTAATAACTTTTCAGCCAATCCGCAAGATATATCTATAATTTAACGGCGAACCTGTTATAATCCCCGCCTATCATGACTGAACCCGATAACACTTTCGACGTTTACATACGTCGCCTTGAAGACCAGGAACTCAAGGGGATTCTGCTCAAGCTCAAAAACGAGATACGCAAGCCCGACACGCCTTGGGAAATCATCAAGCCGATTTTTGCGGCAATAGTAAAGCGAAATCAATCGGCGCTTGCCGAAATCCTGCCTTTAATAGTGAAATAACTCCCCCATGCCGAGTAGAAACACCGTAGTGAACAGCATTTTAGATTTGGTCGGCGCGACCCCCCTTGTGAGACTCAGGAAGGTCGTTCCCGAAGGGGCGGCGGCGGTCTGGGCAAAGCTGGAGAACTTAAATCCGGGCGGAAGCATCAAGGAGCGGATATGCCTCAAGATGATTGAAGACGCCGAGAGAGCAGGGCTAATCCACCCGTCGAGGAATATAATAGTGGAGCCTACAAGTGGCAATACCGGCATTGGACTCGCCCTAGTATGCTCCGTCAAGGGTTATAAACTCATCCTCACAATGCCCGATGACATGAGTCTTGAAAGGCGGCTTCTGCTCAAGGCTTACGGCGCGGAATTGGCGCTTACTCCGGCGGATGAAAAAATGCAGGGCGCCGTAAGAAGAGCAGAGCAGATAGCCTCCGAGAATAAATCCGCTTATATGCCGCAGCAATTTAAAAACCCCTCGAACCCCGAGACCCACAGGCTCACCACGGGCCCCGAAATCTTAGAGCAAATCGAGGGCAATATTGACGCATTCGTAGCCGGAGTAGGAACCGGAGGCACTATCAGCGGCGTAGGCGAGGTTCTAAAGAGGAGATTCCCCGATATACACATCGTAGCCGTAGAGCCTGCCGAATCCGCCGTGCTGTCAGGAGGAAGGGCCGGGGTTCACGACATTCAGGGCATCGGAGCGGGCTTCATCCCAGACACCCTCAGCAACGTCTATAACGAGATAATGCAGATAACGGGCAGAGAAGCGCGCGCATTCACCAAACTCATAGCGAGGCAGGAGGGACTGCTCATCGGAATCTCAGCAGGGGCGGCGGCGCTTGCCGCTGTACGGGTGGCCGAGCGGCTAGGCAGGGGGAAACAGGTTTTGACCATATTCTGCGACACCGGAGAGAGGTATTTAAGCACCGGAGTATTTGGCGAGAGCCCCTGCGGCGCATCATGAGAATAGCTCTAAAAGAGCCGCCGCGCGACGAACCCCGTTGGGCTCACCCACGTATTCTAATAACTAATATTTCAGATATTCGCGCAGTGATTAGAGAAGCGGCGAAAACGGGCTGACTAATCCTCTCGAGGCAAAAAATATTGAAATGTCCGTTATGTGTGCTATTCTTGTTTTGAGGGTAATTTCCAATAAATTAGAGGGTATATAGTGAGCAGTCAGCTATTTAAGAACTTAATTTTATGGGTAGTAATTTTCGTGGCGATAATAGCCCTTTATCAACTCATCCAGACCCCCAAGACTGGGAGCGTCGAAATCCCCTATAGCGAATTTATACTGAGCCTCAAAAATGGAGAGATTAAAGAGGTAGAGTTCAGCGGGGAGGCTATTAAAGGGACTTATTCAATAAAGAAAAACGAGCTCAGTCAAGGCTTTAAGACCGTAGGTCCGGCAAACGACGACCTATTGAAAACCCTAAGCGACAAGAACGTCGCCTTTAAATTTGCCGAGAACAAAGAAGGCACTCTCGTGCAGATACTATTTAACTGGGCTCCGCTCATAATACTCATAGCCATAATGTTCATATTTATGAGGCAGCTCCAGGCAGGCGGCACGAAAGCCATGTCCTTTGGCAAGAGCCGCGCCCGTATGCTCACCGAAAATCAGAACAAAACCACCTTTAAAGACGTCGCTGGAATTGACGAGGCAAAAGAAGAGGTTCAGGAAATCGTCGAATTCCTCAAAAATCCAAAGAAATTCACCCGCCTCGGAGGGCGCATCCCCAAGGGCATTCTCCTTGTCGGGCCGCCGGGAACAGGAAAAACTCTCCTCGCCAAAGCCATTGCCGGGGAAGCGGGAGTCCCGTTTTTCATCATCAGCGGAAGCGATTTTGTAGAGATGTTCGTAGGGGTCGGCGCGTCGAGAGTGAGAGACCTATTTGCGCAGGCAAAGCGTCATTCGCCCTGCATTATATTCGTTGACGAGCTTGATGCCGTAGGGCGGCACAGAGGCGCGGGACTCGGCGGAGGGCATGACGAGAGAGAGCAGACCCTAAACCAGCTTCTGGTCGAGATGGATGGATTTGAGGCGAATGAAGGGATCATCGTCATTGCCGCAACAAACCGCCCGGATGTGCTTGACCCCGCTCTTCTCAGACCCGGAAGGTTCGACCGCCAGGTGGTGGTTCCGAGACCTGACGTGAGGGGGAGAGAGGAAATCCTCAAAGTACACACTAAAGACACTCCGGTTGACGAGACAGTCAAATTAGCCGTCATTGCGAGGTCAACCCCCGGATTTTCAGGCGCGGACTTAGAAAACCTAGTAAATGAATCGGCTCTCCACGCCGCGCGGCTCGGAAGAGCGAAGCTCACCATGGATGATTTTGAATACTCAAAAGACAAGGTCATCATGGGAGTCGAGAGAAAGAGCCTGATAATAAGCGACCACGAGAAGAGAATTACCGCCTACCACGAAGCCGGACACGCCCTCGTGGCAAAGCTCACACCCGGCACAGACCCGATTCATAAGGTTACTATCATCCCAAGGGGGCTCGCGCTCGGCGTAACGCAGCAGCTTCCCATAGAGGACAAATACACTCTTTCCAAGACCTATCTGTATAACACAATCCTCGTGCTTCTCGGCGGAAGGGCAGCGGAAGAGATTATATTCAACGAGAAAACCAGCGGCGCAGGCAACGACCTCGAGCGCGTAACCGAAATTGCCCGCAGGATGATCTGTGAGTGGGGAATGAGCGATAAAATTGGGCCCGTGAACTTCGGCAAAAAAGAAGACCAGATATTCCTCGGCAAAGAGTTGTCCCGCCATAAGGACTACAGCGAAGCGACGGCAGTGGAAATTGACCGCGAAATCACAAAAATCATCAACGACAGCTATAGCAAAGCCAAGTCGCTCCTAGAGAGAGATATAGACCTGCTGCACAGAGTAGCCGCCGCCCTTCTTGAAAAAGAAGTACTCGACAGCAAAGAACTCGAAGACATAGTAAAGCAGGCAAAACCCCAAACCACGCCTCCGCCCTCATCCACTTGGGAGGGGGGAGGAGCAAGCGGTAGTCTTACCCCGTCAGTAGCGTTGCGGGGCGCATCCTCCAGCGATAATACATAACAATCAAAAAATCCCCCGCGCCGGATTTCCGATGCCGCCCAAGATGGCGATCCTCCAGGGTTAAATGGATTTAATTAAAAATCCCATATCCTCATCATTGCCCGAACAATCTGCCAAGCACGCAGAACGCCCCATTTCGATATTTAAATTCCGCGGCAGAGAGTTAACCCTAGGCAGAGAGACGAGAATTATGGGAATTCTCAACGTTACCCCGGATTCGTTCTCCGACGGCGGCAGATTCACAGAGCTTGACAAATCCTTAAAACAGGTAGAAATAATGATAGCCGAGGGGGCGGATATTATTGACGTCGGGGGGGAATCAACAAAGCCCGGCTCAGATGCGGTGTCCGAAGGGGAGGAGTTGGGGCGCGTAATTCCGGTAATCCGAGAGATTGTGCGGCGCTTCAGCGTTGCTATATCAATAGATACAACTAAGGCGGCAGTAGCCGAGCAGGCGCTCAGAGAAGGGGCGGCAATTGTAAACGACGTAAGCGGGCTTAAATTCGAGCCTCAAATCGCCGAGGTCGCCGCAAAATATAAATCGGGACTTATAATTATGCACACGCCCTCGCGCCCTAGGGATATGCAACGCAGAGTGAATTATGGCTCGCTCGTAGGGGATATAGCCGGCTCGCTCAGGGAATCCATAGAGCTTGCGCACAGGCAGGGAGTGATGCCCGATAGTATTTTAATTGACCCGGGGTTCGGATTTGGAAAAACGCCGGAGCAGAATTTAGAGCTACTAAAGCGGCTCGGAGAGTTTCTGCGGCTCGGAAAACCAATTTTAATAGGGACATCGAGGAAGTCATTCATTGGCAGGGTTCTCGGAGCAGAGCGCATAGAAGACCGCGCCGAGGGGACGCTGGCGACTGTGGCGATAGGGATTATGAACGGGGCGTCCGTAGTGAGGGTTCACGACGTGCTTCAGGCAAGGCGCGCCGCGCTCATAGCAGACGCGGTTATGGAAAGCTGAAAGTCGGCAACTAAGCGGAGGGGGATTTTATCGGCAATGTTTGATGTTATAGCTAATTTTAAATACCGCGACGCCCTCGACATAGTTTTTGTAGCGCTTATCGTTTACTACATACTGAGCCTCATCGAGAAGACCAGAGCGGCTCAAGTCCTCTTCGGACTCGGCGTGGTATCGGGGCTATATATGCTCTCGCAGGTGGGCGAGTTTTTCACGCTCAATTGGATACTTGGGCATTTCCTCGGCTCGATAATACTGATTGTGGTAATTCTATTCCAGAACGATATACGAAAAGCGCTCATCACGCTCGGCAAAAACCCGCTTCTAGTTACCCTTTCATCAGGAGGGACGGAAGAGGAAAACGTCATTAGCGAGATAGTCAAAGCCACCAGCCTGCTGGCAAGCCGCAAAATTGGCGCGCTCATTGCAATTGAAGGAAAAAATAGCCTCGCGGATTTCGTAGAGATAGGGATGAAGCTCGACGCCATAGTGTCCAGAGAGGTTATTGTAAGCATATTTCATACCTCGTCCCCGCTTCACGACGGAGGGATGATAATAAAAAGCAATAGAATTCTGTCCGCGGGGTCGTTTTTCCCCCTTGCCACAGACCCCGATATGGGCAGAGAACTCGGCACGAGACACAGGGCCGCCATCGGGCTTTCGAGAGAAACCGATGCTATAATTATCATAGTTTCTGAAGAAACTGGCGCTATATCCCTAGCCCACAGCAGCGCTCTGACAAGGGGCTTGGACGCAACGTCCCTCAATAACCGTCTCATTGAACTGCTCGAAATTAAAAGGGAGCAGAACAGAGGCTACAGCTTTTTCAAGCGTATGCTAAGAAGAAAATCAGGAGCCGAAAAAGTTGGCAAAGGCTGAGAAAAAAGGGAAATCCTCAGAATGGCGGAGAAATATCCTATTTGAAAATATAGGAAAGAAGCTCCTCGCCATCGTCGTCGGCATATCCCTTTGGTTTGTCGCCAACATGGAAAACGAAATTGAAAAAAGCGTTGCGGTTGAAGTAAATTACTCAAACCTCTCGGAGGAGTTAATTATAGTCAACAAGCCTGCGGAAAAGCTCAATTTGAGCATCCGCGGGCCGCGCGCTAAGCTGACCTCATTCTCGCCAAGCGACTTTGCGTATTCGCTTGATATTGGCAATATCACCCCGGGCGTGTCTAAATTTGAGATCCTAACGGATCAAATAAAAGTTCCTCGCGGCGTTCAGGTTACTGGCGTTAGCCCGGGATTAATCGAGGTTGAAGCCGATAAGCTCGAAGAAAAAGAGGTGAGAGTAAATCCCGTGGTGGGAGAGACAGACGAGGGCTTTGAAGTGGCAAGCGAGACAAAAGTATCCCCGTCAAAGATAAAAATCAAGGGGCCTGCAAGGATTCTCTCGAAAATCGAGAGCGTATCCACCGACCTTGTCCCCACCGTGGGGGTCAGAACCGAATTCACCATACAAGTTCCACTCAAAACTCCGAATTCCCTGGTGAGAATTGTGGGAAACGAGACGGCGAGGGTTACAGTAAATATTAAGGAGATAACCGTAGCTAAGGAGTTTAAGGATATTGAAATAAATTTCGTAAACTTTAGCGGCGTTAAATTTACCCCTCTTGGCGGATTGAAGGCAGAACTCGAATTTGAGGGGCGGTACAGCATTATAAAAGACCTAAATAGCGGCGATATAAACGTTTTTGTTGACGGAAGCGGTGTTGAAAACGGAAAGAAGAAATCCGAGAGGCTCAAGATCAACGTGAGCTTTCCCGCCAAAGAGACTCTAGTGCTTAAGAAAATGTTTCCCGACTCGGTTGAAATCAGATTGAACTAATCTTACTCAGGAGACCACAAAATTGTCTGAGAACGGCAGGACACTATTCGGAACAGACGGCGTTAGAGGGATTGCAAACTGCGAGCCCATGACCCCTGAGATGAGCCTGAGGCTCGGAAAAGCCCTAACCCATGTGCTGAAAGATTCACGCCGCCCGAAAGTAGTCATAGGCAAGGACACTAGGCTCTCCGGGTATATGTTCGAGCAGGCGCTTTCCGCCGGCATTGCCTCCGTGGGCGGAGATGTGCTTCTCGTAGGCCCTCTGCCTACACCGGCAATAGCCTTTCTTACCGGAAGCATGAGGGCAGACGCCGGAGTGGTCATATCAGCCTCGCATAATCCCTACGAAGACAACGGCATCAAAATTTTTGACAGGTTCGGGTTTAAGCTACCGGATGAAAAAGAGCTCGAAATCGAGCGCGCTATGTTGAGCGGAGAGGCTGAAAAGCTCTTTGCGCCCGCTGGAGAAATCGGCAAAGCCTTTAGAATCGAGGACGCCAGGGGGCGCTATGTTGTTTTTGTAAAGAACACTTTCCCGCGAGATATAACGCTTGAGGGAATCAAAATCGTGCTTGACTGCGCCAACGGAGCGGCATATAGGGTTGCGCCTCTGGTGTTTGAGGAACTTGGGGCGAGCGTAACCGTCATTGGAGCTAGCCCAAATGGAAAAAACATCAATGCGAAATGCGGGGCGCTCTATCCCGACCTGCTAAAGCAAAAAGTCGTTGAGGCGGGGGCGGATATAGGCATAGCTCTCGACGGAGACGCCGACAGGGTCATATTCTCAGACGAGAAAGGCGCGGAGGTGGATGGGGATAAAATCATGGCTATCTGCGCGGACGAGCTGATAAAATCAGGCTCGCTCTCGAATAACACGGTGGTAGCGACGATAATGAGCAATATGGCTCTCGAGGCGTTTGTGAGGGAGTCCCGGGCAAATTTCGTGCGAACCCCCGTTGGAGACCGCTACGTGGTGGATGAAATGAAGCGGCGCGGGTCGAATTTCGGAGGCGAGAAATCGGGACACATCATATTCTTAAGCCACAACACCACAGGAGACGGCACCCTTGCCGCCCTTCAAATACTCGCGGTCATGAAGCAACGCGGCAGACCCCTCTCGGAGTTATCCAAAATTATCGAGCCTTTCCCCCAAACCCTAGTCAGTGTCCGCGTGAAGAGCAAAAAACCGTTTAACGATATACCGGACATCGGGACTCTATTCGACTCCTGCTCCAAGAAACTGGGCGGCAGAGGCAGAATCAATCTCAGATATTCAGGAACAGAGCCACTGGCGCGGGTCATGGTCGAGGGCGAGTGCGAAATCCTCATTGCTGAAATAGCAAACGACATTTCATCCCTCATAGAGAAACATCTCGGATAAATTCACGATGCCAAAATTGAACGTAAACATTGACCACGTGGCAACCGTCAGACAGGCGCGCGGAGGGGCTGAGCCCGACCCCGTGCTTGCGGCGTATCTCGCCGAGCTTGCCGGAGCAGACGGAATTGTAGCTCACCTGCGGGAGGACAGACGCCACATTCAGGACAGAGACCTCCAAATCCTGCGCAGAACCGTCAAGACAAAGCTCAATCTGGAGATGGCGGCAACGGATGCAATGATACAAATCGCCCGCGAGATAAAACCCCAGATGGCGACCCTAGTGCCTGAGAAGAGGCAGGAGCTTACAACCGAGGGCGGGCTGAACGTAGCCGGCTTTAGCAGGGAAATAGCCGACGCCGTGAGGGAGCTTAAAAGCGGAGGGATATTTGTGAGCCTCTTTATTGACCCGGACAGGGAGCAAATCGAGGCTTGCGCAGATGCGGGGGCGAATATGGTTGAAATCCACACCGGGCTTTACGCCGATGCAAAAACGGAATCCGAAATGTATAGAGAGCTTATAAAAATTGAAGATGCCATCGCCGCCGCCGTTTCCCTAAACCTCCGGGCCGCCGCCGGACACGGGCTAAATTACACGAACACAAGAGATGTAGCCTCGATTAAAGGGGTCGAGGAGCTAAACATCGGACACAGCATCGTCTCCCGCGCCGTCATAGTGGGGATGGAAAGGGCCGTAAGAGAGATGATTCTGTGCTGTGCGGGTAGCAGCAACACATAGGGCAACTTCATCATCCCATAAACTACTCTGCTATGCCCCCTACCCTCCTGCGATGATTCAAAATAAATCCGCTTATACACCGCGCAGATGACCTACGGAATAGGAATTGACATCGTACACACGCCGAGAATTAAAAAGCTCCTAGAGGGTTGGGGGGATAATTTCAAACGTAGAATATTCACTGAGGCGGAAATCTCCTACTGCGAGCGCCATAAGATGAATCATCAGCGATACGCCTCTAGCTTCGCGGTAAAAGAGGCCCTACTCAAGGCTCTGGGAATTGGGATGGGACGGGGGGTGCGCCTTCGGGATATTGAAACCGCAAGAGACGGGAGCGGCAGGCCCAGCGTTATCGTCAGGGGAGCGGGCAAGGAGATGATTCGGGATTTGGGCATAACCTCGATTCACGTTTCTATATCACACGATGGGGATTACGCCGCCGCCTTCGTGGTACTGGAGAAATCCCCCTAGGCGCTCCTGCCGCCGCTAACCCTTATAGCCGTTGCCGTATTCTTTTTTCTCCCCTGAGCAGGAGTGGCAGTAGCCATAGACCTCGAGCTTGTGATGCTCGACTCCAAACCCGTTCTGGCGAGCTACTTCGCTGGTGTAATGCTCGATTCTAGAATTCTCGAACTCGACTATCTTGCCGCAACCTATGCAGATGAGGTGGTCGTGGCGCTCGCCCTCGAATTTCACCGGCTCGTAGCGTGTTCTGCCATCTTTTATAAAATTCCTCTCAAAGGCAAGTCCACACTCGGTGAATAGTTTCAAAGTTCTATACACTGTGGCGTAGCCTATGCCTGGGTGATCTTTTTTGAGCTTATCGTAAAGCTCCTCAACTGTAATATGCTGTCCGGAATAGTTAAAAAACTCATCGAAAATAATGTCTCTCTGCGTGGTGGATTTCAGGCGCTTCTGCTTGAGGTATATATCTAGGGTTTTCTTTGTTTCAGCCTTGGGCTTTAATTTATGAATCACTTTTAATAACCTCGCTTTGAATTCTAAATCATATAATTAAGTAAACGGTAAATATTACCACTAGATAAACTTTAGCTTAGAGATTAAATCAGTCAAGTGAATTTGATAAATTATGATATAATCAACACTCGTCAATAGTAAGTTTGAGAGAGGAAGATGAGCAATTGCATATTTTGCGCCATAGCTGATAAAAAAATTCCGGCAAATATAGTCCACGAAGACGACTTTTCTATTGCTTTTAGCGACATTAGCCCCAAAGCCCCGGTGCATATCTTAGTCATCCCCAAAAAACACATCCGCACTGTCGTAGAAGCTGAGGAATCCGACAAGACCCTTCTGGGACACCTGGTTTATGTAGCCAATCAAATAGCCAAATCCCAAAATATCGCCGAAAAAGGGTTCAGGCTCGTCATCAATTGCGGTATTGAGAGCGGACAGTCAGTCTGGCATATTCACCTCCACGTTATGGGCGGACGGAAGATGGCATGGCCCCCGGGCTAGGGGCGGTGTTTGAATTATTCGCTCTTAAAACTGGCAATTGAGGCGTGAGTGAGCCGGGGCTTGATTTCTCTTTTTATATAATTCCATGAACGATGCTATTTGCTATCTCAACTCCCTAGGGCGGTTCAAAGTGAAGCCAGGGCTTGAGCGCGTATCCGCAGTTCTCAAATCCCTAGGAAATCCGCATAACCAAATCCCCTGCCTAATAATTGGCGGCACAAACGGCAAAGGCTCGACGGCGGCGGCTATAGCTTCGGGTCTAGAAGCGGCGGGATTTGCGGTCGGGCTTTACACCTCCCCTCATCTAGTGCAAATCACGGAGAGAGTCAAAGTAAACTCCGCCCAAATTGCTCCGGCTGAGTTATCAGCCCTCGTGCTGCGCATAAGGGACGCGGCGGAGGCAGCGGGCGTCGCGCCTAGTTATTTCGAGGTTTTAACGGCGGCGGCGTTTCTATACTTTGCCGAGCGTGGGGTGGATTTTTCGGTGCTTGAGGTGGGCATGGGCGGTCTTTGGGACGCGACAAATGTAGCCTCTCCCCTCGTGTCTGTGATTACAAACGTATCGAGGGATCATACGGAGTTTCTCGGCGAGAGCGCAGTGGAAATTGCCGCCGAAAAAGCCGGCATTATAAAGCCCGGCACACCCGCCGTAACGGCCGCAACCGGCGATGCCCTAGGCGTGATTCGAGCTAAGGCCAGGGATGTCCAATCCCCGCTTAGAGTGATGGGCGCTGATTTCAGAGCCGAGGGCATGGGCGCGGATAATTTCAGATACCGAGGGGAGATTTGGAATTTAGAGAACGCTTCATTCAGCCTTGCAGGGGCGCACCAGATTGAAAACGCATCTTTAGCAATAGCGGCTCTCGAAACCCTCAAATCGCGCTACGGAATCGCAGTCTCAGAAAGGGATTTAAGGGCAGGGCTTTCGCGCACCAGATGGGCCGGTAGAATGGAAATCCTGCGCTCCGAGCCGCCCCTGGTTCTCGACGGCGCGCACAACGAAGCCGGCGCCGCCGCGCTCAGGAAATCCCTTGAGCTGATGTATCCGAATGCGCGATTTACCTTTCTCATCGCCATGCTCTCGGATAAACGCCACGAGGAATATCTAATGGAAATTAGCCCAATAGCCGAAGAGATCATCATCACCGAAGCCCCGTCCGAGAGGTCGGCAGATGGCGAGTGGCTCGCCGCCGTAGCGCGGAGAATCTGCCGCAATACGAGGGTTATAAAAAATTGGCGGGAGGCAGTAAAATACGTCATCGGGGGCAAGTCGCCCGTTTGCGTTAGCGGCTCGCTCTATCTGATAGGCGCGGTTAAGGGGTTCATTCAGGAGCGATAAGGCGCTTTTACGCCGGAGGAAACCGTGCTAAAATCTCACCATTTCCCCACCACCCATTTAAGCGAGGAGATAGCATGAAAAAAGTAGGCATCGTACTAGACAAGCTCTACGTTGACCACGACAACGGACAAGGACACCCAGAATGCGCAGATAGGGCGCTGGCAATTGTGGAAATGCTACAGGAGACGAAATTAATTGATGAGCTTGTGAGAATTCAGCCCCGCGACGCTACAAAAGAAGAAATTACGCTGGTTCACGACGCCGATTACTACGAATCGCTCAGGGCAACTAGGGGCAGACCCAGAGTGTTCCTAGATGCCGATACCTCGACCTGTCCGGTGTCGTTTGATGCCGCCGTGCGCGCCGCCGGCGGGGTGCTTGCCGCTATCGAGGCGGTGCTTAGCGGGGAGGTTGACATGGCTTTCCCGATAGTTCGCCCCCCCGGACACCACGCAGAACGGAGCCGCGCCATGGGATTCTGCCTCATCAACAACATCGCCGTTGGGGCGGCGTATCTGCGCTCTAAGGGATTTTCGCGTATCCTCGTCGTTGATTGGGACGTGCACCACGGAAACGGGACGCAGCACATCTTTGAGCAGTCGCCGGAGGTGCTTTTTTTCTCAGCGCATCAGTTTCCGTTCTACCCCGGCACTGGCGCACACGGCGAGATAGGCGCGGGAGATGGCAAGGGCTTTACAATCAACGTGCCGCTGCCAGCCGGTATGGGCAATAGAGAGTACATCAAAATTTTCTCGGAAATCCTCACCCCAGTCATCGAGCAGTTCAAGCCCGAATTCATATTGGTCTCGGCGGGATACGATTCATATTTTGAGGACCCGCTCGGGGGGATGGCAGTAAAACCGGACGGATTCGCCCAGATGACCCGATTCTTAAAAGAGGCGGCACAGAGGCACTGCGGAGGGAAAATCGTCTATGTGCTTGAGGGCGGATATAACCTTGAGGGGCTTTGGTGGTGCGTTCAGTGGACGCTTGCCGAGATGATGGAGAAAATTAAAACCGATTACGGGGATTTATCGGCGAGAACTGAGGCTGACGAAATCATCGAGAAGGTCAAAAAAACGCATTCGGGGTTCTGGAAATTCTGAGAATTATCCGCGCCAAGAGGCCTCAGGGCTAAAATCGCCTGCGTCCCGCATCGAGAATCTCTCGCATCAGTATTCCCCCGAGGCTATAGATTTTTTTTCGATAGCCTCCTGTGGTCTTTGCCCTCCATCGGGAGAAATTCGCACATCTCCCAGAGCCTCGATGAGATTCTCTCCCCAACCCGGACCTCGAGAATGTCTCTATCTTCAACCCCCTGCTTTGCCGAAGCCTCCCGCGAGACGAAATTGGTGGTTATGAGAGTGGTCTTGGAGGCGTTGTAGCGCTTGGAGATGAGCTGGTCTAAAATATTGAGTTCCCACTCGCTGTTTTTCCCCTTCCCAAGCTCATCAATCACCAAGACCTCGGCGTCTATCAGGGGCTGAAGCACGTCGTTTTCGGAGCTACTCTGGGTATATGCCTCTTTTAGCTCGGTCAGTAGATAGAAAAAATCCTTAAAACTACACCTCACGCCGTACTTGAGCATTAGCTCTGATATTGCCCCTATGGCGAGATGAGTTTTGCCTAGCCCCGCTCTGCCCATGAGGAGAAATCCACGGTGGGCGGGGTATTTTTTTACGAAATCCTTGGCGTAAACGAGGGCGTGTTCCTGGCGCTGGTTCTTGGGCTTGAATCTCGCATCGGGCTGAAGCACATCGGAGTACCTCGATGGGATTGCCGCGAGGTTATAGAGCTTTAAATTCCTCCTCACAACGCCGCAGACCGGGCAGGGTTTTAGGTAATTATATCCCTTTTCATTCACGGCGAATACCGAGCCGACCCCTCCGCAAACGGCGCATTTCTCGGCGCAGGAGCAGAGTTTGGCTATGGACAGACTGCCGGCTCCATCAATAGCGAAACCGTCTCCGTGGCACTTATCGCATCCAATTTGAAACTGTTTTTTAGCCATCATCTGCGTCATCTCGCGCCGCTATGGGCTTTAGCCCGTATCTCTCGCTTAGCGCCTCGTTTCGGAAGTATATGAGACTCTCGGCGAGTGCCCTCTCGGTCATGAATCTCGCTCTGCGGGATATTTGCGCCTCCGCGATCTGTGCCACTAGTTCAGCCTCGGAGGGAGGCAGAAGCCTGAAAAAATCCTCGAAAAAATCCCCCTGAATCTCCCTCAGACAATCAAAAACGCCATCGTCCGAAGTGGCAGACGCGAGAAGGGATGAAACCCTGTCCCGCGCTTTGGCGTAGTGAGAGACGAGAGCCTCGCGTGTTTCCTCTCGAATCACTCTATCCAGCGCAAAGAGGATTTTATTAATGTAGCGCTCGGTGGAAAAATCACTATCCAAGTCCTCCCGATTGAGAATCTCTGATATTTCCGCCTGCTCTTCGATAAACGGGGCGATGTGTTTCAATTTTCGCGGTTTTGAGCTACCCTCTGAGGCGCGAAAGGCGCTGTCAATGGCTTTTAGCGCCGCCTCTTTGGGGATTCCCCTCTTCTTCCACCGCCGAATTAGGTCGTAGTCCTCAGGCGAGAGCATCAGCCCCGCCCCGCTGAGCGCGAGGAAATACTCCTCCAGATCTTTAACGTATGAATTCATCGCCATGAAACACCATAACGCGCGCGGCAGGAGAGGAGGCGCAGCGGCGGCTTCGGCTCATTGCGCTTCCGCCCGCATGAGGGCTATTATATTTTTATAGTCGTCTGCGCCAAATATACCTGAGCCGGAGACTATCACATCCGCTCCGGCGTCCGCCACAGCGCGGATATTGTCGAGCTTTATCCCCCCGTCAACCTCAATCAGCGGCTTATGAGCGGATTTATCAATCCACTCTCTCAGGCGGCTAATTTTCGGTATCATGGATTTAATAAACCTCTGTCCCGGAAACCCCGGCTCTACGGTCATAACCAGAACGAGGTCAATATACGGGAGAATCTCTTCAATAGCCGAAATTGGCACGGATGGGCTTAGGGCTACCCCAGCCATTGCGCCGCGGGATTTAATACGCGAGACGGTCGAGTGGAGCAGTCTGCACGCCTCAGCCTGAACAGTGATGAGTTTTACGCAAGGAGCGCCCGCCGTTATGAACGCGTCAACGAATCTGTCGGCGTTTTCAATCTGGAGGTGAATATCCATCGGCGGAGGGTTGATTTTCGCTATGGATTCGACGACGGGAATCCCGATGCTGATATTGGGGACGAAATGCCCGTCCATTACGTCAACGTGAATCCAATCGGCTCCGGCGTCCTTAACGGCGCGTATTTCATCTCCGAGCCTCGCAAAATCCGCCGAAAGTATTGATGGAACAATTAATTTCTTCAAGCAACTCTCCTGAATTTAGCGGCGAAAAAGCCGTCCATGTTTTGAGCGGCGGGGTCTGAGCTAAAAAAGCCGCTCTCGCCGATGAACTTGCGAAGCGGCGCGGCGCACCCCGTGTCCAGCGCAAATTCGGGATAAGCCCCTAGGAACTGCCGGCAGACCTGCTCATTTTCCTCAGGAATAAGTGTGCAGACGGCAAACAGCAACACTCCGCCCATCTTAACCGAGCGCGCGGCTCTCGACAAGATTCTAAACTGTAGCCCGGAGAGTTCAAGTACATCAGCCTCGGTCTTTGTCCACTTGCCGTCGGGGTTTCGGCGCAGAGTCCCGAACCCCGAACATGGGGCGTCAACCAGGACTCTATCGAAAAGCCGCCCGCAAGCCGCAGGGTCATCTCCGGCAATCCGGGTTTTTATTATGCCTATGCCGAGTCTTCGGGACAGCTCGTCAACGAGCCTGAGCCTGGGAGCGTGTATGTCCTCGGCGACAATCTCCCCCCTGCCCTGCATAAGCTCGGCGATGTGAGTCGCCTTCCCTCCGGGAGCGGAGCAGGCGTCAAGCACGCTCTGGCCGGGGGAGGGGTCTAGGAAATAGGACAGGAGCTGCGCCGCTTCGTCCTGCACCGTGAATAAGCCGTCTTCAAACTCCTTTAACGCGGCGGGATGGAGCCTCGTCAGCGCCACGACGCCGTCCGGGGAGTATTGAGTCGGCAGCGAGGCTATGCCCGATGCGCCAAGCCTCTCAATGAGCTCCTCTCTTCCAATTTTAAGGCGGTTTGCCCGAAGCGTCAGGCGCGGGGGGTTGTTCAGCGCGGCAACTAGAGCCTCGGCGCGGTCAAATCCGAGCCAATCAACCCACCTTTGCGCAAGCCACCGCGGGATGGAGTGGCAGATGGACAGGTATTCGAGTGGGTCGCCGCCTCTAGTTGGATATTGGATGTTGCCCCTTGAAATCTGTCGAAGCACGGCGTTTACGAATTTCCCGACCTGCTCGCCGTACATCCCCTTGGCGATATTCACGGCCTCGCTCACGGCGGCGTAATCGGGGATTTTATCGAGAAATAGGAGCTGATAAGCCCCGATGCGAAGTATATTCATGACCTCTTTTTTATTGACTGACGCCGTGAATTGTACTATCGCAAAGTCAATCCTGCGAAGCCACCTCAGCGCGCCCATAATTAGCTCCGTCGCCAGAGCCTTATCCTCCGGCGAGAGCGCGGGGCAGGAGCGAAACGCGGCATCGAGAGCCAAATCGGGATATGCTCCGTCAATCAACACCCTGTTAAGGGTCTTAAAAGCGACGTATCTGGCGGAAGATTTTCTAAATTCTCGCTCTCTAGCCGGAGGTTTCAGTGTTCTTGACATACAAGGCTAAGAGTATATAGTTTGTAAATTTCTACAAGTTAATTCAATTTAACCCAAGAGGAAGCCAAATATGCGCGATAATAGTTTCATTTTTACCTCGGAGTCCGTTACCGAAGGGCATCCCGATAAAATGGCAGACCAAATCTCGGACGCTATTTTAGACGCCGTGCTTTCCCAAGACCCGCGCGGGCGCGTCGCCTGCGAAACCCTGCTTACAACGGGGCTGGTCGTTGTAGCGGGCGAATTTACGACAAAAGCCCATATCAACATCACCGAAATAGTGAGAAAAACCGTAAACGGCATCGGCTACACGGATAGCTCCATAGGGTTCGACGGCGATAACTGCTCAGTCATAGCGGCGGTAGGCTCGCAGTCTCCCGATATTGCAATGGGCGTGGATTCCTCCGAAGAGAAGGAACAGGGGGCAGGCGACCAGGGGCTTATGTTCGGCTATGCAATTGACGAAACCCCGGAGCTCATGCCGATTCCCATAACCTATTCGCATAAGCTGGCAAAGCGTCTATCGGAGCTTAGGAGAAACGGCTCGCTGCCGTTCCTAAGACCGGACGGCAAAACTCAGGTTACGATGAGATATGAGAATGGACGCGCCGTAGCCGCTGAAGCAGTTGTGGTTTCGACTCAGCACTCCCCCGAAGTTACAAACGCCCATATCCGTGAGGCTGTTATCGAAGAGGTTATAAAACAAATAATACCCGCAGAATTTTTGACCTCTAAGACCAAGATTTACGTGAACCCCACCGGGAGATTCGTTATCGGGGGACCAAAGGGCGACACCGGTCTTACGGGCAGAAAAATCATAATGGACACATACGGCGGTTGGGCGCGCCACGGCGGAGGGGCGTTCTCCGGCAAAGACCCCTCGAAAGTGGACAGGAGCGCGAGCTACATGGCGCGGTACGTGGCGAAGAACGTAGTTGCGGCAGGGCTTGCGAAGAGGTGTGAGGTGCAAATCGCCTATGCCATCGGGGTTGCCGAGCCGGTGTCGGTTATGGTTGACACGTTTCAGACAGGAGTCGCCCCTGAGGAGAAAATTTCGAGGGCAGTGAGAGAGGTATTCGACCTAAAACCCGCAGGCATTATTAAGAGCCTAGCCCTTCTGAGACCGATTTATCAAAAAACGGCGTCTTTTGGACACTTCGGCAGAGAGGACAGGGATTTCCATTGGGAGATTGCAGATAAGACCGAAGAGCTGAGACGAGCCGTAGGGTAGCTCCCCAGACTCCACATTCGCCACGGAAAATTATATAAGCGCTCTAACCGAAAATCCGGCATATATGGGTTTAGAGCAGACAGCACGTCGCACCGGCAAATTAAATTTAATACGGAGGAAATCAATGAAATATGACGTAAAAGACATTGCCCTTGCCAAAGAGGGCAAGCTCAGAGTCGAGTGGGCGGCTCAGGAAATGCCCGTGCTCGCTCAGATTACAAAGAGATTCAAGAGAGAAAAACCGCTAAAGGGCGTGAAAATCGCCGCCTGCCTTCACGTTACAACCGAGACCGCGAACCTCGCCATCACCCTCAAAGAGGGCGGAGCAGAGGTCGCGCTGTGCGCCTCGAACCCGCTCAGCACTCAGGACGACGTCGCCGCTTACCTGGCAAAAGACCACAAGATTGCCGTATTTGCCATTAAGGGCGAAGATACAAAAACCTACTATAGCCACATAAACAGCGTCCTAGACCTAGAGCCAAACCTCACCATGGACGACGGGGCAGACCTCGTCTCTACCATCCACAAGGACAGGGACGGACTCCTCGAGCATCTCATTGGCGGCACAGAAGAGACCACAACCGGCGTCATCCGCCTTCGGAGCATGGCAGATGGCGGGGTGCTTCGCTATCCCATAGTTGCTGTAAACGACGCCTCAACCAAGCATTTTTTCGATAACCGCTACGGCACAGGGCAAAGCACTATGGACGGCATCATAAGGGCGACTAATCGAATGATAGCCGGAACGAATTTCGTAGTAGCGGGCTACGGCTGGTGCGGCAAGGGGTTAGCCATGAGGGCAAGAGGGATGGGGGCAAATGTTATCGTAACCGAAATTGACCCGCTTGCCGCGCTCGAGGCCGTAATGGACGGATTCCGCGTGATGTCCATGGAAGAAGCCGCCCCGATAGGGCATTTCTTCTGCACCGTAACGGGGAACATCGGCGTCATTAGAAAAGAGCATTTCCTCCAGATGAGAGACGGCGCCATAGTGTGCAACTCCGGGCATTTCAACGTGGAGCTAGACCTCGAAGCGCTCGAGGGCATAGCCAAGAGCAGACGGAAAATCAGAGAGTACGTCGAGGAGTTTATACTCAAAGACGGCAAAGCCATAAACGTGCTTGGCGAGGGGAGATTAATCAACCTAGCGTCCGCCGAGGGACACCCCTCAAGCGTTATGGATATGAGCTTTGCAAATCAGGCTCTCTGCTCAGAATACGTAATTAAACACAGGGCTGAGCTTGAGAATAGGGTCTATGGCGTGCCGGAAGCCGTGGATAAATCCATCGCCGAGATGAAACTCAAATCCATGGGCATCGGGATTGACAAACTCACCCCCCTTCAAAAGAAGTATCTAAGCTCGTGGGAAATGGGAACATAGCCCAAAATTAGGATGAGAAGATAACTCCGAGCCGTGGACTTTGGCGAAATTGCTCTGGTTTCGCGGCTCTACTCTTCCCTCCTAGAGCGCTCTTTCCGCCAGCCCGCTTCAACCTGAAATTTGAACTGATTTCTGAGCCTATCCCGCGCGGGTAGCCGTCCGAACTATGGTAGAATTTCCCTTAGCCATGAACGAGATGCTCGACGCTTTTCTATCCTATACTGTTGCAGTAAAAGGGCTATCCAAGAACACGATAGAGGCTTACGGGCGGGATATTGCCAAATTCATCGCCTACGCCCAGAGGCAGGGCCTATGCCACCCCTCGGAGGTTGAATACACGCACATTATCGGCTTTCTGTCCGAGATTAGAGAGGGCGGGCTCGATGGAAAATCTGTAGCTAGGACGCTGGTTTCGGTAAAGCAGTTTTTCAAATTTCTCCTCATGGACAAAATCATCCACAAGGACGCGACGCATCTCATCCGCACGCCGAAAACTAAGAGGTCTCTGCCCGATGTGATTTCTCTGGATGATGTAGAGAAACTCCTCGCCGCCCCCGACGAGACCACTCCAGAGGGCATAAGGGACGGGGCGATGCTAGAGCTTCTGTACGCCACTGGGATTCGGGTGTCCGAACTCGTGAGCCTTTACCTCAACAGCGTAAACTTTGAGCTTGGATTTATTATCGTCCACGGGAAAGGGGCTAAGGAGAGGCTCGTTCCCGTAGGGGAGAGGGCGCGCTTTAAATTACAGCAATATTTGGACGTAGCGAGGCTTAATTTGCTCAAATCCGGCTCTTCGGCAGACCTATTCGTAACGCGCCGAGGCAGTGGGATGACGCGCCAGCGGTTCTGGCAGAAGATAAAACAGTGCGCCCTCAAGGCCGGAATCATGAAAAATATCAGTCCCCATAAACTCCGGCACTCCTTCGCCACCCACCTTCTGGAGCGCGGGGCAGACCTGAGGGCCATTCAGCTTATGCTCGGGCATTCGGACATTTCCACCACTCAGATTTACACGCACGTCGAGCGGGAGCGTCTTAAGGAAATCCATAAAAAGCACCACCCGCGGTCATAACACACACCCATCGGGAGTGATTTTCACTAGCTCTGCGAGCGCGCTCTTGGCTCGGCTTGAGTGGAAATACGGTTTAATTCTGGAAATCTCAGGCAGAACAGGAATAATTACGGCATGGAATTCAATTTTCAACTCTTGCTCATTCAAGCCCCAGTGATTTTATTTGCCCTAACCGTGCATGAATTCTGCCACGCATGGGCGGCGGACGTCCTCGGCGACGACACGGCAAAAGCCCAAGGGAGGCTGACCCTAAACCCAATAGCGCACCTAGACCCGCTGGGTACCCTGCTCATGTTCATCGCGGGATTCGGCTGGGCGCGCCCCGTGCCGGTGAACACTGCAAATTTCAAAGACCCTCGAAGAGGGATGCTCCTCGTGGCTCTCGCTGGGCCCGCTTCAAACCTCGTAATGGCGATTATCGCGGGGCTTGCCCTCAGATTTCTCATCCCATCGCTTACCGGAGTGGAGTTAGGCTCGGCGGTTTCAGGGTTTCTGTCCGTAACGACCATTGTCATAATTTTGACCCTTCAGTTCGGCATCGCCCTTGCCGTGTTCAATATGATTCCAATCCCGCCCCTAGACGGCTCGCGCGTGCTGTACGGGCTTCTCCCAGAGAAGCAGGCTTATGCCTATAGCCGCTTTGAGCCTTACGGGATGATACTGCTGTTTGCCCTATTCATCTTCGGCGGGCGGATTTTCTCGTACATTCTCTGGGGGCCAATTTCAGTTCTGACCGAGGCGCTATCCGGCTATAGCTATTTTCAGCTATGGCGCGCGGTTGAACTCATAGCGCTTTAGCCATGATTCCAAATGCGCCGTATCGGATAAAACTAGACGCATTCCAGGGACCTCTGGACCTGCTGCTGATGCTCATCAAAAAGAGCGAGGTCAATATCTATGACATCCCCATCGCCGAGATAACCGAGCAGTACGTCGAGTACCTGGAGCTAAGCGAGGAAATTGACCTTGAGACCGCCGGAGACTATATGCTCATGGCGGCGGAGCTTGGGGCGATAAAATCGAAGATGATGCTCCCGAAGCCGAGGGTTGATGCCGAGGACGAGGAGCAAGACCCGCGGGCTGAGCTTGTGCGCCGGCTCATTGAATATAAGCGATATAGAGACGCGGGGCTGAAATTGCTCGGATTAGATATATTGGGCAGGGATGTTTTTGCAAATCCCGCAGCCGCAGGGGAGCCGTCAGCCAAAAAGGAGCAATCCCTTCAAACCGCGGATTTGATGTCGCTCGTGGACGCGTTTTACGAGATACTACGTCGGGGGCGCGCCGAGGCGGAGACGGATTTTATTGAATTCACCGGCGAGGCGATGACGGTTGACGAGAAAATTGCCGATATTCTCTCAAGGCTCAGGGCTGACGCTGTCCTGCGGGCGGAGGCGGTCTTCCGGTTTGAGAGTCTCGCCGAAGGGGCGGCGTCGAGATACGAGACCGTAATTACGTTCCTAGCGGTTCTTGAGTTGGTTCGAGCCGGAATCGTTGGAATATCGCAAAAAGGGGCGTACCTGCCAATAGAACTCATCTATTTGGGGAGGAGCGAGAATTGGACGACGATGGAGAAAAGCTCAAACGCGCAATAGAGGCCCTGGTTTTTGCATCCGACAAGCCCGTTGCCGCAGATGGGATAGCAAGGGCGTTAGACGGGGCATCGAGGGATGACATCGAGCAGCGCCTTTGGGAACTAGTGGCTGAGTGGGAAGGGCTAGGGCGCGGGTTTAGGCTCGTTCGCGCCGCCGGGGGATTCCAATTTAGAACCCTGCCCGATTTCGCCGAGGCGGTATTAAAGCTCAGACAGGCAAAGCCCTTTCGACTCGGCAGAGCGGCGGTTGAGGTCTTATCCATAGTGGCGTATAGACAGCCCATTACGAGAATCGAAATTGACCACATTCGGGGGGTTGACTCATCCGGCGTTGTGGGGGCGCTCATGGAAAAGAGGCTAATTCACATCAAAGGCAGACGGGACGTTATAGGCAAACCCTTTCTCTACAGCACAACTCCAGAATTCCTCGAAGTGTTTGGAATTGACACCCTCGCAGACCTCCCAACGCTCAGGGAAATCGAAGAAATTGAGCGGGGGATTGAGAGGAAGCGCGAGTAGAACATCCAATAGCCATATAATTTTTATACTTACCAAATTTTTGTTTCATATTTTACAGCTGTACTCTTTTCTTATGAATAGTCCGTCTATTTATTGAAATTAAATAATCTGACAAAGCTGGCTTTTTCTTAACTTTTTTTTGCCAAGCAGGACAATATCTCTTTAGCTCGCATGATTTACAATTATCTTCGCTTTTGTGAGGTTCGTAATTTTTGTTTTGTAGCGACTGAAAAACTTCATCAAGTTCTTTATTTATTTTGTCAACGAATGCGCTATCAACAGATAGAGATATTGTATCGGTAGGATTTAATACAGGCACTATCTCAATTAATTGAATAGGGGGGTGAGTTTGTTGAGCTATAATTCCTAATGCGCCTGAACCAGCTTGCAGTGTGTATTTTTGCTGATTACTTGATTTAATCTCCTTAATAGTTTTCCATTCTTTTAAAACAATCGCTCCATCTCGACGTTCCACGATAGCATCAACTGCTCCATCTATCTGCCCTTCTTGCGCACGAAAATATCTGTATTTTTGTTCAACGGCAATTACTTTTTTTGTAGTCTTGGATATCAATTGGACAACTTTTTGATAATTCTGTTTCATTTCAGCTACCTTTTCTTCCTTCAGTATCCGAATTGGAGAATCACCGTTACGATAACCTCTATCGAAGCAATCATTTATCGAGGATTCGTCTGTTGGCATTCCTGCGCGAAGATAATATTCTAGAGCTTTATGCATTCTTGATCCAACACTTTGGCTAATACTCCAGTTAGGTAGATACCGTCCCTCATGATAAGCCGCAAATTTTAGAGGACACTGCTCATAGAGATCGAGATTGCTCGCCCCTATTACAGGCATCGAATGATTTATCTTAGGGACTTCAACCTTTTGGTTCGTAACTATTCTGTCTCGTTGGATAGAAACAGGATCTTTGCCAAATGCATCCAATGTTTGCGTTGGTTTTTCTTCTGTATGAATCAAAATTAATATGTCCTTTGCTCTCGTCCCGCCTACATAAGCAAGTCGGCAGGATTCCGAATCTTTTAGATTTGGAAATGATTTTCCGAGTTTCATCAGCAAAACGATAGGAAATTCTAGCCCTTTCGCGGCATGAATAGTCATGACCTGAATAGAATCCGGGTTAGCAGATACGGCATTAGAGACAAAAATTTCACGCTCTTGAGTTTTCTTCAGCACATTCCAAGCGTCAGCGAAAGAAAAAGTATCCAACGGCAACGTGCTGTCCAACGTTTCTGCGACAATAGCAATAGGACGAATTGTCCTAAGATGGCTAAAATCGCTTGTATTAAGTGAGAGGGAAATTGTGGTTTTTATCCTAGGATCATTGTAAAACTGTTCTAAAACTTTCCCGGCTTTCCAAAAATGTGGAGGTTGGCCAATTGTGCTCTCCATTGCCCGATCCGCACGGGATGAGTGAAATTGTACTTTTAATCCTACTTTTGTGGCGCTGGATTCAATGCTTTCTACCGTTTGTTTATCTAATGCCGATGAAAGTATAGCTATATCGCTTGGCTTAATATCAGGGTTGTATTTTAATAGCTGGCAAATCAAAGATAACCCCTTCTTCAGTGTTCCAGTATAAACGGGATGACGTTGATCGAGACTTGATACTTGATCCCGTTTATCTCTCATTGAATTCAAACGTTTTAACATTTCTGCTGTCTTTAGATCTGGAACTTGAGAAGAAAGAAAATCATAACAGACATCCAGAATTCTCTGCGTCGATCGCCAATTCTCCGTCAAATGGTACGTCTTAGCCTTTGTTTTATTAATAAACCAATCGAGATTATCTTTGCCGGCTCCGCGCCATTCATATATTTGCTGACATTGGTCTCCGACGACCCAGATGTTGCGATGCTTTCCCGACAGTAAAAGAAGTATTTCAGCTTGAATACGATTTGTGTCTTGAAATTCATCAACCAAGATAGCATCGGCTTGGGATGCAAGTTCTTCGGTAAACTTCTCGTTAGATTTTAGGCAGCGTAGAAATTCTGCGGTAAGTAGATCAGAATCAATTGCCCCAAGCTCTTTCAGTTTTTCATAATATTTCTCAGCAATTTGTTTTAATTCTTCAAGGGTAGGTATCCAAAAAATAGTAAATTGTCTAAACTTCTTGTCTTTTAGACCCGACAATTGTTGTTCGACACAGGAAAGTATATTATCTCTTTGCTCCGTGTTCTCCGATTCTGCACAAATACACTTTTGTAACAAATCAACAATCTTTGCTTTACCAATATTTTCAGTCCATGCGTATTGTGGATATTCCTTGCCAAATAACTCCCAAGAGGAATATAGCAAGAGAACTCGTTGCTGAGGTTCTGATATTAATCGCGCAGTCCGTATCAAACCTTGATCCATTGCCTGTCGTGCAAAATCCAATACCAAACTGTCAATAGTTGATATTTTCAGTTGATAAGCTGTCTTATTAAGTAGCCTGAATGTTCTATCGTAAAGTTCAGCTGTCGCTTTACGCGTAAAGGTTGTAACGATAATTCTGCTTGGTTCAATATTGCAAGAATTGACTAGGTGTGAAATTCGTTCTGCAAGAGTAGTTGTTTTTCCAGTTCCTGCGCCTGCTATCACACAAGCCGAACCTTCCGAATGAAAAACTGCTTCTTTCTGCTCACGAGTTAATTCAGTCATTTAGTTTGGTAATCCCCATTAAAGTATTTGGGGGTAATTATAGTGCGTATTTCTTAGGTGGGTGTAACTGGTAAGATGTTGTAAAACTCTATTTCAAATATTAAATAGTTAGAGTTCTGAAAAATTTAGAGGTGTTAATCCTCTATTGTCTCTTCTCCCCCTCAACAACCTCCGCCAATCTCCCGCTCCTTCGCCCTCATCGCCTCGGCATCGGTTTTTGTCTTGTGGTCGTAACCTAGCAGATGGAGCGCGGCGTGAATAATGAGTTTTAGAATTTCGCCGTCGAGCGTGTTCCCGTATTTGACAGCGTGTCTGGCGGCGGTGTCAATTGAGATGACGATGTCTCCGAGGGCGAGAGCATCGCTTGCATCTTCGTCAATCAATATAGCAATAGCGGCAATCAGCGCGCCCCCTTTTATCCCCTCCGGCTCATACTGCCCAAACGACAGCACGTCGGTTGCCCTGTCAATGGCTCGGTAATCCCGATTGAGCGCCCGGATTTCGCCATCCCCAACGAATGTGAGCGAGAGTTCAGTTTTCGCGGGCAATCCCAGCCGCTTTAAGATGAGCCTGATTTGAGTCCTTAGCGCTCTCTTTCGCAGGGCGTCTGCGTATCCGTATTTATCGAGAATCTGTATTTTCATGAGCGGGCTATTATAACACGACGCCGAATGCGGGATTGGGATAGCCGCGAACCAGCTCATGACCTGCCGCGCAATGTATGGTATCATTCAGCCGATGACAATAAGCGAGACTCAAGAGAAAGTATCCGAGAAAAAGCCGATAGTCGCTATCGTCGGCAGACCGAACGTCGGCAAATCCACGCTGTTTAACAGAATCCTCGGCTGGAATAAATCCATTGTTGAGGACATCCCCGGCGTAACGAGAGACCGCCTCTACGGAGACGCCGAGTGGGGAGGGATAAAATTCACCGTAGTTGACACGGGCGGCTTAGACCCGGCTACGGACGATTTTTACCTCTCGCTGATAAAAAAGCAGGTCGAGACGGCAATTGACGAAGCCGACGTCATAGTGTTCGTCCTAGACGGGAAAACGGGCGTGATGCCGCAGGACACCGAGGTTCTCGAGGCTCTTAGAAAAATTGATAAACCCGTGGTCTATGCCGTAAATAAAATTGACCACGAGTCCCACGAAGTCCGCGCGCTAGAGTTTCATTCCATAGGAATCGAGGATTTTATCAACGTCTCCGCGGGCCAGGGCAGAAATTTAGACGAACTCCTGGACGCCGTAGTCGAGAGACTCCCCATGGGCGAGATCGAAATTGAGCCTGATGACGAGGAGGGGACGATACGAGTCGCCGTCGTGGGAAAGCCCAACGTGGGCAAATCCACGCTTATCAATAAAATTCTCGGCGAAGACAGGCTCCTCACAAGCCCGCTTCCCGGCACGACCAGAGACGCCGTTGACACGCTGGTTCAAAGAGACGGCAGGCGTTACATATTCATTGACACAGCGGGGATGAGACGGAAGCCCAAGGTTACTTTTTCCGTGGAGCAGTACAGCGTGCTTCGCACTATAAAGAGCATCGAGCGGGCGGACGTTGCCGTGTTCATGCTCGATGCGCAGGATGGGCCCACTCATCAGGACGGGCATCTGGCCGAGATGATACGCAAGAAGAACAAAGGATGCGTCATCCTGCTCAACAAATGGGATTTAGTGCCGCAAGAGGTCGCCGAAACCCCCGGCATCGAGGATATTGCAAGGGGAGGACTCAAGGAAGTTGACTTTGCGTCGGTTCTGCTGGTCTCGGCGCTCACGGGCAGGAGGGTGGATAAACTCTTCGGGGCGATAGATGCGGCGTATAAAAACTATGCGTCCAAAATCCCGACGAGAGTCCTCAATGACCTGCTCAAAGAAATACTCCGGCACAACCCCCCGCCCGTCTTCAAGGGGAGCGTGATAAAATTCTATTACATCACTCAGCCCATGACGAAGCCGCCGACCTTTGTAGTGTTCACAAACCGAATCAACGGAATACCGGAGAACTACAAGAGGTTTCTCGAAAATAAGTTCCGCGAAGAGTTTAAATTGGACGGCACGCCGCTAAAATTCATATTCCGAGAGAGTAGGCACAAGGTCTGAGGCTCGGCTGTGCGGCGGCGGGGTTAATCGCCAATGGGGGATTATAAATTATCAGCAGAGTCGCTCTTTATATACTTAGATAGAGGAGTTTTTTCTTCGCGCCAGTTCGCGGCGACAATTTCCATCAAATGAACCACAGAATTAGAGTTCTCGGAGCAAGGGAAAACAACCTCAAAAACATCTCCGTCTCAATTCCCCGGCATAAATTCACCGTAATCACCGGGCTAAGCGGCTCCGGCAAATCCTCGCTCGCGCTCGATACGATTTACGCCGAGGGCATCAGGAGATACGTCGAGTGCCTGTCAACATATGCGAGGCAGTTCTTAGAGAGGGTTGACCGCCCCGATATGGACGACATCACGGGGCTTCCGCCGGTTATAGCCATCGAGCGCGGAAATCATGTGAAAAACTCCCGCTCCACCGTCGGCACGACTACCGAAATTTACGATTATCTAAGGCTTTTATTCGCCAAAATCGGCAAAATCCACTGCCCCAGATGCGACAGAGAAATCACGCGGCGCAATCCCGAGAACATCGCCCACGAGCTTATCCGAGGACACGCGGGCGAAAGGGCTTACATCACCTATCCCGCTCCTGCCGGCGCGTCCCCAAAGGGGCTGCTGCAAAGGGGGTTTGCGAGGATTTACTCAGGCGGCGAGACGGTCGAAATTGAAACAATAACCGATATTCCCGAAGGGGCTGAAGTCGTCGTTGACAGGGTACAAATCAAAGAGGGGGGGCAGTCGAGAATCACCGATTCGCTTGAGGCGGCAATGCAGGAGAGCAGGCGCGTCAATGCGCGGATAGTTGGCGGCGGGGCGCTCAGATTCTCGCGAGACCTCGAGTGCCTGTACTGCGGCGTTGAGTGCAGCGAACCGACCCCTCTCCTATTCTCCTTCAATAGCCCGGAAGGGGCGTGCGCCGAGTGCAGGGGCTTTGGCAACAGGCTCGAAATTGACCCGTCGCTCATCGCCCCAAATGGGGATTTGAGCCTGTCCGAAGGCGCGATTGAGCCGTTCGAGAAACCGTCGCTAAAATATGAAAAGAAGCAGATGCTCAAATTTGCCGAGAAGAGCGGAATTGACGTCAAAGCCCCGTTTAAATCCCTCCCGCAGAGATCGAAAGAGCTGATATTCGGCGGAAGCGGCGGCTTTCCAGGGGTTCGAGGGGTTTTTAAATACCTAGAAGAGAAGAGCTACAAGATGCACGTGAGGGTTTTCCTCAGCAAATACCGCTCGGCTGTAACGTGCCATGAGTGCCGGGGAAGCAGATTAAAACCCGAAGCCCTGAGGGTAAGGGTCGGCGGGAGGAACATATACGAGCTTTGCGGTATTGCGGCGGCGCAGTTCAGAGAATTTTTGGATACCCTCAAGCTCGGCGCCTCCGATTCGGGAATTGCAGGGGAGGTTCTCAAGCAGATAGTATCAAGGGCGGATTTCCTGGTCAAAGTAGGACTTGGGTACGTTACGCTCTCGCGCCTGACAAAGACCCTATCGGGCGGAGAGGCGCAGAGGGTGAGCCTCGCCTGTCAGCTAGGCGGTAGCCTCACCGACACGCTTTACATTATGGATGAGCCGTCCATAGGGCTTCACGCAAGGGACATAAGCCGTCTCGTCGGGATAATCAAAGAACTCCAGGGGAGGGGAAACACCGTTGTCGTAGTCGAGCATGATTTTGAGATGATACGGGCGGCAGATTATCTGATTGAGCTGGGCCCAAAGGCGGGCGAAGGGGGAGGCGATTTAGTATTTCAAGGCACGATTGAGGAATTCACCGGGCAACCCATCGAATCCGCCACTAAGCGGCGCATCGAAGAGAAAAGCGGCGCATACCCCCAGGCGAAGCGCAGAAAAATCGGCAAACGCGCCATCACCGTCGTTGAAGCCTGCGAGAATAATCTTAAAAACATCACAGTTTCCTTCCCCCTCGGCGCGCTAGTCTGCGTAACAGGAGTGTCAGGCTCGGGCAAAAGCACTCTCGTTGAGGAGGCGCTGTACGCAAATCTGGCGCGCAAACTCCACGGAGACGCCGAGCGCGTCGGGAGTTGCCGAGAAATCCGAGGCGCATCCGCCGTATCCGATGCCGTAATGCTAGACCAATCGCCCATCGGCAGAAGCTCCCGCTCGAACCCCGTAACGTACATCAAGGCTTATGACGACATTAGAAAACTCATGGCTGAGAGCCGAGACGCTAAGCACAGGAAACTGACGCCATCCCATTTTTCGTTCAACGTTCCCGGCGGAAGGTGCGATGCGTGCGAGGGGGAAGGGCGGCAGAAAATCGAGATGCAGTTTCTGGCAGATGTTTTCATAACGTGCGAGGAGTGCGGCGGGAAGAGATTTAAGCCCGAAGCGCTGGAGGTCAAATACAAGGGGCGGAGTATTGACGACGCGCTCAGTCTCACGGTGGACGAGGCGTCGGAGTTCTTCAGCGAATCCCCAGCGCTCAGGAAGAAGCTGAAAGCGCTGAGAGACGTTGGGCTTGGGTATTTGAGATTGGGGCAGGCGGCGACGACTCTATCCGGCGGGGAGGCGCAGAGAATCAAAGTGGCGCGGGAGCTTGCGCGCAAGGACGGCTGCGATATTCTCTATATTTTAGATGAGCCAACGGTGGGGCTTCACGCCGAAGACGTGAGCAAACTGCTCGAGGCGCTGAACAAACTCATTGATGCGGGCAACAGCGTGATTCTAGTCGAGCATAACCTAGAGGTTATACGCTCGGCGGATTATGTGATAGACCTAGGGCCCGAGGGCGGCGAGGCGGGGGGATACATCGTCGCCGAAGGAACGCCCGATGAGGTCGCAACATCGGACACACACACGGGGAAATATTTAAAAGCAGTGATTAGTGGCTAGTGGTTAGTAGCTAGTTATAAAACACTCAGGCATATATATATGGAGGGGAGAGGCGCATTCCCACCCCTCCCCGTTATGAATCAGCAATTGTCAGTCAAATTAAATCGGCAGAACCAGGCAGACGCAAGCCGGCACGAGGTCGGTGCAGTCGGAATCCATGCAGTCGGCAGCCCCATCGCCGTCGTCGTCCTGACCGTCGCAGCAAGAACCAACGCCGCCTTCTCCGCACTCAAAAGCGCCTGTGCAGTCATCGTCAGCGCAGTCCAGGTCTCCGTCCATATCGTTATCAACGCCGTCGTCGCAGTCCTCAGCGGGATTCCCCACGCAGTTCGGGTCGCCCGCACAGTCGGAATCCATGCAGTCAACTACCATATCGCCGTCGTTGTCAACGCCGTCGTCGCAGTCCTCGCCAAATCCGCCGCCCCCTCCGCCGCTCCCGCACTGGAGAAATGACAAAACCAAGAACATCGCTACAAGAGCCGAAATACCGTATTTTAGCTTCATAGAAATAAACCCCCTGTGTAAGTTTCAGGCAATTCTACAGTTTCTTAGAAATAAATGTCAAGCAAATATAAAAACCCCCCTCCCCTGCCGAATAGCCGGCGGAGGAGGAGGGCGCGTCAAAACTCATTTTCAATCTCGGATACTACAATATCCCGCCTAGGTTAATACATACCCCGACAGGGAAATTCATAGGCAGACAGCAATTGGGGTCGAGTAAGTCAGCTAGACCGTCGCCATCGTTATCAACGCCGTCGTTACACGGGCCAGCCCCGCCTTCTCTGCAGTCCGGGTCGGCGGCATCCGTTAGCCCGTCGCCATCGTCGTCAATCATGTTTCCGCAGATTTCAGATCCTCCGCAGGCGGCGTTGGTTCTGCAGTCCGGGTCGGCGCAATCAACTAAGGCATCGTTGTCGTCGTCAAATCCGTTAGTACAAATCTCGCCTCCCGTGCAGAAGGGCGAATCGTCACAGTCAGAGTCGGCGCAGTCAATAGCTCCGTCGCCGTCGTTATCAACGCCATCGAAGCATGGCCCCTCGCCGCCTTCCTCGCAGAACAGCGAGTCTGCGCAGTTCGGGTCGTCGCAGTCAATAGCCCCGTCGCCATCGTCGTCCATTCCGTTTGTGCAATTCTCAGGTGTAGGGGTGGGTGTTGGAGCAGGCGTAGGCGTAGGCATCGGAGAGCCGGTAGGGGTCGGCATAGGCGTTGGAGTCGCTCCGTTGCAAGGCGCTATATTTCTGCAGTCCGGGTCAAGGCAGTCCACAAGCCCATCGGCGTCGTCGTCAATTCCGTTAGCGCACATCTCGCCTCCCGTGCAGAATGGCGAATCCGTGCAATCGGGGTCGGCGCAGTCAATAAATCCGTCGCCGTCGTTATCAGCTCCGTCAAAGCAAGAGCCCTCGCCGCCTTCCTCGCAGAACAGCGAGGTCGCGCAGTCGGGGTCATCGCAGTCAATAGCCCCGTCGCCATCGTCGTCAATACCGTTGCCACAGCTCTCAGTTCCCGGCATTGGGGTTGGAGTTGGCGTGCCAGTAGGAGTAGGGGTTGGCATAGGGGTTGGAGTAGGCCCGCCGCAGAACATCGAACCCACGCAGTCGGGGTCGTTGCAGTCCGTAAGCCCGTCGCCGTCGTTATCAATTCCGTCGTTGCAAGGGCCCTCGCCGCCTTCCCTGCACGGCTCTGTGTCGGTGCAGTCTGGGTCAACGCAGTCAATAGCGCCGTCGTTGTCGTTATCTCGCCCGTCGTCGCAGTCTTCGTCGTTATTTTCCCCGCCGCCGCAGAAAATATTGGTGTTGCAAAGCGGGTCGTCGCAGTCTATTAGACCGTTTCCGTTGTTGTCTTTATCATCAATGCAGTTCTCGCTCCCGCTACACACCGGGGAGGATACGCAGTCCGGGTCGGCGCAGTCAATTAACCCGTCGCCGTCGTTGTCGAGACAGTCAAAGCACGGTCCATTCACGCCTTCGGAACAGAACTCGTCGCAGTCGGAATCGGCACAGTCCACAAGCCCGTCGCCGTCGTTATCTATCCCGTCGAAACAGTTGTCGGGGTTATTCCCGCCCTCTCCTCCGCACTGGAGGAAAGCTATTGATATTACTAATGCTAAAACCATTCCTAAAATTAATTTCGGCTTCATCAACCAAACCTCCTTAAAATTTTTGTATCGTCTATAAAAAAATCCCCTCCGCCGGTGAGGAAGAGGGGTTTTATATGCAAATTACAATATCCCGCCTAGGTTAACACACGCCCCGACAGGGAAATTCGCAGGCAGACAGCAATTGGGGTCGAGTAAGTCAGGTAGCCCGTCGCCGTCGTTATCAACGCCGTCTCTACACGGGCCAGCCCCGCCTTCTCTGCAGTCCGGGTCAGCGGCATCCGTTAGCCCGTCGCCATCGTCGTCAATCATGTTTCCGCAGATTTCAGCCCCTCCGCAGGCGGCATTGGTTCTGCAGTCTGGGTCAGCGCAGTCAACCAAGCCGTCATTGTCGTCGTCAGTCCCGTTAGCGCACATCTCGCCTCCCGTACAGAAGGGCGAATCCGTACAATCGGGGTCGGCGCAGTCCACAAGCCCGTCGCCGTCGTTGTCAACGCCATCGAAGCATGGGCCCTCGCCGCCTTCCTCGCAGAATAGCGAGGTTGCGCAGTTCGGGTCGTCGCAGTCAACGAGTCCGTCGCCGTCATCGTCAACGTTGTTTATGCAATTCTCGCCGGGGCATGAGGAAGAGCCATTGCAGTCGGGGTCATTGCAGTCCACAAGCCCGTCGCCGTCGTTATCCATTCCATCATCACAGGGGCCCTCGCCGCCTTCCCTGCAGGCTTCGGTGAGTCTGCACTCAGGGTCGTCGCAGTCGGTTAGCCCGTCCCGGTCGTCGTCAACACCGTTTGAGCATTCCTCTTCGCTATTTTCCCCTCCTGTGCAGAAGCGGTTATTGGCGCAGTTCGGATCCTGGCAATCAATTAGCCCGTCGCCGTCGTTGTCAACGCCATCAATACAGTTCTCCATCCCTCCGCAGTTGGGAGAAGGGGCGCAGTCCGGGTCGGCGCAGTCAACTAACCCATCGCCGTCGTTGTCAATTCCATCGAAGCATGGGCCCTCAGGTCCTTCGAGACAGAATTCATCGCAGTCAGAATCGGCGCAGTCCACAAGCCCGTCGCCGTCATTGTCAACGCCATCGAAACAGTTATCGGGGTTATTTCCGCCCTCTCCTCCGCACTGGAGGAAAGCTATTGAAATTACTAAGGCTAAAACCACTCCTAGAATTAATTTCGGCTTCATTAAATCCGCCTCCTTTATAGATAATCTATAGTGGATTTTACAATAACAGGGAAGTTAAAGTCAAGTGAAATTGAGTTGCCAACAATAAGTAACGCAGCGAAACGCTAAATAGGTTTAACTATTAATTATGAATCCCTATGCCTCGGCTATGCCCGCGAGAATCTCAATCATCCGCCCGTGTAGCCTCCCATTGGAGGCGAGGATTTTTGGGTCGTACACTCTGTAGCCGCCGCCGGTGAAATCCGAGACCGCGCCGCCCGCCTCTGTGAGAATCAGCGAACCCGCCGCAGTGTCCCATGGGCTGAGTCCAAGCTCCCAAAAACCGTCGTATCTGCCGCAGGCAACGTAGCATAAATCAAGCGCCGCCGAGCCGTCCCGCCTCACTGCTTGAGCGATGCGGATGAAATCGGCGAAATGCGCGAGGTTTTCCTCTACCATCCAGTCGTTCTCATGCACGAATCCGGTGCAGAGCATGGACTCTTCAATGGTTCGCGTCGCCGAGACCTGTATCGGGCTATGATTTAAATAAGCGCCGCCGCCAAGCTCGGCGGAGAAGAATTCATCTCTCATGGGGTTATAGACCGCGCCGAGGATTATCCGCCCCTCCGCCTCGAGCGCAATGGAGACGCAGAAATGAGGGTAGCCGTGCGCGTAATTGGTCGTGCCATCGAGCGGGTCTATGAGCCAGAGGTAATCCGAGGGCTTGGCGCTTCTGCCGGACTCCTCGGCGAATATGGCGTGCGCGGGGAAATTGGATTTTATAATGTCAATCACGACGCCCTCAGCGAGCCTGTCAACCTCGGTAACGAGGCTGTTTTTTGCCTTGTAGCCAATATGTTTTACTTTTCCCAGATTGTCTCTGAGGATTTTCCCGGCTTCCCGCGCCGCTCGCTCCGCCACATCTAAGTATGCCAAGAGGGGTCTCCGTGTGTGAAATTGCTCCGGTGCGCTATGGATTCTATAGAGAAAACCGCAGACGGTCAATTTGCGGCGACTCGTGGATACGTATTATTAAAATACTCTCGGTGCAAAATTTCAATTTTCAGGTTTAATAATATAATTTTGGGCGGCGTGGGAGAGCGAGTTGTCTTATGTATTTATAATGCTGGGCGGCGCGGCGGGAACTTTGGCTCGATATTTTGTGTCGGGCTTCGTGGGGAAATCCCTAGAGGGCGCATTCCCTTGGGGAACTCTGGCGGTGAATTTGGCCGGATGCCTGCTCATCGGGATTCTATGGGAGCTATTCGAGTCTAAGGCGATTGCCCCCGGCGCGAGGGTTTTCATCTTCACGGGATTTCTCGGCGGATTTACCACGTTTTCAACCTTCGGGCTAGAGGCGGCAAGCCTCATGAGGGGGGCGACGCCAAATTAGCCGCGGCATATATCGCTTCGAGCAACTTAGCCGGGATTGCGCTCGTCTTTGTTGGATTTGCCCTGTGCAAATACTTCGTTAATCTATCTAAATAATTCCAAGCTAAGGAGCGGCAGCCATGAAAATTGCCATTGGAAGCGATGAGCGCACGCACTTGACGGATTTCGTCGTCGAGAGGCTGAGGCAGAAGGGATTCGAGCTTGAGCTTTACGGTCCCCTGTCGGATGACCCGATACAGTGGACTGAGGTGGGGATGAAAGTGGCCGAGAGCGTCGCCGGCGGCAGGTGCGCTCAGGGAGTGCTTTTCTGCGGCACGGGAACGGGCGTTAGCATTGCGGCGAATAAAGTGCCGGGGATAAGAGCCGCCCTCTGCACGGACAGGGCAACCGCCGAGGGAGCGAGGAAATGGAACGACGCAAACGTCCTCGCCATGAGCCTTAGGCTAATATCTCCATCTGTAGCGGGCGAGATAATTGAGGGATGGCTTGCCACCCCGCCGGACGAGGGCGAGAGGGCAAATATCGAGATGATAGGCAAAATTGAAGAGAAGTACGGGCGCTGAAATTCGGACGCGCATCTTACAAATGAGATAATAAATTAACTATTAGGAGCGATTTTTATGAAGAAGAGCGGCTATAGCGTCGCCGTCGTGGGAGCAACGGGGGCGGTCGGCATTGAGATTATGGATATACTCAGGGAGAAAAATTTCCCCGTCCGGGAGCTTAGGCTTATAGCATCTGAGAGGTCAGAGGGCAGGGAGATGGAATTTGGCGGAGAGAGGCTAAGGGTTCAGAGGTTAGAGAAAAGAGCCTTCAGCGGCGTGGATATAGCGCTTTTCTCGGCGGGAGCCTCCCGAAGCCGGCAGTTCGCCCCCGAAGCCGTCGAAGCCGGAGCGGTCGTTATAGATAATAGCTCCGCCTTTCGTATGGATGAAGACGTCCCGCTTGTGATACCCGAAATCAACGCCCCTAGAATCGCCCAATATAAAAAACGCGGGGTAATTGCAAACCCGAACTGCACGACAGCCGTAACCCTCATGGCTCTAAAACCCATTCACGACCTCGCGGGTATAAAAAGGGTCGTTGCCGCAAGCTACCAAGCCGTATCCGGCGCAGGCGCCCAGGCCCTGGAAGAGCTCCGCGCCCAGACCCTCGCCTGGGCAAAGGGCGATGAGATGAAGCACCATGCTCTCGCTCATAGGATAGCGTTTAACCTAATCCCTCACATTGACTCCTTCCTTGAAAACGGCTACACCAAAGAGGAGATGAAGCTCCACTTCGAGACGAGAAAAATCATGGAAAACGACTCGATTCAGGTTTCAGCAACGACCGTGAGAGTGCCCGTGTTCAGAGCGCACTCTGTCGCGGTGAATGTCGAGACGGAGCGAAAAATCACAGCCGAGGAGGCGCGGGCGGCAATATCAAAATTTCCGGGGGCGCGCGTGGTTGACGAGCCGGGTAAGCTAAAATACCCTATGCCCATGGATGCGGCGGGGATTGACGACTGCCTAGTGGGGAGAATAAGAGAGGACTACACGGTTGCGGCGGGGCTGAGCCTCTGGGTCGCCGGAGACCAGCTCAGAAAAGGAGCGGCTCTTAACGCCGTGCAAATAGCGGAGATTCTCATAAGAGACTATGTTTAGCGCAATCAAAAATTACATCGCCTCGATGAAACGCCAAACCCTAGCCGAGCTTCCCGCCGGGCTGAAATCCGGGCTTTACGCCTCGCTCGCCGCAGGCGAAGAGGTTTTATTTATTCTCAGGGATTTTCGCGCCATGCACAAAGCCCCCCGCTGGGTTGACAGCAACACCTGGTTTAACTCCTGGTTCATACTCACGAGCGCGAGGGTAATCGTCGCTAAAAACGCCTCCTCGCTCAAGAAACTGCGCGATATTCCCCACGACATCATTACCCGATGGGACGTTGACATTGCCGACGCTGAGCCGAAAGTTACGATTTGGACAGCGACAACTGAGGACAGCGTTGAGTTCTCGAAAGAATCTAAGGGATTCGCGGCGGGACTGGATAAAATTCTCGCCGATGCGGTTGAAAAATCCCGAAAAGCGGCGGAGAGATTTCAAATCCTAGACTCCGCGCTCTGCTTTAAATGCGGGGCGAAAATCCCCAGAAAAAGCAATTTTTGCCCCGAATGCGGACAGAAGCTATCCTGAGGGGATTCGATATGCGAAGGGGTTTTGAGTTTCGAGTTTTTAGTTTTTGAGCTAAGAACTTGCAAGTAAAAACCTTGCGCCCGGTTGTGAATATCTGAGAGAATTTGCGGTCAGAGCAATAATCTACTCAATTGCAAAACGCAGCGCCAATCGCAAATCCCTCCCCCCTGCGAATCGCCTGGTTTCGTCTTGATTTACACCGAGTCTCAAATATAATGAAGTGAACCAAATTCCAGCTCGGAGGCGCCCGGTTTATGATTCACGGCTCTATAGTCGCCATAATTACCCCTTTTAAGAACGGCAAAATTGACGAAGAAGCGCTAGTAAGATTAATCGAATTCCAGATTGAAAACGGCACGCACGGCATCGTCCCCTGCGGCACAACGGGCGAGTCCCCCACCCTATCCCACGAGGAGCATGAACATGTCATCGCGCTCACCGTAAGGGCTGTGCGAAAGAGGATTTCCGTCATCGCCGGCACAGGGTCGAATAGCACCGCCGAGGCAATTCGGCTCACTAAATTCGCGGAAAAAGCCGGAGCCGACGCCGCGCTGTCAGTTGTTCCCTATTACAACAAACCCACTCAAGAGGGGCTGTACCGGCACTTTAAAACAATTGCATCGGAGACTAACTTGCCTGTGATTCTCTATAACATCCCCGGACGGAGCGTCGTGAACATGACCCCGGAAACCATTGCGAGGCTCGCCGCGGATTGCACAAACGTTGTGGGCGTCAAAGAAGCCTCCGGGTCGCTTCAGACGACAAGCAGAATCCTCCAGCTGTGCGGGAGGGATTTTATTCTCCTATCGGGGGACGACGCTGTCAATTTCCCGATACTCGCCGTTGGCGGGCGGGGATTTATCACTGTAACGGCAAATATCGCCCCGAGGGAGGTTGCCCAGATGTACGACTTCTACATCGCAGGAGACATCGGTAAATCCCTAGACCTGCACTATAAGCTCCTGCCGCTAAACGAGATTTTATTCATTGAGACGAACCCGATACCCGTGAAAGTTGCCCTAGGTCTAATGGGAAAATCAGCGGACGAGATGAGACTGCCCCTTTGCGAAATGTCGGATGAGAACTTCTCAAAACTGAAATCCGCTCTGAGAGAGTACGGTCTCATCTAGCCCCCCCAATTAGCTAACCGATAAAATGACGCCGCCTGACTACGGATACGAGAGGAAAGTTTGGGAGAGAGGGCAAATCGCCGCCGGAGTGGACGAGGCAGGCCGGGGCCCTATTGCTGGACCGGTTGTGGCGGCGGCGGTGATACTCCCGAAAGAGGCATCAATCCGGGGCTTAGACGATTCAAAAAAGCTCTCCCCCAGACGCAGAGACGAACTCTTCGGGCAAATCCGGGAGCAGGCCGTCTCTTTTGGCATCGGTATCGTAGAACCCGGCGAAATAGACAGAATCAATATCCTTCGCGCGGCAATTTTAGCAATGGAGATGGCGGTTGGGAAATTGGGCGTGGCTCCCGATTTTCTCTTAATTGATGGAAACACCCGCACGTCTCTCGATATGCCCCAGGAGGCGATAATCAGGGGCGATGGCATTTGCAATTCCATCGCGGCCGCGTCCATCATAGCCAAAGTTACGAGGGATGCAATCATGGACGATTATCATAAAATCTATCCCCAATACAATTTCGCCGAACACAAGGGCTATCCTACAAAAGCGCACTACGAAGCGCTGAGGAAATTTGGCGCTTGTCCGATACACAGAAAAACCTTCAGAGGCGTGCTTTAAGGGGGCATCGCTCCAGCGCGCCATAAATAAGGAAACCGGGCGACTTTACCTAAACCTGTCGGGCTATGTTACCAAATTTGGCAGATATATGCGGCGGCGGAATTCGCAACTCACTGAAAACACACGCAATTAGTTATGGCACGCATCTTGCCCCTATTATTATTGACGGGCTTTCCGATACGCAGAAACCCCTCAAGTAGACACGCAGATGAGCGAAGAGCGAGACGATATTGATACGAGGCTCAACGATTACTACCTAAGTGGCAGTCAAGGCGCAGACGCCGCCGAAGCAAATAGCTAAAAATCCTCCTATAATTCAGCGCAGTGGAGGCGAGGTTACACCCACTATTTACCCCATCCCTCTCCTCCATTGCCTGAAGTCAAGCTCAGCCCTCCTGCTAATATTTTCCGTCTTGACATTTTTTTCGATTTAATCTAGCTTGTAGTCTATGTTTGGAGATGATGCTGAGATTAAACTCCCCGATAAAATATATTTCAGAATCGGCGAGGTAAGCGACCACACCGGCATCAAGCCCTACGTCATCCGGTACTGGGAAACTGAGTTCCCCGAAATAAAGCCCATCAGAAGAAAGTCCCAAAGGCTCTACGACCGCGACGCCATCACCACTATAATGCGCATAAAACGGATGCTCTATGAGCAGAGTTTCACCATTGCAGGGGCGAAGAAAAAGCTCAGAGAAGAGGGAAAACAGAGGAAAATTACGACAAAAGTGTCCGAGCTATTGCGCGAAATATTAAATGAGTTAAAATCTATTCCTATCGGCAGGAAAGTCGAGTAATATCTGTACAGACCGCAAATCTAATTATTTCCTTATCCCCCAAGAGAGTTATAATCGAATCTTACAAATCGGGGTGTGGCGCAGCTGGTAGCGCACTGGCATGGGGGGCCAGGGGTCACCGGTTCAAATCCGGTCACCCCGACCATTTTTTATGTCTATAAGAATCCTCGCATCAAACGACGACGGCATCAACTCGGACGGACTTCGCGCCCTTGCCGAGGCAATGAGGACGCTCGGCGAGGTTGTCATCGTCGCGCCGGATAGAGACCAGAGCGCGGTGAGCCATTCCCTGAGCCTTTACCGCCCGCTTCGGATTAATAAAATCGCCGAGAACTGCTATAGCGTTGACGGCACTCCCACTGACTGCATTAACCTAGCCGTAAACGGAATACTGAGGGATAAAAAGCCGGATTTAATAGTCTCTGGAATCAACAAGGGCGAGAACATGGGAGACGACGTTACATATTCCGGCACGGTTAGCGCGGCGATTGAAGGAACGCTCCTCAATATTCCATCAATTGCGATTTCGCTATCGGCAAAGCGGGATTTCAATTTTGACGCCGCCGCTAAAGTCGCCCAGAGACTCGCCGAGTACGTCCTCGCCACGCCGCTGCCCGAAGGGACTCTTCTGAACGCAAATGTGCCGAATCTGCCAACGAATGGAATTAGAGGTATCCGGGTTACTCGGCTCGGCAAGAGAATCTATGGAGAGGCGGCAGTGGAGAGAGCAGACCCGCGCGGCAGAAAATACTACTGGATTGGAGGGAGCGAGGTCGCCTCGGTTGAAATTGAAAACTCGGATATTCAAGCCCTAAGGGCGGGATATGTCTCCGTAACTCCGCTAAAACTAGATCTCACCGACTACGGCGCGCTTGCCAAATTAACCGCAGACCTCGATATCTCCTAACTCTCGCGCCCCTTTTATATTCGAGATTCAACTAAGCGGTTTAGAATTCTCCCCTCGATTGTGCTAGTATTTCCGCATGGACGCGCTAATAGCCGGATTTAAACGCCTGATACTCGCTTCGATAGCTCTGTGCGCTCTCATCATCTGCGCATCATCCTGCGGCGGGGCTTCGGACGCCCTATTCCCCTCAGACGACCCGCTTTATCTCGCCATAGGCGCGAGCGACGCCCTAGGGGTTGGAGCGCTCCCCCCGACGGACGGATACGCGTTCTTAATCCGCGACGCCCTAGACGACGAACTTGGCGGAGATTTTGACCTCTTCATCGTCGCCATACCAGCCGCTGAGACAGACACCATTGAGGGGGAGTTCGATTTTTTCCTCGACAGCGCATCGAGACTGCCGGATGTCGCCACAGTCCTGCTCGGCTCAAACGACATCATAGCGGGCGTCGAGGCTGAGGACTACGAATCGGAGCTGAGAAAAATCATCGTCCGTCTAGTCAATGAAACCCAGGCTCTAGTCGTCATCGGGAACATCCCCGACCTCACCCAGCTTCCACGCTTCATTGAAAACCCAAGCAACGACGTAACCCCAGAGAGAATCGCCGCGTTTAATGGCATCGTCGAGGGGCTTGCAGGGGAGTTTGGCATCCCTCTGGTTGACCTCTTCTCGATGACCATAACCGACGACCTGCTGTTCGTGGACGGATTTCACCCCAGCGACGAGGGACACAGGCGCATCGCAGAGCTACTGCTTGAAGCGATTTTTGCGAATCTCAATTAGCCTCTATGACCGAAAAATGAAAATAGCTATCGGCGTTATCGGAATTGCCAAAGCCTCCCCCGAAGAGCTGTCCACTGCCGAAGAAGTGGGCAGTGAGATAGCCAAAAGAGGGTGCGTTCTCATATCCGGCGGCCTCGGCGGGGTCATGCTGGCGGCGTGTAGAGGGGCTAAAAGCCAAGGAGGCATTACAGTCGGCATTATCCCCGGAGGGAGCAAAGCGGGGGCTAATCGCTATGTTGACATCCCCGTTGTTACGGCGATGAGCCACGCCCGAAACGTTATTATCGTCCGCTCCTGCGACGCCCTCGTTGCCGTCGGCGGAAGCTGGGGAACGCTATCCGAAATCGCTTTTGCTATGAAGCTCAGAATTCCTGTCGTAGGGATAAAAACATGGGAGGTGTCATCGGATATTAAAATGGCTCAAACTCCCGAAGAGGCGGTGGATTTGGCTTATAGTCTCGCTTGCGCACGCCGTGGCTCTAGCCTGCTCGACTAAGCCCTCGGTTATAGAGAAATCCCAGATTGCAGGAGATTTGGCGAGGTGCGTCGGAAAAAGCCGCCCCTCGGATGGGATTTATCACACAGTCCGCGCGGGAGAAACCCTCTATAGAATCTCTGTAAACTACGGCGTAACAATTGAGGAGATTGCGCGTCTGAACGACATCGCCGATGCTGCGCGCATCGAAGTTGGACAGAGACTGGCAATCTCCCAGAGCGGCGGCGCATCGAAGCTAATACGCCCGCTTGAGGGGAGGATTTCATCCGGCTTCGGACGCAGGGGCGGCGCCCAGCACACGGGAATTGACATTCCGGCGCGGGAGGGGGCGCTGATAAAAGCGGCGGCGGCGGGGCTGGTCGTAGTCAGCGCGCGCAGTCTCGACGGGTATTCCGGCTACGGGAGAATCATCGAGATTGAACACGGCGGGGGAATGAGGACAGTTTACGCCCACAACAGGCGAAACCGTGTGAGCACGGGAGAGTGCGTAAGGGCCGGAGAGGTCATAGCCGAGGTCGGCAGCAGCGGCAGGGCTACAGGCTCTCACCTGCATTTTGAGCTGAGGCTGGGCGGAGCGCCTGTTGACCCCGCGCGATACCTGCCGTGATGAGAGATTTTAAGGGAAATCCCCTCCGGTCCCGGCAATCCATCTGACACAAATCCGTATCCGCCCCCACTGCGCCCCTCTCCTACTTTTTCAGCCGTGAGCATAGGGTATAATTACGCTCCTCATGAACCAATTACAAATCGCCTTGAAACACGGTCTCAAAGAAGATGAATATAAAAAAATCGTTGACACCCTAGGCAGACAGCCCAATATCACCGAAATTGGCATATTCGCCGCCATGTGGTCTGAGCATTGCTCGTACAAAAGCTCAAGGGTCTATCTTCGGAAATTTCCCACAAAAGGCGAGCGCGTCGTCCAAGGACCCGGAGAGAATGCGGGCATTGTTGACATCGGCGATGGGCTCTGCGCCGCATTTAAAATGGAAAGCCACAACCACCCCTCGTTCATCGAGCCGTATCAAGGGGCGGCAACCGGCGTTGGAGGGATTCTGCGCGACATTTTCACCATGGGCGCGAGACCCATAGCCATTCTCGACTCGCTCCGGTTTGGAGACCCCGCTTTGCCGACAACTAAGTACCTCGTATCTGGCGTTGTCTCCGGCATCGCCGGCTATGGCAACTGCATCGGCATTCCCACCGTGGGCGGCGAGACGTATTTCGATGAGTGCTACAACGGAAACCCGCTCGTAAACGTCTTCGCGCTCGGAATCATGAAAAAGGGCGAAATCTTCAGGGGAGTCGCCAGAGGAGTCGGCAATCCCGTGATTTACATCGGCTCGAAAACCGGACGCGATGGGATTCACGGGGCCGTGATGGCATCTGACACGTTCACTAAAGAAACCGAAGAGAAGAGGCCCGCGGTGCAGGTAGGAGACCCGTTCACGGAAAAGCTCCTGCTCGAGGCCTGTCTTGAGCTATTTAAAACGGGCGTCGTCGTGGGGATTCAGGACATGGGAGCGGCGGGACTTACGTCGTCCTCCGTCGAGATGGGAGGGCGCGCTGGAACGGGAGTTACGCTTTGGATTGATAAAGTGCCGAGACGGGAGATGGGCATGACCCCTTACGAGGTTATGCTGTCCGAATCTCAGGAGAGGATGCTACTGGTCGTTGAGCGGGGGCGAGAGGAAGCGGCAGAGAGGATTTTTCGCAAATGGGCGCTCGACTTCGCCGTCGTGGGCGAGGTTACGGACACGGGAAAGTTAATCCTCGCCGATAATGGAAACACCGCCGCCTCTCTGCCCATTAACTCCCTTACGGACGATGCGCCGAGGTATAAGCGTCCTTACCGAAAACCCCAGTATCTAAAATCGGCAAATAGGCTCAATCTCGAGTCAATCCCCGTGCCGGGAGATATGAACTCGGCGCTACTCAAGATGCTCAGCTCGGCGAATCTCTCGAGCAGGCGCTGGATTTGGGAGCAGTACGACCACATGGTTCGCACAAATACAGTAGTCCCTCCCGGCTCAGACGCATCCGTCGTGAGAATCAAGGGGAGTGACAAAGCCCTCGCCATGACGCTCAATTGCAACTCCCGATACTGCTACCTCGACCCCCACGCCGGGGCGCAAATCGCCGTAGCCGAGAGCGCGAGAAACCTCGCCTGCTCCGGCGCGACTCCGCTTGCTATTACGGACTGCCTCAATTTCGCAAGCCCCGAAAACCCGGAAATCATGTGGCAATTCAAGCGCTCAGTCGAGGGCATATCCGATGCGTGCATCGCCCTCGGCACTCCGGTTGTGGGCGGCAACGTGAGTTTCTACAACGAGACCGAAGGGCGGGCGATATACCCCACGCCGACAATCGGGATGGTCGGACTCATCAATAATGTGAATAAGCGCATCACGCAGTGGTTCAAGCGCGAGGGAGATGTCGTGATTCTCCTCGGCGAGACGCACGGAGAGATTGGGGGAAGCGAGTACCTCAAGACAATTCACGGGCTTGCGGCTGGGCTTCCGCCCCGAATTAACCTCCGGGCAGAGGCGAATCTAATTAAGGCGCTTCTCGATGCGGCGGAGCTTGGGCTAATAAGCTCGGCGCATGACATTTCCGAAGGCGGGCTTGCAATTGCCCTTGCCGAAGCCTGCTTTAATCCCAGCGGCGTCGCCGGGGTGCAAATAAAACCGATTCATGGTAGAATTAGGGCAGACGCGCTACTATTCGGCGAGTCCCAATCTAGGGCGCTAATTTCTGCGGATAAGAAAAATGTCCGCGCTATAGAGAAAATAGCCGAGGCGAGCGGAGTCCCGATGCAGATGATAGGCTCAGTCGGGGGGGAGCGCTTCCACATTGCGGGGTTGATTGACCTATCGGCAGAGGCGGCGCACAGGGCTTGGGCGGGGGGATTTGAAGATTTATTGAAATAACGGCGGACAGGGCGGCGGCGAGGCGAGAGCGGCGGATTTATTTCATTCATTTAAACTCACTTAAACATGGCGAAAATAAAAGAAGAGTGCGGGCTTTTCGGCATATTCGGACACCCGGAGGCGGCAAATCTCACCTACTTGGGGCTTCACTCCCTTCAGCACAGGGGGCAGGAGAGCGCGGGAATAGTAACCTCAGACAACAGCCACCTTTACTCTCACCGCGAGATGGGGCTTGTCTCCGATATTTTCACAGAGGACGTTCTGTCCCGACTCCCCGGCAAAAATGCCATAGGACACGTGCGCTACTCAACCACTGGCTCAAGCCACCTCAAAAATAGCCAGCCCATCGTCGTAACCTACTTCAAAGGCGAGCTTGCCATTGCCCACAACGGCAACTTCACCAACGCCCGCATCCTGCGAGAAGAACTCGAGCAAGATGGAGCGATATTTCAATCCACAACCGACACGGAAGTCATCGTCCACCTCATCGCAAAATCGAAAGAAGATAAGCTAATAAAACGCATCACGGAGGCCCTTTTGCGCTGTAAAGGGGCTTATTCCCTGCTGTTTCTCTCGCCCAAATTCATGGTAGCCGCAAGAGACCCGCAGGGGTTCAGGCCACTTGTGCTTGGAAGGCTCGGCGAGGCAACTGTAGTGGCATCCGAGACCTGCGCCTTTGACCTCATCGAGGCGGAATTTATAAGGGAAATCGAGCCGGGAGAGATTCTCGTTATAAGAGCCAAGGGCGGTATGGAGTCGTTCAAGCCCTTCCCCGCCGCGAAGTCCGCGCACTGCGTGTTTGAATATATCTATTTTGCCAGACCCGACAGCTCCATATTCAGCCGCAACGTCTATCAGGTGAGAAAGGAATTCGGCAAGCAACTCGCCAAGGAGCAACCAGCCGACGCCGATATCGTCGTCGCCGTGCCGGACTCAGGCGTCCCAGCCGCTATGGGATATGCCGAATATTCGGGGCTTCCGCTTGAAATGGGGCTACTGCGAAGCCACTACGTCGGCAGGACGTTTATCGAGCCTCAGCAGTCCATCAGAAACTTCGGTGTCAAGCTCAAGCTCAACGCCATACGCGAGGTTTTAGCCGGCAAAAGGGTCGTCATCATAGACGATTCCATTGTGAGGGGAACGACGAGCCGCAAAATTGTGAAGATGATTCGCGCGGCGGGTGCGAAGGAAATTCACCTCAGAATTAGCTCCCCGCCGATGTGCTTTTCCTGCTACTATGGGGTTGACACTCCGATAAGAGAAGAACTCATTGCATCGTCGCTCAGCGTGGATGAAATCAACAAATACATCACCTCAGACTCGCTAGGATACCTGAGCCTCGAAGGGGTCGCCAAAGCCGTTGAAACCGCAAAGGCGCTTGAAGGGCGGGAGAGCTTCTGCGACGCCTGCTTTACAGGGAACTACCCGGTTGAAATCGCCGATTCTAAGATAAAGCTCAAGCAGCTTCACCTCTTTGACAGATAACCCTAATAAATTGCAGACATTTAACGGAGCGGGGGGCGACTGCTATTATCCCCCATCAGCTTCTAATAGTTCGGCGGCGCTTATGGTGAGCCCAAGCGCGGGAATGGCATAAATAAATGCGCGCTCTCCAACAAAAAAAGGCGGCAACACCGATGATTGGGAATTGCCGCCTGCTGTGTGTCAAGGCGTCAGAAAATCCAATTAGCAGTCGAAATAGAGCATAAACTCATAAGGCACGGGCCTGAGCTTCATCGGATTGACCTCTTTTTCCATCTTATAGCTAATCCACGTCTCAATTGCGTCTGTGGTGAAAACGTCGCCCTTGAGCAGGAATTCGTGGTCTGCGGCAAGCGCTTTGAGTGAATCCTCAAGCGAGCCGGGTACGGACGGAATTCCGGCAAGCTCCTCTGGCCCGAGGGCGTAGATGTCTTTATCGAGCGGCTCTCCCGGATGAATTCTCTTTTCGATGCCGTCTAATCCCGCCATGAGCATCGCGGCGAAGGCAATGTAGCCGTTGCAGGACGGGTCGGGGAATCTGGCCTCAAGCCTCTTGGATTTCGGGCTTTGAGAGTACATCGGGATTCTAATTGCGGCGCTACGGTTTCTAGCAGAATAGGCTAGGTTAACCGGCGCTTCATATCCCGGAACGAGTCTCCTATACGAGTTAGTAGTCGGAGCTACGAATGCGCACAGAGCCGGGGCGTGCTTAAGAATCCCTCCGATGTAGTACATAGCCATTTCGCTCAAACCGGCGTAGGAGTTGCCCGCAAAAAGCGGCTTGCCGTCTTTCCACAGGGACTGGTGCGTGTGCATCCCGGAGCCGTTGTCGCCGAAAAGGGGCTTAGGCATGAAGGATACGGTCTTTCCATATTTCTTGGCGACGTTTCTGCAGATGTATTTATACCACATCATTCTATCGCCCATTTCAACGAGCGGGGCAAAGCGCATATCAATCTCGGCTTGACCTCCGGTTGCGACCTCGTGGTGCTGCTTCTCGATGATGACGCCCACTTGTTCCAGTACTTTTATCATCTCCGAGCGCAGGTCCTGAAAACTGTCCGTCGGAGACACAGGAAAGTAGCCCTCTTTGTATCTCTGCTTATAGCCTAGGTTCGGTTTTTCATCCCTGCCGGAGTTCCAGATACCCTCGACGGAATCTATGTAGTAATAGCCGGAGTGTGTAGTCTGGTCGTATCTGACGTCATCGAAAATAAAAAACTCAAGCTCGGGGCCAAAAAACGCCGTATCGGCAATGCCGGTATTTTTCAGGTGAGCGACGGACTTTTTGGCGATATTTCTCGGATCGCGAGAGTAAGCCTCATGGGTGAGCGGCTCGGCGATGTCGCATATCAGAGACAGCGTCGGATGTGCGGTAAACGGGTCAATTCTCGCCGTCGTGGGGTCGGGGATAACGAGCATATCGCTTGCGTGAATAGACTGCCAGCCTCGAATGCTTGAGCCGTCAAAGCCGAGGCCCTCTTCAAAGGTCTCTTCTTCAAGCTCGTGGGTGGGAGCGCTGAAGTGCTGCCAAGTTCCTAGAAAATCGAGAAATCTGAAGTCAATCACCTCGATTTGTTTCTCGCTTATGAGCTTAAACACTTCCCCTGCGTTTTGGGGAAAAGGGCTGGTTGAAGCCTTCTTTTTCGTAGCCATATATTGCACATCCTCCTTGATTGTGATTATTTTCTAATTTTAAAGCGCATCTTCACCGCGCTCGCCGGTTCTAAGCCTTATAACCTCTTCCATTGGGAGTATAAAAATCTTCCCGTCTCCAATCTTGCCGGTTCTGGCACTGTCAATTATAGCATCTACGACCTTGGTTACCATAGAATCGGCAACTATGATTTCGAGTTTTATCTTGGGGAGAAAATCTATAACATACTCCGCCCCCCTATATAGCTCGGTGTGCCCTTTCTGCCTGCCGAACCCCTTGACTTCGGTAACAGTAAGACCTTGAACGCCTATTTCTTTAAGCGCCTCTTTTACATCGTCCAGTTTAAACGGTTTAATAATGGCTTCTATTTTTTTCATTCTATAAACCTCCTTATGCAAGATACCTATGCAAAGAATATACCAACCTAGAAAAACCCGACTAAATGCCCAAAACATGCGCTATTGCCGGGCTCGAAGCCGATTCAGCGGAAAAATTGTGCCTAAGACTTAAGCACGGAGTTTTAAAAACTAAACACCGCCGCCAGATGGGACATTCTACTATAAACTCGATTTACTTCAATACCAGAACGCCAAATTGCATTTATCCGCAGCGCCGCCGCCAGATTCCGGCAATCGGCTATAATAAATAAAGCGGCAGTATTTTCGCGGAGTTTATTGATTTTCATAGGAACTGCGCTAATTATTTACCATCAATGATTGAGAAAAAACTCGGATACACATTCAAAATCCAGCAACTCCTGAAAACATCGCTCGCCCACAGCTCGTTTGCCAACGAGACCTCGATTGAAAGCTACGAGAGGCTTGAGTTTCTTGGGGACGCCGTGCTTGACTGCGCAGTGGCTAAGTTTCTATACGATGAATTCCCCGAAGCCCCAGAAGGGAAGCTCTCGAAGATGAGGAGCGCCATTGTGAGCGGGGCAAATTTTGCGCGTTTCGCAAGAGAGCTAGAAATTGACAGAGATATTATGCTCGGAAAGGGCGAAGAACTGACCGGAGGGCGCGATAGGGAGTCAAACCTCTCCGGGGCGTTTGAAGCCGTCATCGGGGCGGTTTATATTGACGGGGGCTACAGATCGGCCATCAGAGTTATCAACAAGCTCTTGAAAAAATGTATTAATGACGAAGCCCTATTCAGCGACCCTAAGACGCGGCTTCAGGAGCTGGTGCAGAAAAAATACAAGAGCGTACCCAAGTACAGGGTCGTGCTTGAACAGGGACTAGCACACAGCAAAACCTTTTACGTCGAAGTCAAAATAGGCAGAAAGCTCCTTGGAAAAGGCGCGGGGAGAAACAAGAAAGAAGCCGAGCAGTCCGCGGCTAAAGAGGCTCTAGCAGGATTTGATTCAGCAGAGAACTGAGCCCCCCTGCCCCGATCGGCGCGCGTGATTACATATTGCGCTCGGTTGCCCTCATAGCAGAGAGTTTTTAAGACCGGATTGCATCCGCTGGTCAATCTGCTTCTTCCAAAAAAATCCCAAGCTCGTCGAGTTTCTTGGCAAGTGTGTTTCGGTTAATGCCCAGCACTGCCGCCGCTTTTTTCTTATTCCCTTTTGTAATTTCAAGCACGGCTTCAATCAGAGGCTTTTCCACCTCTTTTATGAACATATCATATATGCCGCTTTCGGGGGGGTCTTGGTTTGAGTTGATTATGCTCATGAACCTATCGCGGACGACTCTGTAGAGCGAGTCCTCCGGGACGTGGCGGGATTTTCTAACATAAGCGGCGGCTTCGAGTATGGTTTCCTGAGTAATCATAATGTCGGATGAAAGCACGAGTATGCGCTTTATCGTGTTTTCAAGCTCTCTTACGTTTCCGGGCCAATCGTATTCAAATAGTATCGCCTTGGCTTCCTCGGAAAGCACCCGTTTTCCTGTGCCGAGTTCTTTGGAATATTTATCGAGGAAGAAATCCGCAAAAACGGTTATATCCTCCTTTCTATCCCTAAGCGGGGGGATTTCTATGGTTATTCCGTTGAGCCTGTAGAAGAGGTCTTTTCGGAATTTACCGCGGTTGACTTCCTGCTCAAGGTTTTTATTGGTAGCCGCTATTACCCTTACGTCAACCTCTACGGGCTTCTCGCTCCCAAGGCGGTAGAACTTTTTCTCCTCCAGCACTCGCAGCAGTTTCGTCTGAAGCTCGAAGGGCATATCGCCGATTTCATCGAGCAGAAGCGTGCTTTTATGAGCCTCCTCAAACCTGCCCTGTTTTCGGATGAGCGCGCCGGTGAATGCCCCTTTTTCGTAGCCGAAAAGCTCGCTCTCTAAGAGTTCCTTGGGGATGGCGGCTATGTTGACGGCGACGAGTTTTTCCTCGCTTCTTTTACTATTGAGGTGAATGGCGCGGGCGATAAGCTCTTTTCCTACGCCGCTTTCTCCGTTGATGAGGACTGTTAAATCCTTTTCCGCCACTCTGCCGATGTTTTTATAGATTTTCAGCATCAAGGGCGAGTTGCCGACTATGCCCTGATTGGTTTCGACATTTTCCCTGAGCGTCGCCCTGAGGTGTTCAATCATCTTCACGTGGTTATAGCCCTCGATGGCGCGTTCCACGGTGAGTTTCACTTCGTCGAGGTCGAAGGGTTTAGCCACGTAGTCGTATGCCCCTTCCTTCATCGCGTCAATGGCGTTTTTCACGGTATTTTGGGCGGTGATGATGATGACGGGCGTGTCAATATTCTTTAGCCTAATCTCGCGCAGAACCATAAGCCCGCTCAAATCCGGCATTTTTATATCGAGAATAATCAGGGAAAACAGCTCGGACTGGGCTTTTTCAATCGCCTCCGTCCCGTTCTCGCCGAATTCCACCTCGTAGCCGGCTTTCTCGAGGTATCGCCCAAGTACCCATCTGATGCTTTCTTCGTCATCCACTACTAGGATTTTCTCTTTCATTTTTCGGTTGGCAAGAATAAAGAAATTTTCGGCGGTCGAATCGAATTAAATCACACTTTGCGCCCGCCTGCAACAGCATTTGGGATTAAATCGAACGGGAAATTCACAATGAGGGATAAAGAGCCTCACCCCCAGAGCTAGGACAACTATCGTGAATCGCTACTGTGAATGATACCACATCGAAGAGGTTTAAGAATCAAGCGTAGTTCCTAATCGCGCAGAGTGAATCATTTTTCATATATCGGCAGATAGACCTTAAAGAGAGTACCCCTACCCGGCTGACTCTCGACAAAAATAGCCCCGCCGTGTTTTGCCACGATTTGATAGGCGAGGAAAAGCCCCAAGCCAGTGCCATTTTTCTTCGTCGTATAAAACGGAGAGAATATCTTCTCAAGAGACTCTTTGGAGATTCCCGCGCCGCTGTCCCTGATATAAATTGAAATGGCGTTTTCGTTTTTTAGCTTGTAGTCCGTAATCCATCTTGTCGAGACATAGACCTCGCCTCTGTCTTCTATAGCCTCAATGGCGTTTCTAACGAGATTGAGAATCGCCTGCTTGAGTGAATTGGCGTCGCCACTTACAGGAGGCAGGGCGACATCGAAGCTGTGGGTGAATTTTACTCCCTTGCCGCCGAGGGATTTGGACTCTAGGAAAAGCACCTCGGTGAGGATTTCATTTACGTTTACAGGCTCGAAAATCTCTTTTGCGAATGGCTCTAGCCTCTTCATCGTATCGAGCAGCGAGCGCAGGCGGTCGGCTTCTTTGATGATAATCCGGGCGCATTTGATAATCTCCGCGCTTCCCGCCTCTTCGAGCAGAATTTGAGCCGCACCCCTGATTCCGCTAAGGGGGTTTTTAAGCTCGTGGGCGAGTCCGAGGATAAGCCCTTCGAGAGCCGAGCTTGAGACCTGCTGCAGATTCCTCTCGTTGAGGAATTCCGCGCCGGCGAGGTCTTTGACCTGAAGCACTATCCCATCTACCCCTCCGATGTTGCCGAGGATTGGCGACGCCACGGCTTGGAGCGAGACCTTCTGCCCATCTCGCAGGGAAGCCTTGACGCTATCCCCGATAACGCTCCTCTCCTCTTCAAGGGATTTTAGGGCGACGACCTGGATTTCCTTAGGGATAACGCTGAAGCAGTGCCTGCCGGAGGCTTTCTCGCGGGAGATTTTAAATATATTCTCGGCCGAATCGTTCATTGCAATTATAGTAAAAGCGGAGTCGAGAACGATAATCGCATCTGGCAGGGCATCGAACACAGCCCCTAGCCACTCGCCATTTCCTTTATGATTTTTCATCCGCCCCCAACCAGAGAAGATTCCTTTTTCGATGCCAATGAATATACCAGGCTCAGAGGCGATGAGGGGCGTCCCCTTGGGAATGAAAAAAAACCGGGAGAGAGCGAGCCTGCGCGCCCATCCCCCGGCTATGTAGTTATTAATAAATATCTATTTTAGATGTTAGGGCTTCTCGACAATATCCCCCTGCATCGGGCCCAGCGCGCCCAGAAGCTCGTCTTTTTCCCTCTGCGGCACTTTGAATTTATCGAGCGTCGCTACTAAATCCTCGACTAGGGCGTTAAAATCGGCGGTTGAAACGCCCATTCCCGCGTGAGAGGACTTCATATCCCTGCACGTATATTGGCATGGACCCCCCGCGGCTTGGCATACCTGATCCACCAAGCAACCCTTGAGGCGGGCTATATCAGTATTGGCAAAAAAGCCGTTGATGCGCGTATCAGCCGCAACCCGCGCGACAAAATCGTCAACCACGGCAATTATCGCATCTTTCCCCCCCAACCTCTCATAGAGAGATTTCTCGGCCGGAGCCTCTTGGGGCGGTTGAGGACAGGCAAGGCTCAATCCGACCATAACCATAGCCAGCGCGGCTACTAAAACACTCTTCATACTATTCATCTCGGCATCCTCCTAAATGATATTTATATCCATGTAAGATTTACTCTTAAGAGGATATAATATGCGGCGCTATGATGTCAAATAGTTTTATACGCGCGAAAAAGCAGAAGCGAGGGGCCGGCAAAAAGCTCACTACTCATCACTCATCACTCGAACGGGTCTTTCATCTCAGGATGCCAGAGTTTGAAGTGGTTTCTATGAATCTCAGTGTAAGCCCCTTCGGTGTAGTGCTTGTCGTAGAACTCAAGGTCTAGGTGATGCGCCTGAAAGACGAGCCGCGCGAACATCGGGTCTAGGAAGGCGGGAAATCTGCCGTAGTTTTCATAAACGTAGGCGCAAAAGTCCTTTACGATTTCTATCCTCTCCTCGGAGGGTAGATATTCGTCGTCGAGTACTCCCTTGGGGTTTTGATAAGGGTACGGGTTTTCCTCCTTCCAGAATTCGCCCCGGATTTGAAGAAACCTGTCAACGGCCTCTCTCATATCCCGGACATATGGCGGGCAGAGGGCTTCAAAAGCCCCGTCCCTTCCGACTGGCGTGGGGGCGGCGATGCTACGGACGGTTTTCTCCGGGGTAATGAATCTGAACCCAAGTCCCTTGTGCGAGGGATTCAGCCCAAGGGCGTAGTGCGGCAGAAGCCCCGTGAAAGCCCATCCGCCGAGCCCCAGAGCCTGAAGCGCGAGGTTCATATTCTGGCAGATGAATGCCTGCTCGACGTTCAGCGTCGTCAGCACCCTGAGTTCAAGATCAAAGAGCGACATCCGAACGTCGTCTCTGATATAGCCCTTTTTAATCCACTTATCTAAGCCGCAGGATCTGCCGCCGTTAAGTTCATCAATGATGTTAAAGCCGTATTTAGCGCCGAAATATATGAAGAGCAAAACCATGTACTCAACAGTGGTATTTGTTACGGGGATGAGAAAAGTGGTTCCCGGCTGGTTGGCGTTCCATGCGTTGAAATCAAATAGCCCCGGCTCGCCCTTGGGCAGATTCGCTCTGCCGTCCTCGAGTTTGACGCGGCTCTTTCGGAATAGACGCACAACCCTCTCCAGCTTTTCCTCTTCGGATTTGCCCGAGAAGATAGATGTCTCCCCCGCCTCTGGCATCAGATTAAAGAGATTCATCATATAGACGCCGTCGTCGTTGGTGTAGAAGAGTTCAGTTGAGTGAGAGTTGCACGAGCAGGGCCAGCTTCTGCCAGTCCACTGAAAGAGCCATGAAATCCCCGTGCGCGGCAGATCCCCTAGGGACAGCCCCGTCATTCCGGTTCCCGCCCAGATGAGAAATGCCTCTTCAAGCTCCCCCAGCGGAACGGGCGCAAAACGGGATTTATGCCTCAGCGTCCCTTCCCTCATCTCCATCCCCAAGCCGAACCTCCGGGAGCGGCGGGTGAATATCGAATCCATCAAACCGAAATCGAGCGCGGCTCGAAGCCCTTCGGGGATTGTCATGGCTGGTTTCTCCTCTCAATATCCAAATTTATGCTGTCTCGACGAGTTCAATTTTATAGCCGTCCGCATCCTCAATGAAGGCTATGACCGTTGTGCCGTGTTTCATTGGGCCTGGGGGGCGCGTGATTTTCCCTCCGGCGGATTGGACACCCTCGCAGGCGGCATAAATATCCGGGGTTGCCATGGCGATGTGTCCCCACCCATTTCCGAGATTATAAGCCGCCGTGTCCCAATTGTGAGTGAGTTCTAAAAAAGGCTCTTTGCCCTCGCCGTTTCCGAGAAACGCGATGGTGAATCTGCCCTCGGGGTAATCGGCGCGGGACAGGAGCGTCAACCCCAGCACATCGGTATAGAATTTTATTGCCCGCTCAAGGTCGCCGACCCTTATCATCGTGTGAAGAAATCTCATTACTCCCCCCTTCCTGTGGATATAAATTATAGTGGATGAGATGAAAAAACACGCCGCGCCCGCATCCGAAACCCTTTTTAATATAGCAAATCGGCTTCATCTGAAATACGGAATAACCCTCTCGGTCAGGATTTTATAGCTCTCATCTCGGTCTCGGCTGAAGTCGTGAAGGAGCAGATGCGTAACCCCGGAGGCGGCGTACTGCTCTATCCGCCTGATGCAGTCCTGGGCGCATCCGGCAAGGGTGAAATCCAATACGGCATCTTTTGGGTAGAGCCGTCCCTGCCGGACAATTCTCTGCCTGTCAGCATCGTCCGTAGTGATTACGGTCATGTAGCCAAAGCGCTGAAACTCCTCAGGAAGCCTCGCGCCTGAGTATTCCTCGTAGAGTTCAGACCAGATGATGGTGTGGCGGAGGGGTTCAAGCGCTTCATAAGCCTCGTTTTTATCACCGGCGATGGAGGCGAATATATAGAGGCATCGCTCGAAATTATCCAAATTGCCTCCAAAATCCCCCCTCCACGCCTCAACCTTGGCGCGTCTGCTGGCGAACATCTCCGGAGGCTGAGGGAGAGTGATCCACCCGTCCCCCAATTCGGCGGCGGCTCTAAGGCTCTTTTCCCTATGAGCGGCAATGTAAATCGGGACGAGCCCGTGGTGGACTCCTCCCCCGGCGGGCTTTGCGCCGAGTATCGCCTGACGGAGTTGGAAGAACTCCCCCTCGTAATCAAACGGGGAATCGCTCCGCCAGAGTTTTCGCATTATCTCTACGGACTCAACGAGTCTCGATAGGGGTTTATCCCACTTTATGCCGTAGGGGTCTAGGTTCATCGCCTCCCCCAGCCCTAAGCCGAGAATGAATCTGCCGCCCGTAAGTTGGCTCAGAGTGGCGAGACGCTGGGCAAGCACGGCGGGGTGGAATTTATGCGCATCCGAGATGGAGGCTAATGAAATTCGATTTGTCGTAACCCCCGCTGCCGCAAAAGTTGACATAACATCGTAAGCGACGGGGCGCATGAAAACCATGTGGTCGCCCGCCCAGACGCTGTCAAAGAGGGAATCTTCAGCGCGTTTTATAAATCGGAGGAGGTTTTTCGGCTCTTCGCCCGCCGGGGATACGATGCCGAACTTGAGTTTATCCACTTGAATCACGCCCCCTGCCGGTATGGGTGAGGTCAATTATATATGGCTACTCCCGAGGGATGCAAGATGCGGCAGGGAGGTTTTTTACCGCTAAATGCGGAAACCAGATGCGGCTATGAGATGAAACGCAATTGGCGGCTTTCGAGGGGTATTAGGTTAGCTCGCGGTGAAAGGGCAATTAAATTATTAGGGGAGGCTCGTATGTCCCATGAGAAATCTGTCGCACTCGCGCGCCGCTCCCCTTCCCTCGTTGATAGCCCAAACGATGAGGCTCTGCCCACGGCGGGCATCCCCTGCGGCGAAAACGTGAGGGATATTGGTCGCGTATCTGCCGTATTCGGCTTTCACGTTCGTGCGCAGGTCGAGTTCAACGCCCAGTTGCTCGGCAAGCGCGCCCTCAGGGCCCAAGAATCCTAGGGCGAGAAGCACTAGATCAGCCTTCCAAACCCTCTCTGTGCCGGAGATTTCCCGCAGATTCAGCTGTCCGTCCTCTGCGCGATGCCACTCGACTTTCACCGTATGAAGCTCGCAGACGCTCCCCTCGGCGTCTCCTACGAATTTCTTAGTGAGAACCCTGTATTTGCGTGGGTCATCGCCAAACTTGGCGGCGGCTTCTTCCTGCCCATAGTCCATGCGATATACCTTGGGCCACTGGGGCCAGGGGTTATCGTCGGCTCTCGTCGTTGGCGGCTTCGGTAGGATTTCAAATTGCACTAGGCTCCTGCACCCGTGCCTCATGGATGTAGCAACACAGTCCGTGCCGGTGTCGCCTCCGCCGAGTACAACTACATTTTTGCCCTCCGCCGAGATGTAGCTCCCATCGGAGAGGTTGCTATCGAGAAGGCTTTTGGTGTTGAGGCGTAGGAATTCCATGGCGAAGTGGATTCCTGAGAGATTTCTACCCTCGATTGATATATCTCTCGGTCTCGTAGCCCCTGAGCAAATCACGACGGCGTCGAACTTTTTAAGTAGTTTTTCGGCTGGAAAATTGCGTCCGACCTCCGTGCCAGTAACGAATTCAACGCCTTCTTCCGCCAAAATGTTGACCCTGCGCTGAACGATATTTTTATCGAGGTGCGGATTGGGGATTCCGTACATCAGGAGACCTCCGATACGGTCGTCCCTCTCGAATACGACGACCCAGTGTCCCGCCTTGTTGAGCTGCGCGGCGCAGGCAAGCCCCGCAGGCCCTGACCCGACTACGGCGACCCTCTTGCCCGTGCGCTTTTGCGGAGGCTCAGGGCGTACCCATCCCTCTTCAAATCCCTTGTCAATGATAGCGCATTCGATGTTTTTTATCGTTACCGGAGGCTCGCTTATTCCAAGCACGCATCCCGCCTCGCAGGGCGCGGGGCAGACCCTTCCGGTAAACTCTGGGAAATTATTGGTTTTGTGTAGCCTCTCAAGAGCCTCCCTCCAGAGTCCCCGATAGATAAGGTCGTTCCATTCGGGAATGAGGTTATTCACGGGACAGCCCGACGTCATCCCCCCGATGAGATTTCCAGTGTGGCAGAACGGCACGCCGCAGTCCATGCAGCGCGCGCCCTGAATCTGGAGCTTTTTCTCCGCGAAATGGAGATGAAACTCGTCCCAATCCCGAATCCTCTCGCTCGGATGTCGTTCTTCGGGAAGCTCCCTAGTGTATTCAAGAAATCCCGTGGGCTTACCCATAGTCCGTACTTCCTTAAATTAAATTTTGCCGAGCCGTTCTCTGTAACGCTCCGGCGGCTAGTTTCCGCCGACTCTGGCAAGGTCTCTTTTATTGTCCTCAAACGCCGCCATGACGGCCTCTTCGCCGCCGAGTCCCGCCGCCTCAGCCCGCTTCATCGCAAGCGTCATACGCTTATAGTCCTTCGGCATGACCTTTACAAACTTCGGCAGCGCGTCGCTCCAAGCGGCAAGCGTCATCTGGGCTTTATCGCTCTTCGTATATTCGGCGTGCCTGCGAATCATAGACTTGAGTTCGCGGATTTCATAATCATCTTCAAGTCGCTCGAGATATACCATATCCTGGTTGCATTTCGAGTGGAAATCCCCGGCTTCATCGAGAATATATGCAACTCCGCCTGACATTCCCGCCGCAAAGTTCCTTCCCGTCTCGCCGAGAATTACCACCCTGCCGCCGGTCATATACTCGCAGCAGTGGTCTCCTACGGACTCCACCACCGCGCTAACGCCGCTGTTTCTCACGCAGAACCGCTCTCCAGCCATGCCTCGAATGTAAGCCTCTCCGCCCGTTGCGCCGTAGAGAGCCACGTTTCCAATAATTATGTTCTCCTCAGGGACGAAAGTAGAGCCTTTTGGGGGATAGACGATAATTTTCCCGCCCGATAGCCCCTTGCCTACGTAGTCGTTGGCATCCCCTTCGAGTACGAATTTTATCCCTTTGGGCATAAACGCCCCGAAACTCTGCCCTGCCGAGCCTCGAAAATGCAGGCGAATCGTGTCTTCGGCAAGCCCCTCTGGGCCGTGATTCTTTGTAACCGCCCCTCCGAGTATAGTCCCCACGACACGGTTTATGTTGCGTATCGGAATAATCCCCTCGACCGCCTCCCCGCGCTTTATCGCAGGCTCGCAGAGGCTCAATAACACCTCGTTATCAAGAGCCTTGTCTAGTCCGTGGTCTTGAGCCATCTGGCAGTAGCGTCCCACATCCGAGGGCAAATCCGGGATGCTGTAGAGCAGATTACGCAGGTCAAGCCCCTTTGCTTTCCAATGGTCTATCGCCTCTCTAGGCTCAAGTTTGTCCACCCTGCCCACCATCTCATTTATGGTGCGGAAGCCGAGCTGAGCCATTATCTCGCGCAACTCCTCGGCGATAAATCGCATAAAATTGACCACATGGGTGGGGTCTCCCTGGAATTTCTTCCGCAGAACCGGATTTTGAGTCGCAACCCCTACGGGGCAGGTGTCAATATGACAGACCCTCATCATGATACAGCCAAGCACAACGAGCGGAGCGGTTGAAAACCCGAACTCCTCAGCCCCAAGCAGCGCGGCAATGGCGACGTCTCTGCCCGTTTTAAGCTGACCGTCAGTTTCCACGACGATTCGGCTTCTGAGGTTATTGAGCAGAAGCGTCTGGTGAGTTTCAGCGAGACCAAGCTCCCACGGCAGTCCCGCGTGCTGAATGCTCGTCTGAGGGGACGCCCCCGTGCCTCCGTCATAGCCGCTAATGAGAACCACATCGGCATGGCCCTTGGCAACGCCGGCGGCGATAGTGCCGACCCCGACCTCTGAGACGAGCTTTACGCTGATTCTCGCTTCGGGGTTTGCGTTTTTGAGGTCGTGGATGAGTTCAGCTAGGTCCTCAATGGAGTAAATATCGTGGTGCGGGGGCGGCGATATGAGTCCCACGCCGGGAACGGAAAATCTCACCTTAGCTATCCAAGGATAGACCTTGGCTCCGGGAAGCTGTCCCCCCTCGCCGGGTTTCGCTCCTTGGGCGATTTTGATTTGAAGCTCTTTGGCGCTGATGAGATACTGGCTAGTAACGCCGAAACGACCGGACGCGACCTGTTTAATGGCGCTGTTGCGGGAGTCCCCGTTTGCGTCTGGTGTGAAGCGGTCTGGGTCTTCGCCGCCCTCGCCCGTGTTGCTCTTGCCGCCTATGCGGTTCATAGCGATGGCGAGGCTCTCATGCGCTTCTTTGCTGATGGATCCGTAGGACATGGCGCCGGTTTTAAAGCGCTTGCATATCTCTGCGACTGGCTCGACATCCTCAAGCGCAATGGGATTGGAGAATTTAATATCGAGAAGCCCGCGGATAGTGGCGAGGTTTTTGCTCTGCTCGTCAACCAGGGCGGCGTATTCTTTAAATGCCCGGTAGCTATTGGCGCGGCAGGCGTACTGGAGCTTATGCACGGTCTGAGGGTTGAACAGGTGGTATTCCCCTTCGTGCCTCCACTGATATTTTCCGCCTACGTCCAGAGTTTTTGAGTCAACCTGTCTCTCACCGAACGCGCGGGCGTGCCGCTCAAGGGCTTCTCTGGCGATGGCATCAATCCCCACCCCTCCGATGCGCGAAGGCGTCCAGGTGAAATATTTATCAATGAAAACGTGATTCAGCCCCACGGCTTCAAATATCTGCGCCCCGCGGTAGCTCTGAACTGTGGAGATGCCCATTTTGGACATCACCTTGACAACGCCCTTGACAACGGCTTTTATGTATTTTTTTACGGCCTCTCTGTGGGCAACCCCAGTGAGCGTCCCCTCGCGTATCATATCATCAATGGTCTCGTAGGCGAGGTACGGGTTTATTGCCCCTGCGCCGTAGCCGATGAGAAGCGAGAAATGATGCACCTCGCGCGGCTCGCCAGATTCCACAATTAGCCCCGCCTTCATCCTCGTGCCTTCGCGGATTAAGTGATGGTGGAGGCCCGCAACGGCAAGCAGAGCGGGCATAGGCACGTAATCTCTGCTGCACCCCCTGTCGGAGAGAATCAAAATATTCACCCCGTCTGCAATGGCGCGGTCGGCTTCGGCGTAGAGTTCGCTGATAGCCTCTTCAAGCCCCTCCGGGCCATCAGAAGCCTTAAACAGCATGGGCAGGGTGTGGGATTTAAAGCCGGCGATGTTGATGTAGCGGAGTTTCTCAAGCTCGTCATTCGTAAGCACCGGAGTTTTGAGTTTAATCTGGCGACAACCCCGAGGCTCAGGGCTGAGCAGATTTCGCTCAGAGCCTATGGTGGTTTCAGTAGCCGTAATTATCTCCTCGCGGATGGAGTCAATGGGCGGGTTCGTAACCTGCGCGAATAGCTGCTTGAAGTAGCTGTAGAGGAGCTGATTTTTATTCGACAGCACGGCAAGAGGGGTATCATTGCCCATTGAACCGACGGGGTCAACGGAGTTTTTCGCCATCGGCTCGATGATAATTCTCAAATCCTCGTAGCTGTAGCCGAAAGCCTGCTGGCGCTGAAGCACCGATTCGTGGTCGGAATATATCAAATGCGGGGCATCGGGCAGGTCTTCGAGCGGTAGGAGATATTCATCGAGCCACTGCCTATAGGGGTGGCGGGAGGCTATTTCGGCTTTAAGCTCTTCGTCTTTTATTATGCGCCCTTCTTTTGTGTCAACTAGGAACATACGCCCCGGCTGGAGGCGTCCTTTTTGAAGCACGCGCTCAGGGGCAATGTCCAGAACCCCGACCTCGGACGCGAGTATCACTAAGTCGTCTTTGGTAACGTAGTAGCGCGAGGGGCGAAGCCCGTTTCTGTCAAGCACCGCCCCGACCAGATGCCCGTCGGTAAACCCGATAGAAGCGGGACCATCCCAAGGCTCCATAAAAGAGGCGTGATACTCATAAAACGCCTTCTTCTCATCGCTCATGCTCTCGTGATTAGACCACGGCTCGGGGATCATCATCATCACGGCATGGGGCAGAGAGCGCCCCCCTAGGACGAGCATCTCGAGGCAGTTATCAAACATAGCCGAATCGCTTCCGTCCGAGTTGATAATGGGCAGAATTTTATGGATGTCCTCGCCGAAAAGCTGGGATTCAAACATCGCCTGGCGGGCGTGCATCCAGTTGACGTTTCCGCGCAGGGTGTTGATCTCTCCATTATGAATCATATAGCGATAGGGATGAGCGCGCTCCCAGCTTGGAAATGTGTTGGTGCTGAAGCGGGAATGCACGAGGGCAATAGCAGTTTCCATGTCCGCATCGGAGAGTTCAGTGTAGTATTCCGGCACTTGGTCGGCGGTGAGCATTCCCTTATAGACGACTGTCTTATAAGATAGGCTCGATATGTAGAAGTGGCTTCCGCCCGTTAGCCCGGAGTATCGAATAGCCTTCTCCGCCCGCTTGCGTATGACGTAGAGCTTTCTCTCAAACGCCATATCGTCCTTAATAGCGGGATTGCGAGCTATAAAAACCTGTCTTATGTACGGCTCGCTCGCCTTGGCGGTGTTCCCAATGGTGGAATTGTCCGTAGGCACGGTGCGCCATCCGAGAACGCGCTGACCCTCCTCCTTTACGACACCCTCGAAGTATTTCTCGCAGGCGCGCCGCTCCGAGGCATTTTGAGGCAGAAACACCATGCCAACCCCGTACTTGCCGTATGCGGGGAGGTTAACATTGACCTCCGAGGCTACTCTCTTAAAAAATGGATGCGGTATCTGCAGGAGAATTCCCGCGCCGTCGCCGGTATTTGGCTCACAGCCGCAGGCGCCGCGGTGATTGAGATTCACCAGCACCTCGAGCCCTTGGCGGACAATTTCACGGGACTTTTTCCCTTTGATATTGGCTACGAAGCCGATGCCGCAGGCTTCATGCTCAAACCGAGGATCGTAAAGACCTTGTTTTGGCGGTAATCCATTTGCACTCATGACGCCTCCACCCCCAAGGTTTAGATGACAGGGAGTGAAATTGTAACCATTTTAAATGAACAATCAAGACTCTTATCCGTATTTTTCAATTCCCAATACCCATCTAAAAAGGCGTAATAGTTAAGTCCACGTTTAATCTCGCCTCGGCATTTCCCATGAATATCCCGCTCACCGGCGCGGTCATCCTAGGGTCGGCTGATGCGGCAACGGCAATGTGCCTTTCCGTTACCTCGCCCTCGACGCTGGGGTCGAACCCCCTCCATCCCTCCCCCGGCAGATATACCTCGACCCACGCGTGGAGGTCTCGAAACTCCGACGACTCATCGAATTGATAGCCGCTAACAAACCGCGCGGCAATCCCCATCAGCCTGCAGGCAGACATAAAAAGCACGGCAAAATCCCTGCATGAGCCGCTCTTCTCGGACAATGTCCTCTGGGGCGGATACGGCTCTCCCATTTCTCTATAGCAGTTCTGAAACTCGCGGTTGATTCTGCGCCCCAGATTCTCCAAAAATGAACGGGTCTGCCAGCGCGACTCCTCCGCAAGCCCTTCGGCGAACCGAGCCACGTCAGACGAGGCGGACTTGGGCCTCAGGTACGGCTTGAGCAAATACTCAGCCTCTTCCGAGGGGTAGCGTATCGGGAGCGTGCAGGCGGATTCAGGATAAATCAACCACCCCGAAGGCGGCGCGCTAGCCCTCACAACTGCGGTTGATTGTATTATCAAACTGTAGTATTCGCCCCAAAAACGAGCCTGCGCAAATACGCTTCCGTCCGAATCCAGGTGGTAAGAGACGGAAACCGGCTCAGGCGATACCGCGAGCTTATAGCTCAGAAGCTCTTGAAACGGGTTTTCCCTGGGGCGGAAGCGCAGGAAATGAGGCTTGAATCTAACCGGCTGGCTGTAGGTATATTCGCTCCGATGACGAATTAGAAAGAGCATTTTTGTCGCACCTCGTAATAAGACACTTTCAATCCGAGCGATTCTTCAGGGCAAGGGCCTCGAACATCTCGGCAAACACAAGCTCTATCCACTCGTCCGGCAACTCTTTTACGGAATTTATAATTCTCTCCTGCCACCAAAACGAGATGCTCTGTAGGTCGTCTTTGTGGAAACGGCACTCTACAATGTTGAACGAGTCCCTGCCATAGAGGACGATGTCGAGCGGGTAGTCAACGTCGTTCGAGCTGGTGCGTGTGGCGTCGAACGCGAGGAATCCCGCCTTTAGGGCGAGCCTCATGCCAGAATCGTATCTGAGGACTCTATCCAGCAGAGGCTTGCCGTAGCCGGAGTTGCCGATGATGTAATAGGGCGACCCTTGGCCAACCTCCACCCAATTGCCCTGAGGATAGAGCAAGTAGAGCTTGTGTTCGCGGTCGTTTTTAAGCTGTCCGCCGACGAGGGCGTGGAGGTTGAAAAAAAAACCGCTCTCATGGAGGGATTCTTTATCCTCCTTGTGGACGCGCCTTACCTGCGCGCCGAAGGCGTTGACCGCTTTGTAGAGCTTATCGAATTCTTCGCCCCTCTCTTCGATGACCTCTTGAAAGTAGGTTATCGCCTTGTCCCTCACCGAGCGAAGCCCGGAGGTCATCAGGAACATGGCGTTGTCCCCGTGCTGATGAACCGTAACCTTGCGCGCGGTGATGCACTCCGAGCCTGTGGTTACGCGGCTATCCGCCAGACCGACAAGCCCGTCCCTTAGTTTTATTCCTAAGCAAAATGTCATTGGCAAATACCTTTTCTATTGAGATTTGTCGGACGGTATGCCGAGGACGGGTATGTTAAAGAACGTCTCGTAAATTGCGTCGCTAACTTCATTGAGCCTTAATTGTATATTATCGAGATAGTCATGCAACCCTACAGAGAATATCTCGCTGATTTCCGTGTAGTCGAGTTCCGAGCGCAGGAGCCCGAGCCTCTTCTCGGCGGTATTTTTAAAAGTCCAAAGCTGGCCGCTTGAGATTGCTCTCAGGGATTGTTCCGCCTGGATTAGGGAATACCTAATAGCGCGCGGAAACTCCCGGTCTAAGATGAGAAACTGCACGATGTTATTCGGGTTGATGCGCCCGTGAATCCTGCGGTACATCTCGAATGCGCTCGCCGATTTCAGCACCGCAAGCCACTGCAGGAGGTCGAGGTGCGCCCCCTGGGGCTGTCCATCGCGCAGAAGCAGAAAACACTTCACATCCAAAATTCTCGTGGCCTGGTCAGCGCGCTCGATAAATCGCCCCATCTGGCCAAAGTGCCAGCCCTCGGAGTGGTAAAGTGTGGAGTCCATAATCCCCGCAAAGAGATAACTGCCGGTTTTGATTTCCTTGAAAAAGTCCGTGAGCATCTCCAGAGTCCAATCGCTGTAGGAGATGACGTCCCGGACTTTGAGATAAAACTCGTTTATCTGCTCCCACATCTCGGTTGAGATAATCTCGCGCACGGTGCGGGCGTTTTCTCTAGCCTTATAGAGGCAGGAGAGGATGGAATTGGGATTGCCGCGGTCAGATGTGAGGAACTGAATGACGCTGTCCTTATCGTCTGGTTCGCCGTAGCGCTGCTGGAATAGCCCGTAATCGCCAGTGGTTACGACAAGCGGCTTCCACTGCTCCGGCATATCGGGCGGGAGGTCTAGGGTGAGGTTGATATTGACCTCGATGAAGCGGGCGTAGTTCTCGGCGCGCTCAATGTAGCGGTTCAGCCAGTAAATTGACTCTGCGACTCGGCTTAGCATTTTATCACCATTTCAGCCACGATATTTCTCTGCCCATAACACTGCATCTGCGTATCTGGACTCTGTTCGATTTGCGTAATTTGCGGATAGCGCCCTTCATAATCAATCCCGCTTCAGCGAAGCACCCAAGTGTCCTTGCTCCCTCCGCCCTGAGAGGAGTTGACGACCAGAGACCCCTTCCTCAGCGCGACCCTCGCCAGCCCCCCCGGCATGACGTATATGTTTTCGCCGTAGAGGATGTAAGGGCGCAGATCCACGTGCCTGCCCTCGAAGTGGTCTCCGGTTATCGTGGGAACGCGGGAAAAACTTATCGTGGGCTGAGCGATGTAGTTCCTCGGATCTGACTCAATACGGCGGCGAAAATCCTCCTGCTCTGCTTTTGTCGAATGCGGACCTATGAGCATTCCATAGCCGCCGGCTTCGTTTGCCTCTTTGACGACGAGCTCGTGGATGTTCTCGATGACGTGCTGGCGCTGTTTTCTGTCCCAGCACACGTAGGTCGGGACGTTGGGAAGGATGATGTCCTCGCCTAGGTAGTAATTTATTATTGAAGGCACGTAGGCGTAGATGATTTTGTCGTCGGCAACGCCTGTGCCGGGGGCGTTTACAAGCGTAACCCTGCCCTTTTTATAGACGTCGAAGATTCCCGGCACTCCAAGCAGGGAGTCCGCTCGGAAGAGGAGCGGGTCGAGGAACTCCTCGTTGATTCGGCGATAAATCACATCAACGCGCCTAAGCCCCGTGGTTGTGCGCATCTGGACGTAGCCCTCATGTACGACGAGGTCGCTCCCCTCGACAAGCTCGACCCCCATCTGCTGAGCTAGGAACGAATGCTCGAAATAGGCCGAGTTGTAAATTCCGGGGGTCAGCACGGCAATTGTCGGATTCGGCACGTTTGAGACCCTCTGTAGCATCTCAAGCAGGTGTATTGGGTAGTCATAGACTGGCCTTATGCCCAAATCCTCGAAAACGTCGGGGAAGGAGCGCTTCATAATTTCCCTGTTCTCCAGCACATAGGATACGCCCGAAGGACAGCGCAGGTTGTCTTCGAGAACGTAAAATTTGCCGTCCTTGTCGCGGATTAAATCCGTCCCCGTGATATGGCACCACACGCCCTTGGGGGGATTAAGCCCCACAAACGGCTTCAAGAAACTCTTGCACGATTCGATTAGCTCCCTTGGAACGACGCCGTCCGATAGTATCTGCTGGTCGTGATATATGTCGTTGATGAACAGGTTTAGCGCCTGAATGCGCTGGCGCAGTCCCCGCTCGATTCCGTCCCACTCGGCGGAGTCAATTATTCTGGGGATGACATCGAATGGGAAAATATTCTCCCCTCCGCCCTCTTTATAGACGTTGAAAGTGATACCCATTGCCAGGAGCATCCGCTCGGCAGAGTGCTGGCGGCGCATGAGTTCGCCCGGCTCAAGGTTTTCGATATAGTCCTTCAGCAACCGATACCAATCCCTTGGGCTGCCCGCAGAGTCAAACATCTCGTCGTAGAAGCCCTCAGTGTCGTAGTTGTCAAAATTCAAAACATTTTCGGGATAGGTCTTATTTGTATTCGTAGGAATCATCTCCTGAATAGGTTGCAAACAACATACCAGATAGCAATATCATCGCTATAGCCTATAGAAACGCGCATTTATTGGCAATATGGAGAATCATCGTGCTTAAGCTCTAGGCACTGGGTCTTAAATTATGGACACTAGCGCCTCTAGATATAGGCTCATCGCTCGAAGGTTACTTGAAAATAGTCTCGGGAATTTATACAATAACATACCGCACGGAGGCAAGCCGCTCAATGAAAAGAGGAGAAAAAATTAACTACGTCCGAGACTTTATCGAGTCCATCCCGCTTCCCTCGCCCAAGAAGATATTTGAAGAACTAGAGACCCTCGGCTACCGTGGACAGCCCCGGGCGCGCAGGGCAGTATCGCTTGCCGCCTACCGCCATGTAAAGCGCCTAAAACACCTGCATACAAAGAAAATTCCAAGGGGCGAGCTTCCCCCAAGACCAAATTCCATTCTCATGGGCCCCACCGGATGCGGCAAGACCTATCTCATTGAACTGCTCTTCGGGGAGATATTTAAACTCCCTTTTGTCGTAGTGGATATGACGAAATTCACCGAGTCCGGCTACGTGGGCGAGGACGTGGTCAACATCCTCGTACAGCTAGTCTATGCGGCGAACGAGAGCGTGGACATCGCCGAGTGCGGAGTGGTCGTCTTAGATGAGTTCGATAAAATCGCGGGCGCGTACAGTAGCGGCAGGTTTGCGGGGCAAGGCACGACAAAAGACGTATCCGGCTACGGCGTGCAAAGAGAGCTGCTAAAAATCCTCGAAGGCACGGACGCCCAAATCCCGCTTGATTTCGGGGTGTCGAACCGCGGTCCAAGGGCGATGATTTCAACGCGCGATATGTCATTTTTTGCCGTCGGCGCGTTCTCAGGCATCAGGAGCTTATTCGAGAAAGGGGGGCTTGGATTCCTCCAGCAGATTCCAGAAAATTCGGAATATGAAAGAGCCATCGCCTATAAAATCAGCGAAGAGGAAGCGGACGATATATCGAAATTTCACCTCTTCGGATTCCTCCCCGAACTCGTCGCCAGGTTTAATAGAATCGTCCCGTTTTCGCCGCTCGACACGGGAACGCTCAAAGAAATCTTGCTTCTGAAAATCCAGAAGTATAAAAGGGAGTTCGAGGAAGAGGGGTTTCACCTGCAAATTGACCAGCGCGTGGCAGATTTCATCATAAGAGAAGCGCTATCCCGACAAACCGGCGCAAGGGGGCTTGATGTTCTAGTGTCAAAATGTCTGGAGGACGTAGCATTTGACGTATTCGGCAAGGGCGACGAGGGCGAGATAACCCTCACGTTCTCTCAAGGCAGGGTATCGCACATCGTAAAGAGGCGCGCATGAAGGTCTATATTGCGAGCCTAGGATGCTCGAAAAATCTCGTTGACAGCGAACTGATGCTAGGGTCGCTCAGGAAAGAGGGGTTTTCCCTCTCCCCGTCCGAAGCCGAAGCCGATGTTATCATAGTGAACACCTGCGGCTTCATCGGCGACGCCAAAAGGGAGTCAATCAGCGCTATTTTGGAGATGTCCGAGTACAAGCAGGCGGGGAGTTGCAAGAAGCTCATCGTAACCGGATGCCTGGTGGAGCGGTACGCCGAGGAATTAAAACGCGAAATCCCAGAGGTGGACTCCTTTTGGGGAACGGGAAACCTCATGAAAATCGGCGAAGCGCTGAAAAAAGAGCGCGTCAAAAAATTTTACAAATCCCCTCCCGGCACACTCTACGACCCCGACACCCCGCGCACCCTTACGACCCAACCACATACGGCTTACCTGAAGGTGTCGGAGGGCTGTTCGAGAACCTGCGCGTTTTGCATTATCCCCAAAATGCGCGGCACGATGAAAAGCCGCGCCGTCGCATCCATTGTGGGCGAGGCGGAGAACCTGTCGCGCCTCGGCGTGAGAGAGCTAAACCTCATAGCGCAGGATATGACGAGCTACGGCAGGGACATCGGCACAGACCTCGAGACGATGCTCAGGGAGCTTGCCAGGGTTGACTCCATCGAGTGGATTCGGATTCACTACTGCTATCCCTGGGGGATTACGGATTCACTGGTCAAGCTCATAGCCAGCGAGAGGCGAATCCTCCCCTATATTGATATGCCGCTCCAGCACATAAACGACCGCATATTGAAACTCATGGACAGAAAAACCACGAGCCGGCGCATAAGGGAGATTCTAGCTAAATTCCGCTCGGAGATTCCCGAAGTAGTGCTTCGGACGACGTTTATCGTGGGATTTCCGGGAGAGAGCGACGGGGAATTTGCCGAGCTTCTCGATTTCATTGAAGAAGCTGAGTTCGACCGCGCAGGGGCGTTTAAATACTCCCGCGAGGAAGGCACGAAAGCCCACGACCTGCCCGAGCAGATTGACGACGACGCGAAAGAGGAGCGCTATGAGAGGCTAATGGAAGCGCAGTCAGAGGTGTCGCTCAGGAAAAATCGAGCGCTTGTCGGCGCGCTGCGCGAGGGGTTTATCGAGGGCGAAGAAAATGGGGACTATACCGCGAGAATCGCCTCTCAAGCCCCTGAGGTGGACGGAATCACCCGCGTTAAGAAAACTAGGGAGATGAAAATAGGCGATTTTGTGAGGATAAAAATCACTGATGCCGACATTTACGACCTCTCCGGCGAGTTGGCAGGCTAGCCCCCCCTCGCAGTCGCTCAATTTTTCGCGCCGCCCGCACGTTTCGGGAGGGTTTCATTGCTCAGGCAGCCGAGGCGTTCTTTGCGAAGACAAAACACCGACTAAGGAGGTGCATCATGGCTAGAGCTAGATTTCAGGGTTTGCGGGTAATTTTAGTTATAGTCGCTTCTGTTGTATCGGTATCGTGCCAATTGATATTTTCCCTTGACAATCCACTGGCTGAGGAACTCTGCCAGCTCATCGAGGAAGCCCCAATAGCCGAGGCAACCTCCTCGGAGGAGACCGTTGAGTTTGAAAATCCCGGAACGCTAATCGTTATTAGAGGCACTGCCTGCGCCGAATCGGACAAATCGGGCAGAGAGGACGCGCTGAAAATTGAGCAGAGCATTCAATTTCCCGCCTATGTCAACGACGCTACGATAATACTCAACGGCTGGAAGGTGAATTATCTAAGCTCAGACCACCACGTCTTAGGCTTCGGCACGGTCATAGGAAATATAAGACTCGAGGGCGCAAAGCTCTCATGGCAGGCGGCGGGCGCGCTTTCGGACAACGATTTTAAAGAGGCCTACGGCTGGTGCTATCACTACACCGCGCTTGGCTGGAGCGGCAATTTAAACCTCGTCGCTGACAACAACGACGGCTGTTTTACCCGAGGCGGCAACGTCAATTACTACTTCGCCTCAAACCGTGGGCAATACACCGCGCTTTCCTCTTTTTCATCATTCATCCAAAACCCCGCTTTCACCCAGCCGAGAACCGTAACCACTCTTCCTCGCGGCTACGGTCTCACATTTGGTAACGACGAGCATCTACTTCAAGCGGCATACTATCACGACCACAGCGAAAAATTCGCAGAAAACGGAAAAATATACAGAAAAGGCACTGAACGGGTGAATGCCCCGCTTTCAAATCCGGCAAGTGAAGCGGATTCCGAATTTGTCAGTTGGGAGACATACAGCGTCTTAAAGGACAACGACGCCAGAAAAAATTACGCATTAGGAGAGATTGTAAGCGCTCTTGGCGGAAACGATATTGAAACCATCGAGCCGCCGTTTTCGATACTTCCCACGGAGGATAAAGACGATCACCAATGCAGCGCGGTTCAAGGCACGTTCAGCGAGGAATTCACTGTCGAGAAAATCCCTCAGAGATACGACTACGCAATCCCCGTGCTTATGGGCTGGGACATCGGCTACTGCCGCGACGACGAAGAGATAACCCAAATGGGGGTGCGAATTGAGGATTTCAACTATGAAAAAGCGGCGGGAGGAGCAGAGGGGAAACTGACCTACACGCTCGCCTCCGAATTTGAAGACGAGAACGGAAAGCCCGGACACTACACGCGCCACAATGTGATGATTTTAGGATTCCTGCGGGTGTCAAATGTAGTGGGAAGCAGGGGCCCCGATTTAGTTCCCTTCAGCCCGTCTGGGACTGCTCCAAGCGCGTTCTGCCGGTTTGAAGAGGGGGGCAAACTCCTGAGAGTTACGGTCAAGAATCAGGGCGATACAGACGCCGGCGCATCAAAGACCTCTGTGGCATTTGGAGGAGGGACGGTTACGCTCCAAACCCCTCCGATAGCCAAAGGGGGTTCGGTTGACCTCCTATTTAAAGTCCCCGGAAATTGCTTCAGCCCCGACTGCTCCTTTAGAATCATCGTGGACTCCGGCAATCAGGTTGATGAGCCGAGCGGGGAGGGAAACAACGTCGCTTCGGGTGGTTGTGTGGGCTAATACGGATTGAATATAAGCGGATTTAGTCATATACTCCATCCCATGAGAATCGTATTCATGGGAACTCCCGAATTCGCTATCCCCTCGCTGGAGGCTCTAATGCGCTCCGACGACGAGGTTGTAGCCGTCGTCTGCCAGCCCGACAAGCCCAAGGGCAGGGGGCTTGCGCTGTCCCCCCCGCCTACGAAAATCCTAGCCGAGAAGGGCGGAATTGCCGTCCTTCAGCCCGCCAAAGTGAGAACCGAGGAGTTTCACCGAGAGCTAAGCGCGCTCAAACCGGATGTTATCTGCACGGCGGCATACGGGAAAATCCTCCCTAAAAACATACTAGACATACCGCCGATGGGGTGTCTCAATGTACACGCGTCGCTACTGCCGAAACTGCGCGGCGCCGCCCCGATTAACTGGGCGATAATTAGGGGGCAGAGCGCCACGGGAATTACCACGATGATTATGGACGAGGGCATGGACACAGGCGATATGCTCCTTAGCCGAGAGATTCCAATTAATGCCGACGACACAGGGGAAACCCTATCCGAGAAATTATCTAGCATCGGAGCAGAGCTTCTCATTGAGACGATAATCCTATTAAAATCGAGCAGGCTCACTCCAGCACAGCAAAACCACGCCGAAGCAACCTATGCCCCGATGCTGAGGAAAGAAGACGGCGCGGTGGACTGGTCAAAATCCGCCGTAGAGATTGAAAACCTCGTGCGCGGAGCAATCCCCTGGCCCTCGGCATATACGGGGCTGGAGGGGAGGATGCTCAAAATATTCAAAGCACAGGTCTGCGAGGGCAGTGGAAGCGCGGGAGAGGTCATAAAAGCGGATAGGAAAACCCTCAGGGTTGCAACCGGCGCCGGAGTGCTTGCACTACTTGAGGTTCAAATCGAGGGGGGCAGGAGACTCGGCATCGAGGACTTCCTCAGGGGCAAGAGGGTTCGGGAGGGGACGGTCATTGGCGGATAATTTAGACATATCCGAAGAAGCAGAGACAAAGCAGCCCGGCTAATTATCCGCCGTCCCCAGGATAGCCCCCCGTGGGAGCGGGTTTTGGAACTTGCGGGGCGAGATATATTTTCATTTTTGTGCCTCTCAGAGTTTTTTGTCCGCACATATTATAATAATTTTATCTCAACATTTAAATACTCAGCGAAACATCGAAAAAGCCGATTTTAACCCTCGCCGCTATCCCCGCCTTCCAGCAGATGTCCCTTGCCGCGTTCTGCATCTCCTTCGGCACGATGAGGACGAGTTGCACTCCCAAAGCCGAGAGCGTCTTCCACTCCTCAGCTTCTCCCTCGTTTATTGTCTCCTCGGTCTCGACCTCAGCTATGAGCATCGTCTGCCCGTAGTTGACAAAGATGAGGTCTGGGAAATGCCCCCCAAATTCGTAATTTCTCTCTTCGGCGGGGTTTGCGTGGACTTCTCTATAGAGCCTGGAATATTTCACCCTCAGCTTCTCGACGACCCAGTCGTGGAGGACTTGCTCACTCTTCGACCGGGGCATAGCCGTACCTCTCCGCCCACATGAGCTTGTTTTTTAATATCGTGAAATAGTCCCTATAGGGGGAGCGGATGAGCATTACGCATCGGTCGGCTTTTTTAACCTCTACAAAGTCGCCGACTTGCAGATTTACCCCCCTCTGCCCATCGAGTGTGAGATATACGTCAGGGGAATCGGTGAGAATTTTAATTTTGATCTCCGTTTCGCTCGACACCACAAGCGGGCGATTCGTGAGCGTGTGAGGGCAAATCGGGGTCATTACAATAAGCGGGAGCGTTGGGTAGACAATGGGCCCGCCGGCGGATAAGGAATACGCCGTAGAGCCGGTTGGCGTGGAGAGGATAATCCCATCGGCTCTGAAATTTGTAACGTGTGAGCCGCCTATATAGACGGCAAGGTCAATCATCCGGGCCACTGTGCCTTTGTTTACAACGACGTCGTTGAGGGCGATTAAGTGGTTATTTTCAAGCTCGGATTCCCCGCGGATGGTAGCCGAGAGCATCTGCCTCTGCTCGGTTTCGTAGTTTCTGGCGAGAATACGCTCCATCATCGGATATAGCTCGCTGACAGTAATCTCGGTGAGAAACCCAAGGGCCCCCAGATTTATTCCGAGTATTGGGATGTCGTAGCTCGACACGAGCCGAGCCACGCTGAGGAACGTGCCGTCGCCGCCGAATACGAGGATGAGGTCCACTCGCTCAGGCAACTGGGCCGCCTCCACCGGGCTGCTATGCCCGATATGCGCGGCAAGGGAGGTTTCGACAAGCGTCAGAACCCCTCTTTCCTTAAGCCAAGCGACGAGGCGATGGGTTATCTCAAACACTTTTTTTCTATCGGTTCTGCCGATAATTCCAATTCGCAATCGAGTAACCGCCTCCGCTCCAATCGGCATCGCGAGCAAGCCCGCAATCTAAGAATAAACCAGGCGCGTAAACAATCAACCGCCGCAGGGTCTATGCCGCCGCCCCCTTGTTCATACCCGAAGCGAGCATGAGATAGCTCTTAATAAATTCCTCCAAGTCGCCGTCTAGGATAGGCTCCACGTTTCCGGTCTCGAAGTCCGTTCTGTGGTCTTTAATCATCCTGTAGGGGTGAAGCACGTAGGAGCGGATTTGGCTTCCCCAGCCGATTTCTTTTTTCGACGCCTCGAACTGCTCGAATTTCTCTTTGAGCTTTACTTTTTCGAGTTCGTAGAGTTTGGCGCGAAGCACTTTCATGGCGACGGCTCGGTTTTGGTGCTGAGAGCGTTCGTTTTGACAGCCGACTACAATTCCGCTGGGGAGGTGCGTTATGCGAATGGCGGAATCGGTTTTATTGACGTGCTGCCCTCCCTTGCCCCCTGCGCGGAAGGTGTCAACCCGCAAATCCTTCTCATCAATCTCGATTTGGATGTCGTCATCAATTTCGGGCGAGACAAAGACCGAGGCAAAGGAGGTGTGCCTGCGTTTATTGGCATCGAACGGGGAAATTCTCACGAGGCGATGCACCCCGCTTTCGGCTTTGAGATACCCGAAGGCGTAAGCGCCTTTGACGAAAAAAGTCGCTCCCTTGAGTCCGGCTTCATCCCCCGGCTGATGGTCTAGCATTTCAACCTCGTAGCGGTTTCGCTCGGCATAGCGCAGGTACATCCGAAGCAGTATATCAGCCCAGTCCTGAGCCTCCGTGCCTCCCGCGCCGGCGTTGATTGAAACAATAGCGTTTCTGCCGTCGTCCACTCCGCCGAGTACGCGCTTGAATTCAAGCTCGTCAACCTTTTTTTCAATCTGCGCGAGTTTATGCCGCGACTCTTCTGCCGTGGCCTCGTCCTGCTCTTCAAATGAAAGCTCGCAGAGAATCTCGGCATCTTCGAGATTTCCGGCAAGAGCGTCAATCTCGGCAATGGAGTGTTTAATCTGCGACTGCTCTTTGAGCGTCTTTTGGGCCGATTCGGCATCTGACCAAAAGGCGTCGTCGGCTATGATTTTATCCAGTTCTCGAATGCGGGACTCTCTAGCAGGCAGGTTAAAGAAAGTCTCGAAGCACGGCGAGCCTCTTCTTGAGGTCTTGGATTTTATCCCTGTTTTCGTTCAGCATTTGGTTATATCTCCTCATCGAATTATTTTCAATATTTAGGCGGGCGATGAACCCTGCGCTTGGCGAATTTGGCTTCATTGAAACACGCGGCCCGCCATGTGGGTTTTCGCGGTAAGATTAACACAAGCCGGGGCGCGGGGAAAGCTGGGGTTAGTTGAATTATTCCTCGATTTGGGTAAGTTTCTCTCGTCGCTAAGCCTGGCGGGTTTCAACATTTGGCTTAACCGGCTCTATAATTCTATCCAAACACAAGGAGAAAAAAAGTGAAGAAATACCTTTTTACGCCCGGTCCCGTGCCGGTTCCCGAAGAGATCCTCCTGCAGATGGCAAGACCGATAATTCACCACAGAACGGCGGAATTTGAAAGCATATTCGGCGAAGTGCGCGAAGGGCTTAAATACATTTTCCAAACTACTCAAGAGGTTTTCGTCCTCGCCTCTTCGGGAACGGGGGGAATGGAAGGGGCTATCGCTAACACCCTCTCGGCTGGCGATAAGGCGCTTGTCGTCAATGGGGGGAAGTTCGGCGAGCGGTGGACAAAGATGTGCAGAGCCTTCGGAGTCGAGGCGCAGGAAATTGGCGTTGAGTGGGGCGAGGCGGTTGATCCGAGCCAAGTGCGGGATATTCTGAGCAGAGACCTCTCAATCAAAGCCGTGCTTCTTCAGGCGAGCGAAACATCTACCGGAGTCATGCACCCGACGCAGCAGATAGCCGAAATCACCCGCGAGAGGGACGACGTTATTCTCATCGTTGACGGCATCACGGGGGTCGGGGTGTTCCCGCTCCAGTTCGATGAGTGGGGAATTGACGTCATGGTTGCCGGCTCTCAGAAGGCGTTCATGCTCCCGCCGGGGCTTGCGTTCGTGGCGATGAGCGAGAAGGCTTGGAGATTCAGAGAGAAATCCACGCTTCCGAAATTCTACTTCGACTTTAAGCGATACCTCAAGGACGCAAAAGACAACACAACCCCTTGGACTCCGCCGGTAACTCTCATCATAGGGCTTGCCCAGGTGCTTCGCAATCTCAGAGCGGAGGGGATTGAAAGCGTCCACAAACGCCACGCCCGCCTCGCCGAGGGAACTAGAGAGGGCATAAAGGCGATGGGGCTTGAAATCTACGCGAAGAAATCCCCAAGCTCCGCCCTCACAGCCGGTGTCGCCCCGTCGGGGATAAACGCAGGGAAAATCATAAGCGGGCTAAGGGATAGATTCGGCATGACGCTTGCTGGAGGGCAGGATCAGGCAAAGGGCAAAATCTTTAGAATCTCGCACATGGGATTCATTGACAAAGCCGACATCATTGCCGCCATCTCAGCCATTGAGTGCGTAGCTCGTGACCTCGGACACAGCTTTGAGTTCGGAGCAGGAGTAAGAAAAACCGCCGAAATCTTCAGTGCCGAGTAACACTAAAAGGGAAAAGAGGGAGGGTCGCCTGAGCGTCCCCCCCTACCCCGCTAAAACCCCTCCAGAAAATTGAAACCCATCAAATTTATTCACCTCTCAGATTTACACATCGGATTTGAAACTCACGGGAAAATCAACCCGCGCACGGGAAGAAACACCCGCCTCGAAGATGTCCTCGGCTCGCTCGATTTTATTGTTGATGCGGCGGTGAGGGAGTGCGTGGATTTGGTTCTCATCGCCGGAGACGTTTTTCACCGAGGCAACCCGCACCCTACCGAAGAGACGGAATTTGCGAGGCGTATTGCTAGGCTTGCCGACGAAGCTAGCTGTAGAGTTGTCATTGTCCTCGGCAACCACGACTACGCCGGAGGATTTGGCAGAGCCGCCGCCGTGGAGATATTCCCCGCGCTTGGCTTGAGGGGAGTCCACGTTGCCAAGAAGCCGGATTTACTTAGAATCGAGACAAAGAGCGGGTGGGTTCAGGCGGCGTGCCTGCCGTGGGCAGGACGGAGCGCTCTGCTTACGAAAGAGGCGTACAAATCCCTCTCTCCACAGGAGCTTCAATCGGCGATGGAGCGGATGCTGATTGGAATTATCAGGGATTTCACCGAGAGGATTGATAAATCCATCCCCGCGCTGTTCCTAGGGCATCTGGCAACCAGGGAAGCCGAGCGCTCAGGCACGGAGGCATCAACCCTGCTCATATCCGACCCGGCAGTACCGGCAAGCGAGCTTAGGAATTCGGCGTTCGCCTACGTCGCCCTCGGACACATACACAGGTTTCAGAATCTCAATAAGCTCTCATCGCCGCCCGTGATTTATTCAGGAAGCGTCGAGAGGATTGATTTCTCAGAGGAAAAGGAGAAAAAGGGTTTCGTGCTGGGAACAATATCGGAGGAGGCGGTAGGGGGGTGGACGTGCGATTTTGAATTCATTGAAACCCCCGCGAGGAGGTTCGTTACGATAGATGTCGAGGGAGACGACAGGGAGGTTGAAAGAGCCATACTCGCCCGAATTGGCGCAGATAGCGTATCGGAGGCGGTTGTGAGGGTCAGGCGCAGGGGTTTGAGCCGAGAGTCAGAGGCGGCGGATGAGAAGAGAATCCGAGAACTGCTCGGCGACGCTCACTCAATAAAAATTGAAAGCATATTCGAGAGCCAGCAAAGGGCGGGGCGGCAGACGGAGATTTCTAAAGCCTCTGGGATTATCGAAGCCCTCGAAACATATATAGCTCTAAAACCGGAGCTAAAGGAAGTTTCAGAAGAGATGAAAACCCTTGCGCAGGAGCTTCTGAGGGAAATCGAAGGGGCGTCATCCTAGCTCCGGGGGGGCAGGCTCAATCCCCTATACGCTCTCATCGTAAATGGGGGGCGCTTTCATCTCGCAGCGCTTCGTCTCATCGTGATGCGAGCGGCGCTTTACGGTTTCAACCTGAAGCGTAATGTGGCTGATTCCAAATTTCTCTATGATGCGGTGAGTTATTTCGTGAACTATACCCTCGCTCTTGGCGATGTTGTCAATTACCAGATGCGCGCTCATAGCTTCAAAGCCCTCGGCGAGAGTCCATACGTGGAGGTCATGCACGCCGCAAACCCCCTCGTGAGAGGCAATCTCGCTCTCAATGGATTTGAGATTGACCCTCTTTGGCGCTCCCTCAAGCAGAATGTGCGCCGACTCGCGGATGAGTTTCTGCGAATTTAGGGCAATTATCAGGGCAACGAAAACGCTCACGACAGAGTCCGCATAGACCCATCCGGTCTTGAGGATGATAAGACCCGCCGCTATAGCCCCGACGGAGCCCAGAGCATCCCCCAGAACATGGAGAAACGCCCCGCGCATATTGAGACTCTGAGCGTGAACCCCGGCAAGCAGATACGCCCCGACGACGTTTACAACCAGCCCAACCGAGGCAACTGCGGTCATCTCAAGGCTCTTTATCTCCCCCGGATTTCGGAATCTGCCGTAAGCCTCGGCGCAAATCCCCGCCGAAATCAAGAGCAGAAGAACCCCATTGAAAAACGCGGCAAGCACCTCGGCTCTGTGGAATCCGAAGGTGTTTGTCGGGGTCGAGGGTCTGCGGCTGAACCACAGGGCAAAAAGCGCTACGGAGAGGGCGAAAACATCGGCGAGCATATGCGCCGCATCGGACAGCAGGGCGAGGCTTGCGGTGTAAATTCCGGCGGCGGCTTCAACAAACATAAACCCGGCGCTGATACATAGAACGGCTACGAGCCTGCCCCTGCCGCGAGAGCCGCCTAATTCGGGGGATGAGTGATTGTGGGCGCTACGGGGCATGGCGAGTACAATACTACACATTGCGGGACACTATTAAAAGTTCTATACTGAGAGCGGGCGGCGCGCAGGACGTAGATACGAGCTCGATTTCGGGACCTAATAAAAACACTGCGCGCTGGGGAGGAGAGCCGATGAAAAGCCCGAAGGTCATGGCGCTGACCATTTTATTCGTATTGACGGCGATAGCGCTGTTTCAGAACGCAAAGACGATTGACGTAAATTTCTTTTTCTGGAGCTTTTCGGCTTCGGCGTTCATCATGTATTTGATTTTCTTCGCCTTGGGGGCGGCGGTTGCCCTGATAGCGATGTTTTGGCGAAAGATTTAATCCCCCCACCCTCTTGGAGGACTCCGCAAAGTGGAATTTTATGGGCAAATGAGCCAGCACGGAGGAAAGGATTTAAAAATCCTCGTAAGCGTCGTTCAAGCCGTGCATAAGTCCTTTGACCTCCACGAAGTGTATAAGGTCGCCCTCGACTCCGTTACCGAGCTTGAAAATGTGGATATGTCCTCGATTTATCTCGTAGATGAGAGGACGCGGGAAGCGGTGCTTCAAGCCGAGAGGAATTTTCCCCGCGCATTTATTGAACGCGCCGGGAGGATTCCTGAAGGAAAAGGGCTAACTTGGAAAGCCATTGCCGCTGGGAAAATCCTCAACATCGAAGACGTGCAAAAAGACCCCGACATTGGCCCTGCGGGAAGGGAACTCGGGCATCACGGCGCTCTTGTCGTTCCCATAACGCTGCAGGAAAAAACAATAGGCGTCATCTGGTTCATAAGCTACAAGGAGCGCAAATTCACCCTGCGCGAGATAAAACTCCTCTCCACCCTTGGGAGCCAAATCTCCATTGCCATAGCAAGGGCAAGAACGTTCGAGGAGATGAGGGAGCAGGACAGAAGCATCAAGGAGACGCTCGCGCATCTGTCCAGAAAAAGCCGCTATGAAGCGATAGTCAATATCGTCATCAGGAGCATCCACAAATCAATTAACGTTGAGGACGTTTTAGAGAACGCCGTTGATGCTATGAGCGCGAACATCGAAGGGGTTGACAACGTCTCTATTTATTTAGTTGATGCGGATGCAGACCCCAAGGAGGCGACTCTCACAGCGCACCGCGGGTATCCGGCGTGGTGGGCGAAGCGGGTGCGTCAAATCCCCTATCCAAGCGGTTTTACTTGGAAGACGATTATCGAGGGAAAGCCTATTTACTGCCCCGATACGGATTCGGATACCGTCATTGGCAGGGCGGGGCGCGAGATGGGAACAAAGAGCTACGCCTCAATGCCGATATTCCTAGGGGGCGAGACTGTGGGGAGTATCAACATCAACTCGCTCCAGAAAAACGCCTTCGACGAAGAAGAACTAAAACTCATGGAAACCATGGGGCGGCAAATCGGAATGGCGATAAACAACGCAAAGCAAGCCGAGGCGCTCAGGAAATCCGAAGAGGCTCTTAGGAAATCCAAAGAGGAGCTTGAAGCGAAGGTGGATGAGCGCACAGCCGAACTCACGGACATTAACGCGAGGCTCATCGGGGAAATAGCCTATCGAATGCGCGCCGAGAAGGACTTAAGCGCCTCAAGGGAGCAACTTCGGGCGTTGGCTGGGCATTTGCAGTCCGTGCGGGAGGAGGAGAGAAAGGGAATCGCCCGCGAGGTTCACGACGTGCTTGGTCAGCTTTTGACGGGGCTTAAAATGGATTTATCGTGGCTTAAAAGCCGAATCTCAAGAACAAATGCAAAACCAACGGCAGAACACGTCCTAATCGAGAAAATCGAGACCATGTCCGATATGGTTGACGAGACAATCCAGACCGTGCGTAGAATCGCTACCGAGCTTCGCCCCGGCGTCCTCGACGACTTAGGCCTCGCGGCGGCGATAGAGTGGCAGGCGCAGGATTTCGAGGGGCGCACGGGGATTAAATGCAGATTCTCGCGCAATATCGAGGACATTGCCCTTAACCAGGAGCGCGCCACGGCGGTATTTCGCATATTCCAAGAGACCCTAACCAACATCGCCCGCCACTCCCGCGCAACCCGCGTCAGCGCCATCCTCAAAAGGGACGAGGGCAACATCATGCTGGAGGTAAGGGACAACGGCGTAGGAATTACGAAAGAGGAGATTTCCGCTACAAAGTCGCTGGGGCTTCTGGGAATGAGAGAGCGCGCCGTCGTTCTTGGGGGGGAGGTAAAAATCGCCGGAAGACGCGAACGAGGCACGACAGTGTCCCTTAGGATACCGCTTGGAGGGTGAGGAATGATAAAAATTCTCATTGCAGACGACCACCCGATAGTCAGAAGCGGGCTGAGGCAAATCGTGGGCGAAGAGCCAAATATGGAAGTTGTGGGCGAGGCGAGAGATGCGAGGGAAACCCTGGAGCTTGCCAGAAAGCAGGAATGGGATTTAATCATTCTCGATATTTCCATGCCCGATGCGAGCGGGCTAGAGGTACTCAAGCAGATCAAAAGAGACTATCCGAAACTCCCGGTGCTGATTCTGAGCGTCTATTCCGAGGAGCAGTACGCCGTGAGGGTACTGAAATCCGGCGCGGCAGGCTATATGACCAAAGAGAGCGCCCCCGCAGAGCTTGTAAAGGCTATAAGAAAAGTGGTTGCCGGGGGGAAATACGTAAGCCAGCAACTCGCCGAGCGGCTCGCATTTGACTTAGAACTCGAGGAAAAACCCCCTCATGAGACGCTCTCGAACAGGGAATTTCAGGTAATGTGCCTCATCGCTTCAGGCAAAACCATTAAAGAAATCTCGGATAAGATTTTTCTCAGCGTCAAGACCGTCAGCACCTACCGCGCCCGTATTCTCGATAAAATGAGGATGAAAACCAACGCGGAGTTGACCTATTACGTGCTGAAAACCAAGCTACTCGATTGACCCCAATCACCCACGCCCCGCTGAAATACTCAGGGCAATACTCTGGCGATACCGCCTGAATCACAAACCCTGGGCGCCGGGGAATGTTGACTTTAGCCGCAAATTCATATAAAAGATTCACCCATGGCACGCAGCATCGTTATCGTGTATGAACCTCTTGATAAAATTAGACACAAAAGAGACTATTGGCGCGAGTACGTATCATTTTTTGAGCAATATTGGGATGCCCCCTCAAGCCCCCATTCAACGTGGTACGGGAGGGACTATCAGGAATTCAAAGAGGCGATATCCAAATACCTCGGCATGGAGAATAGAGACATTCGCGACTGCTTCTTCACCAAGGACGAGAACGGAAATTACTACATCTGCCCTCTCAACGAAGGGGGGGAAAACATCGTAAGCCACGACAACGGCATCCCGCTTGAGTGGCTACTGATGTTCTCGGACGGTGATAGGGGATTCACCTACACCCACACGGGATTCGGCACAGTGCAAGCCGATGGAATATACTACAGCACGAAAATTTCCCTCGGCGCGGGCAGGCTCAAAACGGCCGAAGAGCTAGTAGAGCAAGCCCTCATTAAGCACGCAAATCAAATAAAATCCCCCTCGTTCAGGAGGCTGTGGGCGATGCCGGAGTCAGTCCTCAATATGCGCCGGTGGCTCTTGGGGTTCGATTCCAGCGCGAGAATAACCCTCGATTACGGCGAGATATGCTCTTTTATTCACCCCTATACGCTCAGAAACGAGCAGTCCGTGAAAGAGATCTGGGACGCTCTGCACCTCATTAGCGATGAGAAATTCAGCGAGGCGAAAATAATACTCGAAGCCTTCGGGGCGAAATGGGACGAGATAGGCAAGAAGACCGCCGGCGAGATTGACACATCCGCCGTCCAATGAGAGGGGGGCGCGCGCGCAGTGGGGGGGGGAGGAACGGCATGAGGAGATTCGCTTTATCTATGGCAGTTTATTTTATCGTGATTTTTATGCTGGCAGGGGGATGCGCCCTTGCTGAAGTGAGCGAGCCTCCTGCGCCGCAGAAAGGCTCTCCCTCCGAAACGGTATCGGATTGGATGAAATTCTACGGAAATAACATGAAGCGAGCCGCGCGCCTAACCACCCTTGATTTCAGAGAAGGCATCTCGAAAGAGCTGTGGGCGTCTTATACGCAGGAGCGAGCCGGCTTGGCTAAGTATAGGCTACTGTCCTACCAGATAGTCCAGATTAAAGAGCAAGGGGACAGGGCTCAGGCACTGGTGAAATCCGAGACCGAAAGCGCCGATGGCGCGCTGGCGCAAACCGAGCTTTTCCTGCTCAAGCGATTCGACGGCAAGTGGCTGGTTGACGATATTATTTTAAAGAGGGAGTGAGCCGCCCCCCGCCGCCCTAAACCCGCTCTGTTACGACGAGGTAGTTGGAGATAAGTATCAGCGACCCGCCAGCGATAACTCCCGCGCCTATGGGCTGGCTGAACCACAGAGCCGCAATAACCGCCGCGCTCGCCGGCTCAAGTAGGAGTATCACTCCGGCGGTCGAGGCGCAGACCCCCCGAATCCCGCGGTAAAAGAGCAGATGCGCGATCACCCCGCCAATTAGAGCAAACACCAGCAGATACCCCCACGTCTCAGCCGGAAAATCAAGGCTGAGGCTAATCATCCGCTCATCCGCGATTAAGCCCCTCAGCACGGGGAAGAGCGCCATCATCCAGAGCGCGGAAAAAGCCGTCCATCCAAGGGTCGCAGTTACCTGATGCTCGCCGGCAATAGCGCTCTTTCTGCCCCAAATCACCCACAGAGAGAGGAACAATCCACCAAAAAGCGAGCAGACCACCCCCGCCGCCGAGCAGGAATCGCAGTCCCCGCCGCCCAAGCCTACGAGCGCGCCAACCCCTAGAAGGGCCACTAGCGCGGCGATAATTTTCCTTGAGGTTATAGCCTCGCCGAGCAGGAATTTACTTAAGAAGATAGTCCACACCGGCTGAGTGTAGAGCAGAAACGCGGCGACTGCCACAGGAGTACCTAGGGCAATCCCCCCGAATTGAGTAAGCACGAGCGACGCCCCAATGAGTCCAAACACAGCAAAAAACGGGACCCTCTCGCGGCGAATTAAATACTCGCGCCGAATAAGCGCGGCTGGAAGCACAGTGAGCGCTATAAGAGAAACCCGCAGAAACGACGCCTCAAATAGCGATAAGCCGGAATCGAGGAAAAACTGCCCGCCTACGGTTATCGTGCCATAGAGCGCGGCGGCGGCGGCGATATATAGAATCTCTATTTTCATGGGATTTCTAAATCCGATATAATATCTCGCCTAAAGAGCGGGATGCAAGGGGCGGCGATGCTAAATGACGGGCGACATCAGGCTTTGGATACCGGAAATAACTCAGAAATAACCCGAATTCTCTTCGGAGAGGACGAAATACGGGCGCGTGTTCGGGAACTGGGACGGCGGATAACCGAGGACTACCGGGGGACGACTCCCGTGCTTGTGGGGACGCTCAAAGGCTCGTTCGTATTTTTGGCAGACCTGATTCGGGAGATTTCCATCCCCATAACGCTCGATTTCATCTCGGTTTCAAGCTACTGTGGCAGCTCACAAACTGGAGCAGTCAAAATTCAGAAGGACTTGGACGAGAGCGTAAGTGAGCGGCGAGTGGTCATCGTCGAGGATATTCTCGACACGGGAATCACCGCCAATTACCTGATGAAATGGCTCAGAGCGAGAAATCCCGCCGATGTGCGAATCTGCGTCCTCCTCGATAAACAGGCGCGCAGGCGTGTGGACATCGCCCCCGATTACGTTGGGTTCGAGATTCTCGACGAGTTTGTCGTGGGCTACGGAATGGACTATAATCAGCAATACCGAAATCTGCCGCACATCGGGATATTGAGACCATGACGTCGTGCGACTCGAAACTAGAAACTAACCACTCATCACTCACCACTTAGAAAAGGAGCCCAGTAGCATGAGCATAGCTGTTTTGCTTGAGGAAATCAGAAGAGATGAAATCGTGCTTCCAGCGATTCAGCGGGATTTCGTGTGGTCGGAAGGGAAAATTGAGAAGCTGCTTGACTCGATTATGCGCGGCTATCCGATAGGGATAATCTTCCTCTGGGAGACATATAACGACATCCGCCACAGGCTCTTTACAAGGGATTTTTGCGCCGGTGCCGAGCGCGTTTTCCAGAACAATCCCGCTCACCGGAGGCTTAAGCTCGTCCTAGATGGTCAGCAGCGCCTCCAAGCCCTATACACAGCCCTCTACGGTGAGCATGAAGGCAAAGCCCTCTATTTCGATGCGCTAAGCGGCAGAGACGAGGAAAATTTCAGGGAGGATAAATTCATATTTCGCTTCTCGACCGAGAGAGAAGCTCTCGTCCTTAACGAGAGATCCCGCGCAGAATCTGGGAGCGGGGAGCGCCGATTCTACCTCAGGGTTCAGGAGCTAATCTCCTTGGGAGCTTGGGAGCGGCAGAGGCTCGAAAGAGAGCTGGACAGGCAGATGAACCTATGCGACGAGGACAAACTCAGGCTGAGCTTTAATCTCTCCGCCCTCCGAGACGCCATATTTCTCGATAGAAACCTCCTCAAGGTTACGACAATTGATGAGTACAAACCCCGCGAGAGCCGCGACAGAAAGTCTGAGTCCGATATTTTGGAGGCGTTCATGAGGATAAACCGCGAGGCGACGCCCCTTAGCCGCTCAGACCTGTTTTTCAGTATGCTCAAGCTCAACTGGGAGGAAACCACAGAGACCCTGCCTGAATTCGTGAGGGATATTAATCAGGGCAACTCCTTCGGGTTAGACGCGGATTTCGTTATCCGCTCCCTGCTTACGGTATCAGACCTCGGCGGAAAATTCGATGTTGACCTCCTCAGAAGCCGCCGAAACGTAGAGAGTCTCAAGGCGAATTTCTCTCGCTGCTGCCGCGCCGTAGCCGAAGCCCTAGACATAGCGCAAAACCTATGCGGTATTAAAAGCGGGAAACTGCTCAAAAGCCCGAACAACCTGCTTCCGATAATTTACTACCTCTTTCACGCCTCTGGGCAACCCCACGGCGAGAGGGAGAATCTGAAAAAAGCGGTTTACCTGCTTGCCCTCGCATCGCCCCTATCGCGCTCGCCGGAGAGCAGAATTGAGAAGCTCATTGATGATATTCTAAAGCCCGCGCTGATGAGTGGAGGCGCCGCGAAATTCCCGCTCAAAGAAACCCTGGAGTGGGCGGCGAATATATTGAATTTTGCCAGCGCAGACGCCGATTTCATCGCCGATATTATCGGGAAAAACCCCGCGCTCGCCTTGCGCCTCGTCCAGGGGGAGAGCGCACTGGACGACAATGCCCCGGATTTACAGTTCATATTCCCCGCGGCAGAGCTTAGAAGAAGAGGAATCGAGGCGGAGGAGGCGAGCCGCTTCGCCAATTTATGGATTCCAAACGGGACGCAGAGGGGCAGAAGAGCAATGAAAGGGAGCCCCGCAGAGTCTTTTAAGTCCATCCCCGACGAGAAACTCGACATCGCCCTCATAGACAGGAAACTGCTCGACTACAAGCGCTACAGAAAATTCGCCGCCTCCCGCGAGACGAAAATCGTCGCCTTCATCTGGCAGATGGTAAAGCCCTGAAGAAATAGCGCCAGCGACTCCCCCCGGCGGCGAGCCTCTCCTATATGTGAGTTGTAAGGAGATGGCCGAGTGAGATTGCTCGCCGCCGGCTCGAAATGACACGAGAGAGAGCGCAGATGCGGCTCTCTCTCAGCCTGCATCGAGTGGAATCACCCAGCCGCCGTCTTCTTTGCCTCAGCCTGAGCGTTAATCCCGCTAAGGGTATCCATAGCGATTCCCGTGTGCGCGTAGCAAGCCCCCGCCGACATCACCATCGCCACATTTATGGCTTCTGCCATCTGCGCCTCAGTTACGCCGAACGTCATGGCGTCCTTCACGCACCCCCTGATGCAGTAGGGACATTTGGTCATGTGGGCGCAGGCAAGCCCGATGAGCCCGCGCTTCATTTTTTTGTCGAGCGCGCCGTCAGCAAAAACGCCGTTGTGGAAATCCATAAAGGGCTTCGATATGGCCTCGCCTGTTGACTCCTTGAAGTGGCCAATTTCATGAGAGATGTCCTTCTTAAAGAAATGCCCCTCAGTGAGCGGAATTTTATTTTCAATAGCGTCGTGCGCCTCGAACGCTATGCTTGAATAGGCATAGGGGGCGCCCATTGCAAAGCGCATTGCGACGTAAATCGCCTCTACGATTTCCTCGTCCGTCGAGCCGAGCCGCTTGGAGCTTCTCACCCTGCCTCTGATGCAGTAGGGGCATCTCGTAATGTGCGCTCCGGCGACGGCGATGAGTTCTTTCTCCTTTCTCGTGAGCGCGCCATCGGCAAAGACGCTGTCGTGATAGTCCATCCACGCCTTGTGGAGTCCGGGGTTTATCGTTTTGAGCGTGCCGATGTCCTCGGATATGTCGGATTTAAATAAAAAGTCAGCCATGTGTCTGTTCCTCCTTGTTTTGTGATGAGATAATTTTTAATTTTCGATATTTCCTAAGCCGCCGCCAAGAGTTTGAGCATCGCCTGCGCTCCGTCTTGAAGCGGGTCTATTCTCTTGTGGGTTTTAGCCATCAGAATCGCCCCCTCAATTTGGGTGAGAATCAGCCCGGCGACAAGGTCGGAGCTTAAATCCGAGCGGAATTGCCCGCTATGGATTCCATCTTCGAGGCAGGATTTTATCGCCCCCTGCCACGACTCGAAAAACAGGCTGAGGCGAGTTCTGAATTTATCGCTGACATCGCTCATTTCAACCGCCATGTTGCCGAACGGACACCCTCCCTCGCACCGAAGCCCTCGGTGAAATGCCGTTACGCGCTCGTAGAATTTCTGAAGCCTCTGGGCAGGGGAAAAGACGGGATTCAGTAAATTTTCTCCTATTACCTCAGTCTCAAACTGCCTCATTCTGCCATCGAGAACTAGAAGCGCAAGCTCTTCTTTGCCGGCGAAGTGGTAGTAGAAATTGCTCTTTGTCACCTGGCTTGCCAATAGAATTTCGTCGAGCGAGGTCAGGTGGTAGCCCCGTTTATGAAATAGCTCTGAGGCGGCGGCGATTATTTTTTCTCTGCTCTTTGACAATATCTCAACTCTCCTAGGCTGGCATGGTTAGAAGCTCGGCGGCATCTTCGGCGATTTCCCAACTCTCATCCCCCCCACCCAATCTCTCCGCGCTTATCCCCCCCACTCATTTTAGCACCAACCAGTACGTCCTAATATTAGAGTAAAAGCGGATAATTGTCAATATGAAATCTTCTAGGAGCAGAATTTCGCCGCCGCAACGGTTCGATAGATAATTCCCACTCCCTCAGGCGCGCCCCCGCCTCGAACGGTTTATACGTTCTATAACCTCTTGCATCCTGTATCCCGCGCATTATATAATTTCGGCTAATGCAAAAGCTCGCTATCGGAATTGACGTAGGCGGCACAAACCTCAGAGGCGGATTAATCAGCCAATCCGGCGAGATGCTAAAACGCCTGAGCCTGCCCTCTGAAGCGGGCGCGGGTATAGAGGCCGTCATCGGCAACCTCAAGAGTGTGATTTCCGCTCTTAAAAGCGGCGGAGTAGATATAGTTGGGGCGGGTTTGGGAGTGCCTGGAATAATTGACACCCAAAGTGGAATTCTGACGCAAGCCCCAAACATATCCTCGGTGAAAAACTACCCCTTAAGAGCCGCTCTTGAGAGAGAACTCGGAGGCGAATTCCCAATATTCATCGAAAACGACGCCACAGCCGCCGCTCTCGGCGAGTGGAAATTCGGCGCGGGCGCGGGTTTTTCATCCCTTATTGTGATAACGCTTGGAACGGGAGTCGGCGGCGGGATGGTTCTGGGCGGAAGGGTTTGGCGCGGAAGGGACGGCATGGCAGGAGAGATAGGACACACCACGATTCATCGCTACGGGGCGAGGTGTAACTGCGGGAATTTCGGATGCCTCGAGAGCTACGCCTCGGCAAATGCCGTAAGGCGCATGGCAGGAGAGATCATCGAAAACCACAGTTTAAACACGAGTTTAAGAGAGTACCTTGCTGGGGCCCCTGCCGAGAGAATCCCAGAAATCGTCGCCCAAGCCGCGCGCCTAGGCGATAACTCCGCGCTCTGGATTTGGCAAGAGGTCGGCGAAGCCCTCGGAATTGCCCTCGCGAATATCGCCAATTTGCTCAATATCGAGGCGGCTATCATCGGCGGGGGGCTATCAAACGCCTCAGAATTGTTTATTGACTATGCCAGAGCCGTAGTAAAGAGAAGGGGACTTTCCGCCCCTGTGGCGAGGCTTGCCATACTAAAATCCGAGCTAGGAGACGATGCCGGCATCATCGGCGCGGGGGCGCTGGCATTCGGCGAAATCAGATGAATCTCGATATGGAAATCGAAGACGATGAGACTTTAGACGGATTCCGTGGGCTTCGGATAATTCAAAAGCGTATGGGATACCGATACACCGAAGACGCGATTCGGCTAGCCGGATTTGCGCGAGTCCACAGGGGCGATTCCGTGATAGACATGGGAACCGGGAGCGGGATTATCGCTTTGGCGATAGCTCAAAGCGGGGTTGTGGAGAAAATCACGGGGCTAGAAATTCAGCCGGACGTCGCCGAGGTCGCGCGAAGAAACGTCCAGCTAAACAATTTCAGCGATAGAATTAGTGTCGTCGAGGGCGATATAAGGCTCGTCAAATCCCTCTTCAAGCCCGCATCCTTCGACGCCGCCATCACGAATCCCCCGTATTTAGAATCGAGGGGGGGGTACGCACAGCTGAAATCCGAAAGGGCGGTATCGAGGCATGAAATCCTGTGCGAAATGGGGGACGTGCTTGAGGCGATGCGCTATCTGCTCAAATCCCGTGGGAGAGGGGCTTGCATCTACCCCGCATGGCGCTTTGCGGAGGTGATTTCAGAGGCGCTCAAAAGACGTCTTCAGCCATCGAGAGCGAGATTCATTCATCCGAGCCGCGAATCGAGAGCCGAGCTTCTAATGTGCGAATTTGTGAAAGAGGGCAGAGGGAAATTTGAGATACTCCCGCCTCTCTTCTCCAAGGAGATTCCCTCATACTAGGATTTGCCGCTCGGATTTGGAGCGGCTCTGTCATAAGTGGGCAAAGTCTGAGAGCGGCAACCGTGGAGCGCTGAACTGTCTTGAACTCCGCCCAGTTAATCAAAAATCCACCTCGGCTTGGCTAGCGTAATCCGAAGCGCCCTGCCATTGGGCTCTGCCTTAAATCTCTCATCAACCCTCATCCCGCCTACCCAGATGACCTCCCCTTTTGTGAGAAATATCGGGACTCTGCGGCGCGCAAATCTGGGTATTTTCTCATCAATAAAAAATCTCTTGAGCTTCTTGGCTCCGCGCATCCCCAGAGGATGAAACCTCATCCCATCGTTAAAGTTGCTGACCTCGATTGGGAACTGCGCGCAGCGGGCATCGAAATGAGCCGTGTACCGCTCGCCTCCGAAATGAGCGCTCTCGACATAATCAACCTCGATTTGCGCATCGGGGAAAATCCACCTGCCAGGAGAGGGGATTTCATAGCGGAATTTCTCATCGCCATCCCCTTTGCGGGCGATGGAAAATAAATCATAGCCCCTTGCGATGTGAATTTTGGCGGGAAGCGAGATTTCCCCCGATGCAGACGCCGACATCAGAAGCTCGTCGGCGGAGATTAGATGAACGGATGAAATCTGCTTGAGGTCGCCTTTGACCTTCGCTATTGCCGCTCTGAGGAACGAGTATTTGAGCGCTTTTGGAATCAATTTATACCGCGATACCGAGCCAATAAGCTCGCCTTCGTCCGCGCTGCGCATAGCGTATTCAATCCAATTCCCAGCCCTGCTCTCGATGAAATCGCCTTCAGCGCGGAGGATTTCCGCCGTCCGAGCGAGGGTTTCGACGACGTTCGGGTTATATTCCCTGAGACGCGGGAGGAGGTCGAGCCTGATGCGGTTTCTAAGAATCTCCCTGGATATGTTGGTAGAGTCCTCGACCCAGGAAATCCCGCGCCGGGTCAAATATCTGATGGCGGCGGATTTGGGCGTATTAATTAGGGGTCTGACGATTCGCCCGTCTTCGGACACGGGGGCAATCCCGGATAGCCCTGCCCTGCCGCTCCCTCGGATGAGACGCATGAGGACGGTTTCGGCTTGGTCGTCAAGCGTATGGGCAGTGGCAATTTTTTGCGCGCCGCATTTATCGGCTATCCGCCGGAAGAATTCATATCGCAAAGAGCGCGCCGCATCTTCTAGGGAAAGATGCGAATCACGGCTAAACTTCGGCGCATCAACCCTCGATGATTCAAACGGGAGGTTCAGCCCCTGTGCCAAAGCCTCGACAAAATGCAGGTCTCTTTCGGCTTCATCGCCCCTGATGCCGTGATGCAGATGCGCTACGACGAGGCTCAGGCTACACTCCGCCAGTTCCGCGAGGGCGTGGAGGAGACAGACCGAATCAGCCCCGCCCGAAACGCCGACGACGAGCCTATCTCCCGGGGCGAGCATATCATATTTTCTGATTGTTCCCAGGACGGAATCCGAGATTTTCACCCTTTCCAGAGGCAAGCCCTCCTGATACGATAATCCTAAACGCCTCTTCAACGCTCATGTCCAGTTCCCAAACCTCATCCTCTGGGATGAGTAGATAAAACCCTCCCGTTGGGTTAAATGCCGTGGGGAGAAACACCCCTAAGAGCTTTGCGCCGGCTTCGGGGGCATCCTCGTAAACCCCCGTTACAAATCCTATGGAATACACCCCCCGCCTCGGATACTCAAACGCCACGACGCGCTTGAGCCCCTTGATGCCGTCGCCGAAAATTGCGGCGAAGCTCTGCTTGACCGACTGGTACAGCGCCCCTGCAAAAGGGATTTTCGAGAGCGCCCACTCGGAGAACGACACGATTTTCCCGCCGATGTAATTTCTGGCAAGCGCACCGGCGAGCAGCAGCAATAGGAGAGTCGCCGAGAGCCCAACGGCAAATGAGAGAATTTTAAATAGCGGCGAGGGGAGCTGCGAGAACTGGGACGCGAGAAAGCCCGCAGGGATGAGGCTCAGCATGGCTATCGCCCAGTTACACACGATATAGAGGGCGTATATAGTAATAGCGAACGGAACAGTAACGAGGATGCCCGCGATAAAATTGCGTTTTATCGAGCCGCCGATGCGACTCATTCGGATACTTCTTTGTTGACGGCATCGCGCAGGTATCGGCTCGGCTTAAATACTACGGCTTTGCGCTCGGAGATTTCGATGGTGTCTCCGGTGGCGGGGTTTCTGCCCTTGCGGGATTTTCTGGTTTGAATTCTGAAACTGCCGAATCGCGGGAGTTTTATGCCTTCTTTGCCGTTAATTCTCTCTTTCACCAGTTCAAAGAAGAACTCGATAATCTCCGAGGACTCTCTTTTGGATAGCCCGATTTTAGTATTGATTTCCTCAGCCAGCTCTTTTTTTGTCATGCCAAATACCTCTCGCAAATAAATTTATCAAACCCCGACAAGCCCGACCACACCTGCTATATGCCCTATATTTTACGCAATTCCGCTCCGAGGGACAATCGCAGGGATTCGAGTATCCGGTTCTGCGCGGCGTTGATTTCCTCCTCGGTAAGGGTCTTATCGCCCGCTCTGAGGACAAGCGACACGGCGACGCTCTTTTTGCCGCCCTCGATGGAGCCGCCCCTGAAGACATCAAAGACGGCGGCCTCTTCAATTAATCCCGCGCCGGATTTTTTTATCTCTCTTAGAATCTCCGCCGCCGACAAATCATCCGGCGCTATGAGGGCAACGTCCCTCTTTACGGCGGGGAATTTGGGCAGAGGGGTGAATTTTCTCATCGCCCGCTTGGAATACGCCGAGATTTTATCTAAATCCAACTCGAATATATATAGCTTTTTCGCCGCTCCGAGCTTCTCCTGCAAATCTGCGCTAAGCTCGCCCGCAAATCCTAACACCTCGGCGTTTCCAGCGACGATTGCGGCTGACCTTCCGGGATGGAGAAAAGAGACGGCGGTATTTTTCTCAAACCTGATTCTATCGCCCAACGAAAAAACCTCAAGGAGACGCTCAACCACGCCTTTGATATGGAAGAAATCCGCCTCTCGCCTTTCCCAAAGCTGCGCTCCCGCCCTGCCCGCCGCCGCTCCCGCGATTTTCAGGGTTTCTACCGGGAGCCGCCCCTTGGAGCTTGGCGCATAGACCCTGCCCGCTTCAAATATGCGCGCGTCCTGGGCTTGGCGGTTGAGATTTGCAAGGGCGACGCCCACTACGCCCGGAACGAGGCTGCGCCTCATAGCCGAGGCTTCTTCGGATATGGGATTTAGCACGGCGACACTCGGCAGGGCATCGAAGAGGTCAAACACCTTGGGGTTGCCGAAACTGAGGGTTATAGCCTCCGAAAACCCAAGGGCAAGAAGCGTGTCCTTAGCCCTAGCGAGCGCATCTGCGCCCCTTTTGTTAGCCCCCGATGACGTCATCCGAACCGACGGCAGAGCCTTGGGGATGTTGCCGTAGCCGTAGCGCCTTGCGACCTCTTCTATTAGGTCAATTTCTCTGGCTATGTCGAATCTAAAGGTCGGGATGCGGAATTTAAATTCGGCGCCGCCGGCCTCGATTAGCTCAAATTCAAGCCCCGCCGCTATCTGCGCGACCCTTTCGGGCGAGATGTCCGCTCCTAGAACCGAGCGTAGCCTCTTGAGCGAGACAGAGACTTCAGGGGGCAACACAGCAGAGGGATATACGTCCGCCGCGCCCCCAGCCACGCGCCCTCCGGCAAGCGCCCTTATAAGCTCCGCCGCCCTGTTTAGGGCTTTGACCACTCCGTTGGGGTCAACCCCGCGCTCAAACCTATAGGATGATTCCGAGCGCAGACCCAGCCTCTTGGACGTTCCCCTCACGCGGGAGGGGTCAAAATAGGCGCTCTCCAGCAGGATATTCGTGGTTGTACTGCTGATTTCGGTATTTGCCGCTCCCATGACTCCGGCAATAGCAACCGGCTTTGCTCCGTCGCAGATGAGGACATCTCGCGGTGATAAATTCCTCTTGGCGCCGTCGAGAGTTTCAACCAACTCGCAGTCCTCAGCCGAGCGGACGATTATCTCTCTGCCCTCGATGCGGTCGTAGTCAAAGGCGTGAAGCGGTTGACCAAGCTCGAGCAGGACGAAATTGGTAATGTCAACGACGTTGTTTATCGCCCTTATGCCGCTGCCCTCAAGGCGAGCCTTAAGCCATTCGGGAGACGGCGCGATTTTCACATCCAGTATCACGCGGCAGGAGTATCGCGGGCAGCCGCCGCCGTCCTCTACGCGAACTTTTATGAAATCCCCTATCGAGCCGCCGGCATCTTCCGAGACATCGAAGCCGGGGTAACTAACGCACTCGCCGAGTATCGCCGCCGCTTCCCGCGCAATCCCGACAACGCTGAGACAGTCCGCGCGGTTGGGCGTAACCCCGACCTCGAACCCCACATCGTCCAGCCCAAGATAATCCCTGAGGCTCGCTCCCACCGGCGCTGAGGGAGGGAGTATCATAATGCCCTCGCTCTCCTCGCTTAAGCCCAGTTCGTTTTCGGCGCAGAGCATCCCCTCGGACGCCTCGCCGCGAATCTTAGCGGATTTAATCTCCACCCCGTCCGGGAATTTCTCCGTAGGGGGGAGGATTGCCCCGATTTTAGCCAGGGCAACTAGGTCGCCGGGGTTCATGTTCTTAGCCCCGCAGACGATTTTGTAATCCCTTGCGCCGTCGGAAACGTCGCACAGCACGAGTTTCGACGCGCTCAGGTGGGGTTTGATGCCTAGGATTCGGACGATGACGACGCTGTCCAGACCCTGCCCGCTATAATTAAGGGATTCCACCTCAAGCCCTGCCATTGTGAGACGCTCGGCGAGCTGTTCCGGGGATATCGAAACGTGAACGTACTGTTTGAGCCAGTTTAGAGTGAATTTCATTGGAGCCGCAGATTATTATACATCCCTACGGGCGGTGTCAATGGCGCGAAGGAGGACGAAAGCGGGGAATAACCTGATTTTTAGGGAAACCCGTATTAGAATTAAATGATGCCGGATTCAATGTATGAGTGTGGATATTTATGATGCGCCAGGTCGGGCTTAGAGCCGAGATTCTATTTAACCTGCTGTTTATTACAGCCGTGGCAATGTTTATTATCGGCATCATCGCCTTCAAAATCACTGAACGCGCGACGCTCCGGGGCAAGGCGCAGGAGGCGCGGGCGGTCATCAAGTCGTTTGAAGTCGTCCACGCGCGCAGGGCAAACCTAGACGAGAGCCTCGATTTCCTCAGGGGCGTACTTAAGTCGGGCGTATGGGGGGTCATCGCCTACAACAAGGACAGAAGGGGTTTTCAAGTCGAGCCGGTTTCAGAGGATGTGAGAATAAATATCGCAGACCCAATGATACTAGAGGTGATGAAAACGGGCAGGACGGCGATACGGGTCGAGGGAGTGAGCGCGCCTCCGTTTTCGTATTACAGAGGGCTTAAAATCGCCTCGTCCGTGGCAGACGGCGAGGGGGGAAGAGGGGTTATTCTGCTCTATCTGCCGTTTTCGTTCGTCGAGGAGAACCTGATTCTGAGCCAGAGGCTTATTGCGACCTCGATAATCATAAATCTGGCTATAATTGCGGTTTTCGGCTTCTATATCCTCTCGCGAAGAATCGTAAAACCGGTAGAAAAGCTCATAGCCGCCACTGAGCAGATTGCCGCCGGAAGATTCCCAGAGGAAGAAAACCCCGGAGGCGTCAAGGAAATCAACCTGCTCCACTCGGCGCTGAGAAAAATGTACGGGGAGATAGAAGCAAACAAGCAGATACTCAAGGAAAACATCGAGGCCCTGAGGGAGTCGAACGAGGTCATTCTGCGCGCCCGAAAAGAGCTCATCGAGTCGGAGAAACTCGCATCCCTCGGGAAACTCGCCGCCGGCGTGGGACACGAAATCGGCAATCCCCTCAGCGCCATAAGGGGCTACGTAGAGGTGCTGAAAAGAGGATTCGTTTCAGATGAATCGAAACGGGACGAGTTCCTGGGCAACATCCAGCGCGAAACCGACAGAATTGACCTCATCATCCGCACCCTCCTCGATTACGCGCGCCCCAGAGATTTTCAAGCGCGCAAATCCGACATTAACGCCGCAGTGCGCCGCTCAATCGAAATTCTATCAGCCCAGGGCGCGCTCAAGCGCGTCAGGCTGAGCTTACAGCTCGACGCCTCAATCCCGCAGGTGTATATTGACCCCAATCAGCTCACACAGGTCATGATAAACTTAATCCTAAACGCCACAGACGCCGTAGCCGAGATAAACGGCGAAATCTCCGTATCAACTCTGGGAACAGAGGCGGGCGACGTGGAAATCCGCGTCGCCGATAACGGATACGGCATCCCCCCCAATGCGGCGGATAGAGTGTTCGACCCCTTTTTCACCACCAAAGAGCCGGGAAAAGGAACCGGGCTTGGGCTTTCGGTGTGCCAGAGAATAGTGAAGCTATTCGGCGGCGAGATTAGAGTGGAGAGGAGTGGCACCGGAGAGGGGGCGGTTTTTTTGATAAAATTTCCCGGAGTCCAGAATCCATGAAAGCTGGCAGAGTGCTATTGGTTGACGATGAAATCGGGATACGCGAGACGCTTTCGATTATCCTCGAAGCCGAGGGTTTTGGGGTTGAATCGGTTGGGGACGCGCTCTCGGCGCTGAGGCTCGTGGACGAGGGGGGGAACTTTGAATTCATTGTATCGGATATTAGAATGCCGGGAATGGACGGGCTAGCGCTCCTGCGAGAGATACGAAGCCGGGGGCTTGAGCCGGTCGTGATAATGATTTCGGCTTACGGAACTATTGAGTCATCCATCGAAGCCGTGAAAAACGGGGCGGATGACTATATTGGAAAACCCGTCCACTCAGACGAGCTTATACTCAGAATGCGCATGGCTGAGGAGAGGCGTAAACTCAAGCGAGAGAACGCTTATCTGCGCAAACGCGCCGCCACCGGGGACAGCTTTTCAGAAATCATTTTCGCCAGCGATAAAATCAAATCCGTGATAGAAATTGCCAAAAAAGCGGCGCAGCACAAGACCACAGTGCTAATCACGGGCGAGAGCGGAACCGGCAAAGAACTCTTTGCCAGAGCAATACACTCAGAGGGCGAGAGGCGCGGGAAACCATTTGTGGCTATAAACTGCGCCGCCATCCCTGAGAGCCTGCTTGAGAGCGAGCTTTTCGGATACGTCAAAGGGGCATTTACCGGCGCAAATTCCCCAAAGAGAGGGCTATTCGAGGAAGCCGACGGCGGATGCCTATTTCTCGACGAACTCGGAGAATTTCCCCCATCTCTGCAGCCGAAACTCCTAAGGGCGCTTCAGGACGAGCAAATCCGAAGGCTCGGAGACACTAAGACCGTCAAGGTTGACGTGAGAATCATCGCCGCCACATCCCAGAATCTCGCCGAAGCAGTGGAGCTAGGCACATTTAGAGGCGACCTGTTCTACCGCCTAAACGTGCTTGGCATTCACATCCCCCCGCTACGAGACAGGCGCGAGGACATCCCCCCGCTCGTCGAGTATTTCATCACCAGCATTGGGGAGCGCCTGAACCGCCGCATAAAAGGCATAAGCAAAGAGGCAATGGGCGAGATTCTCCAATACCCGTGGCGCGGGAACGTGAGGGAGCTTCAAAACGTCATCGAGCGGGCGATAATTCTATCAGATGGGGAATTCATCGCAAAAGTTGACCTGTCAGCAAGAGGGGACGATTTGCGCGGGGATTATTGGTACGACTCCCTCACGCTAGGCGAGGCGTGGGATAAACTCGAGAAGGCGTGCATCGAAAAGGCGCTTGTAAAAACTGGAGGAAGCCGCACGCAGGCGGCAAAACTGCTCGGCATAAGCCTCAGGTCTCTGCTCTACAAGATGAAAGAATACAGGTATTCGGAGGGAGAAGATTGACAAATCCACTCAACGGGGCGAGCAAGCCGCTGATTCTGATTATTATCGTCGCCGCTCTAGCAGGTACTCTCATTCATTGCAATGCCGCCTCCCCTAGCGCAGTCAATCCTGCAAATAGCCGCGAGATCGAGATTCTCGGCAAATGGACGGAGTATGAACTGGGCGCGGTGCTAGAGAGGTCAGCCGCAATCTCCGACCCCGGCGCGCGAATAGATTATATCTCGGAGCGGCTACTGGGAACTCCCTACGGGGATGCGACCTTAATCGGCGACGCGCAGACCGAAGAGGCGCTAGTCGTGAACCTTCGGGCTATGGACTGCTTCACCTACATTGACTACGTTGAGGCTCTGCGGCTTGCGGCAACTTACGAGGGTTTCAAACATCATCTCATTTCGGTGCGATATCGAACGGGCGAGGTCTCGTTTCAGGCTAGAAACCACTTTTTTACGGACTGGCGGGAATTCAATTCGGGGCGGATACAGGACGTTACAGCAGAAATTGGGGGAGCGAAAACGGTTACAGCCACAAAAACGCTCAATAAAAAATCGGACGGAAGCCCGTTTCTTCCCGGAATCCCGCCCGTTGACAGAGAAATATCCTATATCCCCTCCGAGGCGATTGACAGCCCTATGCTCAGGCGCATGAAAACCGGAGATTACGCGGGCATTTACTCAGCCATTGACGGTCTCGACGTGTCTCACACGGGGGTCATTATAAAGCGCGGCGGCAGGGTACTGCTCAGACACGCGTCCTCTAAAAAAGCGGCAGGAGCCGTCGTGGAGGAGGATTTGGTTGGCTATCTGCGCGGAAAGCCGGGTCTTGTGATTCTGAGAGGCAGATAGTATCTCGCTAGCCGCCCAATTTGAGCGAAACAGCGGGGGGGCGCAATCAGGCAATCAGGGAAATTGCCGCCCGAAGTCTCTTCAGCGCCGCGTCTCTGCCCAAAATCTCCATCACCTCGAATATCCCGGGGCTAACCGTGCCTCCGGTGAGCGACACCCTCACGGGCTGGGCAAGCTGAATCATCTTGACGCCGCCCTCGGAGATTATCCGGTTGAATATCTCTTGGAGCGCTTGGGGGGCAAAATCCTCTAGCGCAGAGATTTCATCGCACAGCTTGCTGAGGAGGGGCAGGGAGTCGGGGGTGAGATGTTTTTTGCAGGCGGCTTCGTCGAATTTAACCTCATCCACAAAAAAATAATCAGCCGATGCGGCAAGCTCGATGAGGGTTTTGGCGCGCTCCCGGAGGGAATTTACGATTTTTATGAGCCTCTGGTCAAACGCAGGATGAAACCCCCTAGCCTCAAGGAATGGGATGAGGAGATTTGCAATCTCAGCGACGGGCTTATTTCTGATGTAGTAGCCGTTTAGCCAGAGGAGCTTTTCGGGGTTAAACACGGCTGGGGATTTGCCGACGTTACCGAGCGTGAATTTTTCTACTAACTCTTCTGGGGAGAATATTTCCTGGTCGCCGTGAGACCAGCCGAGCCGCGCCAGATAATTCACGAGCGCGCCTGGCAGGTAGCCCATTTCCCTGTAGGCGACCGTGGAGGTAGCCCCGTGCCGCTTGCTGAGCTTCGCCTTATCCGAGCCGAGTATCATGGAAACGTGGGCGAATTTAGGAACGTCAAAGCCGAGCGCCTCGTAAATTACAATCTGCTTCGGGGTGTTCGACAGATGGTCGTCGCCCCGGATGACGTGCGAGATATTCATCGTAACGTCGTCTATCACGACGGCGAAGTTGTAGGTTGGAAATCCGTCCGTTTTCTGGATGACGAAATCGTCAATATCTCTGGCATCAAAGGTGATTCTGCCGCGCACCAGATCGTCAACGTCAATCTCGCCCTCATCTGCCACTTTGAGCCTCAGCGCAAAGGGCATACCATCTTGCGGCGGAAGCGCAGGGCAGAGACAGGAGAACCTATAGACCCTCCCCTCGGATTCGGCTTGTTTGCGCCTTGCCTCGAGCTCCTCCTGAGTGCAGTAGCATCGGTAAGCTCGCCCTGCATCCAGCAGTGTTTGGGCGTATTGCTGGTAAATTGCGAGCCTCTCGGACTGCTTGAAGGGTACCTCGTCCCAGTCGAGTCCGAGCCATTTCATCGCATCTAGTATCTCGGCGGTGGATTCATCCGTAGAGCGGGCTTGGTCGGTGTCCTCGATTCTGAGTATGAATTTGCCGCCATAGTGCCTTGCAAAAAGCCAGTTGAATATCGCCGTCCTCGCGCCTCCTATGTGAAGCGCGCCTGTGGGGCTTGGGGCGAATCTGCATCTTACGCTCATGGGACGTTAGGTTAAATTAGGGAGCGGCGGGAGTCAACACCGCCGGGACAACCGGGGGCATCCAGGATTAGAGAGAGCCTGCCGACATCACAATATAGGCGATAATAACGACAGCCCCCAGAGCCATCAGCGCGGCATAGAAGCGTATAAAGCCCGTCTGAGCAAGCCGCATTATCGCCGCCGCGCCGGAAACCACAGAGGCGACTCCGTTCACTATGCCATCAATGACCCTCGCGTCGAATACCGACGACGCCCTTGAGAGAGCCGCAAATGGCCGCAGGAACAAGACCGCGTAAATTTCATCTATAAACCACTTGCCGTAAGAGCCTTTATAGAGAATACCGCTTGGTGAATCGTCAAAGACAGGGGTATGTTTCATATACATAAAGTAGGCGGCAATTATCCCCAAGAGGGCGGCGGCAATAGAGAGCGCGACCAGAGTCCAGTGTCCGAGGGCGTGGTGGGCATCCGGCGCCTCGCCAATGACAATTGAGGCGGCGAGATAATGCTCGAACACATTTGAGCCGTGAATTCCAAAGGCCTCGCCGATGAATTCAGGCACGCCGACATATCCGCCGAGAATCGAAAGCGCGGCGAGAACCATAAGGGGAAGCGTCATGGAAAGAGGAGACTCATGGGCGTGGCGCTTAGTTTTCTCGTCCATTCGGGACCTGCCCTCAAACGTGAGGAAATACAGCCGCATCATGTAAAAGGCGGTAAGCACAGCCGTGGCAAGCCCCACGAGCCAAGCGGCGGTAAACCCTCTGCCGTAGAGGGAGGCGAGGATTTCATCTTTACTGAAAAAACCGGAGAGAAACGGAACTCCCGAAATCGCCAGTGTCCCGATGAGGAAGGTCTTGGAGGTTACCGGGAGATATTTCCTAAGCCCTCCCATGCGCCTTATGTCCTGCTCGCCTCCTAGGGCGTGAATTACGCTTCCAGAACCCAAGAACAGCAGGGCCTTAAAAAATGCGTGTGTTACGAGATGAAACATCCCGGCAACGTATGCCCCTGAGCCCACTGCCATTAGCATATACCCAAGCTGGCTCACGGTGGAGTACGCGAGAACCTTCTTGATGTCCGTCTGCGTGAGGGCAATTGTGGCGGCAATAAAGGCTGTGAATGCGGCGATTCCTACGACTATTGCCTGAGCAGAGGGCGATGCCGTAAATATCACGTTGCACCTAGCCACCATATATACGCCTGCGGTAACCATAGTGGCGGCGTGAATGAGCGCGCTTACCGGAGTGGGACCAGCCATAGCGTCGGGAAGCCAGACATAAAGCGGGAACTGCGCGGATTTGCCCATTGCCCCGACGAACAGGAGGAGTGCTATAGCCGTCATCGCCGCGGCGGGAACGCCCGTCATAAAATTTGCGTCGAGAACCTTGGCAAATACATCGCCGTAGCCGACCGAGCCGAATACGAAAAATATTAGGAAAATCCCCAAGATAAATCCGAAATCTCCGATTCTGTTAACCACAAAAGCCTTGCGTCCGGCATAAGCCTTTTCCGGGTCGTCGTACCAAAACCCGATGAGCAGGTACGAGGCTAGCCCTACCCCTTCCCAGCCCACAAACATCAGAGGGAAACTGTTGCCAAGAACTAAAATAAGCATGAAGAAGACAAAAACATTGAGATATGTGAAGTATCTGGCATAGGCTCTATCATCGTGCATATAACCGATTGAATAGAGGTGAATGAGAAAACTTACCCACGTTATTACCAGTGCCATGACGGAGGACAGGGTATCGAAGAGGAGGTCGAATTTTACGGAGAAATCCCCGGACGGTATCCAGGTAAATAGCTCATGAACTATTTGCCGCTCCGAGGGGGCCATGGAGAGGAGCTTCAGGAAAGCAAGCGTGGAAATCACAGCCGATATGAGAATTACGGAGCATCCGATGAGGCTCACAATTCTATTCTCTGAATGGCGGCTATGCTCGCCGCCGCCGCAGACGCGATTCCATAAGCCGGAGGCGAAGATGAGTCCGTTGAGCGATGCGCCTATCAGGGGAGATAAAATTATCCACGCTATCATTTTAACCTCATCAGTGAATCAGGGGCAGAATTTTAAACGCCGACTCAACTCTATTGAAGTAATACATGAAGAATTAGCCTTTTAACATTTTCAGAACGTCAATATCGAGCGTACCCTTGTGATTATAAATTGAGACCACGAGGGCTAAACCCACCGCTACCTCAGCGGCAGCGACAGTAATTGCCATTATCATAAACACCTGCCCCGTCATATCCCCCCAGAGCCTAGAGAACGCTACGAACGCGAGATTGGCAGAGTTGAGCATAATCTCAAGCGACATTAGAACAATAATAAGGTTCTTTCTTATAATTACACCATAAGCGCCTATAATAAAAAGAATAATACTAAGCACAAGATAATGCTCGACCCCGATTTCTGTCATCAATCAAGTCTCCTCTTAGCTATCACCACGACCCCTATAATTGCCACAAGTATCAGTACCGAGGTAAGCTCGAAAGGAAGAATAAAACTGCTGAAAAGTAGCTCTCCTACGCCCTGAACCGTGCCGAAATCCTCGTTAATCGAAGGTACTGCCCCGCTCTGAACCATTCCAATACCTTTTCTAAAAGCGCCGCTCGCAAAATAGCCAAACACGGCAAGGATGATAAATAGCACTCCGAGCTTGAGCGGCATATTTCGAGTATCGAATTCGAGCGCGTCTTCTCTTAAATTGAGAAACATAACCGTAAACATGAACAAGACCATTATCGCTCCGGCATAGACCAGCACCTGTACTGCGGCAATAAAGTGGGCTAAAAGAAGGACAAAAAGCGCCGCTGTTGAAAAGAGCGTAAGCACAAGCGCGATGCCGCTTGCGATAGGATTCTTATGAGACACTACTAATATTGCGCCGACCACGGAAGCTACGGCAAATATGTAGAAAAAAAGAGACTCCAATATACCTCCCTGACAGCAAACGGCTATGGAAAACCCCGCTCAGGAAATTATATTCGGAATGTCCGCATAGTCAAACCAAAGGCGGCGATGCACAAAATCTACCGGCTCTTTTCAACTCCCACTCTGTCGCAGTACATTTTCACCGCGCACAGGCTACACCATGGAGATATGGGGCGGCAGAGCGATTGCCCGAAAGCCACTAGTAAGGAATTATATTCAATCCAGTATTTTGTCGGCAGCCTCTGCCTCAGGGCAACCTCTGTCTGCGCCGGATTTTTCGCGCTGACGTATCCTAGCCTATTGGAGATTCTATGCACGTGTGTGTCAACGCAAATCGAGGGTTTCCCGTAGCCGAGACCAACCACCAAATTGGCGGTTTTCCTGCCTACGCCTTTTAATTTTAGCAATTCGTCCAGGTCATCAGGCACTTTGGAGTCATATTTTTCAACTAATTCGCGGCAGAGGTATAGCACGGTTTTCGCCTTAGTTTTGTAGAACCCAACGGGATAAATGGAGCGCTCTATTTCACTGGCGCTTAAGGCGAGCATAGCCAAAGGGGTATCGGCAAGAGCAAAGAGCCTGCGGGATGCGGCTTCGGTAGTGGCGTCAAGGGTGCGGAGGCTAAGTATCGTCGAGATGAGAGTGCGGAAAGGGTCGCCCGAACTCTCTGCCATAAGCGTTACCACTGGGGCGTTCCAATTTGCAGACTCTGACCTCAGAAGCTCAATAAAACCGTCTATGTCGCCCTGTTTCATCTCTCGGCATAAGAGATTACCCCAAACCCCCTCAGATAGATATAGCCCCGCACATCCGGCGCAGGCACTATCCGTAGAAGCAGGGAATTCTTCAGATTTCGAGCAGGCTTTTTAGAATCGGGGCTGATTTAGAGCGCTTGAGCCTCTGGAGGGCTTTTCGCTCAATCTGCCGGATTCTCTCCCTAGTGAGGCCAAATTGCCTGCCGACTTCGTCAAGCGTGGAGGGGTTTTCATACCCGATTCCAAACCTCATCTTCAGCACCTCCCTCTCCCTGTGAGTGAGCGTCATAAGGGCGCTGTCGAGCTTGTTGGGAAGTGAATTTACCGCTATCAGCGAGTCAGGAAGGAGGAGATTGGGGTCGGGGACAAAATCCACAAGAGACATTTTGTCGTCGTACCAGACGCTTGCATCGAGGCTTATCACTCGCTCATAAGCGCCGAGCGTGCGCTTTACGCTCTCGACGGACATATTGGTTTCCTTGGCGATTTCTTCGGGAAGCGGGGTTTCGCCAGTTTTCTCCTCAAGCTGAGATTGGATGTAGTGAACTTTTCCGGCTTTTTCCAGCACATAGGATGGGACTTTTATCGTTCTCGTCTGGCTAAACACGGCTCTTGCCATTGCCTGATTTATCCACCAGCAGGCGTAGGTTGAGAACCTATATCCTTTCTGATAATCGAATTTCTCGACGGCTTTTATTAACCCTATGTTGCCCTCTTGGATTAAATCGAGAAAAGACACGCCTCTGCCGCTAAATCTCTTTGCAATGCTCGCCACAAGCCTGAGGTTTGCTTTAACGAACTTATTTTTGAAGCGCGAGACGGTTTGGCAATAGGCTTGGTATAGCCACACCAGCCTCTCAAGCCGTTTAGAGGACGGAGATTGGGGCTTGGAAAGGGTTTTATTAGAAGCAGAAGACCTCTTTTTTCCCGGGACCGAGGGGATAGGGGATACGCCTCGTTCTAATATCTTTTGAATCTCTCTTGCCCGTTTCTCGCATTTCTTAATCTTTGCGCCAATTTCCATCTCCTGGGATGGCGAGAAAAGCGACTCCTTTCCGACCTCCTTAAAGTATGTGTTTATGAGCCTCAGGTCTTTATTGAGCAGATACTCGTTGTCGGTGAGCGCCTCTGCTGACTCGGCTTGCGGCTCGGCGGGGAGATTAAAATCGCTTTCGGCGTAGTTTCCATGGTTTTCCGCATCGAACACTATCTCTTCAAGAGGGCTAAGAATAGAATCCGATAATCGCTTATCGAGAATCTCATCGAGTTCGTTATCTTCAGGCATGACCTTTTCTCCTTTGGAATGTTAGATGCAGTTAATTTTGGGCAGATACAATGAAAATGAGTCATTATCTAAGTTAAACTCTTAAAATATTGATTAGGTTTCAAAGTTGCCAACTTATATTTTATTAGACGAAAGAGAAATGATTTTTTCGGAGAAGATAATTTTGAGGACTAATGCCCCAAGGGTTATCCCCTCAGGGCATCGTCAAATCTAAGAGAAATAAATTACAGAAGACCGCCTAAAAGACCGCCTAAGAAACCACCGCCGAGCAAGCCGCCGCCGGGCCCACCTACTAAGGTGGTTACCAATCCGCCTACGACGCCGTTAGTCGGAACTCCCAAGGCTACTCCAAGCGGGGTAACCCCTATGCCGGTAAAAAATACCGGAGATTGAATAACAAAAATGCTCGCCCCGGTAAGCACTCCGCCCAGAAGCCCAATTATCTGCCCCTCGGTCGCCTGCATTTCGCTATCCGTTACGGACACGGCGGCAACCCTATCGCCTCCGAAGATAAAACCGGCGTCGGATGATGCAAGTTCGCCTGCGATAGCCGATGAGCCAAGGGACATCATTATCGCTACAACTAATAGAGTGAATCTGTTCATAACGCTACCTCCCAAAATGGATTTATTGAATTCAGGTTATAATGGATAAGCGGCGTTGTCAAACAAAATAGTAATTTAGCTTTTAATAATAACCTTTAGTACTTATTAAGAGGGGGGTAATATTTATCAAAAAAAAAGACCCCGGCGATTTACCGCCGAGGTCTCAAGATAGAGTAAAGAACTAGACCTTATTGTTAGGGATGGCGCTAAAGTAAGCCCCCAAGCAGGCCGCCGAGAAGACCGTCCAAAAGACCTAGGAGACCGCCTACGAGAGGAAGCCCGCCAAGCAGACCGCCGAGCAATCCGCCGCCGCCGAGCAATCCGCCAAGGAGACCGCCTAAGTCGAGTCCGATGATCTGTCCCTGTGTTGCCTGCATTTCCCCATCAGTCATTACAGACGCCGAAACGCTGTCCTGGCTGAAAAGGAAATTTGAATCTGCAGAACCAAGTTCGCTTGCCATAGCTACGCTGGATAGCACAATGGCGAATGTAACCGCAAGAGCGATTAATCTTTTCATTCCTGACTACCTCCTATAATAGTTTTTACTATCTTTTAACTTATATTAGATTAAATTTCTTGTCAATAGTATTTTATTATTTTTATTTATATCGATTGATTATCAGTTAGCAAATTGCTGATTTTACGCGCATATAATAATTTTGAGGGTGAGAGAATAAAATTTACTGCACTGTGAGGTTTTCACCCGCGCCGGAGGCTTTTTGGCGAATCTCATCCCACTTTTGCGACATCACCGAGATGAGCACCGCAGCCTCTTCAAGCCTCCCCTCGCTCACCATGGCAAGAACATCCGACATTTCCCTGACCGAGCGCTCTTTGTCTATCGCGTAGGGGTGTATGAACGAGGCTATCTCGCCGTAATTGAGAACTACATAGCCAGAGGGGTCGAATCCCCCAAGCCAGGAGCGAATCTCCTGGTATCCGATTTGGACATCCCCGAGCGCGGCAAATAAATCTGGCAGGAAAGTATCATCCTGACGGCTCTGGAAAGCCGCCTCAATAATGCGCCCGGCCCGCTCTAGCCTCTCAATAGCTCTGGAGATTTTAGTGTCGTAGCTTATGCCTGCAAATCCCCAAGGGGTAAAAAACGATTCGCGCTCCTCGTCGGTGAAGAGCAGAAACCACTCAAGAGGAATCTGATTTTCTGAGTGGGCGGCGTAGAAAGCGCTCTGCGACTGGAAAGGGGAGACGTAGTATCTGCCGTCCTTATCCTTCATAAAATAGCAGTCCTCGACCTCGGCTTCGGACACTCCAAGGTGATTCGATATGGCGTCTCTGAAGTTCTCGTACTCTCTGCCGAACCAAACCCCGTAAGGAGAGGTGGGACCGCCCCAGAACTGCTCATAAAATATAACGTACTCGGTCCAGTAGTCGCGCTTATCCCTTATGTTATCAATCGGGTCATAGACGATAATCGAAGCTGAGGCCATGGGGTGATTAATAAATTAAATTCGCCGGAAAATCAACCTCCTATTTTCCCAAGCGGCGCGAATCCGTCGGAATTAGTGTAGAGTTTAGAGCCGAAAGTTTAGGCTCGCTATGAAAATCCTCATTTATACGCATGAATTCCCCCCTTTTGCCGGAGGGCTTGCCACGACTAGCCTGAAACTCGCCAAGGGAATCTCCAAAGCCGGAGCTGAGCTAGCGGTTCTCGCCCCCGGTTACTCATCCAATGATTCAGCCGCCGATGGGAAATTTGATTTCAAGGTTCTGCGTATGTCCGCTCTATCGAGGAATCACGGGGTTCCATCGCCGGCAAAAGAGATTGTCGGATATTTCGCGCTGAAGCGGACTATTGCCAGCGAGAGGCCGGACGCCGTCTTTTTCATCACTAGAGAGGCTCATGCGGCGGGCGGGCTACTGGCGAACTACCCGTTCAAGGTCATAGTGAGAGTGGCGGGATATGAAGCCATCAGATACCTGCTCGGCGCAAGGCTGGGCAGAAGGGCGCTCGCCGTCCCCATGCGGAGGCTCTATCTGAACGCGCATAAAATCATAAGCCCCAGCGTCTCGACGGCGAACCTGCTGGAAGAGGCAAAGATTCCTCCAAGCATGGTGAAAGTCATCTATAATGGGGTGAATTCCACCATGCTCAGCCCGCCTTCAAGCCCAGAAGCGCTGGAAGAGCTGAGGAGGGGTTTGGGAATTGACAGAGGGGATAAAGTGATTCTGACCGTCTCGCGCGTCGTGCCAGGCAAGGGACAGGACAGGGTAATTAAAGCTCTGCCTCAAATATTGAGCGAATTCGGAGGGAATCTGAAATATCTCATCATCGGCGGCGGAAGCCACGAGAGGGAATTCAAAGCCCTAGCCCAGAGCAAGGGGGTATCGGGAAATGTAATATTTTGGGGGAGCGTGCCTCACGGAGAGGTCATCAACTACTACGATGCGGCGGATGTTTTCATCCTGGCTAACCGAACCATTCGGGAAAAGGAAAACATCGAAGGGCTTCCAAATGTGGTATTGGAGGCGGCGGCGAGGGGGCTACCCATCATCGCGGGCGAGGACGGAGGGGGCAAGGAAGCCGTCATCGACGGGGGGTCGGGATACGCGCTGAGAAGAGAGGACGGAAGCGGGAAAATCGCCGAATATCTATTGGAGCTTTTGAGGGACGATGCGAAGGCGCGCTCATTTGGGCAGGAGGGAAGGCGGAGAATCGAGCGGTTTTTCACGGAGGAGCGAATGATACAGGAGTATTTAGACGTACTTGGACTTGGTTGATGGGTCGTAAATTGAGGAATATGACCTGTTTCAGCTACGAAAACGCCTCCTCATGGCGCGCCGCCCTTTAGGTACTTGCGCTCCCAGAGCCTAAACACCAGAAGGGTGAAAATTCGCCGCCCCTCGTCGTAGAACAGCCCCCCGTGCCGCCGGAGGATTTTCTCGATAAATCCCCTGTCGAAATAATCGTTGTCCTCGCCGAGGAGCAAATCGCGCGTAAACCCTCGCCACTTGCCGCTTATCCACTTCGATAGCGGGGGGTTGAACCCGCGTTTTCGCTCGTAGGCAAAATCGGGAGGGAGGTATTTACGGGCTAATTTCTTCAGCAGATATTTCTGGACGCCGCCTTGAATTTTCATATCCCCAGGGGTTTTACCAAGAGCCAATTCGATGAGGCGGGTATCGAGAAACGGGAATCTCACGGCAAGCTCTAGGGATTTTGAGATTTTCTCCATCTTAAACAACACGTTGTCAGGCTCGGACATAAACGTCGCATAGCCGATTTTTCCCCTAAACGAGCCGCGATAGGAATCGAGTATTGAGAACCCAAGCGCTTCGGGGTCATAAAATCCCTCTCCAATCTCATCGAGGGCGGATTTGCGGAGTAGATTTTTCCTTAGCCCCGCCCCGTAGATGAGCCGCCGCTTCATGTAAAACTCCTCGGGCGAGAGGTTCTCGAGAAACATCTTGAGCTTCACCCCTTCGGGAACAATCCCCGATACCTGCCTCAGTATTCCGCTAATAGGGGATAAAATCCGCCGCCGCCTCTCGTACTTAGCCGATAGGTAGTGAGTCCTAAGCCCCAAGAATAGCCCATCGGCGCCGTCCCCAGAAATCACGGCGTCAACCCGCTCCTTGGCGAGTCTCGCCCCGAAGTAGGTGGGAATAATGGAGGGGTCGGCGTGTGGTTCGTCAAAGCAGGAAGCAGATTTTATAAGCGCGTCAATATCCGGCTCGGCTATGAATTCCCTGTGGTCTGTCCTCAGATATTTTGAAACTGACCTCGCAAATGGGGTTTCATCGAATTTCCCCCCTCTGTAGCCGATGCTGAAGGTCTTAACGCCTGCGCCTAGGATTTTCGTCGCCATCGCAACGAGGAGGCTCGAATCGAGGCCGCCGCTGAGGAACGCCCCTACCCTCTCGCCGCCGAGCCGCTCTTCGAGGGAGGTCAGCAAGACGCGCTCAAGCTCGGCTAGGAGGTCGTCCTCCGAGGCTGAGGGGGATTCGCTCATGGGGGCTTCCCAGCGCTGCTTTATCTCGACTGCGGCAGAGGTAACGTCGAGGCGGAGTAGGTAGCCTGCGGGAAGCTTTTTTATGTATTTAAATATGCACAAATCTCCGGGGATGTACCTGTAGGCGAGATAGAAATTGAGAGCGCGCAGGTCTAGCTCTCGTGGAAAGCCAGGGCTGAGGGCGATGGATTTGACCTCGGTTGAGAAGCTGAGAGCGCCGCCGTAATCTGAGTAGTAGAGGGGGATTTTGCCGACTTTGTCTCTTGCCAGCAGAAGCGACCTCGATTTTCCGTCATAGAGGGCGTAGGAAATTCCGCCGTTAATTCGCGCCAGCCCCGCCTCTCCCCAAGCGCTATAGACCTGAGCGATGAGCCGCGCTTCGGATTCGAGATTAAACCCCCGCCCTTGGGACTTGAGAACTCCTCGCAGCTCGGCGGCGTTATAGATTTCGCCGTCGCAGGCAACGCTAATATTCTCCTCCGGCGCATAGGACTGCGCGCCGCTAATGGAGACCTCGCCCCTTCGGACTGAGCCATAGATTCCGGTCATGAGGGCAATATTATGAACTAGAGCCGTGTTTTTACAACATCCGCCGCCGCGCCTCGGACTATGAATCTTCGGATTGACAATCCCCCGAATGCGGTAGATATTTCCCCCTGAATTAAAACTGATATGACAACAGCCAAAACCTCTACGAACAAACTGTACCGCAACGCCTCTTGGCTATTCGGGGGCAAAACGGCGGCAAGCGTCTTTACAGCCATCCAGACCGTTATCCTCGCCCGCGCGCTTGGGGTGAGCGACTACGGGCTTTTAGCGCTCATCATCGCCTACGTTGACATTCTGAACCAGTTTTTCGATTTCAGAGTGTGGGAGACGGCTACAAAATACATCGGCGGCTATCTTGGCAGGGGCGAGAGCAATAAAGCCCGCTCGATGATAAAACTGTCGTACATAATTGATATATCTAGTGGATTTCTGGCTCTCGGCGTAGCTATTGCAAGCGCCAAGTACATAAGCCAAAGGTTCATTCTCGCGCCTGAGGCGTATTATTTCATCTATTTCTATTCGGCGAGTCTGCTCATTGACACCGCGAATCAGACCTCATACGCCATCTTGCGGGTGCTGGATAAATTCAAAACCATAGCCTATCTCTCGACCGTGCATCAGATAATAAGGCTCCTGCTCGTATGCGCCGCGCTTTGGGTGGATGGGAGCATAAAGGGGGTTTTATTAGCCTATGTGGCGTCGAGTTTCATTGGATTTGCGCTGAGGATGTTCGTCGTCGCGCGCGCGCTTAAGGAGCGGGGACTCGATAGTTGGTGGAGTTCGGACTTGAATCTGATACGGAATCAGTGGAGGGGGATTTCGTGGTTTCTCGGCAACACGAGCCTCACGGCAACTCTCAAGCTCGCCGGGGACAATCAGCTTGGGCTTATGGCGCTTGGATATTTTGCGGGCAGGGAGTCAGTCGCATACTATAAGGTGGCAAAATCCTTAGTGAAAGTGATGACGCGCATCATGGATCCGCTCTATGAGGCGATATACCCGGAGCTAGTAAAAATCTCCGCTAGAAATTCCCTGAAAGATTTCAAGCAACTCCTCAAGGACTCAACCGTCAAGCTCATGAAATTCTCCATACCGGCGGCGGCACTTATAATAATATTCTCGGACTTGGTCATTGGCATCCTGTTCGGGGAAGAGTACATTCCGGCATCGGGGGTGATGAGGATAGTAGCGATAGCCGTGCTGATAACGCAGGTAAGTTTCTGGATAAACCCCGCGCTTCTCGCATTTGGAAGGCCCGGGCTAAGGACTGTGATGCTCGTAATTTCAAGCATCGCATACGTGGCGCTACTCTTTGCGCTCGCGCCGGATTACGCCCACGTGGGAGCGGCTTTCGCCTTTTTGGGCTACAGCGCGGTGAAGGTTCTGACGTCGTTTGTGAGCCTCGGTTTCACGCTGAAACGAGAAAAGGAGAGAATCGCTAAAGTGAAATCCGAGGGGAGAGCCGGAGGGGATGAGGCATAGCAAATTGGAGGTATAGCACGAATTTCTGATTTCGTGGGAACGCGATTCCACCGCCGCAGTGTCATTCCCAAAGAGCGAAGCGACTGAGAAATCTTATTCAGGAATTCACCGCCCCTCATTATTCATTCGCTCAGAGTGAAGGGATATGAATTCCCGCTCTAAAGACTGCGGGAATGACAGACAGGCTCTGCTATTCCGATTGTCTCACCTCTGTTACTCTTAACGCCTCACTCGTGTCATTCCGAACACAGAGTGTGAGGAATCTTCCAACGAATTAAAGACAGAATTCAGCACAGGGGGGCTGGAGTGAAAACTCTCGCTCCCCTTTTTTATTGCCCCTCCGACGCAGATGAGGATGAACTGGATTCCCACTTTCGTGAGAATGACATACGAGGCTCTGCTCAGGGTGAAGATTTCTCAGTCGCCGCCGCTCCCCCGAAATGACAAGATGGTGGGGGGCGGCTACTTAAATTCTCGCGATGCCCGACTTATGTTAGACAAAGTGTCTAATTTTTTAGACAAAGTGTCTAATTTTTTAGACACTCGTTATTTCTCAATAACTACAGTGCTTTACATCGCTTTTTGCCACTTTTCCCAAAATAAGTGTCTAATTTTTTAGACACTTTTAAAATGACGAAAAATAAATCAATAACAATTACAGCCACTTACGTTTTGGCACATTTATTGCTTATAATATTTACAACATATGTAAAATATCAAGGAGGTGTAAGCATCATGAGAAGTTCAATTTTATTCACATTATCGGCTCTACTCATCGCCCTCAGTTTCGCAGGCAGAGCCGAAGCAGTTATCGTTACCTTTATGGACAGAGCGTCCTTTGCCGCCGCCGTCCCCGGAGCGACCGTCGAAAACTACGACGGAGTGGCTGCCGGAACAGTAATCCCCGACGGGAATTCGTTCAACGGAGTTACTTATAACTCCTCCGCGGGAGACGCCCTTGTTACCGCCTCTTTCCTCCCGCTTAGTTCTCCAAACGGATTAGGGGATACGACAGTGGGATTTTTTCTAAGCGCCGACACCATAACCTTCACGTTCCCAACCCTGATTTCGGCTTTCGGCATCTCGGTAAATACGTTTGCCGTAGCCACGGGAGACCACACCGCCACTACAGACCTGGGGGACGTAGTGGATAGCTTCTTCGACCCATTCCCGGGATTTGGAACGGGGCAATTCATCGGATTTACCTCTACGATTCCGTTCTCGTCCGTTACGATAGCGGCTCCAGGAGGATCCGCATACACGCTCGATGACTTGAATTTTCTAGCCGCCGCTCCTGAACCTGCGACGCTTCTACTGCTCGGCTCAGGCTTAGCCGCTGTGGGTCTGTTCGGTAGAAGAAAAAGGGCTTGATTCGGCGAGGATTTCTCAGTCGCTAACGCGCTCCCTCGAAATGACAGAGGGGGAACGGGTGAAGTGATGGCTAGATTTGTCATTCCGGACGTTAGATGAGGAATCTTCCAATAAATCAAAGACAGAATTCAGCACAGGGGGGCTGGAGTGAAAACTCTCGCTCCCCTTTTTTATCGCCCCTTCGACGCGGATGAGGATGAGGATGAAGTGGATTCCCGCTCTGAAGACTGCGGGAATGACAAACAGGCTCTGCCACTGCGAGTCTTATCCTTCTCGTTCCGAACGTTATTCTTGTTATTCCGAACGCCTCTCACTCCTGTCATTCCGAACGTTACAGAGGAATCTTATTGCGCGGGCGTGAAGATTTTTCAGTCGCCGCCGCTCCATCGAAATGACAGAGGGGGAGCGAGAGAGCGTGTCAGGAGACAATTAGCATGGCTTCTGCCTCGCTGACGGCTTTAGGCTCGCGCAGTGTAACGTCAATAAATTTAAGCTCGAAGCCACTCGATTTGCAGTACGCAACCCAATCTGAGTAGAGCTTTCTGAGCCTTCCCGGCTCGGAGTATTCAAAAATGAGGCGCTCGGATTTCTTCCTGAGCTTCGAGGCTTTATCTGGATTATCGCCCAAAACCTTGCGCACTCTCGCGGCTAATGCGCCCGGCGAGCAGACAAGCACATAAGCCGTCTTCGCCTCGGACACGCGCTTTATTGTCAGCGAGGGGTCAAATTCAAAATCCCCATACCTGTGGAGTATCGGGCGGCAGATGTCATATTCGAGAAGCAGGTTTTGAAGCCCCGTATTAACGCCGCCTATGAGTCTCGCCGCCGTCATCGCCTGCCATCCTGCGTCCTGGGGGTTGATGCCGACAATTCCGGTAAATCGCGCGTCCGCCGATTTGAGCCCTCTCGTGAATTCGCTCTTGCCAATATGGGTTGGGCCCGAAATCAGGGCGAGGCGTTTTATCTGGCGCATCGTGATGAGAACGAGATACCTGTGCTTGAGGTCAGACTGCTCGAAAGCGATTTTTTCTATGTCGGCGCGCTGGCTCTCAATGAGGTTGCGTATCCACTTGCGGGTGATGAGAAATCTGCCGCGCGAGTCAACGGCTAGGATGGCGGGCCGCACATTTGGCGGAAGTAGCTTAAAAAACCACCCCCACCAGCCCAAAATCGCCGAGCTTTTCCTCCTCCGCCCGATGTCGGAAATCCCCATTGTGATGTCGGCTATCTCAAGGGTGAGCTTCTTCCTCGTCATCCCGATGAGTTTGGATATGGCGTCTATCGGGTCTGTAACGTGGTGCAAAATGTTGAGGCAGAGGACATAATCAAAATCGCCGAGGCTCGGAGCGTCCATCACGTTTTTATGCCGATATTCGATGTCAAAGTTTAGGACTCCCGCAATTTTAGATGCGGTCATCTGGCGGTCTCGGTCAAGGTCTATACCCAGCACTCTGCCTGCGCCCTGTCTCTTCGCCTCAATACAGAAAAACCCCTCCGCCGAGCCTATGTCAAGCACGCTTGCGCCGCCGAGATTTTCGGGGAATATGAGGGTTGCGGCTCTCGCGCGGTCTCTGCCCGGGGTTTCAACGTTGAACGGGAGTCTTATTTTTTGATACCACTTAGGTTGCTCCGAAATTATCCGCAGCATATCTTCTCTATTCACCGGCAAATCCTCCAAATATTCCTACTTTTTCTACAGATTGGGCGGTTTAGACGGATCCAAAACACGGGGCAGCGCCGGCAATTCTCGCATCTTCACCGCCTGTTAAATCCGCCTTAACACAGTCTTCACATTCTACCAGTATTGTGAGTTTCGGTAAATCCATAAGCCCAAGGAGGGAGCGGCGCAAAACTATGGCAAAGGCGAGGAGACCCCTGCTTACTAAAATTATCGAGCGCATCCCGCAGACCGTCTGCCTCAGTTCGGACATTAAACTGCAGCTTCGCCACAAACGCGACAACCGCAAATTCTGGGATATTTTCACCTCATCGGAGTATATGTCCTTCGTGCCGCACCTGGTCGGGCTAAGGTTGGAATCCGTGTCGGTTCTCGATTTGGGCGCTGGCATCGGGCTATTTTCGCTCCTCATCGAACACCTCAGGAGAATAGGAGTTCTAGGCTGGGGGCGGGTTTCATACACGCTCGTTGAGCCATCGCCCGTGAATTTCTCGGAGCTTGAGGGAAATATGAGCAGAAACCTCGATTCCAACTCGTACCGCCTGATTCACGCCCTCGCCGGACTAAAGTCGGGAGAGGCTCGTTTTTTTGAATCCGCCCAGAAGCCGTACGGGTCAAGCCTCGCGGCGGAGAAGCATAAAAGGGGCGAGGTCAGTGAGATGAATCTGAAATTCGCCGATTTGACACAGAGCCTAGGGGCGAATCCGTGCTTTCTTAAAATTGATATTGAAGGGGGCGAGTTTATGTTCCTTGAGAGCTACTCCGAGTCGCTCTCAGAGGTGTCAGCCGTGATTATCGAATGGCACGCCGAATTTGGAGATGTTGCCGCTGGCAGGGAGATTCTGCATCGGGCGGGGCTTCGGATGGCGGCGAGACATCAGGACAGCGAGAAACCAAACCGCTTTACCGACCTCTACCTAAGAGGAGCCGCCTGATTCCAAAACCGCGACGAAGGCAGTGAAGAGGGCACAGCCCCGGTCTTTACGTTTTTTAGCCGGCGGGCGTTATCTCGACGACGACTCTGGCAAGCTCCCGCCGCTCATCAGAGTACTTCAATTCGGAAATTCTCCTCGAAAGGGCGGCGTTCTCGACCAAAGCGGCGCGTCCCGCAATAACCCCTTCGCCTGTGCGCACCGACACTTCGGGATTCGCCAATAGGTTTAGAAGCCAGTCGCCGCTGTGAGATGTGCGGGAGGCGTAGAATTTCCCGCCTAGGCGGACGAGCCTGAGTTTTACCGCGCGGCTTTTGCCCGTTATTCTTCCCACAGTCGTTAGCTCGCCGATGAAAGCCGCGTCGCCTGCGATATTTATTTTCATGGGGTGATTATACCGGATTCGAGAAAATCAGCCCTCCGAGGAGAGTGAATACCGTGAATTTCGAGGACGAGATACGAAAAATCGCAAATGCAAACAAAAAAAATTCCCCCGCGCCCTCGCCCGAAGCTCAGGCCTGCGAGCCTAACGCCGAGATGAGAGAAACCCTCGGCGCTCTCCTGAATCTCGCCACATTGGGGGCGCATACCTATAACGAAATCTCTGGGGCGGAAACGCTCTCGGCGCATGAAATATCGGAGGAGATTTTAGGGCTGATGATTAATTCCGCCGGAGCAACGCTGGGTTTTTGCCTTATAGGACGCGACAGATTCGCGGTATTTCTAATCAGCGAGGCGAATGAAGTCCTAGCGCTTGGAAAGAAGAAAGACGGCTCGGAGGGGATATTTAAAAACGCGAGGCAGCTAATAAAACTCTCCGCCGTTAAATCCGGGGGCCGCCTCATGCTCGAGGCTGCCAGCAACCCGCCGATCAGCCCGGAAGAGCTAATAGTTCATATAGTGAAATGGGTTAGCTCTTAGGCGGTATCGCTTATGGAAGGACGACGTGAGTGAGCGAGACGAGAAGGAGAATTCCCGCTATCAGCCCCACGATGCCCGCAATATAGACCGCCGCTTCTTTTTCGTGCTTTTCCATGGTGGGGAAGATTATAGCCTAGATAAAATACTTGTAAAGCGTCTTATAAGCGACACCCGCCGACTTTAAATTCCAGAGTGGATTCGTGTAGAATATGCCTCATGAAAGAGCCTAAGTTAAGACGCCTCGAAGCCTTTCCCGTCGAGCATGAAGGAGAGCATCGTATCTGCCTCAGAGACCCTGAGAACCTGAGCGGCAAATATTTATTAGTGTCCCCTGAAGGGCTCTTTATCGCAAGCCTCCTAGATGGCAAACGCACAGTCCTCGACATTCAGCAGGATTTCATGCGGCGATTCGGCGAGCTTGCCCACCGGGACGACATCGAGTGGTTAATTTATCAGCTCGACGACGCGCTCCTGCTTGAGAGCGGCAAATTCAGGGCGCGCAAAGCCGAGCAGGAGGAGAGATTTACCAAATCCGCCGCGAGAGAGCCTAGCCACTCAGGTATTTCCTACCCCGCAGACGGGCAGGCTCTTACCTGCTGGCTAGATGGGTTTTTCCAAGAAGCCCAGAGGACTCGCCCCGCCGCCGCATCAAACGGACGGGCAAAGGCAATAATCTCGCCTCACATTGACTTCAGCCGCGGGGGCAAGTCCTATGCCCTCGCCTATAGGGAAATCCTCAATTCCGAGGCAGATGTGTTCGTTATTTTCGGCGCTTCCCACTACGCAGACGTGGACAACCCCTTCATACTCACCCGCAAAAGCTACGACACCCCGCTTGGCAGAGCCGAGTGCAACCTTGAAATTATGGACAATGTACAGGCGCGCTGCGGCTCGGATTTGTTCGAGGGTGAGATTTTTCACCGCAAGGAGCATTCAATAGAGTTTCAAACCGTGTTCCTGAGACATCTTTTTGGCGGCAAGGAATTTACCATAGTTCCCGTCCTCTGCAATTCGTTCTACCGGATGGTACAGGAGGGAACCTCGCCCTCGAAAAATGGGCGCGTGAGGGAGTTTCTCGGCGCAATAGCGGAGATTATTGCTGGGCTAGGCGATAGAGCCGTCGTCGTAGCCGGCGCTGATATGGCTCATGTGGGGCTTAAATTCGGCGACAGCGAGCGAGTCAGCCCGTCCACGCTTCGGTGGATTAGCCAAAGGGACACCCTCAGCCTCGGTTTTGCCGAGAAGCTCGATGCCGAGGGGTTTTACAGAACCGTCGAGGAGGAAAAGGACAAGCGAAAAATCTGCGGACTCTCGTCCATTTACGCCCTCCTCTCAACTGTAGCCGCAGAGCGGGGGACTCTGCTCGACTACGGACAAGCCCTTGAGCCGGAGACAGGGTCGGTTGTAAGCTACGCAAGCATGGGGTTTTACTAGATAATCCCAATCCATCTCATCTGGCAGAGCCTGTAGCAGGTATTTCACCGGGAATCTAGCCCAAGCAGAGTCAAATCATCATGATAATTTGTGATTCACTATAATATTAGCGCGGACTCAATCGCCTAGGGGATGCTGGGAATGAAAAATTTATTCATCGTTGACGCTCACGAGGACATCGCCTATCACCTCAGCTACTTTCGTCGGGATTTCATTAGCCCCCAAATTCCGTGCCAGATAACCCTGCCGTGGCTCAAGCAAGGCGGCATTGGGCTTGTGTTCAACACGATTTACGTTCCCGCGGAGTTTAAGCCTCACAGAACAACTGAGGTTGCCCTCAGTCAGCTCGCAATCTACGACGAGATTTACAAAACCCACGGAGACGACGTTTTTCAAGTTCGGAGTGTAGGCGACCTAGCGCGTTTTGGGGGCGGTAAAATCGGCTTTCTGACCCTGATGGAGGGAGCCGACGCAATCCCCGAGCCGGAACATCTCGGGGAATTTTACAGGCGAGGGGTGAGAATCATCGGGCTTGCGTGGAATGATAGAAACCAATACGCATCCGGCAACAACACCGACTCCGGTCTCAGCGACGCAGGGCGGGAGTTAATTCGGGAGATGAATCGCCTGCGCATTACGCTCGACCTCTCGCACCTCAACGAGCGGGGCTTTTGGGAGGCAATAAATGAAACCTCGCTCGCTCCGATAGCGTCTCACTCGAACGCGCGCTCGGTTTGCGACCATCCGAGAAACCTGCGGGACGAGCAGATTCTGGCAGTCTCGAAGCGCGGCGGGGTCGTAGGGCTCGTGCTATATAACTATTTCATCAAAAAAGGAGGAGAGAGTCCAGCGCTTGAGGACATTTTTATCCACGCGGATTATATAATAAATCTCTGCGGCGAAGACCACCTGGGCATCGGGAGCGATTTGGACGGCGCAGATGCGCGGGACTTCCCCAAAGAGATTCAGACCGTCGCCGATATTCCAAAAATCGCCCGCTATTTTCTGGACAGAGGGTACTCCGAAGGGCGCGTGAGAAAAATCATGGGCGGCAATTTCCTTCGGGTTTTGAGGGAAAACCTCTAGTCCTAACCCATTTTTAGGCGATTCTATGACATATCCAATATATGCCTAGATGAACGATGGATTCCCTCTAGGACGAGTTGCCGAATCACTGCCCCGCCTACGCTACATCCGAACCCGCCAATGAAAACGGTATAATTGATTATATTTCGGAGGAGAAAGTAGATGAACACTCGCAACTTGCCGAAGCGCGTAGTAATCATCGGCGCTGGTCCTGCGGGCGTTGCGGCGGCGGGAGCGCTGAGTAGGAGGGGCGTGGTATATACGCTTCTTGAGGCGGGGGCAGAGCCGCTCTTTGCTCTCAGGCGCGTTGACCCGCAAATGCGTCTGCTCTCTCCTAAACGCTTCTCGCGGCTTGAGGAAATGGATATTAGCTCGGATTGTCCCGATTATCCCTCAATGGGTGAATTCATCGGACTGCTTGAGAAATACATATCCGCCGAGGGGATTCGCATAACAACCGATACCGAGGTTTTAAAGGTAATACGCCTCTCGTCTCAATTCATCGTTGAAACCGTCCGAGGGGGAAATATTGCCGAAACCCTCGCCGCAAGCCACGTAATCAACGCGACGGGAATCATCCGGCATCCGAAATTGCCCGATATTTTCGATTCTAAACGGTGCAGTTTCCGATGGAAGCACAGCATTGATACGCGAGCCGAGGATTTAGCCGGGGCAAAGAGCGTCGCCGTAGTCGGAGGCGGGGCTTCTGCCGCCGAGGTTTTAGACCTTTGGCTCGATGTTAGGGGCGAGGGCGCAGAGGCTTGTATCTGCTTGAGGTCTCGGTTCAGGGGGTTTAAAAATCCGATTTTCGGGCTTGATATTCACTACTGGGTTTCGCTGCCAGAGAGGATTCCCTCCTGGATTTTGGGCTGGAGGGCAGGGCGAATACCTGAGCCGATGAACGCAACGCGCGTGCTTCCAGCAATAAAAAAGGGACTGATTCGGCTCTTCCCCGCTCCTGCGCGGTATGAAGGGGATTCTCTAACATTCCCCTCTGGCAGCAGGCTCAAGCCTGATTTCGTTGCCTTTGCAACGGGCTTTGACTACGGACGGGCGCATCTAGCAGGGCTTTTGGATTATGACCCGGACGGACGCCCAATTGTCTGCTGCGCGCAGAGCACTAGGACTCCGGGGTTATATCTCCTCGGCTTTCGATTCGGCAGAACCTTTGCATCGCCCTATATTCGCGGCATAGCGCGAGACGCGCAATACGTTGCATCACGCATCGCTCGCGAGTCGGGTCATAGCGCGCGGGGTTCAGGATGAGGAATCGGGTTTCTTCCTCCTAGCCCTGGCTGATTCTATTCGCCTGAAGGGGTGTGATACAGAATAGCTCGACTGCCACGCGCCGCCGGTTTTTTGATATTTGCGCCAATTCTCAGGCTCAATTCTCCTGCGCTTTGTGAACACGAGCCCCCCCTGAAAACCTTTAGCGGCTATGATGAGGCTCATCGCCCATGCATGGAATCTCTCCATAAACGAATATTCGCTCCTGCCTCCCCCGTATTGACCCTGAAAATACCGCTCTGCTATCGGAGGCCTCACTATTTTGTCCATCTCGCCGCGGTAGAGTCGCTGCATATCCAGTACCCATGCGCCGCTTATCGGATTGACTGCCGCATAGGGGCTAGGGGTTCCCCAAAGCACGCGCTTTTTCGTGGGGCCGTTGCCGTTTGCGTACCAAGGCAGATGCGCGCGCACAAAGGCTACAAACCAGGCGAATTCCTCTGGGTCGTATGCTCTCTCGCGGAACACCACGGTCAGCTCGCGTTTTTCAGCCTTGGCAAAACGCTTAAACTCCTCCACGAAGCCATCGTCCGAGAAGTAGCTCATCCCCTCTTGGAAGTCGTTGAAGAGGATGTAGCCGCCGTTGTAGTTTATCGAGCCGTGAATGTAATTGACGCCGTGCGGCATTCGCCGCGCCGCGCCTTGCGGTATCTCAGGGTCGGTGGGAATTGAGCGTTTTACCATCGTGGTTAGAAATTTTCCTATACGGCAGACAATAACGGTGTCCGGGTCTGGGGGAATACCAATCCAGCCGCCGGATTTTACGGGAGTGGCAAAGACGATATTTTTATCCCAGACAACTTCGCCGCCTCTGCCCGGGATGATGCCTGTAGCCCAGGGGTGGGTATCGGCGAGGAGTCCGGCCTTAAGCCTGTGAATCCACATAAAATCAAGGACGTAATAGGTTTGAATGGCGAGGTGGACATTTGAATAAGCCCAGCGCCAGAGGGTTCTCGCCATGTAGCGCGCCTGCGCCACAGGTGTAAAGCCCGCAGGAGGGAACGGCGGAGACTGCCGAACCTCGGGGTAGAATCTCTTTAGTTGATAGGGGCTTACGCCGATGAGATATAGCAGAACGAGGAGAATATTTAGCGACTGCGCTCTCATCACCCCATGTGCGAGGAAGCGTCTTGCGGAGGTAACAACGGGATTAGAAATAATCACAGTCCTATGCCCTCGCCACATCCTGAACCAGAAATCCACATCCTCCATTATCGGATAGGGGCGAAAACACCCCAGGTCTTCAAACGCCGCTCGTCGGACGAAATAGGCGGCGTCCCCGCAGTGGAACAGAGGGAAAGAGAATCGGCTCAGGTAGGAGAAGAGCCGAAGTCCGGGGTGAGAGGCGTCAAAGCTCAGGCGAAAACATCCGCCCGCAACGCGCCCATCGGCGAGGGCGTTTTCAATAAGCGCCGAAGCCCCGTAGGGGAGGCGGGTATCGGCGTGTAGGAACAGCAAAACCTCTCCCGTAGCAAGCTCCGCCCCTCGGTTCATCTGCTCCCCCCTGCCCCGCTCAGATTCTATTACGCGGACTCCTAAACTCCGGGCAATTTGCGCCGTCCCATCCGAGCTTTGACCGTCAACGATAATAATCTCGAAATCTCCGGCGAGAGATTTCACGCAGGCAACCGTTTGCGCAATCCTCAGGGACTCATTATAGGTCGGAATAACAACCGATATTTTCACGACTCACCTCCGAGAGAATTTAATACCGAACCGAGCCGCCGAGAGACGGGAGTTGAGGCGTGGATTGCCAGCGCCCTCACGCACTCGATTATACGATAATCCGCTTGCTGTGGGGAGTAGCCCGCGGCATTGAGGCTCAGAGCCGCCCCCTATTGCGTCTCGAGGGATTAGACGCCGCCCATCTCAAAATTGTTCCCATTTTTTGACAACGCTCCTCTGAGGTTTGCCCAGAGGCGTATGCGCCCTTTAGCGCGGGGCTTCATCTGCCATCGCTCATAATTGCTTTGAAACAGCCCCGATAGGGCTTATAGTAATTTCATGGGGCGCGCCTTAGTGTTGCTGACTCTCACAGCCGTTGCGGTTTTCTACTTCTATATCCCAAATAGACCCGCCCCCCTGCCATCCGCCTCGCCCGAGAGCGTTGGTATGTCCGAGAAAATCCTGAGCCGGATTGACGCCGAGGCGCAAAAATCCATCGAAGCCGGCGAGAGCGCCGGGGCTGTCGTTCTCGTCGCCCGAAAAGGGAAAATCGCGTATCAGAGAGCCTTTGGCCTGCGCGCAGTCCTGCCAGAAGCAGAGACTATGACGCTCGATACGGTTTTCGATATTGCATCCCTAACAAAGGTCATAGCGGCGGCGGCATCTGTTATGCTCCTGCGCGAGAGGGACGCCATCTCGCTCGACGACCGGATAGCCAAGTACATCCCCGAATTCGCTGAAAACGGCAAAGGCGGCATTACAATACGCCAAATTCTCACTCACACATCGGGACTGCCCGAGGGGGACGACCTCGAATCCTACAAGAGAGGGCGGGCGGCGGCTCTTGGGCAGATTTACTCGCTGAAGCCGGAATTCCCGCCGGGGGAGAGGTTTAACTACAGCGGCATCGGCTATATCGTACTAGGCGAAATGGTCAAAAATATCACTGGACGGAGCCTCGATGAATTTGCCAAAGGGGAGATATTCGCCCCGCTTGGGATGAGAGACACGGAATTTGTTCCAAGCCGGAGGCTGCGGAAACGCGCCGCTCCCACGACGATGCGGGACGGCAAATGGCTCAGAGGCAGGGCGCAGGACATACGAGCGCATTACCTCGGAGGGGTTGCGGGACACGCAGGAGTGTTTTCCACGGCGGGGGATTTGGCAATATTCTGCCAGATGATTTTAAACGGCGGCATCTATGAGGGAGCGCGGATTCTTAAGCCCGAGACAGTAGCCCTGATGACGGAGGCTCATAAGCCTGAGGCGGGGTTTGCCCTTCGCGGGCTTGGGTGGGATATGCTCTCGCCGTATTCGAGACCCAAGGGGAAACTGTACTCGCTCGAATCGTTCGGACACACGGGTTTTAGCGGGGTCTCATTCTGGATTGACCCGCCGTCGGAGAGTTTTATTATTCTCCTCACGAACAGGACTCACCCCGATGGCAAGGCAAATATTAACGGTATAAGAGAGCGCGTGGCGACAATTGCGGCGCTTGCAGTTAGGGAGGAATTTGGCGGCGAATAGCTCGGCTGCCCTGTCAAATTTTGCGTGATACCCCGACTTATCGTCCTCTGCCTATTCGGAATCTCAGAGGCGGAGCGTGCGGAACAGCCCCCCTCATACCTCGACTCCGCTAGGTATGGAGAGAAATGGATTCCCGCCGCCCAATCCGAGCAAACCGCGGATGGGAACCGCGCATTACCTCTTAGCGGGCTTCTTCTCAAACACAATTTTCAGCAGGTCGCTCTCGAGGCTCGCTTTTTTAATCGCAAGTCCGGCAACGAATTTTGGGAGGAACACGCACCTCCTCTGGTTTTCAATCTGGATTACAAGCTCGTCGCCGGTTTGAAAGAGCTTTACCTCGTCTTTTGAGACAAATGGCAGTTTCATCGAGAGAACGTAATTTCCGCCCTCTTTTTGAATCTCGTAGGGTTTGCCGCGGTAGAAAATCTGAGTCGGGTCTTTGCCGCTGAATACGCCCTCGGCGAATCTCTCCAGCGCCCCTATGCCCAAAATTTCCTGCGGGAAAAGCTCGGTCTCGAACGTTGGGATGGGGCTGAAGAGTTCTGAGACCTCCTGTCTGTAGGCGGTCTGCGATTTTCTCAGCTCGTCGAAATAGGGGTGGTCTATCCCCTTGGGCGCGGTCTTGTTGATGACTACCGAGTCCACAGGGTAGCCGTAGAGGTTTAGATACGTGTAGGCGCGCTGAGTCTCGCGGATGACCATGTTCTCTAGGTTCAGCACGAGGCGGATGGAGGTAAAGTCGGGATTCGAGAACACCTTATGAATCAAATCGAGCCTGCCGAATAAGTTCTCGATGGCGTCGTAGGTGTCGTCTGCGGGAAGAGGCATATCGGTTACGACCTTTGCGGCGGGTCTTATGAATTTCAGCACCTTGCGCTCGATGGGGAATATTTTTACAATCCACCACCGGGCAACATCGGGCAGAGAAAGCAGGCGAAGCGTCTCGCCAGTAGGCGCGCTGTCAACGATGATGACGTCGTATTTGCCGCTCTCAAAATGCTGATGAACCCACAGGAAGCACGAGACCTCCTCCATTCCCGGCAGAACACTAAACTCCTCGGCTAGAATCTCGTCAACCTTCATCCAGCCGAAAAGCGACTGTATATAGCCCGTGAGCTTGCCCCAGTACTTATCCACCGAGTAATAGACGTCAATCTCTTGGGCGTGGAGGTTTGGCATGATTTCCTTAGGCTCTGGTCCGAGTTCGGCGCTGAAGGCATCCCTTAGGCTGTGGGCGGCGTCAGTCGAGATGACTAGGGTTCTATATCCCATTTTAGCAGATTGAATTGCAGTGGCGGCGGCGACTGTGGTTTTGCCCACTCCGCCCTTGCCGGTGTAGAGAATTATTCGCTTTTGCTTCATGAGGTCTCCGTAAGTCATATCGAGCGCGGAGGTGAAAATCAGCGGCTCAGGGACAAGTCTAGCGGGAATCCGGCAATTACGACAAGCGCTCAGTCCGATGGGGGTCTGTTGGAATCGCTAAGAAACCTGTCCAAGAGCGCGCAGGGGCTTTCATCAATAATAAAGAGCGAGCGGTATTTGGGGTGAATGAACTGCTCTGAAATCGAGTAATCGAGAAAGTGAATTAATCCATCGAAGTAGCCGGCGACATTCAAAAGCCCGCAGGGTTTTGCGTGGATTTCAAGCTGCGCCCAGGTGAGGGTCTCGAAGAATTCCTCGAACGTGCCTAAGCCGCCGGGAAGGGTAATGAAGCCGTCCGCAAGCTCTGACATCAGGGCTTTTCTCTCGTGCATGGTATCTAGGACTATGAGCTTCGATACGTCATCAAAGGCGATTTCCTTTCGAGCGAGTTGTTTGGGGATAATCCCTATGACCTCGCCTCCTTCGGCAAGGGCGGCTTTGGCGACCTCGCCCATTAGCCCAACACCGCCTCCGCCATAGACCAAGCCGATGTTTCGTTGAGCCAAAAGCCTGCCAAGCTCCCTCGCCGCGGTCGCATATTCAGGTTTTGCTCCGAGGCTTGAGCCACAGTAAACACATATCCGCTTCATTTGCACCCCTATCGCCGAGAAGATTTATAGGAGCGGGAATTGTACCTAACGCAGATTCAGTCTGCACAGAGTGGGAAATGCGGACTAGCTTTCTGCTCGCCCTTCTGGGGGTTGAAATAACGGCAGGTGTCATTTTTGAGGCAGGGAGTCTGTCGCTTATTTATCGGAGCGTCTCATGGGAAGCGGCATCGGACGGGCATTAAACTGCGGAAGCGATGCTGCCGGCCAGACGAAGCCAACCCGCCGCCATATTGTCCATTTGAAATGGGCATTTAGGATGTCTGCTCACGCAATCCCGCCTGTAGACGCTCCGGCAGCGCTTGCGCACCCACTGCTCGTAATGTGCAATCCAGTGAACCGCTCCAAGGGTTAGCCCGCGCACCCTGCGCCGCTCGTCGGCGTTTTGAGGAAGTCGGGGCTTGGGAACGTTGTCGGCAGACCAAATCTCGTCAATTTCGCCGAACTCCGTTAGCCGAGGCATAAATTCATAACGCTTAAGGAAAACCCCTCCTAAGCCCGCATCGGCGTAGAAAAGCCCGAATCCCCAGAGCTTTATGCGCGTCTGGCTCGATAGGGCGCGCTCGTACATCGGGCTTGCTAGGATTCCCTCCGGTGCTCTGTGGCGGGTGAATCCTGTTCGAGCAGTAGGTTTCCCTCCGGGCGTTTGATGTCGAGTCCCCAGCGCCAAATCTGCATATCTAGGAGCTGCGAGCCGAGTTTAATTTCGGCCGGTTTAATGCGCCAACCGCTCTGGGATGCGGCGTCTAGGGGATTGAGCCGGTAAATTTCGTTTTCCCGCGCCGGGACGAATTTAGGCATATTACGAAATACCCTCCCGATTAGACGGTGAGGAGCGCCACTGCGCCGCCCTCAGTTCCGACGGCGAGATATTTATCGTCGGGCGACCACGCGAGCTGCGAGGCGGGCAAATCCAATCGGGATGCGACAGTGGGGTGAGTGGTTTTGCCGGGCAACCACAGCAGGACAATGGCGCCCTGGCACGCCGAGGCGAGAGCGGCGCCGCGGTTCTGAAACGCCAGAGCGGTTATTAATTCCCCGTGTCCGTTTAGGGCTAGGGGCTTTGTTCCCTGCGGCCCCCTGCCGGAGCAATCCCATATCAGAGGTTCGCTCCCGCCGCCTGTGGCAAGATAGCGGCTTGAGGCGCTCCAGGAAAGCTCGCGCACTTTGGTAGGGTAGCCGCTCATCTGCAGGTGATTGCCATCTCTCTCGAACCACAGATGCGCGGTAGAGTCCTGATCCCCTGCGGCTATGAACTTTGCATCAGGGCTCCAGGCAAGGGCGAGAGCAGAGCCTTTCCACTTCAGATGCCGCCTCCGGCTGGGATTGCCTGGGTAGTGAACCGTGATGCCGCCGTACGCTGAGACGGCAATGGCGTCGTCTCCGCCGGGTTTCCACGCAATGTCGGTGATGGTGGCATCGTGGCAGTTATGAGACTCCAAAAGAGCGCCGCCCATGTCCCAGAGCCTCAACTCTCTGCCGGCGGCAGAGGCGAGAATGCCGCCCTTGGGACTCCAGCTTACCGCTTCCACCCAATACGCTCCTGCTTCCACCGACAGCCTCTGCGCCCCGCTTTCCATATCCCAGAGCCTTACGCGCCCATCCTGACCGCCGCTCGCAAGGGTTAGCCCATCGGGACTCCAGCTTACAGAGCAAACGCCCATCTCATGCCCGCCGAGATTGTGAAGCGTATATCCCGTGCCGCGGCCCAAGACGGCAATCTTTCCGCCTATGGACGCCGCGGCGAGAAGCCCGCCGTCGGGAGACCAGGCGAGGCCGATGACGTAATCCCCAATATCAGAGCGCCACTTCTCGGACAGCGCTTTTATCCTGCTAGGCATGAGTTAAACCCCTCGTTGAGTGCCTTGCGGTCTAGGTTTCTCCCGATGAATATGAGGCTGTTTTTGCGCGGCTCCCCGCCCCACGGGCGGTCGGGACGTCCATCAAATAGCATATGAACCCCCTGAAAAACGAAACGCTCGTCCTGACCCTTAAAGCTCAAGATACCTTTCATCCTAAAAATATCCGCCCCCTGACTCGAGAGCAGTCCCCGAAGCCACTGGCTGAATTTGTCCATATCGAGGTCTGCGGGCGTGGTGATGCCGACCGATGAAACCTCTTCGTCGTGTTCATGGTCGGGCTTGAACTCGCGGGATGCGGCGGGGATGAGCGCGATGCCCCCTGCGGTGAGCGACGCCTTGAATTCATCCGGGTGATGCTCGGTGAAAAGGGCGTAATAGCCGCTCTCGGCGATTTCCACTCCGAAACGGGGATTATCCGCCGATAAATCAAGCCGCAGGAGGCTCGCCGCTGGCTTTATGCTCTCGCCAGAGCAAATCCCCTGCCCATCGGATGAAAAGACGAGGACAGCCTGCTCGGCAGCGCCCAATAAGGCGGCGCGAGTTGCCTGCGGCACGCGAAATAGCGCCGCGCTCATAGCGGGGTCGGGACCCTTGTAGAGGGAGAATTCATATCTCCCAGCGTCAAGCTCAAACGCCCCAGTCCATTCAAACGGGTACTCCGGTTCCATGAACTTAGGGTCAACCCCAAGGGCGCGGCTAAGGTCGAAGCCGCCAATGTTTAAGACTTTATCCATGTCAATTGCGGCGTCTTTTGTGCGGTAAATGCGGGCGGCGGAGTTCATGCTTTTTATGCGGGATTCCAGAGCGTCAAGCTCCCCGTGCGGCACAAGGTCGGTTTTATTGATGAGTATCACATCGGCAAAAGCTATCTGCTCTTTTACCTCGGCGCTGTGGTCAATGTGTTGGCGGACGTGCTTGGCGTCTATCATGGTTACGATGGCGTCGAGTTTTAGCTTTGCCTTCAGCTCATCGTCCATAAAGAAGGTTTGAGCAACAGGGCCGGGGTCTGCCATGCCGGTGGTTTCTATCATTATGTAGTCGAATTTATCCCTGCGTTTCATTAGATTGCCGAGAATGCGGATGAGGTCGCCCCTCACCGTGCAACAGATGCAACCGTTGTTCATCTCGAATATCTCTTCCTCGGCGCCGATGACAAGCTCGTTGTCAATGCCGATTTCGCCGAACTCGTTTTCTATAACGGCTATGCGCCTGCCGTGATTCTCCGAGAGAATTCGGTTTAGCAAAGTGGTCTTGCCGGAGCCTAAGAACCCGGTGAGAACAGTAACGGGAACGAGGCTGTCCAATATTTTTTCAGCCATGTCGGGATTACCTCCTTAATATTTATTAAATGGAACTTCGCCGTATATGAGCGAGCACAAACAGAATTGCGATTCATGTTGCCATTTCACTAGCAATCGCAGCTTAGAGCGGCGAGCTTCTCCCCCTCGGCTAAGCCTGCCACGTCGAGATGCCTTACGTCCTTGATGCCCTTCATCAGCTTGTACCTTCTTGGCGGGGTGTCCAGGATGGCGATTACAGTCTCGTGAGGCGGGCAGTCGGGTTTTTCGCATTTCACCTCGGTTACCATTATGGACGCCTCTTGGGGAAGCTCGAACTCTAGGGCGACCCATTTTTTAATTTTATCAATATAGTCGAGATTGTCCTTTTTAGTTTTGAAAAAATCGCACATTTTACTTTGCCTCCTCTATTTCAAGAGATTCTCCAGCGTCCCCACCAAGCTCATAGCCTGAATCCCTCCCGCTATTATCGCCACCTGAGCGATGTGGACGTAAACCGGAGAGCGGTAATGAAGGGCGGGCATGAGGTCGGATACGGCAATATATATAAACCCTCCGGCAGCTACTGGGAGCAGAAACGGCAGCGAATTGCCTATAAACGTCCCCAGAATTAGAGTGGATACAGCCCCAAGCGGGCAGGTAAGGGAGCAGAGAAAATTGAGCCATACCGCTCTTCGCGGCTTGTATCCTCCGTAAATGAGAGCGCCGACGTCCCCTATTTCCTGAGGGATTTCATGGGCTATGATGGCTATCGTAGTGGTTACTCCGAGCGCGGGACTCGCAAGGAAACTGCCCGCTATTAGCGCGCCGTCGGTGAAGTTATGCACTGCGTCGCCGATGAGGTTCATCTTGGCAAGCGGCTTTATTCCATCCTGCGCCGCGCTCTGTCCGATGCTGTGGTCGTGCCGCCACCTGACCGCCTTCTCCAGCGCAAAAAATAGCAGTATCCCCGCCGCCGTATAGAGGGAAACCGCCCTGAACGAGCCTAGTAATTCATTGGCATCGGGAAGCAGGTGAACAAACGCATCGCCGAGGAGAACCCCTACAGCCATACTCACCAAAAACGGGACAACCCGTTTAAGGCGGCTCTCATTCATCCAAATTGTAAACGCGCCCGCTACTGAAAAAACGCTTATAAGAACGCTGCCGAAAATAGCAAACAACCAGATTTCCATGTACCCTCGCATATTCGAGAAATGACGCTAATCCCCAATATTCCGATAAATCACTCCCCTGCCGCCCCGGGTTGGATTAACCATTGACAGACAAATGCGCCGTCTAATATCCAAAGAGCCTCGCCGCCGCCAGCCCTACCCATGCGAGTATTGCAGAGAACACCAAAGCCGCCGCCGCCTGTTTTCCCATGAGCGCGAGGACAAAGCGCGCAGACCTCTCCCTCCCGATGGCTATCGCAGTTACAAGGCAGGGCAGAAGCGCTCCGGCAAGGTACACCCCCGTAAGTACCTGAAGCGCCGTCATCTGCGCCAACCCGGCAGACTCGGTAAAGAGCAAAATCCCATCCTTGCGCACCGAGGCAAGCGCCGTCGCCATGGCGGCATCCGATGGCAGATTGAAAACGCCCATCGCAGGCGAGAGAATTCCCCCCAAAAGCTCTATCACGCCAATGTAGCTGAGCGCAGAGGCAATGGCGGTTATCAGGATGAAAATAGGTATCGCCTTGAGGAAAAATTCGGCTATCGTCCCCCGCGCCTCAGCCCAAATTCTGCCCATCTTAGGGAATTCGAGAAACGTCCTCCCCTCGACGACGAGCAGATTGAGTTTTGAGCGGGCTTCTTTCGGGGCAACCAAGCGGCTATAGACAAGGGTCGTCAGCGCGAGATATGCCAAATAAGGGAAAACGAGCCAGCTCATTGCGGCGGCTGAGAACACGGCAAGCGTCGCCCCCATCTGATACGAACACGCCGAGCCGAACGCTATCGCCGAGAGACAAGTCCCGTGAGAGCAGGCCGAAGCAGAGCGCGAGCTTATCACCGCAGGCACGTTGCACCCAAACCCCATTACGACCCGCGCCAAATCCCTGCCAGCGAGTCCAAACGGACGCATCAGCGGATGAAGGGCAGATGTGATTCTCTCAATGAGGCCGCTAGCCTTGTAAATTCCGAGATATAGGGCGTAAATCAGCACCGTAGGCGCTGCCCAGACAAAGAGCAGGGGAAACATCGTCAAAAAGCCGTATCTGCCCGCGGCAATCTCTTGCAGAGGGGCGGGCAGCGCAGCAGCCGAAGCTATGATAGGGGCAATGAATCCGGCTACTATCGGGTCCGCGCTCTCGGCAAAACCGTTGGCAAGCCACACGGCGGCAATCGCAGGCAGAAATAAAAGCAAAAGCGCGAGGATTTGCCCCAGAATCGGAGTTTCCAGAAGCGTCGGCTTTGGCTCTATTCGCCATCCTGCGCGCGCCGACACCTTGGCGGGAAAAGGCGAAGGCTCGGCAATGGAGGCGTAGAATTCGCCTATCTGGGCATCAGTCATACGCCGCGCGTCAACGCAGATAAATCTAAGCCCCGAGGAAGCGCTGAGCCGCCGTATCGCATCGTCCGAGTTTCGCCGATGGACTTTATCCCAAAACGTAACGCCGACGATGCCGCTCCTGCCCTCGGCAAGAGGCAGAAGGTCTGATAAATCCTCGTCAAGGTGGGTGGCTTTGGCAATCATAAGCACCGGGCATTCTGCCTCGCGGAGTTTGCCAAGGGCAATGCGCGTAGTCTCGGCGTCGGACTGGCGCATTATCCCGGGGGTGTCATAGAACGTATATCCGCCGGCGGAGTAAGCGTCGCAGGAGACCGTAGAGCCTCTGAAATTCGCGCTGTAGGCGGGCTTTCCAGTAAGCGACGCTATTAACTGGGATTTGCCCGTGTTTTCTTTGCCTATAACTACTATGTCGGTCATATTTGTCATTATCCTGTCCTCAAATTATTCACGCATCGCCGCCGCTTTTGTTGTGCTTATGCCCTGATTCCGCCGGGCCGCACGCGCACTCTTCGCCGCAGCACGACAGGTCGTCGAGGAACATCCCCTTTTGGCGATAGAAATCAAAAGCCGTAGCGTCCACCTCCGCTCCGAGCCGCTCGACTATAGCCTTGGCGACCACGGCGAATCGCTGTCGGAATTTATAAATGAAGCAGAAATTGAGCTCCCCGTGCCTCACCGCAGGGCCTATGAGAAAGAGCCCGGGGGCGATGGTAGATTCGTCGCTATCGCCGAGGAGAGGGTAGCGCTTCTCATGCCACTGGAAATGGGGAGCGATGAGTCCTAGGCTTCCCGCGTAGCCCGTTGCGAGTATCGGAGGGGTATCAACGCTGAACATTACCCCTGCGCCGTTTGAGACCGTATAGCTCGCTTCGGCGCGCTCGATTTTCGACACAGAAACATCCGAGACGAGCTTAATTTCCCCTAGCGAGGAGGCGCGGCGGAGTCTGTCCATAGTGTGGGGAGAGAGATTACAGCTCGGGTCGCTTGAGTCGGCTTTGAGCGTATCTTTTTTATCTATAACCGTTACGCGTCTGCCGAGGGCGGCTAGGTTCACGGCGGCGTCAATGCCGCTCTCATAGCCCCCTATAATGACGTGTTCGTCCCCCGGAAGCTCCGCCCAAGAGGAAACGGATGAGCTATGAATGCAGTGTTCTGCGCCGGGGATGCCGTTTGCGCGCGGGTATTGAAATTCCCCAGCCGCCCATACGACAAACCTGCTTGAGATGTCCCCGTGTGAGGTATGAAGTATGAACCCGCGCCCTTTGCGAGACTCCATCGAGAGGACGTCAATTCCTAGCTGCAATGGGAGCTTGAAGCGCTTGGATACTCCCATGAGATATGAGGCGTAGTCTCCGCCCGAGGGATGCTCGGTTTTCAGCGTGAAGGCGGGGGAGGTGTTCGGGGTTACGGCGTTTAAATCCACAAGCCCAAACGAGTTGCTCGAAAAAGAGGGGGAGATAAATCTCATCTCCTTGGGCCAGCGGCTGAAAGACGCCCCCACTTCATGGCGTTCGAGAATAGTGAAATTCCGAAGCTCAAGAAACTGGAGCAGAGCCCCAAACCCTACGCCCGCCGCTCCAGCGCCTACGATAACTATGTCCCAAGTTTTAGCTCTCCGAGGCATATTGCAGATGACCTCCTAGTGGATTATTCAGATGGAAGATAATAGCCGGACATTTCCAGTAATGCAAATAATTGGCGCGATGTATTTGCGTTATATTAAAATTTATCTCCTGATAATATTGAAAAGCAGAAAATTTAGGTTTAAATTGACACTATGAAGCTAAGTTTCACCGACCTAAGAAGAGAGATCCTAAGTGTCATCGAACAATCCGAAAAGCCGCTAACGGTCAGAGAGATCCACGATAAAACCACAGTCAAGCCGAACCTCTCGACCATTTACAGGGCGCTTGATTTCCTCGCCAAAAATGGGCTTATCAAATCCATATCGTTCTCAGTTGACGGGAGATTCTTCTACAGCGCAAAGAGGGAACACGCGCATTTTCTATTTTGCAAATCCTGCTCCGAGATTCGAGAATTCGCGCGGTGTTTCGCCGACGAAATCCAGCGCAACATCGAGGACGAGATGGACTACAAGATTACGGATCATTTCTTCTACTTCGCCGGCGTATGCAACTCCTGCTTGAATATCAAGGTCAAGGCGCTGATGGAAAATCCGTAAATCCGCCTCCCCCCACCTCTTACTCGCGGTTATTGAGCCCGCGGGATTAGGCGGGGTTTTATAGCTCTCCACAACCACGCAATGAGAAAAAATGCCGCCGCCATCGCCGCCATCGCCGCGCCGGTTGGAATCGAGAGGAGAAACGAGAAAAAATATCCAAGCCCCGCCGACGCCGTTCCAATTAAAGCCGAGAGGATAAATGCCCAAATTATATTCTCCGTGAGATAGAGCGCGGCGAGAGCGGGCAGAGCCATTAAACCAAACACCGGAAGCGCGCCTATTGCCCGCGTTGAGACGGCAACGGCGACGCCTATCGTGAGCATCAGAGCCAAATTGAGCGCCCTAACCGGATACCCAAACAGCGATGCCATCTCAGGGTCAAACGAGACGAAGAGAAAATCCTTGAAAAAAACCAGATGTATAGCTAGAATTAGAAGAGCGGCGGTAGGAACCCCCCAAACGTCCGCCTGCGACACCACGACTGCGCTCCCGAAGAGGATGTCCGAGATGTCGTGCGCCCCTTTGGCGGCGCGCTCTGAGAGGATTATTACCATTCCCGATGCGAGAACATAGAAAAACCCTATGACCCCCTCTTGGCTGATTCGAGTATAATTTTTCTTGAGCGCGAAAAATCCCGAAGCAATAGCGGTCATGGCAAGCGATACGCCAAACGGGTTTATCACGCTCACAAACGAGCCGTGAGAGGCTAACCCTTGAAGGTAGAACGCGAGGGCAACGCCTAAGCTCGACACCTGCGTGAGGGCCGCGCTGACGAATATGATGCGCCGAAGCGCTACATACACGCCGAGAAAGCCGCAAACCGCTCCTGCCGCAATGCCCACTATCATCGGGTCTCGCCATAGAAAATAGCTGTCGGCAAATTCGCCTATTCCGTGCAATCCCCCTCCGGTGGCAAATCATAAAGCGCAGTGGGAAATTCCAGATTTAGGACAAATCCCGCATCATCTCGCATCGCGCATCCCAAACGCATCCAATCCGAAAACGCCACTTAGAACCTCAGAGGTAATGACTTCCCTCACGCCTCCTGATAGGAAGGTTTGATTGTCCTTATCGGCGAGGGCGGCTCTGTCCGCAAACCTAGCCACTGTGCCTAGGTAATGGCTCACGATAATCACCGCAAGATTCGATTCGATTTTGATGCTGTTTACAGTTTCCATAATCTGAAGTTCGCCCTTTAGGTCAACGGACGCCGTCGGCTCATCGAGGGCGAGAATATCCGGCTCGCCGGCGAGGGCGCGGGCGAGGAGGGCGCGCTGTTTCTCTCCGCCCGAAAGAGACCGAAAAGGGTGTCGGGCGAGGCGTTCTATTCCGAGTTTTACCAGCGCGCTATGGACTATGGACAAATCCTCGTTATTGAGCCTGCCCCCCACGCGGACACGGCTATATCTGCCCATTGAAACCACCTCGAGAGTCGAGAGGGGGAATAGGGAATCGAATGAGTCTCTCTGCGGGACGTATCCGAACACGAGTTTCTCTTTGGACTCCACACTGCCCGCCAGAGGGGGAATCAACCCGATAATTGTCTTGAGGAGAGTCGTTTTGCCGCCCCCGTTGGGCCCTATAATTCCCCAGCGCTCCCCGCGCCTAATGGATAGATTTACCGAGCGCAGAACGGCGCTGTCGTAGCCGAGGGTTACGTTTTTAAGCTCTATTAGCGCGGATGAATCTGCTGCTGCCATAGCGTCTCATTTTTACCGGAATAGCGCGTTACGTCTCTTGAAGTTCTATCCATCTGCGCCCGAAATACCGCCGCAGTTCGGCGCCCTCCCCCCGCCTCGCACAGCCGGAGGGGGCGAGGGCAATATCTCTGCACGCATCACTTTGCCGCGAGCTTCGCCACAATCTCGCCAACTATAACGTCAAAGAGGTCAAAGTACGTTTTCACATCGTCCCTGCCGCCGACGCTTGAGGGAAGCGTAACAAACGCCGCGCCTGCCTTCTGGGCGACAATTGCCGGGGTCTTCTGCGGATAGAACGACTCGGCAATGACGAGTCTGAGGCGAATCGCCTGCATTTTCCGTATCAAATCCGCCACATAAGAGGGCGACGGCGGTATCCCCGGCACGGGTTCAACATAGCCCGCTTCGCTGAATCCGGCCCAATTGGAGAAGTAAACCCAGCTCTTGTGATAGGTTACAATCTCCACCCCTTTGTGCGGGGCAAGGCGCGATTCCCAGGTCTTGATTTTCGCGCTCAGGTGGGTGGTAAAATCCCCAAGGCGCTCGCGGTAGTAAGATGCGTTTTCGGGGTCTAGGCTCGCGAGCTTATCGGCAATCCCGCGGGCTACGAAAGCGGCGTTTCTAGGGTCTAGTAGGTAGTGTGGATTTCCTCCGGGGTGAACGTCCCCCATGCTGCGGTCAATCTTACTCGTCGGGATTTCTAGGATATTAGCCACAAACGACGAGCAATCGAGATTCCCCTGCCCCCCAATGTTGATTGCCGAATTCCTCGCCCCAGTGATAAGCGCCGGAAGCCAACCCGCTTCGTTATCGAGACCGGCGTGGAGCAGGAGGTCAGCTTTATTGAGCATGAGAACAAAACTGGGCTTTGGCGAGACGAAATGCGGGTCCTCATAGCCCTTGGCGATGGATTTGACCTCAACCCTATCCCCTCCGACCTCAGAGACAATTGAGGCGAGGTCGGGTACTGTGGCGACGACTTTTAACTTAGCCGACGCCTCGGACAGGGGTAACAACAGAAACATTGCTACTGCGGCGATTAATTTGAATAGTGTTATTTTCATTTGAAGTGTCTCCTAAAGTTATGTGATGAGCTTAAAACTTATGCGCCCCATGCGCTCCGATGGAATACTGAAGCTGAAGGAAAAGCGCGTGAGAGGAGTCGGCAAAATCCGGGTCGGAGTACTCGTACTGAAGCCGAATGCGGGAAAATTCGCTGGGGTTGAAGGTCAGCATCGCCGCGTACCTAAGCTCTTTGCCAAAGAGTCCGAGCGACGGCTCTTCTTCCTCTTCCGTCCTTGCGACTCTCAAGCCGAGTTCCTCAATCCCCGCCTCTTCTTCCAAAAGCGATATGGGGTCATCCGTATCAACGAAATCAAATCTCGCTCCCGCGTTCCACCTCTTGGCGAAGCGATATACAACCTGAGCGTACCCGCCCCAGTCGTTGAGGTCGGCGTCGGTGGTCTCAGCCTGCTGATAGATAAATTCAGACTGCAGGGATAGTTCTTGATATGGGCTACTCCCGCGCAGAGGGCGGTACTTCACGAATAAATCCCCGCCGTAGAGGTTTGAGCGGCTTCCCGGCTCCGTCCCGTTTGCGCCAGTGGCAAAGGACGCTCCGAGCTTGAGCGAGAGGGCTTCGCTGAGTTCAAAGAAATTGGAAGAGTGGAATATGTACAGCAAGCGCGCGAGGTCATTGGCGTCTTCATCGCGGGCGAATGTGGGGGTTTCAAGACCGTCAGGGCTATTGACGGACGCGCTCAGCTCGGCGAACCACGGTAGCGGGAGAAGGAAATTAAACTCCACCCCGATGGGGTTTAGATGCTCCGATAGAAAACTCGCCGCAGGCAGTGGAAGCGTAGCGAAATCGTGGTCGTGCCTATGCTGGAGGTTTATTCTGCCGAATTTAGCCCTCATCAGCCCTGCGCGAATCTGCAGATTGAGCGGGAGTGTGAGCAGAGTGGTTGCGTAAGCCTCCTCGGTCTCTATCCCCTCGCGCCCTATGGAGAAGAAACTGTCCGCTCTGAGGTAGGGGTCAATACTCGCCTGAAAACCAATTTCGATTTCCTGAAGATTTACTCCCGTATTTTCGGGGTCCGCTTCGGCGCGCACAAACGGCTCGTCCTCAGAGAAATAGGCGGCTGAAAATAGCCCGATAGCGCTTATATCGGGATTGAGGGACTGAATCACCCGCTGAATATAGCCCCCGTCAGGTTGAGGGGCGGATTTCACAATCGCTTCCTCGGATTTTACTCTTTGAGCTTTGGACTCATCTTCGAGCATCTGGTTTTTCTCTTCGAGTTCGTTCAGCCTCTGCTGCATGGCTTTCATTTGCTCCCGAAGCTCTTGCATCTGTTGTTTGATACCGTCTTTTTCGGCAAGAGCCGCCATTGGCATCGCCGAGATGGAAAATATTAGAACGGCTATAATCAATATGTAATTCCTTATCATTAGCTCACCTCCGCGCAATAGCGGTATTTGTCGCTGAGCGCTTTCATTGTGATAATAGGGTCGGATTGAATTTTCGAATTATATAAGGGAGTTATGGCGGCAACGACATCCGAAGACAGTGAGAATCAACCGATGGGGGAACAGTGAATTCTCATAAGAATCAGATTAAAATCCTGCCGCCGCAGAATCAGACCGACGGAGGCGAGCGGGAGGGTTTCTCCGAGGCGAGAAATAAATGCGGGATTAAAACATCTAGGACGAGATAGTTCTGAGTATTGGCAGATAAGCCAATGCGAAATTCCGAAGCCTCGTCGGCGGGTCTTAGCTTTGTCCCCGCGCGGCATACGGGACAGAAATCCGGCGAGTGGCTGACCTTTGCAGAGGAGTGAGAGTGCGCCGCTCCCAGCGATACGCCGCCGGAGGGAGAGTATCCGTGCGCATGAAGCGAAACGGAGAGGAGAAAAAATACTGACAGCGCCGAGACCAGCGTGGATACGAACCTGCCGTTTTGAAGTTTAGAGAACCGTTGTTTCTTAGCGATGATTAGGTGTTTCATAAATACGAAGGCAATAGGTTACATTCTATGGTCAGAATAGCAAGGGAGGAAGAGGAGAGATTACCCATCCCCCCCTTTTCCCTGAAATTTAATTCCTACTGCGAAAACCTACTTCGCTACCCAGCCTCCATCCACTGAGAGCATAGTTCCGTTCATAAAGCCGACGTTGTCATCGCACAGGAACATCACGGCGTGGGCAATTTCCTCAGGTCTTCCGAGGCGTCCTATCGGATGGAATGAGGTAAACAGTGCTTCGGCGGCTTGTTTGTCCTCGAACCCGTCTATGAGGTTTTCAACCATCGGCGTAACGATAGTGCCGGGGCAGATGGCGTTTACGCGGATTCCCTTGGAGGCGTACTCAAGCGCCATGCTCCTTGTGAGCTGGGTAACCGCGCCTTTTGTGGAGTTATAAGCGGCGACTCCGGGAATTGCCTTTAATCCCAATATTGAGGAGTTATTAATTATGCACCCGTACCCTCGGTTGAGCATATGGGGGATGGAGAATTTCGACATTAGCCAAGTCCCCTTGACGTTTATATTGAAGACTCTGTCCCAGTCCTCGACGGAGGTTTCGTGGGTCGTGCCAACGGGAAGGACTCCGGCGTTGTTGAAGAGAATATCAATTCTGCCGTATTTATTGATGGTATAGTCCACGGCGGATTTACAGTCGGCCTCTTTTGCCACGTCGCTTACGAGATAATCAATGTGAGCGCCCTGTTTTTTCGCCTCCTCGACGGCTTCTCTGAGGGTTTTCTCGGTGCGTCCGGTGATGAGAACCCTCGCCCCCTCCTGCGCGAAGAGAATTGCCGTGTATTTCCCAAGCCCCAGGCTCCCGCCGGTGATAAGAGCCACTTTGTCTTTGAGTTTCATTTATTCAGACCTCCGTTGTTGTGTTATGAGCCTATATTATATAAAGAGGGGGGTTGTTATCAAGGAGTTTTTCATCTCCAAGAGCGGCCGCCCCCAGCTCGGCAGAGGCGTCTTAGCGCTGGGGAGCCGAGCGGGAACTCCGTTCATCTCAGACTCAAAATGACAAAAAAGGAGTCATCCTGAAAACCTCTGGCTCCTGTTATTCCGAACGCAAAGGGGCATTTTATCAGATGGGGGGATTTTTCGCCGTCGTGTAATATTTAGCAGATGAGAATATTCATAGCCGCCCTAGCGCCAAGTGAGCTGAAGTGCGCGATTGCCGAGTATGTGGGCGAGATAAAGCCCCTGTGGAAGGGGATCAAATGGGAACATCCCGATAAAATCCACCTTACGCTCAAATTCTTGGGCGAGGTCGGGCAGCCAGCGCTCGATGGAGTTATCAAACTCGTCGGCGACGGGGCGGCAGGGGAAAAACCGTTTGAGATGGAAACTGGCAGCCTCAGCGGATTCCCAGAATTAGACAGACCGCGCGTGGTATTCCTGGGGTTATCCGCAAATTCCGCGCTCCTGGGCTTTCACAAGAGACTCGAGCGGGGATTATCTCAATTGGGATTCCCAAAAGAGGAGCGGCGGTTTAAGCCTCACCTCACCCTAGGGCGCGCCGCGGGAGCAAAACGCCCGGCGGGGAATATTCCCACTCCGCCGAGGATTAAATTTCAGATAGAGCGTATTGCGGTAATGAAGAGCAAACTCTGCCCTCACGGGTCAATTTATACGCTCATTTCGGGGTTTGCGCTCGGCGGCGGCAGTGAAGCTAGATGAGCGAATCCCTATTATCTGACTGGAGCGAAATCATCCCTTGACACGGCCGCGAGATTTGTAAGATACTCAATTTAATCTCAATTCGAGGTGGAGCAGATGAGAAAATTACACTTAATGATAGCGCTATCGGCGATTTTATTCCTGATAGTGGCATTCGCCATCCCCGAGGGAGGCGGAGCGACGCAGAATTTGCCCCCCGGAAACTATGAAAATTCCTGCAAAGATTTCATCGTTATCGGCTACCTGCTTCAGGCAACCTGCCGCGAGCGCGGCGGGGATTGGCGCAGAAGCACGATATTTTTCGTTGACTGCGACTACATTGTAAACGACAACGGCAGGCTTGAGTGCGGAAATTGGCGAAACACTGGCGTGCCGCTCGGAAGCTACAGACTCACCTGCCGAGACCTCGATATTGACGGGAACACGCTCAAGGCGCGCTGCCTCGATAGGGACGGCGATTTGCGCAAAACCTCCATCAAGTATAAAAACTGCTCCGGCAACATTTTCAACGACGACGGCAGGCTCTCGTGCAACTCCTCCGCCTCGACCTTCCCCGCCGGAAGCTACCGTATCACCTGCCGAGACCTCGACATTGACGGCGACACCCTCAAAGCGCGGTGCTTCGACTCGGCCGGTGATTTGCGCAGAACCTCCATCAAATACAAAAACTGCTCCGGCAACATTTTCAACAACGACGGCAGGCTCTCGTGCAATTCAAGGGCGGCGGCTCTGCCCGAAGGGAGCTACGTTTTCACCTGCCGAGACATCCGCATTGACGGGGATTACCTCGAGGCCGAGTGCAAAAAAGACACGGGCGGCTGGAGGGATACAGACATCAATTTCAAAAATTGCAGAGGCTCGATTGTAAACGATAACGGCAGGCTCGAATGCCGCAGATAGCAAATTAATTGCGATGTGTAGATTAACGCCTGCTCAAGTCGTGAACACGATTTTCCCCGCGACGATGGTGCAGACGACCCCGCCCGACAGTTTCCACCCGTGAAACGGGGTGTTTTTCCCCTTCGAGCGGAATCTCATGCGGTCAACCTCAACCGGCATATCGGGGTCAAACACCACGACGTCCGCAGGAGAGCCGACTTTGAGCGTTCCCCTTCCGCCGACGTTGATAATCCGCGCAGGCTCTGAGGTCAATTTGCGAACCATCTGCGGCAGAGTCAACACCCCCTCTCTCACTAGACCAAGCGAGAGGGCAAGGGCCGTCTCAAGCCCCGTAATCCCAAAAGGGGCGATGTCGAATTCCACCTTCTTCTCGTCCTCGGTGTGCGGGGCGTGGTCTGTGGCGATAACGTCAATTGTGCCGTCATAAAGCCCCTGCCTCACGGCTAAAACGTCCTCAGAGCCTCGCACGGGGGGGTTCATCTTGGCGTTGGTGTCGTACCCTAAAACGGCTCTATCCGTCAGCGTGAAATGATGGGGCGTCGCCTCGGCGGTAACCTTCACCCCTCGCCTCTTGGCGTCGGCAATGAGCCTAACAGCCCCGGCGGAGGACACGTGGCAGATGTGCAGGCGGGAGTCCGTAAGCTCGGCAAGCGTAATATCGCGCGAGACCATGACGTCCTCAGATGCGTTGGGAATCCCGCGTAGCCCCAAGACGGTTGAGGTAAACCCCTCGTTCATCACCCCGTGAGAGGATAAATTAATATCCTCGGCGTGGGATATGACTGGAATCCCGAACGCTTTTACGTATTCCATGGCATGGCGCATGATTTTGGAATTCATCACAGGCCTGCCGTCGTCGGATATGCCCACGCAACCCGCTTCCCACATCTCCCCGATTTCGGCTAGCGATTCTCCCATCTGCCCCTTCGTTATCGCCCCTATCGGAAAGACGTTTACGACCCCCTCGGTGCGCGCCTTGAGGAGAATATATTCGGTTACGGAGGCGTTGTCGTTTACGGGGTTTGTGTTCGGCATACAAACAACGGAGGTGAACCCGCCCGCCGCCGCCGCCTCGCATCCGGTGCGGATGGTCTCTTTGTGTTCAAATCCCGGCTCGCGCAGGTGTACATGGATGTCAATAAAACCCGGAGAGACGATTTTGCCCGCCGCGTCAATTACGCGGATGCCTTCATCAGCCTCAAGAGCGCTTATATCGGCTGGATAAGCCTCGATTTTTCCATCGGCTATCAGGATATTGCCTATCTCGTCCCTATTCTCGGACGGGTCAATTACCCTGCCCCCCTTAATTACAATCCTCATGCGTTTCCTCCCGATGCGACAAGATAGAGCATTGCCATTCTGACGGCTATTCCGTTTGACACCTGGTCGAGTATTACGGACTGAGGCGCATCGGCGACCTCGGAAGACAGCTCTACGCCCCGGTTTATGGGCCCTGGGTGCATGAGAATTGCGTCCTCCTTGGCGAGACGAAGCCTCTTTTGGCTAAGCCCGTAGAAGCGCGCATATTCCCTGAGGGATGGGAAAAGCCCGGCTTCAGCTCTCTCCAACTGAATGCGGAGCATCATCACGACATCTGCTTCGCGTATCGCTTCTTTGAGGTCGTGGTAAATTTTTACATCGAGCTTTTCAATCCCCGTGGGGATCATCGTAGGCGGAGCAACTAGCCTTACCTCTGCGCCGAGCTTCATAAAACCCCAAATATTAGACCTCGCCACGCGGCTGTTGAGAATATCACCGACGATGGCAATCCTAAGCCCCGCTATTGTGCCCTTAATCGCCCTGACAGTGAACAGGTCTAGGAGGGCTTGGCTCGGATGCTCGTGGAGTCCGTCCCCGGCGTTTATCACAGCCGAGCGAAGTTCCCTCGCCAAAAGCCACGGCGCGCCGGACATGGAGTGTCTTATCACGATGACGCTTGCCCCCATGGATTCGAGATTTCTCGCCGTATCGAGAAGGGTTTCTCCCTTTTTTACGCTGCTCGAATCGGAGCTAAAATTAAGCACGTCGGCCGACAGCCTCTTTTCGGCAATCTCAAACGAGGAGCGAGTCCTGGTGCTTGGCTCAAAAAATAGGTTCACAACCGTCGTCCCCTTGAGCGCGGGGACTTTTTTAACGTCGCGGCTAGATACCTCTTTCATGGACTCTGCCGTGTCGAGGATTAAATTTATCTCCTCGGCTGAGAGTTCCTCAAGCCCAAGTATGTGTCTTCTCGCAAATTTCATTTTAAAGCGTCCTTATTTTCCTGAATATAAACCCCGTCCTCGCCGTCCGCCTCGCGAAGCAGCACTCTCACCTGCTCGGATTTTATTGTCGCCGCCTTGTTTCCAGCGTAATCGGCTTGAATGGGAAGTTCTCTGTGTCCCCGGCGGTCAACAAGCACCGCAAGCTGAATGGAGGAGGGTCTGCCGTAGTCCATAATGACCTCTATCGCCGCCCTAGTGGTGCGCCCGGTGTAGAGAACGTCGTCAACGAGTATGACGCATTTATCCTCGACGGAGAAGGGAATATGGGTTTTTTGCACCTGCGGCCAGTCGGATTTTCGCCTAAAATCGTCTCTGTAGAGCGTTATATCGAGCGTTCCAAGCGGGGGGGTTACGCCCTCGAACTCGGCGATTTTATTGACTATTCTCTCGGCAATGTGGATTCCGCGCGTTCTCACGCCTATGACGAGAAGCTCGCCTGCGCCGCGGTTTCGCTCCAGAATTTCGGTTGCCATTCTCGAAATCGAGCGCGATATAGTCTCTGGGTCCATAAGGAGTTTATCGGTCATCTGTTCTCTCAGCCCCGCTCTGTCTGTTTAATAGACGCTCTTTAGCTCTCCCTCGCACTCGTAGCTGAAGTCGAAGGTCTTCTCGTATCTGCCGAAAAAGTCTGCCGTATCGCTGTAGAATATCTCGATAACGACGCTTTTTTCGGTTATGTTGACGGTGAAATCCCTGTTGTCAGCCGGAATTCCCTTTTCATCTAGGCTCTCGGTAATGCGCTTATAAATATACTCCCTGCCGTATTTTTTGTACTGGTCGGCGTATTCCTTGCACACCCCTCTGATGCCCAGAGTGCCTTTATAGAGTATTGGGCCCGCCTGAAAAGCGACGTAAAGAGCGGCGGCTAGAACTAATATCCACAACAGAGACTTGAAGCCCATCCCCTCACCTCCTCTATGTAATTACTTAATTAGCGACAGAATCCTGTCCCACCTGACTTTATTAGCGATACTGCCGTTGTCGAGATTCCACGACCAATGCACGATAAACGCCTTGCCCGCTATGTTCTCTATCGGGACGAATCCCCAGAATCGGCTGTCTTGGCTATTGTCGCGGTTGTCGCCCATTACGAACACCGACCCCTCCGGCACTCTCTCAAGAGGGATGTAGCTTCCCCTCTCGGTGTCCTCTTTGCCTCTGCGGTAAATGGCATTATGATGCTTCCCGGCGAGGTTCTCATCGTACTCGTCGTAGCTCTCGCCTGTTCTGTCGTCAGTGTAGTTGCCCTCGAATTCAAAGGGAATCGCCCTGCCGTTTATAAGAAGCCGCCTGCCGTCTATATTAATCCCATCTCCGGGAAGCCCAACGATGCGCTTTATGTAGTAAATCCCCTCTCTCGAAGGCTCTTTTTCGTAATTCGGATAGACAAACACGACAACGTCTCCGCGCTTCATCTCGCCCGTAGCCGGGAGAATTTGCATATCCGTAAACGGGAGTTTCGTGCCATAAGAGAATTTAGTTACGAGGAGATGATCGCCTACGAGAAGCGTGGGAATCATCGAGCCAGAGGGGATTTTAAAGGGCTGAACGATAAATTCACGAATAAAAAGGGCAAGCAGTATCGCCACGGCGAAGGACTCAACGTTCTGCCTCAGCTTGGATTTTACGGGCTTGAGGAAACGCGCGAGATGCTCATTTACCACCGTTTCGAGTTCCGAGGATTTCGCCGACAGATATTTGGCGTTGGCGTTGGCTAGGGCTTCTTCGGCTTCGCGGATTCTGGCTTTAATGAGATCCTCGGTTTGAGGCTCCAGTGTCGAGCCAGCCCCCTTGAGGGCATATCTGGCTTGGGCTATTAGTTCTTGGGTTTTTTTCTTATTGCTTGAGAAATATTGCTCTATCATCTTGGGACTTGAGTATATACGGCTCTCGGGGCTGTTTCAATTGAGCCTCTAGGATTCAGCAGAGAGGTATTATTTCCGCAGTTTTCGAGGGGATTTGGGCGTCCCCGCTTGACATTAGTTCGGGCTGAAGCCCTTAGGCATCTGGCTCTAGGAGCGGGGGCTGGGGATAATCCAGAGTATCAGTCTGCCGATTCTCCAGCGAGAATCCTCTCTACCGAGATAACGCCCTTTACGCGCTTAATCGAGTTCATTATCCCCTCGAGCTGTCCTAAGTCGGACACGGAAATCTCAAACGTGCCAATAGACCTCTCAACGTCCGTCGAGTGAACCTCAGCCTTAGTGATATTGACCTCGGACGAGGCTATTGATTTGGTGATGCTCGAGAGCATTCCGGGGCGGTCATTGCAGACGACGATGATTTTTGCCGGCCGCTGTCCCTTGAAATCCCTGTCCCATACGGCTTCAATTCTGCGCTCCGGGTCAATGCTCAGCACTTCCTGGCAGTTGTGCTTGTGTATGGTTACGCCCCTGCCGCGCGTGATGTATCCGAGAATATCCTCTCCGGGAATTGGGGAGCAGCAGTGGGCAAAGCGAATCAGCACATCGCCTGAGCCTTTGACCAAAACGCCGTTTTTGGTAGAGCGGGTCAGGTTTTTAATGATCCTCTGAATGCGGGACTGCTTCTCAGGAGTCGGCTCGATTTTCTCCTTTGAGAGGACGAGCTTGAGCAAATCGGCGACTGAGAGTTTTCCGTATCCTACGCTGAGATAAAACTCATCTGCGTCTTTGACCTTGAGCTGGGCAAGAGGGGCGTCAAGGTCTCCTGACCTGAGCATAGCCGGAAAATCAAGCCCGCTTTGCTTGAATTTTCTCTCGCAAATTGACTTCCCTATGAGTTTTGATTGAGTGATTTCCTCGCCCCTGAACCAGGCTCGGATCTTAGCCTTGGCGCGCGATGAGACTGTGAATTTGAGCCAATCACGGCTTGGGTTCTTATCGGCTAATGTGGTGATTTTTACTGTATCCCCGCTCCTTAGTTTATGGTCGAGCGGCACGATTTTGTCATTGACCGTCGCCCTGGCGCAGTGGTTTCCCACCTCGGTGTGAACGGCATAGGCGAAATCCACAGGCGTAGAACCTGCCGGCATCTCTTTTAAATCCGCATTCGGGGTAAACACATAGACCGAGTTCTCGATGAGTTCCCCTTTGATGGCATCGAGAAAGTCCGTGGGGTCTTTTATGTCCTTCCACTCAAGTAGCTGTCTGAGCGTGGCATAAATTTTGTAATTATCGCCGTTGTCGCTGTCCGAGTGCTTATACTTCCAATGCGCAGCAACCCCATACTCGGCAACCTCGTGCATTTTATTGGTGCGGATTTGCACCTCCATCCTCTGGTTAAAGGGACCAATAACCGTCGTGTGGAGGGACTGATAGCCGTTACCCTTGGGAAGAGCAATATAGTCTTTAAACCTGCCGGGAACGGGCTTCCAGCTCGAGTGAACAGCTCCGAGAGCCTCGTAACATTCCTTGAGCGACGGGGTGATAATGCGAAAAGCGGTAACGTCATAGACCTTGTCAAATTCGATGTTTTGCGACTGCATCTTGCTGTAAATCCCGTAGATGTGCTTGAGCCTGCCAGTGATGTCCGCATTTATGCTGAATTCGGCGAGCTTTGCGCGGAGTATCCCCCTGACCTCCTCGACGTACTTCTCCCACTCTTTTTTGCGCTTGGCGACGAGCTTTAAAATCCTCGAATACTCCTCTGGGTTCAGATACCGAAACGATAAGTCCTCTAGCTCCGTCCCCATCCAGTAAATCCCAAGCCTGTAGGCAAGCGGGGCGAATATCTCAGAGGTCTCCTTGGAGATTCTCTTCTGCCGCTCGGCGCTGAGGGATTCGAGGGTGCGCATGTTGTGAAGCCTGTCGGCGAGTTTCACCAATATAACGCGGATGTCTCTGGCGGTGGCGAGGATTAATTTCCTGAAATTTTCAGCCTGTTCGTCTAATTTCGTTGAAAAGGGGAGCTGGCTTATCTTGGTAACCCCATCAACTAGGGCGGATACTTCCCTGCCAAACATGGACTCAATTTCCGACATAGTTGCCAGCGTGTCTTCCACTGTGTCGTGGAGGAGTCCGGTTACAATGGACGGCACATCGAGCTTTAAATCCGCGAGAATGCCGCAGACCTCAAGCGGGTGGCTTAGGTACGGCTCTCCTGAGCTTCTCTTTTGGTCAGCGTGAACCATTGCCGAATAGACGTAGGCGCGTTTGATGGTTTCAACGTCGGACTCCGGCAGATACAGATAAGACGTTACTTTTTCGACAATATCGTTGAGTCTCAGCATTGTGGTTATTTCCAAAAGCCTTCGGTGAGGCGTTTTATGACCCTGTGTGTTCTGCACCTCTTAGCGCGAATCACGGACTCAAGGTCGGCAAGCGCCTCGCCGAGGGCGTCATTAATTATAATATAATCATAGAATTTCACCTCTCGCATCTCCCTCTTTGCGTTCTCTAACCTCTGGATTATCACCAGAGGCGAGTCTGTTTTCCTCGATGTGAGCCTCTCTTCAAGCACGGTCATCGTGGGCGGACTAATAAATATATATACGCCCCCTGTGAACCTGTCGCGCAGAGCTTTGGCCCCCTGCGCGTCAATGTCAAGCGCGAGGTCAACCCCAAGAGACACGGATTTGCGAAGCTCTTCAAGGGGCGTGCCGTAGCGGTTCCCATGGACGTAAGCCCACTCGGCAAATTCCCCGTTTTGCGCCATCGAATCAAATTCGCCCTCGGAGACGAATCTGTAGTCAACCCCATCAATCTCGCCCGCCCTAGGGGGTCTCGTCGTGCAGGACACGGAGAATTTAAGATTCCCAAGCTTCGGGACAACCTGTTTTGCCAGAGTAGTCTTTCCGCTCCCTGAGGGCCCAGAAATTACAAATAAAATCCCTTCTCTTATATTCTGCAATTTGAGCGCACCGAACCCCAAAATTTTGCAAAATCAGGTGTATTTATTCCCCTTCTCAAGCTCTTCAACTAACTTTCTAATATCCTGAGACCGCCTCTTATCGAGTATTAGAATCGCGTCCTCAGCCTCTACCACCACTAAATCCTGCACGCCGACCATTGCAATAACCCTCCTGCCGTCTCCAAGCACTAGACACCCCGATGACTGCACCGCCGCAACATCGCCGAAGCACACGTTCCCCTCTCCCCCCCTCTCCCTGAGGAATTCATCGAGCGACTCCCAGCTTCCAATATCGCTCCACTGAAAATCCACCGGTATCACAGTCGTATTCCCCCAGCGCTCGAGAATCAACTTATCAATTGGCGCGGATTCTACGCCCCTGTAGAAATCGGCAAGCGCCCCGCCCTCGCGCCCCGAATTTAAATCCCCCGCTACAGAATCAAGCGGTTGAGACCAGCCGGGGGCAAGCGCGGCAAAAGCTTGGAGAATTACATCAGCGCGCCAGATGAAAATCCCGCTGTTCCAGTAATACCCACCCTGCCTGAGAAAATCCGACGCGGTCTTAATATCGGGCTTCTCGGTAAACTCAAGAACCTCTCGAACCTGATATTTACCGCGCCCATACAATACTCTCCCACTCTTTATGTATCCATATCCGGTTTCGGGTCTCAAGGGCTGAACCCCCAGAGTTACGAGCGGCGGTGCGGAGCCTGCAACCCCCTCGGAGGCGACTTTGGCGGCATAGACAATAGCGCGCCTGTACCCATCTTCATCGCCGATGGCGTGGTCTGCGGGGAGAACTATCGTAACCGCGTCCGGCTCGATGTTTCTGATTTTAAGCGTCCCCACGGCAATAGCCGGAGCGGTGTTCCTGCCCGCAGGCTCAAGCACGAGATTGGCGGGAGGGAGCTTGGGGAGGTGCGCAAGGGTCTGTTCGGCGTACCTATCAAGGGTTACGACGAATATGTTTTCAATAGGCACGACGGGGAGGATTCTTTCAACCGTGTGGCTGATGAGAGATTTTCCGCCGAAGAGGGTCAGAAACTGTTTCGGCTTTGATTTTCTGCTCAGGGGCCAAAACCTCTTCCCCTCGCCGCCGGCAAGGATTAGGGCGTAAGGTTTCATTCTTAAATACTAATCTGAAGTTGCCATTTTTCAAATCCCTGCTATTTTATCTGGACATTTGATATCCATATTGACAAACTAGCGGCTGTATGGTGAAATTGACATTGGGTTTCAATAATCCGATAGATTAGACTCGCTTACGAGGAACAAGAGGGAATCATGATTGGAAACCAAGCCTTAGTTGGAAGCATCCGCGCAGAGCAAAGAGATGAAATCATCGAGGTTGTAGCGGTTGAAAACGAAGCCGGAGCGGGTTACGAGATACGCCTCCTGAGCTTCGGCGAGGGCATTGGATGGTACGTGCAGAAGACCCTAGCCGTGGATAGCCTGCAGGCTAAAGCGCTTGCCAAGGTACTCTCGAGAGCCGACTTACCGATTAAAACAACCCTGATTACAGATGGCGACGTGCTGGCGCAGAGGAGAGTAATCAGCTTCCCCGCTTTGTAGAATCCCTGAAAGGCTCATGGTTGCCATAACGATTAACGAGCCGGGGCTTACGGCTGGGCTACTTCTCTCTGTGAAAGTGTGTCGTTCCATGTTAGCACGAAGGTAAATAAAAGCGACTAACTCCTTTCAATTGTTCCGTTCACTTTTAATTTAATGATTTCAATATTATCAAGTCCGTCATTGTCCACGACTTTAACTGCGATGTTGTGAAGTCCTGGCTTGAACTTATGAGTTTGCTTGCCTTGCTTGTCAATGATCACAGTTGGTTTAAAACCTGTGTCTGCTTTATAATCAAAGTCCCAAGCGTAAAACTCAATGCCTGCGGCGCTCTCACCAACTGCAACAAATTCTATTTCTCTAATTTTCTTTTTGTCCCTACCTGCTTCCTGAACATCCACTTTTATTGTCGGCTTTTTTGCAATCGGAACGATGTCGGCAACTTCAATAAGTTTTATAATAATGCCGTCTTTGTTTTTAAGTCGGGCAACTTCCTCAACCGCACCTTTACCGAAAGAAAAAGCAATGATGAAGCCGCAAGGCTTCATTCCTGCTTTATTTTTTTCAAAAAGTTTTTTGTCGCTCCGCTGAACGGCTGAAAGAAAATTGTCAATCACATTTCTTCCAATGCCGTCACTTCTCTTTACTTGTATTGGTGTGTTGTCGTTTGTCTTACCGTCTAAGCCAAAGTCGTTGCGTTGTTTTGTGTTTGATGTGCCGCCATATTGTTGAACTATCCAACTCTCAAATTCAAAAGCATCTTTGTAACGAAGTGTGTCGTAGTCGTATTTGTGAAGTTGAACAATAAAAGGTTTGCTGAATAAATCTTGCTGATTGTTCAAGCGGAACTCTGTAACCTTTACAGCTTGCACTGATTGGTCAATGCCAATCCATCTGCGTTGAAGTTTGTCAGCAACGGCTACCGTTGTCCCACCACCAACAAAAAGGTCAAGAACTAAATCGTTTTCGTTAGTTGCCATTTTAATAATTCTTTCTAAAAGTGCTTCGGGTTTTTGCGTGGGGTAGCCGATTGCCTCTTTTGATGAAGCACCTAAAGCAAAAATGTCGTCCCATAAATTTTGAACTGCTACTCCTATGCCTTCATCTAAATATTGCTTGCGTTGTGGAACAGTGCCAGGATTTGTTTGAACAATCATTCCCTGTTCGAAAAGTTCTTGCATTTTGATTTTTGAGTAACGCCAAAACTTTGTAACTCCCATAAATTCATATTTTGGATTTCCTTTTGATTCACCTCCAGGACCAATCATACTGATCAATCTATATTTTCTACCGTCTGGTTCTTCATACTTGTAAAACGCATCTAAATATTCTTCTTCATATTTTTTAAAGGGTTGAACAAAAATTGATGTATGTGATTTTGAATAAAAGAAAATTGTGTCTGTGTTATAGTCAAGAGATTTTTTTCCTTGTCCGAAGTTTCCTTTTACAGTTTCAGCTCTCTTCCATACAATTTCATTTCTAAAATTTTGCATTCCAAAAATTTTATCAAGAATTTCTGTTCTGATGTATGCGTTTGCATGCCAGTCGCAATGCAGAAAAATTGTTCCAGTTGATTTTAGAACTCGGTGCATTTGCTCAACTCGTTCTTTGAGCCAACCAATGTAGTGGTCCATGCCTCCACTCCAACGGTCTTGAAAACTGCGGACTTCACCTTCGTCACCCCAAATAATTTCATAGTTGCGGTTGCTGAAAAATGGAGGGTCAAGATAAATTAAGTCAACTGTGTCGCTGTCCAGTTGTTTTAATGTTTCAAGATTGTCACCAAGAATTAATTTGTTTACTGTCTGTGTTTGCATTGTCCCTGCTGCGTTTTATGCAACAATGTTGAGGGACGCACTGTCGCCCAAGCCTTGCCGCTAACAAAGATATAAGTAGTATCTCACACGGGGAAATGTCTGATATGACATAGGTAGTCCTGTCAATAGTCCCCAATTCAATACTAAGCCTTTATTAATTAGTCCGCCATTCCCGTATGTTTACAGGGGAAACCCAGTTATATGAGAGCGTTTTGAGGGAAGCCGAAAAAGTCAGAATGAGATGAGCGAAAGTCGGCTAGTAAGAGAGGGGACGCTCGCTTGCGCCCCCCTTATTTATTTACTTGGCTTTGAACTTAAGCTCTTTGTCTTTAACTTTAATGGTTTTCATCTCAAGGATCTTCTCAAGCTCTTCGCAGTCCTCTTTTTCAGCCTCGACGAGATTTTCAATCATCACGCGAAGAGGAGTGTCGTCCTGCACGAGTAGTAGCACGCTCTCGTAGTGGTTATAAACCTCATAGGCGAGCTCCAAATCCTGCTTTAGCATCTCTGTAAGGTCTGAGGCCTGCCTCACGGTCGAGGGTTCAACCGTGGGAAGCCCGCCTAGGGCGACAATCTTATCGCCGAGCATCTTGGCGTGCTTAAACGACTCCTCGGCATGGCCCCTGAGCATAGGAGAAATTGACTCCCTGAATAGCCCCTGAACGAGAAAGCTGTGCTGAAGCCCCTGAATCAGGCTCGCATATTCGAGAGAGAGCCCCTTATTTAAACCCTCTATCACTTTTTTTAGATCCATTTGCTGCCTCCTTAATTCTCTGTTAACTAGATTTTACAAATTTACCGCGCCCATTGCAACATCCCCTCAAGATAATACCCCCCCACTCTGCCTCAATCCACCCCCATCCACGCCCGCACTACGCCGCTTTCCCGGACTTGCTCTCGTTATAAAGCTCACGCGCGATATACCCTGCGACTGCGGCAATTATAATCACGCTCACAATCCAAAGCAGATAATTTTCGAGGAAAGCGCCTATGGTGAACTCCACCTTCTCAGCCACATTAATTTTCTTGTCAAATAGCTTATAAGTCCTCTCCTGCTCTGCCGCATTCGGAGCGGCAACCGCCACAGTTACGGCGAGCGATAGGATTCTCTCTCCAATTTCCATGGGGGTTACGTCGAAATCCCACTGCGTAAAATTCCCGGATGCTACTGGATTTCGCGGCTGAATATCAAACCCCTCGCCGGCGAGGCTCACCTTTTTAGGGCCAACCACCGATAGCCCCTCGGCTTCTGCCCCCCTCTGAGTGCGTATAGCTTTTGTAATGTCCTCGGCTAGGGCGTTGGAGATTCGCACCTCTACCTTTTTCTTGCTGCCCACTGCTATTTGCTGTGGCGAGTTAAATATAACCTGCTCGGCGGCGGCTCTGTTTAATTCCGACTCCACGAGCCGAGTGATTTGGGACAGGGACAGTCCGGCGGTAAATTGAGGGTCTTGGGACTGCGCCGCTTGAGCGGAAGGAGGGCTTTGGGGCTTTGCCGCAGTTTCAGTTCCGGCCGGAGTTTCAGACGACGGAGCAGGGGTGATATTCGCAGACGACGGCGGCTCCTCGAGAGACGCCAGCTCGCTTGTGTCAACATCCACTCCAGCGCAGGCGGCATAAAAACCTATAGCCAACACAATTCCAATTAGAGTAAATAACCGCTTCATCTCTGATTACCCCCTAAGTTTTATCTATTCGGCTTGATGAATCTAATGTAACCGAATTATCGGAGAAGATAAACTATCTTAACGTAAATAATGCCATTTCAAAAGCCAACGCAAAAACGCCCCGCCTATAAAGGAGACCCTTTCGGCGAGGCGCGGTGTGTATAATCAGATAAAAAAGCGTCGGCAACCGGGGCCGTATCCGCTACCAAGGGAGCTGTTGTAGCAACCCCGGCAGACACGGACCGGCAAGAGACAGAGTAACAATGGTAGCGATAAAACCCAATACCCCGAAAATCAGATTGACAATTATAAACTGGGCGATTTTATCCGTTGATTCGTCCATTTTCAGTATTCTCCTTAGTGATGATGAGAGCCGCCCTTTCCGTCAAACAGCGGGTCCCCTACGGGGATCATCGGGAAAGCCCTTACAAAGAGCAGGAAAGTAATAATAAATCCCGCAAGAAATCCAAGCGTTATCAATACGTGAGGGAGACCAAACGTAACCTCTGTGGAAAACGAGGGGACGATTAAAACCAGCTTCTCAATCCAAAGCCCGACAAAAGATACCGAAGCTACAAACGCGAGCATCGGCATTACGACTTTCGTGGTGCGCGGGATAAGGGACACAAATGGGAAGAAGAAGCAACACGAAACCACAGCCCAAGAGATGGTCTTAAACGGCTCCTGCCTCACTCGGTCTATAACGAAACCCGTTTCCTCCGGCATATTGGCGTACCAAATTGCTAGGAACTGCGAGAACATGAGATAGACCCAGAACATTGAGAAGCCGAGAAACAGTTTCCCGATGTCGTAGTACTGGTGCTGAGTGATGTATTCTTGCAGATTGAGGTGCTTTCTGACCATTATCGAGAGGATGATAGTCGCGCCCATAGCGGCAAGGAGGCTCGCTATGAAGTAGTATGGACCAAACAGAGTGCTGAACCAGTGCGGATGGAGAGACATCATAAAATCCCAAGCAATGAGGCTAAAGGCAGCTGCATAGAGCAGAGCCGTAAGCGGCGCAAGCCGGGTGAGCTTCGACCAGCAATTTTTCCTGTCTTCCTCGCCCCGCCAGCCCGAGGCTATCCAGCCGGACATTCCAGATAAATTTTTCGCGCCCCCTAAGTCCTGCCTAAGCGAGAAGTACAGATATCTGAGGCTGACGATAAAGAGAAGCGAGAACACTATAATATGCCGCCATGTAACGAAAGACATATCGAGCCAAATGTCTTTGGGGTGATGATAATGCTCCGTGGCATAAGGCAGGAGAGTGTCCCTGCCGTAGAATAGGAGGATGAGAAGCAGAATAAAAGACACCGGAATAAACGAGCCTAACGCCTCGGCGACCCTCAGAAGAGGCCTTCCCCACCTCCCCTGAGCTACCCTCAGAGCGCAGGAGAATATAATTCCCGCCTGAGCGACTCCAGCCCAGAAGACGAAATTTATGAGATAAATCTGCCAAGCCTCATCGGGGTTTTCCCCGCCGATTTGGGAGATGAACGTGTAAACGCCTGCTATTACAACCCCCAGCAGAACTAAAAAGAGCAATTTCGGAAGCTTCGGCCTCTTTGATAAAATCTCGTCTCTAACTCTCTCGTCCATTTTATTTACCAACTCCTCTGTAATGTTTTGAGTTATTTGCCCTGAAGCTTCCTCACATAATTCACAACATCCCACGCCTCTTCCGAGGTCATGCTCTCGCCATAGCTCGGCATCATTACCTTACCCCCGAAGCGTATGTAGCCGTATATATAGCCCTCTGTTCGCCCCTGCACGCCTGGCGCAGTCAAGTCAACCGGGTAGAATCCCTTCTTTATCACCGGGCCATCCCCCTTTCCGGCAGTGCCATGGCAGACAACGCAATAAACCCCGAATAACTCCTCCCCGTGCTTTAGCGAAGCCTCAGTGGGCTTGTGCGGATTTTCGACTATCGCCTCGATTTTCTCTCTGTCCTTAACCTGAGCGGAACGTCCGGTTGTCGGAATAGAGTGTTTAGGGTTGGAAAGCGGCATCTCGTAGGGCTGAACCGAGGGTTGTTCAAACATATCGGTTGACCACGGCATGGAATGCGCCGCGCCTGCCACGAGAGTCGAAAATACAGCAGTCATCAGTAGTTTTTTTAATCCCGAAGTAATCAAGCCTGTATTACCTCCTTAGCGCAGGTGGAGAGAACAAAACGCCGGGGTTTTCCGCTACACACCTTCAAATTTTACGTCCTCGGCGCCGGACGATTGCAATATATCCTGAACCCTAGCCATAGTTCCGTCGGTGCATACAACCGCGACTCCGAATTTATCATCCGAGAATCTCTCATCGTAAAGCGCTACGGGAGCGTTATTGCGCAGACGAGAATTAATCAAAAGCCCAACAAAATTCGACAGCGCGCCTAGGAGAACCGCCAGCTCGAACACGATAATCATAAATGGCGGAATCGAAACAATTGGCTTAGCGCTGACATGTATGGGCCAGGCAAGAGAGGTCAATATCGTAAAACCTAGTCCGCAAAGCGCCCCGACAGTCGCTCCGGTGAGAGTAAAAAACCTCACGATGCTCTCGCTCTCTTTCAACTCGTCTTCTATCTCATGGTTAGGGACGGGAGAGAAAACCCTAATGTCGCTGAAGCCTGCTTTCTTTAGTTTTCTAACCGCGTCCAGAGCGCTATCGACGTAAGAGAAAACCCCAATCACACCTTGCTTCTTTGTCATTTCCCTTCTCCCTTCTTCTTCATCGGCGCCGGAAGAGCCTCTTTTAGCTCTGAAATCGAAAGCGCAGGAAGCGTCTTAATAAATATCAAGAAAAACATGAAGAACCAAGCAAAACTCCCTGCCGTAATTCCAAGTTCAACCCAAGTGGGTTTATAAAATCCCCATGCGCCGGGGTCAAACTCATGAGACAGGGATATAACAATAATGTTAAACCTCTCAAACCACATTCCTATGTTGATGAAAAGCGATATTACGAAAAGAGCCTTTATGTTCGTGCGCACTTTCTTAAACCACAGCGCCAGAGGGATAAACACGTTACAGACGACCATTATCCAATAAAAGAGCGCGTAGTCGCCGGTTGCCCTGTAGAGAAACTGTCCCCACTCATGAGGGTTGCTGCTGTACCACGCCATAAAGAACTCAACTCCGTAGGCGTAGCCGACTATAGTCGAGGTGAGAATTATCAGCTTTGCCATACCCTCGAAATTGTCAACCGTAATGTACTCTTCCAGATGAAATATCTTTCTAATTGGAACGACGAGCGTTATAACCATTCCTAGCCCAGAGAAAATAGCTCCGGCTACGAAGTAGGGGGGAAATATCGTTGTGTGCCATCCAGGGGTGTTCGCCATGGCAAAGTCCCAAGACACAACGCTGTGAACCGAGATAACTAGCGGAGTGGCGAAGGCGGCGAAGTACAAATAAGCTCTCGTGTAGTGCAGCCATTCCCAGTTCGACCCTTTCCATCCAAGGGAGAGAAAAGTGTATATCTTCTTTCTTAGATTATCTTTAGCCGAGTCTCTTATAGCGGCGAGGTCGGGAATCATTCCCACGAAAAAGAACACCGTGCTGACCGTCGCGTAAGTGCTTACGGCGAAAACGTCCCAAAGCAGAGGGGATTTAAAATTCACCCAAAGCTCCCTCTGGTTCGGATACGGCAGAAGCCAGTAGAAATTCCACGGTCTGCCAAGGTGTATTATCGGGAACAGACCCGCCGTAGCAACGGCAAAAACGGTCATCGCCTCGGCTATTCGGTATATTGACAATCGGAATCTCGCCCGAAATAAAAATAAAATCGCCGAGATGAGAGTGCCTGAGTGAGCGATACCAACCCAGAAAACGAAGTTTGTAATGTAGATAGCCCAAAAAACCGGATGACCGTAGCCCGCAACGCCCAGCCCCGTGCTGACCTGATATATAAAGCAACCTATACCGATGGCAAGCACGGCGAGGTCAAACAGAAACAGCGCAAGCCACTTATTGCCCGGCTTATCCAGCATCCGTATTATGTCGCGGTTTACCTTAGCGTAAGTTAGTGTGGTAGTTTCTTCGCTCATTATGCCCTATCCTGCTTCACTTTTTTTAGATATGTAATCGAAGGTTTCGTATTAACCTCATTGAGAACGTGATACCCTCTGTGTTCATCCAATGAGCGGGAAACGGCGCTTTCCGAGTCCATTAAATTGCCGAACACTATCGCCTTAGACGCGCAAGCCTGGGCGCAGGCGACGTTGAATTCCCCGTCCCTCAGGAGCCTTCCCTCGTCCTTGGCGTGATCCTTGGCTTGAACAATTCTATGAGAGCAGAAAGTGCATTTCTCCATCACCCCCACGCTTCTCACAGTAACATCCGGGTTGAGTTGCCAGTTAAGAGGCTCAGCCCACTTGTACATATACCAGTTAAATCTCCTGACCTTGTAGGTGCAGTTGTTTGAGCAGTACCTCGTGCCAACGCAACGGTTATAGACCATAACGTTGAGCCCCTCGTGGTTGTGATAGGTGGCATAGACCGGGCATACAGGCTCGCATGGGGCGTTGTCGCAGTGCTGGCAGAGCATGGGGAGAAATTTCGTGTCGAAGCCGCCGTCAGGTGTATCCTCGAAGAAGCGCTCAATCCTTAGCCAGCCCATGTAGCGCCCTCTCGAAACCTGATCCTTTCCGACGATGGCAATGTTGTTCTCGGCGTAGCAAGCCGTAACGCAGGAGCCACAACCCGTACACTTAGACAGGTCTATCGTCATTCCCCAGCGGTAGTTTATATGCTCATGGGGTTTATATAATCCATAGCCGCCTTCTCCAATCTCTTCGTGATGCTCTCCGTGATGTCCGCCCTTAATCTCGGCCAGAGTCGTTGACTGCGCAATTTTCCTATCGAACTGGGAGAGCGTATATTGGGTCTTTACGAGCTTCTTAGATTTTCCTGTTTTCGAAACCTTTACCATTGCCGAAAGCCAAGCAAAGCCGCCCGACCTCTCGTCAACTGCGGAGGGCAATATCTCTATCGGGTTCACGCCGACGTTTTCTGCATAGCGTCCGTAGTTTTTATGCCCAAGACCTATGGGAACGGCAATGGTGTCGGGCCTCACGCCCTTATAGACGAACGCCTGAGTCTCGATTTTTCCATAAGGAGACTCAATTGATAGGAAATCCCCCTCTTCAACGCCGAGCCTGTGCGCCATGTCAGGGTGAATCTCAGCCCAAGAATCCCAGACTGCCGTCGTTATAGGGTCTGGAAGCTCCTGAAGCCAGGGCTTATTTGCCCCTCTGCCGTCATAGTATCTGGACGAGGGATAGGCGACAAAATACACATCGCCCGCGCCCTCGAATCTAGCCGGCGGGAACGCCACATCTGAAACCCCAGAGGACAGACTCACGGCAATCGGCGCGGGTTCTCGGTAAATTCCGCCGTTCTGCACACATTCAGCCCAGAACGAGTCGAAATCGCTTCCGGGGGCAACGGCCGGCATAACGCTGTTTTTCCACTCATCTCTTAGATATTCATAAAAATCCTTCCACGCAAATCCCTCTTTTATCGAGTCAATCTGCTTGCTCACCGAGAGCATCACATCGCCCATTGGCTTTGCGTTGAACAGGTTCACCGTATTCATAGCCGGTTGAATTAGTCCATAGACGCCGTCCCTAGGCGCGTAGTCTCCCCATCTCTCGAGATTTGTTATGTCTGGAAGAATCAAGTGCGCCGCCGCCGCCGTTTCATCCATGAAGCTGGAGAAACTCACCACGTAGGGGACTCTCTTCATAGCCTCGTCAAATTTAAGCGACTTGGGAAGGGTAAACAGCGGGTTCACGCCGGACACTAGGAGCAGTTCAACATCGCCCGCGGACATCGCCTTGGCAAGCGCGCCCATATCTCTGAATGACGCCGCGTCGGTTATGGTTAGGCTCTTTGCAAAATCCAGAGTGTCCCCGATATTTCCAGCGACGTAGTTGAGAATATTTATCGCCACTAGGGTTTCAGTAGCGTTCGTAGCGGTGGTAGCCGCTCCCCCGCCTATGGCTATGCTCGGCGCAGAGGCGAATTCCTTTGCAATCTGCCGTATTTTATCCTCGGACACCCCGGTGAGGGTTGAAGCCTTCGCGGCATCGTAGTTTCCGAGGAGCGTCCTGATGGCTTCATCTACTGAAGAGCTATTCAGCCCCTCGCTCACGATGACATTTGCCACTGCTAGGGCGAGGAATACGTCCGCTCCCGGCTTTATCGCCACCCATTCATCGGCGTTGACACCGGCAAGGGAGGTTCTAGGCTCGACCTGCACGAGCTTGCCCATGCTCCCGTCTCTATAGCTATGGGATTGGGTGAATTTAGCGGCGTATTCCGTGGGAGAGAGCCATGTCTCAAGGAAATCCGCCCCGAAGGATAGGATATATTTTGCTTTTTCGAGGTTATAGGTCGGGATTTTAGCCAAGCCAAAGGAGATGCGGTTTGCCTCGGCTATTGGTTCATGGGCGAAAGTCTCATAGGTTATGTGCTTTCCGCTCTTTGATACCTGGGTCAGTCCGCTCTCGGTCAGCCCTTCGCTCTCGCTGAGGACGCCAGCGGACACGGTAGAACCACCGCCTCCAAGGGCGGCGAGCCACGACTTAATGAGCTTTTCCATACTGCCTGAGACGCTATTGGTGAGAAAGACAATTTTATCGGATTTCCCCTCGGCTTGGAGTTTTTTAATCCTATCGGCGAGGGTTTTTTCGGCGGCGTCCCATTTTATAGGCTCGTGCTTGCCAGATGCGTTTTTCGCAAGCGGCGAGCGGGTGCGGTCTGGGTTGTAGAGCCCCTGGAGGGATGCCTGCCCCATTGCGCAAAGAGTGCCTGCGTTTATCGGGTTCTTCGGATTTCCCTCAACTTTTATCGCCCTGCCCTCGCGGTTCTTCACGACGATGCCGCAACCCGCAGAACACTCCGTACAGGTGCTTGCAAACCACTTAGGGATACCTGGAATGAGGTCTTCCGGCGGGATAACGTAGGGAATGATTTGGTCAACAGGCTCTGAAGAGCAAGCCCCGGCTACAGCCGCCGTGCCTCCGGCAACCCCTATAATTTTCAGGAAGTCTCTTCTTTTAATTCCGCCCTTCTTCTTCTCAGACATTTCTCCTCCAACTTAATAATGACAGGTCAGGCAATCTCTAAGCTGAGTTAACTCCTGCTCGTTCTTGGCGTTTTCCGTGTGGCAGCCTATACACCAGCCCATCTCAAGTTTATTAACGCGATGGACGACGTCCATTTTCTCGACCTCTCCGTGGCAGGTCTTGCACTCAAAACCGCGTTTAATGTGGCGTTTGTGATTGAAATGAACGTGTTCCGGCAGATAATGAACCTTAGTCCACGCGATAGGGGTCTTTTTATCCCAATAGTCTCTCAGCTTCTGAATTTCCTGTTTGATATTGATTTTTCCGCCCTCGTACTCGTAATCCACGTCCTGTCCGGCAACCTGAGTGTGGCATCCCATACATTTCTGCATTGATGGAATCCCAGGAAGCTCCGCCTTGCCGACGTAGCTGTGGCAGTACTGGCAGGGAATTTGATTTTCTGTGGCGTGTATTTTGTGGCTAAATACTATGGGTTGCTGAGGTCCTTTGGGGCTACTTTCGGCTTTCGGATAGAAATAAAACCCTAGGGGAGCTACAACGGCAAGCAGTACAAACGGCAGAATTTTCACCCATTTTCTCATCTCTATTCCCTTTGACTCTAAACTTGTGAAGTATATTTCGGAATGTTCAAAAGAACCGCTAAAAAACGCTAGTATTTATATCATAATCACAAACTCTGTCAAGGTATTTTCTCAACTGAATAAGTTTTCAATCTGCAAGTTAAATCCAGTTGGCAGTGAATTTTAAAGGTTGGGAAATCCGCTCCGAGACGAATCACTTCGATTCCCTCGGACTTGGCCGCGCCTCATGACGGTATAGATAGGGAAACTCCCCTTAGGGCTTCGGAGGACGATTTCAACAATCACCTTGAAAAGGGTTTGTAAGTAGGTCAAAATAGTATTCTCAATTTTTATGGGGCGGCGTAGCCAAGAGGTAAGGCAGCGGTCTGCAAAACCGCAATACCCCGGTTCGATTCCGGGCGCCGCCTCCAAAAAATCCCAAGCCCGGGTGGCGAAATAGGCAGACGCATTGGACTTAAAATCCAATGGGCTTCACGGCCCGTGCCGGTTCGACCCCGGCCCCGGGCAATTCTCAAACCTCTGGCGCACTCCGCCCTGAGGATTAATCATTCTAATTAGAGATACGTATCTAAACGCTTGCAATTAATGAGATATTTGCGCGCTCTATCTGCTCCCCGACATGGGCTAATCCCCTGCGCCCAGAAATCGTATAGAATATCTCCCATGCCCATAATCCCCGAATTGCTGAAATCCCTTCCCGACTCCACAGGGGTATATCTCATGAAAAACTCCCAAGGCGCGGCGATTTATATTGGCAAGGCAAAGAGCATACGCCACCGAGTCCGGTCGTACTTTCAACGCGGCTCAGGCGACGCACGCCCCCAAATCCCCTATATTCTAAGCGAGATAACCGACCTCGACTACCTAGTTACGGGAAGCGAGCGCGAAGCCCTAGCGCTTGAGAACGCCCTAATAAAAAAGCATAAACCCAAGTACAACATCCTCCTCAAGGACGATAAAAACTACGCGTCTTTGAGATTAGACCCCCCGCGCGCGCAATTCGCCAAGCTCACCTACACAAGGCGCGTCGCCCCCGACGGAGCCACGTACTTTGGCCCTTTCGCATCTGGGGACGCGATGAGGCAGACAAAACGGCTGATACATAGAATTTTTCCCCTCCGCGACTGCTCGGATGAGAAATTCCACCGCCACAGAGACAGGCCCTGCCTCAATTTTCACATCAAAACCTGCGCCGCCCCCTGCGCCGCAAAAATCAATGAGCAGAGCTACAGGGAAATTGCCAGCGCCGCCCGCCTTTTCCTCAAGGGCGAAATCCGCGAGGTGATAAAACTGCTTAAAAAAAACATGGCATCAGCCTCGGACGATATGCGCTATGAAGACGCCGCACACTACAGAGACCAAATAAAACTCCTACAGAAGCACTTAGACGTAGAGCGGCTCATCTCGGCAAGCGTTACCGATAAGGACATTGTGGGATACTGCAGAGAGGGCGAGCGCGTGGAGTTTGTCGTCCTGTTCTCGCGCGGCGGGGCGATAATTGACAAAGCCGAATACTCGTTTGATAAGGCGGCGTGGGAGGATGGGGAGATATTAAGGGAATTTCTGGAGCGGTTCTACGGAGGGGAGAAGTTTATTCCGCCCGAAATTCTCGTTCCCGCTGAATTCGAGGGGGTTTCGGAGCTTGAGGGATTATTATCCGAGAAATTGGGCAGGGCAGTTAAAATCGCCGCCCCAAAGCGAGGGGCAAGGGTGAAACTCATGGAACTTGCCCGAAGAAACGCCCAGGAGAGTTTTAAGCGCAAATCCCGCGAGAGGCGAAGCGAATCCGAACTATTGCTGAAATTGAGGGATTCACTCCTGCTCGACCAAGCGCCGTCAAGAATCGAGTGCTTCGATATATCGAACACGCAAGGCGCCCTTGCCGTAGCCTCAATGGTGAGTTTTCTCGATGGGAAGCCCGATAAGCCGCGCTACAGAAAATTCAGGATTAAAACCGTCGTCGGAGCAAACGACTACGGGATGCTCTTTGAGGCGATTTCAAGGCGGCTGAAGAGGGCAAATGAGGCGGGATGGGGGCTTCCGGGGCTGATGTTAATTGACGGGGGCAAGGGACAGCTCGCAGTTGCCAAAGCGGCTCTCGAAGAGGCGAATCTCGAGGATAATGTCGCCATTGCGTCCATTGCGAAGGGCAGAGACGAGGGCGAAATTGATAAAATCTACGTCCCAGGAAGGAAAAATCCGCTCTCCCTAGGCGCAAGAGCCGAGGAGCTACTCCTGCTCATACGGATTCGGGATGAGGCGCACAGATTCGCCATCACCTATCACAAAACGCTTCGGGGCAGGAAGGCTCTTGAATCCGAGCTTGACTCGATTCCGGGCATCGGAGGGAGGCGGAAGGAGCTACTCCTCAAGAGATTCGGAAGCATCGAGGGCATCAAGGCGGCATCGGTTGAGCAGATTTCCTCCCTCCCGCAGATGACAAAAAAAACCGCCGAGGAGCTAAAACGGCGGCTTGGGTATTTGTAGCTAGAATCTATCCGCTCAAAATGACAGAGAGAAGTGGGGCAGACAAAATCCCGTAGTCCCCATGAGCAGGAGTCCATTTTTCTTCATAGTAAGCGGAGATGAGCCATGAATTCCCATTTTTGCGAGAACGACATACCTCGACTCCGCTTTGCATCATGAAGTGCCATTGCAAAAGGGAAGCGGCTAGATGCCCTGCCCGCTCCTCTCATAGCATTTTTTTACGCGCTTCTGCGCCGGAAACCCGCGCCGAGAAGACCGAGTAGCCCCGTAGCCACCAGGAGCATCGCCCCGGGCTCGGTTCTACGCTAGATAGCACATAAGACGCAGTCTCAAAATCCGCTCTCAAAAACGCGAAAACGCTCTTCGAGCCGCCACTGGAGCGCCGCCTTCGCGCTTCCGCCTATGAATACCTCGCAGGCTTGGGACTGCAACTTACGGGCAGCGAAATCCCTTCGGCACTGAGGGGCAGGGGTGAATTTCACTGCGTCAGCCCATAGGCTCTCCCCCTCGATGAAGGCGTGCTGAAGGCTCGTCCTCGCCATAGCTTTGAGCTGAATATAGCCTAGAGCGTGGTCTTCGGCGGCTTTTAGAAACTCCTGGGTTATGTCCGAGCGCGATACCCCCTCGTCGTCCGTCGCCAAAGCCACAGGCACGCCGTACTCGATATAAGTCAGGAGCGGGTGGCGTTCTTTAGAGATTCCCAAAATCACGTCGTTGCTCGTAAGGCAGATTTCAACCATTACGCCCCGCTTTGCCATCTCCCGAAGCAGGCCGTAGGGGTCGTCTTCGCTCATAACGGCGACTCCGTGTCCAATCCGGCTTGCCCCGCCTATCATGATTGAGTCGCGAATGTGAAAAGAGAGCGCTTCGGGCGGCGCTATTCCGGGGGTGAGTTCTCCGGCATGAAGGGTGATTTTCGCCCTCGGATACAGGGGGCGGAGATATCGGAGCATCTCCATCTGCGCGGGGAAATTCTTCATTGATGAAAACCAGTCCTCAGGCTGAACCAAATTGAGCGCGACGACCTTAGACCCGGGCTCGTTGGCAATGGCAAATCCCGAAACCATCTGCGCGAATACCGCCCCCAAATCACTGCCGCGGGACACCTGGGCAATGTAGCGAACCTCGACATTGCACCCCTCGGCGGCGGCGGACGTGCCGCACCCAAGAATCCGGTTCTTCTCAGCCTCAGCGTCTCGAATCGTCTTAATTCCAATTTCGAGCGACTTGCCAATGCCCAATACGCTCAATTTTTCGAGAGCGCCTTGGAAGTCCCCGTCCCAGCCCGCAGTCCGCCCCAGCTTCGAGGAGAGCGAGCCGTCTGGGGTAAGCATCAATTCGAGATAAAGCACCCCTCCCCTAGCGGCGCGGGACAGCGCCTCGGCGAGCATCCGCCCCGTGTTGCCTGAAGTAGCCCCGCCGAATTTCCCAAACGAGTCGAAGAACTGCTCGTGTCCGGTTTTCCCAGAATATCGCCAGTTGCGCATTGACCATGCGTCAACTAATTTGGCGTAGAGGGCGTTGTCCGTAAGGGCAGATGCCGCTGGAATCTGCCCGGAAGCGGCGTCGCAGGGAGGATCCACAACGGCGCTCGTCGCCTGATTTACGCACAGCCCCATATCGGCCGCCCACTGAATATAGGATTCGGCATAAACCGCGCCTGATAGGTGGCTATGCAGGTCCGCTCCCTTGGGCATGGCCCTTAGGAAGGCGAGCATCTGGGGAGGGCGTTTGCGCAGGGTCTCAAAGCGGCGCGCCGCTCTTTGCTCGGCGTCTCCGGCAGGGCTTTGCGCCTGCGCGGGAATACCGAGGGCTAGGGATAGGAAAATCGCCAATAATAATAATCGGGAAATCGGCAATGAACCGCTGATTCGTCGCATATTCTCTCGCGCCCTCCGTCTAATTTTTTTGCCGCGGCAGGAATAAATACCACTATTCAGATTGGTCGGGAGCGGCGCTCGGCTTAAATCGGGCGGCATCGAGAATTGACCATAGGTGAATTAGCCACCCGAGCAGGAAAAACCACAGAATCGCCGCAAGCACGAACTGAACCACTGCAATAAGCAAGCGCCCCTGCAACAGTTGACCGAGACCTGGGATGAATAAACTGCAGAGCGCGGCAAGAACATTCCCGCCGGATCCTTGTCCCGACATGAGTAAACCCTCCTTTTGAGCGCGCTTAATTATCAACTATAACACATCGCTCTAGGCGAATAAACCGACCCTATCTCAGGGCATATCCGGGAGTGGACAGACACCCTCCTCAACCGTCTCTAATGGCGGAGTCAGCCCCCGATGCACATCTCAAGCACGGCTTTGCCCATGTGCAGGCGGTTCTCAGCTTGCTGGAAAACAACTGAATTTGCCCCGTCCACCACGTCGTCCGTAATCTCCTCCCCGCGGTGCGCCGGCAGGCAGTGCATCACAATGGCATCCCGCTTTGCCAGGTGTAGGAGCGAGCCGTTTATCTGATAGGGTCTGAAAACCCTAAGTCGCTCTTCTCTCGTGTCGTCCTGGCCCATGCTCACCCAAACGTCCGTGTAGAGAACGTCCGCTCCGAGGGCGGCTTCGCTGGGGTCGTCTGTGAGTTCGATTTTCGCTCCTGATGGATATTGCCCCGCCCTTCGCAGGATTTCAGCATCGGGTTCATAGCCCTTGGGAGTGGCAACTGCGAGGTGAAATCCCATTATCCCCGCCGCTCCGATGAGGGAATTGGTGATGTTATTGCCGTCGCCAATGTAGGCGAATTTCATTTTCGACAGCTCCTTGCCGCATTCGACGACGGTAAAAACGTCAGTCAGGATTTGGCACGGATGCTCGAGGTCTGTCAGGGCATTGATTACGGGAATTGTGGAATATCGGGCAAACTCCTCTATTCGCTCCTGCCCGTAGGTTCTAATGACGACCCCATCTAAGTAGCCAGATAGCACGCGCGCGGTGTCGGCAATTGTCTCGCCCCTGCCAAGCTGAGTATCGCGGGAGCTTATGTAAATTGGGCTTCCGCCAAGGTCAAGCGCTCCCACCTCGAAGGAGATGCGGGTGCGGGTTGAGTGCTTCTCGAAGATGAGTCCTACGGTTTTGCGGCTCAGGATGGTTTCATAAAATCTCTTTCGTTTAGACGACTTAAGCTCGAAAGTCCTGCGTATCAGGAATTCGATTTCGGCTCTTTCGAGGTCAAATATGCTTAGGAGATTTCTGCCCATTTTTAAGCCTCCCGAATGGATTTATCCAGAGTTTCAACGGCGAAGTCAATTTCATCCGCGCGTACATTGAGCGGAGGCAGAAGTCTAATCACCCTCTCCTCGGTGAGAATTGCGAGGAGTCCGTTGTTGAGGGATTTTCTCACGGCGCGCTTGGCAATATCTCCATCGAACAGTTCGACGCCGAGAATAAGCCCCCTGCCCCTGGCATCCCTCACCGTATCTCCATGGGCGAGTTTCAGGGCGCGGAGTTTTCCGAGGAAATACTCCCCCATCCGAGCGGCGTTATCGAGTAGCCCCTCATCTAAAATCGTACGGACGACGGCGCACCCGGCGCTCATCGCAAGCGGGTTTCCCCCCAAAGTCGTCCCGTGGGAGCCGGGAGTGAGGTACATCGCGGCATCATCCGTGGCAATTACCGCTCCGCAGGGAATCCCTCCGCCAAGGGCCTTGGCAAGCGTAATAATGTCAGGCTCGATGCCGGAGCGCTGGTAGGCGAACATACGCCCTGTCCGCCCAAGCCCGACCTGAATCTCATCGAGTATGAGAAGCGCCCCGCGGCGCGTGCAGATTTCGCGCAGTTTCGGCAGGTAGTCGTCCGAGGGGATATTCACCCCGCCCTCGCCCTGTATCGGCTCGGCGATGACGGCGCAGAATTTCTCATCCCTAAGGGCGCGCTCGACCCTCTCGGCGTCTCCATAGGGGACAAATTTAAACCCCGGCACAAGCGGCGCAAATCCTCTTTGATATTTCCTCTGCCCCGTCGCGCTCAGAGACCCCAGTGTGCGCCCGTGAAATGAGCCTAAGGCGGAGAGAATTTTATATTTCCCCCCGTTAGCCGCGCCCCATTTCCTCGCCATCTTAATAGCCGCCTCGTTTGCCTCCGTGCCGCTGTTGCAGAAAAACGCCTTCGCGCCCCGAATGGAATTCTCAACGAGGAGTTCGGCAAGATTTGCCTGAGGCTCTATATGAAAGAGGTTCGAGACGTGAACGAGCCTGCCCAATTGCTCTTCGATGGCGCGGGCGACGGCCGGGTGGCGGTGTCCGAGGTTGTTCACCGCGATGCCGCAGATGAAATCCAGATACCTCTTCCCTTCGACATCCCACACCCAAGAGCCTTCCCCTCGCGCTATCGCCAATGGGAATCTCCCGTAATTATGCACCACGTAGCGCTCGAATTTCTGAATTATCGCCTCGGTGGTCAAAGCACTATCTCCGTGCCGACTCCGGCGTCAGTGAATATTTCGAGGATGAGCGCGTGTTCGACTCTGCCATCAATTATATGAGTCTTGTGTACCCCCCTCTGGAGGGCTTCTATCGCGCACATGACCTTTGGTATCATCCCGCGCGAGATGACACCTTTTTTAATCAAATCCCTCGCCGAAACCTCGTTGATGGATGAAATCAGCGCCTTATTTTCATCGAGAATGCCGGGAACGTCCGTCATGAGGATGAATTTTTCAGCTTTGAGCGCCGCCGCAATGCTTCCGGCAACGTGGTCTGCGTTGATGTTATAGGTGTTTCCATGTTCGTCGAACCCAATCGGCGCTATCACGGGAATAAAACCGGCGTCGTCTAATACCTTTATGAGGTGGGGATTCACGCGCTCAATATCGCCGACCATGCCTAAATCTACGTCTTCGGGGATTTCAATCCCGTGTTCCAGAGCAAAGCGAGACAGATCCAGCTTCTTTGCGGTTAAGATTTTTCCCTCTTTTCCCGACGCTCCGACGGCATTTCCGCCAAGCGAGTTTATAACCGAGATTATCTCTTGGTTGACCTTGCCTACGAGAACCATCTCGACCACCTCCATCGTGGGCTGGTCGGTAACCCTCAGCCCTGCGACGAACTGGGATTTCATACCCAGTTTGCCGAGCAGGTTTCCAATTTGCGGGCCGCCCCCGTGAACTACCACGGGATTCATCCCCACGTAGCTCATAAGCACTATGTCGCGGGCAAAATTTTGAAGCTCCGCGCCGCCGATGCTGCCGCCGTATTTAACGACTATTGTTTTGCCGTAAAATTCCCTGATATAGGGAAGCGCCTCCACCAGAATTTCGGCTTTTTTTATTAGCTCTTTCATTCTCTCTCGATTCACCCTCAAAAAAAGATAAGGGTTTTATTATATAGCAAATTGACTTTCTTTCAATAACCAAAAAGGGGGCGAGGAATTCCCAAAAAACAGCGGCATTTTTCCGGGCATTGGGGGCTAGCGGCGAAGGCTCAAACGCCATCTGGAGCGATTTTCCCATCTCATCGGGCGGGGAGCCAAAATGACGGCGGAGGGTGTCATCCCCTGAGCCTGCGGCGAGAAATCTCATTCTGTCATATTGTCGTTTATCGTGTTTCCTAGCGCGGCTTTGCGGCTCTATTTTTATCCCTATTGATTGCGGGGAATATACTGAAATCTCGAAGTCGAAAAATCCTCTAGGACGGTTATATTTATCCGCACAAAGGAGAATCCACGCAGATGGCAGATTATCTTGACGACGACAAACAACTCGACCTCTCGGAGCGCGGCAGAGCTAAAGACGGAAGCCCGCTCGCCCTCGACCGCAGGCTGTTTATGCAGTTTACGGCGTTCGGGGGATGCCGAGACGCAAAACCCCTCGCCCGCGCTCTAGAAGACTCCGGGATTGACGCCGCCCTCTACGCCGATGCCAACGACGCCAGGGGAATCGGGCTAATTGCCATGAGCGAAGATGCGGATTTCTTCGTCTCGCGGCTGAGGGAGATATTAAACGAGCCGCCGTTCTCGCAGCTCACTCAGAAGGGCGAATACGCGATGTTCGGCAGGACATATTCCCTCGGCTATGAACCCGACCTCCACGCAACTCTCATAGCCGAGCCTCGCCGCAAGGCGCTGGATGGGGCGACTCCCTGGGCGATTTGGTATCCGCTTCAGAGAGCCAAAAATTTTGAAAATTTGACTGAGGGCGAGCAGAGGGCAGTTTTAGGGGAACACGGCAAAATCGGGTTTAAATTCGGTAAAGCGGGATTTGCCAGAGACATACGCCTCGCCTGCCACGGGCTGGACAGAAGCGACAACGACTTCGTCATCGGAGTGCTGGGCAGGGAGCTTTACCCGCTCTCGGCTCTAATCCAGACGATGCGCAAAACCAAGCAAACTTCTATGTACTTGGAGAAACTGGGGCCCTTTTTCATCGGCAGAGCCATCTGGCAGTCAAAAATTTAGCGCCTTATGCGCCCCCAAGCCGATTTAGAGAATATAGCGGCTCAGGTCTCTGTCCTTGACAATATCCGCAACCTTGTCCCTGACGTACTTGGCGTCTATCACGACCTTTTCTTTCGGCATATCAGGGGCGTTGAACGAAATCTCCTCGATGATTTTCTCGATGATTGTATGGAGCCTCCTGGCGCCTATGTTCTCGTTTGACTCGTTCACTTGGGCGGCAATGTCGGCAATCTCGGAGATGGCGTCGGACTTGAAGACGAGTTCGATATTTTCCGTGCCGAGGAGTTCTATATATTGCTTTATGAGGGCGTTTTTAGGCTCGGTGAGAATCCCGATGAAATCCTCTTTCGTGAGCGGGTCGAGTTCCACTCTGATGGGAAATCTGCCCTGAAGCTCCGGGATGAGGTCGGAGGGTTTTGAGACGTGAAACGCCCCTGCGGCGACAAAAAGCACGTGGTCTGTTTTGACCATTCCGTGCTTGGTGTTGACCGTGCATCCCTCGATGATGGGCAGTAAATCCCTCTGCACGCCCTCGCGCGATACGTCGGGCCCTGCGGCGCTCTCTCGTCCTGCGATTTTATCAATCTCGTCAATAAAAATAATCCCCGCCTGCTCGACCCTCTCGATGGCGAGCTTTATGACCTTGTCCATGTCAATGAGCTTGTCGGCTTCCTGCTGGGCGAGGATTTCTATCGCCTCCGGGACTTTCACCTTTCTCTTCTTGGTTTTCTTCGGGAAGAGGTTTCCGAGCATATCAGAGATGTTCACGTCCATCTCTTCGACGCCGGATGGGCTAAATAGCTGTATCGGCGAGTTTTTGGACGTTGTCTCGACGTCAACGTAGCGGTCGTCGAGCTTGCCCTCCCTGAGGAGTTTTCTCAATTTCTCTCTCGTCTCGCCGGAAGCAACAGAGGATACAGAAACCGAAGAAGACGCCGCCGCCTCTTCCGGCTTGCCGCTTTTCGGATAGAGGAGGTCTAGGATTCTCTCCTCGGCGAGGTCTTCGGCTTTGGCGCGCACGGTGAACTTCTCTTCGTCCGTGATGAGCTTCACTGCGATGTCCGTTAGGTCTCTGACCATGGACTCCACGTCCCGCCCTACGTAGCCGACTTCGGTGAATTTCGAGGCTTCAACCTTGATGAACGGGGCTTGTGAGAGCTTCGCAAGCCTCCTTGCAATCTCGGTTTTTCCGACCCCCGTGGGGCCTATCATGAGGATATTTTTCGGCGCGATTTCGTCTCTTAGCTCCGGGGACACCCTCTGGCGGCGCCAGCGGTTTCTAAGGGCGATGGAGACGGCTCTCTTGGCTTTATTTTGCCCAATGATGTATTTATCGAGTTCTGAGACTATCTCTCTCGGAGTAAAGAACGCTTCCCTATTCATGAGTTATAGAACCTCTACGTTGATTTTATCGTTTGTGTAAATGCAGATTTCAGCCGCGATTTTGACAGATTCCTCGGCGATTTGGCGTGCGTCAAGCTCGGAGTGCCTGAGGAGGGCTTTGGCGGCGGCTTGAGCAAATGACCCACCTGAGCCGATGCCTATGACCTCGTCGTCGGGTTCGAGAACGTCTCCGCTGCCGGATATGAGAAACATACTCTCTTTATCGGCAATGGCGAGCAGGGCTTCGAGGCGGCGCAAAATCCTATCGGTGCGCCAGTCCTTGGCAAGCTCGACAGCCGCCCTTCTGAGATTCCCTCTGAACTCCTCTAACTTCCCCTCGAATTTATCGAAAAGCGTTATGGCGTCAGCGGTAGCCCCGGCGAACCCCACGAGCACTTTGCCTCCGTAAATTCTGCGCACTTTTTTAGCCGTGTGCTTTACGGCGGCATGGCCCAGGGTTACCTGTCCGTCGGCGGCAATGGCGACTTCGCCGTTTCTCTTAACGCAGAGAATTGTAGTTCCGTGAAATGTTGTCATTTGTTGTTTGCTCTCGGATGGGTTTTATCGTAAATCTCCATGATTTTCTCTATGGAGGTGTGAGTGTAGCGCTGAGTGGTTGAAAGGCTCTTGTGTCCTAGCATCTCTTGAATGGCGCGAAGGTCGGCGCCTCCTCCGAGCAGGTGCGTTGCGAATGTGTGCCTCAGCACGTGAGGGCTTACGTTCTTGGCTATGCCTGATAGAAGGGAGCATTTCTTCACGATTACGGCGACGCTTCTGGGCGTAAGCGCCCCCCCTCTGGAATTGAGAAAGAGCGAGTCCGACCTGGGCCCAAGCAATTCTCTGCGCTCAATATATCGCCCAAGCGCCGCCGCCGCCTTCGAGCCTACGGGTACTACTCTCTCCCTCGCCCCCTTGCCCAGCACCTTCACCACAGCCTCGGAGAGGTCAAGCTCGGTGATTTTTATCCCCGTAAGCTCGCTCACGCGAAGTCCGCTGGAGTACAGAAGCTCGAGAATTGCCGCATCTCTCAGCGCGAGGGGTTTTGCGTCCCAGCCGGGGGAGTCGAGAAGCCGAAAAGCCTCGTCCACTGTGAGGAAAGACGGGAGCTTTTTCTCAGCCTTGGGCGTAGGGAGCAATTTCGCTGGATTTTTGGCGACGATGCCCTCTCGCAGGAGAAACTCAAAAAGCGCTCTTATGGATGTGAGCTTGCGGGAAATCGAGGTTTTGCTATTTTTCCTGTGAATGCGGGCTAGGTACGCCCTTACGTCAATTTCTTCCACGGACACGAGGGATGCCTCGGCGCTCTTTCTCTCCCCGAGGAATGAGGCAAATTGACGAATATCCGAGATGTAAGCCCTTAGAGTGTGCTTGGAATATCCCCTTTCGGAGCAGAGATAATACCTAAATTTAGCGATGTTATCTGGCGCTGAGTTCACGTGACAATTAATATATACACGCCCGCCGTATATTTCAATGACAGATAAGCGGGGGGGATTATCAGCTATTCTACTTCGAGTCGAACCCCTTGTAATCCCGCGCCATATCGCCGTAGAACAGCCCTCCGACCTCTACCCTCTTTGCCCCCAAATACCGCTTTCTGTAGTACGGGTCATCGAGGTTAGTAATCGTTACCATCTTAGCCCCCGACGAGGCGTGAATAAACTCGTTCTCGCCCATATAAATCCCGACGTGAGAGGGATACCTAGCATAAGTCTTAAAAAATACGAGGTCTCCTACGACCATATCATCCCGCTTTACATCCTCGGCGAAGGCAAACTGCTCTCTGGCGGTTCTCGGCAGTTTTATATCGAAGAATCCGAATACCCTGCTAATAAAAGCCGAGCAGTCGAGTCCGGTAATGAGCGACGTGCCGCCAAATCTGTAGGGAACTCCGAGGTATCGCTTGGCTATGCTGATGATGTTATCTCTGGTTAAAAGCCCGTCCAGTTGGGGTTGCTTCTTTTTTGCGGCCCGTTTTTCAGCGATTGTCTGGGGGCCGTTCCCGGGCGGGGGGGATTTGACAGAGGCGCTTGCAGGAACTATAAGCGTCTGTCCCGCCATTATGCCATCTTCAGGGATATTGTTCATCTCTCTGAGCTCAGCAAGGGGAATATTGAATTTCTTAGCTATTGAAAACGCCGTATCCCCTTTTCGGACAACGTACGAGGCGGCATTAGCGCCGGTTATGGGCTTTCGTTTTACGACGATGGTTTTTTTCTTGTACTCGGTTTGATTGTAAAAACCGTCGCCCGAGGGCGCAGGCACGCTGACGGGAACTGGGGCTAACGCATCCGCATTTGGAATCAGCAGAACGCTTCCTGCGTCGAGCTTATTGCCATCGAGCCCGTTTGCCTCGGTGATAACCTCCGGCGACACTTCAAATTCTTTAGCTATTTTATCGAGGCTGTCTCCGGTTTTGGCGATGTATCTGCGGGTGATATGAATGGGCTTTGAGTCGGGTTTGGGGCTATCGGCATCCGGCGGAGCGGGGGGAATGGGTTTATCCGCCGCGGCGACGCTGCTAAAGGAGTTATCGGAGCCCAGACGCCCAATGGGATTTGGAATGTCGCGGCTGATTCCGTCATTATCCGCCCCGGAGTCATAGGGAGGGGCGGACGGGGGCGGGGCTATGCCTGCGCCCTGGGTTTTACTCTCGTGAATAATGCGCGAGACAATGCCGCTCGCATCGGTTTTGGCGATAGGTATGAGGAGCTTCTGCCCAATGCGAAGCCCATCGCCTTTAATGTTGTTTAATTCTCTTATATCCCCGGCGGATACGCGAAATCCGCTTGCAATCCCGTATAAAGTGTCGCCTTTAATAACGACGTACTGGAGTTTATCCGCCTCGCTCTTTTTCGGAGCGGATAGGCTATTAGCCGCAACTGTTTCGGGAACAAATATGACGCTCCCGATTTTTAAATTTTCACCCTGAATTCTGTTTGCTTCTTTAATTTCATCAAGCGAGACCCCGAATTTTTTCGACAAACCGTACAGCGTGTCCCCCTTTTTAACCACATACCGCACGGCGGCATAAACCGTGGTCGGGAAAAAAAGCAGTATTATGAGAATGAGAGAGTGCCTCCTAATCATCGTAATCCTCCACTGGAATTTAAATTATTACAGTTCACCCCCCGCTGGCTCGGAGCTAAACCGAGCGGCACGATCTGAAATTACGCATTCACTAGTGAAAAACGCAAATTGTTTTCAAAGAACTAAAAACTTTTCGGATTATACTACATCGAAAATTAATTAGCAATCAACGAAAAATTAATACTGAGAAATATAAAGAGAATTTCGCGGGGTTTTAATTTTAGGCGGCCTAGAGCGCGGATGCCGGCGGCGCGCGGGATGTCAGATGAGATTATCGTGAGGTTAAAGCGCTAAGGCGCAAATCCAGCTCCGAGAGAAATTCATTAACGTCAAAACTCCCTCCGAGGAGCGATACTAATGATACGGGGGCGGCGTCCCTGAGGTTTCCAATATTCCCCCTCTCCACAGAGATTGCGCCGTCCTCTGGCAGCGCCCCTAAAATAGGCCTTCCCGTCATCCGTTGCATGAGGCGCGGGTTCGTGATTTCGGCGCAAGACGGGGCGGCAGGGAATCGGTTTATTATCGTGCCTAGAACGGCAATCCCCCTAGCCTCGGCGGATTCCACTGTGAGCTTTAGGTGATTGAGCGCCCCAAGACCGGGACGGGAAACGATAACGAGCGGCAGGTTTAAATCCGAAGCCAAATCCGCCATCAGATAATCCCCCCATAGCGGCGCTAGAAGCCCGCCCGCGCCCTCGACAACTACCGTGTCATAGGCTGAGGCAAGCGAATGATAGGCGGATTTTATTATCTCCAAATCAATTTGGGCCCCCTCCAGCGCCGCCGCTACGGACGGGGCTAAGGGGTGAGCAAACCTGTACGGGCAGACGAGATTAAGCGGATAGTCCGCGCCAAGAACTCTTTGGATAAATTCAATATCGAGCGCGTCCCCTGAAGCTATACCCGTCTGAGCGGGCTTCATCGGGGCGACTCGCCTGCCCGCGCATTTAAGCGTCCACGCGAGGGCCGCCGAGGCAACGGTTTTCCCTACGCCCGTATCGGTTCCAGTAACGAAAATCCCTTTCATCGGGCTATGCCAAGCTCCTTGACCTTCGATGCGACCTCATCGGCGTGGCCAGAGGCGTTGACCTTCTCCCAGATATGGCGAATTATGCCGGATTTATCAATGAGAAATGTAACCCTGCGCGCAGAGCCAGAATCGCTTTGCGCGCCGTAAGCCCCGACAATAGTCTTATCACTATCGCTGAGAAGCGGAAAATTGAGCGAGTATTTATCCCTAAAACTCTCGTGGGATTTCACTCCGTCTGTACTCACGCCAATGGGCTGAACCCCTAGGGATTCGAGCAACTCAGAGCCGTCGCGAAGGGAGCAGGCCTGCTTTGTGCATCCGGGGGTGTTGTCCTTGGGGTAGAAGTAGAGGGCTACGATTTTTTTATTCGCAAAATCGCTGAGCTTTATCGTCTCTCCCCCGTATGTTAGGGCTTGAATTTCGGGGGCTGCATCGCCGACCTTAAGCATATCGGACATTCGTCAATTCCTCCTTAATATATTTAGGAGCGCGCGTTTTGCCCGCGTCCGGCAATGAGTATAGCACAAGGCACACCGCCCCTATTGCGTCGGCGAGGCTTGTCTAATCCCGATTTGTGGTTTACCATTCCGAGCGCAATGGAGATAAAATCAGGCGACTACGTTTTACTTCTTTCCCCGGACAGAAAAACCTATCTCGTAAAAGCGGGCGAGGATAAGGTCTTTGGCACGCATCTTGGCAACGTCCGCCTTGGCGACGCGCTGGGCAAAAATTTCGGCGATGCCGTAGAGACTCAGATGGGAAAGCCGTTCATCCTGCTTGAGCCGACCCTCGAAGACCGCATGATGAAAGTGCGCAGGAAAACCCAGATAATCTACCCCAAAGACGCGGCGATAATCCTCATGAAAACCGGAATCCGAAGCGGTATGCGCGTCGTCGAGTGCGGCTCTGGCTCAGGCTCGCTCACGATAGCCCTTGCCAACGCCGTAGCCCCGACGGGCAGGGTTTATACCTACGACAGGCGCGAGGAATTTCTCCTAAACGCGAAGAAAAATATCGAGGACGCAGGCTTCGGCGAATATGTCGAATTTAAACTCCGAGAGGTTTCCGACGGGTTCGACGAGACCGAAGTGGACGTTGCGGTGTTGGATCTGCCATCTCCGTGGGAGGGAGTGCCAGCCGCTGCCCGCGCCCTCAGGGGCGGAGGGAGGATTGCAAGCCTCTCGCCGACGTTCAATCAGGTGGAAAAAACCGCCGAGTCCCTTGCCGAACACGGATTTGTCTATCTCGAAAGCGAAGAAATCCTAGCCCGCGTCATTCTAGCCCGCACGGGCAAGACGAGACCCCTTGAGAGAATGGTCAGCCATACGGGGTTTCTCACGTTCGCCAGGAAATCGAATGTCTCGATTCAGGTTAGCGAAACCGAGGAGAGCGGCGATGAAGGTCAAGGCAACCCCTGAGGATTTCATCGTGGACGAGATTTTAACCCTGCCGGAGTTACAGGCGGCAGGAGGGTTCGCGGTATTTAGGCTCGATAAGAGAAACCTCTCTACGCTTGATGTTGTGAGTATCCTCGCCGGGCGGCACAGGATTCGGGACGGGGACATTAGCTTTGCCGGCATCAAGGATAAGTACGCCCTGACCTCTCAGTACCTCAGCGTTCGGGGCGGGAAACTGCAGGAAATCCGCGAGAGAAATTTCACCCTCACCCCGCTTGGCAGGGCTGACGACCCCATCACATCAAGCCGGCTACTCGGCAACAGATTCAAAATCACCCTCAGACATTTATTAGATAGTCGGCAAACCACCGAAATCGCCGGGATGCTAGGCGAGGCGGCGGAGTTTGGATTCGTCAATTATTTTGGCGAGCAGAGATTCGGCTCGGCGCGCGCAGGCGCGGGGTTCATAGCCAAATCCCTCATGCGGGGGGATTGCGGCGGCGCGCTGAAAATCCTACTCGCCTCATCCTCCGGCGAAGACAAGGCGGCGGTGAGAGAAGAGCGCGAGTCCATCCGCGAGAATTGGGGCGATTGGGACGCGTGCCTGAAATCTGCCGCAAGTCCCGTTGATAGAGAGATTTTTCTTCACCTCAAGCGATACCCCCGCGATTTTGAGCGGGCGGTAAATTTGATTCCCCGGCGGATGCTTCATCTATATCTCGCGGCGTATCAGAGCTATCTGTGGAACGAGACGGCGGCTCATTTTATTGAGAAAACCCTCGAAGGGGCGGACAGTTTCATTAGATTCAAGTGCTTTGCCGGCGAGATGGTTTTCTACCGCAAACTAAGCGAGGCGCAGGCAACTCGGCTTGGCAGGGCGCAGATTCCACTCCTAGACCATAAATCTGCCGTCGCTGACGGAGAGATTAGAGCCGTATCCGAGGCAATTTTAGAGCGCGAGGGAATAACGCCAGCGCAGTTTAAGCTCGGCGGGGTTAAAGCCACATTTTTCAAATCCGCCAGCAGAGAACTCATCGCCCGTCCAGGCGAGATGCAGATTTTTGAGCCCCAAGCCGACGAACTCTACCCGCAGAGGATGAAATTATCCCTCTCTTTCACGCTGCCCCCGGGGAGCTACGCGAGCGTTCTGCTGAGGAGAGTTGGAGCGGGGGCGGGCGAAGATGAATTTGAGGCGCGTTAGTAGTATAATTGATACAAAATTTGAGGGGTATCACAAAATGGGACGCAGAGGGTCAAGTTCGGCTGACGCGCTTAGAATGCTTCAAAAATCGGGATTTCTCAAGCGCCACAAGGGTTTATCGGTCATTTTATCCATCGCCGTGATTGTTCTCACAGTCTATTCCCAGAGCGATTCAGGAGGGGAAAAGCCCGCCGAAAGCCCTTCGGTTGCAACGGCGATAGAGGGAGACGAATACACAGTTTCAGAGGTTATAGACGGGGATACGGTCGCGCTCGCGGGGGTGGATACGACTCTTAGATTTCTCCTCATTGACACGCCGGAGGTCGGCAGAGCGGGGTCAGCGGCAGACCCATTCTCGCAGGAGGCGAAAAATCTCACCAAAACCCTCATCGAGGGTAAAAGGGTAACTCTCGAATTCGACAAAGAGAAATTCGACCACTACGGCAGGATGCTCGCCTACGTCTATTCGGACGGGGTTTTCGTGAACCGCGAATTAATTAAGAGGGGACTGGCTAAAGTTCTCGTTATCAAGCCTAACAATAAATACGAGCGAGAGATGAACGAGGCTGAAGCCGAGGCAAAGCGAGTCGGAAAGGGAATTTGGGCAAATCCAGCGACGTATCAATATCCGGCGGAGAACGCAAATTACTCGATAACCCCATCCGAGGCGGCGCGCTATGTGAATAAAAGAGCGGTCATAAGGGGCAAAATCACAGCCGCCACGAAATCCCCGAAAGTGATAAGACTGAGCTTGGAGGGCGAGGCAGACATTATCATCTTCTCAGGGGATTGGGATAATTTCGCGCACTTCGGTATCACGCCTGAGGAGTATTACAAGGGCAGAGAGGTCGAGGTCATAGGCAGGGTGAAAATCTACAGAGGAGTGCCACAAATCACCGCCGGACACCCCATTGTACTCAGGATAGCGAATTGAGAGTAGAGGACATTTTAAGGGAAAGCGCGGGGGAGCTTGGGGTTGAGCTAGGGGATACCCAAATTGGGCAATTCCTCGCCTATCTGGAACTGCTTAAATTCTGGAACAAGCGCATTAATCTCACCTCGATTGAAGACGATATAGAGATAGCCGTCCTGCATTTCATAGACTCGCTCACGGTAATCCCATTCATAGGCGCAGATTCAAGACTGCTGGACATTGGTTCAGGAGGAGGGTTTCCGGGGCTTGCGCTTAAAATCGCCCTGCCGCGCCTGCGCGTTACGTTAATTGACTCGGTGGAGAAAAAGAGTTTTTTTCTTAAAGAGGCGATAAGAAAGCTCGGAATTGAGGGAGCCCATGCCCTGCGCTGCCGCGCCGAGGACGAAAATAACGGACTGCCGAGGGGAAATTTCAACTACGTCGTCTCAAGAGCCGTGGGAAGCGTCGGGGAGCTTCTCGATTTGAGCGCGCCGTACTTGGCCCGCGGAGGGCGGATAATTCTCATGAGAGGGGCGAGGGGAAGAGAGGAATGGGACGAAGCCGCTCCCCAGTCGGATAGGTACTCGCTCGTTGGCACAACCGAGCTTCATCTGCCCTTCGGGGGACAGCTAAGAGCGATTGTGGTTGCCAAGCCGATATAATTTATCGCCCAGCCTCGACTCCGCTCAGTATGAGTCGAATGGCAATAAATCCCAATAAGATTTCTCTGTGCGTTTGGAATGACGGGAATAGGACTCGGAATGGCAGAAGCTCGTTTGTCATTCCCGCAGTCTTCAGAGCGGGAATCCATTTCATCTTCACCCTGAGCGGAGTCGAACTATGGATTCTCACTTTCGTGAGAATGACAGGAATGAGGCTCTGTATGAGGAATCTAATTCAGGATTTCTCGCTATCGCTCGGAATGACAAGAATGGGACTCGGAATGGCAGAAGCTCGTTTGTCATTCCCGCAGTCTTCAGAGCGGGAATCCATCTCATCTTCACCCTGAGTAGTTCGACTCCGCTCACTTTACACTACGTCGAGGGATAAATTCCCCCAAATTAGAGCCGCCGAGAATAAGCTACCCCCCTGCCGACTTCCCAGAGACTTTCGAGGGGTCAACGGTGAATCCCTTAGCTGTTACTGTCGCCCCTAGTTGCTCCGCGGCTTGAGTGAAAGCCCAGCGCTCTTTAAATGGGCGATGGTCTCCTTTCACGATGTCTTTATCATTCACGTTAACTAAAATAACGGTTTTCGCGGCGGCTAGGCAGGCGGGGTCTAATGCGGCGGCGCACAGTCCCTGTATGATACACCTCGCCGATGTAATCCCCAGCGCGTTCACGTCGGACACCACAGCGCCGTAAATACCGCAGGACAGCATTGTAATGCGTAGCGCGCCGATGGGAAAATCGCCTTTTGCGGTGTCGGATTCCTCGTTCCACGCCGCTAGAGCAAACAGGGCGTCAGCATAAATTTCCCTGTACTGCGGCTCGTCGGTAATCCCCTGCTTACCTAGAATGGGTCCGACAGAGTACATCATCCCGCTTACCTTGGAGGCTATATCGCCCTTTCCGGGGACTAATTCGACGAGTATCGAGGTTAGCCGGTCGCTACGCGGATGCGCGGAGTCCTTAGTCCACTCGCCCGCGCCGTAGATATTGTCGTAGGACTTTTTCAGCACGGAGTTTACTTCATCGAGCTGTCCGGTCAGCGCGTCGGCAAGGATACCATTAAGCCCTCCGCCGCCCACTTGATAGTAAATGTCCGAGTTTATGCTTCCCGCGTTCTGGGTGGCGATATTGCCTTCGACTAATTTAGAGTTATCCGCAATGGGCATCCAGCCGCCTGAGGGCGAGGTCTCGAATAGAAAAGTCATTTCACCCTTGATTGAATTATTGGCTGTCGTCGCCGCCGGTTTATCCGCTAAATAGGAAGCTAGGATACTGCGCAGGATGAGAAGCCTGTTGCGGCGACCCATATCGCTCCCCTTCAGGGTCTTCATATCGGCTATTGCCTGCCACATCGGGACAGGGTCGGGGTCTGCGCCTTCGGAAGGCCTATTGACAGGGAAAGGCGGTTTCACCGAGCCGCGCGCGCGGTTGACGGCTTCCTCTCTCGTTTCGCCGTCTTTAACTTCAAACATATTCTGCTGTCCATCGGATTTTTTCTGCAATTCAAACATAAATCCGACAACCAACTGTTGAATTTCGTAAGGCATACGCGAGGTTTTTTTTGCGCCCGCGCCCTCCGGGGACAAACATTCCAGAGTGCCGTCCTCAACTTCGCTAATTAACGACTGCCAATACGCCGCCTCGTCGCGTTTCTGCAGATCCGTAAGACACTTCTGTACCTCTGCCACTAAGTCGCCTTTCTTGTCCTTATCGAGCAAAACCTGCCATGCCGGGTCAACAGTCGGCGGGTCTTTAGTTTCATCATCATCTTTTTTATCATCTGATTTTTTATCTTTCGGCGAGAGCAGCGCTGAAATGGTGGCGATGACGGTAATAAGCAATCCCACAAGCGCCGCGCCAAGGGTAAAACGTTTAGGGTGGTCAAGTATAACGTTGAGACAACTCTCTGCCCCCTTTTCTCTATCTTTTCTATTTCTCACGGGGTTTTGAGGCTTGTCATCCTTAGGCTTTTTATTGGTGTCTCTAGGCTCGTCATCATCAATGCCCTGCTGCGCGACCCTCTCAACAAACCCATTGTCCGAGTAAACACCTTCCCGATTGATGGGCGCCGTCGCAAGGCTATAACCTGCATCTATCAGCGCCTGTCGTTTCTGGTCGTCATTTTCTAGATTGGGATCATTTAGCACTCCACTGACCACATCATACACGCCTTGGCTACCTGCGACGAATTGCGGATCTAAGCCTAGCCTCCCGGCCGCATCCAGAACATCACCTGTCTGCTCGTAGATATGAGCGGCGTCTACGCAACCTCTTACCGGCGCCACTGCGGCGAATTGCGGATCCACTCCTCCATCCCGATGAAGAGCTTTAGAGACTATCTGATATTCCCCATTTCCGGTGATAGGATTGGCGGCTGGGGGGTCATTGTCATTGCCAGGGTCGTTTATCTCGCCTGCTATCTTTGTGGTTTTATTGGGGTCTTCTTTGCTCGGATGATTCGGGTCCCGCCCCTCCGAAGGCTCGCGCCGCCCTACTCGATCCTTTCCGCGTTTTTCGGACTTCTTTGGGTCTTCTTCGTGTTCATGTTCACCGTGCTTTGGCATCGAAACGCTCCTCCTATTTTTTTTCTTCGTGATTTGGTATTGGCAGCTGAAAACCGCGCATATTAACCTCTACACTGAATTCCTTGATGGCGGCGGCGGTAATGGCGCGTCGGGCGGGGTCTCCTCCTACGATAATTACAATGTCTGCGGCATCGGGGTAATCCTTTGCGGCGTTCTGGAGACCGCGCAAAATACGCTCGCAGGCTTGAGCGAGAACCGCGTCATCCGCGGGGGCGTTGCCGCAGGCGAGCAATTTGATTCTGAATGCCGAGAACGGCTTTATTGTCGAATCCTTAGCCGCCGCCCGCTTGTTCCAATTGGCGAGTTTCTGCAATGCGTCGTAGTAGAGCTTTTCATAAATGTCGGCAATACCCGCCCAGCCAGCGGGGTAGAACCTGTCTCCCAGTTGGGTTCCATCGCCTGCGGGGGCAATGTTCATGGACTCGGGTCTTGGCCCAAATGAATAGATAAGCGCCTGCACATCAGAGCCTATGTGTCCGGCGGAAGGCTCAAGCAGGGCCATCATTGAAATCATAGTGTCGTAATGCTCAACGGGCAATTGCAAATCTCTATCAGCCTGCCAGCGGCCTTTGCCGAAGATACGGTCATAGCTCTCGCGCATCGCCAGATTGATACCGTCGAGCTGTCCGGCAGCAGCGAGGGCTCGTTTAAATTCGGGATCGGCATCGTCAATCTGATAATAGGCAAACGTCCCCGGCCCTCCCAAGTTACCGCTGTTGATTCCGGCGCACTGCGCGGCAATTTTGCCGTCGAGCAGTTTGGTATTCTCCAGCCCTCCGACAGTATCGCCGTTGACGTCCGATTCAAAGAGGAACTGCAGGGGTGTCTGCCCGACCCATTTCTCGTCTTTGTATGGTTTGCGGCATTTGAGCGCTAGGGTTTTTCTCCATTCAAAGACAGTTTTGAGGTGCGCGTCAACCTCTTCCTCGGTGATTTTATCGAGGTGGTTGTCCCCAGTGAACTGACGAAACGCAATGGGAAACGCCTGTAGCTTGTTTATAAGATTTTGTGTCTGCTCGCGCGCCTTTCGAGGGCGCTCAAGAAATGCCTTTTTGAGAGTTTTAAGGAGCGGCTCGGCATAGTCCAAACCGGACTCAAGGCTCAGGGCGAGTTGCTCCATCAGACCGTAGTCGCAGTCCTCCCAACTGGTTATAGCTCTGTCCTGCTTGTGCGTAGAGCCGTCATAAGTCCAGACCGCTTTGCAAATCTGCAGGCGATGCACAATCTGGAGATGAAAATAAGTTCTACCCAAAATATATACGCCCAGGTTGCTGACCGCCAGACCCTTGTCACTGGGATAGTTAGACAGGGCGCGCAGGGCATGAAGGGTATCGCTATTGTTGTCCGTGAGGGCGCTTAGCAGATCTTCGCCGGGCTTTAGAATATCCGTGCCGCCGTTTTTGCCGTCACTGGCGTAGTGGAACTTCGGATTTTCATCGTAATTTGTCATATTCGCCACGTCGGCAACCATAACCTGGTCGCGCAGGTCAGAGATGACATTCTTATGGCTATTGAACCACTCGGCTTCCATCTCCACCTGTAGCGCGTCTATGGCGTCTTTGAGGTCTTGATTGCTGGGCTGGCCATCGTCGTAGTCATCCGATGCGCCCACTATTGTGCCTATAGCGCCGAGTATCGCCCCCAGAGGCTCTAAGCCGGGTACTACCCATGCAATTTGCGAGGCGACAGAAAGCCCTGTCTCCGCCAACTTTGCCGATTTTGAATCTTGATAAGCTGTAGGCATTATGGAATCACCGCCGTTATACAGTTGAAAGGACCGTTTATGCTACTGCAAGCGCAGTAAGCCCCAGAGCCTGAGGCATCGGTATCGGTATAACGCTCAGCGCCGGCGACAAATTTATCAAAGAAGTCCCGCGCAGTGCCGCAGTCTTTCATACCGATAGCGCCGCAGTTTTTAACGCTATTATAGTTGTATTCGCCCCCGATATAGCAGTGGTCAAAACGCCCGGAGCTAGATAATTTAACCGCGCCTCCCGCGCCTGAGTACATCCCGTAATCTTTGACAATTTGAAATACCCCGACCGACGACGAGCCCGCTCCTAGGGCGTCTATCGGGGCGGGGTCAATCCAGAATTGTACCCACTCGCTATGTTTGTCCCAACTATAGCTCTCCTGCTTCACAAAGCCAGATGGCAGGGGGTCGCCAACACGGTCAGAACCCCGCGGTTTATCAAACGCATCGAGGCGATTCATCACCACTGGGGCGTAGCGGAGTTGTCCCCAGGGGTCAGCGGGGGGTTCCGACAAAAGCAACGGTTCAGCGCCGAGGTTTACAATTAGCAGAGTTACTACCATTGTATCGGGCCCGCCCGATGGATCACCCCCAGCGCTGAAATACAGCTTCAAGCTCAAGTCTTCATATTGACCAGGTCGCGGCGCCGGTTGAGTCCCGCGCAATAGTTCAATCGCGCCGTCGCCTCCCGCCCTAGCCAGAGCCTTGAGCCTATCGGTTTGCGGTTTATCGAGCCAAAATGTAGGACAGACACCAATAGCCATAGATATTCCTCCATTACATTGAAATTGCCGCCCAGCCGCGAGCGGTTCACCAGGAAAGTTCAGATACCGCTATATCCTGACATATTTATTTGGAATTATCTAATCAGCCCACGCCAGCGGCTTCAAAATTCCTCCCGGAAACCCTTGACACAGCCGCCGAGCCGATGTAGATTCAGATTGATTATCAATATCAGTATCAGAGTACCATTAAGAGGAGATTATTTAATGAAACGTGTGGAAAAACGCCAGAGAACCGCAGGAGACATCGGGCTTGAACTGAGCCGCAAATCCCCGGACGCGGAGACATTCTGCGGCTACGGAGTGGCGGGATGCGTTGCGCGGCGCTGTCGCAGAATATTCCCGGCGGATTCGCAGTGGAACACACGCTCAGGCGCAGAGGAGATTTCCCCTAATGAGCGCAGAGATATTATCGAGGGATTTATCCACAATATAAAAGAGAGAATCGTCAATTTTATTGATAGAGAAGTCTCGGCGGCGGACGTGGACTCGGCTCATCCTGCCGCCATGGGAGAGTGGCAGCGCGTGAGCCAAAGCGATGCCTTCAAGGCAGAGAACGCGCTGACAGTAGTGTTCGACGACGGCTCGGCGTTTTTATACGGGGACGGCGGCTATGAGGCATATTTTGCCAACACGCTCAGAGTCCCAATGGCAGTAACGCTGAATTAACAGTCAAATGGCGGCACCCCGCCTCTAGGAGGAGCAGATGAAAAAATCCAGAATTTTCCGGGTAGCGCAGATTCTATTCGCTCTGACGCTGGTTTTTGAATCCTCCGGTCTAGCGGCGGGCGATACAGAGGGCTGGCTGGAAACCCCGTCGCAGGACTTGAATATCCCCCTCGCCCAAGGAGGAAGCCCAGAATCAGGCAAAGCTACCCTCCCGGGTCAAAACTGTCGGCAGTCTTTTAGGTCGCTTCGCACGCAAAGAGTTGATTGGACCTTCCAAGGGTTTATTGAGTACCTCTCGGTAAAGGAACAATAAGGCGCTGAACGCCTGATTCTGGGTAGAGGCAGACACATATTTCTCTACGGCAAGATAGGTCAAGAATTTCTCAACCCCTGCCATTGCTCATTTCCTTCGGATGTTGTTTGTTGTGAAACAAAATAAACCGCTTGATGCGATTATGATAAACGTCTTCGGTCTTATGACTCAAATGTCTTGCTCTGGCGACCATTCTGACTTGTTCCAACATTTTTGGCTTATTTTCCATAAATTGCTCTTGCGAAACTCCCGAAAAGAGTTTACTTTCATTCTGGATATTAAGATTATTATCCCGAATTGTTTCAGATAATACACAAAATTCGGTGATTAGGCGGAATGATTCCGCTCAATCATAAGTTGGGTGCTACAGTGGGGAGTTCAATCATGTCCGTTAGTAGAAGAGCCGCACTTTTTGGCTTGTTCGGGTTTGCTATCACATTGATCATCCAAGATGCAGATGCTCGCGGACGCCGTCGTGCTGGCTTTCGTACTCGTGGTCTATCAATTGGCGCGCGGCACAAAGGGCCAGTGCTTGCACGCGATCAACTGTCGCAATGCGTCAAAGAGCAAAATGCGATTAACGCGAGTGGCGACCAAGTTGATCAACTTCAGGCTTCAATTGCCGCAAATGCAGTAAAAATCAATCGGTTAGAGACAGAAATTACTGCACAGGAAGGTCTGGTCGACGTTTATAGCCAAGACTCCATTGATAGTTTTAACGCCCTTGTTGATCGCCATCGACAGCTCGTAGCAGCCCATAACAATCGCTTACCTGACGCAAACGCACGCGTGGAGCAAGTCAATGCCGCTGTCGCTAGGTTCAACGCCAAATGTGCTGACCGTGCCTACTACCAGTACGACATGGACGCCGTACTGGTAGGCAAGTAGTGCCTAACAATTCATTCAAGCCGATGCCGCTTCGCGGCGCGGCTTAATTCAGGCGTTAGGCGCACCTGACGCCTGATGCGGGTGATAAGAATGCGATGTTTTGAAACCCCAGACAATGACATGAGAAGCCTCATGAACGAGGAAAAGACTCGGCTTCTCTCCCTCATCGAATTCTCTCAGCAGTCCGCGCGGCTGCGAGGCAAGCCAGCCGCTACCGTTGCCGCACACGGTCTCTTCGCACTCTACGAGCACGAGATTCAAGGACTGCCAGGCATTCGCCTTAACGTCAACGGCCCCGAGAGCGAGGACGAGATTTGGCTTGCCGTTGAGCGGCTGCACGAGATGAGGCCTCCGGGTATTGCCAGCCCGTTACTGCGGCCTTGGGTGCAGATGGCGCAGGGGACAACTGAAGAGCCGCGGCTGCGCGAGGCCACGGACGGCGCCAGCCTGATTGCAGAGGGCACATATTATTCATCGGCAAGTTCACCAGAGCAGGGCAGACCGGTCATCGCCCCCGAGGCGACTGTCATGCTCTCCGACTACGACAGATGTGCCATGGTCAGGTCCCAGTTCGCCACGTACCTCGACACGAAGTGGCGCCCCTGGGCCGAAGAAGAGAAACTCCGGCGCAAGACCATTCGCCTTTACTCCCAGCTTTTCACGCTCAAGCAGCAACTCGATGGCAGCATCGTCGAAGCGCAACTCGAACTCTCCTGGGGCTCGGAATCTGGAACTCCAAAGGCGCCACTGTGAGCTATCCCTTGGTCGGGCGGCTGGCCGAAATGTCGCTCAACCCTGTGACGGCTGAAATGGAAATCCGACCTCGGGATGTCGATGCTCGTATAGAGGTGGACTGGTACGCATCCGTCGATAACCCCGGCGTTGCCGAGCTGGAGAAAGCGGCGAAGGAGTTCTTCGGGAAGGCTACAACAACGTTTTCGCCGTACGACCGCGGAACCTTCGAGCCCTTGCTTCGCACCGCGGCTACCAACCTCGACGCGAACGGCATCTACTGGCCGAACGAAGTGTCGGATGCCGACCGGACGCTGCCGAAGTCCGACGACAAACTCAAAGTCACTGATACGTGGGTGCTCTTTGCGCGTCCGCGCACCAACAGCTTGTTTCTGCAGGACCTGGAGAAGCTGAAGAAACGCGCCGAAGAAGCGAAGTCCTACCCACCCGCAGTGGCTGCCGTTGTGACCGACCCGGACACCTCCAACCCGGTCGTCGAACTGCTGACGTTCCGTGGGGTCTCCGCTTCATATCAACCACAGGACAACGCGAGCGGCAAGAAGGCTCGTGACCTCTACTTCCCCAAAGCCTTTAACGACGAGCAGGTCCGCATCATCCAGCTGCTGGATAACTCCGATGGCGTAGTCGTGCAGGGTCCACCTGGCACTGGCAAGACACACACGATCGCCAACGTCATCTGTCACTACCTGGCTGAAGGCAAACGGGTGCTTGTGACCTCCATGAAGGACCCGGCATTGGCGGTGCTCCAAGACCAGCTCCCTCAGGAAATCCGTCCGCTCGCCATTTCGCTGCTGACCAGCGAACAGGAAGGGATGAAGCAGTTCGAGTATGCGATCCAGAAGATTGCCTCCGAGGTGCAGGGCCTCGACCGCGCCAGCACCGCGAGAGCCATCAACCATCTTGGAGAGTCCATTGATGCCCTCCACGGCAAGCTTGCCAGCATTGACCGCAAGATTGGTGAATGGGCGCAGCGGAACCTCGCCACGGTCAAGATGGAAACCGAAGAGATTGACCCTCAAGACGCGGCGCGAGAAGTGGCCAGGAACGTCGACCAGTTTGAGTGGATTCCTGACACGCTTGGAGTCACTCCAGAGTTCGCCCCGCAGTTCGTGGACGCGGATGTTGTGCGGCTACGGGATGCAAGGCGTGCGCTAGGCCAAGACATCGACTACCTCGATGCGTCGCTTCCGCAACTCGTGGAGTTTCCCGACTCCAAGGCAGTACTCGAAGTCCACCAGGATCTGTCGCAGTTCGAAAAACTGAAACAGGGCGTGGAGAGCGGCGACGTTCCGGCGCTCGCCGATTCGAGCCAGGAGACGCTCGCCCTCGCTCAAACACTTCTCACGGACATCGAAGCCCTTCGGCGCCTACGCGATGAAGTCGCGCAGGCGCATCGACCATGGACCGTCGCCATGCGAGAACGTCTGCGGCGCGGCGGCAACGACAACATGGTGCCGATTCTAGAAGCTCTCGGCGCCGAGCTTGAGCAGGCTGTCGACCGGCGCAAGACGTTTCTTGAGCGGCCGGTTACCACACCCGAAGGCATCGAGCTTGATGCCGAGATCGCAGAGGCCGTGAGCAATCTCGCCAAGGGCCGAAGGCCCTTTGGTGTGAAAGGACTGTTCGGCAAGTCGACCCAGAAGAAGCAGCTGGACAGCATTCGGGTTCTCGGCCATCCCCCTCCCAACGCCGAGAGCTGGGAGTATGTCGCGGAGCATCTGGCGTTGTTGAAGTCCCTGCGCGAGCTGGCCCTGCGCTGGAACGCCCTTGCCCCCGAGCTACAGCTTGAAGCCCTACCGGGGGACAAGCCGGAAGGCGGACTGGCCGCCGCCCAAGACTACGCTCTCTACCTCAAGGTGAAGGGCGTAGTGAAAGCGGAAGGAGAAGTCTGCGGCGCAGCTTCTCTCGTCTTCCCCAACTGGGCTCACGTCCGCCAGCTGGCGGATGACACGCAGCGACTCGCTGAGCTGGAGAGGGCACTGCGGCACCACCTCACCAAAAACCGACTCGCCAACGTCTGGTACCAAAAAGAGCGGTTTCAGAAGATACTAGTAGGCCGCACGGGCCGCGTCATAGAGGACATTCGTCGGTTTCTTGCGGAGACGCTCGGCAACCCAGAGATTGAATACACCCGGATGCAGGCTGATTGGACGGCGCTGATGGCGGAGCTGTCGCGCGTACTTGGCTTGGGAACGCAACTCGCCGCCGTGCATGAGGTTTGCGGAAAAATCGAGTCCTCGGGGGCGCCCAAGTACGCGGATGCACTCAGGCGACCCCTTGAGAGCACGGCGGATAGCCTTCTACCGGACAACTGGCGCACCGCTTGGCGCCTGAGGCGCCTCGCCACCCACCTCGAATTGATTGACGCTCAGGAGGCGCTAAAGAAGCTGGCGAAGGATCGCCACGAAGTGGAGAGCGATTTGTCGCGCGCCTATCGCGATATCGTTGTGAAGCGGACGTGGCTGAAGCTCGCAGAGAATGCTTCGCCCAGCATTCGGGCGGCCCTGCAGGCGTATCTCAACGCCATTCAGAAAATCGGCAAGGGCACTGGCAAGCGTGCGGTGCGCTATCGACAGGATGCGCGGATGGCAGCATCGCAGGCGAATCCTGCCGTGCCGTGCTGGATCATGCCGCACTATCGCGTGTCCGAATCGCTGCCTGCAGAACTCGGCTGCTTCGACCTCGTCATCATCGACGAAGCGTCGCAGTCCGACCTAACGGCATTGCCTTCCTTGTTACGGGGGAAGAAAGTCCTCATCGTCGGCGACGACAAGCAAGTCTCCCCAGAGGGCGTCGGACTTGAGGAAGAGAAGATTCGCAGTCTTATGAGTCGCTTCCTCGGCAATCAGGTGGAAACGTACCGCCCGCAGATGTCTCCTGAGCGCTCCATCTATGATCTGTTCAAAGTAGTCTTTGCCAAGAGCGCCGTGATGTTGAAGGAGCATTTCCGCTGCGTCGGCCCGATCATCGAGTACTCTAAGCGGGAGTTCTACAATCACGAGCTCCGGCCACTGCGCATGCCCAAAGCCTCCGAGCGGCTCGACCCGCCCCTCGTGGACGTGGTGGTGGAAGACGGCTACCGCAATGGCGACGTCAATGTGTCCGAAGCGCGCTTCATCGTCGATGAAATCAAGGCGATTGTGTCTGACCCAAACATGGCCCGGCGCTCAATCGGGGTCGTCTCGCTGCTCGCCGACAAGCAGGCTCTTTTGATATGGGAGCGGCTAACCGCCGAACTCGGACCGGAACTAACGCAGCGCCATCAGATCGCTTGCGGCGATGCACGCACGTTTCAGGGTAAAGAGCGGGACATCATGTTTCTCTCGATGGTGTCTGCGCCCAACGAGGTCGGTGCGCCGCTCTCCCGCGACACTTTTGCCCAGCGTTTCAACGTGGCAGCGTCGCGCGCGAGGGACCGGATGTACCTAGTGCGCTCGGTGGCACTGGAGCATCTGAGCGATGCGGATCGGTTGCGCCGCAGTCTCATCGCGCACTTCGCAACACCCTTCGCCCAGGATGAGCTTCGCGTGGCGGATCTGCGCACACTTTGCGAGTCCCCCTTCGAGGGCGAGATGTACGATGCACTAACGCAACGTGGCTACTGGGTCACCCCACAAGTGCGTGTCGGCCAGTACCGCATCGACATGGTCGTTGAGGGACACAACGATGCGCGGCTGGCGGTCGAATGCGACGGCGACAAGTACCACGGAGCGGACAAGTGGGCCGACGACATGCAGCGCCAGCGCGTCCTGGAGCGCGCCGGTTGGGTGTTCTGGCGGTGTTTCGCCTCCGCCTTCATCCGGCGGCGCAAGGACATCCTGGACGACCTCATGAAGACGTTAGCCGAACGCGGCATCGAACCGATTGGGGCCGAAGGCGCGCCGAGGAGCGTGCATACCGAGCACCGCGTCGTGTCTTCTCTCATCGAGCCGGCGGTTGTCGAGAGTGCTCACGCATGGCTTTCTGAGGTACCGCCGGCACGAACCACTTCAGCAAAAGGAGACGCGCCTTCAGCAGAGGCTCGCCTGAATCCGTCGAACGACGACGGGATTCCCTTTGGCCGCACGGGATTGATCGTTTCTTCGGTCACCTCGCGAGACGCCAATCTGCCATTCAGCGATTATGTGGAGTATGTCGGCCCTCCAGGGAATGACCCTCGCAGCGTCAACGAGCATGGAGTCTCGGAAGGCATTGTCCGGATCGTCGAGGTCGAAGGTCCAGTGGTTGCGAAACGAGCCTACGACATCTACCTGAGAGGCTGCGGCATCAAGCGAATGGGCCATGATCTCAAGAGCACTATGAACAAGGTGCTGTCCCATGCCATTTGGCAGGGACGTGTTGTTTGTGAAGATGAGGCTGGTAAGAGCGGCATCCTTTTCTCCATTGTCAGAATGACGGGAAGCCCGCCGATCAGGTTGCGAACCAGGGGGCCGCGATCATTCGAGGAGATTCCTCCGAGCGAGCTGCAAGTTGTTGCCAGGTATCTGTTGGAGCGACACGGTGTTCAATCTGGCAGCGACGAACATCTGCGTGCGGTTTTGGAGTGCTTTGATCTCAGTCGGCTGACCACGCAGGTCGGCACGACGTTGCTGGAAGTTATCGAGAGGAGTTTCCCGTACGTGGACGAGTTCCTGAATGGTATCCGCAAGTAGTGTGTCGCGTGACTCAGCAGGGACTGGAGCAGGTTGATGTGTCCTCGCAGTGATACGCGGACACATCAAGTGAGCGCCTAACAACAGCATGCAGCTGACGGCGCACAAAACGCGCCGCAGCTGATGCCCCACCCAGCCCGTTGGGCGGATATCGAGGAGCACCAGAGACGAAGGACGATCCGTGCCGCGACCTTCATAGGGCCGAAGGTAGGTCTTGACGTTAACTCCAACCAGATGGGGGCAGCTGTGCCAAATGAGAAGAGTGTGTTCGTGATCGGGCTGGATCCAACATTGATCGATTTCTCGCAACCCGGCTATGCGCCCGGCATGGACGCTACGAAGGTACTCGCCGGTCTCAAGTCCTCCGAAGAAGAGTTGATCAGTCCAGGGTACAGCGTGCAGATGTGCCTGACCGACTTTGACGAGACTGCGGAAGCGGTTGTCCAAAGCCAACACCAGCAATGCGGACGGCTGGGTTCAGACCGACGCGCTGCTCTTTTACAGGCGCGAACGTATCTCGCTTCAGGTGAACGTGAAAAACCTATTCGACGAGGAATTCTTTTTCATCGGAGGAGGCACAACAGAAGTAGAACGCGCGGCGGCTCGGGCGGTGATTGGGACGCTCAGGGTGGAGTTTTAAAAAAAGGAGATATCCCCATGCTCACGGCTAGAACAATCAAATCATGGTATCTGGTTCACAAGTGGACAAGCCTCGTCTGCACGGTGTTTATGCTTCTTCTGTGTTTGACGGGACTGCCGCTGATTTTTCATCATGAAATTGACCATCTGCTCGGCAATGCCCCCGAAGCCCCCGCCCTGCCCGAAGGCGCTCCTCACCTGAGCCTCGACCGAATAGTTGACGACGCGCGCTCGAGACGCCCGGGCGAAGCCGTGCAGTTTGTCTTTCAGGAAGAGGACGAGCCGGACATTTGGGGGCTGACTATGGCTAAAACCCCCGACGCCGAAGAATCAACGGCTTTCTACACCTACGACATTCGCACCGGCGAATTACTGCTTGAGTACCCGCTCAGGCAGGGGTTTATGTACTATATGTTTGAGTTTCACACAGACCTTTTCGTTGGACTTCCGGGGGCGCTGTTCTTGGGATTCATGGGACTGCTTCTGGTGGTATCGCTGGTTTCGGGAGCGGTTGTCTATGGACCATTTATGAAGAGACTGCCCTTCGGGGCGGTGCGAGGCGAGATTTCATCCCGCACTAAGTGGCTGGATTTACATAATCTGCTCGGCATAGTTACGCTTGCGTGGGCGCTGGTAGTCGGGTTTACGGGAGTGATTAACACCCTAGCCGCGCCGCTTTTGGCTTATTGGCAGTCAACTGAGCTTGCCGCGATGACCGCGCCTTACAGAGATTTGCCGCCCATCTTCCCGGGCGAGTACCGGATTCAAAAGGGTATAGACGCTCTGAAAACAGTCGAGCCGGATATGGACATAGCGTTCATCGCTTTCCCCCAAACCAATTTTGCAAGCCCCCATCATTTTGCCGCTTTCATGAAGGGCGATACGCCTTTGACCTCTAAATTGCTGAAGCCCGTCCTCCTCGATGCCCGAAACGGAGATGTCGCAGTGAGTGGCGAGTTGCCGTGGTATCTAACGGCGCTTCTCATCTCGCAGCCGCTTCACTTTGGGGATTACGGCGGGATGCCGATGAAAATCATCTGGACGGCGCTCGATGTTATCACAATTATCGTGCTGGGAAGCGGCTTATATCTCTGGCTCGCGAGGCGCAAATCGCCCGTTGAGGCGCGAATCGAAGAGCTTGAGAGGCAGGAGCGCAGACCGGCGGAGGGCGAGGTCGGATGAAAAAATATAATTCACCGGCAAAGACAAGCCTTCTCGCCGTGTTCCGCGCCCCGATGATTATTGCAATAGTCAGCTTGACCGGGCTTCTCTCCGCCCTGCTCGGAGACCACCTGTGGGACGCCGTTTCATGGGCAACTCTCGGCGCGCCGGTCGGGGTCGCCGCCTGGCACGCGGCGCTTAGGCGGGGCAGAGGCTGAGATGTTGTGTTAGGCTTGATGTTGTGTTAGGCTTACTGGAAATCGTTTGATATATCGTTTTATCGTCGCAACCACAGGAGGCACGTCATGGTGAAAGTAGCGTTGTTTGTTCGTCTAGAGGCAAAACCCGGTAAGGAGCAGGAGGTCGAGAGTTTTCTACTTAGTGGGCTCCCTCTCGTAATGGAGGAGCCAGCCACCACTGCTTGGTTCGGCATCCGCCTCGGTCCAAGCACCTTTGGCATATTCGATGCCTTTCCCAACGAAGCGGGCCGGGAAGCTCACCTCTCTGGCAAGGTCGCTGCGGCGCTTATGGCAAAGGCGGGCGAGTTATTCTCCACACCGCCGTCCATCGAGAAAGTTGACGTTCTCGCGGCTAAGATGCCTGGGTAAGCAATACCAACAAGGCTGAGCTTGGGCGTTCGGCGCCTTCGCCACAGTCTCGCGTCAGAACGCTTGCGGAGTCGGCGCTACTTCGGCATACTTTGCCGCATCGCTCCAGTCGAGCGCAATCAGGTCAGGAACGGAGGAGCTATGATGACACTCAGAGACGCGCGGCGCGTAATCTCGGCCGCTGAAGCGAAAGCCGGTGAGATCGGTCAGCCGATGAACATCGCTGTGGCCGACGCAGGTGGCAATCTCGTCGCGCACGCGCGAATGGATGGGGCGTGGATCGGGAGTATTGACATCTCCATCAACAAGGCGTACACATCGCGAGCCTTCGACATCGCGACCAAGGATCTGGCCGGGCACAGCCAATCCGGAGGGCAATTCTTTGGGATCCACGCGTCAAATGGCGGACGAATCATGATATTTGCCGGCGGCATTCCGTTGAAGCGCGACGGCAAGGTCATTGGGGCTGTCGGGGTCAGCGGTGGCTCAGGCGAGCAAGACCACGCGGTGGCGGAGTCCGGGGCGGCGGCGTTCTAGTCGCGCCGGCAATGGCGCCGAACTAGTGGTTGCAGCAGATGCCGTTCTGGTTTTTTCGTTCGCGGGTTTCTTCGCTGGCGTCGCATTGCTTGTTGCGGCGGCGTTGTGCTTTGCTCTGGCGGCCTGCCTGCCTCTCGCACCTAAGCCAGCGTCTCATGGCAGCGGCGCCTAACAATCCACTCAAGCCGAACCCGCTTTGCGCCCCGATGATTATTGCAATAGTCAGCTTGACCGGGCTTCTCTCCGCCCTGCTCGGAGACCACCTCGCCGTTGCATGGGTAAGTCTCGGGGCGCTCGGTCGGGGTCGTCGCCTGGCACACGGGGCTTAGGCGGGGCAGAGGCGCTGGGAAGAAGAGAAATAATTATAGCAGTTCACAAAATTAGCCCCTTCTCGCGGCGGCTGGCAAACCGTCGCTGGCGCGGCAACCGTATCGAAATACGCCATAAGCCCCACTATTTACATCCGAATTTTCTATGAATCTCCGCTTGATATTCCCTCTCATTCCGATAGAATCAAATTGATATTGATTTATATTTTTAATATATGATGGATTGCCCCGCTCTGGCAATTCCAGCTTTGTATCTGCATGGTTCGAGCAGTTCAAAAAAAGGAGGATAGAGATATGAGGAGTCGAAACTATGGATTCCCACTTTCGTGAGAATGACAGGAATGAGGAATCTAATTCAGGATTTCTCGCTATCGCTCGAAACGACAAGAATGAGGCTTGGAATGGTAGTGAGCCTGTTTGTCATTCCCGCAGTCCTCAGAGCGGGAATCCATTCCATCTTCATCCTGAGCAGAGTCAAAGGGAGCGGGAGTGGGGGATTCCACAGTTGCCGCAATCACCCCACTCTGTAGCCGTCTGCGAAGTAAACCGGAACGTAGTGAGGCTCAAAGCCGAGATGGACTCGTGTGCCGGGATGGACGTCAGAGCTGTGCAGGAGCATCGAGTGGACAGTGTCGCCGGAATCGAGAACGACTCGGTATAGATATGTAACCCCTTGAAACACTCTGGAAACGACAACGCCCTGCCCTTTTTCCGACGGCGTCATAGAGATGTCGTCGGGGCGCACCATGAGGCGAATATCGTCGAGGCGAATATTGTCTATCATCGCCCCTTGCGGTTTTTCTGCGCGCCCTAGAAACCCCAAGTCGGTGGAAACGCCGCCTTCAGCGATGCAGACGGGCAGGAAATCCGCCGTTCCCACGAATTCTGCGACGTAGCGCGATGCGGGGCTGTGGTAAATTCGGTACGGAGTGTCAATCTGCTCAAGCCGTCCGCGGTTCATGACTCCGACGAGGTCGCCCATGAAAAACGCCTCTTCCTGGTCATGGGTAACGAAGATTACGGCGGCTCCAGAGCTTTTTAGGAGGGTTTTTATCTCTTCGCGTATCCGAAGCCGAAGCGTCGGGTCGAGATTAGAAAACGGCTCGTCGAGGAGCATCAGCTCTGGTTTTGCCCCAAGCGCCCGCGCTATGGCGACCCTCTGCTGCTCGCCGCCGGAGAGTCTGTGCGGCATCCGCGCACCGAACCCCTTTATGCCCACGAGAGACAGCAGTTCCTCTACCCGCCCGGATTTTCTCGCCGCCTTATCCATGCCGAAAGCGATGTTTTCGGCTACGGTCAGATGCGGAAAAAGTGCGTAGTCCTGAAACACCATCCCGACCCTTCTCTTTTCGGGGGGGATGAGTGTCTGGGCATCGGACACAATCGCTCCGGCTATTTCTATAGAGCCGCCGGAGGGCTGTTCAAATCCGGCTATGAGCCTAAGAGTCGTGGTTTTCCCGCATCCGCTTGAGCCGAGCAGGCAGAGGATTTGACCGGATTCGAGCGATAGGGATACGCTCTGCACTGCGGGGACGCCGCCGAAGTGCTTTGATAGGTCTATGCACCGAAGCGCCAAGCTCATGCGCCGCTCTGCCTCCTCTCGGCTATAGCTATGAAAATCGAAGGAATGGATGCGGCGGCGATTAAAATCAGCGAATAGGCCGCCGACCTGGCGAAAAACGCCTCGGAAGCGGAAGACCAGATAGATGCGGCGAGAGTGCCGAACCCTATAGGGGACAGAATCAAAGTCGCGGGAAGCTCTCTCATCGTGAGCAGAAACACCATAGCCCATCCTCCAGCGATTCCCGGCCTCGTCAATGGCAGGGTAACTCTCGTCAAAGCGGCGAATTTACTCCGCCCGAGGCTGTAAGCCGCCTCTTCTAGTCTGGTGTTCATCTGAAGCAGTACCGCCCGAAGCGCCCCCGCCGCCGCCGGAATGAACAGAATGACATAAGCGGCGATGAGGAGCGCGTGAGTCTGATAGAGCGGGGTCAGATAACGCACGCCAAAGAACACCAGCGCCAGCGCAACCACTATTCCCGGCAGAGCGAATCCGATATAAGCCGCCCTCTCCATTAATGTAACCATGCGTCCCGAATAGCGGCAGGAGATATAGGCAATGGGAAACGCCGCGATGAGCGTTATAAAGGCGGCGGCTGAGGCAATGAGCAGGGAATTCGCCGTATCCGCCCAAATGCCGGGGAAATATTCTCCCGAAGCCAGCCCTCTGAGTAGCCAATAAATCAATATACACGCAGGCATAACGAGACTCGCAAACGCGAGAGCGCCGCAGAACAGAAGCGCAGGAATCCTCCACCCGCCCAGCCTCACGGGACTCAATGGCGCCCTTCTGCCGTGATTCGCCCCGTAGTGCGCCGCCGACTTTCTCGTTCTGCCCTCGAGAAGCAGGAATATCGAGCCAATCACTATTAGCGCCGCCGACAGCGCCGCCGCGCCGGTTCTATCAAACGCAGATTGATACTGCAGATATATAGCCCAAGTGAATGTTTCATAGCGCAGGAGCGATACCGCGCCGAAGTCCGTCAGCGCGGCAAGCGCGGTGAACAAACAGCCGGAGGCAACGGCGGGTTTTAGCTGAGGCATGACCACTCTGATAAACGTCTTGATGCGTCTCATTCCCAGGCTCTGAGAGCTTTCTTCCAGCGATGGGTCGAGGTTCGACAACGATGCGCGGATGGGAATGAGCATAAATGGAAACCTAAGAAGCGTCAGCGTGAGGGCGGCTCCTGCCAGGCCGTATATCTCCGGCAGTCTCTCCACGCCAAGCGGGGCTAGAAACTGCTGCAGCATCCCCTTAGGACCGAGCGCGGCAACCAGTACGAACCCTCCGACATAGGACGGGACAACCAACGGAACTGTCGTCAGCGCCGTCCACATCCGTTTCATTGGCAGGTCGGTGCGGACGAGAAGCCATGCCAAAGGCACGGAAATCAGCATGGAGAAAAAGGTTACCGCTACAGTCAGCACAAGCGACCTTTGGATAATCTCCCAGGTTCTCCATCGAAAAAGGAGGGCGAGAGCCTCGCCGCCGCCGTCTGCCGCGCGAAACAGCAGATAAGCCGCCGGAAGTAGCGTCATAAAGGCGACAATTGCCGATGATGCGAAGAAGAAACTTTTCATTTACTGAACACTATAATGGAGGAGCGGCGCAATTGATGTACGCCCCCGCATTCGACATATTTTATAGTGATATTAGCCCAGCTACTCATCCTTCGACTCCGCTCAGGGTGAAGGGAAGCGGCGGAAATATTATCTCTATCTCTCCCGCGCTCACGTTACGCGCTAATGCCGCTAGTTATGTAAAAGTCGCTGTCATTCCCGCAGAACTGAGCGGGAATCCAGTATTCACCGCCCGATGACTCCCCTCACCCTTAGACAAGCTCAGGATAAACCCCGCCCGAACTACCCCCGCATTCGACGTAGTTTATAGTGATATTAGCCCAGCTACTCACCCTTCGACTCCGCTGAGGATGAAGGAGGGTTTTGTTGGTTTTCTCCTCTTGATAGTGAGCGGAGTCGAACCATTTTCAACGCGTCTTAGGGAATTATCCCAGACTTTCTCAGAAGCTCCACGGCGGCATTTGGATTGGACAGATCCCTCAAGCTGATTTCAGGGGATTTTATCTCGGATACGGGCGTGAGCAGGCGGTTGGTGTTTACGCCATCAATCACTGGATATTCATAGCTCTGTCCGGTGAAATACTGCTGCGCTACGGGGGAGAGCATGAATCTTAGAAACCTCTCTCCGGCTTCCTTGTTCCGCGAGCTTTCCAGAATACCGGCTCCGGCAACTAAAATAATCGCTCCCGGGCCGCCGTCTGCCGGGTGATAGTTTCTGACCGGGAAGCTCTCGCCCTGTTCGGCAAGAAAGCGGAACAGATAGTAATGATTCACGAATCCTACCTCAACCTCGCCGGAGCCTACTGCGGAGACGATAGAAGTGTTATTAGGGTAAATTTTAGCTTCGTTAGCCTGTATCCCCGCAAGCCATGCCGCCGTTTTTTCCTCGCCCCACAGCTTAATCATGGCGGTCAGCATCGCCTGAAACGATGCGTTTGTCGGCGACCATCCGATGCGCCCTTTCCATTTTGGGTCTGTGAAACCCCATATATCTCTCGGAAGGTCGCCCTCGCCGAGCTTGTTCGTGTTATAGACAACCGTCCGTGCGCGCCCCGACAGCCCAACCCATTTCCCTTCGGGAGACCTATAGCGCCGGGCTACTAAGTCCGATATATCCGCAGGCAGAGGGGCAAGCATCCCCTCTACAGCGCCCAAGCCGCCCGGATCCTGCGCGAAAAACAGATCCGCCAAAGTTCTATCTCCCTCTTCCAGCAGAGCGGCGGCAAGCTCCGCAGTGCCGCCATACTTCACCTGAGTCTGTATGCCGGTAGCCGCCTGAAACTGCTCTATTATCGGCTCTACGAGAGATTCACTCCTGCCGGAATAGACGGTCAGGCTGAGGGGTTTTTCGGCGGTCTGTGCATCAGGCTTGCGCTCCGAGCAGGAAAGAGACAGTATCAAGGTCATTATCAGTAGAAGAAACGAGCAGGCGGGGCGTTTTTCAGTCATTTTATCATCACCATCCTCTAGAATATTGGATTTTCATAACGGTTTGTGAATTCTCAAACGGGCAACAAGGGCGCGTACTGTATCCGCTTTCTTGACACAGAACTATAACATGATAATTTTTTATTTTGAAGTCTGCTATCAATTTCAATATTTTAGCAGACTGTATAAAAAAATAAGAGAAGAAAAATCGGCATCGTAAATTGGGACTATTCGACGTTTTAAGACGAGTTCTAAACCATATCATTCAGGAGAAGACAAATAATTATGAGTAAAATATTCGCTTTGCTGATGCTCTTTGCATCTTTCACGGCAATCTCCGCCGCAGATGGCGAACGTCCCGATCACTTCAAGGGCAAACCTGCCGAAACGCTCAAGCAGGCCGTGGCGAATTTCTCGGAAGGCAACAGCAAACTCGCCGCGATTCTGAGCAAGAGCAAGCTCGCCCCTGACGATATTATCATGGTTCATGAACTCACCTATACGCTGGAAAACGCGCTTGAGAAGATAAATAATGAGTTCGCCGCCCTTGCCGATACGCTTGAGTCGCTGCACCTCGCATCCGAAAAAGCCGATTACAACGCGGCTAAAAAGCACGGAGCGGCTTACCTGAAAACGGCCCAGACAGTCGTAAAATAGCCTCTTTCCAGAGATTCTCACCCATGAAACAAACCGCCGCATCAAATATTCGTAAAACTCCACCGCTACGCCGGGCTGGCTCTCGCCGCTTTTCTCGTAGTCTCAGGTATTAGCGGAAGCGCTATCGCTTTTTATCACGAGATTGACTAATGGCTGAACCCCCGGCTGTTTCACTCGGCTGAAGGCGGACAGGCGCTTTCGCCGACTGCTTTGGCGCGAATTATCGAGCGGGACGATGGGCGAGAGAGAGCGCGATTCCTGCCTCTGAGCGTTGAACCCGGTCATTCCACCGAGGTGTTCGTAGAGCCGCGCGTCAACCGCAAAACCGGGGCGCTCTTTGATGCTGGCTACAATCAGGTTTTCATCAATCCCTCTACAGGAGAGATACTCGGCAAACGCTACTGGGGCGCTTTTCGAGTTGATGCCGCCCATTTCATGCCTTTCATGTATCAGATGCACATGACGCTGCGCCTGCCTGAAACGTGGGGATTGTGGCTTGTGGGCGGGATTGCGTTTGTCTGGATGCTGGACGGCTTCGTCGGCTTTTATCTAGCTCTGCAGCGCGGCAGACCATTTTTTGCGCAGGTGGAAACCGGCATAGAAGGTTAAACCCGATGCGAGCAGGTACAGGATCAACTTCGACCTTCACCGCGCCGGAGGTTTATGGTTCTGAGGACTGCTGTTTATGCTTGCCCTGAGCGGAGTGTCGTTCAACCTGCACAAATAGGTATCGAGCCTGTGGTATCGGCAATTTCTCCTATAATAACGCCTTCGGTGTTCGATAAGCGCGAGATGTTGCCGCCGGACAAAGCCGTTGCGGCGAGTTATTCATTCGACGAGATACTCAATGTGGCAAGCTCGGAGGCTCAAAAACGCGGACTGCCCCCTCCGGCGAACGGCATTTTCTATGTTCCGGAATACAGCGTTTTGGGCGTCGGGTTCGGGAAAGAACACTCTGCGGGACTCGTGTATATTCGTCTCGGCTATGGGAATGATAGTGGTTATCCTCTCGGTAACCGGAGTCGTGATATGGCTTAGAAAAAGCAGGGCTAGAAAGCGGGCGGGCGAAATCATCCAATCGCAGCAATAGGGGCGTATATATAATTGCATGGTTATTTTCAGTCTAGCGAATAAATTTTTTGGGCGTATGTGTCAGCAGATTTTATCCAAAAAGTCCCGTTGTATGGCGACGCTCGTTTTCACGTTATTAGTCTCTGTGAACTTGGCTCTCTATGCCGTAGAGCCGTACGCGCCCTCGGTTAGCGGCTCCGCCGCATACTCGATAGCGACCTGCCCATCGCACACGGGCGGCAGTTCCACGGCTCGGTTCATTGAGCTACTCATTCAAGACGGCGACGAGGGGGCGCGAAAGCAGTGCTACTGCACGGCGTTCGGCATTAGCCGCTTATTTATCGCGCCCGCTGGAATTCTGAAGCCCTTCCCCCCGGCGTTTGGCAATGAGCGCCCGTTATCATCGAGCGAGATTATCGTCGCATCATCGGGGAATTCGCCCGTCCCGTCCCGCTCTCCCCCGCTATAGCCATTTTCATCAGAGTCAAAAATCAGTCCTAAACCTCAAGCTTCGCAGCAGAGTGCGCTATTGCTCCGCTCGCCAAGCCCTAACTTCGGAAAATTAAAAGGCAGTAAATAAAACCCTTTAGGAGGTATTACTTTATGAGTGTATTAAGAATGTCAGTCTTATCCCTAGCTATGGTTGTAGCTCTGGGCGTGTCTTTTGCCGTATCCGGCGAGAAGACGGTTATGGTCGGCGGGCAGGCGATGTTCCCCAAAAAGGACATCATTGATAACGCCGTAAATTCCGCAGACCACACCACGCTAGTTGCGGCTGTGAAAGCGGCGGGACTCGTCGAAACCCTCAAGGGCAAAGGGCCATTCACAGTGTTTGCGCCCGTTAACGACGCTTTTGAGAATCTCCCTGCTGGAACCGTCGAGACGCTTCTCAAGCCGGAGAACAAAGGCACGCTCACTGCCGTTCTGACCTATCATGTTGTGCCGGGGAGCCTCGACTACAACGCCATTAAGAAGGCAATTGTGGACAACGGCGGAAAAGCCACCATCAAAACCGCTCAGGGAGAAAACCTGACGGCAATGATGAACGGCGGAGTAAGTATCGTGCTTAAAGACGCCAAAGGGAACGTCGCCAATATTTCAACTTACGACGTTTATCAGTCCAATGGCGTGATTCACGTTATTGATAAAGTGCTGCTGCCCAAATAATTACGCCTAGATTCGGGGGGACGCTTGGATATAGAGGGCGTCTTCCCGATTCCCCCGCCGCTAGACATTCGCCCCGCCTCGGAGAGGTTATCTATCTCTCGACACGGAAACCGACGCCCTGCCGCGGGATGTCTCCTCTAGGGCAAGGGCGCTTCCATCGGGCAGATTCCAGACGAGCGCCCCTCCGTGTTCGTCTTCTCCCGACATAGTACGGGGAGTGCCATAGCGTCTGTATGCGGCGCGGAACAGAGAGTCAAAATCCGCCTGCGAGAAATGCCCCATCTCGGCGGATATGCGGGCTAACCCGTCGCCCTCGAAATAATAGCTCGCAAGCACATCGAAGCCCTGAATACTCAGATTACAGCTCACTGAAAGCTCCCCCTGCCGCCGCTCTATTACATTAGGCTCCCGGAGATTGCCTATTAATTCGGCTGATGCGATATTCCAATCCACAGCCGAGATAAAATCCAATATCTCCGAGAACCCCTCTCGGTCACTAGCAACAACATCCCGCTCCCCTGCCCTATCGAGCCAGAACAAAAGCGCCATACACGCTATAAATCCGAGAATTATCAGTGCTGAGGTCATTCGATGTCCAGGATTTCCGCGGCGGCGACGGTTTTCCCAACGAGAGTTCCCCGTATCCGCTCAAGCAATAGGGATTCGATATAGCCGCTGGATTTGAGCCCTCTGCCGAATTTGCCCGCGCCAATGTAGGGCTTCACGGAGTAGGTTATTTTCACCTGCGTTTTGGATTCGGATATTTTCACGAATCGCACCTCCATAAATTCCTGAGTGAAGGGGACGCTCGCGCCGTAAGCCCCGCGGGAAACTTTAGCTAAGTAGTCGGGAATTCTCGAGGCGGCGATTTCCTCTTTTGTGGGAAATCTGTGGACACGGCGGAGTTTGCCGGAACTCCGATAGACGTAAGCCTCGCGCAGAGTGATGAGTCCCTGCGCCTCAGAGCTAAAGGCGGGAGGCCACTTCACCCACTTAAGCCCAAGGAGCGTCGCGCTCCAGACGGCGGCATAGGAGGCGTCGAAAACGTCGTTAGGCTTCAGGGGCTTGACCGCGGGGGGGGTGCGTGGTTTTTGCGGGGGGATTATTATCGGCTTCGGCGGAGGGGATTGAATGCAACCTATCAGTAAAATTATAGGTAATATATAGAGTAATTTCCTCATTCGGAGCGTCTCCTCGCAGGGTGATGGAATTATAACAGTAATTCTCGTATATAAACTAAACACGGAGGACAAGGGCGATGGCAGTTGCTCGGGGTATTAAAGTTTCAGCTCTATTTCTGATACTCACGGCGGCGGTGTGGGCGGGCGGCGGGGATGGGCAAGTGGAGATTGCGCAGAATCCCGCTCCAAAAGAGAGCGAAAGTTCGGCAGTGCAGTTCTGTCAGGGGAAATACAATCTGCCGGGCGCGGCTGGGGTGGAGATTATAACCCTCAGATGCCCAGGCGCGGAGAGCGTATGCGGCTGCGCCGCCGAGAATAAGGGCCTCAGGGAGTTCGTTGCCTGCGGGGGGAAGAAGAAGAACGCGCCCGACGGGGCTAACCTCGTATCCTGCGATTCGGTCATCGTAGGCGCGGGGGGAAAATAATAATTCACAGACGAAGAAGAGAAATTTTAAATACCCTCCCGGCAGAGCGGCGCGGGAGCAGAGAAAGAGGGCATATAAATGCGTCATAAATTAGGATTATTTCTCATAATTATCGGGCTTTTGATGGCTCTGGGAAGCGGCGGCGCGCTCGCCCAGCAGGAGATAAAGCCGGCTGAAGTCGTGGTGGAGTGGACGAAATTCTACGGCACGGATATGAACAAAGCGGCGGCTCTCACGACGGCGACCCTCAGAAAAAATAAACCCGCGGGGGTTTGGGCGGCTGAGGTAAGCGCAGTGCTTCAAAAAATAAAGTACAAGCACCTGGGCGGAAAAATAATCGAGCAGAGGGTGGAAAAAGAAAAAGCGCTCGTGCTACTGCTTGCCAACATCAGCGCCTCAGGCGGTACGGTACAGGAGAAGGAGTTCTACTTCCTCAAAAAAGTCGGCGGCAAGTGGCTCATAGATAGAATCGTCGTAACCAAAACGAGCTACGACCACAAAAAGCTATTTGAGCGGCAGGCTTAACCCCCCCAATTGGGAGAGGCGTCGGGCATCCTGAGCTGTTGGCAAATACTGGATTCCCGCTTAATTCTGCGGAAATGACAGCGCTTTTTACACAACTAGCGGCATTAGCGCGTAAGGTGAGTCAAAGAGAGATGGAGATAATATTTCTGCCGCTTCCCTTCACCCTGAGTAGTTCGACTCCGCTCGCTATAAACTATGTCAAAGGGTGGGTAGTTCCGCCGGAGTATCCGGAGTATAGAGAGCCTAGCCCTGAGGGTTTGCGGCTTATTTTAGATAGATTGCAATTGGCTGGCATTTTCGAGCAGATATTAGCCGACGTGGGGATTTGAACCCCAGACCTGCGCATTACGAGTGCGCTGCTCTACCGCTGAGCTACGTCGGCAACGGGATGGATAAATCAAAATCCCGGAGATTATATCACGCCGTTTGAGTTTTTCAAAAATCCTGCGCGGATTTCTTGTTTTAACCCCGAAGATGTGATAAACATTTATATCCTTTTATAAGCGTTGCGGGACATAAGCCGAAATGGGAATCATCGTCAAGGGCATCACCGTGCCTGCGCTTCTGATAAAGCTCGATAAAACCAAGACAATTGACGCCAACATCGCCGAGATGAACGAAAAACTCGCCGCCGCGTTTTTCAAGAACTCGGCGGTTGCCGTTGACACCAACGAGATTCCCCTAGCCGAGGCTGATAAGAGTAATATCGAGGAGGCTCTGCGCAAAAGCGGCACGAATTTCCTCGGTTATAAAACCTCAGAGTCAGTGCGCGCCGACACAGCCCGCGAGAAGGACACCAGAGGCAAATCCCTTCCCGACGTTACCGAGAAAAAAGCCGCCCACATCGTCAATAAAACCATGCGCAGCGGCCAGAGAATCGAGCATGACGGAGACGTTCTGGTCATCGGAGATGTAAATCCCGACGCCTATATCATCGCTTCTGGCAATATCGTGGTGATGGGAATCCTCAGAGGCGTCGTCCACGCAGGGGCTAGGGGCGACGAGACGGCCGTCATAATGGCGCTGAAGCTAAAACCCCAGCAACTTAGAATCGCCGGGTGTTTTACGCGCCCCCCGGACGATATGCAGACCCCCGAATATCCTGAGAAGGCATTTGTCAGAGACAACCAGATTTATATCGAAAAAATTCAAGCATAATGAGGTAAGCACAATATGGCTAGGGCTATCGTAATTACATCGGGCAAAGGGGGAGTCGGTAAAACCACCGTAACTGCGAACATCGCTACGGCTCTAGCCGCCCTCGGCAAAAGGGTGCTGACCATTGACGCCGACATCGGGCTTAGAAACCTCGATATGATACTTGGGCTAGAGAACAGAATTGTCTATGACGTAGTGGACGTTGTTGACGGGGCAGTTGCCGTCGAAAAGGCGTTCGTCAAGGACAAGCGCGGGCAGTCGCTGTATTTGCTTCCCGCCGCTCAGACGAAGAACAAAGACTCAGTGCGTCCTGAACAACTCGTTGAAATCGTCGAGAAGGTAAAGGAGAGCTTCGACTACGTGATAATTGACTCCCCAGCCGGTATCGAGGGGGGATTTAGAACCGCCTCAGCCCCAGCCTCGGAAGCCCTCATCGTCGTAAACCCCGAAGTGTCGTCCGTAAGGGACGCAGACCGCGTCATCGGGCTTCTGGAGTCCATGGGCAAAGAGAATATAAAACTCATCATTAACAGAATCAGACTCCATCAGGTGCGAAAGGGCGAGATGCTATCCGTTGCCGACATAGAAGAAATCTTGCACATACCCAAAATTGGCATCATTCCCGACGAGGAGCGCATGGTTGATTTCACCAACAAAGGCGAGCCAATTGTGCTTGCCGAGAACTCGAAATCGGGCAGAGCGCTTATGAACGTGGCAAAGAGGCTTGAGGGTCAGGACATTCCATTCACAGAGCTGGAAGAGAGAAAGAGCTTCTTCAGCCGTCTGTTCGGAGGTTGATTATGTCAATATTCGATTTTTTCAGAAAACCCAAATCCGCCGACATCGCCAAAGAGAGGCTCATGGTGGTACTATCCTACGAGCGCAAAGACCTTCCGACGGATTTCACCCAGCGCGTGAGGCAGGATCTAGTAAACGTGTTCGGGAAATACCCTCAGTTCAATTTGGACAACATTGAGGTCAACGTTAAAACCGGACTCACTAGAGACGAGCTTTCAATATCCATCCCGTTCAATAAAGACGGACGATAAGGCAGTCCGCTCTCACCACACCCTACCCTTTGGCGGCTACGGGATAATTCCCATCATCCCGCCTAAGCGCGCCGAGAAAACCCCCGATGTACGGCACACGCCCCCCCTCCTGTCTGGAAGCAATTGGGGATTGAGCCTTAGAGATGGAAGCGCAACGTTGCCGAAATATTGCGGGGGCTTTATTACGGCTATGGCGCGGATTATAATACGCTATATAGTTTAGATCACTCGTAGCCTAAAATGAGATTAACCCTAGAATTCGCATCGGACACGGGCTTCAGCCTTCCCATTCACCACAGCCACTACGTTCAGGCTTTTATCTATCGCTCCATCTCACAGAAGCTCGCCGACATGCTCCACACGAGGGGGTTTTCCGCGCAGGGTCGAACATTTCGGCTCTTTACGTTCTCTCGCATACTCGGCGAATATGAAATTAACAAATCGAAGGAGACAATAACCTTTGCCTCTCCGTTCAGGCTCGTTGTAAGCTCTCCGATGAGAGAATTTATTGAGGAACTCGGCGAGGAACTCCTCAGAGGGGAGCGGGGGAGAATCCACTCGCAAACGCTCCGGCTCGCGGCAGTAGAGATGTCGGATTTCGCCGTAGAGGCAGACAAGCTCATAATCAAGATGCTCTCGCCAGCCACTATCTACAGCACCCTGTCCAGGGCAGATGGGAAAAAGAAAACCTATTACTACACCCCATTTGAGAGGGAATTTGCAGAACTCATCGGCGAGAATGCCAAGAAGAAATTCAGGGCTTTCTACGAGAGGGAGCCGGAAGGGGGGTTATCGCTCCTGCCGGTGAAGGTGAATAACTCGAACGAGAAGATAATGTTCTACAGAGATACCGTCATCAAGGGCTGGATGGGGATTTATGAACTCGGCGGAGATAGGGAACTCATAAAGCTCGCCTATGACGCGGGGCTGGGAGGCAAGAACTCCCAGGGGTTCGGCTGCTTTGAGGTGGTGGGGAGAGGGGATTGATAACCAAAGATACGATGTTTGCGTTTTGTCATACCTGAAGCAGCAATCGGGCATCCATGTTTTTTCAACCACTGGATTCCCGCTCAAAGGACTGCGGGAATGACAAATCATGCAAATGACAAATTGTGTGGGTGTCATTCCCACGAAAGTGGGAATCCGGCAGTTCTAAAGTATGAGATTCCCGATAAATAAATTTGGGAATGACACTTTTAGACAACAAAGATGAGGACTAACCTATGATACAAGCAGTCAAAGAACTGGGAGACACGATTTTAAAGAGGGGAAATAAAACTCTTCTCAGCACACTTATTGAGAAACCGAATGCTGAAAATGTAATTGCCATAGTTTTTGAAAAGCATGAGGAAGGTTTTAAGTTCTTAGAAGTAAAGCTAGAGGAGTTCGATCTGGGGAAAGTAAATAAGTATCTCTACAGAACAGGCTCTAAAAATGGAGTAAATTTCACACCTGCAGCTATGCTAAAGGAGTTTGACAAGACTTTTCCTAGGAAAATTCAGGGATGGTTTGAGAAGATGGATTTGTCTCCCTTTCAAATTGGCGAAGACGGCAAAGCGTTTCTCACAAATTTAAAAACCGCATTTATCAGCGATATAGAAAATATAGCAAATGCTGTCAAAAGTTATGAAACACAGAAAAAAGCGATGTTAACTGTGAAGGTAAAAGACGGAGACGATGAGAAATATATTGGCGACTTTGAGGCGTTTCAAAGCTATCTAGTTCAAGCCGCAGCTAAAAGAGATGCAAGATTAACAAGCAAGGACAAGCTCTGCTCGCTATGTAGTAAGACAAAAGATGCAGTATTTGTAGTTGATATTTTCAAGTTTTATACGAATGACAAGCCAGGATTTATAAGCGGCGGGTTTAGGAAAGAAGAGGCTTGGAAGAATTATCCGGTTTGCGGAGAGTGCAAGCAGAGCCTTGAGGAAGGGAAGAAGTTCGTTTTGGCAAATCTCGGATTTAGCTTCTACGGGCTGCGTTACTATATTGTCCCTAAATTTATGTTCGGCGGCGATGAACTGAGAGAGAGAATATTCCGAATTTTTGAAATGATAAATAAACATGAGCAAAGCCTCACAGACAAGAAGGAGATAGTAGTAAGAGAGAACAGAATTTGGAGAACGCTGTCTCAAGAAAACGACTATCTGACGTTTAACTTTTTCTTCCTAAGCAGAGAGCAATCTGGCGGCGTGGAGAGAATACTCCTGTTGGTTGAAGACGTGCTTCCTTCAAGGCTCAGAACGATAATGGAGAAGAAAGACGAGGTTGATAAGATTTTCGGCGAAAAATTTGAGTTCAACTTCAGGAGAATAAGGCAGTTTTTTCAGAAGTCGGATGAGGGGAAGAAGAGCAATGACCTTGATAAATATTTCCTTGAAATAGTGGATAAAACCTTCAAAGGAGGAAATCTCGATTTTCATTTCATTCTCCAGGTTATGATGAACAAAATAAGGAGAGATTTTTTAGATATAGAAACAGGAGGCAAATTCTTTTTCGACGTAAGAGATGCAGTACTGGACATGCTCTTTTTTGAAAAGCTAGGTCTTATCAAATTCGAGGAGGTCGCAATGAGTACAGAAAGTTTTTCTCCGTTTTTCGAGAAGTATGGAAAGTCTTTCACAACACCTGCGGCGAGAGGGATTTTCCTTTTAGGAGCTTTAACCGAACTGCTTTTCTGGACGCAGTATGAGGACAAAAAGTCCAAACCGTTCATAAAACAGCTTCAGGGGCTTAAACTGAGCGAGAAAGAAATCAAAGGACTGCTCCCAAAGGTGCAGAACAAGCTGGAAGAGTATAAATCCTTCGATAAAGGAAAAAGAGCGATTGCCGAAGCCGTCTCTTTTTACCTGCTCGAAGCCGGTAACGGATGGAAGCTCTCCAATGACGAAATAAATTTCTACTTCGCCTGCGGGATGAATCTGGCTAAAGAGATAACAAATATCGTTTATGAGAAAAAAGAAACCATGGAGGAGGGAAAGCAATGAGTGAAATCATAAAAAACCGCTCGGAGATTTTATTTCTCTACGACGTAAGCAACGCTAACCCGAACGGCGACCCGGTTGACGAGAACAAACCGAGAATTGACGAAGAGACCGGAAAGAACTTCGTAACGGATGTGAGACTCAAGCGGACTGTCAGAGATTATCTGAAGGATTTTAAGGGGAAGGAAATATTTGTAAGGGAAATATTTGCAGATGAAGAAAAGGGAACATTGCAGGATGCGAAGCAGAGAGCCAAACACTTCTTTACCGATTCGGCGGGAAGCAGAATGAAGAAAGGAAGTGTCAGCGCAGTTGAGATGAAGAAAATCATAAATGAGAATGTTTTAAAAGAGTGTATTGATATACGACTCTTCGGCACAACACTTCCACTAGACAAAGATTCAATAACTCATACCGGGCCTGTCCAATTTAAAATGGGCGCTTCTCTCCATAGGGTAAATCTTCAGTATATAAAAGGTACGGCTGCATTCGCAGTAGAAGGAAAAGGGCAAAAATCATTCCGAGAAGAGTACTTCCTGTCTTATTCGCTAATCGCCTTTTGGGGCGTTGCCAATGAGAATGCAGCGAAAGAGACGAGGCTTACGGAAGGCGATATGTCGCTTCTTATGGATGGGATATGGAATGGCACGAAAAACCTCATCTCACGCTCGAAGGCTGGGCAGATGCCGAGGTTGCTTCTCAGGGTGGTTTATAAAGAAGGGAATTTCCACATTGGGGATTTGGATAAGATGGTACGACTTGAGAAAGGAGAAAAGCAGGACGAGGCGATAAGAGATATTTCAGAGGTCTCACTTGACCTTACAGAGCTTGCCAAGGCCCTTTCCACGCACAAAGAGAAGATAGAGAGAGTGGAGTACAAAGTGGACGGTAGGGTTCAGATTACGCCGAGACCTATCACGGAGTTATTTAACGGGATTACAGTTCAAGAAATGAAGGTGTGATTCCGATATGTCATTGTGAGATGCCATTTCCAATCTTTAGTCTGTCATTCCCGTGAAAACGGGAATCCAGTATTGAAGGAATGAGTGGATTCCCGCTCAAAAGACTGCGAGAATGACAAATCATACAGGCATCATTACCACGAAAGTGGGAATCCGGTATTTCAGAACTGATGGATTCTCGGTAAGGACTGTCCCCGAAAGTATTGGACTGGGAGCGTTCGAGAATGACAAACCATGTAGGCGTCATTCCCACTAAAGTGGAAATCCAGTATTTAAATAATAAGTGGATTCCCGATAGAAACGTTCGGGAATGACAATGGTCGAGGGGTTATCTTTCGTCGAGGGTGTGAATTAATAACTAGCGGGCATATATGAATATTTACTACGTTTATATTATGGCTAGTAAAAAGAACGGCACGCTCTATATTGGCGTTACAAATAACTTGCTCAAGAGAGTCTATGAACACAAAAGCAACATAGCTAGGGGATTCACCGAAAAATACTGCGTACATGATTTGGTTTATTATGAGCAAACAAACGATGTACATAGCGCCATTGAGAGAGAAAAAAGGCTGAAGAAATGGAACCGGAAATGGAAAATCGAACTTATTGAGAATGTGAATCCTGATTGGAAGGATTTGTATGATGAGTTGACGAGATAATTTAACTTGTCATTCCCACGAAAGTGGGAATCCACATAGTTTTAAATACTGGATTCCCGATAGAAATATTCGGGAATAACAAAACAAAAAAACAAACAAAGAAAGAGGCTCACAATGGACAAAGTTCTTGTATTTGATGTGTGGGGAGATTATGCACATTTCAGGAAATTCTACACGACCTCTTCGCCGCTTACGTTCTCGATTCCTCCTAGAACTTCGGTTACAGGGCTTCTTGCGGCTATCATCGGATTAGGCAAAGACGAATATCTTAAACATTTCTCTAAAAAGGATGCGAGCATAGGAATCAGGCTTTTAAACCCTGTGAAAAAGACTAGAATCGGCATAAACCTCATCAACACTAAGGGGAACTGCTGGACTCTGATTAAAAAGAGCGGTCATGAACCTAGAACCCAAATTAGAACCGAATTTTTAAAATATCCAAAGTTTAGAATATACATTTCTCACACCGACCAATGGCTTTATGAAAGTCTGAGAGATAATCTGAGCCGGCATAAATCGGTTTATACGCCCTGCTTAGGCTTGAGCGAGTTGTTATGCAATTTCTCCTACGTCGGAGAGTTCGGCATTTTAGAAAAAATGGAAACCGAAGCGGAGATTGGTTCAGTCGTGCCTCTTTCGGGGCTTATAAAGAAGAAAGACAGCATAAAATTTGAGCCGGGGAAAAAGTATTTTAAAGAGAAAATACCGATGGAGATGACAACAGACAGAGTGGTTACAGAATACGGAGAGGTGATGTACGAAGCTGAAGGAAAATCCTTTGTTGTTATTCCACAGCGATTTTGGGAAATAGAAAATGGAGAAAGAATCATGTTCCTCTAAAGTGGTTCGGTAATTGGCTATGTTGTCATTCCCGTGAAAACGGGAATCTAGTATTTGAGAACTGCTGAATTCTCGATAAAGCGTTCGAGAATGACAAACTATCTAGGCGTTATTACCACGAAATTGATAATCCAGTATTCAGAACTGCTGGATTCCCGCTCAAAAGACTGCGGGAATGACAAAGAGGCAAACAATAGAGCAGTAGTTGTCATTCCCACGAAAGTGGGAATCTAGTGATTTTAAATGCCGGATTCCCGTTTGCATGGGAATGATGGCTTCTCCGCTCATGGAATGAGGTGAAGATTCAGCATGGCAAATGAGAACCAATCCAATAACTTTATTGTTGAAAGCATTAATACAGAATCCGGATTATTTTCTCATCCGGGCAAATTCCTAGAAAACCACACCCAAGCCGTAACCGACCTCGCCCTGCTTTCTCTGGAAAATAATCCCGCTGGTATTATTGACAAAGAAACGCTCAGGAAAGTAGCAAAAATCATAACGACATCCCACGATCTGGGAAAGGCTACATCTTATTTTCAGCAATATATTACGGCGAAAACTCGCGAAGAGAGGGAAAAGCTGAAAAGCAGAAAGAGCTCTCACGCCCTTTTTGGCTCGGTAATAGCTTACTTCCTCACAAAAGAACTTCTGCAAAGAGAGGGTAAATACGACGGTCTTTTTAGATTTGTTCCGATTGCCTCGTTTCTGGTGTGCAAACGTCATCACGGCAACCTTGGGGATGTATATAACTGTGAGATAGAGTTTCAAGACAGTGATATTTCTCTCCTTCAGGAACAGCTTGAAAGTATCGATAAGCAAAAGTTCAACGTCTTACTTGAAAAGCTTGGCAGCCCTTTCTCTTATGAATGGCTCTGCGAGAGATTCAAGAAAATAAAAGACGCAAGCTACGAAATGCTAGACGAATATGAGGCGATGTATGGGAAAGAGAGCTACGATTACTACTTTCTGATTCACCTTATTTACTCCCTCTTGCTAGACGCCGATAAAAATGAAGTAGCCGTATCAGAAAAAGATAGAGAAGAAATAGCAAACTTCGGGAGCAAAATTAATCTCAGCCATGAAATTGTGAGCTGTTATAAACAGAAGCAGAATTGGGAAAAGAAAGACATTGACGAGCTTCGGGAACAAGCGTTTCAAGAAGTTCTGAGCCGTGAGATAAATCTTGATGAGAAGATTTACTCAATAAACCTTCCCACAGGTCTTGGGAAAACCCTTACCTCGCTTGCCTTTGCGCTGAAGCTAAGAGAGAAGATGCAGAAAGACAGAAGCAACAGTTCTCGCATAATTTATTCTCTGCCATTCCTAAGCGTAATTGACCAGAATTGTAAAGTTTTTGAGGACGCGCTCAAGGCAAGTGATATTGAGCCACTGAGCCCGGTTCTGCTCAAGCACCACCATCTGGCGGATGTAAATTACCATTGGAAAACTGATTATGAGGATTTTGAGTTCGACGCCTCGAATATTATGATTGAGGGCTGGAACTCCGAGATTGTCGTTACGACGTTCATACAGCTTTTCCATACGCTGATTTCCAATAAAAACCGCAGCATAAGGAAGTTTCACCGTATCGCGGGAAGCATCGTAATCTTGGATGAGATTCAGGCAATCCCTCATAAATACTGGCTTCTCATGCGCGATATAATCCGCTTCATGGCTGAGAAATTCAGCACATATTTCATATTTGTAACCGCAACTGAGCCGCTGATTTTCAAACGAGGAGAAACAGTTTCACTTGTCGAGAGAGAGAAATATTTTAGTAGCTTGCACAGAGTAATTCTGAAGCCTGATATAGCCGAATCCAGAACCATCAGAGAATTTGCAGGTTCGGTAATCACTGAAGCTCTGAAGGGCGACAAGAGATTTCTTTTCATCTTCAACACAATCGGCTCGGCAAAGGAATTTTACAGCCTTCTCAGAGAAAGTGGATTAAAGCGAGAAGAGATGACATACCTTTCAACTCACGTGATTCCAAAAGAAAGACTCAGGAGGATTGACGAAATCAGAGAAAGGAAAAAGAGGATCGCCGTTACTACTCAGCTTGTCGAGGCGGGAGTGGATATTGACTTCGACGTTGTTTATCGAGACTTCTGCCCGCTTGATTCGATCAATCAGTCTGCGGGGAGATGTAACAGAAACGGACTATCGGCAGGCAGGGAGATAAGAGTCATAAGGCTCAGAGATGGAAAAACCGGAAGAGAATACTCAACCTACATTTACAACAAAGACTCGATACTTTTGGACAGAACCCGAAAAGTGCTTTCCGGTAGAGAGGAAATCGGTGAAAGCGAGTTTTTAAACCTTATTGATGAATACTATAAACTTATTGCCGAGGCAAAATCCGACCAGAAATCCAGAGACATTCTCAAAGCCTTCTACAGGCTGAACTACGATGGAGATAACGGTATATGGACTTTTAGATTGATTGAAGAGGATTACGAGAAAGTAGATATTTTCATCCAGTTTGATAATGAGGCAATAAATATTTGGGAAAAGTTTTTAGATATAAGAGAAACACAAAATCCGTTCGAGAGAAGAGAGAAGTTTGATAAAATAAAGGCAAAGTTTTATGAATATTCGGTTTCCGTGCCGAAGCGAGGGGGGGTGAACCTGCCTGCCATAGACGAAGGAATGCCGTTCGTCTCAAGCTCCCAGATTGATGAGTATTACGACTTTGAGACCGGATATAAATTAAAAGGAGGCGTGGCAATTTGGTAGCCGAGAGCGAATTTAAAGTGAACGGTACTCTCATTGACTGCTACTACATCTGCCGCCGAGAGCTTTGGCTTATGACGAGGAACATCGTGCCGGATCAGGACAATGCATTTATAGAGCTTGGGAGGTTTATAAACGAAAACACGTATCAGAGAGATAAAAAGCAGATTCATCTCGAAAATGTTGTGATTGACCTCACGCGGCTCGATGAGGATAAAGTCGTGGTCGGCGAGATTAAGAAAAGCTCAAAAGCGATAGAGGCGGCAAGGATGCAGCTTGCCTACTATCTGTACGTTCTGCGGGATTACGGCATCGAGGCTGAAGGGGAGCTTCTTTTTCCGAAGGAGAAGAGGAAGGAGAAGGTCTCGCTCACCGAGGCGTTGGTTGCGGAGCTTGAGGGGGCAATTGATGAAATCAAGAGAATCGCCGCACAGGAGCTTCCGCCAAAAGCGGTAAAGATTGGCTACTGCACAAACTGCGGATATCGGGAGTTTTGCTGGAGTTAAAGCGTAACGCACGGAGGATGCGGGATGTCATTCCCGCAGTATCCAGAGACCGGACAGAAACTCCGGTATCCTGGGCAAGATGCAAGAGGTTGTCATTCCCGCAGTTTTTAAGCCGGGAATCTAGTAGTTGAAGACATGGATGCCCAATTACTACTTCGGGCATGACAGCTTCATAAGGATTAAACTAGTGTGAAAACCACTCTAGAACCTAGAAAAAGATGAAAACACGCATATTCATCTTCAGCGACGGCGAGCTTAAGCGCAAGGACAACACAATTTATTTCGAGAACGAGCGGGGCGAGAAGAAATTTATCCCCGTCGAGGGAACGCAGGAGCTCATGATATTTGGCGAGGTTACGCTGAATAAGCGGTTTCTGGAATTCGCATCGCAAAAAGAGATAACCCTCCACTTCTTCAACCACTATCAATACTACATCGGCAGTTTCTACCCGCGCGAACACCTAAACTCAGGCTACATGACGCTGAAGCAGGCAACCTACTACAACGACCCCAAAGCCAGAATCGCCATAGCCCGCAAATTCATCGAAGGCGCAGTCGGCAACATCCGTAAAGTCATTGACTACTACGCCCGAAGGAAAGAGAGCGCGGACATCGGCAAAACCTCGGATTACATCTCAGCCCTTTCCGAGAGCATCCCGAAGCAGGAGGCGACAGACTCCCTCATGGCGATTGAAGGGAACATCCGAGAGGCTTATTACTCCACATTCGATGGGATTATTGAAGATGGCGATTTCAAATTTGAATCCCGCACCCGCCGCCCGCCTAAAAACCGCCTAAACGCCCTCATCAGCTTCGGCAACTCCCTACTCTACACAACTGTGCTGAGCGAAATCTATAAAACCCACCTAGACCCGCGCATCGGGTTTCTTCACACGACGAATTTCAGGCGATTCACGCTCAATTTGGATGTGGCGGAGGTGTTCAAACCCATTTTCGTTGATAGGATGATATTCTCGCTCGTCAACAAGGGGCAACTCCAGAAAAACCATTTCGAGAAAAAAATGGACGGCGTGGTCATGAATGAAGACGGCGCAAAGATATTTTCCAGGGAGTTTGAGGAGAGGCTTGAGACAACCATCACTCATAAGAAAATTGGGAAGCCCGTGTCGAATAGACGGCTCATAAGGCTTGAGCTATATAAATTGGAAAAGCACCTCATGGGGGAGGAGGAATATACGCCGTTTCTGTGGGAGTGGTGATTTGCCGAGATGCGCGATACATCATGTATCATGAATTATGAACATCATCCTAGTCTATGACGTTGGGCAAAAGAGAGTCGCCAAGGTGCTGAAAACCGCCCGCAAATATCTGTATTGGGTGCAGAATTCCGTGCTCGAAGGCGAACTCACTGAGGCGCAATTCGAGAAGCTCAGATACGAGCTAACAGCCATAATTGACAAAGATTACGACTCTCTGATATTCTACACATTTAGGACGACCAAATACACCGACCGGCTACTCATAGGGGTGAAAAAAGGAGGCGAAGAGAGATTCATCTGATTTTCCGTCCACCCCCAATAGCGTAAAAACACCGGAGGATAGACGGAAGAGGCAAACTTAGGGAAAATGTTGAAATTTCAGGGAGTTTTCATAGAATGTTAAATAAGAGGTTTAAGTTTAGATATTGTTCTTTGATAATCGAAAATGCTGAATTTATTGGGGAGAAATGGGTTCTTAGCCTACCTATAAGGGATTGAAACCTAGGCTTTGGTTTGTAGGAATAGCTCATCGTTGAAAGTTCTTAGCCTACCTATAAGGGATTGAAACTTCGCAGTGTACTAGCACAAGAAGAAACCTTAAACGCGTTCTTAGCCTACCTATAAGGGATTGAAACACATAATGGAAAACGAACACCAAATCCGAAGAGAAATGTTCTTAGCCTACCTATAAGGGATTGAAACTAGCTCCATCCGCGTAAAACTTTCACCGTATCTCCGAGTTCTTAGCCTACCTATAAGGGATTGAAACCGTGTGAGGCGCTTTGATTTGACTGCTTTTGACTCTTCATGTTCTTAGCCTACCTATAAGGGATTGAAACTGCTTCTCCGGTGATTTCTAGTTTGGAGATAGCATCGTTCTTAGCCTACCTATAAGGGATTGAAACGGGCGTAAATTCTTCTCTATCTTCTCAGGGTTACTCATGTTCTTAGCCTACCTATAAGGGATTGAAACCCGTATCTCCGATTTCACGGGCATAAAGGATATCTGCGTTCTTAGCCTACCTATAAGGGATTGAAACCTCATCTTCAGACGAAGACGCAGGCAGAGAATACATGTTCTTAGCCTACCTATAAGGGATTGAAACTTCTCTCCTGTTCCGCGATTTCGCCTATTCACAACGCGTTCTTAGCCTACCTATAAGGGATTGAAACGGTAGCTCAAAAGGGATAAACTGAGCCTCTAGCCCTGTTCTTAGCCTACCTATAAGGGATTGAAACTTTCCATGTGCCAGACGGACGTACAGTTCTTATCTCGTTCTTAGCCTACCTATAAGGGATTGAAACTTTACCGCCGCGTACGATTGCCCGTCAACTATATTCAGTTCTTAGCCTACCTATAAGGGATTGAAACCAGAATCCCCGATGATTACATTACTCCCAAAGGGCTTGTTCTTAGCCTACCTATAAGGGATTGAAACTATTGTGCCTTATTGTGTTCCCTCGGTACAGAATACGAGTTCTTAGCCTACCTATAAGGGATTGAAACTCGCTTCTTTGCGCCTAGCTATGTCTTTCCCTAGTGCGTTCTTAGCCTACCTATAAGGGATTGAAACCGTTCCGAACGGCTTTCATAGCTCCTTGCTCAAACCGTTCTTAGCCTACCTATAAGGGATTGAAACCGCCGAAGATGAAGCCGACTCCGCCCTCCCCCTCCCGTTCTTAGCCTACCTATAAGGGATTGAAACTTTCCCTCTTGGATATACTTTTGAAATTCTTCGATAGGTTCTTAGCCTACCTATAAGGGATTGAAACGGAAGTTGTTAGACTCCAGTCGTTTTTGCATCCTCCCGTTCTTAGCCTACCTATAAGGGATTGAAACCTATTCTTTTCGACAAACTCCTGCCAAGCCTTCAACGTTCTTAGCCTACCTATAAGGGATTGAAACAAATAAGAAGGAAGTAGGAGCGCGCGAGCGGGGGGGTTCTTAGCCTACCTATAAGGGATTGAAACACCGGAACATACCCCAGATTCTAAGCTCCTCTCCGAAGTTCTTAGCCTACCTATAAGGGATTGAAACTGGCAACGGAAATCATCATCTCCCTACCCTCTTGCGTTCTTAGCCTACCTATAAGGGATTGAAACAACAACGAGGCAATCTCGGACTCAGTGGCTAGACCGCGTTCTTAGCCTACCTATAAGGGATTGAAACTGTTCCCTCGGTACAGAATACGACAACGCAAACAAGTTCTTAGCCTACCTATAAGGGATTGAAACAAGGATACGTATATAAAGCCGTTTTCTCAGGGCGTCGGTTCTTAGCCTACCTATAAGGGATTGAAACGAATATATCAGCCTGATAGTTGATTTGTGGTTCAATTGTTCTTAGCCTACCTATAAGGGATTGAAACTATAGAATCTCTTGCGCTCGGTATCGTAGCTCACCAGTTCTTAGCCTACCTATAAGGGATTGAAACATATCTGTATTGCCGGCATCTAGCGTTACCGCCGTGTTCGTTCTTAGCCTACCTATAAGGGATTGAAACATGGTAAGTACAAATCGGCTAAGGAACATAAGCCTAGTTCTTAGCCTACCTATAAGGGATTGAAACGCCGGAGCAACCGAAAGTGCGGAGCGAGCGGGGCGCGCGTTCTTAGCCTACCTATAAGGGATTGAAACCACCGCCCGCCCGCTTGCCCCGCCGTGCCTGGCTCGTTCTTAGCCTACCTATAAGGGATTGAAACTTCGCAGAGATGCACGAAATAACCTGCCTACACCTCTCGTTCTTAGCCTACCTATAAGGGATTGAAACTCGGCTTGCGAACTCTTATTTCTTTCTCTCTATCCCGTTCTTAGCCTACCTATAAGGGATTGAAACCGAACCTCTCGATACTATACAAAAACGATGCTCTAATAGTTCTTAGCCTACCTATAAGGGATTGAAACGTTTTCACTGGCGCGAGTTATCCGACGGGCAATAAGCGTTCTTAGCCTACCTATAAGGGATTGAAACGTGAGAGAAGGGTCGGACTGAGCCAGACTAGCCAAGAGTTCTTAGCCTACCTATAAGGGATTGAAACCGGAGGCAGAATTTAAAATGGCACTCGTTGCCGGGGTTCTTAGCCTACCTATAAGGGATTGAAACTCATTACTTCACCCCCTTCTTCTTCTTCTTGTCAGGTTCTTAGCCTACCTATAAGGGATTGAAACCAAGGCTGTCTGCGGAGCGAAAGGAGATTCTCGCTTGTTCTTAGCCTACCTATAAGGGATTGAAACAAAAGCCAAATAGATGTTTATTCGTATGACGTCTGTGTTCTTAGCCTACCTATAAGGGATTGAAACAGATAACAAAAACAAAGGAGATAAATAAATGAGGAAGTTCTTAGCCTACCTATAAGGGATTGAAACGATAGAATCTCTTGCGCTCGCTATCATAGCTCACCAGTTCTTAGCCTACCTATAAGGGATTGAAACTAATATGGAAAATCCTAAAATGAAGAAAGAGATATAGTTCTTAGCCTACCTATAAGGGATTGAAACTGCGTTCGCAAAGCTAGGCTGTACCTTATCCAAGAGTTCTTAGCCTACCTATAAGGGATTGAAACACGAAAAAGATATTTGAGGTGTCTGATGGAATTATGGGTTCTTAGCCTACCTATAAGGGATTGAAACCCCTCGGCTAATAACCCTCTAACCTCGACAAGGGAGGTTCTTAGCCTACCTATAAGGGATTGAAACTTTGAACTCCTCAAACAAGCACGGAAACCTTGCCGGTACGTTCTTAGCCTACCTATAAGGGATTGAAACTCCAGAAGCCATCCTTCGGAGCGGAGGCTGTCTGATAGTTCTTAGCCTACCTATAAGGGATTGAAACAAGCGGGGGTTGCTATAGGTGGTGGTGTAATCTTGGAGTTCTTAGCCTACCTATAAGGGATTGAAACATAACATCGGGTGCAGAATTGATGGTATCGAAGTCTGTTCTTAGCCTACCTATAAGGGATTGAAACTCAGAACGGGGATACGCCTACACCGTTCGATGTTTTCGTTCTTAGCCTACCTATAAGGGATTGAAACAAAAGAATAGTGAGGAGATGTCGTGATGCTAGAGAAAGTTCTTAGCCTACCTATAAGGGATTGAAACGCCGTGGTGCGACTGTACCTGTACGGCGGGAAATACCGTTCTTAGCCTACCTATAAGGGATTGAAACGGTAAAAATCTTTTTTTGTAAACATTGACACCTCCTTGTTCTTAGCCTACCTATAAGGGATTGAAACCCGGGGTGGGGTCAGCCCCAAATTTTTCTTTATCCTGTTCTTAGCCTACCTATAAGGGATTGAAACGGCGGAACCTCCTTGTCCCACTCGGAAATAATCACTAGTTCTTAGCCTACCTATAAGGGATTGAAACCGGGAGGCAGCGCTCCCGCTCGCATTGTTGGGATTTTGTTCTTAGCCTACCTATAAGGGATTGAAACGATTCATTCCCCCCTTTGGGGGAGGTGGATAATCTGGTTCTTAGCCTACCTATAAGGGATTGAAACGAGACCCGGGTCTCTAAAGCTAGCCATTTTTTTAATTGTTCTTAGCCTACCTATAAGGGATTGAAACCACCAACGCCCCTCCCGGAGGGGCGGAAGATTTTTAGTTCTTAGCCTACCTATAAGGGATTGAAACCTTCCGCGATGCCCCCGACCCAAACGGATAACCTACGGTTCTTAGCCTACCTATAAGGGATTGAAACGGAGCAGTACAACACAACTTGTGCAAATTTGCACAAGTTCTTAGCCTACCTATAAGGGATTGAAACTGTTATAAACCCCCATCTACATACACCCCTAGACGTCGTTCTTAGCCTACCTATAAGGGATTGAAACATTAACCGCAAGGGTGTATCGAATGTGGAGAGAAACAGTTCTTAGCCTACCTATAAGGGATTGAAACTGTAAAAATAATCCGCATAAAAGTAAACCACCCGGGGTTCTTAGCCTACCTATAAGGGATTGAAACCCTATATTCTTACCACGGAGTATAGGGAGAAAGAAAGTTCTTAGCCTACCTATAAGGGATTGAAACTCGGGGTTGGGAGGGTAAGAGGTTACGAAGGGGTCGTAGTTCTTAGCCTACCTATAAGGGATTGAAACGCTAAACGGGAGGAGTTTTTTCTCTCCCTTTGTCCGCGTTCTTAGCCTACCTATAAGGGATTGAAACCCGGGCTCTTTTCCCGGCAATAAGAGCAGTTTTAAATGTTCTTAGCCTACCTATAAGGGATTGAAACATGAACCTTCGACGGGTCTTATATTTGTAACCGTTGGTTCTTAGCCTACCTATAAGGGATTGAAACCGAAGAAAGATTTTTACATTCGCGGTGAGTGGTGCGGGTTCTTAGCCTACCTATAAGGGATTGAAACGTACAAAAATAATCCGCATAAAAGTAAACCACCCGGTTCTTAGCCTACCTATAAGGGATTGAAACAATATAACAGACGGGCAATCGTACGCGGCGGTAAACGGTTCTTAGCCTACCTATAAGGGATTGAAACGATTCAAGCCCCCCTTTGGGGGTGGTGGTAAGCACGGTTCTTAGCCTACCTATAAGGGATTGAAACCACAAAGGAGGGTTCATGTTTATTAAAAAAGACTTTTGTTCTTAGCCTACCTATAAGGGATTGAAACTACACATCCAGCACTTCCCACTCGCCACCGGACCTCCGGTTCTTAGCCTACCTATAAGGGATTGAAACTGACGGCTTCCGCCGTCGTAACGATTGCTTCCAAAAGTTCTTAGCCTACCTATAAGGGATTGAAACACGAGTCCGGGGACGGAGTGGAAGAGGATAGTGGGGGTTCTTAGCCTACCTATAAGGGATTGAAACTCTTCGTAATTCTGCATGAAATAGAACTCACCCAGTGTTCTTAGCCTACCTATAAGGGATTGAAACAGAACGTACCGAGGTTCCCCTCGGTCACCGCTCCACTCGTTCTTAGCCTACCTATAAGGGATTGAAACCAAAGAAAGATTTTTACATTCGCGGGGAGTGGAGCGGTTCTTAGCCTACCTATAAGGGATTGAAACGGAGCAGTAAAACACAACTTGTGCAAATTTGCACAAAGTTCTTAGCCTACCTATAAGGGATTGAAACATGCGAGCGGGAGCGCTGCCTCCCGCAAAAAAAAAAAGTTCTTAGCCTACCTATAAGGGATTGAAACTTTAACGAGTACGGCTACTGCCGTACTCACGAAATGGTTCTTAGCCTACCTATAAGGGATTGAAACTGGCGGGACGCCGCTTCCTTATCCGGCATGACGCCGGTTCTTAGCCTACCTATAAGGGATTGAAACGGAGGATAACCTACGTTCCGCAGACATAGCCGCGAGTTCTTAGCCTACCTATAAGGGATTGAAACTATAGTCTCTGATACTGCTGGTCGGCGATAGCCTGCGTTCTTAGCCTACCTATAAGGGATTGAAACAGGACTTGCGTCTATGTTGGCAGTGTGGCAGGTGCGTTCTTAGCCTACCTATAAGGGATTGAAACTACGTAAATACAAACCACCCCGATGCTTCGGCGATCCGTTCTTAGCCTACCTATAAGGGATTGAAACACCGGTCCCAGATAACCTCATGCCACGTGGCAAGAGGTTCTTAGCCTACCTATAAGGGATTGAAACCCCCCAAATTTCGCCTTGTACTCCAATACCTGCATGAGTTCTTAGCCTACCTATAAGGGATTGAAACCAGAACTAGTTGGAAGGTAATCAATTCTGACTCGCGTTCTTAGCCTACCTATAAGGGATTGAAACCCGGGACATCGATAACCCAATGTCGGGCAACAGCCTCGTTCTTAGCCTACCTATAAGGGATTGAAACCTCAGAATGTTTTTATGCCCCTTCGGGGGAAAAGTTGGTTCTTAGCCTACCTATAAGGGATTGAAACTGCCGCCCCTCTAGTCGGGGCAAGCCCTTGAGACTCATGTTCTTAGCCTACCTATAAGGGATTGAAACATTTCTGGGTAGGTCGGGAATTAGCCGAGTACCGCGAGTTCTTAGCCTACCTATAAGGGATTGAAACGGGGAGACAGAGGAGGAGTTTCAATTGTTTCAACTGGCAATCACGCTAGAGGCGTTGCACTCATTTACAAATTATAAACATAGGAGAACAAATGATACTAGTAAAACGGGCTGAGAAGCTAAGAGCTGGGAAGGTAAGGCATGAAGTAATTCTTGTGGGGAGTAAGAGTTTATTAAAGTACTCCTCCCCCCTCATAACAATGAAGAGGTTTTTAGGTAGGGTGTTGGAGATTGTTCGGCAGAAGTAAAGTTCTTAGCCTATCTAATAAAGCTCCCAAGCCATAGCCCTAGAGAATCCGGCGCGGGCGTTGAATTGACGCCGCGCCCTTTCCCATTACTTATCCTCCGAGTAGGGTTCGCGCAGTTTCACTGGCTCGGCTCTCTTGCCCTTCACCTTTAGATTCAGCATCTCGACCAACACCGAAAACGCCATGGCGAAATAGATATAGCCCTTCGGAATGTGCTGGTCAAGCCCCTCGGCTATGAGGCTCACCCCAATAAGCAGGAGGAAACTTAGAGCGAGCATCTTTACCGTGGGGTGTCGGTGTACGAATTCGCTTACCGCCCTTGCCGATACCATCATCACGCCCACAGCTACAATCACAGCCGTTACCATGATCCAAAACTGATCAACCATGCCGATAGCCGTAATTACGGAGTCGAGCGAAAACACGAGGTCGAGCAGTATTATCTGCGCAATGACGCTTGTAAATGTCGCCGTGCCGCCCCCCGTGGAATGGGCTTCTTCCCCCTCAAGCCTCTCGTGAATCTCGTAAGTGCTTTTCGCGAGCAGGAAAAGCCCGCCGACGAGCAGAATTATATCGCGCCCCGAAATTTCATTTCCCAGCGCGGTGAATATCGGCGCGGTAAGCCGCATTATCCAAGCTAGGGAGAAGAGTAGCAAAATCCGCATTATCATAGCCAGCGCAAGCCCGATGGTTCTCGCCCTAGCCTGCTCGCCTGCAGGGAGCTTGCCCGTGAGAATGGAGATGAAGATGATGTTGTCTATGCCGAGAACGATTTCAAGCGTCGTGAGCGTGAGAAGCGCAATCCATATTTGAGGGTCAGAAATCAATTCCATTGCCTAAGATTCCTCCTTTGAAAACAGCGAATCACGGCTAATTATACATGAAGATAAATCGCCGGGCATCAGAAATATATGAAATGTTAGCTCGCCGAACCCCGCCCCCTGATGAGTGCGCTTTAGATATTTGGGGTCTGCCCTCAAAACAGGCGGGGATTGCGCCGCTCACACAGCGGATTTGCGTTTCGGGTATTATTATCATCGAGCGATAACTTAAGCGAACCTGCGGCAATGAACAGGGAAAAAACCCTCACCTCTCTTCTCCTCGATTATAGATATTCGATACTCCTCGGATTCCTCGCCCTGACCGTTGTGGATCTGTGCCAACTGTCCATACCACTCATCATAGAAAAGGTCATTGACAGCCTAGTCGCCGACAGCGGGAGCGGCATCTCGACATACGCCCTCTACATAGTTGGCATTGCCCTCGTGATGTCGGTATTTCGATTCTTCTGGCGGTATTTCCTCCTCGGCGCGTCAAGAAAAATCGAGCTTGCCCTAAGAGACAGCTTCTTTAAACACCTACAGACTCTGCCCTTCAATTTCTTCTCCGAGAGGAAAACCGGAGACCTCATGGCGCATACCGTAAACGATATAGAGGCTATCAAAATGGCGTGCGGCATCGGTGTCATCATCGCCTACGACGGATTACTGCTCCTCGTATTCATTCTCGCCGCAATGATTTACGTCTCGCCCGCACTCGCGCTCTGGGCGTTTATCCCATTTCCCGTACTGTGCTTTTTAATAATTAAATTCGGCAGAGCCATCGAAGAGCGTTTCGCAGGGGTGCAGAGCGCATTCTCAGCCCTCACGGAGAGCGCGAGAGCCTCAATAGCCGGCATAAAAGTCGTCAAAGCCGCCGTAGCAGAGAGCGCCGAGATTCGTGATTTCGACCGCGCGAGCAACGAGTACATGAGGAGCAATCTCAACCTCATCCGAATCTGGGGGGTGTATCAGCCGCTCATAAGTTTCATTGCAGGCACGGGGGTTGTGATTTTCCTCTGGGCGGGTGGCAGAAGCGCCGTTACGGGAGGCATTACCCTAGGGGATTTCGTCGCTATCCTAATCTATATCGGGATGCTCGCATGGCCTATGACGGCTATGGCTTGGGCAGTGGATATGATAAAACGCGGGAACGCCTCGCTTGAGAGAATCAACAACATACTCCGCACAAAGCCGGAGGAAGCTCCCATAGACGGGGGAATAAACATCGCGCGCGGCGGCGGCGGGGGGATTGAGCTGCGCAATGTGAATTTCTCCTACAACGGGTCAAAGGTTCTGCGCGGGGTGAATTTGTCCATCCCTCAGGGAAAATCCTTCGCCATCGTGGGCGGCACAGGTTCTGGCAAAAGCGCTCTGCTTCGCCTGCTTGTGAAAATCGAACACCTCCCCGACGAGAGCAGTATTCTCATTGGCGGCTATGACGTCAGAGCCATATCGAAACAGAGCCTAGGACGGGCAGTGGTGTTCATCCCTCAGGAGACAACGGTTTTCAGCGGCACGGTTAGGGATAATATCTCGTTCATGAATCCGAGACTACAGGACTCAGACATAGAGCGCGCCGCCAAAGCCGCCCAAATTTATGACGATATAATGGGATTTCCTGGGGGATTCGACGCCAGAGTCGGCGAGCGGGGACTGAGCCTCTCCGGAGGGCAGAGGCAGAGAATCGCCATAGCGAGGGCGATTCTGCTTGAGCCGGACGCGCTTGTGCTAGACGACGCGCTCTCGTCCCTCGATGTGAGAACCGAAAACCTGCTTCTGGGAGAATTGAAAAAGCTGATGCGCGCCGGGACTCTCGTTGCCGTATCGAGCAGGGTGCCTTCCATTAGCGGCTTCGACCGCATAGCCGTTCTCGATAGAGGCATCATAGCCGAGTCCGGGCGGCACGAAGAACTCATGGCGCGGGACGGGCTATACGCCAAACTCTACCGCGTGCAGACCCTCGACGACGACCCGCTGCCGGAGAAACCCCATTGAGCTTAATTGAATCCGACGCCGAGAAGAGAGAGGCAAAAACCTATGATATAAAAATAATCCTCTGGCTTCGCGCCTTCGCCAAGCCCTACGCCGGGTTTATGACGCTGTCGTTTATTTTTATGATTATCACAGCGGCAATGGAGCTTTCCGTGCCTTATATCACCAAGGTCGCGGTTGACGGCTACGTCCATCCCAGGTGGCGAGAGGCCAGGTTCCCCTCCGATGCCGCCTCGTTTGAAGCTCGGCTAAGGCGCGACTACCCGCCATTTATCGTCAACCTCGGCGAAGGGGCGGCGCTCATTGATATATCGGCGATAGAAACCGAGGACAAAACAGACCTCGAAAAACGGGGATACCTCTCTAAAGCAAAATTCTTAGCGGTAAATCCGGCGGAATTTGAGGCTACTGAACAGTCGGAAATCCTCAGGGTCATCGAAAAATACGGGGGGGCATTCAAGCGCGCGGACGGGATTTATTATGCCGACTACGAGGCAGTCTCCAAATTCGATGGAGACGACATCGCCCTGCTTAGAGGAGACGAATTAAGAGCAGTCGCGGAGCTTGCCCTTTTACTGCTCCTCGCCCTTTCGGGTGTTTTCCTATTCAGCTCGCTCTACACCTATATTCTCAACTACACGGGGCAGAGAATAATGCACCAGATGCGAGTTGAGATGTTCTCCAAAATCCTGAGCCTCCCCCAGCCGTTCTTCGATAAAAACCCCGTGGGCAGGCTCACCACGCGGGTTACAAATGACATTAACGCCATAAACGAGATGTACACCTCGGTCTCGGTGCAGTTTTTCAAAGACATTCTCGTCATCGCCGGAGTGCTGGGGGTGATGTTTTACATGAACCGCCCGCTCACGCTGTTCATCCTCGGCATCACTGCGCTGCTCGGGGTCATCGCCTGGCTCTTTAGGATGAGATTAAAGACGGTCTATAGGAATTTGAGAAAAACCGTAGCCCAGCTAAACGCCTTCGTGCAGGAGAGCGTCAGGGGGGTAGTTTTAATTAAGCTCTACAACAAGGAGCAGGAAAATTTCGAGAGATTTCGCAGGGTTAACCTCGAGAACTACACCGCCAACATGGACCAGCTCTTTGCCTTCGCCACTTTCAGGCCAATAATCGAATTCATCAGCATCTCCACGGTGGCGCTCATCGTCTGGTACGGGGGGCTTAGGGTGCTGGACCTAAACCTCACGCTAGGCGCGCTCATCGCCTATCTCGCCTACATAAAAATGCTCTTTAAGCCGATACTTGAGCTTGCAGAGAGATATAACATATTCCAGTCGGCAATAGCGGCTTCCGAGAACCTCTACGACCTCGCCCACGCCAAGTCCGAAGCCCGCCCGGAGGGCAGAGTCGAGGGGGCAAGGGGCGAGGTGGAGTTCAGAAACGTATGGTTTTCCTACAACGGGCGGGACTGGATACTGAAAAACGTATCATTCAAGGCAACTCCGGGGAAAACTCTCGCCTTCGTCGGACTCACAGGCTCAGGGAAAACCACCATCGTCAATCTCATACTGAAACTCTACGACATAGAGCGCGGAGAAATCCTCTTTGACGGGGTCAACATTCGAGACTTAGACCCGGAATTTCTGCGCTCCGAAATATCTGCTGTATTCCAAGATGTATTCATCTTTGGCAGAAACGCCAGCAATGGGCACCACTCGCAGGACGGCGAATTTAACCGCCGATTGAACGGGAGCGGGGAATTATTCAGCGCAAGAGGCACAGCGTCCTCAGGCGAGAAACAGATTCAATCCCTCAAAGAAGCCCTGTCCAAACGGGCGAAGGTTCTCATACTCGATGAGGCCACTTCTCACATTGACGCCGAAATCGAGCTGAACATCAGGGAATTTCTGAGGGAAACCTCATCCGATAGAACGACAATCATCGTCGCGCACAGGCTGTCGAATATCAAACGCGCCGATGAAATCATAGTGATTCACAGAGGGGAGGTCGCCGAATCTGGCAACCACGCGCAGCTTCTAGCGCGCAAAGGCGGGATTTACGAGAGCCTGTACAGGCTACAGAGCGAGGTTCGCAGCGCAGAGGCGCCGGGCGATGAAGCCGATTGAGACAGCCCATTATCTCAGCCTGCCCCCCCCTTGCTCCGATGGAGAGCGGGAAACGGGGATACGCCGCGCTTGGCAATCCCCCCTCCCAGAGCCGCGCCTTAGAATAAAGTGAGAATGCCAAATGCCGCCCCAAGCGTGTTCAGCGGGGCTAGGTCTTCTTGAATCTCGACGGATTTTTCGACCTTTTTTACCGCGTTTTTCGTATCGAAATAGAGCGAGTCGTCAACCACGAGTTTCCCCAAAGTGCCTTCGCCCCTCTCCACTTTTTTCAGTATTTTGTTGAGGCTCGTAGCCGCTCCCGTAACCTCGTTGTAGAGCGTGTCGTCTTTGAGGAGTTTCCCCAAAGTGCCTTCGGATTGATTGAGCTTTGATGCGACCTGCCCTAGGTTTTCCATGGTTTTTTTGGTTTCGACATAGAGCGAGTCGTCGCTTATGAGTTTGCCTAGAGTGCCTTTGCCCTGATTTATTGCGGCGGCGACTCTGTTAATATTCGAGAGGGCCTCTTTTGCCTCGTTGTAGAGGGCGTCGTCCTTGAGTAGTTTGCCGAATGTGCCTTCGCCCCTCTCGGCTCCCGCGAGGACTTTGTCGAGGTTGTCAATTATGCTCGCCACTTTGTCCTTGTCAATCCCTCCGAGGGCATCAAAGCCGCTGAAGGCGGATTGAATCGAGCTTATCGAGGACTCCACTTTGGCGAGAATCTGATTGATGTCCGCTGGCTCCTCGCTCTTGAGGACGAAACTATCCTGAGCGGCGGGGCTATCGGGAGAGCCGAACGTGATATGCAGATAGCTCGTGCCTAGAAGGCTGGTGAGCCTCACCGAGGCAACCGAGTCCTGCTTGACCATAAACCCCTCTTTGACCTTTGCCGTAACGGCAATTTTACTGTCTTCAATTGCGATTTTCGAGACCTTGCCCACCTCAACCCCTGAGAGTTTCACGGGATTGCCCTCGCGAAGCTCCCCTACGGATTGGAAATAGGTTTTCAGCGTATAGTCCTTCGTGAGAAACGGAATCTCTCCCACGAATTCAAATACGGCCAGTAGCACGGCGAGACCCACTACGACAAATATGCCTACTTTCACTTCTGAACTCATTGCTGCGACCTCCTCTATAATGCGCGTTCAAATTGAGGCTGTATAAAAGCCCTTGCGACGGGGTTTTGGCTGATTTTAAAATCCCTCGGCTCTGCAACCTCGACTATCCTGCCCTCGTTGATGAGGGCGATTCTATCGGCGATGTAAAAGGCGAGGTCAATGTCGTGGGTTACGACAATTTGCGTAACCTCTACGTGGTCTCTGAGCCCCAGGATTACGTCGCCAATGCTCCTGGTGAGAAGCGGGTCAAGCTCTGCCGTAGGCTCATCAAAGAGAATCAGGTCGGGACTCATCACAAGCGCCCTAGCTATGGCGACGCGCTTTCTCATCCCGCCGCTGAGGTCTGAGGGCATCACCGCCTCTTTTCCCTCAAGCCCCACAATGGAAAGGGCGTTTGAGACGACTTGCCCAATCCTGTCCTCGTCGGCAAATATGGCATTTTCCCTCAGGTATAGGGCTACGTTCTCTTTCACGGATAGGGAGTTAAATAGCGCCGAGGACTGAAACACCATAGCGAGCCTGTGCGCCTCCCGAAGGCGCGGGCTGCCTGCGTCAATCCCGCCGATGAGAATTTCGCCGGAGTCCGGCTTCTCAAGCCCGATGATATGGCGCAGAAGCACGCTCTTGCCCGAACCGCTTTTGCCGAGGATGACCATGGTTTCGGCGGGCTTTATCTCGAGATTCACCCCGTTGAGGACTCGATTCGCCCCGAAGGATTTCGCAAGCCCCGCGATTTGCACCTCGACGGGGGAGTTCTGTACATAATTTACGGGAATGTCTCTTTTAGTCGTCATATTTATATTCAACGCCCATATCCTCGCCTCATGCTCAGATTAAAGCAACCTCTACTGAATATTGAGTATCATGAGCGCCCTAGTAATAAAATAATCAAACACCAAGATTAATACAAAAGACAGCACCACCGCCCTCGTAACCGAGATTCCAATCTCCCTAGGGCCGCCCCTCGTTCGCAGCCCCACATAACAGCAGACCGTCGAGATTATAATACCGAACACTGCCGACTTAACCAGCCCGTTTATAACGTCCGAAAACTCGATAAACTCCGAGAGATTCCTGTAGAATACCGTCATCGAGACGCCTATTTCCGGGTTTACCGAGGCAACTACAGCCCCGCCGAACCACCCGATAACGTACATATAAACGACCAGAATTGGCAGGATTACGAGGCTTGCGAGGAATCTGGGCATCACGAGAAAGCGCACGGGATTGATGTTCATCGTCCGAAGCGCGTCAATTTCCTGATACACGCTCATCGAGGCAATCTCCGCGGTCATTGCCGAGCCAACCCTGCCAGCGACGAGAATTGACGCCATCACAGGGCCAAGTTCTCTGACCATTGAAAGCCCGACGATGCCCCCAATATTCTCCTCTATCCCGAAGAGCGCGAGCGTGGGCCCCGACTGAAGGGCAAGCACTCCGCCGATGAAAACCGAAATCAGCGCGGCTACAGGCAGGGTGTTGTTGCCAATTTCTCTCATCTGGGCAAACACCATAGCGCGGTTTCTCAGGGCGGTTTTGCACCAGTAGAGGCTCTCGATAAATAATTTTATAATCTCCCCAGTGGTCTGAAAAAACGAGGTCATACTACTCATCACCGTTGAGCCTCCTTACCCCTGATGTATCGTTGACCGAGATATTAACATCATAAAAAAACAGTTTCACGGCCCTCCCCTCAGGCGTAGATTTATAGCCAAAAAGCCCTCCGAAAATGTCATACGCCGAGCCTTGCCCCTCGGATTGATTATATGAGAATATCGGCAGAAGGGGTTTTAGCTCAATTCTCCTGCCGCCCTCGTTCTTTTCCATCCGATAGGCGTTCCAAAGGGCGGAGCTTGAGCTTGCGCCGTCAGGGGATTTGCGCCACTGATAGAGCCTCCAAAAGGGGGCGTAATTTCTCTCAATCCCCCGGCTGTCTGCTATAAACGGCTCTATCGGCGAGATGAGATGGAAACTCCTATTGCCGTCCCTGTCCCTGTTATACGTGAAAAGGGGCCACAGGTCAATTCGCCTCCTCGCCCGTCCGCCCTCGATGAGCGGCTCTTCTTCGATGTCCGAGTATAGAAAGAGGAGGATATTTTTTCTCGTGCGCAGGTTGTCCTCGAGGTTTAATTTAGAATATCTGTAAATGGGCCAGAGGTAGAAGCCGTCTTCATCGCCGCCGTCAACCTCACTGCCGTAGAACGGGAACACCCTTGTCTCGGTCTTAGCCCCGCGCGTGAAATTCACAAAGGGCCATGGCAGGTCCCAGCGCTCCGTGCCTTTTTTCCTGTCCACTTGGTGATTAATAAATGGCCAGAGGTAAGTGGTCTGAGTCTTATTCCGGGATTCCTTTGTCAGATAGAGCGGGAAAACGGAAAATGACGCCGTCTCCTCGCCGAAGGATACGGTCTTCTTAGAGATAAAAATGGGCCAGAGGGCAAATTTCTCATCCAGCGCGCCCTCTTTTTTTCTGTACCCGTAGATGGGCCAGAGGCGAACCCCCTCCTGCCCGCCGCCGGTGTAATAGCCAAAAAGCGGCCACAGGAAGCTGTAGTTCACCGCGTCCCCACTGCGCGTCTCAAGGTAGAGCGGGAAGAGGTAGAAATTTATCTCGTCCCTGGCGAATCGCTCTTTGAGTCGCCCGTATATCGGGAAAAGAGCGAAATAGCTCTTATCCGCCTCTTCGGCGCGCTTTGAGAATACAAGCGGGAATAATGTGAATTTGCTCTCCTGAAAACCGCTCGGCGTCAAATTGGAATAATAGGAGAGCATATAGAACAGAAACTGGTAGCTCCTCGCGTCCTCCCGCCTGTCGTAGGTGGCAAGCGGGTAGAGAACATCGAGTTCCTCGGAGTCTCGCTCCTCGTCCCGGAGCCAGTAGAAAAACGGGCGCACTCCGAATTCAGAGACGCTCCCCGACTCGGATGAGGTGAAAAAAGGGGACAGCTCAAAGCGATTTTCCTCTCCGGCGAGGGGTTCAGTTGCGGGGTCAGCCGAGGGCGCATCTGCGGGGTCTGACTCTAGGATTTCGGGGGCGATGCCCTCGGCGGGTTGAGGGGGGGCAGTATCTAATTCGGCGGATTGCTCAGATGCCGGAGGAGGGTCCGGCTCAGTGTCTGAGGGGCTTTGCACATCGGAGATTGGCTTAGCAAATGGCGATTCGGTGAATGGGACGGCGGCGGGATTGGCTTCAGCCTCAGATGGAGTCTCATCAGCGAGGGCATTCTCAGACGGGTGCGCAATATCATCGTCGGTGTCTGACTCTAGGATTTCGGGAGATTCCTCAGATGCCGGAGGAGGGTCCGGCTCAGTGTCCGAGGGGCTTTCCACATCGGAGATTGGCTTAGCAAATGGCGATTCAATTTCTTGCTCGGGCGGCGATTGGGTGAACGGGACGGCGGCGGGATTGGCCTCAGCCTCAGATGGAGTCTCATCAGCGAGGGCATTTTCAGAGGGGGGCGCAATATCATCGGCGAGGGATTCCGAGGCGGCGGCGAATCGGGACGGCACCAGATAAACCGCTAAAATCAGCAACAGGAGAGCAAGTGCAATGGGAACGGCGCGCATCTGAAATTAAATTTAGCCAGTAACTCGCGAAAAATCCAGTTAAAACAATATTAATTTCTAACGCAGAATTAACAGGGTACGAGTACATCGGTATCATCTAAAACTCCCAGAATGCGCGCCCCAGCCCCCAGCTCAATCCCCGCCCGATGTGTAAACCCTAGGCACTCGCCTGCCAACTGAGGTGAAAATCTCATAGGAAATCGTATCCGCCCACGAGGCGACATCCCACGCTGAGACCAGCTCATCGCCAAAGAGCGTAACCTCGTCCCCCTCTTTAACCATCGGAACGTCCGTAACGTCAATCATGATTAAATCCATGCACACCGCGCCTACCACAGGGGCGAGCCGACCGTTTATCGAGACCCTAGCGCGGTTGGACAGCCGCCTCATGTAGCCGTCGGCATACCCCACGGGTAGCACAGCAATCACGCTCGGTCTCGAGGCGGAGAAAGTGCCGCCGTAGCTCACGGAAGCCCCCGCGGGGATGGATTTGAGCTGTATCACGCGCGTTTTAAACCTCATAACCGGCTGAAGCTCCGCTCCGCCGCCGCCGTAGAGCATAATCCCGGGGCGCACCAAATTGCCGTGGGCTTCGGGAAATCTCAGTGCCGCGGCACTGTTGGCGAGGTGAATATATAGGGGATTGAACCCGCGCTTCTTTAGGGCAGACAGTTCAGTCTCGAATAGTGAAATCTGCCGAAGGGTAAAATCGCGGTTTGTGGAGTCAGCGTGCGAGAAATGGGTAAAAACCCCCTCCATTTCAATATTCGGGAGATTGCCAATTTCCGAGATAAGCCGCGCGACTCCGTCAGTACAGACGCCGAGCCTATTCATGCCGGTATCAATTTTTAGATGATATTTCACAATTTTCCCAAATTTATGGGCGGCGGCGGACAGACTCCTAGCCGAAGCCGCCGAGAAGAGAGCGGGTGTTAAATCCGCCTTGACGACAAACGGGGCGTCTTCGGGCAACACCCCTCCGAGCAGAACGAGCGGAGAGCTAATGCCTGAATCTCTGAGTTCCAGCGCCTCGGCGATTGTCGCCACGCCGAGCATATCGGCCCCTTCGCGGACAAGGGCTTTTGCAACCTGCACAGCGCCGTGCCCGTAGGCATCCGCCTTGACTACGCAAAGCACACAAACCCCTCTGCCCGCGCGCTCCCTAACGCGGCGGAAATTGGATTTTAAGGCGGATATGTCTATCTCAGCCCAGGTGGGTCTCATCGCGGGGGTAATTATATAATTCAGCGGGGATATGGCAAGAACCAGAGGGAGCAATTGCATCTAACCTAGGTTTAATGTAGAGCTAGCAAACAGTGCAATAGGATTTCCGAAGAATTGACAGTTCTGTACTCCATTAAGCAAAAAAAACTTATTACTTAGTCGTGGCTTTGAGTAAAACAAACGTATGTCGGAAATCAGCCGTTTTTTCGGGATAATTATCCGTATGTATGCCGAGTTAGACGCGCCTCACTTCCATGCTTACTACCAAAATGAGGCAGCGGTTTTTGGCGTTGAGCCAGTGGATTTGTTATCGGGAACACTGTCGAAACGTCAGCGCCGATTGGTTGAAGCGTGGGCTTAGCTGCGTCAAACAGAGTTATTATACGCTTGGCAAAGGCTGCAAGCTGGCGAGCCGCCTCTACCAATTTCGCCTCTCAGATAAAAAAAGGGGGGGGAAATGCCGCACCAAATCTTCCGCGTTCAATCGTTTGAAATTGTTGCGCCGTACACATTAAAAATTCTATTCGACGACAATACGACGCAGACCATAGATTTTCAGCCCATTCTGGCAGGAGAGCTATACAAACCATTGAGGGATTTGTCCCTATTTAATCAAGTGCGGATTGACGCCGAAGTGCAAACGCTGGTTTGGCCAAATGGAGCAGATTTTGACCCGGAGACATTGCACAGCTGGCACAAGTACGCCGAGGCTTGGCAGAAACGCGCCCGACAATGGGAGGGAACGCCTGCTTAGAATTATTTGAAGCTATCTCAAGCCCCTATTGTTATGCTGCAGGGTTTGGTTTACACCGAGCGCTTCGACGCGGCGCCGCGTAAACTACAGCGAATGTGCCTAGCATAACAAACCTCTGTGAGATGAACTGAACCAGCGAGGATTCAATAATTCAGCGGGGATATGGCAAGAACCAAGGGGAGCAATTGCATCTAACCCATGTTTAATGTAGGGTTCAAATAAAAGCTACTGTCCGGTGATGTGGAAATGTATCAAGAGAGAATATTTCTGCACTTGATTGACGATACCGAAGAGAACCGTCTCGTAAAGAACATTCTAAAAAGCCCTATGGGGCTTGCGTCGGATATTATTAAGCATCTATTCGATGAGAATTTAGGTTCTCTAAGGGATTCGCTAGATGATATAAAAAGATTTGTAGCCGGCATAACAAGAGCGCGGAATCTGGGTACATCATATTCTCTTGCTTTGTACTACCCCTATATGTTTTCATTTCACCAATACTTCCATAGCTCATACAGAGCGAGACAGGGCAAGGTTCTTGAAGAGATGTTGAGAACTATTATTTGCAAACATGGCAATTGCGATATAGTTCCGAGTAAAATCTCCGACGTTCGATCTATTCTAACCGAGATGTTCAACGCCAAAGCGCCAAATTTGGATGTTGACGTAATGGGGGTAAATTCGTCCGATAACAAGGCGATTATTGTCCAACTACGCTCAAGAGACGACACGGGCGGAACTACGGCTAAGGGTTCTTTGGTGGATATGTTAAGGGGGCTTCTGAGGATTAATAAAACCCCTCGGAGTGAAATACTGTATTTGGTTTGTATATGGGACGCGCGGGACTCTCAGCAAAAGCGCTCCACTATCGAGAAAATGTACTCCTCGCTCAAGGATTTTACTGAGGTGAGTAGGGACGAGTTCTTTGCCGAAATGAGTAATGGAATTAAGATAAGAGAGAACATCTACCTGAAAATGGCTTATGGAACGGATGAAATAGTCGGGTCGTTGTTTGAGTGGACAGGCGGGAATGACAATGAGGTATTAAAATCAGTTTCAAAGATTGTTGATAGGATAGAGAACTGGGACGATTTATGGATTTCTTATGCTACTGCGAGCCTTGAGCTTGAGGTTATGTGTTTTACTCAACACTCAAATGTCAAGCTGCTCAACGAGAAATGCGCTCTGTCGGGGGTTAATTTTATCTTCGACTCCTACGACGAGCTTATAAAATCTATTGACACCGCGCTGGATAAAATAATTCCTCTGTGGACGGAGGATAGCATCCCTCTAACTTCGCTATCGGACAAAGCTCACTACATTAGAGATTTATTATTTCTCAAGGCCTGTTATGAAAAATTATCCAATTAACAGACAACTCAATCTATTTTCCGACAGCGTTCAAAAAGCGACTCCAGAAATTAATGCAATGGGAAATGGGGAGTTAGAATTGGTATCTTTCCGTGATTTAGTGCCTGAAATAACAGACACCGGATACCTGACACACTCGATTTATTACTATCCGGCAAAGTTTATACCGCATGTGGTGAGATTCTGCATCAACACTTTCACGGAGAGAAATAACCTCGTTATAGACCCCTTTGCCGGCTCCGGCACTGTGGGGCTTGAATGTTATTTGTGCGAAAGAAACTCATTTTTACTCGATTTAAACCCCCTTTTAACCCATATCATGCTTATAAAAATATATAAGGGAGTACGCCTATTAAGCAATCGAACTCTCTACAACCGGCTTGAGGGTCTAACGGGTAGCGAATTGCTATTTTATCCTGAATGGTCAAATTTGACTTATTGGTATCCCGATGAAATGCTCGGAGTTTTAACAAAATACTGGGGGTGGCAAAAAAATCTGCCTAAGGATATATACTCGTTAATCATCGAGGCGGCTTTAGTAAAAGTCAGCAAGCACTTTTCCTATGCCGAGCATAAAACGCCCAAATTGTTTAGGTCTAAAAGCAAACTGGCATATATAGCCACATTGTTGCCAACAAATTGGGTCAAAAAGATGAATGAGATGATATACAAGCTCTCGTTTGAAAATTTAGAGAGAATTAACCAATTTATAGAGTTTACGACAGCGCATGAGAATTACGTAACCATTCATGGAGGAGTAGATTCCAGTCAGTATAAGTTCAATTCAGACACCGAATTTGACTGCCTTATAACCTCTCCTCCATACTTGCAAGCTCAAGAATATATGAGAACGGCTAAGATGGATTTATATTGGCTGGGATACAAGGAAGAATATATAAAAAACCTATCAAAGCTCGAGATACCTTATAGAAAACCCGATAGAATAATTCACACTAAAACCCTCGACAAAGTAAAATCCGCCTTAAAGAGAAACGACCTTATAGCTCTGCTTGATTCTTATTTTTGCCACACAATTAACTCGCTTGAGAACTCAATGGATAGGTTAAAATCCGGCAGGAGAGCCTGTATTTTCATCGGCAACCCAGTTATAGACGGCGTCAATGTCGAAATTTGGAGAATATTCGCGGAGCATTTTACAGAGCTAGGCTATTCACTCAAAGGGGTCTATGAAGACAGAATAAAGAAGAGGCAACTGTTCGGCTCAAGGAACAATAAGAACCCGGAAGGCATGGAATCAGAGTACCTCTTAGTGCTACAAAAATTTAAGTCGTAATCACCCGAGGCCGAGAAAAATCTCGCGCGCGTCCTTCGAGGTGAGGCTTGATACAGATGCGATTTTATCGCTAAATTTGCGAAGGGTCGCCGCTTGCTCCCTGCCCGTAATATCAATAAGCACGGAGAACACCTGAAACCCCAGCCTCTTCTTCTCGCCGAGAAAGTTGCCCAGCCACTCGCCGGCAACGTCGCACTCGCCGTCGGTAATGAAGAGTATGTCTCCGCGCCTGAATTTCGAGCGCGCCAAAAATTCCGCCGCCTTCCCTAGTGGCTCCTCAAAATCCGTGCCTCCGCCGGGGAAATAATCGGCGAGTTTTATTATCTCCGCCTCTTTCATCCGCCACGATGCCGTCCCGTCCGAGCCGAAGGTCTCAAGCGGCGCCCCCTTGGATGAAAATACTATGGCTACGAATTTGCGCCTCTGCCGCTTTGCCATCTCAAGCACGGTGAGGCAGAGCGCCTTCGACCACATCTCTTTGTCCCCGGACATCGAGGAACTGCCGTCGAGGCAGACCACAATGGGCCCTCTGCCGGCGTCCTGTTTGAGATGGTACTGAACTATTCGCTCTTCCACGAGGCGCTTGAGAAAATCCCTCTTCAGCGCCGGATGCCTGAGCGATAGAAGCTCCGAGGGAATCGCCCGCGCCAAATCGCTTCCGATGGCGATGTCGTGGATTTCCGCTCCCCTCTTCGCCCACACCTTTCTTCTGGACTGAAGCATCTCCTCCTTAAAACTGCCCACCATGAGGCTGAGTCGCCTTAATTTCTCGTTCGAGAGCAGTTTTGCCGCCAAATCCAGCTTCTCCCCTGCGGATTTCCCCTCGGAGCCGCCGCCAATTGACGCCCCCCAGTCGGCAAGCTCCCGCTCGATGCCCGAGACTCTATCCGATGTAGCCTCCATGGACGATTTCACGAGACTGCCGAGCTTCATATCGAGGTTCTCAATACGCTCTTTTTGCTCCCGCTGGATTTCCTTGAGTTCACTCTCTTGGCTGCGGCGGGCAAATTGCTTCTTTTTTTTGACCTTCTTGAGGGACTCGGAAATTTTGCCCTCGGCGCTCTTCTCGGCCTCTTCAATTGTTTCGAGTTCGGAGGCAGTCTCATCGGCTTGCTCCTCAGCTCGCCCGGCTTCCCACTCCTTCATAAGAGCGCTTTGAGAAAGCCCCTCATCAGACTTTATCCAGAGGAGATAATCGCGGATAAATGACAGAGCCGCCGCCGCGGATTTGAATCCGTCAAGCGCGGTTTCATCCCTCAGCTCGCCGTATTTGTCTGAGGCTAGGATTTTGAGCAGAAGCCTGCGGGCGAGCATCGAGGCTACTTTCACCGAGTCCTGGGGGCGGAAAATAACGTTCAATTTATAGAACGCGGCGAATAGGTCAAGCGCGAACGAGCGGAAATCGGGAAGCAAATTCCCGCCGCTCTCGATAATATGCCGAAATTCCTCGGAAGTCGCCTCAATATCCGAGAACAGCGCGCTGTCAAAGGAGTCGGTTTCTATGTTTTGATTGAATCTGTCCGTCATCGCCTCTTAAGTTACCACAGAGGCTATTGGAGGGCAATTCGGCAGTGTGTAAACAACGCAAAGGGGGAGGAGAGAATTGGCGCGCCCGGAGGGATTTGAACCCCCAACCCTCTGATCCGTAGTCAGATACTCTATCCGTTGAGCTACGGGCGCGTTGTGCTGGCATCTGAATTCTATGGCGGAGAGGGAGGGATTCGAACCCTCGAGGGAGTTTTAGCCCCCTACCCGCTTAGCAGGCGGGTGCCTTCGGCCGCTCGGCCACCTCTCCTGTGATACTCTGCCTGCCGAGTAGAGGGCTAAAAAATAACCAAATCAGCCTTATATGTCAACTTTTGATTATTCGCGATGACTGACGCCGGATTCGCAATACGGAATATCAAATATGGGATGAAAGCTCATCCCCTGCTTGGTGGTGAATGGTTAGACTGCAAGCTTGCGAACTGTCATCTGCGCCGCAAATCCCTATTAGCGCGGGGGGCGGACTTTCGGGTAGCTCACGCCCTTAACACGGGCTGCTGTCAGCGCGTATTTGACTCTCCCTTTGGGTGTCGCGCGCTCGTGATAAATTAGCCCGACTCCTCTTGCATAGACGTCCTTGAACCAGAATTTATCGTTTTGGGGGATGGTTACAATCATCAAATCGCCGAATTTCCCCGCCGGCGTCTTAATCTCGATTTTTCTATAGCTCCTCTGGATATCGGGCGTATAAAAAGGGCGCGCCCCATTTTGGCTTGATGAAACGTACAGCTCCCCCGAGGGGTCAACCTTCATAGCGATATTTTTCCTCCCAAAAAAGCCGTCAAAAACCGACCATCCGTCCTGAGAAATGGAAAGCACGGAGTAGTCCTCCTCCCTAGTCGCCCCGCCCTCGGATTCAATTTTATAAGTCCACGAGTTGCCCCTGTCGAGCGGGAGAAACTCTGATACGGCGATGTTTTCATATTCCTTGAGGACGTTCGAGTAAGGGGGAATCTGCCCTATGCCGCTGTCGGCGGGAACGGGAGGGCGCGGGATTTCCTGAATGAATTTCACGCGCGCCGATTTCACATTGGACACAGGATGTATCCTCGCTACAACGTAGGGAAAGAGTTTCGGGTTTTTTATAGCGGCCTCGCCATCCACCGAAACAACCGTGAATCGCACCTCAATTGAGCCGTCCGTTTTCTTGTCTATCCCCGATATTTCAGCCGAGCTTCCGGGCTTCGCCCTCGGCGCGATAACGACAATCACCTCGTCCTTGAAATCATAGTATGGGACTGCGCCGCTCAATCCAAGCTCCTGCCACAGCGCTTTAAACTCCCCGGCGCTCCTGACAGCGGTGTTTTGTATCGCAGACTGCCTGCCGGACAGCCCCTCGGAGAGGATCGAGATTCTAAAATCCTCTGCCGAGACACCGAGAGTCAGCAACAGAAATAAACCTACGCTTTTAATAAACATTTCCCGCAAAAACTCCTATTTAAATTTATTGGCAACCCACCTAATTATACTTTAATCCGGAGGAATAAACGTCTTTTACTCAATTCTAGGAACTTCCCGCATATTCCAATGAAAGTCAATGTAGTGGGGGATTTCAGTGTCCCGCATGACGCGCTCGAAGGCAATATCCGAGTCATCAACCCTCGAATAGCACCGGACAAATGCCCGCGCCGCGTCAACCCCGCCCCCGGCAAATATCCGAAGCATCTCCGCCGCAAGACGCTCAATAGCCGCTTCAAACCGCGCAAAATCGAGCCTCAATCTACCCAACTTAGCGTCGAATCGAATCGCCCCGGAATCCGCAAGCCAGCGATATGCGAGAAGGGCGGAGGCAGTGTCCGGGCGCTGAAAGAAATCCCCGCCCTCAGCGCGCCGGAGGTATCGGAACATCTCGGCAACCGCTGACACATAGGCGGCTCGGAGCAAATCTCCCGGGAGGAGGTCGCCTGAGAGAAATCTCAGATTGTAGAGCGAAATGGCATCGGATTTAAGCTCATGGAGGGCAAAATAGTCCCTATCGAATTCAGACATTTTTGGCGACAGCGCGTCAACCCCCCAGAAATGCCCAAGGTCGTGTCCCCGAAGCCACAGGAGCAGAATCGCCGCTATTTCCATATCGCCAATGGGTTCTACGAGCGAATACTCGCATAGGTGTTTCTCAGCGATTTTCCTTGAAATCAGCTTAAATCTCTCGACATAGACGTTTAGGAAAACCGTCATCTGAGACAATGTGGAAAGCCGCTCCCCGCCACCGCCGCCGGAGAAAAATACGCAGATGGGCTTGTGCCGCCGGTTGAGTTCTCCGGCAAGCGCGATGACATCGAGGCATCGCATCAGGGGGGCGGACTCTTTAATTGATGCGCCTCTGATGTGAGCAGGCGCGGGCAGACGCTCCAAGAAAAAATCGAGTTTCGCGTCATAGGAGGAAATCAATCCGTCAAAGCGCCCGTTGACCATCCCGACCGCTCCGGCGTAGCGCCCCCTGTTCTCTTTCTCGGATGAGAAAATCTTGCCGATGACCAATTCGATTTGCTCACGCCCACTGCCCGCGCTGGCGGCAAGGGAGATTAAATCATAAATCCGCCCGCCGAGAGCCAATGCCAATTCCCCCTCAAATGCGCGCCCTGCTTCCGGGGGAAGGGATTTCCCAGCCTCGCGCAGCAAGGCGAGAGCCTTGCCGAAAACGGCGCTCTCCAGAGTTGCCGCAAGCCCTTCGGCATCCTGAAGGTAGCAAAGGGCATCAACGTACTTCATGACCCTGATAAATCGGCTCGCGGCGTCAAAAATATCGGAGGCGATATCCTGAGCGCAGTCGTGTATGACGGTTTTTTTGGGTGCGTTAATGGGCATAGGGGTAAAATGGGCAATTATGATACTGCCTGATGCTCAGCCCGGAGCAAATCCAGCACGGTTTTCACCGGGTTGAACGTCGAGACCGGCGCTTCCACAAAAACCGTAATCCAATTCGCCATAGAGCCGTTCCATAGCCCCGGAAGCTCAAGGGCTTTAAGCGGGCGGCCGTCCTTGGATTTAATCGAGATAAAACCTGAGTCCAGGTCCGAATATCGGGACAAATCGAAATTTGCGCCCGAATAATCGCGCACCCCGCAGACAATATCCACAGGGTTAAAATGCGTTGAGGACGACCATACTCGGCGCTGATTCTGGGACTCAACGTCAACCTGCGAAGCCTCGACTATCTGAAGCGACTCGCCGCCGTCCGCGCCGCGCGTCCAGAAGGGACCGCCCCCCGGCTCGCCCTCGTTTTTCACCATCCCGCAGACCCTCACCGGGCGATTGAGTTTCGATATGAGAAATTCCACACGCTCCCCCTTTGAAGCCGCCTCGATTCCGCGAGGGGGGATTAGAGAGAGCCTCGCGCGCAGGTAGTCAAAGGCGGCGGCGATATCTCCTTCGCCTGCCCCGCCTGCCAAGAGCCTTCGGATGAGATGAAAAATCTCCCCCTGCATCTGGGATAAATACCCCGCAAGGGCTTTTTTATAGATTGAGTGTTCGCGCGCAAACCGCTCCAGCGCGACGTTGTCCACGTTTTTAATATAGATAAAATCCCCGCCGAGATTGCCGAGGTTGCGCAGGAGCGCCCCGTGTCCCGCCGGACGGAATACTAGCGCGCCAAGGGAATCGCGAAACGGGCGGTTATCCAAATCCACGGCAACGGTGTCTGTCGAGGGGTCTTGAACTGAGAGCGTGATGTCAAAGGTGATGCCCCGTTTTTTATATTGGCTCTGAACCTCAGCGAAGAATTCGGCTATCCGCCGCTCGTATTCTGAGGGAACGGTAAAGTGAACCCTTGCAACGCCGTTAATATCTCGAATGTACTCAGCCGCCTCCGCCAGATGCTCCTCAAAAGCCGTGCGAGAGATGCCTCCGGGGTAGCTATGAAACTTTATAAGCCCCTTTGGCAGGCTCGCATAGCCTAGCCCGCCCGCTCCAAATAGGCAATCAAGCACGGCTCGATACCTCCCCTGCCGCACAGCCGAGTCGAGAGAAAGTCCAGCCGAGGCAAGGGCCGAGCGCAAATCCCCATAAAACGCGAACCTCTCCAGCGAAGAGACAAATTTAAGAAACTCCGCAGAGCGCGAATTGCCCCTTTCGGCATCTTCTCGAATACGTAGCAGTTCAATCTCGCCGCCACCGCTGTTGAGAACTTCAAGGAGGGATTGGAACATCCGGGTAGCGCTTCCCGAAGCCGGCACAAATTTGATAGCCCTCCCGCCCATCTGGACGGCTTCATACCTCAGCGCGAGTCTGCGCGCATCGCTGTCGGCGAGAGCGATGATTCCATCCCCCACTGTCGCAGGTCTCGACAAATCCGCAAATCGGAATCCCTGCCTGAAGCGCTCGATTTCAGAGAGTACTTTTTCGAGTTGAATCCCGCGTGATTTGATTTGGGCTATATCTCTTTCGGTCAGGAGAGGACTTGGCATCGGCTATATCAGTGGTCAGGGGAATTGGGGTAAATTCTACCTCCAATTTTGGATTATCGCACCCATTAGAGGCAGGATGGAGGCAAAATTGACTGACGCCCCTGTCCGCAGTAGCCTCAAATCCGCCGCCACGCAGGTTTTTTTCAGCCGATAGCCGCCGCTCCGAGCTTTACGGCCTGTTTCTCGGCGTGGTAGGAACTTCTCACAAGGGGGCCAGACTCCACGTGCGGAATCCCGATAATGCTCTCGCCATATTTTTTGAGCGATTCAAATTCCATCGGATGGTAATACTTGCTCACTGGAAGATGATCCACGCTCGGCATCAGATACTGCCCGACTGTTACAATATCGCATCCGGCGCGTTTTAAATCCCACAGGGTCTCAATCACTTCCTCAAGCTCCTCGCCCAGTCCCACCATTATGCCGGATTTCATGAGCATCCCCTCGTGTCCGAATGTTCTGGCGTTTTTAAGCAGATCAATAGACCACTCGTATTTAGCCTGCGGTCTTACGGCTCTCTTGCCGCCCGAATGGGTTTCCTGAGGCAGGTAGTAGAGCCTTGGGACGGTCTCGATATTGTGGTTGAGGATGTCGGGCTTGGCGGATAGGATATTGCGAAGCGAATCCAAGTCGCCCTTAAAATCGGGAATCAGGACTTCAATTTTTACCTGAGGGTTCTGCGCGCGCACCCGTCTAATGGTTTCGGCAAACACGAGGGAGCTTTCGTAGTTTTTATTATCCCTGTCAACCGATGTGATAACTATATGCCTCAGATATGCGTCCCCTTCGGCGAGTTTGCGCACGGCATTTGCGGTTCTCTCGGGCTCGTCCCAGTCAATTTCGCCGCCGCGCCCCGTCTTGACGGCGCAAAAGCCGCAGCTCCTCGTGCAGGTGTCGCCCAAAATCATGAAAGTAAGCGTCCCCGCCCCCCAGCACTCGCCGATATTGGGACACTTAGCCTCCTCGCACACGGTGTGGAGGTCAAGCCCGCGCATGAGGGTTTTGAGCCGCGTATAATTCGAGCCGGCGGGAACCTTCGCCTTTATCCAGTTCGGTTTTCCAGATGTCTGCATGATTTTTATTCCTAGCGGGAAAATGGGATTAGAAAAGAGCATGGAGAGGCTAAGACTGCTTGCCCGGCAGGGTCTGTTCCGGCTCAGGGGCCGCATCGTAATTTGGGAGTTGAACCTGCCCGATTTGATGCTGGAGTTCTTTAATTCTCCTCTGCTTTTCCCTGAGCTGTCCTTTCATACTCATTGAATAGAACGCCCCCCACACGACGGCAAATACAACGCCGATGAAAAACGACCATACTATCAGCATGAGATTTGAGGCTATATATGGGCCCACTTGATATGCCTTCATATCGAGCTTAAGCTCAAATTTATGGGCAAACACGTCTTGGTTTTGGATAATCAGCAGTAGGGCAGTAATAAATAAAAGGGCAGTAATTAGTATCCTTAGAAATTTCATTCCGTCTCTCCCCTCTATTCTTCGGATTTAAGCCGCTCATAGAGCTTGGCGTAGGTATCGCCGAGATATTCGGGCATCACTTTCACATCGGCGATGACCGGCATAAAATTGGTATCCCCGCTCCAGCGCGGAACAATATGCAAGTGGAGGTGTTCGTCAATCCCCGCGCCGGCAACCCTGCCAAGGTTCATTCCGATATTGAAACCGTCGGGTTTTATGCACTCCAGAATCTGAACACACCTAGCGGCGAGGTTCATAATCTCCAGCCGCTCCGCAGCGTCGAGTTCCGAGAGCTCGCTTGTGTGCCTGTAAGGGACTACCATCAGATGGCCGTTGGTGTAGGGATAGCGGTTCATTATGATAAACGCGGCGACTCCCTGAAAGAGAATTAAATTCCCTCTGTCGCTCCCCTCTTTAGGCTTATCGCAGAAGACACACCCACTGCGCTTCTCTCCGGTGATGTAGTCAATTCTCCAAGGCGCCCATATCGGCTTCATCGCTACCGCATCACATCAACGAGATAAAAAAGCCCGAACTTCTCTGTGAATATCCGATTAGAAGGCGCGTAAGACCTAGCGCTGGAGATAAAGTAGTCTATAAAGCGCATCTTGGGTTTCGGATAATAGACCATATCCGGGTCTGTGGCATCAACCCCACTTAAAGCCGCCGCTTCTCGAACCGCATCGCCGAGGGTTCCAAGCTCGTCCACGAGTCCTGCCTCTTTTGCCTGCTCTCCTGTGAAGATTCGCCCGTCTGCTACTCTGTCCAGCCCCTCTGACTTAAGCCCCCTAGCCTTAGAAACCACCCCTTTGAACTGCGAGTGAGTGTTATCAATCAAGCCCTGAACGTAGCTCCTCTCAGCCGCGGTCATCTCTCTAAATGGAGAGCCTACATCTTTGAACTCCCCGCTCTTGATGACCTCTATATCGAGTTTAGCCCAGGCTAGAAGCTCTCTGTAGCTCATGAACTGAGCGATAACGCCAATGCTCCCCGTGATAGCGCCGGGATTGGCGAAAATCTTCCCCGCCGCGCAGGCTATATAATATCCGCCGGAAGCCCCTACAGTGCCGATGCTTGCGACTACCGGAATTTTCTCCGCGAGCCTCTTAACTTCAGCGTATATTTCCTGAGATGGCCCGACCGCCCCGCCCGGAGAGTCAATCCGAATCACAAGGGCTTTTATGCCATCGTCCCTTGCAATTGACGAGATACTCTCGAGATAAACCCCTGAGTCCAGTATTACGCCGTCAATTCTAAGCACCGCGACGCTGTCTCCCGCAACAAAACCGCCACCCCAGGGAAACAGAAAATTGAGCCCCGCCCCTATTACGAGGATAAACAAGACCAGAGCTACAATAAAAGCCGAAATAACAAATCGCCGCAAAAGCTACTCCCCACCCCGCTCAGCGCTAATTTTTGACCAGAGATTTGAGCTTATCTCCAAGCAGATCTCCCAGTGTCATTGAGCCGTCTCCGCCTTGAGAGGACATAAAATTTGAAACCTTTTCCTTCTCAACACGATCTTCATGGCGTTTTTTGCTGAGGTTAAGCTGGCGGTTTTTGCTCTCAAACCCCGTTACCTGAGCCGTTATCTCGTCGCCGACCTTTAGGATTTTGGATAAGTCCCTGTTGTTGTCGTCGCGGTTGATAAAATCGGACGCCCTCATGTATCCCTCTAGCCCGTCCGCCAGTTCGACGATGACGCCCCTGTCCTTTATAACCGAGACTTTCCCGGTAACGACGCTCTCGCCGGGCTTATAGCGGCGCTGTGCCTCTTTCCATGGGTCATCCTGAAGTTGTTTGACTCCAAGGGCGATTCTGCGGTTTCTATCGTCCACATTCAGCACAACGAACTCCGCTTCGTCGCCGGTTTTAAAAGCCTCTTCGGGATTCGCCGCGCCCATCCAAGAAATATCCGAAGGACGCATAAGCCCTACCAGCCCCTCGGCGACCTCGACGAATACGCCCTTGTCCGTAACGTTGACTACCTTTCCCTGCACCCTCGTGCCAGACGGGGTTTTTTCCTTGAATATCTCCCACGGGCTCTGCTCGAGGAGTCTCAGGCTGAGGGATATTCTCCTCTTCGCCGTATCTACCTCAAGCACTATGGCTTCGGCGGCGGTACCAACGTGGATTATCTCTTTGGGATGCCTGAATTTTTTCGTCCAAGTGATTTCGCTTATGTGAACCAGCCCCTCAACCCCCGGTTCAAGCTCGATGAACACACCGAACTCCGCCGTTGAGACGACCTTGCCCCGCACTCTCGAATTCGGCTTATATCTCGTCTCGGCAAACGACCATGGATCGGCTTTGGTCTGCTTATGACCGAGAGTGATTTTATCCCCCTCTTCTAGCCTGAGTATTTTGACTTCGATTTCCTCGCCGGTGGAGATTACGTCGTTCGGGCGTTTTATTCTCCCCCATGAGATTTCGCTTATCGGAAGGAAACCCTCGATGCCGCCGATGTCAACGAATGCGCCCTTTTCAATAATTTTCACCACTCTGCCGGAGACGGTCTTTCCCTCTTCCAACGTGGAGAGGGTTTCCTTGCGGTGTACTTCCCTCTGCTCTTCGAGCCACACTCGCCTCGATATGACTACCCCTTCATTTGAGAGCTTTATTATTCTCGCTTCGAGCTTAGTTCCGATGAAGCTGTCCAAATCGGCTTGATGCCTTATGTCCACCTGGGAGCCGGGAAGAAACGCTCTGACCTCGGACTCTTCTCCGATGTTAGCTATTAAGCCCCCTTTGACCTTCTCTACTACTCTGGCGGTTAGGATTTCTCCATCCTCGTAAGCCTTGCGAATTCTCGCCGACTCTCTGTTTAAATCCGCCTTTCTCTTGGATAGTTTCGGAGGCTCGCCCCGAGAAGACCACGCTTCAAGGCTCACTAAAACCTCGTCCCCAATGTTTACCCTAAGCTCCCCGTCAGCATTGCGAAATTCGCCAAGCGGCGCGACCCCTTCTGATTTCGACCCGAAGTCGAGGAATACGTCTTCGGCGTCAATTCTCACTACAAGACCCTTAAAAATCGTCCCCTTTTCGGGAACGCTCAGACTCTCTTCAAACAGCTCTGCAAATGATTTCTCTTCTATGTTCATCTCCCACCGTTCTATAAACCCTGTAATATGTCTTCTATAATCCACGAGGGCGTCGAAGCCCCTGCGGTAACGCCTACTGTTTTTTCTTTAAAATCAAGCCCTAAGGAGCGAATCTCGTCAACGGTTTCAATTTGATAGGTGTTTTCGTTGACCTCGTGACAGAGCTTCGCAATTTTCGTCGTATTGGAGCTGTTCTTGCCGCCTATGACTATCATCACATCAACAGATTTCGCAAGCTCTACGGCTTCTCTTTGTTTATTAAAAATATCGTCGCAGATGGTATTTGCGATTTTTATCTCCTCCGTGCTTCTGGCGAGGAACTCATCTACGACTTCGCGGAATTTTTCAAACGCTATAGTGGTTTGGGCGACGATGCCCACTTTTTTCTTGGAAAATATTTCGTTCCCCAATTCCGATTTATCCGACACCACAACGAGCCTCTCAGGATCTGCATAGCTCTGCGTGCCTATTATTTCGGGGTGGTTTCTGTCGCCAACGATGACGACGAAATACCCCTCTTCGGAGAGTTTCTTGACCGAGAACTGGAGCTTTTTCACTATAGGGCAGGTGAGGTCAACGACGTTGAGCCCCTTATCCTTAGCCGTATCCACCGTTCCCACTGGCACTCCGTGGGCGCGGATGATGACCGTGCCGTCGGTTGCGTCTTCGAGCTTATCGGCAACGGTTACGCCCCTGTCTTCAAGGCGTTTTACCACCTGGGGGTTATGAATTATGGGTCCCAGCGAGCGAATTTGCCCGTCGGATTTATTAATGACCTCGAAGGATTTTCTAAGCGCTCTTTCGACTCCGAAGCACACGCCGGCGGTCTCGGCAAGTATTATCCTCTTAGCCATTGCTCAGTACACCCCCGTTGACCGTTTCCACTATTTTATCTATCACATCAGCCGCCGCAACACTCGTCGTATCTATTATTACTGCATTTACGGCAGGATGCAAGGGCGCTTGGGCGCGTTCTTTATCCTGAGCATCTCGCGCGCGCATGGCATCCAGAACAGCCCCTAGAGGCTCGCGAATCCCCATCTCCAGCAATTGGCGATGTCTGCGTCTTGCCCGCTCTTCAAGCGCGGCGTCTAGGTAGAATTTGAAATCGGCTTCCGGGAAAACATACGTTCCCATATCCCTCCCCTCGGCTACGATATTCCCGGCGCGCCCAATTCTCCTCTGCATCCCGCGAAGCACGTCCCTTACGGATTTCTTCGTGGCGACGTCCGATGCGAGGCGCGATATTTCCGGCGCGCGAATCTCATCCGTAACGTCCTCAACCCCTAGGAACACACTCAAATTGCCGTCTGAGCCGGTTTTAAGATTGATATGCGATTCGAGGAGGGTTTTTTGAAGCTCCCCTTCGTCGCAAATATCCACTCCGCCCCTCGATACGAGAAGCGCCACCGCCCTGTACATCGCCCCAGTGTCGAGATAAATGAAACCGAGGCGTCCGGCAACGGCTCTGGCAACGGCGCCTTTGCCCGCCCCGGCAGGCCCGTCAATCGCTACGATAACCGCTTTTTTCATAATTTTATCAGAGCCGCCCGCGAAGGAAATTCAGAAGTGGTAAACAGGCTAGAGGCCTCCCCTCAAATCCCGAAGCGCTTCAAAGAACTCGGGGAAGGATACGGACACGCACTCCGAGCCGTTAATTTCGGTCTCGCCCGTCGCCCTCGTAGCGGCAATTGCTACGGACATTGCGATTCTGTGGTCGCCCCAGCTATCGCATCTAGCCCCGCGAAGCTGCTGCCCGCTTTTAATTATCATCCCATCGGGAAGTTCCTGAATATCGGCGCCTAGTTTTTGAAGCTCCGCGCTTGTCGCCCTGATGCGGTCGGTTTCCTTGACCCTGAGCTCTTTTGCGTCCCTGATGGTGGTCTCGCCCTCGGCAAAGCACGCGGCGGCGGCAATTACGGGAAGCTCGTCAATGGCTCTAGCGATGAGGTCTCCGCCTATTTGGATACCCCTAAGCGCGCTGGATGATGCGAGTAAATCCGCTATAGGCTCGCCGCTCACCTCCCGCTCGTTTAGGATTTCGACGCGCCCGCCCATCTGCCGGAAGATATTAATCACCCCGGTTCTGTGGGGGTTCACGCCGACGTTGCGAATCAGCACCTGGGAATTTGGATTAATCAGCGCGGCGGCAATGAAAAACGCGGCTGAGGAGATATCCGCCGGCACAACAACCTCGCCCCCTCGGAGTGTGGATGTGGTTTTAACCTTGACGCTCCTGCCCTCTCTTCGCACCTCCGCCCCGAAGTAAGCGAGCATTCTCTCGGTGTGGTCTCTAGTGGGAGTTGGCTCGACGACCTCGGTTTCGCCGCCGGCATAAATACCCGCAAGCAGGATTGCAGACTTCACCTGCGCGCTCGCTACGGGAAGCTCATACCGGACGCCCCTGAGTGCCCCCCCCTGAATCGCAAGCGGGAGGTTTTTCCCACCGTTTCGCCCGGAGAACCTAGCCCCCATCAGAGAGAGAGGCTTTACTACCCTCTCCATTGGGCGGGCGCGCAGGTACTTATCGCCGGTAATAGCTGAGAAGAATCCCTGAGCCGAGAGAATCCCGGATATGAGTCTCGATGTAGTTCCCGAATTGCCGGCGTCAATTACATCGTCCGGCTCTTTGAGACCGTGAAGACCGCGGCCGCGTATCCTCAGGAGTTCGCTGGTAAATTCGACCTCGACCCCTAGCATCTGCATCGCTTTTACCGAGGAGAGAGTGTCGTCGCTGGACAGAAAGCCCCTAACCGTGGTCTCGCCGTCGCAGATTCCGCCTAAAAGCGCCGCCCTGTGAGAGATGGATTTATCGCCGGGAGGGGTAAATTCGCCTTTTAGAGGACGGGCATTGCCTTGAATAATCACTTTGGACATGGGATAAAAACTACCATTTATAAATATATTGGACAAGTTCAAAGCGCTGGGGATAGACCGAACAAGCCAGAATTGAATCAGCGGGGTTTTACGAGCGGCGGAAGTGAGTAGAACCGAGGGAACAAACTTAGGAAAACGGCAGGAGCGTAGCATATAGGGGGGATAGCACGCCCCTGCCGAGGTACTGCTAAATAATCTCTCTTGATAGCTTCTCGAGCCTTGCGATTCTCTCCTCGACAGGCGGGTGAGTGCTGAGTAGCCCCGCCAAGCCGCCGTGCAGGGGGTTCATAATAAACATATGAGCCGTGCCGGGATTGGCGTCAAGCGGGATATTGGCCGCTCCCGCGCTGATTTTCTGAAGAGCCGTGGCTAGGGACATTGGCTTTCTCGTGAGGCGCGCCGCCGTCTCATCGGCTTTATACTCCCTTGAGCGGGATATTGCAAGCTGAATTATCATGGCAATTATCGGGGCTAGAATCATCATGGCTATCGAGCCTACGAGGCTTCCCGCTCCGCCTCCTTCTTCGCCCTCGCTATCCCCGCTCCTGCCAAATCCGCCGAAAATCATCGCCCACTGAGCCATGCTGGCAATGTAGCCTATTGCGCCGGCAAGGGTTGCGGCTATAGTGCCGATGAGAATATCCCTATTTTTAATATGGGCGATTTCGTGGGCTATCACGCCTTCGAGTTCATGCGGCTGAAGGAGTCTCACGATGCCGTCGGTTACGGCGACTGCGGCGTTTTGAGGGTTTCTGCCCGTGGCGAAGGCATTAGGGGCGGGCGTGGGTATCACATAGACTTTGGGCATCGGAATCTGAGCCTGCTGGGCGACATTTCTGACCATCCCGAAAATCTGAGGGGCTTGGTCGGCTGTAACCTCTTTTGCTCCGTACATGGCAAGGACTATTCTGTCCGAGAACCAGTATGAGATGAAATTCATCACCAGCGCAATGCCTAGGGCAATGGTCATTCCGGCAGTTCCGCCGAGGAGTTTTCCTATATATACAAATACAAAAGTCATCACGGCGAGCAGGAGAGCCGTTTTTATACTGCTTGACATGGTTTTTATTCTCCTATTTCTCTGTAATTGCCTAGCTAATAAGTTAATTACTTAATTTCTCATGTCAATAAATTTTTGCGCCGAATTTGTCAGATGCGCGATTCCAGATAAGGGATTCATTGCCCTTCGACGTAGTTTATGCTGAGCGGAGTCGAAGCGCTCAGGATGAAGTATCATTCCGAACCGCCTCACTCGTGTCATTCCCGAACGCAGAGGGTTGTCATTCCCGCAAGTCATCTGAGCGGGAATCCAATTCTCTTCATAGTGAGAGGAGTCGAACTATGGATTCCCACTTTCGTGAGAATGACACACGAGGCTCTACCCGCCCTTCGACGCAGATGAGGATTTATCGTTATCGCTATAAGATTTCTCAGTCGCTAATGCTCCCTCGAAATGACAAGGTGGGGGCGGCGCAAATTGACCGCTGGATGCGTCATTCCGAACGCAGAGGGTTGTCATTCCCGCAGTCTTCTGAGCGGGAATCCAGTTTTCTTCATAGCAAACCGAATCGAGCCATGTAATTTTCGCATTTCTCGCCAACGAAACAAACCATCTTGACTTTATTGGGGGGGGGGGGGGGTAAAATAATTGGAAATAACTAATAAAAGGGGGGATATAGTCCATGTTAAGGTTAAGCAGTTTAGGCTCAATATTAGCAATATTGCTAATGGCTTCAAGCGTCAATGCGGCTACGGTCGTTACCTTGGGTGATTTTACGAATCCGGTTGAACTAGATTTCGAGGCTCTAGCCCCGGGACCTATTTCCACGACAGACCCGTATTTTACGAGCGTAGGAATTTCCTCGGTTACCGTAGCTAACGGAACGCCCGGCGGAGATATTTTAAGTGCAAATACAGACGGGCAAGCTCTCGCGTCCGTCAACGGCGTTCTAGCGGTGGCGGCTGTAGGGGGAGCTATAGACGACGGGAATTCGGGCGGCAATCCTGTATTTACAATCACTTTTGCCGGCAATCAAATGTTCTTTGGGTACTCCCACATTGATCAGTTCGGCAATTTCCCTGTAACTTTCCTGCTCAATAACGCTGTTGTTGACACATTTACCTTCTCCGGTCCATTTACTGCGCCCGTATATCTTCAGGCAGTAGCCGCGTTCAACATGGTACAAATATCGCAAGAGGCGGGAAACAATAGCGGCTATGCAATTGATAACATTACATTTGAAGGCGTAGCCGCCGCTCCTGAACCTGCGACTCTTCTTCTGCTCGGCTCGGGTCTAGCCGCTGTGTGTCTGTTCGGCAGAAGGAAAAGGGCTTAATTCTCCACGCGAAGAAAGGCTAAATTTAATCTAGGGGGGGCTGGAGTGAAAACTCTCGCTCCCCTTTTTTATTGCCCTCCCAACGCCTCACTCCTGTCATTCTGAACTGCTTCACCTCCCTGTCATTCCGAACGCTGGAGGGTTGTCATTCCCGCAGGTCATCTGAGCGGGAATCCAATTCTCTTCATGGCAAGCGGAGTCGAACTATGGATTCCCACTTCCGTGAGAATGACATACGAGTATCCGCCCGCCCTCCGACGCAGATGAGGATGAGCTAGTCGAAGCGCTCAGGGTGAAGTGTAATTCCGATTGTCTCACCTCTGCTTCAAGCCTAAGAAATTCCGGCAAGCCGAAGCCTCCCCTGCCATCTGACAAGGACTTCGCCAAGCAGTGTGGGATATTGGGAGAGAGTCGGGTCTCCTTCGACTACTTTGAACGCCTCATCTCGCGCTTCGGACAGGATTCTCACATCTCGAATCAAATTTGCGAACCGAAACTCTGGAAGCCCCGACTGCTTCGTGCCTAGAAAATCTCCGGGGCCCCTAATTGTCAAATCCGCCTCGGCTATTCTAAAACCGTCCGTTGTTTTCTCCATCATCGAGAGCCTCGCCTCAGCGTCCTGGCTCCTCCTGTAGCTTGAAATCAGCACGCAGAACGATTCATGCCCGCCCCTGCCCACTCTCCCGCGAAGCTGATGAAGCTGAGACAGCCCAAACCGCTCGGCGTTCTCCACGACCATCACCGTAGCATTCGGCACGTCAACCCCTACCTCTATCACAGTGGTCGAGACCAAAATATCCAAGTGGCGAGCGAGAAACCTCCTCATGACGGCGTCCTTCTCCTCCCCCTTCATCCTCCCGTGCAGGATACCTACCCTAAATTCTGGGAAAATCTCCTTCTGAAGTTCCTCAGCCATCTGCACCGCGTATTTTAAATCCTTAAAATCGGGGCTTTCCGACTCCTCTATCAGCGAATAGACGACGTAAGCCTGCCTGCCCCGCTCAATTTCCCCGCGCACGATGTCGTAAGCCCTTCGGCGCGAGCCTCTATCCTCATAAAAAACGAGCGTCTTAACCGGCGGCCTTCCGGGCGGCATCTCGTCAATCACGGATACGTCGAGGTCTCCATAGACGGTCATGGCAAGGGTTCTGGGAATCGGCGTTGCCGTCATGACAAGCACGTCGGGATTATTAGCCCCCCTCTCCCGAAGCGCCGCCCTTTGGATGACCCCAAACCGGTGCTGTTCGTCAATGACTACGACGCCGAGCTTGTGAAATTCGACTCTATCTTCAATTAGGGAGTGCGTGCCAATGGCAATATCCGCCCTGCCCGATTTGATTGCTTCGAGATTGGCTTCCCTTGCCTTCTTAGTTAGCCCGCTCTTAAGAAATGCGATGTTTAGCCCCAATTCCTCGGCGTAGCCTTGGATGGAGCGCAGGTGTTGCTCGGCGAGGATTTCCGTAGGGGCCATTATCGCCGCCTGATAGCCGCACTCAACCGCCTTGAGCATCGAAACCAGGGCGACTATGGTCTTGCCGGAGCCGACATCGCCCTGCAGGAGACGGTTCATTGGCCTCTCGGATTGCATATCGCGCTCAATTTCGGATATTACCCTCCTCTGAGCGGCGGTGAGCGTAAATTTGAGCATTCCGATGAGGCGGCTTACAAGCTCCCCGGTCGGTTTAAATGCAATGCCCAGAGAGTGGGCGGCGTCCCGTTTTTTCATGGCAATGCCAAGCTCCATCAGAAAAAATTCATGGAATGCCAGAGTCCTGTGCGGCGGCGAGCCATAAACAGAGGATGCGTCCCCAAGGTCAACCACGCCGTCCGAGTCTGCGGGGAAATGCACGCGCCCTAGGGCTTCGCCAAGCGGCATCAAGCCCGCCCTCTCTTTGGATTCCTCGGGAGCGGGGTCTTGGATTCGGGGACAGCGCTCATCGGCAAGGGTTTTAATTATCCCTCTGATGCGTCTCTGTTTTATCCCCTCGGTAAGGGGATAAATCGGGGTGATGCGATTGAGATTGACCAGGTCCTTTGCATCCGCTGGGGGGTCGTCCTCGTCTTCGATGATTTCTGTATCTTCGGGTTTCGGATGGAGGATTTGAAGAGCGTCCCTGTAGCCGAGCTTCACCTCGGCTGTGAGAATAACGGAAACCCCTTTTTTATATAGATTCTTTAAATACTTTTCATTGAACTTAAACCAAACTAGCGAGAGGTCTCCGGTGCCATCCGATAATATCACCTGAAAAAGCTCTCTCGTTTTGGCGCGGATTTTTCCGGCAACGACCACACGCCCCGTTACGGTCTGCTTGAGATCGGGCTTGAGTTCTGAGATTTTCCTTATGTGCCTGCGGTCTTCATACGACTTTGGAAAGTGATATAGGGCGTCTTCAGCGGTCTTGATTCCTTTTTTATATAGGATTTCGGCAATGCGGGGCCCCACGCCTTTGACGAACTGAATGGGCATCAGGGCGGGGTCGGATTTTACCGCATCTGGGGCTTCGGCGCGCTTTACGTTATTAATCTGGGCCACGACAGTTGGAGTATTGGCGGACTCGGCAACCGTTTTAGGGGGTTTAGTCGGATTATCAGCTACGTTCGGCGAATCGGAACGCCCAGCTCCGACGCTCTCAATGACTCGGAGGGAGCGCGTTATGACCTCTTTCTTGGATTCGAGGGGGAGATTTTCGTAGCCCGCGAACGAGCCGCGAATTCTGGCAACAGCCGATGCCTCTTGAGGCAAAAGGGCAAGCGCAAGGGCTTTGAGCGTCAACTCCTCGGCGAGTTCTTCGAGGAATTTCACCTTTTGGATATTTTGGAAGCCGTTTTTGGCGGCGAACCTGAGCGGTTTTTCTAGTGCTTCGAGTAGTGCCGAAAGCTCTTTCATAGGAGGGAATATTACCGATTCCGGTATCTGGATTTCAAGCGCCGGACGTTCACCACGCAAGATTCAAGATGGATGATACGAGATTGAACGCCTCTCCCCCCCTGCGCTCCCCGCGTCATTCCCATGAAAACAGGAAATTAGCCCTTTGACCCCACTCAGCAGAGTGAGAGAATAAGAGAGCCCCGGGCATCTCGCGCCTTGACATCTCGAATTTCGCGTTATGTCCCGCCGCAGTCGTACTTTTTCGAGAGCCGGACGGTCGCCCCGTTTTTCGGCTCAAACTGACCCTTAGCGTGATTCCTCGCCTCGATGGATAGCGCGTCTGAGCCGCAGGTAAAGGTGAGAACTCTCGACTCCGAGTCCTTTATTCCCCACAGTTCCGTCCGAATTGAAGAGACATTCACAAACGCCGCGCCGCCGAATTCAGCTTTTATAGAGATGTTGTTGGCGAGGGCGTGGGGCAGATGCAGATGCCCCGAGAGCCAAACATCAACCCTGTGGCTCTTCATGACCTCGGCGAAACGCCCGGAGTCGGCGATTTGCCGCTCGCGCCCGGATGAAAATGGAATTCCGCTACCTTCGAGAGGGGCGTGGGTAATGACGACGATAATTTTGTCTTGATTGGCGGCGACGAGGCTCTTCCACCAGCGAAACGTCTCATCCGAAATTTCAGTGGGTTTCCCCCTGACCTCGTCCGACATGAAGATGAAAAGGGCGTTCCCCTTGAGGATGGAGTAGTAAAATTCGGGGTTAATTTTCTCCCTATAAACCGCGCCCCGCTCGAGTTTAAGGTCGTGATTCCCGGCTATCTCGTACCACTCCTCGATGTAGGAGCGGGATTTCTCGGACAGATACCAATCAAAATCCTCCTCGCGGGCGTCCTCGATGAGGTCTCCGGCGACTATGGCGAGGTCAATATCAGGAACGTTGCGGTTGATGTCGGCAACAGCGCGGGTGAATTCCAATTTTTGCGCCTGATTTTTGGGCTGAATGTCTGAGAGCGCCCAGACTTTGAGCGCACTCCGGGGATTAGCCGCCTTGAGATTTCCAGATTCCGAGACAACGGGGTTTGCCATGCAGGAGGAAACCAAAAGAGCGGCGAAGGTGAGAAGCAAATTTTTCAAGCTCATTTCATTATATCGGCATAAAGACAGAAACAACTCTCGTTTAACCACGAATTAATATGAATCGAGCCATCTCGCAAATTTCTACTTAATTTTCTCTCGCGGAAATTCGCGCTAATTTGCGGCAACCTCACCCGTCGTATCTCGCATCATAAATCCTGCAATGCCCGCACCTCGCCCCGCGCCTCGTCTCCGGCAATCTCCCGAATCCTCGCCTGAACCTCCTGTCCAATAGGAAAATCACCGCCGCCCTCCAGCTTGACGCTTATATAATTGGGAGTCATCCCCCTGTCCCCCCGCTCGACAAGCACGGGCAGAGTCCGCCCGATGAAGCGCGAATAAAACTCCTCTTTTTTCGCCTGTCCAAGCTCTCTGAGCTGGGCGCTTCTCTGCTTTATCGTTTTCGGATGGAGATGCCCAGTCATCCCTGCGGCTGGCGTGCCTCTGCGCTTTGAATACGGGAAAACGTGGAAATAAGTCAGCGCGCTGTCCCTCATAAGGCTGAATGTGCGCTCGAATTCCTCGTCGGTCTCGCCGGGGAAACCAGCGATAACGTCCGTCCCGATTGAGGCGTCTGGGATCATCTCGCGTATCAGGTTCGTGGCTTCGGTGAATTTTTGAGGGGTGTATCTGCGCCTCATGCGCCGAAGAACCTCGGCATCCCCGCTCTGAAGGGCGACGTGGAACTGCGGGCAGACGGTCTTTGCCTCGGCGGCAAATTCAATCAGCTCCCTCTTTATGTCTGCCGGGTCAAGCGAGGTGAGTCTCACGCGCCCGACAATCTGCCTCTTATCAATCTCGCGGAGCAGTTTTAGCAGATTTGTCCCTATATCTCTGCCATAGCTCGCAATGTGGATTCCCGTCAGCACGATTTCCCTATAGCCCGACTCGGCGAGTATCTCCATTCTCTTAATAACGTCGTCAACGGGCAGACTCCTTGAGTTGCCCCGCGCGTAGGGGATAATGCAGAAAGCGCATCGGTAATTGCACCCGTCTTGGATTTTGAGAGTCGCCCTTGTGCGTTCCGGGAATCGGCTTGCGGCGGGGGACTCAAACACCCTCGCGCGGTCGTTGAAAATATCGCGGACAAAAACCTGCGCCTGCGGCTGAGGTATTCCCTCTTTTATGATTTTCACAAGCGAGGTGAACTTATCCGAGTTTCCGACGATGTAGTCCACTCCCTCCAGCCCTTGGATTTCTTGCGGGGACACCTGAGCGTAACAGCCCGTAACGACGACGACCCCGTTTGGATTTACGCGCTTTGCGCGGTGCGCGTACTGCCTAGCTTCGGCGTCGGCTTTGTGGGTTACGGTGCAGGTGTCAATTACATAGACATCGGCTTCTTCGGGGAATGCGACGGCTCTGTAGGAGCGCTCGGGGAGCAGGTTCATTATCGCCGCCGTGTCGTACTGATTAGCCTTGCATCCGAGCGTAACGAGAGATATTCTTTTCATAGTACCTGGTCAATCCACCCGCCGCCGAGGACTCTGTCGCCTCTGTAGAAAACAACCGCCTGCCCCGGCGTCATCGCGCGCTGCGGGGTTTTAAACTCAACAATGGACTCGGTTTCGGATTTTAGGCGGATAACGGCGTCGCTTTCGGGATGGCGGTATCGGATGCGCGCCTTGACCTCGATTTCGCCCGATGGAGGCTCGCCCGCCGCCCATGTTACGTTATTCGCAACGAGAGTCGTTTTGAAAATGTCCCTCTCCCCGCCGAGGACGACGCGGTTTGACTCGCGGTCAATTTTTACGACGTACATAGGTTTGCCCGCCGAGATGCCAAGTCCCCTTCTCTGCCCTACGGTGAAGGATGCGATTCCGTCGTGAGTCCCAAGCGCCCTGCCCTCGGTGTCAACTATCTCCCCGCCAGACGCGCCCGCCGAATCCGCGTGAGATTTGATGAAATCCCTGTAATCGCCGCCAGTTATGAAGCACACCTCTTGGCTGTCGGGTTTATTGGCGACTCCGAGATTGAAATTTGAGGCGGTGCGGCGAACCTCGTCTTTAGTCATGCCGCCGAGGGGAAACATGAGGCGCGCGAGTTCCCGCTGACCGAGGGTGTAGAGGAAATAGGACTGATCCTTAGCCCTGTCAACGGATTTTGCGAGGTAGCGCTTGCCGCCGTCTTCGTGGATTCTCGCATAGTGTCCAGTGGCGAGGAAATCAGCCCCAAGCTCTAGGGCGCGCTTGAGAAGAAAATTGAATTTCATGAACTGATTGCACAAAACGCACGGGCTTGGGGTTTTGCCGTCTAGGTATTTATTGATGAAATCCTCGACGATGAATTTTTTGAACAGCTCCATGTAATTGACGACGTAGTGGGGAATGCCGATTTCACCGGCGGCGCGCCTTGCATCCCTAACGTCGTCTGCGGAACAACAGCCGCCATCGGCGTCGCCGTAATCCCAAAGCTGCATAGTGATGCCGATGACGTCGTGTCCTTCGCGCTTCAGGATGGCGGCTGTTGCCGCGCTGTCCACGCCCCCGCTCATGGCGACTAGTATTCGCTTCTTGTCCATGCCTCGAAAGGTTACCCGAAGGCGACAGGGAGGTAAAATTATTCCATAACTGTTCGCTCAGATGTGTGATTAAACTATCGCGGTATCAGGTCGCAGAACCAAAACCCCTTCACCCCGGAAGGGGAGCTACAGGCGGAGGCGTCCGTATTAATTTGAAGAGGCTTATAGACTCTCTCGCCCAGACGAAACCGGATTTCACTCTTAAATATGGAGCCCGCGTAGCAGAACGTATGAAACTCCCCCCTCTCGCCGCAGGGGTCAACCCCATCCGGCAGATTTGCAATAAAATCCGCGTCAATTTCCCTTCCGGCCCAGCTTGCATCCAAAAATTCATCGCTTACGCAGCAGGTAACCGTCCGAAATCCGGCTTCGAGGAAATCCCCTAGGAGAGCGCGCGTATCCCGCATCCATAGTGGGAAAACCGCTTCCATCCCGATATTGGCGAGGTTTTTCTCTCGGTATTGGCGCAAATCGGCTAAGAAAATATCGCCGAAGATAACGTGGCGTATCCCCTCGGATTTTACCTTGAGCATGGCGGACGCCATGAGGCGCTCGTATTCGTCGTTTGTGCCATCAGTTACGCGCACTTTTATCAGTTCAATGCCCAGAGACAGCGCCTGGGCGTCGAGGAGTTCCTCGCGCACTCCGTGCATGGAAATACGCCTGAGCGGGGCGTTGACGGTCGTGAGGAGGTATTTCACCTCGTATTCACCGCGTTTGAGAATCTCATAGAGGGCGAAAGAGGAGTCCTTCCCCCCGCTCCAGCAAAAAATGGCTTCAGTCCGTGCCAAGCGGGTCTCCATTCTGGGATGATTCGGCGATTTTATCCCCGATGGCTCTCTCGAGGCATCTGGGGCAGAGGCAGTCTCCGGTGAAATCAAGCGGCATGACGCGCGGAAGCGCGGCGCACCAGCAGGTATCGCCTCCAGCGCCGCACTGAAATTCCTCTCCGCATAGGGAGCAGTGTTTCTCCTTCATTCGCAAAATCCCCCCTTACCTGCCAGCGTGAAGTGTCTCATAAACCGGGCTGCGAATCAAGCCTGGGACAGACCGAGACCACACGGGCGGAGCAACATAATGGACTCTAGCTATATTATTATTACTATCGCGAAGCCACGGTAAAACCCTCAAGCGCTTGGACAAGCCCCCGTCGTTTGCTAAACTAAAACGCTAATTCATATTTATCCGTGTGAATTGGCGGCTAAAATCAAAATTAGGAGAATTTCATGAGCAAATATCCCAAGGGACTCGATACGTTTATCAACCACAGCTTTATTGACTCGGTCTTTCAGCGGAGGTCTAGGCGGTTCGGACTCGGCATGGAAATTGACAAGGGCCCGCTAAAGTACAAATCCCGCCACGAGCCTATCTCGCTCACGGAACTCGAGGAGGCTCTGCTCGTATGGACGGGGCTTGGAATCAAGAACATAAACCTCTCGGATTTCCCCCCGCACGTTGGGCTTGACCTTGAGATGCAGTTCACGAGCAAAACCATTCCGGCGCTTGGAGATGTTCACCGCACCGAGCTTTTCTATACGAACGACGACGGGACGTATATGATAAAAATGCACGACAAAAAACCGTCTGATTTCAGGGGCTTAGAGGGACTCAGCCGCGAGGCGCGCGTTGAGAAAATCCTCGAAATGTTCCTAGAGTCGAGGATAAAGCTCGAAGACAAGCGCGCAGACCTCCCAAGCAAACCGCCCGGAATCGCCGCCCACAACCTCTGGAACGTGAACAAGCCCGGCGCTACGGTATTCATGCCCGTTACGGATCTGTCGGCCTGCATAATTAATCTCTATTTTTTCTATATGCGCCCTGACCACAGGTTCAATTTCGTTGACGAACTCCACGGGATGAGGCATCCGGGAACCTCGGGCTGGGTCAAAAAGGGGATGATTGACGAGGGCAAGAGGATGCCGCTCATCGAGGCGGAACTGCGGTTTGCAAACGGCTACATCGCCGAGCAGGCGTTCATGGGGCAGAATATGGCGCTTGCGCTTCAGGCTCTGGGACTTGGCGGATGGTTATTTAGCGGATTCGCAAGTATGTTCATGCTCGGAGGCACTCCGTTTAACAAGGGGCTTGGCTTCAGGTTCACTACCCCCAAGATTCAAGGCGCGACCGGAAACCCAAACCCCGTTGCCGTGGGCAGGGACGGGCTGTTTGAGGCTTTCTGCCCGCCCTATTACAAGAACATGGGCGATGCTGTAGAGGCGCTGAACGATATGAAATGGAGCAATTGGGAATCTCATAAGATGCCGTATCTAAGCCCAGAGGGGGTGCTTCAGGAAATTGAGAGACCCAGCAAGGAGGAGATTCAAATTGTAAAGGACATTTGCAATTACGTCTATGACACCTACGGCAGATTTCCGGCGTTCTCGGACCCGATGTTTCTGAGATTTATGGTTCAGGCGCATCACCTAGACCTCGAATTTTACGATAAATTCTACCCCGAAGGCGCGTACACGGAGAATCATAAAAATCACTTCAAGCTCTGGCACCCTGAGATGCCGGACCCGTTTGAGAAGTGATTTTAAGCGAAGAATCCACATCATGAAAAAAATATTCGTAACGGCAAATCTCCCCGGCGCATCGCTTGAGACGCTCCGGCGAAATTACCGAGTTGAGATATTCCCCGAAGAGCGCCCCCCCTCGCGCGAGGAACTCATCGCTGGAGCCAGGCAATCCCACGCCCTGATAACAATGGTTACCGACCGCGTTGACGCCGCCGTGATGGGCGCATCGGCTAATTTGAAAATCATCTCGAACTGCGGCGTAGGCTTCGAGAATATTGACGTTGCGTATGCCACTCGCAAGGGGATTTTCGTTACAAATACGCCCGGTGTGCTGACCGAGGCGACGGCAGACCTGGCTTGGGGGTTAATCCTCTCCACTGGGAGGCGAATCCCTGAGGCAGACTCATTCCTGAGGCGCGGGGAATTCATAGGCTGGCTTCCGACGCTCCTTTTGGGGGTGAATATTCACGGTAAAACCCTCGGCGTTTATGGCATGGGACGCATCGGAGGAGCAATAGCCAAGAGGGCTTCGGGGTTCGATATGCGGGTAATTTATCATAATCGCAGCAGACACTCAGGCGACGAGAGCCGCGCCATAGCGACTTGGGTGGATTTCCCCACGCTCCTTCGGGAGTCAGATTTTCTCGTCATTGCATCGCCGCTTAACCCGCAGAGCCGGGGGCGGTTCGGGTTTGCAGAGTTTGAGCAAATGAAGCGGACGGCAGTTATTGTGAACGTGGGGCGTGGGCAAATCATAAAAGAGGGGGAACTCGTCCGCGCGCTTCGAGAGGGGGTTATTTGGGGAGCCGGACTCGACGTCTATGAGACAGAGCCAGAGGTCGGCGCAGAGCTACTCGCGCTACCGAACTCTGTGTTGCTACCCCATATCGGAAGCGCGTCCCTTGAGACGAGGGTCAGGATGAGCGACATGGCGGCGGCGGCGGTTGCCTCGGCTCTGGGCGGGGATTCGCCCGCAAATCTCGTCAATGCGGATGCGCTTAGGGAAATCAACCAGAGCGCGAGGTGAGGTTTGGCATCGGGGATTTGCCGTCCGTGAGCCTCTGCATGATTTTATAGATGTCTGTTTCTTCAAACTGCGACGGCTGAATCGGGTCTAGAATCTCGTCGTCAAACTGCCGCTCATAGGAAATTATAAACGCCTTTGCCTTCGCCATCTGTAGTTTTACCGAGTCGCCGTCGGGCCTGCCGAGTATAAGCTCGACGAATCGTTTGCCCCGCTCCTCGCCGTAGAGTTTTATTGACTCCTCCATTATACGTTGATGAATGTCCGGGTCCGAGGCTATGGTTTCGTGGATTCTCTGCCGAGCCGGGTCGTAGAGCGAAATTAGCTTTGCGCACAGGTCTTTAATAGTAGCCATATTTTCGTGGATTAAATCAATTTTCTCCATCATGTCGGCGAGGTCGTTTTCTTCAACCTCGGAAAGGTCGAAACCTTTATAATTTACGGGATTGTCATAGTCCAAATCATCTATCATGTTAAGCCTCCTCTAAACAGGGAGTTCCTAGGTGAGAGTTTAAGCATTTTTGCAGGATATTTCAACCCAGCGTTAAGGAAGGGTTAAGACGATGCAGGATTCTCGATGCGGGATTTCTTGCCCTTCGACGTAGTTTATAGCGAGCTTTGTCCAGTTCCACACCTTTCGACGCAGATGAGGCTGAAGTGGATTCCCACTTTCGTGAGAATGACATAAGAGTATCCGCCCGCCCTTCGACGCAGTTTATGCTGAGCGTAGCCGAACTACTCGCCCACTTCGACTCCGCTCAACGTGAAGTGTAATTCCGAACCGCCTTACCCCTGTCATTCCGAACGCAGAGAGGAATCTTATTCAGGATTTCTCGCTATCGCTATAAGATTTCTCAGTCGCCGCCGCTCCCTCGAAATGACAAAAGGAGGGACTAGGGCAAACTCATACTTTTTCCTGCCCTCCCATCATTCACCCACCCCGCATCGCGCAGGTGTGGTATAATCCCCCTCCTATGGCTTTTGGCGTCTATGTCCACATTCCCTACTGCGTGAAGAAATGCCCGTACTGCGATTTCAACTCCTACGGCGTAGGCTCGCGCATCCCGGAGGACGACTACACGCTCGCGCTCCTCGCAGAGATTGACCTGTACCGCGAGTCCATTGAGGGAGTCCCGCTTAACTCGATTTTTTTCGGGGGAGGCACGCCGTCCCTGTTCTCGCCGCAGAACATCGAGAAGGTGATAAATAAAATTATTGGCTTCTCGTCCCCGCTTCCGTCCATTGAAATTTCGCTTGAAGTGAACCCCAAGACCGCCGATTTGGAAAAGCTAAGGGGATTCAAAGCGGCGGGAGTGAATCGCATCAGCACGGGGATTCAGTCATTTTCCGAGAGAAAGCTCAAACTCCTCGGCAGAATAAACGCCCCTGAGGACAGCGCGCGCGTGCTTCGGGATATCCCCAAGGCGGGATTCGATAATTTCAATCTAGACCTCATGTACGGAGTGTCGTTCGAGACGCTTGAGGAGTGGCAGAGGGATTTAACCATCGCCCTCGATTTCGGCTCGACTCATATTTCTGCCTACTGCCTCACAATTGAAGACGACACGGAATTCTCCGCCCTCTACGGGGACGGGAAACTGCCCCTTCCGGGCGAAGACGCCCTCATAGAGATGCTGGAATGTACCTCGGATTTTATTGAAGCCGCCGGCTATAGGCGCTATGAAATATCGAATTTCGCCCGCTCCGGCAGGGAGTGTCGCCATAACCTGCTCTACTGGAGGGGGGATCGCTATTTGGGACTCGGCGCGGGGGCGCATTCGCATCAGGGCGCGGGGCGCGAATCCCAATGGGGGGCAAGGTGGGCTAATGTACGCAATCCGGCGGTCTATATGAAACAGGCGATAGGGGGAAAAAAGCCCGTCGCATCGGCAGAGCGCCTGAGCCGCAAGGAGGCGGTGGAGGACAAAATCCTCATGGGGCTGAGGCTTGCCGAGGGGTTGAATCTCGCAGGTCTCAAAGAAGAATTTCGCGCCCGTGTGGACGGCGGGAAACTCAGCCCTCTCGTCCGCGATGGGATGATTCATCTCGAGGGCGGCGCGCTTCAAATCGGGCAGAACGGGTTTGCCGTGTCGGATGAGATAATCCTTCGCGTAGTGGATTCGGTCGTGTTTGAATGAGGGCTAGCCCGATTTCTTTATTGCGTATTTTACGCCGTCCTGCTCAATGAAAAAATCCTCTCCGTCGTGGGCAAGCCTCTTGGCGAATTCATAGTAAGCCGGGCGTGAGAACCTAGCATCAAACCTCCCGGCTTTGACTCTCGCGTAGGCTATGTTCTCTGAATTCAGCCGGACGGATGGCAAATCGAGCCTTTCATCAGTCTCGTCGTTGAGAATGGCGTAATAAAACCCGTCTTCGCGCCTGTCAACCATTTTCACTATGTAGGGCGTATCTTCAATCTCCACATAGAGTTTTCCAGAACCCTCGTCAACGAAATATCGCCCGTCGCCGTCTCTGTCGAGGAGTTTATTGTTGTGCAGATACGTCCATCTGTGGCGGATGAGAATGCCGTCTTGATGCCAATTCCCATCTTTATCAATGAACAATCTCGCCCTCGTGGCGTTATTCATGCCCACTCTCGCCCATGACCTTTACGATAACCCTCTTGCGCCGCCGCCCGTCGAATTCGGCATAGAATACCCTCTGCCACACCCGAGGTCTAAATCCCCTTTTGTGATTGGGACGATGACCTGATGGTGCATGACGAGACTCCTGAGGTGCGCGTCGCCGTTGTCTTCTCCGGTTCTGTGGTGTTTATAATCCGGGCGCGCCGGAGCAATCCCCTCAAGCCACTGCCAGATGTCCTCGATGAGCCCGTCTTCGAGGTCGTTCACATAGACTGCCGCCGTGATGTGCATGGCTGAGACGAGGACAAACCCCTCGAAGATGCCGCTTTTTTTGACTACCGCCCTGACCGTGTCCGTGATATGGACAATTTCTCTCGCGCTTTGAGTGTTGAACCAGAGGTATTCGGTGTGAGTTTTTATAGCCTACTCCCCCCTCGCCCGCCGAAGAGCGGCGATTGATTCAGCCCTACTCCTCCAGCAGGCGGATTTTAGAAGCAATCTCTGCCGCTTACCCCCCCGCGCTCCAGCTTGTAACTCCCGGCTCGGTCATCGCCCACGGGTCTAGGACTCTGTTCAAATCCGCCTCGGGCATGATGCCCTTTTCAAGGGCGACCTGCCTTACGGTTTTCCCCTGCTCGTAAGCCTCTTTGGCGAGCTTTGCGGCGGCGTCATAGCCGATGATGGGCGCAAGCGCCGTACACATGGCAAGGCTCTGCTCTATCATCGCCTCGCACCGTTTATTATCAGCTTTGATTCCCACAACGCACTTATCCGTGAATCCAGAGGCGGCGTTCGCAAGGAGAGTAATTGACTGAAGGAGGTTATGAGCCATCATCGGCATCATCACGTTGAGGTCAAAATTGCCCGATTGCCCGCCTATTGTTATCGCCAAATCGTTGCCCATGACCTGAGCCGCAACCTGCGTTACCGACTCGGCGATGACGGGGTTCACCTTTCCCGGCATGATGGACGAGCCCGGCTGAACCGCGGGGAGAATTATCTCGCCGATGCCGCATCGAGGGCCGCTCCCTAGCCAGCGGATGTCGTTTGCGATTTTCATGAGGCTCACCGCAACGGTTTTTAGCGCGCCGCTCGCCTCTACGACGGCGTCTTTGGTTGACTGGGCTTCAAAGTGATTTTCAGCCTCGGTGAATTTCACCCCGGTCATTTTGGATAGTTTCATCGCCACGCGGCTTCCGAATTCGGCGTGGGTGTTGATGCCCGTTCCTACTGCCGTCCCTCCGATGGCAAGCTCGCCGAGGTTCACCCCTGCCGCCTCCAGCCTCCTTATGCCGTGGCTGATTTGGCTCGCATAGCCGCCGAACTCCTGCCCTAGCCTCAGCGGGGTTGCGTCCTGGAGGTGAGTGCGCCCGATTTTGACGATTTTATCGAATTCCTCGGCTTTCTCGGCGAGGGCTTTCTCGAGTTTGCGCAGCGCGGGTATTAGGGTTTTATGAATCGCCTCAAGGGACGATACGTGAATCGCCGTTGGGATAACGTCGTTGCTCGACTGCCCCATGTTGACGTGGTCGTTCGGGTGGACGGGTTTTTTATCGCCGATTTTGCCCCCTAGGATTTCATTCGAGCGGCTGGCGATGACTTCATTAGTGTTCATATTTGTGGACGTACCTGATCCGGTCTGATAGATGTCGAGGACGAATTCGGCGTCGAGCCTGCCTTCGATAACATCCCCCGCCGCGTCGGTGATGGCTTTTGCAACCCTCTTATCGAGCAATCCAAGCTCGGCGTTCACCTCAGCCGCCGCGTGTTTTATCATTCCCATCGCCCGCACAAACTGACGCGAAAACCGGATGCCGCTTATCGGGAAATTCTCCACCGCGCGCGCCGTCTGCGCCCCGTAGTAGGCCGTTGCGGGGACTTTCATCTCCCCCATTGAATCGGTCTCAATTCTGAAATCTTCTGCCATTTCTAAAGCGCCTCCCTCGGTCGGAAATTTGGACGTAGCTTTTTGCGAATAGAATTTATCTGAGGCGCAGTTTAAGTCAAATGCGCTCGCCTCACCCTTTGTCATTCCGAACGCAGAGAGGAATCCGATTCAGGATTTATCGCAATAAGATTCCTCAGTCTCTAACGCGCGCTCCCTAAGAATGACAAGAGCGACGCGAAATGACGGCAAAGGTTGTCATCCCAAAGGGGCGTAATTAAAAATTCTCTGCGCGCGCCGCTTTCCCCAATCTCTATTTCGATGGGTGTTTCCCTAAAGCTGGGAAGAGTCTGCCAATCTTAGCGGAGAGGCTCGCCTTGGCGTCGTAGGCAAAGCTGAACACCGCCGGCACAAGCACTAGCGTGAACACCGTTGACACCACCAACCCTCCCAACACGACGCTCCCAAGCCCCCTGTAAAGCTCCGAGCCAGCGCCGGGGATTATCACAAGCGGGAGCATTCCAAAAACCCCCGTCGTCGTACTCATGAATATCGGTCTGATGCGCGTTCTCACGGACTCCACTATCGCCTGCTTTACGTCCATCCCCTCGTCGTTCATGTAGTTGAGGGACTGATGCACGATGAGAATGGCGTTGTTGACCACAGTGCCAACTAGTATGATGAATCCCAGAAGGGTCAATATATCGAGCGGCTGATAGATAAATCGGTTGAGGAAAAATAGCCCCAGAAATCCGCCAAACGATGCGAGCGGCACGCTGAACATTATCACGAGCGAATACAGAAAGCTCTCGTAGAGCGCGGCCATCAGCAGAAACGTTATCACAGCGGCGAGTATAAAATTCGCCTCAAACGCCTCTCTCGCCACGGTTAGGTCGTCTGCCGTTCCCGCGAGAGTGATGTTATAAGCGCCGCCGACATCCCCCCCTTGGCGGAGCGGTGCGACTATGGTCTCGTTGATTTTCTGAAGAGCCGTCTCGAGGGGCATTTTCTCGTTAGGGATAAGCTGAATGGTGATGGTTCTCTGCCGCTCGAAGTGGTTTATCTGCTCTGGGCCGTTGGCGAGTTTTACATCGGCGATGGAGCCTACGGTTACCATTGAGCCAATAGGGGTGTTGATGAGGAGGTTTTCGATGTCCTGAGTGCGGGCGGCAAAACCGTCTTCGCCGCGCAGCACTAGGTCAATTTCGTCCCCTTCAATTATGTAGTCGCTTACAATCGCCCCGTCAACAAGGGCGTTTACCGTGAATCCAAGCTCTCGGTTCGTGATACCCACATCGGAGGCTCTCACCCTATCGGTTATGACCTGAATTTCCGGGTTGCCGAGGTCTAGGCTCGGAATAGGGCGGGCTTGGGCATCGGGGAAATTTTGAAGCACACTGAAGAACACCTTCTGCCCCAGTTCAACGAGCCGTTCCAGCTCGGGCCCTGTGATTTGAATATCCACAGCTCTCCCCTCGCCAAATCCCCTCTCGAAGAGGCTCGCCTGAGTTACAATGGCTATCATGCCGGGGATTTTATTGAGCGCGCCCTGAAGGACGGGGAAAAGCCCCCTCACCTCGGAGGGATTCTCGGCTATTGCGCCCATGAAAACCTGCCTTCCGGCGGCGACGTAGAAGAAATTCCTAATGAGCGGCCCATCGAGATTTTTCGCCTCCTGCGAGCCGGGCTTAGCTTCCCAGTACGGGGCTAAATCCCGCTCGATTTCAAGCCCTATAAGCTCGAATTCCTGAATGTTGTATCCGGGAGGGGGAAGGAGAATGCCGAAGAGCAGATTGCGGTTTCCCTCAGGCAGATATTCCATCTTGGGAATCATCGCCCAGCTTAGGAATATCGAGCCGAAAGTGAAGGCGAGAATCGTGGCAAGGCGCAAAGAGGGTTTCGTTATGATTCTCTCGACTAGGGCGGAAATCCGGTTGGCTATGCCTTGGGCAAAATCCGCATATCCCCAGAGATTCCCAAAGGCTGGGCGGGCCTGCTCTTTCGATACGCTGAGGATTTTTGCCGACAGCGTTGGAATCAGCGTGATGGATACGACTAGATTGAGTAGCACCGAGAAGGTTATGGCTATGGCGATGTCGCGGAACAGTTGCCCTGCTTGCTCCTCGACGAATATGACGGGCAGAAACACTGCCACATTCGTGAGCGTGCTTGCGAGAATCGCCCCCCAAACCTCTGAGGCTCCGTCTAAAGCCGCCTTTGCGCGGGATTTTCCCATCTGCAGATGGCGGTAGATGTTCTCCAGCACGACTATTGAGTTGTCAATAAAAATCCCGATGGCAAAGCCCATTCCGGCGAGGCTCACGACGTTGAACGTTCTGCCCAAAAACGCCATGGCGATAAATGTGCCGATGATGCTTATGGGTATGGCGGCTGAGATGATGAACGTACTGGTTAGGCTCCGAAGAAAGAGCAGTAGAATGGCTACGGCGAGAATACTCCCGATGAGGACATCGTGCTGTACGAGTTCAATGGCGTCGCCGATGTACTCAGTCTCGTCATAGACGTTATAGAGGATCAGCCCCCGGTCTTTGAGAATCCCCGAGTTCAGTTCGTCCATAGCCGCGCGCAGCCCAGTCATGACGTTTATCGTGTTTGCGCCGCTCTCTTTGACGGCGTTAACGGCTATTGCGGGGGCGCCATTTTGACGGACGGCGAAGCTGGCATCTCTGTAGCCTAGCCGCGCTCTAGCCACGTCCCGAACATAGACCGGAGCCCCGAGTACGCGCTTAATGACGACTTTTTCTATATCTTCGGGGGATTTATACTCGCCTACAGTGCGGACGATGTAGCGGCGTTTGCCCTCCTCAAAATCCCCGGCGCTGAAGTTGTTATTCTCCCCATCAATGGCCTGTGCCATCTCAATAAGGCTCACCCCGCGGGCGGCGAGGGCGTTGGGGTCAACTATGACCTGCATCTCCCTCTCTGTGCCGCCATAGACGTTTGACGAGCCTACCCCCGGCACGCGCTCGAACCTCGGTTTTATAAAATCATCGGCGAAGTCGTGAAATTTATCAATATCGAGCGCGCTCCCCTCGGCGGGCTTGAGTATGAACCAAGCCATCGCGCTTCCGGCTACGTCAACGCTACTGATAACGGGCTTATCGGCGTCTGCGGGGTACTGCGCAACTTGGTCGAGCTTATTAGAGACGTTCACTAGGGCGGCGTCGAGGTCTGTGCCGACCCTGAACTGAAGCACGATGTTTCCGAGCGAGTCCGAGCTTTCGCTTGTCATCTCGACAAGCCCTTCCACCGTCTTAAGCTCCTCCTCTTGCTCGCGGACGATTTCGGTCTCCACTTCCTGAGGGCTGCCTCCGGGCCAAGCGGTGCTGACGGTAATCTGAGGCTTTTCAACGTCCGGCGTAAGCTGAACCGGAATTTTATATAGAGCGATGAAGCCGAATAGTAGAACTAGAATTACGCCTACCAGAACGCTGATAGGGTTTTTAATGGATTCCGCGATGATTTTCATCGGGCGCGCCCTCGTAGTGTGATGAGATTATTTCCTGCCGCCTTGGTTAACCACTTGCACCGGCTGTCCCGGCTGGAGGCGTTCGTTGCCCCTAATGACGATCAGCTGGCCCGCTTCAATCGGACCCGAAACCTCGACGAGGCTCTTATAGGAAATTCCCCTGCTCACGGGAACCGGGTTTGCCACTCCGTTTGCCACGACGAAGACGAGGCTCGCGTTGTTGAATTCAGAGACGGCGTCTTTGGGAACGAGCTTTACCTTTACAGCATCGCCGATGAGAAACGACACGCGCGCTACCATGCCGCTTTTAAGGGCGCGCTCTTTATTCTCCACGGCGACTTTTACGGGGAAGGTTCTCGCCTGATTGCTCGCCTGAGGCACGACCGAGACCACTTTGCCCTCGATTGTCCGGCGAGGAAGGGCATCTAGGCTTATGCTCACCGTCTCGCCCGAATTGATTAGGCTTATGTACCGCTCAGGGGCATCAACCTTGATTTTTACGATGTCCGCCTCGATGAGTTCCACAACAGCCCCGCCTTCGGAGACCCACTCGCCGATTTCAGTGAATTCGCGGGTGATAAAACCGCTGAAAGGAGCAGTGATTCTCGCCCTCGATAGGTCATAGCCCAGACTCTCGATTCGAGCGTCAAGCTCGGCGACTCTCGCCCCCCATGCCTCCGTTTCCGACTCGGAGTCATCGAGCTGCTGCGTGGAGACAACGCCCTTATCCTTGAGCTGTCGAAATCTGGCAAAGCTCTTTTTCGCCATACTAAAGCGCGCCTCGGCTTCCCGCCTAGCCGCCCTTGCCTCTCGGAGTTTTATATTGAGCTGCTCCGTGCGGAACTCGGCTATGACCTCTCCGGCTTTGACGAACGCGCCCTCTTTGCCGGGGAATTTGCCGATAACCCCCGATATTTCACTCGCTATCGTGCTGGTTTTATTCGGCTCCACTACCCCAACTAGCGAGATGGGACGCTGAATCGTCTCCACGGAAACCTCAGCTACCGCAACTGGCGCCGGGGGCATCTGCGGCGGGGATTGAGGCATCGCCCCAGAACTGGTAATCAACATTATGCAGAGCATCAAGCCCGCAAGCCTCAGTGTTTTCATATTTTAAGCCTCTCGTTAAACGAAGATTTTATTGCGATTTACAAATTAACTACTCTCCTGCGCCGCCCCGAAGAGGCCCGCGCGATGTTCTATCATCCGGCGCAGTATTATTTTTCATTCCATTAGTGAATATCTCGGCGAATGCCTCAGCCGCCTCTTCGCTGGGGATGTTTTTTTTCTTCTTCTCCCCGAATAGCTCCTGAACTATTATGTGATTGATTACCATCCCCACAAACGCCTTCGCCGCCATCGAGGGGTTTAGATTCTTAAATGCGCCCTTTGCGATTCTCACGCCTATGTAATCCGAGATGAGCGTGTTCATCTGCTCGACGTAGGTGTCGAAGAACATATCCGAGAGGTCGTGTCCTTCGAGCGCGCTGAAGTGGAGGATTCTCATAAAGGTCGGGTCTTTGCCGCAGTTGCCGAACATCGTCATGGCGAGGGCTTTGAACAGGAGGGCGTCGTCCTCGCCGCCGCGGTATTGCTCAAGCGTCGCTTGGATTCCTGAGGGCTGTTCCTGCATTTTTTTCTCGATGATTGCTCCGTAGAGGTCCCTTTTGGTTGAGAAATGGCGAAAGATAAGAGCCTCGTTCACCCCAGCTTCCTCGGAGATTTCCTTCGTAGTCGTGCCGTTAAACCCCTTTGCGGCAAATAATTTCATAGCGGCTTCGAGGATTTTTTCTCTTGTGCTGGCTTTCACTATTTTGTTTGACATTTCTGGTAATTTCTGATTTTATTAAGTAACTACTTACTTACTTAAGGTAACACCTTCGCTATTTTATGTCAAGAGAATAAAAACGTTTATACTGAATCCCGATTATCCACAACTGAGGAGGCATCCCGGAAATGATTAAGGCTCTGCTCGTAGTTCTCGCCCTCTCGGCGGTCGTTCACAGCGCATCAGCCGAGACTTTAAACCTATCCCTGCAGGAGGCAAAGAGGCTCGCCCTGCAAAATAACCGCGATATTGAAATCGAGCGAAAGACCCTTCAAATATCCCTCGGTGAAATCACCAAGCAGCGAGGGGCGTTCGACCCCGCGGTAAATCTAAGCGCGTCTTACACGGACTCCACAAATCCGACGGCAAGCACTTTTATCCAGAGCGGCTCGGTGAGGAGCGAAGACCTCTTCGCCAACGGGTCAATATCGGGCATTCTGCCTACTGGAACTTTTTACGACGCGCTTAATTTCTCCATCCGCAGAACCGAAACCGACTCCTCGGTTGAAACCCTAAGCCCTAACTGGTTTACGACCCTCGGTTTCACCGTGGGGCAGGAGCTACTGCGAAATTTCGGGTTTGACGCAAACCTCGCCCAGCTCCGCGTGGCAAGAAAGTCCGGGGAAATCTCCGTAAAGGAGCTTGAGCGTAGAATCTCGGACGTTCTGCTCGACGTTGAGACCGTGTACTGGAATTTGGCGGCGGCGAAAAAAAACCTTGAGCTTGCCCAAACCGCGCTCGATTTGGCGAGGGATTTACAGAGGAGAAACGAGATTCAGGTCGAGGTCGGCACACTGCCCTCGGTCGTGGTAACGCAGGCTAAGGCTGAGGTAGCAGGGCGGCAGGTAGATGTAATTCGCGCTGAAAACGACCTCAAAGCCGCCGAAGACAGGCTCAAAAATATCCTCGCCATCCCGCTGACCGAGGTCGTCGTGCCGGTGGACGAGCCTACGACGCTGATTAAGAGATTTGACGAAACCGCATCGCTCGAGGAAGCCCTCAGCAAGAGAGCCGAAATTCAGCAGGCAAAACTCGACATTCAAAACAGAGAGACTCTCAAAAAATTCTCCTCAAATCAGCGGCTCCCGCGCCTTGCCGTTCAAGGCACTGTAGAGCTTCAGGGCTTAGGGGGCGACGCTAACCCCAGCCGAGTCGTGTTCGGCGATACCCCTCCTCAACCAATTTCCGACCAATTCGACGACTCCTACAGGGATTCATTCAGAAACCTATTCGAGGGAGAATTTCCCACTTGGCAGATTCTGGGCATCTTGAGCTTCCCAATTTTCAACTGGTCTGCAAAGGGGGATTACATCAAAGCCTCGGCGGATTTGGACAGAAGCGCCATCGCCTACAAAAAAGTGGTTGACGGCGTAACGCTCGACGTGAGAAACGCCATTAGAGAGGTTGAAAACAGCATCAGGACGATTGACGCCGCCATGGTTGCCGTGGAGCTTGCCGAGGAGGTTGTGAAAAACGAGGAAGAGCGGCTTCGGGTGGGCATCGGGACGACCAGAGAGGTACTCGAGGCTCAGCGAGACCTAGTGGAGTCGAGAACTCAGGCAATTCGCGCCGTTGCGGATTATAACATCGCCCTTGCGCTGCTGGAGCGCGCCAAGGGAACGACCCTTCAGATAAGCGGCATTATCATTGACGAAAGCCCCGTTGCGGCTTACGGCGGAGAGTAAGCCCCGCGCAGGTATCGCCAGACTCTGCGCCCGGCATATCGCGCGGCTCGGATGACAATAATCTGTTATTTTGGGCATGAGCGCAGTCGAGAGCGGGACAGCTTCACAATCCGGCGCGCCCCCGGTGTGGTGATAAATGGGAGCAAGAGCAATGCCACATCCGTACTGAATTTATCCGCCCCTCTAATTTTCGATAAGCGAAAAAAAAGTATTGCTTTGCATATTGAAATAGTATAGAAAGTTGGGTAAGGGAGGTGCGTCATGGGAACAATTGTTGAGACTGTTTTTGCCGGGCTTTTGGGAACTTTAGCGATGAGCCTTCTAATGGGATACATCCATCGCGCGGGAATCGCCAACGCCGATATGATTAGGGCGATAGGGAGCGTGGCTACCGGCTCTTATGAGAACTCCTTTATACCGGGGCTTGCGATACACTTAGTTGCCGGCGTGGTTATCTCCTTCTTTTACGTCGCTCTCATGAGCCTGCTCAACCCTGGGTCGTTCATAACATCGGCGCTTACGGGGGCAATGATAGGGCTGTTTCACGGCGTGGCTGTGAGTTTTATGCTCGTTGTGAGCGTCGCCGAGCATCACCCGATAGAAGAATTTCAGGACGCGGGCTCGGAGGTGGCAGTTGCTCACCTAGCCGGACACCTACTGTACGGGCTAGTAGTGGGAGGAGCTGTCGGGCTTATGGGCGTGAGATACTTCTAGGATTGTCGAGGAAGCTGGCTGGGGGACTAGGATTCGAACCTAGATTAATGGGGTCAGAGCCCATCGTCCTGCCGTTAGACGATCCCCCAGTGGAGCGCGCGGGCTGCGGACTTTTAGTATCCATAATATTTTTTTGTGCGTCAAGTTCTTTTCTTGGATTAAACTATCCGATAGAGTAATTGCGGCTAAAATGACTGAGCTTGAGACGTTTGCGAATCAATACCAGGGCAGAGACTACGAAATCGAGATAACCTGCCCGGAGTTTACCTCGGTCTGTCCCAAGACCGGACAGCCGGATTTTGCCGTGATTAAGATAAAATACGTTCCCGATAAGCTCTGCGTCGAGCTCAAATCCCTGAAACTCTATATGTTCTCCTACAGGAACGTCGGCGAATTTCACGAACACGTAACAAATAAAATACTCGATGATTTCATCGAGGCGTGCCTCCCGAAAAGAGCCGAGGTCGTGGGGGATTTTAACGTCAGGGGTGGTATTAAGACCGTTGTAAGGGCGAGTTACGCCAAACCGGGCGACGGCAGCTAATCCCCCCACTCGTTGCCGAATCGGGAGATTCCCTTCCCCTCACTGCGGCGTCATCCCCAAAACCCCGCGGGTATCACTTGACTCAGGGGAATTAGCTCGGCAAATTTATCAATCGGCGCGAGCGGCATCCGATAAGCCGAACCGAGGAAGTAGCCCAGAAATTGCTTCTAAAAGCACAGGTCATCATCTCAGGAATTGTCATCGCCCTTATTATAGGCATCGCCCTAGCCGCTCCCCACATAACCCGCTTTGGATACGACGAGACGAATTTCGAGAATATGCTCAGCCCCCCGAGCCTCGCTCACCCAATGGGTACTGACCAGGAGGGCAGGGACCTCTTCAGCCGGATTGTGTTTGGGGCTAGGGTCTCGATTGCCGTTGCCCTGGGAACTGCGGCTCTCGCGCTATTTGTCGGGACGACTTACGGAGCGGTATCGGGCTACGCCGGGGGCAAGACGGACGAGGCAATGATGCGCGTGGTTGACGTATTCTACTCCCTTCCAGACCTCTTGCTCATCGTTCTAATATCGCTTCTGGTGGGCAGAGGGGTCGAGGGAATAGCGCTGTCGCTTGGGTTTACGGCTTGGATGAGGGTGGCGAGGATCGTTAGGGGGAGCGTGATTCAAATAAAATCCCTCGTTTTTATCGAGGCGGCAAGGAGCATGGGAGCCTCGCCCGTAAGGATTTTTCTCTTCCACATTTTCCCAAATATCCTAAGCCCGCTCATCGTAACCCTCGCCTTTTCAGTCCCGTACGCGATATTGGCGGAGTCCACTCTGAGCTTTCTGGGACTCGGCATAGCCCCGCCCGCCGCAAGCTGGGGAACCCTTGCCAGCACAGGATGGCAGGGGATGAGGACATTTCCGCATCTCATCGTTTTTCCAAGCCTAGCGATATTTATCACCGCGTTTTCATTTAACCTATTTGGCGAGGGACTGAGAGATATGCTCGACCCTAAAACAATCAGGAGGTAGCCAGAGCAATGCACGGGAGATTATTCAAAATCGAGCCGAGACTTACAGTCGGGATTTTCACAGTTTTAATTTGGGCGATTTTCATGATTTCCGCCGAACCCGCCCGCGCCGAGGAGATAAATTGCCTGAGCCTTCTCGAATCGGGAGGTCAGAGGGAAATCCCACGCGAGCGGTACGCACAGGGGTATTGCTCGGTCAAAACCGCGAGATTCGCCGAGGCTCTGACCGTCCTCGCCGGGCTTGAGAGGGAGCTTCCGCTCCTTGGGGATTACGCCATCTACTACCGCGGGGTCGCGCACAGCGGGCTACTTAATTTCCCTGCGGCTGAGGCGGAATTTAGCAGAGCGCTAGCCGAATACCCGGATAGCGCTCTGAGACGCGGCTCCCTCGTGAAGCTCGCCGAACTCTATGCCGCCGCCCAGAACTACCCCAAAGCCGAGGGGGTTTTCCGCGCCCTATTTGCAGACGAGCCAGATTCTGCCTCGAAGGCGATGTTCCTAAATAATCTGGCGGAGGCGCTTGAGAGGCAGGGAAAGGGGAGAGAGGCGGCAGATGCCTACAAGAGGCTTTGGGTGGAGTTGCCGGAGTCCCCGCTTGCAGACGGCGCGTACGGCTCGTCGGCAAGGCTTGCGAACGCGGGCGGATTCCCTCTTGCCATCGGCGAGGGAGACTACCTGCTAAGGGGCGAGCGGCTCTATAAACTATCGAGATGGGCGGCGGCGCTGAAAAATTTTGAGAGCCTATCGTCAAAAAGCAAGGACGTGCGGATGAAGACCGCCATCTGCAATTTCAACCTCGGACGCTACGGCGAAGCCGAGAAAATTCTATCGCTCATCCCATCGGCAGAGTCCCTGTTCTGGGCGGCAAAAATCAAGGCTAAGCAGGGACGGGATATTGCCGCCGCCGAGTCGTACTATCAAATTTATCTGCTCTACCCCGATAGCCCTCTCGCCGCCGAGGGGATATATATAGCCGCAAGGCTCTATCAAATCGCATCGAGTCTGGAGAAGGCTATTGAACTCTACGACCAGCTCATTAGAAAATATCCGGGGAGCAAGTCCTACGCCGAGGGGGCGTGGAATCTCGGCTGGATTCACTATAAACGCAAGAGCTACCCCGAAGCCATAGCCACGTTCAACTCCATCATCGCCTCAAGCCCCGGATTTGAAGCCTCAAGGGCGAGCTACTGGAAGGGGAAAATCCTAGAGCGGCAGGGGAGGCACACCGAAGCCCTCGCAATTTACGACACCCTGGCGCGCGCGAATTCTCCGACTTATTACTCATATCTAGCTCAGGTGAAAACGGGCTATGCTCCGGTAATCTATTCGCCGGAGCTTTCAAAAAATGCCTCGGCTTCGATAAATTCCACTAAAGCGGAGTTGTTAATAGAACTGGGCATATTCGAGGACGCCGACCTGGAGATAAAAAAACTGAGGCGTGCGGCTGGGTCGAGCCGGGACACGCTTCACGTAGCCTGTCTCATGGCGCGGGTCAATAATTTTTATGACTCCATTGCTCTGGCTCAGGGTATTGACCTGCCCGAAGCCAGACGTATTTCCTATCCCAAGGGATTCGGCGCGGCCGTGAAGAGGTTTGCCCTAAAGCACGGACTGGACGAACTCCTAGCCTATTCCATCATCCGAGAAGAGAGCAGGTTTGATAGAAACGCCGTCTCGCGCGCCGGGGCGATAGGGCTGATGCAGCTTATGCCAGCGACGGGCAGAAGCGCCGCCGGCGAGGTAGGCATCGCGAGCTACTCAACCGACCTGCTCTACACGCCGCTATTTAATATTGAACTCGGCGTGTCATATCTGAAGAAAATGCTGGATAGATTTGAGGGAAACCTACAATACGCCGTTGGGAGCTACAACGCCGGACCCGGCAACATGGATTCGTGGATTGTGAGATTCGCCGGTATGGACATGGACGAATTCGCCGAGGAAATACCGTTCTCAGAAACAAGGGCTTACGTAAGGCGGGTGCTGAGGAGCTACGGGGCTTATAAGACAATTTACGGAAGCGAGATAATTATCAACGAACCCGCAAAGCCTTAACTGGCGATGCCTCGCCGCACAGGAGGGCAAAATTCTCAAGCACCCTCAGCCCCAGCGGGCCGCTTTTCTCCGGGTGAAACTGGCAGGCGAATAGGTTTCCCCTCTGCACGGCTGAGGCGAATTGCACGCCGTAGCCCGTAGTGAGCGCGACCAGCCCGCTGTCCTCGGGCTGAGCGTAGAAGGAGTGGACGAAATAAAACCGGCTTCCCGAAGGAATCCCCGTCAACATCGGGATTTCCCGCTCCGCTAGAACCCGATTCCAGCCCATGTGGGGGATTTTTAGGTCGCTGCGGATTTTTTCGAATCTCACCACGCGCCCGCCCAATATCCCAAGCCCCGAAACCCCCGGCGACTCTTCGCTCCCATCAAACAGAAGCTGAAGCCCGAGGCATATCCCCAGAAACGGCTTCCCAGCGAGGGCGTACTCTCTTATCGGGCCAGCCAATCCGAATTCACTCAGATTGTTCATGCAATCGCCGAATGCGCCGACTCCCGGAACCACAAGCCCGTCTGAGTCGAGAATCCGCCCAGCATCGCGCGTAACGCAGACAGAAACTCCGAGCATCTCAAAAGCCTTGGCAACGCTCCTTAAATTGCCCATTCCGTAGTCAACTATGGCTATCATTATGAGAGTCTCCGGTCTGGATTCATGAAGTCTCAGGGAGCGGGGGTTCGCATCGGGTTTTCCAAGCCCCTAGAGCGTCCCCTTGGTCGAGGGAACGTCTGCGGCGCGGGCATCAATTCTAGTGGCTCTGTCGAGGGCGCGCCCCGTTGCTTTGAACATCGCCTCCAAAATGTGGTGGAGATTCCCCCCGTAGCGCAGTTCAATATGGAGATTGCATCTCAGGGTCGAGGCAAGGGATTTAAAAAACTCCTCGGCAAGTTCAACATCGAAATCCCCGGCTTTGCCCTTGGGCATATCCGCCCGATAGATAAAATACGCCCGCCCCGAGAGGTCAACCGCAACCTGTACGAGGGTTTCATCGAACGGCTGGATGGCCTCAGAGAATCTCGAAATCCCCTTTTTATCGCCGAGCGCTTTGAGGAACGCCTCCCCAAGGGCAAGTCCAACGTCTTCGACCGTGTGGTGGAAATCTATCTCGGTGTCGCCCTCTGCCCTTAGAGCGAGGTCAAAGTAGCCGTGCTTAGCAAATTGGGCGAGCATATGATTGAAGAACGGAATTCCGGTTTCAATATCGTACCGCCCAGTCCCGTCGAGGTTTATCTCGACTGAAACGCAAACCTCGGAGGTTTTTCTCTCGATTACCGCGCGCCGTGCCGTCATCATCGCTAAATCATATATGAATTATCCGCCTCATCCAAATTCGCTAGGGTTCGAGAAGATGCGGATTTGCGATATAAGCCGAAGTGATTTGATTACTGCCCGCCCTCCCCTCTCCGACAAACCCTTGGCAGCCGAGTCGAATGGGGAGGACGCGCCAGAGAGAGCGTTCAATCAAAAGAGGAAAGTGAAGGCGGCGGTAAGCTCAGTTGCATCGTCGGCGTTATTGGTATAGATGTCCTGGGTTACGCCTAGAATCACGGTGAGACGCTCCGATACAGGCGCCGTGAACCCGGCGGTTAAATTGAGAACCGAGGCGCTCTGTCCTGAGTCGGGATTTTCATAGACAAAGCCCGCCTCTATCACAGGTTGAAAGCGCGGAGTGATAAAGTAGCCAAATCCCAACTCCGCTACGAAACCGGCGCTATCGTCCTCGACTAGGAAAAGGACGACGTCCGCGTCCATCGAGAGCTTCTCATCGAAATTTTTGGTTAGAATCAGCCCCGCAGGCTCAAACACCCAAGGCGCGCCCTCGCCGCTTGTGGGAATCGAGAAGCCGCCCTGATAGGCAAGGGAGAACGGCGTGGATTCGCTCTGCTCGATGAATCTGAATTTAACCCCCGTCTCAATATCGCCGAAATCCTCTTCCCTGCCCCCAGAGTCAGTGTCGCTTATCACGAGAAATCCGACATTTGCCCCAATTTCAAGGGTATCCAGCGCGCCAAGAGTAAATCTCGCCCCGGCTATGAACTCGGAGGTGTCATCCGAATCGTCTAAGAATCCAAGCCCGAAGAAAGGCTCAAATTCAAACCTCCCCCCCTCAACGGTATCAGCCGAGGGTACCACTACTTTGCTGTTTGAAATCCCGCCGACGGCGCGCGCGAGGTCAGAGTCAATCAGGCATAAAAAACCTAAAAGCGCTAGGTGATACAATTTGATGTGTTTCATATCTCTCTCCTCAGTTATTTAGCATTTCATAATTTGTATTTTTGATTATACTAAATTATCAGATAGAGACTATATGTCAAGAGTTGGTGAATAGATTGCTCGATTTGGACTCGGAGGGCGAGTATGGCGATTTGGGATTTACTTTGCAGGATTGCCGCCAATTCCTGTTATCAGCGCGGAGGACAGTTATTTCCGCCTCCTGCCCAACCGATTCACTGGAGCGGCTGCCTCGCATCTCGAATTATTTACTGCCTATCTCTCGCAATCATCGCCGCGCTCAAAAACCATGAAAATTAAAAACCCCGCAAACACGAGGGCGGCCGAAGCGATGTACATCCCCTCGAACCCGAAGCGCCTTGCTATAAGCCCGAATCCGAGCGTTAGGATATTAGTCCCGACGCTGAAGCAGGCGTTAAAAGCCCCCATCGCCTTGCCCCTTTCGTCGGACGCCGCTTTGTCTATCACAAGGGCGCTCAACGTGGGATAGAGCATCCCGTAGCTCGCGCTGAAGACAAGGGAAATCAATATAGTCGAGTAAACAGAGTCCATTAGAGTCATCGAAGCTATCGCTATCGAGAGAAAAAACAGGCTCGGCGCGGCGATTTTCTTCCTCCCCAATTTATCCGAAATCCCCCCGACGCACAGCCTTATGGCGGCTACCACTATCGTGTAGGTGAGAAAGAAATAGAAAACGTCAACCCCTTTGGGCTTCAGATACGCCGAGATAAAATTGAGCACCGAGCCAAACCCGCCGGCAAGTATGAGATTTGCCAGAAGCGGCACGGCGAGCCTGCGGGAGAGGGCTAATCTAAAAAATCCCGTGCCATAGCGGTCTTTAGAGGGGGTAAACGAGGCGTCTTTCACGAGCAACGTGATGAGCAACGCAGCCGCGGCGAACGAGCTTGCATAGATGAAAAACGAGCGGAATCCGAAGCTCTCAATGACTAGCTCCCCGGCCGATGGCCCAAGCGCGTAAGAGGCTATCGTAAACGCTCCGAATAGCCCCAGCCCCCTGCCTCTTTGGGATTCAGGCACAAAGTCGGCGGCGGCAGTGCCTGCGGAGGTAAAGAAGAAGGCAAATCCCACGCCCTGGGCGAGTCTAAGGGCGTAGAGGAGATAATTCAGCTCGGTAACGAGCAGGTATCCAAGCGAGGAGGCGAGCATCAGCGACGCGCCCAGTAGCATGAATCTGCGCCGCCCGAATCTGTCTATCAAAAAAGCCACAAGCGGTATCGAGGCTATCGAGGTTACGCCGAACGAACCCATGATAAACCCAATTCGGGCTTCGTCCCCTCCGAGGCGCGTTATATAGATGGGGAGAAGAAAAAATGAGGAAAAACAGCAGAAAAACAAGAAATTCGCTATTGTAACGAGGGTAAAATTCCTCCGCGCCGCGCCGTCAAGTCCATCTATCATCCGATGATTCACCTTGAGAAATAATATTGAATATCGGGGTTTGATTCTACACCACGCCGGCGCTTCAACAAGCAACCCTCAGATTTTTGACAAACCCCTATCCCGTGATATGTTTTATGACCTAATTTGAGCCGTTAGCTCAGCTTGGTAGAGCAACTGCCTTTTAAGCAGTGGGTCACAGGTTCGAATCCTGTACGGCTCATATTGAGTGTGTCCCCGTCGTCTAGGTTGGCCTAGGACATCGCCCTTTCAAGGCGGTAACACGGGTTCAAATCCCGTCGGGGACGCCACTTCTCTGTCTGAGTCCATCACCCCGCCTCGTCAGACAAATCCAAAGGGGTCAACATCCGCCGTAACCCTCACCCCTGAGAACTTAGATGCAACGTCGAGGAGCTTTTTCGAGACCCTGTGGAGTAGGGCTATATTCTCAGATTTAAGCAGCATCTGCCAGCGGAAGCGGTTTTTAACTCTATTCACCGGCGATGGAGAGGGGCCCAAAATCCTCACCGAGCCTGCGGGGAGCTTCCCCGCAAGCGACCTTGCGGCGGCGGCGCATTCGTTGGCGACTTCGGCGGTTCGGGCGTTGGTTTTTCCCAGAAATCTCAGATTCACGAGCCTTGAGAACGGAGGATAGCCCAGTTCCTCGCGCAGTTCCAACTCCTCGGCTAGGAAGCCCAGGCTATCTTGGCTGACGGCGAATTTAACGCTCGGATGCTCCGGGTTAAACGTCTGCACCATCACAAGCCCCGGCTCATCTCCCCTCCCTGCCCGCCCCGCAACTTGAGTGATAAGCTGAAATGTCCGCTCCCCCGCCCTGAAATCCGACATTCCAAGAGCCTGATCTGCGGAAACCACCCCTACAAGCGTTACCCCCGGAAGGTCATGCCCCTTGACTACCATCTGCGTGCCGACGAGTACGTCAATTTCGCCGCTCTCAAGCCTCCGGTAAAAATTAAATAAATCGCTCTTACCGGTGATGGCGTCGCCGTCCATTCGGGCGACTCTGGCCTGAGGCAGTATCCGCCGCGCTTCATCCTCGATTCTCTGGGTGCCGAAGCCGAGCTTTTTCATTGCGCCGCCGCATTTTGGGCATTTCCCCGCATACATCTCCGAACCCGCGCACCAGTGGCATCTCATCGTGTCGTCGGTAGCGTGGTAGGCAAGGGGGACGCTACAGTTGGGACAGGTTTGAATCTCGCCGCAAGCCTCGCAAATTACGATAGTGGAAAAGCCCCTCCTGTTGAGAAAGAGAATCGTCTGCCTGCCGCGCTCAAAATTCTTTACCATCTCCTCGCGCAGAGCCGCTGACAGAAGCCGCCCCTTCGCGATTCTCATGTCAATCACCTGAACCGAGGGCATTTGCCTGTCGAGAACTCTATGCGGCATAGACAGGTATTTAAATTTCCCCCTCATGGCGTTGGCATAGGATTCAGCCGACGGGGTCGCCGAGCCGAGTATCACGACAGAATTTGTCATTGTGCCGAGGACGAGCGATAGGTCGCGGGCGTTGTAACAGGGGGATTCCTCTTGTTTATAGGAGGTTTCATGCTCTTCGTCTATCACAATAACGCCTAGGTTTGTGAGCGGAGCAAAAATCGCAGACCTCGCCCCAATGACGATTTTGACCTCTCCGCGCGCCGCCTGCCGCCATGCGTCAAACCGCTCCCCATCGCCGAGCGCGCTGTGGATGACGGCGACCTCCGCGCCGAATCTCGCTCGAAATCGCTTTACGAGCTGAGGGGTGAGGGATATTTCAGGCACAAGCACGAGAGCCTCTCTGCCGAGCTTAATCGCTTCGTCAATTGCGCGGAGGTAAATCTCGGTCTTCCCGCTCCCCGTAACGCCGTGGAGGAGAAATGGGGCAAAGTCTCCGCCTCGAATCGCCTCTTCGATTTCGCCGAGTACGGATTCCTGCGTCAGATTGAGCGGGAGAGGGGTTTCGAGAGCGGCTGGAATGTGCGCAAACGGGTCTCTTGAAATCTCCCTCTCAGAGACGTTGACAAAGCCCAAGTCCTGCAGTTTTTGAATGTGCGAGTAGGAGTTGCCGAAAATCTCCTCCAGAATTGAATAGGGTACTTCTCCATGAGAGCCGAGGAATTTCAGGATTTCGGCTTTGGCGTAATTTCTCCTGATGAATTTCTCATCCGGGGCGTTATCCCCTGCGGAGACGATTTTTTCATACTTTATTTTCGCGTCGGATTTTATTGCATAGTCGAATTCGATTAATTTGCGCCGCCGCAGAGAGTGTATTTGATTGTGAGTCAAGCCCTCGACTAGGTTCATTATTCTCAATAGAGAGACGTTTTTTGAGGCAAGCAGGGTTTTGAGAACGAACCTCTCCGTGCTGGAGATAACGCTCCAGTCAATTGCGTACTCGCCGAGGGGGGTGATTTTCAGGGTTTTTGCGAGGCGTACCCCAAGCCCCGCCGGGTGAGCGGCTTTGAGTACAATCCCAAGGGAGCAGATATAGTAATTTGAAATCCACCGCAGAAACTCAAGCCTCGATACGCCTAGGAGCGGCTCTTCGTCGAGAACGTCAATTATCTCCTTAAGCGGCATCCCTTCGGGCGGAGGGTCGTATCCCACGATAAACCCTATGATTCTACCGCGCGCAAAGGGGGCGGAAACGCGCTTTCCTATCTCTGCCCCATCTTCGAGATGCGCGGGGACGGAGTAGTGAAAAACGCTCTCGCCGGGTATGGGTACTGCGACTTGGACGACTCTTGACATCGGGAGGGATTGTAAATTGTTTAGGCGGCGGGTTCAACACAGAAGCGCGCGCCGCACTTTGGTATCTCATCTCTGCGGTTCGATGACGACCTTAATGGAATCCCCGGATGCCGCCACGATTTGAAATCCGCGCCCGGTCTCGGCAAGCGGCAGGCGGTGCGTAACCATATCTGCCACCCTCACGCGCCCGGCTCGGATGAGTTCAAGGGCTAGGGCTAAATCCTCCGGCGCGGCGGCGTAGGAAGAGGTCGTCGTAACGCCCTTCCACCACAGCTCGTTAAACGGGATGGAAATCTCGGCTCCGGGGTCGGACGGAGCGAAGAATAAAATCGTGCCGCCCGGCTCGACAAGACCGAATGCCTGCTCCACAGCCGCCTTCGCCCCCGTGCAGACGACTACAAAATCGGCGAGCCTGCCGTCGTTTGCCTCAATTAGCCTCCTGCGAACGTCGTCCCTTGCGTTAATGGCAACCTCGGCGCCGAATCGGAGCGCGGAGGCGAGTTTATATTCATTCAGGTCGGTTGCAATGATACGTCCCGCGCCATTGGTCGCCGCAAGCTGAATGTGCAGCAGCCCCGTCATCCCGCTTCCCATCACGAGAGCGCTTGAGCCTTGCCTGAGGCGGGCGAGCCTCTGCCCTCTTAGGACGCATCCGAGCGGCTCGACGAACGAGCCTTCTTCGTAGCTCACCGAATCTGGCAGTTTGAGAACGCCCCTGTCCACGTTTATCGCGGGAATTCGGATGCACTCAGAGAATCCGCCGGGGTCGAAGTGAGTCTTGCGGAGCGTCTCGCAGGAGGAGTGATTCCCCCGCAGGCAGTGATAACAGGTATTGCAGGGGACGTGATGAGTGGCAATGACGCGGTCTTTGGGGCGGAATCTCTCTACGCCCTCGCCGACTTCGACGACCTCGCCTGAGACCTCGTGTCCGAGAACTAGCGGGGCTTTCGGGAGGCGATACCACTCCATGAGATCGCTTCCGCATAAGCCGCTTGCGTGGGCGCGGATGAGAATCTCCCCCTGGCCGATGCGGGGAGTCGGCATCTGCTCGAGCCTCACGTCTCTATTATTGTAGTACATTGCTACGCGCATTTTATACCTCAGTGCGAGTGGATACCAACATCCTTCGAGACTGCGCGCCGCTATATATCACACACAATCTCATGTTATTTATCCCCAATGCGAATTACCCAGCCGCCGCCCTGTCCGCTTCCTCTTCCTTAGCCGCTCTAAACACCTCGTGCGCCTGCTTCGGGGTGTAATTCTCATGGACAACCGCTCTGATGGCGCGAATCATCGGCACGGGATAATCCGACTGCCAGATATTTCTGCCCATATCCACGCCTACCGCGCCCTGCTTTACGGCGTTGTGGCACATCTCAAGGGCGTCGAGTTCGGTGTTGAGCCTCGGGCCCCCGGCTATGACTATAGGCACGGGACAGCTCTGCGTAACCTTCTCGAAATCCTCGCAGTAGTAGGTTTTCACGATGTGCGCTCCGAGTTCAGCGCAGATTCTGGAGCAGAGTGAAAGAAAACGGGCGTCCCTCTTTTCAAGCTCGCGCCCTACCGCCGTTATGGCAAGCACCGGTATCCCGTATTCCTCGCCCTGATTGACAAGCTCGGCGAGAGACAGAAGGGTCTGCCGCTCGTGTTCCGTTCCCACGAACACCGATAGCCCTATGCCCGCAACGTTGAGCCGGATAGCGTCTTTGATTGAGGTCGTGATGCCCTCATCAGAGAGCGCGGGGCCTATTATGCTAGTCCCGCCGGAAACCCTCAGAACCACGTTCACGCTCGAATCCGCATCAACCGAGGAGCGCAAAACCCCACGTGTGAGCATGAGGGTGTCGGCATAGGGAATCAGCGGCGTGATGGTTTCCCTCGGAACCTCGAGTCTCGACGTGGGCCCAAGAAAATAGCCGTGGTCCACGGCAAGCATCACCGCGCGCCCCGTTTCGGGTTTTATGATTCTAGCCATACGGTTTTTCATTCCCCAGTCCATTTTGGGATTACCTCTTTCAATGTGATTTTTTGTGGGAAAATTTAATGGACGCGGCAGATAAAGTCAACAATTGTGGGATGTGCGATACGCGGGACGGTATCTCGCCTGAGTGGGGCGTTGTCATTGCCATTGCGCCGTGTCATTCCAAACCGAGGGAGGAGAATCTTACTCAGGATTTCTCGCTATCGCTCGAAATGACAGGGGCGGGAGTCGAAATGACGCCATCCGAGGGGTTTGCTCCCCTATTGAGAGGCGTTTCATCCCTCGGCGCGGTTCGGGGCTAATGTATTTTCATCTTCCATCGCGCCTCACATATCCCCCAATCCTTGACATCTGTGCGCGTAAATGAAACATCTAAAGAAGGCGAGGGGAGAAATGTCAACGACTGCGAAAAGAACCTATAAACCGATTGGCAGAATAGAGTCCTCGCCGCCGCCTGAGCGAGACCCCGTCTGCGGTATGAGCGTAACCCCTGATGCCGCCGCCATCCGTCATGCTCACGAGGGGAGCACCTATTACTTTTGCTGCGCCGCGTGTTTGGATAAATTCCGTCGAGACCCGGATAAATTCCTCCAGCCCGCCACAGATGATTCCGCCTCGCTAGCCCCCTCTATACCTCCGGGAGAGGCCGAGTATTTCTGTCCGATGGATTTGGAGGTGAGGCAGTCCGCCCCGGGGTTCTGCCCCATCTGCGGCATGGATTTAGAGCCTCGGCGCGTTGCGCGCGAAGAGGGCGTATTGGAACTCTCCCGAATGACAAAGCGGTTTTGGACGTGCCTGGCGCTCACTGCGCCGGTGTTTATTATCGCAATGTTCGATATGGGCAGCGCTACTTCTGCCGCTCTCATCGGGCTTCAGTTCGTTTTCACTACTCCCGTCGTCCTGTGGGGAGGGTTTCCCATTTTCCACCGGGCGTGGGCGTCCATCGTGAATCGGAGCCCCAATATGTTTACGCTCATCGCTGTGGGGGTCGGAGTCGCCTATCTCTACAGCGCGGTGTCCGCCGCTATTTCGGCAGTTTCGGGCAATCCCGCGGGGAATGTCTATTTCGAGTCGGCCTCGGTCATTGTAACCCTGACGATTCTTGGGCAGATTCTCGAACTCAAAGCCCGCCGCCAAACCCGCTCCGCGATTCTCTCGCTGATGAGCCTAGTTCCCCGGAGGGCGGCAGTTATACGCCATGACGGTACGGAACAGAGCGTGCCTGTTGAGACCATAAGGCGCGGCGATAGCCTCAGGGTTCGCCCCGGAGAGACAATCCCAGTAGATGGAGCGCTGATAGAAGGGAGTAGCTCAGTGGACGAATCCATGATAACCGGCGAGCCGATTCCCGTGGAGAAAGCGGGGGGCGACCCCGTTACGGGCGGAACGCTGAATCTCATGGGAGCGTTTGTGATGCGCGCCGAGAAGGTAGGGGATGACACCATGATTGCTCGGATAACGCAGACGGTTAACGCCACCCTCGCAAGCCGGGCCCCTGCGCAGAGGCTCGCTGACGCCATCTCTTCGTATTTTGTGCCTGTGGTTTTTCTCATCGCCGCAATTTCGTTTGCCTCTTGGCTCGCTCTGCCGTCTGAGCCGAATCTGCCCCACGCCATCGCCGCCGCCGCATCGGCGCTGATAATCGCCTGTCCGTGCGCGCTGGGGCTTGCCACTCCGATGTCCGTAACAGTTGCCGTGGGCAGGGGAACGCAGTCGGGGGTGCTAATAAAAAGCGCGGAGGCGCTTGAAGTCCTCGGCAAAATTCAGGTTTTGGTCTTGGATAAAACCGGCACGATAACAGAGGGCAAGCCCGCCGTCGTCTCGGCCCTTCCCTACGGTGAATACTCAGAGACAGAACTTATTCGGCTCTCGGCGGCCGTCGAGGGCGGAAGCGAACACCCGCTTGCATCGGCTATAGCGCGGGAAGCGGCGCGCAGGGGAATCAGCATCCCAGCGGCCGAGGATTTTCGCTATGCGCCGGGGAGCGGCGTAACCGGCTCGGTCGACAACAAATCCATCGCCGCCGGAAATGAGTATCTATTCGCAGGGCTTGGGATTGATATTTCCCATCTCATGGAGAGGGCAGAACAATTGAGAGCGCGGGGGCAGACGGCTGTGTTCATCGCTATTGATGCCCTGCCCGCCGGAGTCATAGGCATCCGCGATAAGATACGGGAATCGTCGCTGAGCGCGGTTTCCCGGCTACGGCAAATGGGGATTCGAGTCGTTATCGCTACCGGAGACGGCGAAGCGAACAGCCGCATCGCAGCTTCCGCGCTCGGAATCGGCGAGGTCTATGCCGCCATGTCCCCCATCAATAAAGCCGAAATCGTCAAAAAGCTCCAAGCCGAGGGGAATATCGTGGCAATGGCTGGAGACGGGGTGAACGACGCTCCGGCGCTCGCTCAGGCAGATGTGGGGCTGGCTATGGGGGCGGGGGCGGACATCGCCAAGCAAGCCGCCGGGGTTACCCTTCTGAGAAGCGATTTGGCGGCGGTTGTGCAGGCGGTGGAACTCAGCCGCGCCGCGATGCGAAATATCAAAGAAAATCTCTTTTTCGCCTTTATTTACAACGCCGCCGCAGTTCCCATTGCCGCCGGCGCGCTCTATCCGTGGCTCGGATGGCTGATGAGTCCGATGTTGGCGGCATTGGCGATGACTCTCAGCTCGGTGTCGGTCATTGCCAACGCCCTGAGGCTCAGAGGGATAAAACTTTAATTCTAGGCGAAAGCAGAAAAATGGCGCGACTCATACAATCACTTCCTCGCAACGTACCAGTTATTCTGAATGTCGTGGGCGAGCGTGTGGGTCTCAACAGAGCGGAATCCCGCTTTGGCGAGGTACCTGCGAGTCATCTCCTCTCCCCACATAGCCCCAACCCCCTCTCCCCCTTGCGCTAACGATACCGTCATACAGTGCATACAGGAGACCGTGTAGAGCAGAGTCCCGATGGGATGCGCCGTGTCCTTGTGAAGATGGCTCGTTCCACTTATATCCTGCATCAGATATACGCCTTCGGGCTTTAGCGCTCTGTGGATTCCCATGAGGACACTCAGCGGCTTGGCTTGGTCATGCACTGCGTCAAAGGTGGTGATGAAATCGAAAGACTCTGGCTCGGCTGTCTCGTGGAAATCGCTCAAATCCCGCGCAGTAAAATCAACATTCGAGCATCCCGCCCTTAACGCTTCGCCCCTCGCATAGGCAATTGCTTCCTCGGATAAATCTATGCCAGTAAACCGGCTCTTTGGATACAGCGCGGCTAGGCGATTTATAATCCGCCCCCTGCCACATCCAACATCTAGCATTCGGACGCCGCCGGCGAATTTTTGGGCAAGCCCCGGCACAAGAGGGATGATGTGCGATTCCAGAGACGAGATGACCGACTGCCCGCTGTCTTCGGCCATTACCTCGTGGAAGCGCGTAAATTTCGAGTATGGAACGCCGCCGCCTTTTTTGAAGCGCTCGACTATTTCATCTTCGACGCCTCCGAGAACCGCTATGTATTGAGCAAAGACGGAAATATTATCCGATACCGCCGCCCTCGTGAGGAGCGCCGCGTGTTCTTTTGGAAGGAAATAGCGCGAGGTTTCGGGATTTAGCTCGACCACTCGCCCCGTTACCATAGCCCCAAGCCACTCGCGGACATAACGTTCACAGAGCGATGCGGCATTGGCAATCTCATCGGACGTTGAAGGGGGCAGAGCGCTCATTGCATCAAATAGCCCCGTGCGGTGTCCGACGGAAATCATCAGACACAAAGCCCCTCCGTTCAGGGTTTGTAGCAGATATGAGGAGAACGCCTCGGCGCGCGCCTCATCAAAATCGGAATTGGACATTTGCTCACCTCCACGAATTTAAAATGCCGCCACATACGCATCGGCGATTCTCGCCCTGCCCGCGGCGAAGCGAATATAGAGGGCGATGTGAATCCCCGTCCTTTTCAATAGCCGAAGCCATCGCGGCGGCGGTACCGAGCCCAGAGGGAATTTTCTAATACACTCCCTCTGCTAGCCGGGCTGTGAGCGCGGCGGCGGGAACCTCGGCGCACCCTCCGATGTTCTGCCCCGCCCAAAGCGGCGAGAAATCCCCAATACCCATACTTTCGGCTTTGGCGCGGATGGGAGCGAGAGCGGCTGAGGCAAGCGGAAATTCGGGGGCGTTGGGGTTTATCAGCCCAAGCTCGCGGATGATTCGATTTACTATTCCTCGCGCTGGACGCCCTGAGAGTATATTAGTTATAGCCGTGTGCCGCGCCGCATTGCCGGCAAGCCAGCTTCGATGCACTGGGCTTGTCGCCGCCTCCGGGCAGAGCAGATACGCCGTGCCAACCTGCACCCCCGATGCTCCGAGCGAAATAGCGGCGGCTACTGCCCTTGCATCGGCAATCCCGCCTGCGGCTATGACGGGAATTTTCACTGCCTGTACAATCTGCGGGACAAGGACGAACGTGCCTGCCTGCTCGGATACGTCGCTCGATAAGAACATCCCCCGATGCCCTCCTGCCTCAAGCCCCTGCGCAATGACGGCGTCAACACCCCTCTCCTCAAGCCATAGAGCCTCATTCACAGTCGTAGCCGTGGAGAGAATCTTCGCCCCGCTCCCCTGCGCGCGCCGAAGCAAATCCCCAGATGGAAGACCAAAGTGGAAACTCACGACTGCGGGCTTAAATTCGGCTATAACATCGGCTGCGTCATGACCGAACGGCTCGCGTCCGCCTCCGGCGGGAATGCTCCCGATGTCAATTTGAAACTCCCTGTAGTAGGGGGCGAGAATCTCCCTCCATGCGCGCTCCCGCTCCGGGTCAGGTTTGGGAGCCGCATGGCAGAAGAAATTGACGCTGACCGGCTTTGACGTGGCAGACTTTATAGCGGAAAGCTCTCGTCTCATCGCATCCGGCGCGAGCATCGCGCAGGGGAGCGAACCGAGCCCTCCGGCTTCGGAGACGGCGATGGCCAAGGGGCTACCCTGGGACCCAGCCATTGGGGCTTGGATGATTGGAAGCTCGATTCCAAGAAGCTCGGCAATGGATTTTCGTTTCATCTCTGAGGGGAAATTCTACAGAACGCAGGGGGAGATTTCTAGCGCAATCCATTTGTTAAATGAGTATGAGGGGAAGCCCAGCGGCGCGAGCGGAATATGTCATTTTGATGGGGCTTTGCGACTGAGAAATTCAATTCAGGATTTCTCACCGTATTGTAAGATTTCTCTCTATCGCTCGAAATGACGAGAGTGGGACTCGGAGCGACGCCCTAGAACCCCATATTGTCATCGTGAATCCCGCAGAACGGGTTATGCTATAATAAAATTCCAAAGGCGCGGCCTCTCCGTACTAAGTCCGCCCGCAGGAGGTAATTTATGAAGCGGTTTTTGTCCTTTGCTGTTCTAATACCGTTGATTGCGCTGGCGTTTTTCGCATCGTGCGAGAGGGCGCCAAAAAACGACGCCAAAGAACCCGAATCCGGCGCGCAGCAGGGGGCGGCAGAAATTCCCGCTCAGGGGTTTCCGTCCTTTGCCGATTTGGTGCAGACCATGAAGCCCTCGGTCGTCAACATAAGCACGACGAGCGTAGTGCGTCAAAGGGGGTTTCAATATAAATCCCCTTTCGGCGAGGGAGACCAGTTCGAGGAGTTCTTTAAAAAATTCTTTGGACAGCAGATTCCGCAGAGGGAATTTCGGCAAAAGGGACTCGGTTCAGGGTTTATCATCAGCGAGGACGGCTACATCGTAACGAACAACCACGTAATTGACCGAGCCGAGGACATCGAAATCATCCTAGAGGACGGCAAAAAGTATAAAGCCAAAATCGTCGGCAAAGACCCGAAAACCGACCTTGCGCTTCTTAAAATCGAGGCGAAAGAGGAAATGAAAGCCGTAGTTCTCGGCGACTCCTCCGCCCTTCGCATAGGGGATTGGGTCATCGCCATAGGAAACCCCTTCGGGCTTGGACACACGGTTACGGCGGGGATAGTCAGCGCAACGGGGAGAGTGCTTGGACTCGGCAACTACGACGATTTTATTCAAACCGACGCGGCGATAAATCCCGGCAACAGCGGAGGGCCGCTTTTCAACCTCAAAGGAGAGGTAGTCGGGGTTGATAGCGCCATCATCGCCGGAGGACAGGGAATAGGGTTCGCCATTCCGATAAATATAGTAAAAAGCGTCGTCGAGCAGCTAAAAGGCAAGGGAAAAGTCGTCCGCGGGTGGCTTGGGGTGTCAATCCAGAGCGTTACGCCGGAGATAGCCGAAGGCATTGGGCTGGGGGAAACTCAGGGGGCGCTTGTGGCTGACATCACCCCGCAAGGGCCTGCGGAAAAATCGGGACTCAAGCGCGGCGACATTATCATAGCCCTAAACGGGGAGAGTATAAGCACCGTGTCTGAGCTTACGTCGAAAGTCGCTCAAATCGCTCCGGGGTCAAAGGCGACGCTAAAGGTGATGAGAGAGGGCGGCGAGAGGGAAATTGCGCTTGTCGTCGGCGAACTCCCTGACCAGATTGCACTGGGCGATAGCGCCGGAGAGGACGAAGAGGCGAAAATCGAGGAGAAGCTCGGATTGAACGGGGAAGCAATCACCCCTGAACTGAAAAGCCGGTTTAATTTGAGCGAGGATTCGGGGGTCGTAATTATCGAAGTATCCCCCGGAGGCATAGCCGAGGAATCGGGATTTCGAGCCGGGGATTTTATTATCGAGATAAACAGGATTGCCGTCGGTGGCATTGGCGATTACAAGAAGGGACTAGGCGATATACAGAAGAGAAAAAACGGGCTTTTTCTCATAAAAAGGGAAGAGAACACAATTTACATGGGCGTGAAGATGGAGTGATTGTTCTATGATTCCCAGGACAGGCGGGGGTGTAGCTCTCATCCCAAACGCCGAACGAAATGACCGCCTAGAGCCTTCTGGCTTTGATGAGTCGGGCGGCTTCAGCCCCAAGCCTCACGCGCTCCCCCGCTACCTCCAGCACTATCGAGCCTCCGTACGGCTCTGTGCTCTGAACCCTAAACCTCGTATTGGGAACTAGCCCAAGCCCCTCAATATATTGGAGCAAATCCGGGTCTTCGTCCGGCACCTCGGCGACTGAGGCTTCTTCGCCCTCGCCTATATCCGAGAGCGGAACTGAATCCTCATCTTCAAGCACCAAATCGGGCGACGGTATCGGCGAGCCGTGAGGGTCTCGCGTGGGGTGATTCAGAAATTCCGCCATCTTCTTCTCGACCTCTTCTGAGATGACATGCTCTAGGAGTTCAGCCTCTTTGTGGACTTGATCCCAGGGGATGCCGAGGGCTTCGTGCAGGTAACGCTCGATGAGGCGGTGATGGCGTATGACCTCGATAGCGATTTTCTCTCCAGCAGGGGTGAGGATAACGCCCTTGTAGGGGACGTGTTCGGCAAGTTGAAGCTCGACCAGGCGTTTTATTGTCTGCGTTACGGTTGGAGCGGACACTTTGACGGCTTTTGCGATGTCGTTGGTGTTAGCCCTGCCCTTTTCGCGGTGAAGGGTGAAAATCGCCTTGAGGTAGTCTTCCATCACCGATGAAATTTCCATTCGCGCCATTATCGAGACCTCTGAGATATTGATTAGCCCTGGGGGTTAGTCTATCACAACTCGAGGGGGAAGATAAACGGGGCGAGGGGCAGAATATGGGGAGTTCTAAGTGATTCGGTTATTGCCATTGGGGGGCTATCGAACTAAGATTTTATTTGGGTAGAATATAGAATCTCTAAAGGAGGGAAACAGGATGCTGCGCAGGATAATTGCCGTCTCATTCGTTCTATTGGGTCTGTACGTTTTTGCAGTCGCAGGCGATGAGCCAGAAAGCGGTAATCCGCAGTTTTCGCATCCCCAGAGGTATATAAAAATTACCGACTTTTCTATTTATTCCGCAAGAGGAGTAGGTATAATTCATCACGTCATGATAGAGAACACAAGCGACGTGCAGTATAAAAACGTCAAAGCCCTAGTGCGGTATTATTCCACAAGCGGCTCCGGCTACGGGAGGCAGGTAGCCGTAGAGCGCGGGGCGCTACCGGTAACCCTTCCGCCCCGAAGCAAGGGAGTCTATCTCGAGGGCGGCTCTCCTTTCGGGGCGATAGCCGGGGGCGTCCGGGCGGGATCCATAGAAATTCTAGGAGCGGAGCCGGCCGAGTAACCATCGTAAGATAAGTCCCCTTATCCCAAGATACCCATACATTTTATTAAATTTTTATTAAAGCAGAATCAAATGGAGGATTCAAAGCAAATGTCTGTAGATAAAGAATTGCTAAGCAATCAAGGCATTAAAAACCCGGGCAGGATTTACTACAACCTGCCTATCCCCGAACTCTACGAAGAATCCATACGCCGCGGAGAGGGCAAAATTGCTCAGGGCGGAACCCTAGTCGCCTACACCGCCCCCCACACGGGACGCTCCCCGTCGGATAGATACATAGTGAAGGACTCGGTTACGGAAAACGACGTACTCTGGGGCAGAGTGAATCAGCCGTTTGACCCCGCCGTATTTGACGCCCTTCACAAGCGGGTTCTCGAATATATGGAAGGCAGAGATTTATTCGTAAGAGACCTGTTCTCCTGCGCGCACCCGTCCTACCGCATGGCAATTCGCGTCATAGGGGAGTTCGCCTGGCACAACGTCTTTGTCAACAACCTGTTCATCAGGCCAAAACCCGAAGAACTGCCCCATAAATCCGTAGGGTTTACAGTGATTTGCGCCCCGACCTTTAAAGCCGTGCCGGAGAGGGACGGAACTAAAAGCTCAACCTTCGTTATTTTGAATTTAGAGAAGAAAATCGCCCTCATCGGTGGCACTCATTACGCCGGGGAGATGAAAAAATCCGTCTTCAGCGCGCTTAATTTCCTCCTTCCCGCGCAGGGAGTATTCCCCATGCACTGCTCCGCAAACGTCGGCGCAGGCGCGGATGTGGCGCTCTTTTTCGGGCTATCAGGCACCGGGAAAACCACCCTTTCCGCCGACCCTGAGCGCGACCTCATAGGCGACGACGAACACGGCTGGTTCGAGGGCGGGGTGTTCAACTTTGAGGGCGGATGCTACGCCAAGATGATTAAACTCAACCCCAAGACTGAGCCGGAGATCCATCAGGCTTCGCTTAAATTTGGCACGGTGCTTGAGAACGTGGTGATTCATCCCGAAACCCGCGCCGTTGACTATGACAACGACTCCCTCACCGAGAACACGCGCGGCGCATACCCGATAGACTATCTCCCGCGCATCGTCACGTCCGGCATGGGCGGGGCGCCAAAGACGATATTTATGCTCACCTACGATGCGTTCGGCGTGCTTCCCCCGATAGCGAAGCTCTCAACCGAGCAGGCAATGCGCTACTTCATCCTCGGATACACGGCAAAAGTAGCCGGCACGGAGCGCGGCGTGAAAGAGCCTCAGGCGACGTTTAGCTCCTGCTTCGGAGCCCCGTTCCTTCCAAGACCGCCGGTATATTACGCCGCTATGCTCAAAGAGAGGCTCGAAAAAAGCCAGGCGAGCGTATGGCTACTCAATACGGGACTTACAGGAGGCGGATACGGAATCGGAAAGAGAATGCCGCTTCCCGAAACCCGCGCCCTAGCAAAAGCGGCTATTGATGGGACTCTAGCCAGAGGCTCATTCAAGGAAATCCCAATATTTGGGCTACTCGTGCCGGAGGGCTGTCCCGGAGTGGATGCCAAGCTCCTAGCGCCAAGGCAGACTTGGAAAGACGCCGCCGAATACGACGCCAAAGCATCAGAACTCGCGGAGAGGTTTGAGAGAGAATACAAAAACATAGTAGGATAAAAACCTGCCCCGGGGATTGAAATTCCCTCGCCGATAAAAGCCGAGGCTTCTCAATCCCCGCCTAATCCTCATCAAGCCAGTGGCGAGCTTAGTAAGTCACTGAGAACGCACGGAACACAAATCAACAAAAAATTAGGATATGAGCGATTACTGAGCCGTAAATCCGCCGTCTATGGTTAGCGACTGTCCCGTGATGAAAGAGGCTCCATCCGAGCAGAGATAAAGCGCCGCGCTTGCAATCTCTTCAGATTTCCCCATTCTGCCAATCGGGTGCATGGCGGCGAGTTGGTCTCTGATCTCTCCTTCCCTGCCTACAAAGCGATCTACCATTTCGGTCTCGATTGCCGCCGGATTTAGCGCATTGATACGTATCCCAGATTTAGCGTATTCAAGCGCCGCCGTTTTGGTAAGCCCTAGCACTGCGTGTTTGCTGGCGACATATAGAGACATCCCCGGAAACCCTATCAAACCCGCAACTGAAGCCATATTGACTATCGCGCCCCCGCCACGGCTTAGCATCTGTGGGATCTCGTATTTCATCGAGAGATAAACCCCTCTGACGTTGATACCGAAAACCGCCTCGTAATTGTCAACGGATTGCCCCGCAAGCGGCGCGACAATGCCTTCGATGCCTGCGTTGTTGAAGGCAATATCGAGGCGGCTATAGGCGGAGACAGTCTTCTCAACCATTGATTCGACGTCTGCTTCCCTGCTAATGTCCCCTTTAATAAAAAATCCCTCGCTCCCGGCTTCTTTAATCAACCGAACCGTTTCCTCGCCCTCTTTCTCGCGGCGGCCCGTTACGACTACTTTCGCGCCTTCCCGCGCGAATGCTGCTGCTGTGGCTCGTCCGATACCAGATGTGCCGCCAGTGATTAGAACCACTTTATCCTGAAACAATTTCATTTTTTCACCTCCTCGATATACCCGATTAGATATAGATAGCTAAGCGCGGGATTCATCCCAGAGTCTGCAAAACACTCTACTCAGCGCAAACCCAAAACTTACCGTAAAAAGTTGACTTTTAGGCTGAATTGAGCATCTTCTAATGGTAAATCCATCGGCGGTATAGACTATAAGCCCCAGCCGCCGCAGCGAAAAAGGTGCGGCTATGCTCGATCCGAAATACATAAGAGAGAATCTCGATTACGTTAAGAAGAAGCTGTCCGAGAGGGGCGGCGCAGGGGTGGATTTGGACATATTCCTGCAAATTGACGAGCAGAGAAGGCGGGCGATTCAGGAAGTCGAAGAGCTTGAATACCGCCGCAATTCAGGCTCGAAGAGGGTCGGAGCGCTCAGGCGCGAGAAGAGAGGAGAGGATGCCGACCTGCTCCAAGCTGAGCTTCGAGAGGAGTCAGAGCAGATAAAAACCCTCGCCGGCAAACGGGATGAGATTGAAGCCGAGTTTAGGGACTTTCTCCTCAGCGCTCCGAACATGCCGCACCCCTCCGTTCCCGTGGGCAGAGACTCATCAGAGAATATAGAGGTCTCAAGGAGCGGCGCCCCTAGGGAGTTTGATTTCCTCGCGCGAGACCACGTTGACCTTGGGCGGACGCTCGACATTCTCGATTTAGACAGGGCCGTCAAAATCACGGGAGCGCGTTTTGCCCTCTATAAGGGGCTTGGAGCGAGGCTTGAGCGCGCCCTCATCAATTTCATGCTAGACATTCACACGGCGCATCACGGCTACAGTGAGATACTGCCGCCCTTTATAGCAAATAGGGCGAGCTTCACCGGCACGGGGAATCTACCCAAATTTGAGGAGGATCTATTCAAATTAGACGGGCTTGAGTATTTCCTCATACCCACGGCCGAAGTGCCAGTTACTAATATCCACAGGGACGAGATTCTCGAAGAAGGAGATATCCCAGTTAAATACGCCGCCTACACCCCCTGCTTCAGAAAAGAGGCAGGCTCTTACGGCAGGGACACGCGCGGAATTATTCGCCAGCACCAGTTTAACAAAGTGGAACTCGTGAAATTCGCCCTCCCCGAGCGCTCCTACGAAGAGCATGAATCGCTCACCAAAGACGCCTGCGCGATATTGGAATTGCTGGAACTCCCCTACCGCGTGATGCTCCTTTGCACTGGAGATATGGGCTTTTCATCAGCCAAAACCTACGACATCGAGGTCTGGATTCCGAGCGAGAACACCTATAGGGAAATCTCGTCGTGCAGTAATTTTGAGGATTTCCAAGCCCGCCGCGCCAATATCAGATACCGCCCGAAAGAGGGGGGGAAACCGCGATTCGTCCACACCCTGAACGGCTCAGGGCTTGCCGTGGGAAGGACAGTCGTCGCAATACTCGAAAATTTCCAGCAGTATGACGGCTCTATCGCCGTGCCGAGCGCCTTAGCCCCTTACATGGGCGGCGCCCAGAGAATTTCTCCGAAATAATGCGGGCCCCGCAGTTCGCGATAAATCCGCCTCATCACCCATCATCTCGAATCATCGCCAGAAACTCCGCCTCCGATAGAACCGCCACGCCAAGCGCGCGCGCTTTGTCGAGTTTCGAGCCTGGGTCATCTCCTGCGACGATGAAATTCGTTTTCCCGGTAACGGATGACGCAACCCGCCCTCCCCGCTCCTCGACGAGTTTTTGGGCTTCCTCCCGCGTCAGGGATTTCATTGCCCCGGTAAAGACAAGAACCTGCGCCTTGAGGGAGTCGCCCTTTCGGCTCTGCCAGCGATATTGAATTTGCACCCCTGAAGAGAGCATTTTCTCGATGACCGCTCTATTTTCATCTCTGCTGAAGAATTCATGCGCGCTTCGGGCGACCTGCTCGCCTACGGTATGAATTTCGATTAATCTCTCGGTGGGGGCGTTCATAAGCGACGGCAAGTCGGGGAAATTCTCTGCCAGCACGCGGGACATTTTATCGCCGACGTGGCGGATGCTGAGGGATTGGATGAAGCGGTCGAAGGAGACTTTCTTGCTCGCCTCAATCTGCGATGCTAGATTCGTTGCTGACTTCTGCGCGAACCGCTCAAGCTCGATGAAATCCCCTCTGCCGAGCGTGAAAACATCCGCCAAATCCCGAATCAGCCCGGCTTTGAGAAACTGCTCGATGATTCTCTCGCCCAATCCCTCGATGTCGAAAGCCTTGCGCGACGCCAGATGCTTGAGCCGTCCCTTGAGCTGTTCGAGGCAGGAGAGGTTCGGGCAGTAATAGTAAGCCCCCTCGCGCTCAACCTCTGCCCCGCACGAGGGACAGCGCTCCGGCATCCGAAAGGCTATCTCGCCGCCCGTCCTCTTTTCAATTACCGGCGCCACGACCTCAGGTATCACGTCCCCCGCGCGCTCCACAATGACCGTATCGCCGATGCGGATGTCTTTTTCGCGGATGACGTCGTCGGTGTGCAGAGTCGCCCTCTTCACGGTAATCCCCCCGATTTTCACCGCCAGAAGCTCGGCTACCGGGGTGAGCAGTCCCATCCGCCCGACCTGAACCGTGATTTCGCGTATTACGCTCTCGGCGCGGCGCGGGGGGAATTTATAGGCGATGCTCCAGCGAGGGTGCTTCGCGGTGGAGCCGAGTTCCCTCTGATAATCGAGGCTGTCAATTTTTATCACCACTCCGTCCAGCTCAAATGGAAGCTCGCCGCGCGCCGCCTCAATCCCGTGGTGATAGGCAATCGCCTCTTCGATATTTCGGCACGCCTCTATCCGCTCATAGACTTTAAATCCCCAAAAGCGCAGGAGGGCGAGAATTTGCGACTCGGATTGAAATTTTTCCTCCGATACCACCTCGCCCACGCCCCAAGCGTAGAAATCGAGTTGCCTCTTCGCCGAAACTGAGGAGTCGAGCTGGCGGAGCGCACCCGAAGCCGCATTTCTCGGATTGGCGAATGTAGGCTCGGCGGCATCCCTTAGCTCCTCGTTGAGCCTCCCAAACGCCTCTATCGGGATGACGACTTCTCCGCGAATCTCGACGCGCTCAGGGATTTTCCCCTCGGATGTCGGCGCAAACCTAGCGGCGAGGTTGAGCGGCACGGTTTTGATTGTTCGGATATTGAGCGTAACCTCTTCGCCCGTCTGCCCGTCGCCGCGCGTAGCCCCTCTGACCAAAATTCCGCGCTCGTAGGTAAGCGACGCCGATACACCGTCGAATTTCGGCTCGGCAACGTAGCGGATGTCTCCCTCGACGCCGAGAAATTTCTTTACGCGCTTATCGAAATCTCGCGCCTCGTCCTCGGTCAGGATGTTGTCAATACTCATCATCGGGACGCCGTGAGGGGCCGGCGAAAAACCGTCTGCGACCTGCCCGCTCACCCTGCGAGTGGGAGAATCCGGCGTGGCGAGGGCGGGATGCTCCAGTTCTAAGGCTCTGAGTTCCCGCATCAGGGCGTCATATTCGGAATCCGATATTTGCGGGCGGCTCAGGACGTAGTAGAGGTAATCGTGCCGCTCTATCTCGCGGCTGAGTCGCCAAATTCTCTTCTCTGCGTTTTCCATTGGCGTTTTCACCCATCGCTGGGGCATTGCAAAACAATCTGCGCCGGCGCGATAAAATATGAGAGATTTCTCATTTCACCCGAAACGGCGAATGTAAAGTAGCGGAATATGCCGCTTCGACAATATCAATCAGCGCAAGCTAATCTTATCCTGCGTCGCACAGAATCATCCCCGCCGCACTGCGGCGAGCCATCGCGCAAGTTCCCCGTATTCGAGCGTATTCACAACATCCGCCGCCCCCGCCCACGCCCTCCTCGCCGTACCCACTCCGAGCCTCATATAGGAGAGTTGCTCCGGGTGATGGGCGTCTGTGGAGATTATGAGTTTGACTCCGGCTTCAATGGCGGCTTTGGCGTGCGTGTCCTTCAAATCGAGCCTCATAAAATTGGAATTCACCTCAAGCGCCTTGCCGAAATCGCGCGCGACTCTTATGACCTCGTCCATATCCACGGCATAAGGCTCGCGCTCGCCAATGAGCCTGCCCGTAGGATGCCCAAGGGCGTGGATGTAGGGATTCCTCAGTGCGGCGGCAATGCGCTTCGTCATCGCCTCCCCATCCATTTTGAAATTGCTATGGACAGAGGCGACAACGAAATCAAGCCCGGCAAGCGCCTCGTCGGGGTAATCGAGCGAGCCGTCGTTTAGGATGTCAACCTCTGCTCCCATGAGAATTTCGATTCCCCTTATTTTGCCTCTCAGGGCTTCTAGGGCCTGTTTTTTCTGCGTGAGCCGCTCAAGGGACAGCCCGTTTGCGATTCTCGATGACGGCGAGTGGTCTGTTACGGCGATGTATTCATAGCCGAGTTCCCGCGCCCTGTGAGCCATTTCTTCAATTGTCGCCCTGCCATCGCTCCAGTTTGAGTGAGTGTGCATATCGCCTCGGATGTCGCCGAGTTGAACGAGCCGGGGAAGAGCGCCTGCTGATGCCGCCTCGATTTCGCCGCGGTCTTCCCTGATTTCCGGCGGAATCCACGAAAGCCCAAGCGCGCGGTAAATTCCCTCCTCGCATTCGCCTGCGATTTTCTCATCCCCTCGGAATAGCCCTCGCTCGTTTAATTTGAGTCCGAGCCGCTCGGCAGAGGCTTGGAGCTTTAGGTAGTGTGAGGGAGAGCCTGTGAAGCTAAGGGCCGCCGCCCCGAAGGAAGTTCTGGGAACTACGCGGATTCGCGCTTCGATTTCGCCCTTGAGTACCGCCTGCGCATCCCCGTCCAGGCGAAGCTCCCTCACATCCGGGAGTTGAGTGAGTGCGGCAACCATCTGCGTTGTATCCTCTGAGGAGGCGACTATATCAACCCCGCCTACGGTCTCGGTCATCCGACGCACAGAACCGCAAATCACCGCTTGCTCGATGCCCGGTAGCGTTCTCACCTGCATGGTGAAATCCTCCGCCGCTTGTAGGGCAATGCCCAAATGCTTGCGGACAAGTCCCTGTCTAAATAGCTCGACGCCGTGCAGGAGTTCCTCTATTTTCTTTGTGCCGATACCCTTCATCTGGAGAATTCTCTCGCCTCCGAGGGCGAGGGCGAGCGTTTCTACGTCCCGAACGGCGAGTTCCCGATGGAGCCTAGAGAGGGTCTTTGGGCCAAGTCCCTGAATTCTGAGAAGGTCTGTTAAGGTAGAGGGGATTTTCCCGCGAAGCTCGTCGTAATCGGCTATTCGCCCCGTATCGAGAAATTCGCGGATTTTGGCGGACAGATCGCTCCCAACGCCGGGAATTTTAATGGACCTGCCAGAATCGAGGGCAGATTTAATATCCTCGGGGAATTCCTGAATACTGCGGGCGGCGGCGCGGTAGGCTTTCACGCGGAACGAATTTTCATCGAGGATGTCGAGGATGTCGGCGATGCTCTCGAAAATGTCGGCGATGTCTCTGTTTTTGCTCATGGGATGAATTCGGCTTATGCCAGATACAACTTAGCTTACCTTTCGAGGCGGGCAAGGGTCAAGGCATAGGGGGGAGGGACGCGCAATGCGGGATTCAGGATGGCATCTTCACCCGTTCCCGCCCCTCTTGTCATTTCGAGGGAGGGGCGGGAGCGGATACTCGTATGTCATTCTCACGGAAGTGGGAATCCATAGTTCGACGGAGTTTATCCTGAGTTTATCGAAGGACTCACTATGAGAGAAATGGGATTCCCACTCAGATGACTTGTGGGAATGACAACACTCCAGCCATTACTTCACCCTCATCTGCGTCGAAGGGCGATAAATCCTGAATAAGATTCCTCTCTGCGTTCGGAATGACACAGGGTGAGGAGTTCGGAATAGCAGAGCCTGTTTGTCATTCCCGCAGTCTTTAGAGCGGGAATACATTTCACGTTTAGCCCGAGCAGAATAGGGAAGGAAAAAATAAAGTATGTGGTTCGACTCCGCTCAGCATGAGGGAGAAAAAAAACCCCACTTCACCCTGAGCGTTTCGACAGAGTCTATCCTGAGCTTACCGAAAGACTCACTATAAACTACATCGGAGGGGCGAACGAATACTCGTATGTCATTCTCACGAAAGTGGGAATCCATAGTTCGACGGAGTTTATCCTGAGTTTATCGAAGGACTCACTATGGATGGGGGAAATTGGATTCTCGCTCAACTGACTTGCGGGAATGACACATCCAGCTATCACTTCACCCTCATCTGCGTCGGAGGGAGCGTGGCGCAGTGGAAACTAATCACTAGCCACTAGCCACTAATTAAATCTGCTTCTTCTTGCGTTTGAGATAGTCAACGAGCAGGTATTTGCCCAGATGCGAGGGGGTGGTAAAGAATGCCCTGCCGCGATTAATGCGGGTCATCTCCTCGACGAACCTCCTGAGGGAGGCGCTGTCATCGAGCATAAAGGTATTTATCGTAATCCCCATTTTGGTTACGCGCTTGACCTCTTTGAGCGTTTCAAACGTCGCCCTTGGGCTAAGCCCTCCGAAGAACATTGGAAGCTCCACCTGCAGATAGCCGTCGAGGAAATAGGCCGTGGGCTGACCGTCCGTGATGAGGACGATTTGCCTATTGCGGTTTTTATGCCTGGAAAGGAGTCTCGAGGCCAGCACCAACGCCTCTTGAATGTTTGTAAACGGGTCGTTTGAGTCCCAGGTGATGGCGGCGAGCTGTTCAGTTGTAAGCGTCTTAGCCCTCGTGGAAAAACCGACTATGTAGAGTTCATCCCGCAGGAATTGGGTCTTGATGAGGTGGTCTAGGGCGAGGGCGACGCGTTTTGCCGCCGGAAATCTGCCCTGAAAACTCATTGACCAGCTTAAATCCAAGAGAAGCACCGTCGTTGACTGCGTGTAGTACTCCATTTCATAGACCTCGAAATCCTCCGGCGCAAGTTTAATTCCACCCGCGCCGCGGGTCTGCCTAACGAGAGAATTTTTAAGCGTCCCGATGAGATTTAGATTAAACGGGTCTCCGAATTCGTACTCTTTGGTGTCTTCGGGTTTCAGCGCCCCGAACCCCCTTTTAGAGGTCTCATGCCCTCCGAACTGGTCTTTTTTAAGCGATGAGAAAATGTCTCTCAGGGCGAGCTGTCCGATTTTTCTTATCCCCTTGGGGCTGAGCTTGGCGTGCTGTCCCTGGATTTTGATAAAACCCGACTGCTCGAGGTTTGACTTCAAATCCCTAAGCACGGCAAACGAGCCGATCCCCTTTTCGGTGAGAAATTCCTTTAGGTCGTCGAGGTTGACCTTGTCGAAATTGCCGGAGGCGAGACCGAATTCGAGTTTTTCCATCTGCTGAAATTTGTCAATTATCGAGAGGGTCTCGTCAAATGTGAGAGGGGTTTTCCCCTTGAAGCGCTCCATGTTGCGCGAGGCGAAATTCTCCACTTTTTTGACGTCATCGAGCCTGCGTTTGATGCTCTCGAACATGGCGCGGGCATCATCGTCCAGGAAGTCGTAGTCTGATAGGGCTTCGATGGCTGGGCTAACTTTATCGGATAGGTTTTTAAGGGAGTTTCGTCGCTTCTGATATTCGGGTGAGACGGGCGGGAGCTTTTGTCCGAGGGCGGCAAGTTCCCTCTCGACTATGGAGTTTATATCGTTTTTGATTTCCGAGAGCGACTCCCGCAGGGTGTATTTTTGCGCTATCGCCTCTTTTTGCTTCGAGACCTGCGAGCGGAGTTCGTCAATCCCCATAAACTGAACCCCGTCGCCGTGAAAACCCTGCTTTATCATCCACTCAAGGGCTTCATCGGGAGTCCATCCCTCCATGAGGAAATTCGAGAATTTCTCAAATAGCTTCTCAGGCTCAAGCGCGAATTCACTGCCCTGTCCGCTCCACTTACGGTATCTGTAGGTTGTCGCCATTTCTGTCGTCTCCCTCCATCTCCGACCTCTCCCCGCACAAAGGGAAGGGGAATCGAAAGCGCGCGGATTGCCGATGCCGCGGCGGTCTCAGCAGGAAAGCTACTTATAGATTATCTTGCCGAGGGCTTTTTCCTTGTTGAGCTTATTGCTCAGGTGCAGTCCCTCGAGAATGAACTCGACTGCCGATGCGATTTCCGCCGGAGTCTGCTCAATGCGCAGATGCTCGAGGCACTTTTTCAGCCCCCGCACCTCTCTGAGTCCCGCAAGGTATTCATCTGACGGCATAGTGTCTGCCACCTCGACGTAGCCATGCTCGAAACCCTCAAGAAATTCTGCGAACACGCCGAGCGAGGGGAAATAGGAATCAAATACGATTTTAATCCCGCGCTTTATGAGCTTTTCCACGACGGCGGTCTCTGAGGTCTCCTCGCCGATGTACTCAAGCTCGATTTTGCCCATTGTGGATGGGATTATCGAGGGCAGGTCTGTTATCCGCGGGGCGACTTCCCTCTCGCCCATTCGTATCGCCCTCTTCTCAGCCGCCGCAATTACGCTCTCGAAATTGGCGATGGAGGTTCTGACGCTCACGCCGGAGCGCTGATTTATCTCGTGCGAGCCTCTAGCTTGAAACGTAACCTCGGCGATAATTTGCTTGATAAAGGGCGGCACTTTGACGGCGAACTCCCTTTTTACACGCCCCGCTTCCTGCTCCATGATGCCGATTTCAATTTCCTGCCTCATCGGGTAGTGGGTTCTAACCTGCGCTTGGAATCGGTCTTTGAGCGGCGTAATGATTCTGCCTCGGTTGGTGTAGTCCTCAGGGTTTGCCGTGGCGACAATGCACATATCGAGCGGGAGGCGGATTTTATAGCCCTTGATTTGAACGTCTTTTTCTTCCATCACGTTAAAAAGCCCAACCTGCACTTTCTCGACAAGGTCAGGTAGCTCGTTTACGGCAAAAATCCCTCGGTTGCTTCGGGGTATGAGTCCGAAGTGTATTGTGAGTTCATCCGAGAGGTATCTGCCCTCGGCGACTTTTATCGGGTCAACCTCGCCGATGAGGTCTGCAATTGACACATCGGGCGTGGCTAATTTCTCGCCGTATCTGTCCTCGCGCCTCACCCAAACGATTTCGGTCTTATCGCCGAACTCCGCAACTAGCTCCCTGCACATACGAGAGATTGGGGCGTAGGGGTTATCGTTAATTTCGCTCCCCTTTATGATGGGAATTTCTTCGTCGAGGAGGTTTATAAGCGCCCTGATGATTCGGGTTTTCGCCTGTCCACGCTCGCCAATAAAAATCATGTCGTGTCCGGCGAGGACTGCGGTTTCAATCTGCGGAAACACCGACTCCTCATAGCCTATGATGCGCGGAAATACAGGCTCGCCGGAGCGCATTTTGCGTATGAGATTTCTACGCATCTCCTCTTTGACGGAGAGCGGTCTGTACTCGCTTGCCTTGAGCTGTTCGATGTTTTGGGGCTTTTGAATCATTTGGGATGAAACCCTCCAATACGCTTTCGGCAAAGTGTCCGAGCTTTTCCTATTATACAAAGATTTGGACATTATTCAAAGCGTTTCATATTCAGGATGCCAGATGAGGGATTTATTGCCCCCTCCGACGCAGATGAGGGTGAAGTGATGGCTGGAGGGCTGTCATTCCCGCAGGTAATCTGAGCGGGAATCCAGTTTTCTTCATCGTGGGCAGAGCCTTCATAGTGAGTCCTTCGACCAAGCTCAGCATAAACTCCGTCAAGCTCTGGATTCCCACTTTCGTGAGAATGACATACGAGTATCCGCCCGCCCCTTCGACGCAGTTTATAGTGAGAGGAGTCGAACTACATACTTTATTTTTTCCTTCCCAACTCCGCTCAGGCTAAATGTGAAATGGATTCCCGCTCTAAAGACTGCGGGAATGACAGACGAGGCTCTGCCATTCCGATTATCTCACCTCCCTATTGTAATTCCGAACGTTACCGATATATGTCATTCTCACGAAAGTGGGAATCCATAGTTCGACTCTGCTCAGGGTGAAGTGTCATTCCGAACGCAGAGAGGAATCTTATTGCGCAGGCGTGAGGATTTCTCAGTCGCTACCGCTCCATCGAAATGACAAGAGCGGCGCGAGATATGTGTTCATTGTGAAGGGGCGAGGGAAAACACGCAGAGGGCTGTCATTCCCGCAGGTAATCTGAGCGGGAATCCAGTTCTTCTCATAGTAGGAAATGCCTTCATGGTGAGTCTTTCGATAAACTCAGCATAAACTCCGTCAAGCTCTGGATTCCCACTTTCGTGAGAATGACATACGAGTATCCGTTTACCCCTCCCTCGAAATGACACGGAGGCGGGGGGCGCAAGACAACGCGGGCGTAGAATCCGGTATCGTGAATTGAATCACTGATAATACGCCACGACGTAAATGTGATATGCCATGAGAATCACCACCAGCGCCGAGGGGACTATATGGAGAATCATCCAGATATTGGACGCGCCCCTGCCCCTAATCCCCAAGAACTGCAGATTGCACACGCCGACGACAACCACCGCAAAAAAGGAGGCGGCAAGCAGAATCTGATAACCGTAGCCAAATGTTACCGAGTGGGCATAGAAAAACACGGGGGCAAGCACGCCGATGAGATTATGAACCCTGTACATGAATCGCGCTTCTGTCATTTTGCCGGCGGCTCTGAAGAGCGACAAACTCCACTGAATGAGAACGTAAGCCGCAAGGGCGATACCGGAGTATATTTTATAATCCCCGCCGCGCTGTAAATCCACGAGCCATGCGCAGGGAAGCTCAAAAAAATACTGCGCTAAAAAGGCAAGGGTCAAAATCAAGCCGATGTAGAAGTAATTTCTATTTACCATTTTCGCTAGGGATTAGAGCGGATTTGAGGAGAGATGCCAGAGTGCCCGGGGAATAGCGCGCCCTAGCCTCTTGGATGAAGGCATCGGCGCTTGGGAGAAAATATCCATCCCGTGGCCACTTATTCCCTATTTCAGGAGGGGCCGAGAACGTTTTCGCCTTTTCCAGATACTCTGAATAAGCCTCGCGGAATCCCGCTTCAATGGCGGCAAGTATCACCAGAAGCTCGTCGGAACTTACCATGGCTTTGGGATAGAGCCATGTGGTCGCGCCCATGACATCGCCGATTTTCCAGTCTTTTTTGGGGCTGTCCTTATGCTCGTTGTGGCACGTTACGCAAGGCTCTACCTGAGCCAAATCGGAGAACATCCCCGTATAGAGCCGTGTGTCTTCGGAGTAGAAAAACTGCGGCGTCCCGTCCTTTCTTATCCCCTCGAACGGTTTAAGCTGGCTTCCTGTGAAGGCATTTGACTGATTTATCGGAAAATCCGAGCCTAGAAACAGACTCAGCCTCACGGGGTTTTTCTCGAGGCTCGCCGCCGTCGCCCGCAGGAATAGCGCGGGGAGGGGACCGGCTTCAACCCCTGCCTCGCGCCAGTCTTCGTTAAATTTAAACCCCGCCTTCTGCCCCTCGCCTACGATTTCTTTAGTCCAAAGCGCCCTCACAGCGGCGTTCTGCGCCTGGGCAATGGCAAAAACCATCTCTATTGGGATTTTCTCCCCTACTGCCTCGCCGTCCGGCAGTGGAGCAGGAGCCTCAGCAAACAAATACACAATAGCGGCAATCAGCAGGAGAGCTATAACTGTGAAACTCTTTCCTCTCATCTAAGTTTCTCTTCCTTCGATTTGTGGTACAACTCTGCCGGATAGGGCGATGCGCCGCCGCCGAAGTAATCGCTTATCCTCTCAGGGGGAAACGCCCGCGAAACATCGGTCTCGATTTCCATAACGTGATTGCCATGAAAGTCGTGGCATCCGAGGCAGGTCGTCCACCGCTTGGATTTAATCAAATCCTCGTGGGAGATTGTGATAGGGTCATTTTTCAATTTGGTCTCTTCGTGGCAGGTCTGGCAGTAATCGGTCTCAATAGTAACGCGCGCGCCTGTGTGCTCGGTGTGGCAGGAGACGCAAAATTGAGGGTTTATACGCTCTCTGGCTTCGGCAAACCGAGGCTCGAAGAACCTGAACACCGGATGCCTGTCGTTGGGTCTCTCATGGCAGGAGAGGCAGATGGCATTGTCAACCCTCTCATGCCCTAGGGCGGGGGAGGTTTTCCTCATGCCGAGGAGATATTTTACGTTTGCCTGAGCGCGCTGTCTGAACGTCCCCAGAGCCTCCCGATGGCAGGATTCGCACCGAAAATCCTCATGCCCCGAGTTCATGGGGCCGCGGGCGCGGTAACCCTCAAAATCCGGCAGAAGAAGTAGGAATATGAGAATCACTCCTGCCGCCCCCCCTATAATATACGAGAGCGTTTGCGCCGCGCGATTAGCGCCGAGATGAAACCATTTGCCGGTCATATCAGGGGATAATCCCGTTCATTTAAGTGGTAAAACAGTCTAAGAAGTCCGCCCCGTCGGTTAAAGTGGCAATATTCGGGGTCTATTAAAGTCTGCCCATACAGACGAGATTTTGCAAGTGCGGTCAGTAATAGGGGCAATAAAATTGCGAAGCATCCGAGTTTTCAGCCGAGTACTGGCCCCAATAGCGGCTCAGAATTAATTCCCCTTTCCGGAGCGAGGCTTGGAGTCAATAAACACGGCGACATCCCAAGCCTCATCGTCGGTGAGGAGTCCTCCCGCGCCTAGGGGCATATTCCAGCGTATAAACGCCGCCAGCAAGTCAACGTAGGCGAACATACCAGCCGATTTGTTGAACGAATGCTCCCCCCAAAGCGCAGGACGGAAATACACCCCGCCTTCGTATCTGCCCTCGCCGTCAGCCCCGTGGCATACGGCGCATTTTTGCTGAAATATCAGATTCCCACGCCAAGGATCGCCGAGATAGGTCTCAATGGGAGGGAATCCGTGAGGGGCGGGCGTTTTCGGATTTTTCTTATCCCACTGCTCGTCCAGCCAATTCATATAGGCTAAGAACGCCTCCATATTCGGGTTCTCGTCGCAGTCGCCCTTATCATTGCCCGCTGCCGGCGCGCATAGTGCGACTCCGTTCATACTCCTCTCGAAACAGCCGTTGATGCGGGCTTGTAGCTCCGGCTTGGTCTTATATGCGTAGGAGAGATCAACCCACCAAGCGGCATCGCTATTGGCGCCCGCGCCCAGATGACAGCTTGAGCAGTGGAGTTTTGCCGTTGGCACGTTGGCGGGGAGTCTCTCGTAGGTTTCGGTTGCGAGCGCGTATCCGAGGGTAATTTTCTCCCAATTAGCCTTATCCGAAGGGGTCTCGGGTTTCTTAGGGGTTGGGATAATCTTGTCGTTTTTGGGCTTCGGCATAGCGTTATTTAGCGTGAAGCTGAAATCTGAGGATACGAAATTCTCAGCGCTCACCGTGCGCGCGGTGGAGTGGCATCCCACGCAGGTCGAAGTGGGCTGAACGAACGTCTCCATTGTCGTATTGGCAAGAGCAGGGGGGAGCGCCATAAACACCGTCGAGGGTTTTAGGCTAGTGGGCTGAAGGGGCCACTGTGTGTTGATGAGTTCGTAATTTTTTAATACCGAACCGGCGTTTGCAAGGGCGGCTTGAACGTCTGAGTTTAGTTTCTGCGCATTGTCAAGGGCTTCGGCGGGCTGAGAGCAGTCCGGCTCCGCAGATGCAACCGGGGCGACCCTCTGAATCTGATTCGGGACTCCTGGCTTGGTTTGGCGATTCACCGGACAGTCTTCGCAGAGGGGATTATAAAATGCCGCGCTTTCAACGACGCCCAGGTCGGGGGCATTATTTACCTGCTCGAAGGTTGACCAGACCCACTGAGGAGCGCTCGGGGTTTTTTGAGTGATATGAAATCCGACAAGCCCCATTTTAGCAGTCTTGCAGCGCTGCGGCTCTCCGTTTTCGCCCTCATCACAAAGGCATGCATCAGTCGTGTAATACGCCGCGGCATTGTCTGTGCCGACCTCTCTCCATGCCGCTTTAACGAGAATCGCGCCGTCAGGAAAGGAAACCGATGAAACGCCGCTCTGCGCCCTGCCGTCGTAGAGCTTATTCCTGACTATATAGTCAAACATAACCTTATTGAGCCTGATTTCGTAGCGCACGACGCCCCCTTTTTCATCTGTGAGAGTCGCAGGTAATGAGGCTTGCGCTCCAGCCGCCTGAATAGTGGAATCGAGAATATCGTCAATTTTTTGGGTGCGGAACAGGCGTTTTGATACTCCGTCTTTAGATTTGCAGGAGTCGGGAATCGCTTCGGGGGAGTTCCAAGGGGGAGGTTCGCGCCCGTCCCTTAGATATATCTCGAACTCCTCTTTCCACGTCTCCCAAACGCGCGCGCCGGGGGTGGACAATTTTTTTGCGGGGTCGGCAATCCCTCTCTCGCCTTCTTTGGAGGGCCACATGAGAGCGATGAATTCCTGCCACGAGAAAATATTGGCGGCGCGTTGTCTTACACTAAAATCCATCTGACTAAGACTCCCTTCAACCTCAGATGGGAGGTAACAACCGACCTCAGGCGGGGCTAGGGGGGCGCACGAGACACCGGTCAGAGGAATTTCGGCGGCGGGATTTTTTCGGCATTCATGAGACGCTGAGGCATCCGGCAACGGCGAGGGGGACACCTGGGCAACTTCGGTTTTATTGCAAGATGACGAGAAGGTGGATGAAACTCCTATGATCAGAATTAAGATTAATTTGGCAAGCCCGACTCTATTAGTCATAAACGAACCCCCGCCACGAGACTACTTCGAGGCTCATCTTATAACGATGTATGGGATCGTGTCAAGAGACACTCGACGCGCCCAGCTCGCCAACCAGCAAATTCGATGTCAGTGCGGGCTATCGGGATTTTATAAGTTAAAATATGCAGAAATCATAAACTGAGATGCCTATGCGCCCCCCACTTGAATGGCTCGATGAAGAACTAGATGAAATCCGCCGTAAGAATCTCTTTCGCGCGCTGACCGAGATTGAGAGCGGGCAGTCGCCGGAAATCCTCATCGGGGGCAGGCGGCACATCCTCCTCGGCTCGAATAACTACCTTGGTCTATCAACCGATGCGGCGGTCAAGGCGGCAGCGGAAGACGCGCTTCGCAAATACGGCGCAGGCTCAGGCGGCTCAAGGCTCGTGAGCGGAAGCTCAGACCTCCACGGCGCGCTTGAGGAGCGAATCGCAAGGTTCAAAAAAACCGAGGCGGCGATACTCTTCAGCTCAGGGTATCTGGCCAATATCGGGGCAATTTCCGCCCTCGTAGGCAGAGGGGACACCGTCTATAGCGACGAGCTAAACCACGCATCAATCATTGACGGATGCCGCCTCGCCCAGGCCGAGGTAAAAATCTATCGCCACCTAGACGCGGAGCATCTCAAAACCCTGCTCGATTCAGATAGCCCCAGCTCGTCTCGGCGCAAAAAGCTGATTGTAACCGACACGGTCTTCAGCATGGACGGCGACGTCGCTCCCCTGCCAGAGCTCGTTGGGATTGCCGAGGGCGCAGGGGCGATGCTCATGATAGACGAAGCCCATGCAACGGGGGTTTTGGGCGAGCGGGGAAGCGGAGCTACGGAGCGCTTCGGCGTTGAGGCGAGAGTGCCGGTGGTGATGGGAACGCTCTCTAAAGCTATAGGCTCGCTCGGAGGGTACATCGCAGGAAGCCGCAAGTTAATTGATTTTCTCAGAAACCGCGCGAGGAGCTACATTTTTGATACCTCTCTCCCGGCATCGGCTTTGGCGGCGGCACTGGCGGCAATTGAGATTATCGAGGGCGAGCCGGAGCGAAGGGAGCGGCTTTGGCGGCTTATCGGTAGATTTAAATCCGGGCTTGCCGACGCGGGGCTTTGCGTATTGCCCTCTGACTCAGCTGTGATTCCAGTTCTCATCGGGGAGGCTGATACTGCTCTGGGATTTGCCAAATCCCTGAGGGAGAGTGGAATCTACACCCCAGCCGTGCGCCCGCCGTCAGTGCCTCCGGGGAAATGCCGAATCAGGGCGACGATAATGGCAACCCACACGGAGGAGCAAATTGATGAGGCAATTCGGGCATTTAGGAGGGCTAAGGAATTTATTGAACAGAGATAAAAGACGAAAACTCCCGGACTTTGCCTCTAGTTTTAGCAGGTTTAAAGTTATCATCCTGCGGCTACTTGGATGGATTGAGCCTGCGCATCTTCTCTCGCTCCAAATCAAGCTCGGTGGTGATACCGAGGGCGTGGAGGGCGTCGTTAGCCTCTTCAAGCGAGGCGCTTGCGAGAATCGCCCTTGCCGGAGCCGACACTTTCTCGACGACAACCCTTGGCGACATATAAAACGTGAGAGTTGAGGTTGTCGAGAGCGCAACCGTTCTCGTGCCGCTCCTTATAGATGTCTCTCCCCTCGCCCCGCCCGCCGCTTCAACGGGAATCCGGCTCGCCTCGGTCGGCACTTTGCGGACGACGCCCTGCATCTGCGCCAGAGTGTCCGGGGTTATCCCCCACGCGCCGAGCATCCCTCCGCCTTTGGAGACGACTCCGAGCGATAAATCCAGCTCCTCAGGGGTAAGCTCTCCGTCGCTCCCCCAGCCGAAAACACCGAGAACCGCCGCCATCTCTCCCTCTAATTCGGCGAGCGCCGCCGTCATCACCGCATCGGCAAGCGGGCTTGTGAGTCCCTTCTCATGACCGAACGCTATGGCGTCCCCTCCGACGTCAACCCCAATGAGCAGGTCTGCCTCAAACTCTCTCATAGCCTCCCTTAGCCCCTTCACCACGCCTGGCACGCCTCTTGTAATATCCACTAACACGGTCTCGGTCTCGTAAATCTCCGCCATCACGCTCTCAGCGAACCTCACGCCGGTTCGGGTCATAGTGTCCCGATGAGCGAGCCAAACCGTATCGTTGAGGGCGCGCACATTTAAAATCTCCGAAAACGTCCTCGGTCCCGGCACAGGGTCATGCACAGACCTCTCCCACGGCAGACCTCCGAGAATTGACGGAATCCCGAACATCCCCAAGAGCCCCGCCGTTGGAATCGTGCCTACAATATCCCCGCCGCCGCCGATGCCTATTAGAAGGGCTTTAGTCGAGCGTTTTAGAATTTTCTCAAGAGATGACATTAATTTTCGCAGTTCTCCATCTTTTTAATTTTGAGAGAGTCTAAATTATATATTGGCGGAATCAAGCCGGTAACATACACTCCAAGGAGGACAAGGGAAATGCTAAAAATGTACGACTACCCGCGGTGTCCCTACTGCAGAAAGGTGAGAGTCGCCCTCGCCGAGAAGGGACTGCGCTATGATAGAGTTATCGTTGACATAACGCGCGGAGAGCAGAAGCGGGAGGAATTCCTGAAGATAAATCCGCTTGGGAAAGTGCCTGCCATCATAGACGATGGGCAGATAATTTACGAATCCTCAATCATCAACGAGTATTTGGAGGATAAATACCCCTCGCCCCCGCTTATGCCAAGCGCCGCCGCCGACAGGGCTAGGGTTAGAATACTCATAGATTTCTGCGAGGGGCAGTTTAATCAGGCGTGGTTTAACGTCTATTGGCAGGAGACGTTCATCGAGGCGGACAGGCGCGATGCGGCGCTCATTCAAAAAAGCAGGCGTGAACTCTCGGATTATCTCATCAAATTAAACCGGGAACTCGAAGGCAGAGACTACCTCGCCGGAGACTACAGCCTTGCGGACGCCGCCTTCACCCCGAAGGTCGCGGTTTTCGATGCGATTGGGATTGGGATTCCGGCTGAGCTTGCGGATTTAGCCAGTTGGGCCCGGAGAATTAAGGGCAGAGGGAGCTTTTCAGCGCTTGAGCTTTAGAAATTCCCCCTCCTCGGCGCAGTCGCCCTAGGGCGAGACTCCGCAGACCGTATTTGTAAGCCCCGAAGCTACCCAAGCCGCCGTTGTTGAGGCGCGCTGCTGGGAAGCCGCCCCGAAGAGCAGGTCAGCGGCGTTCTCGGTTGCCGCCCGCGCATTGCAGAATGTGGCGTTGCTCGGCAGTAGGGCAAAGCCTAGGAAAAAGATCCTCTCTGCGTCCCCGATGCCGATGCCGGTTACGGTTATCGCGCCGTCCCCTGCGCAGTGGGCGCGTTTCCGAGCGCATCCGGCGTTTCTGCCGCCGTTTACGAGGAGATAATAGACGTGATTCGGGATACCGCTATTTTTATGAATCCCTCCGTTGTCCGAGGTGATGATTTTATATTCGCTCCAGTGGCTGGGACTCGCATCTTCGGCAGGGTCTTGCATATTGCGGTGTCCGGGCTTTGCGTCGGCTTTGAGAGCGATGTCCTCGCCTATCCACCAATCGGCGCAGTCAGTCTGCCCGGGAGCCCTCACGCAGTTGCTTGAGAGGGATTCATTGGCGAAGAATTCAACGTTTGTCCCCATTATGTCCGAGAACGACTCGTTGAGCGCGCCGGACTCATTTTGATAAATCAGCCTTGATGTGCATTGGGTTATAGCGTGCGCCGCTTCATGAGCGACTATATCAATGCCGCCGCTGAACTCTCTATATGCAATGCCATTGCCGTCTCCATAGACGAGAAATGCGCCATCCCAGAAGGCGTTATTGTAGCCAGAGCGGTAGTGGACTGCGGACTGCATGGCGGCGTATCCGCAGTGGGCTATCCAGTCGAGACCGTGGCGGGAGAGGAAGTAGTTATCCGTAATTTTTGCATAGTAGTGGGCGTCAATAAGCGCCGGATGCCCGGGAGATTTTCTATCGGCGGCTGTGAGATTCCACAGATTATCGGCGTCGGTTGCGAAATAAAGCTGTGTTCTGCCGTTTCTGGCATCAAATGTTAACTGCCTGCCGTCGGAGGAGAAAATATCCCAGTGCGGGGCGGCGGCTCCGTGTCCCGGCTCGCCGTGGAATATCGTCAAGTCGTCAGCCGGGTCGGAGTTATCCCCGTCTAAATCTTTAATGTCGCCCTTTACGCCCGTCCCCTGCGCGGTCTGCAGCGCGTCCCAGCGGTTTACGAGCCGCCCGTTTTCGGCGTCTACCAGATGAAACCAGCGTGTTGCGAACCCTCGGCTCTCCACGCGGAACAGAAATCTCCCCGATTTGGGGTCAATCAATAAATCCACGAAACGCGACTGGGCATCGGGAGCGTCCTGCTCGGCAAAACGGCGGGCTATTGCCTCGGCGATTCGGGATTTGCTGCGAGGGACGAGGTTTCTAAAATGAGAGCCGAAGACGGATGCGACGCTGCCATTGCCGTCCCGAATCACGGTGATATCTCCCCCCAAAACCTCGGCTGCGCCGAAGTACTGCCCGTAGCGCTCGTAAGTGATGCCGTACTTATCGAGATAAAAACTCTGCGCGATTTTAACGTCGGAGGGAATGTCGAATCTCTTTGCGGCGTCTCCAATCAGGTTTATTGATGAGGAATCAGCCGGGTACGCCTCCGGCACATAAACCGTGAGTAGCGCTAGCGCAAGAGTCGGAATCAGAACAAATCTTTTCATTTTCACATTCTCCCCCTTTTCAATTAAATTTCCCTGCGGCATTTTTTACGGCTCATAGTCCCGAGTGAATCTGATATTTCCTACGAGACGAGTCCACTCATTAGATTATGAATACGCTGGCTATGTTCCGCCGATTTTTCAGTTGCCGCCGCCGCACAACTCTCTTATTACATCATCCGCCGTAGGAAGGCGTCCCGCCCCGACGAGCCTGCCGTTGACAATCACGATGGGAATCGGATACCACAGAAAGGCGGCTTTGACGACGGCGCTAAGCGAGCGGTTAAATCTGAGAATCTCAAATAGCACTTTCGGCAGAATGTAGAGGTACGCCCTCGGCTCGATTTGGATTATCTCCACAGCGTCGCCGAACCGCTCGGTTATAGCTCGGTGAATTGCGGCGCACCGCTCGGCAATATCTCTGACCTGTGCGTAGGAACTCTCATTTTTGCCGAATTCCCCCATCCCGCCGGAGCAACAAACGCACCCGCCCGCGCCGTCGCCCTCCCGAACGATAATTACCGTGGATTTTCTAATCTCACGCCTCCTCCCGCTTTGCAGTTGCCGCGCCGCCTAACAGAACCCTGCGCCAAGCCCTCGCCGAGTCAACGAGAATTATCAGCGCGCAAATCATAATTATCCCCGTAAGCGCCGTGTTGACGTAGCCCTGAACGGCAAACCCCTCTTTTTTCGTCATCGGCAGGAAATTGTTGACAATATTCAACCAAGCGGCGGTGAGCGTCGTCGTCATTACGAACACCATCGGCGCGAGCGTAACCCAAGCGTAGCGGGCTTTACCCATGTTGATGATAAAAGTAGTGCCGACGCAAAGCGCAATCCCCGCGAGAAGCTGATTAGCCGTGCCGAACATGGGCCAAATCGAGCTGATACTCCCCGTAAATACGAAATATCCCCAGCCGCAGGTGATGATGGACGTCGCAATAATGGCTGAGGGCAGGTGGTCAACCCTCTCGAACGGTTTATAGAGTTTCCCGCCAAATTCCTGAATCATAAACCTCGCTACGCGCGTTCCCGTGTCAATTGTGGTCAGTATGAAGAGGGCCTCGAACATTATGGCGAAGTGATACCAGTAGTCCATAAGGTGGCTCATCCCCGGAATCGAGGTGAAAATCTGCGCCATCCCCACGGCGAGCGACACCGCCCCTCCCGTGCGCCCTGCCAAATCCTCTCCGACCTGAGCCGAAAGCTCCGCGAGATTCACCGTGGCGAGTCCAAGGGTTTCAAACACCGATGGGGGGACGTTTATAGCGAAATAATCCCCCGGAGCAAGCGCCGAGGCCGCAATGAGGGCGAGTATGGCGATGAAGCCCTCAATCAGCATGGCTGTAAAGCCGATGGAGCGGATGTCGGACTCTTTCGAGACCATTTTAGGCGACGTTCCCGAAGCCACGAGGGCGTGAAAGCCTGAGATAGCCCCGCAGGCAATCGTTATAAATGTGAACGGAAAAAGCGACCCCGGAATTATGGGCCCCCCTCCGTGAATGAACTCCGTCAGGAGCGGCATTTTTAGCTCCGGCTGTACGATGACAATCCCTACGGCGAGAAACGAGATGGTGCCTATTTTCATGAACGCGCTTAGGTAATCCCGCGGGCAAAGGAGCATCCACACGGGCAGAATGGACGCCACAAAGCCGTATATGAGGATGAAGAGCGTGATTTTCGCCTTGGGAAGCGTGAAATACGGGGCAAAGGATGACGCCGCTACATCTTTGCCGAAATAGACGGCGAATATGAGCAGTATCACCCCTATTATAGTTCCCTCGGCGATGCGTCCTCTTCTGAAGCGGTACATATAAAAGCCCATAAACAGCGCGATGGGTATAGTGCATCCTATTGTGAACACTCCCCAAGAGCTTTCAGCAAGGGCGTTGACCACGGCAAGCCCAAGCCCGGCAAGGGCGGCAACCAATATAAATAGTATCGCAATTGAAGCCACGATGCCTGAAAGGGGGCTAATTTGGGTTCTCGCAATTTCAGCAAGGGATTTCCCCCCGTGCCTGACGGAGGCGACGAATATTATAAAATCGTGAACCGCTCCGGCTAAGACGACCCCTATGAGAATCCACAGATACCCCGGAAGCACCCCGAACTGCGCCGCAAGCACCGGGCCTATGAGGGGGCCCGCGCCGGTGATGGCGGCGAAATGATGCCCAAACAGCACCCACTTATTCGTGGGATAGTAGTTTTGCCCGTCATAGTGCGTGTGAGCGGGGGTTTTTCTCGAGTCGTCGAGAGCGGCTACTTTTGCGGCGATAAATCCATGATAAAACCTGTAGAAAATAACCATTACGCATAGCGCGCCGACTACAAGCGGCATGGCGTTTATCGTCATATTGCGAATACCCCCTTGGCGCAGAAAGCTCCAGCCCAATTGTGCAATGCGGCTCAGAATTAGGATTTACATTTTACCACAGCAATTCCCCTGGGGGATAAGCGGAGGGCTCACTGCGCGATGGGGCGGCGCACAGATGCCGAAACCCTCGGCGCAGATGGCGAGAGGATTCCTTGCAATTCATCCGAAAGTGCGTAGAATCTCTACCATTTCGCTTTTTATGAGATATAAATCGTAGCACAGAGGAGACACACATTGAGCTGTGATAATCACTTTAAAGACTCGTGGGCTTTAATACTCGGCGCGTCAAGCGGTTTTGGAGAGGCAATTGCCATTGAGCTTGCCGAAGCTGGAATGAACATATTTGGCGTGCATCTCGACAGGAAATCCACAATGCCAAGCGTCGAGCGCGTAGTTGGGGAGATAAAATCCAAGGGCAGGGACGCTCTGTTTTTCAACGTCAACGCCTCTGACTCTGGAAAGCGCAGAGAGGTTCTCGATCAAATCGAGACGATGATAGGAGGGGAGGGAAAGCTGAGGGTTCTAGTTCACTCGCTTGCATTTGGCACTTTAAAGCCCTACATCGGCGCGTCCGTGAAGGAAATGGTTACGGATACGAACATGAACATGACCCTCGATGTTATGGCTCATAGCCTCGTCTATTGGACTCAAGAGGCCGTGCATAGAAAGCTACTGGGCAGGGGCGGAAGGGTGTTCGCCATGACGAGCGCCGGAGGCCACAGGGTGTGGCTAACCTATGGGCCTGTGTCAGCTTCAAAAGCGGCTCTGGAATCGCACATAAGACAGCTCGCCGTGGAACTCGCCCCTCACGGCATCACGGCTAACTCCATTCAAGCGGGGGTTACGCTTACGCCGGCGCTGAGCAAAATTCCCGGCAACGAGCAAATTATCGAGAACGCCGTCAAGGTGAACCCCGGCGGCAGGCTCACCACCACCAAAGACGTAGCCGAGGCGATAGTCGCGCTGTCGGGGAGGGGCGGCAACTGGATTACGGGCAACGTCATTAAAGTGGACGGCGGAGAGGATCTAATCTAACCCGAAACTGCCGCATACGTCCCATGAAGATAAAAATCTACAATACACTCACGCAGAGTAAAGAAGACCTCGCCCTATTTGAAGGCAGGAAGGTGAGAATGTACGTCTGCGGACCCACGGTCTATAGCTCAGCGCACCTCGGACACGCGAGAGCCGCCGTAACATTTGATGTTATGCGCCGATTCCTCACGCTGTCGGGAATCGAGGTGGTTTACGCGAGAAATTTCACCGACGTTGACGACAAAATTATTCAAAAAGCCAATGAAAAGGGGATCCCCGCAGAGGAAGTATCGCGCTTCTACACCGATGAGTATATCGCTGACATGGCGGCTTTGGGAGTGGAGTCGCCGACCTATCAGCCAAAAGTTACCGAACACATACCGGAAATCATTGACCTAATTCGGACGATAATTGACAAGGGGTTTGCCTATCATTCGGGGGGGGATGTTTTCTTCTCGATACAGAAATTCAGTGGCTACGGGAGGCTATCGGGCAGAACCCCCGACGATATGCTCGCCGGAGTGCGTATTGACATAAATGAGCGCAAATCCGACCCGCTTGATTTTGCCCTCTGGAAGAGCGCGAAGCCCGGTGAGCCTTCGTGGGATAGCCCTTGGGGACGGGGACGCCCCGGCTGGCACATCGAATGCTCGGCGATGAGCGCGAAATACCTCGGACACGGCTTTGAAATCCACGGCGGGGGAAAGGACTTAATCTTCCCTCACCACGAGAACGAAATTGCGCAGTCCGAAGCGGCGGCGGGCGAGGGATTCGTAAAACAGTGGGTTCACAACGGGCTTATCGAGATAAACCGCTCTAAAATGTCGAAATCCATCGGCAACATCATCAACGCAAGAGACGCGCTCGGACGCTGGAGCAGGGAGGCGATAAGGCTCTTTTTCCTCTCGCATCAGTATCAAAATCCGGCGGACTTCTCCGAGAGCGTAATGGACGAGAACGAATCCGCCCTTGAGAGGCTCTATATCGCCCTAAAACGCGCCCAAGACCTAAAGGAGTGCTCCACCACGAGAGGAGACGGCGAGCTTGCGCAGTCTCTTCAGCGGTTCGCCGCGCGCTGGAAGGATGCCATGAGGGACGACTTCAACACTGCCGACGCCCTAGGGAGCCTTTTCGATTTCACCAGAGCCGTCAACCGCTCCCTAGACGCCAATGGGTGGACGGCGACGCTTGAGAGCTCCATTGCCGAGATGAAAACCCTTGGGCGGGTTTTAGGAATCTTGGAGCTTGCGCCGGAGAGATATTTAACCAAAGGGAAATCCAGCAAATCCCCGCTCCTGCTAAGCGAGGAGGAAATCGCGGGGTTAATTGAAGAGCGCGCCTCGGCAAGACGCGAGAGGGATTGGAAACGCTCAGATGACATCAGGGATTACCTCAGCGAAAAGGGAATACTGCTCGATGACACCCCAAAGGGGACAACTTGGCGGGCTAAGGGCTAAGCAGACTTAGAAGCTCAGCCGCGCTCTAATTTAACACAGGGAAATTATAGCTATTCTCCGTGGCTATACCCAAATCCCGATGTACTCAAGCCCGCGCTTGAAGTCAATCATAGTCTGGGTCTCTCCGCGGCAACTATACCAGCACGACGTGCATTGGGTTTTATCAAACATCTTCGGGTGATATTCCTTGTAGTCGGCGACGACGGGCATCTCGGAGCATCGCTTAATGTGTCCGCTTGGGGTTACCTGCACCATGTTGATTCCGGCTAGGCATTCTGGGCCATCGCCCTTCTCGAAATAATTGGGGATTTCCCGCAGATACTGCTCCGTGGAGACGATAGTTCCCTTCCACTTGCGCCGAAGCTCGATTAATTTCCCAACGACATCTCGCACCCGTTCAAGCTCTCTTTGCTTGATGAAATGCGCGGTGTTGTTGGTTTTCATGACCGAATACGAGCTAAACGACACGCCGATTCCCCATTCGCGCGCCTTTTCTGCTATCGGCACGATTTGGTCGAGGTTGTCTTCCATGATGATGGTGTTGACAATAATGCTCTTTTTAAATTCCTTAGCCAGCGTGGGAATGAGATTTGAGAGGTAGTCCCATAGACCGGGGATTCCTCGGTACTCGTCGTGCCTGCTGCCGGGGAAATCCAGCGATATGGCGATTTGGTCGAGACCGGCGTTGAAAAGCTCCCTCGCTTTATCAACCGTGAGCAGGTCGCCTTTTGTAACCATTGAGCCGAATATAAAAATTGACGCGCTTTTTACCTGCCGAACTATATCGCACAGGTCTTTCCTCAGCATCGGCTCGCCGCCCGTGATAACGACCACAAGCGGGTTAATCTGCCGGATAACAGGGGAGTAATCCGCAAGCCTCACCTCGTGCTTCGTCTGCCAGTAATCGCAGAAATCACACTTGGCGTTGCACAGCTTCGTAACTTCGAGATTCACGAGCTTGGGACGCCCCGTGGCTTTGGTGTAAATGTACTTGAGAACTCCGTTCATACCTTGTCTGTAGGTTAGCATTCTGAAATTATATCCAAATTACTCAGAAACAATCAATAGCCATTGATATTTTCATCGAATTCTGCGGATTTTGCCGCCGCAATGAATCGCCTAATTTGCCGAGGGATGCAGTGATGCAAGTCTCGAAAAGCCGCCGCCGCAAATCCGCCACAGGCGCAAATCCCGCGCATCGCAAGCCGATTTGGAGAAAATGGGCAAAACCGCTAATCTAAGATGAAATTAGTCCACACGGGGGAGCGTAAATTGAAATTCGGAGTGAGCCTGCCCATTCAAAGACCCGTCGAGTTCGAGCGCGTAGTTGAGCTTGCAAAAAAAGCCGAGCATCTGGGCTACGGCGCCGTTTGGGCAAGCGACCACGTGGTCATACCCGACGAGCTTGCGGGCAGATTCAGCGAGGTTTTTTATGACCCCTTCGTCCTGCTCGCGGCAATTGCTTCGGAAACGAGGCGGATAAAAATCGGCACGAGCGTTATAATTCTGCCCTACCGCAATCCCGTTACCGTTGCCAAATCCGTTGCCACGCTCGATGTGTTGTCGAAAGGGCGAGTTATCTGCGGGGTTGCCGCCGGCTGGCTCAAGGAGGAATTCGACGCTCTAGGAATCCCGTTCGAGCAGAGGGGGCGGCTCACGGATGAATATATCGAAATTGTGAAGACCCTTTGGGAGGAGGACGAGCCTCAATTCAGGGGGGAATTTTTCAGCTTCTCAGAAATTAAATTCTACCCGAAGCCAGCGCAGAAGCCCCGCCCGCCCCTTTGGATAGGCGGAAATAGCGACAGAGCCATTAGGCGCGCCGCCGTCGCCGCAGACGGTTGGCAGCCGATTTGGATAAGCCCCGAAAATTTGGATAAACGCATAAAACTCCTAAAATCCATCGCCGAGCAAGCCGGGCGAGACCCGTCGCAAATTACATTTTCCGTCCGCAACAGGCTATCTATCATCGAGGGCAGGGGAAACAAATCCAGAAGCGACGGCGCCCCTTTCGCCCTATTCGGCGCGCGCGAGGAGATAAGACAGTGGATTTGGGAATACGAGCAGATAGGAGTCTCGCACATTGCGGTTGACATCATCTCGGACAGCGACGAGGAGATGTTTGATGCGCTTGAGAGATTCGCAGATGAAGTTATCGGGGTATTCTAGGTAATTGCGCGGCTAAAGGCGGGGGCTATGCCTTCTTCAGCACAATATCGGCTATTGCCTCCCAGTATCTCCACCAATAGGAGCCCGGGGGGAAACGCCTCTGCTGGGATTTAATCCAGTTCTCGGCTTGAGGACCCCCGCTCTCGAGGAGCATAAATTTCTTTGCGGCGGCGGCGACCTCTTCCTCGTCAACGGGATAGTTATCGAGCATGGAGTTGAGGTCTGATTTAATTTGAGCGATGAACGTGTCAATCTCATCGGCGCGGCTGCCGATGCCATCCCTTGCCGGCTGGGTGTCAAACGGCAGATTCTCCTGACTGCCCTTGACGAGGTCAACGTAGTCGAGAAGGAAATCGAGCGCCTTTTTCGCTCTGTCGCTTTCGTTGACGAGCTTTGTGAGTTCCTGAACCGAAATCGCCATCTGAATTTTCCCCTTTGATAGTTTATTTACTCAACGATGCGGCCATAATAAATCCTCGTGTCGTATTCAAACGTAACTCTACCATTTTCCTGATGCTCTAGGAATATCCGCCGAAGTTCCTCCATCATCTGCGCGTGATTTTCCCCCTCAAGGGGCGCGAAGGACATTGAAAGTAGCCGTCCGGCAAGCCCTTCATAGTCGAATTGCTGGAAATTATCGAGCCGCTTCGATTTAAATCCGCTCCCGCCGAAAAATCTTGCGATTGTTTCTATGCTGAAATTGGCGGAGTTGACCTTTTGATAGTCCGTTGCGAATCGCAGGAGCAAATCCTCATAAGCCTGAAGGAAGGGGGTTGAGGTAGCCCTTCTGTCGTTCCAGACGAGCATCACGAACCCTCCGCGCTTTAGAATTCTAGCAAACTCTCGCCTTGCGCCGTCAACATCGAACCAGTGAAACGCCTGCCCCACGACGATGAAATCCGCCAAATCCGCGCTGAGGCAGGACGACTCAGCCGACCCAGCCACGCTTGTGAACTTCGGATAGCCCCTCAGGGATTCCTCCGCGACGAGCCTCATCCGGGCATTAGGCTCGACCCCGAAAACGGCGTTCCCGTTGCCAAGCAGCAGCCTCGAGAGAATCCCAGTGCCAGAGCCCACATCGGCAATCACAGACGATGCTAAGAGATTGCATTCCCCGGCGAGTATATCGAGAATTTTGGGGGGATAACCGGGGCGGTACTTATCGTAGTAAGGAGCGCGGCTTGAGAATCTGTCCGTAGGGGCGTTTGACATCTCGCTAAGGGGTGAATATGAGCGGGCCGCCGCCCTTGGGCGTATCCTGCGCCGCTTCAGGATGATACCTTGCGACGTGGATGAGGTAGCTTCGCGGGTTCGCCTCGGTTTCGATATAGAATTTAATTTCGCTAAAGAAATCGGCGAGAACGTCGCGGGCGTAGTCGAGGGTGATGCGCTTTTGCCGAAGCTCGGGAGAGTCTCTATACTCTCTCACGAGGGCAAGCGCTCTCCCGGCGAGTTCGTCCACGACCCTATTTTCATCTCTGTAGTTGTAGATGAGCCCCTTTTTCTCGGCGCCGAGGGTCTTAATGGCAAGCTCAAGGGCGCGGGCGGTTTCATTATTTGTGAGCTTCGGGTCTTTGCGGAACGCTCGGGCGAAGATGATTTCCATCTTGGCGTATAGTTCGGGGTTTTTGGAGTAAAGCTCGGCGCGGCGGATATAGGTCTGCGAGCCTTCGCGGATGAGCCTCTTTACCGTAACTTTTTGCTGATGGTTCTTTTGCCCCTCGATAAAATACTCGCAGTCCTGCGGGCAGATTATTTCAATCCCGCGTTTCTCGCCGCAACAGAGCGGGCATATATCGCCGCGTTTTGCCGGGCAGCGCCTTTTAGCCTTTCTTTGCTCGCAGAGGATACATTTCATGAGTTCAAACCGTATTTTATTGGGACTGCCACAATTTTCGATTACCAGCGCCCCGTTTAGCTAAATTTATATCCCAAACACTTCTACGGATTCCTCGGCTTGATGTTCTCCCGCACCCATACTATAATCTCCCCTGTGGATGTTCCGGGCTCAAATATCGCCTTTACGCCCCCCTCGTGAAGCCCGGCAATGTCCTCTTTCGGGATAATTCCGCCGCCAAAAACAACTATGTCGTCCGCCTCCCTCTCCCTCAGGAGTTTTACCACTTCTGGGAAAAGGTAGTTGTGCGCTCCTGAGAGGATGCTGAGACCCAAGCCGTCAACGTCTTCTTGGATTGCAGTCTCAACTATGACCTCAGGGGTGTTGTGAAGCCCCGTGTAGATGACCTCGAAGCCTGCATCCCGGAGCGCGCGGGCTACGATTTTCGCCCCCCTGTCATGGCCATCGAGTCCGGCTTTGCCTATTAAAATTCTCACTCTTCTCTCGTCCGTCGTCATTGTTCGTTTTACCCCGATTGTTTCTTCTGGACAGAGATAATACATAATTCGGAGCGTTTGTGTAGATACGAGTTTCTGCCGCGGGGGATACAAAATCATGCCCGAGACTACAAATTACATAAATTCGCGTCCTTGGGCAGAGCCACTCGGGATTCGAGAGGATGCGAAAGAGCGGGATGACAGGCAGGGGGTTTGTGGCGCAGGGCTAAAAATATCCCGGGTCTCGATAGACCCCATAGACCTCGCGGAAAATATCGCATATCTCGCCCAGCGTGGCATATTCTCTCACGGCGTCAATTATTGGCGGCATGAGGTTCTCACCCCTATTTGCGGCGGTTCGGATTTCGCCGAGGAGATTATTCACTGAGGCGTTATCGCGTCTCGATTTAACCTCCGTAAGCCTATCTATCTGCTTGCGCGCGACCTCTTCGCCGATTTTGAGTATCGGGAAACGCCTCTGCTCATCTGATACGTATTTGTTCACGCCTACAATAGTTTTTGAGCCGGCATCGAGTTCCTTTTGATACCTGTAGGCGGCATCGGCAATTTCTTTCTGCGGGAATCCCGTGTCTATCGCCCTGATGACCCCCCCCATCTTATCAATCCGCTCTATGTACTCGAAGGCTTCCTTTTCAATGCGGTTTGTTAGGGCTTCAATAACATAGCTTCCCCCAAGCGGGTCAATAGAGTTTACGACTCCGCTCTCTTCGGCGATGATCTGCTGGGTCCGAAGCGCGACCATAACGGCCTCTTCGGTAGGGAGGGCAAGCGTCTCGTCCATTGAATTTGTATGGAGGGATTGAGTGCCTCCGAGAACAGCGGCAAGGGCTTGAATGGCGACGCGGACTACGTTATTTATGGGTTGCTGCGCGGTGAGGCTCGCCCCTGCTGTCTGCGTGTGGGTTTTAAGAAGCCAGGATTTCGGGTTTTTCGCCCCGAAACGCTCCCGCATAATCTTTGCCCACATACGTCTCGCGGCGCGGAGTTTCGCCACCTCCTCCAGAAAATCGTTATGAACATTGAAGAAAAACGACAATTGCGGGGCGAAATCGTCCACCTTCAGCCCCCTTTCAATAGCCTCCTCGACATATCCAATACCGTCGGCGAGTGTGAAAGCAAGCTCCTGCACCGCCGTCGAGCCGGCTTCGCGTATGTGATAGCCAGAAATTGACACCGGATACCACTTCGGGGCGTGCGCTGCGCAGAATTCAATCATATCCACGACGATTTTCACCGACGGCCTCGGAGGGCAAATCCACTCGCGCTGAGCGATGAACTCTTTAAGCATATCGTTTTGAATCGTGCCGCCTATTTTTTGAAGTGGGATTCCCTGCTTCTCGGCAAGGACGAAATACATTGCAAGCACGATGCTCGCCGAGCAGTTCACGGTCATCGAGGTCGTAACCTGGTCGAGGAGGATGCCGTCAAATAGGATTTCTATATCGGCAAGGGAGGAGACCGAAACCCCCTCTTTGCCTACTTCGCCCCGCGATTTGGGATGGTCGCAGTCGTAGCCCATGAGAGTGGGCATATCAAAAGCCGTGCTGAGTCCGGTCTGCCCCTGTTCCAATAGGAATTTGAAGCGCCTGTTAGTGTCCTCCGGCGAGCCGAATCCTGCGAACTGGCGCATTGTCCAGAGCCTACCCCGGTACATCGAGCCGTAAATGCCTCGCGTGAACGGATATGAGCCGGGAAATCCCGAATCCCTGAGATAATCAAATCCGGGGGCATCGTCAGGCGATGCGAGAGCGGGAACGTCCATCCCTGAGACGGTTGTAAAATCCGCGTCTCTCTCAGGGATTTTCTCATACCCTTCCCGCCAAGATTTCTTCGCCTGCGAGATTTCATCTGATTCCATCACTGCCTCCCGTTATGGCTATAAACCGCTTGCGCCAAGAAATGCACCCATGAGAGCCGCTAAACGTCAATTCCGGCGGGAGATAATCCTAATAAGACCTGCCCAGGGGGCGATACGCTTGATAAATCCTACTTATAATCCCTGAGGTTCACAACCATAAGTTTGAGTTCGGTCATCGCCTCGATAGCGTATCTGACGCCCTCCCTACCCACGCCCGAATCCTTCACGCCTCCGTAGGGCATATTCTCTACTCTGTAGCTTGGGCAGTCGTTCACGACGACTCCTCCGACGTTTATCGCCTCGTAAGCCAAAAATGCGCGCTTCATATTCTTCGTAAACACCCCAGCCTGAAGCCCGTAGCGAGAATCGTTTACCTTCGAGAGCGCGTCCCCGAAATCCCTGAAACGCTCTATGACCGCGACGGGCCCAAATACCTCTCTGGAAACAACGGAGCATTCTGGAGGCGCTCCCGTAAGGGCTGTCGGCTCGATAAGCCGCCCCCGTCTCCCTCCGCCACAAAGGAGCGACGCCCCAGCGCCGAGGGCCTCGTCTATCCAGCGCATGATTCGCTCGGCTGAGGCGTCGTCTATCACCGGGCCAATGTCCGTATCCTCTAGCATCGGGTCTGCGAGCTTCATAGCCTTCGCCGCCGAGATGAATTTATCCAAAAACTCATCCCACGCCCTATCATGCACGAATATCCTCTGCACCGAGATGCAACTCTGCCCAGCCTGATAAAACGCCCCCCAAGCGCACCTCGCGGCGGCAAAATCCATATCGGGCGGGTCATGGTCAATTACCACTGCGGCGTTGCCTCCGAGCTCAAGCGTAACCTTTTTCTTGGGGAATTTACGCATCAGCTCCCAGCCTATTTCATCGCTTCCGGTGAATGAGATTTTCTTCACGCGCCCGTCTCGAATCACAGGCTCTACGTCCGAGCCGGCAAGGGGAAGGATATTAAACACCCCCGGAGGGAGCCCGGCGTCCATTGCCACCTCGCCCAGTTTGAGAGCCGACATGGGGGTCTGCGACGCGGGCTTTAGTATCATAGCGTTGCCAGAGGCGATAGCCGGAGCGAGCTTATGGGCTACGAGATTGAGCGGGAAATTAAACGGCGATATTCCTACGACAACGCCAAGGGGAAACCTGCGGGCGAGTCCGAACCTCTCCTCGCTTCCGGGAATTATATCGAGTGGGAGGATTTCGCCGCCTCTGAACCTTGCCGCCTCTTCAGCCCCGACGGTAAATGTCATCACGGCGCGGTCAACCTCGGCTCTTGCCGTCTTAAGGGGCTTGCCCGATTCAAGAACCAGAGTCCTTGCGAATTCCTCCCTGCGGGATGCAATGGCGGCGGCAATTCTGCGCAGTATGTCCCTTCGCTCGTAGCTTGGCGCGGATTTAAATTGGGAGAATGCGCGCTCTGCTCCTCTCAATGCCCCCTCGGCAGACTCGGCATCGGGAACGCTCACAATTCCTGCGAGGGTATCGTCATAGGGGTTTTTGATTTCTCTTTTTTTCTCTGTCTCAACCCACACGCCGTTGACTAAATAATTATACTCTTCCGCCATTAAGCCCCTCTATATTGGTAGTTTTCTCAATATTTACCGAGAATTCAGGCTCAAGTCAAACACGGAGCTTTAAAGCCCCCTCGCCCATCGAGGGGTTTTGCCTCCCTGTAGCGCTCTCCTGCCCCTGCGGATATTCCCCGCGGCGCGCGGCAGATTTTTTCAATCCCCGCTTCATTCAGGCCGCAATTTCATAGCCGCGTCTTTACCTCGCTTGAGAAAACCTCCATTGTCTCAATTATGGCTTCAAAAGCGCCGCCGAGAATCTGGAAGATAAGATGACTCACGCCCGCTCGCTCGTACTCGCGCAGTGCCGCTACTACGCCCTCAGCCGTGGAGCGCAGAGGCTCTCTTGGGTCGACTACATCCGACTTCGCCCGCCCGGAGAGGATTTGCAGGTTTTTTCTGAGGATTATCGTAAAATCGGAAGGCGCGCCGAGACCCGCGAGATGCCGCATCCCCTCGGCTATCTCCCCCGCCACGAGCCCTACCGGATGCCAGCCATCGCCGACGCGAAACGCCCGCTCTCGCGCGAGCTTCCCGTTGCCTCCCACTAAAATCGGGGGGCGAGGCTCTTGATGCGGCTTCGGGAGAAAGGCAATATCCCGAAATTCGGCGAATCTGCCATTAAAGCTGGGATTATCTTCCCTCCACAGGGTTTTAATAACCTCCAGATACTCATCCGACATCGCCCCGCGGTCTGCGTAGGGGACGCCGAGAGCCTTGAATTCGTCCTCTATCCACCCGACGCCAACGCCGAATATCACGCGCCCGCCAGATAGAGCGTCGAGCGTGGCTACTTCCTTGGCGAGAACCAGAGGGTTTCTGTAGGGGAGAATGATGACACTCGTGCCGAGGGCGATTTTCACCGTTGATGCGGCGATGAAAGCGAGAGTCGTCAGCGGCTCAAAGAACAGGTCGCCGAAACCCTTGTGGGATTTGGGAATCACGATATGGTCGCTAACCCAAAGCGAGTCAAAGCCCAGACGCTCGGCGGCGGTCGCGAGTGTTAGCAGTGAGTCTTTGTCGGCGTATTTCCCGTAATTCGGGAGTGTAATTCCGAATTTCATCATGATTTAACCTCCGATATTATTCAATCGCTCTCATCGCCAGAACACGGACAGAGGGGAATTGTTTAGTAGCCGGTCTTTAGCTCCAGCCCCAAAATTAGTTCATCCATCGAAAAACGCGCGCGCCTCGTCGAATATCAGCGGTAAATCCTCCGGCGCTCGACGCCACTTGATGTCTCCCTCCGCCCTCAGCCACGTCGTCTGCCGCTTGGCGAAACGCTTGGTCTCGACTTTTATCCCCTCAACCGCCCCCTCAAGTGTAATTTCGCCGTCAATGTAGCGATTGAGCTGTCTATAGCCGATAGACTGCATTGGTTTTAACTCTGTGGCAAATCCCCTAGCCCTCAGCCCTTCGACTTCGGCGAGAAATCCCGACTGCATCATCCACTCCACACGCCGGTCAATTATCTCTCTGCGCCGCTCGCGTTCGTGAAATATCCCGATTTTGAGCGATTCAAAATCCCGGTCGCCGAAGCCGTGCGATGCCTGAAGCTGCGAAATTCGATTCCCTGTAATGATATGCACCTCAAGGGCGCGCTCGATTCGCACGTAGTCATTTGGATGAATTCTGGAGGCGGCATCGGGGTCAATTGAGACGAGCCTGCGGTATAAATAATCCCCTCCATAGGTGGATTTCTCACTCCTCAGAGCCTCGCGCACGGCGGCATCCGAGGGGATTCCCGCGATAATCCCCGAAATCAGGGCGCGCACATAGAGATAAGTACCACCCGAGACGATAATTTTCGCTCCCTGCGAGCCCAGCGCGTCAACCGTTCTGCGGGCGAGAGCACTGTACCTGCCAGCGTTGAAATCCTCGTCTGGGTTAATTATATCTATCAGATGATGCGGGACGCGAGAGCGCTCCTCAGCGGTAGGCTTCGCCGTGCCAATGTCGAAATAACGATAGACCTGAAGGGAGTCCGCGCAGAGGATTTGAGCCTGGGGGATGCGCCCTGCCAGTTCCATAGCGAGCGCGCTTTTTCCAGACGCCGTAGGGCCTGCGATAACGAGCAGTTTTGGCTTCTTCATCGCCGAGATTGGGTGTGCGGGGTCTTAATGGGGAAGCTAGGGAAGCGGCATTTCGATAGCCGCCCCCCACTGCTGATGTTTAGTTTCGTCTGTAGTCTTCAATATTTTCGTTTAGGGCTTCTTTTCTGCTGAGCCTCACTTTTCCGTCCCGCTCGACGCCGAGGCATTTTACCAGCACTTCGTCCCCCTCGCGGAGAATATCAGTAACCTGCCTGACCCGCGTAGGGGCAAGCTCTGATATATGCACAAGCCCGTCCGCCCCTTGGAAAAGCTCCACTATTGCGCCGAAATCGAGAATCCTCTTCACTCTGCCTAGGTAAATCTTGCCGACCTCGACCTCTTGGACGATTTCTTTTATCATCCGCGCCGCAAGTTCACACGCCTCTTTATCGGGCGATGCGATATTAACCCTTCCGGTTTCGTCAATATCAATCTGAACCTTCGTTTCCTCTATGATTTTTTTGATGACCCTTCCGCCAGGCCCTATAACGTCTTTAATCTTCTCCTGCCTTATCTGCAAGGTGAGGATTCCGGGGGCGTGAGGGGAGAGTTCCGCCCTTGATTCCGGCAGTATCTCGCTCATTTTCTCAAGCACATAGAGCCTCGCCTCATGGGCGTTGGCGAGGGCTTCGGCGAGAATCTCGCGGTTTACCCCTTTGACCTTAATATCCATCTGAAGGGCGGTTACTCCCTTTGCCGTGCCTGCGACCTTGAAATCCATATCGCCAAGCTGGTCTTCATCGCCCAAAATATCGGACAGTATCACGAACTTATCGCCTTCTTTTATTAGCCCCATGGCGACTCCCCCCACTGGCGCGCTGATAGGGACTCCAGCATCCATAAGGGACAGACTCCCGCCGCAGACGGTCGCCATTGAAGATGAGCCATTGGATTCCAGCACGTCTGACACTATGCGTATCGTGTAGGGGAATATATCCTTGGACGGAAGCACCGGAGCGATGGCGCGCTCGGCGAGGTGTCCATGACCAATCTCTCTCCTGCCGGGTCCGAGGCGGTTTCCCACTTCGCCGACTGAGAAAGGAGGGAAATTGTAGTGTAGCATGAATCTCTTTGTAATCTCTCCTCCAAGGGAGTCAATTCTCTGCTCGTCGTGATTCGTCCCAAGCGTGGAGACGGCTATCACCTGAGTCTCGCCCCTCGTAAAAAGAGCCGAGCCGTGGGTGCGGGGCAGAAGCCCTACTTCGCCGCTGATATGGCGAATATCGCCGTAGCCCCTGCCGTCAATTCTCCTCTTCTCGTTCACGACAATACCGCGCATCACCTGTTTTTTGAGCTTATCAAACAGCTTTGCAATCTCCTCCTCAGATTCCGGGAAAGCAGAAATTAGAGACTGCGAGACTTTGGCAGACACCGCGGCAATGGACTCCCTCCTATCCGTTTTCGACGAGATTCTCATTGCATCCTGAAGCGGGAATTTAGCCGCCAAGACGAGCGCCTCCCAAAGCTGGGGATTCTCAGCCGGAGGGACAAGCTCCCTTTTTACAATTGCCAGTCCGTCAATGAGCGACTCTTGCTGTTTAATAAACTCCTGAATGCACTCATGCCCGAACAAAAGCGCTTCGACCACTGCATCCTCGCGGACTTCGCTGAGTTCTCCCTCGACCATTACAATTGCGTCCCTAGTGCCGGCGACTATTAAATCCATATCGCTCGACTCAATATCCGTTTTCGTGGGATTGCAGACGAACTGCCCGTTTATGCGACCCACCCGGACTGCGCTTGCGGGCCCATCGAAGGGAATATCTGAGGCCATGAGGGCGGCTGAGGCGGCGGTTACCGCAAGCACGTCGGGGTCGTTGTCCTGATCGGCAGACAGCACCGTAACGAGAACTTGCGTGGAATAGGTAAAGTCCTTCGGAAAGAGCGGTCTAATGGGGCGGTCAATGAGCCTTGAGGTTAAGATTTCCTTCTCGGTAGGCCTGCCCTCTCTCTTAAAATAACCGCCGGGGATTCGCCCTGCGGCATAAGCCTTTTCCTGATAATTCACCGTAAGCGGGAGGAAATCCTCTCCCGGCGCTTTTTCCCGTTCCGCCACAACCGTGGCAAGCACCACAGTGCCTCCAATGCGGGCGAGGGCGGCGCCGCTTGCCTGTTTTGCCAGTCTGCCCGATTCAAGCTCGAAGTCGCGCCCGAACAGATTGGCGCTTACTGTCTTTTGTCCATTAGTCAATACGTAATACCTCCTAGAAATTTGTTACTTTCTGAGTCCGAGCTTCTTAAGCAAATCGGCATATTTCTCTGGCTCTTCGCCTCTGAAGTAGCCCAGAAGCGTTCTGCGTTTGGAAATGAGCGCGAGTAGCCCTCTTTTGGAGCTTAAGTCGTTGGGCGAGGTGCGAATGTGCTTCGATAGTTCCTCGATGCGGTGAGTGAGTACGGCTATTTGCACCTGAGGCGAGCCGACGTCATTGTCGTGAATTCTGTGGTCGGCAATAATTTGCGATTTTTCTTCTTTTTCAAGCGGCATAAATCTAATCCTCCTTGTATATCTGGTTTATTATGAACTTATAATTTGTTTTAGCAACTCAAATGGGCAATATTTTTTCACCAATCCAATATCGCATCAGTTTTAATAAAACACTCGAAGCAGTTTCAGCAACGCCTCTTCGCTCCCAGCCAGGGCTTCCGATGACCCCAAAGTCGCCTCGGCAACTGCAATCAACGCCCCGCCCCCATCGCAAACCCTGAGCCTCTCTCCAGAGAGGAACTGCGCTGGACTATCTGCGGCAAGATAGGATTTAATAATCTGCTTGCCCAATCTCACCTCAGCCTCCGCGCCGCGAGCAAGCGTTACCTGCCGGAGGTTTGCTAGAGCCTCCGAAATTGACATCAGACGCGCCCCGCCGTTTTCCACATTTTCAATGGAAACCGCCTGCTCGAGCGAATACGCCCCGCTTCGGGTTCTGCGCAGCTCTGCCAGGCACCCCCCGCACCCAAGCTCATCGCCAATATCCGCCCCCAGAGACCTCACATAAGTCCCACGCGAGCAAGTTACGGAGAATTTCACCGTTGGAGGGCTGAATTCGAGTAGTCGAAGCTCTGCGATTGTAACCGGGCGCGGCTTGCGCTCTATCTCCTCCCCGCGCCTCGCCATAGCGTAGAGCCTCTCGCCCCCTACTTTGAGCGCCGAGAACATCGGGGGAATCTGCCAAATATCGCCGGTGAATTTACAGAACGCCCCGAGCAAGGCATCTTCGCTCACGCCCCCCGCTTCGGCGCTCGAGAGAACTTTTCCCGTAATGTCTAGAGTATCGGTGCGAACGCCCAGAAGGAGATGCGCCTCGTAGCTCTTAAACTCCTCGTCCATAAAGGGGATTATTTTTGTCGCCTCTCCAAGACACATGGGAAGCGTTCCCGTAGCGAATGGGTCAAGGGTGCCGGTGTAGCCGGCTTTCTTTGTTTTAAGAACCCTTTTTACAACGGCAAGCGCCCTCTGCGAGGTAATCCCCTTGGGCTTGTCTAGTATCAGCACTCCGTCCATACTCTCAGGCGACTTCCTTGGAAATCCCCTCCTCGACGGCTCTTAAAACAGCGGATTTCACATGGGCAAGACCACCGGAAATCGTGCATCCAGCGGCGTTTTTATGCCCCCCTCCGCCGAAGGTCTCGGCAATGCCGGCGACGTTGAGCGCCCCCTTAGCCCTGAGGCTGATTTTCCATCTGTCCCCATTTTCCCCAGGCTCTTCCTCCCTGAACAGCGCGGCAACCTCAACCCCTCGGATTGACCTTGGGAAATTCACAAACCCCTCGGTGTCCTCCCTTGTCGCGCCTGTTTCGCGGAACATCCCCTGAGTTATTACAATTGAACTCACGCGCCCGCCGCATGAGATTTCAAGCGTTGGCAGAACGAGTCCCAGTAATTTCAGGCGGGAGAGGGGTTCATTTTCATAGACGGCTTCGGAGATTTGCGAAGGGTCTGCGCCGGCTTCGACGAGTTCGGCGGCGGCGCGGAAGGTCTCGGCGTAGGTGTTTGAATATTTAAACGAGCCGGTGTCCCCGGAGATAGTAGTGTAGAGGCTTGCGGCGATGTCGGGGGTTATTTGGGTGCCGAGGGTCTTGATGAGGGAGTAGATGAGCATCCCAGTCGAGGATGCGGCAGTATCGAGAATACGGAAATCGGACGCGGGTCTGCTACTCTCGTGATGGTCAATTATCACGGTTGCGCCGCCGACTCCAGATTTTACGAACCTCTCAAATTCCACGCCGACTCTGCCCGCGTGAGGGCAATCCACGATAAAAGTGGCATCGAAGGGCGCGCCGGCGAGGGAGTTGGTAATTTCAGAGGACTGCGCAAGAAATCGCAAATAATCCGGCACGGAGTCTCTGTTGTAGAGCAATACCTCTTTGCCGAGTTGTCTGAGCGCGAGTCCTAAGGCGAGGGTCGAGCCTATGGCGTCTCCGTCGGGGTTTTCATGAGAGGCGATACAAAACCGCCCTCCCCGCCCGATAAGGGCTATTATCTGCTGACTATCACTCACTTTTGACCTCTCTTAGAATGTCGTCTATCCGGTAGCCTTCCTCAAGGGTGGAGTCGAATTCAAATCTCAATTCGGGAATGCGCCTCATCCGAAGCCGTTTTCCTAGCTCCCTTTTAATATAGCCTGAGGCTCTCTCAAGCCCGGCAAGGGCCTCGCGTTTTTCTAAATCTCCGGTTATAACGGTAAAATACAGGCGGGCTAGGCTGAGGTCGTCCGTCATTTTGACCCCTGTGAGCGCGACAGAACTCACGCGCGGGTCTCGTATCTCGCCTTGTATTATCATCTCGGAAACTTCTTTTAGAATTAAATCCCCTACCCTGTCCGTGCGCTTGAAACCGATGCCCAAATATGCCTCATCATTGCTTAAAGTGAAGTATCTCGATGTCTCGTCCAACTATCTGTACGAGTCCGGTAGAAGCTATAAAATCCGTAATCCTATCGAGCATGGAGTTTACTATCGGCTTGTCGTTGCTCACGAATGAGATTCCAATAGCCGACCTCTGCCAGAGGTCATGAAACCCCACCTCGGAGGCAGATACGTTGTCGAATTTAGACCTGACCCTATGGATAAGGCCCTTTACTATGCGCCTTTTTTCCTTGAGCGACATATTGCCGTCCATGAAGATTTCTATTTTGAGCAGCCCTACGACCATCCGGTAATTTAGTTAAGCGGGTTTATGGATGAAGCGGATTATGGATTAAAGCTCCTGCCTGATTTCTTCAAAAGTATAGAATTCAAGCACGTCTCCTACTTTTAGGTCGTCGAAATTCTGAATCGCCACGCCGCACTCATAGCCCGACTGAACCTCCCTTGCGTCGTCCTTAAACCGCTTAAGAGAGTCGAGTTTGCCTTCAAAGGTGGTAACCCCATCCCTCACGACGCGGATGCTGTTGCTACGCTGTATTTTCCCATCCTTAACGAAGCACCCCGCTATGACGCCGGCTTTTGAGATGCGGAAAGTCGCCCTCACCTCGGCATGTCCGAGGACTTTTTCCTTTATCACCGGCTCAAGCAACCCCTCCATGGCTTTTTTGATTCTGTCCACCACTTCATAGATTATCGTGTGGAGTTCGAGAGATACGTTTTCTTTCTCGGCAAATTCGAGCGCGTTTGCATCGGGGCGCACATTAAACCCAACGACGACGGCGTTTGAGGCAGCCGCAAGGACGATGTCAGTTTCGTTGACCGCTCCGACTCCCGCATGAACGATTTTAGTGCGGCATTTATCGCTTATGAGCTTCGATATTGCCTCTCTCAGCGCCTCAAGCGAGCCTTGGACATCGGCTTTGATAATTAGGCGCAGTTCCTTGACCTCTCCTTTTTTGAGAGAATCGAAGAAGCCCTCAAGGGAAATCTTGCGCTCGTTGGCGGCAAATTTCTGCCTCTCTTTGGCTTCTCTGTGGCTTACGACCTCTTTGGCGGTTTTCTCGTCCTTTACAACATAGAAATGATCGCCCGCTCCGGGAACGCCTGAGAGTCCCATTATCTGAGCAGGCTCGGATGGACCTGCGCTGCGCATCCGCGCGCCTTTATCGTCAATGAGCGCCCTCACCTTTCCGTAAGTTGTTCCGGCGACTAAATAATCCCCAATACCGAGGGTTCCCTCCGATACGACGACAGTAGCCACAGGGCCCCTGCCCTTGTCGAGCTGCGCCTCGATGATGACGCCGTTTGCCCTTTTGACGGGATTTGCCTTGAGTTCGAGAATATCGGCTTGAAGGAGTATGAGTTCAAGCAGTTCCTTGATGCCGGTTTTCTTCTTAGCCGAGACCTCGGCAAATAGAGTGTCTCCTCCCCATTCCTCGGAAATCAGCCCGATTTCGGAGAGCTGTCTCTTCACTCTTTCGGGATTTGCCTCGGGCTTGTCAATTTTATTCACCGCTACAATTACCGGCACGCCGGCGGCTTTGGCGTGGTTTAGGGCTTCAATCGTCTGCGGCATCACCCCATCGTCGGCGGCTACGACCAGCACGACAACGTCCGTAACCTTCGCCCCTCTCGCCCTCATCGCCGTAAACGCCTCGTGTCCCGGCGTATCAATAAAAACGACTTTTCTGTCGTTTATCGGCACACTGTAAGCCCCGATGTGCTGGGTGATGCCCCCCGCCTCTCTCTCGACCACATTCGTGTGTCGTATAGAGTCCAGAAGGCTCGTTTTGCCGTGGTCAACGTGCCCCATGACGGTTACGACCGGGTACCTGGGCAGGAGGAACTCGCCTGCATCGGCGGATGAGACCTCGTGGAGAAGCTCGCTTTCTTCAAACACATCAGCGGTAACATCAAAATCCCACTCCTGGGCAATTATCATGGCGGTCTCGGTGTCTATGGACTGATTTATCGTAGCCATCACTCCGAGGGACATGAGTTTTTTAATCACTTCTGCCGCTTTGACGCCCATTTTATGGGCAAGCTCGCCCACGGAGACAGCTTCTCCGATTTTAATGGATTTTCTCTGAGGCTTAGCAGGGAATGGAATTACCTGACCGTTCTGTCTTTCGGGTTCGGCTGAGACGGAACTGCCGCGGTATGAGGAGTCTCTGTAAGGCTCATCCGATGGTTTTCTGTATGGAGCGGCGGAATCCGCAGGTTTTTTTCTCTTGTCGTCAACGAGATATTCTTTCTTTCTAGCCGGCAGTTTCGTTCTAAAAGCGCGGCGCAGTTCTTCGAGCGTGTCTTCGTCTATGATTTCCTCTCTTGCGGGTTTAACTTTGTATCCTTTTTTCTTGGCTTTTTTAGCCTCTTCAGCCGCGTCAATGGCCTTTTGTTTCACTTCATCTTTTACGGGAGCCGGGGTTTTATCGGGCGTTTTGGGCTCTGCGGGCTTCGCTCTGGACTCTTCGGCTACCGGAGCAGGCTGGTCGTTTTGCGAGGTCTGCGCCGAGGGGACCTCCTTAGCCGCTGTTTCAGGGGCGGATTCGGTTATTTGAGTAAGCGCCTGAGGTTCGAGCAGTTGAGCCGCAGGTTCATCAATTTCTTGAGGAGCGAGGGCTTCAGGCTCGGACTCTTCGACCTTTTTTTTCCTCCTGATGACGACGCTGCCGCCTTTTCTGCGCTCAGTTACCTCTTCGCCGCTTTCCGAGCGGAATACCTTGATTTCCTCTCTATTCTCTTTGGCTTCGCTCGCCGCCAGGTGCTTGTGATTCGGCGATTTGCGCAGCTTGTCCTTTATCCTCTTCACCTCCTCGTCAGACATCGCGCTAGTGTGGCTGCGCAGGGAGATGCCCAGATGCTGCGCGGCGTCCATAACATCTTTATTTTGCACTCCTAGCTCTCTTGAGAGTTCGTGGACTCTTATGTTATTTGACATTTTTATTGTTTATAGAACCTCAAATAAAACGATATGGCTTCTGGCGAATATTCCCCCAGTTGGTTTATGTTACCTCAATCTCATTTATTATGCAAAGAGGCAAAAAAGCCCCTCGCGCGGACAAATCGCGTGATGAGAATACGGAGATTGAATATATCTCTGAAGTTAATTACTCCCCCTCCGTCTGAGGCGACGGAGTTTCGGAATGCGACATTTTGTCTAATTTATCTTTAAGGGAAATCCTCGCCGCAGTCTGAATCTTACTGACGTCCTCTTTTCTGAGGGCGGCGCTTCGGGCTAAACCGTCGGGGTCGGCAAATGCCACATCTTCGAGGGAATGAAACCCCTCGCCGTATAGGACGTTTGCCGTAACCTCGCCGATGCTGGGGAGGGTCATGAGGAGCTGGACGACTTCGTGCTGTTCGCGCTTGACCTGGGATTCGGTCTTGATGTCGATTTTCCATTCTGTGAGCTTTGAGGCGAGTCTCACATTTTGCCCCCTTCTGCCTATGGCGAGCGAAAGCTGGTCGTCTTCCACTATCACTTCCATAGCCCTGCCGTCGTCGTCAATTATGACCTTGTTAACCCTTGCCGGAGACAGAGAATTGCAGACAAACCTCGCGGCGTCAGCAGACCATGGGACAATGTCAATTTTCTCTCCTTTGAGTTCCTGAATGATGTTCTGCACCCTAGAGCCTCTCATTCCCACGCAAGCCCCCACTGGGTCAACGTCGGAGTCCGAGGAGGATACTGCGATTTTCGTGCGACTTCCCGGGTCTCTGGAGATAGCCTTAACGCGCACGAGCCCATCGGAGATTTCAGGGACCTCGGATTCAAATAGCCTGCGCACAAAATCGGAGTGCGCGCGGGAGAGAATGAGCTGAGGGCCGCGTTTGGTCTCTTTAATATCAACGAGTATCGCCCTAATCCTGTCTTTAGGCTTATAATACTCCTGCGGAAGCTGGTGTTCCGGCGGCAGAACGGCTTCGGTCTTGCCAATGTCAACGATGATGATTTTTCTCTCCATTCGCCTGACTATGCCGCTTACAAGCTCGCCTTTTCTAGTCTTAAACTCCTCGGAAATCAGCTTGCCCTCAGCTTCTTTGAGCTTTTGAAGTATCTTCTGTTTGGCATTTTGGATGGCGATTCTGGTGAAATCGGGGCTGATTTTGACCCCGATGGTGTCCCCTACCTCGGCGTCCGGGTCGAGAGCGGCGGCGTCATCAAGGCTGATTTCTATATCCGGGTCGGCGATGTCATCCACCACGACTTTGAACTCGAATAGCTCTATCTCGCCCTCGTCCTCGTTGTAGTGAACCTCAAGCTCTTTATTCTTATTGTCCATGCGAAAGAGCTTCTGCCCCGCCGATAGAACTGCGTCTTCAATCGCCGTTACAATCGTGTTTTTATCTATTCCCTTGTCCTTCGTTACGGAATCAATCACTCGGCTCAGTTCGGAATTGCCCATTTTCATCCCTCCTAACTAAAAATCCAACTCCAGATTGGCTTTTTCAATCTCGCCGTAGGGAATTGAATAATTCACTTTATCCACCTCTACGGTTACCGTATTGTCTATGAAACCGATTAGCCTTCCAGTGAAAACCTTTCTCGCCCCTATCTGGTTCCTAGTCTTAATTTTGACCTTTTTCCCAGCGAATCTCTCGAAATCCCTCGGTTTGGACAGCGGCCTGTCTAGCCCCGCCGATGAAACTTCCAGCGTGTAAGCACCGGGGACAACATCGTGAACGTCCAGCAGGGAGCTAAGCTCGCGGCTTATTTTCGCGCAGTCGTCTATTGTGATTCCGCCCGCTTTGTCCATGAAGATTCTAAGCACCTTGCCCCGTCCCTCGCCCCTGTACTCGATATGCACAAGCTCAAAGCCCTCTCCCATCAAAAGGGGGTCAAGAACCTTGGCGACGGCGTCCAGCACTTTATGGTCAACGGAATCCATTTCCATATTATCGCTCCCCAAAAAAGCAAATAAAAAAGCGGGTATCAAACCCGCTTCGCGCCCAACGTTGTGGATGTTACCCAAATACAAGTGAGAGAGCAAGTCCGCTCCTGATGGGGGGGTTCATAAGCCGCTAGGGAAAATATTATTAGCGGGGAGGTGATAATTCAAGCGCCATCTGATAAAATAGGTTTAGATTCGATTAAATACTGGCTTATATATTAGGGAAAACCCCAAAACTTCAAGGAGGCGGCAGGTCATGAGCTTGATAGATAAGATGATAAGAGCGGCAAAACTCGACGTTTCACTCTACGAGGAGGTCGAGAGGGACGAGAGCGCCACAAAGCAGGCCCTTATGGTAGTCGTTCTAGGCAGTATATGCAGTGGCATCGGGAGCATCGGCGCGCTTGGAACAAAGGGACTCGTTACGGGAGTTGTTTCGGGAATCGTCGGATGGGTTTTGTGGAGTCTCATTATATTTCTCATCGGAGTGAAGGCACTCAAGCACACATCCGACATGGGGGAGCTTCTGCGGTGTTTGGGATTCGCCTTCGCCCCCAATATTTTGAGCATAGTCGGAATCGTGCCGGTTATCGGGGGGCTCGCTAGGTTCGCGGTGTCAATTTGGGTACTGGTGGCGTTCATAGTTGCGGTGAGGCAGGCTCTTGACTGCGAGACGGGCCGGGCGATTCTGGTCTCGGTAATAGGGTTTATAATTTTTATGGTTATATCGTTCCTGTTCCTAGCTCCGATGGCGGGCTAAGGGGCAAGGTGGGTTGGGGATAATTAGGAAGCCATAATCCCAATCCTTCAATGGAAATGCCACAAAAATTACCGGATGCTGGTTTTTTTAGTGCCGCTCGAGATACTGGACAGCAGGTACTTCAGTTCGTCAATTTCCCCCTGTGTCGCAGGGTCTTGGCGGAATCTGAGATCTAAGTACCGCTCCGTAAGCTCAGAGAACGGCGAGAACTCCCCTGCGGCGTCCGATACAGCGCGGGCGAACTCCCTCTGGGTCAGAAAATCGGGTTTCTTCATCCCCTTTTTCGATAGAACCGAGAGCGCTTTCCGGTATATTAGGGACGCCCTCTCGTCCCCTTCGATTCTCGCTCGGCGTCGGAATAAGAATTTATTAGCCCTCCCCCGCATCGCAAATAAAACCCATAGGCCAAGCGCGGCAAGGGCGGCGGCGGCAATAGTTTTCACGTTAGATTTCAGCCCTAAATTAAACCTATTTTTCAGTTTCGCCCCCTGCCATCGCCAGCCATCGCGCACGTTGTTGAATATGCGGATTTGGTCGCGCTGGTTGAAATCCACGACGTACCTGTTCCACCTGTATCTTAAATAATCGAAGTAAGAGATTATATATTTTAGACTGCCGGCTATCGCCCCTGTGGCGGCGTCTGATGCCGGTGTGGGGTCGAAAAGCGCCCATCCGCTCTGGGGAAAATACGCCTCCACCCACGAGTGAGCCTCGCTCTCTCTCACGAGGAAAAACTCTCCGTGTTCGTTCCACTCCCCTCCGAGGAAACCGTTGACGATTCTAGCCGGCACTCCCGCCTCTCTGAGGAGGACGACCATCGCCGTGGCGAAATACTCGCAGTGTCCCGCGCGGCTATCAAAGAGAAAGTCCTCAAGCGGGAAAGCCCCGTCGCCGCCGTCGAGAGTGAGCGTATAGCTCATGTTCGCGAGCAGATACCTCTTAATGGCTATGGCTTTATCATAGGGCGTCCTCTCAAGCGAGGTTATTTCCAGAGCGAGCGCGCCTACTCTTTCGGGAATCGGCGGGAGCGAGAGATAACGCTCCTTGATGAATTGGGGATAATCCTCGCCCGCGCGGCTGAGCTCCTGGGGCGAAGGGGCGGATAAATCCGAATAGGCGGTGTATTTGAGCCGGAAAGAAGCCCTGCCGGGGAGTATATAGGAATCGTTTACGGATGAGATTTTCTTTGAGGCGAGTGCGCGAAACCCCACAGGAGCGTCGGCGGCAAATAGAATATCCGTGTCTAACGGCTCTGTGATGATCTCTTGAGCGAGAACCCCTCCCCTAGCTTTTCCGACGGCAATCACTCCGTCCCTGCCCTCTTTGTGGGTAGCGGCGTCAAAGTCGCCAGCCCGCCAAGACACGCCGTCGAATTCATCAAGGGCAATTCCCCTCCAGTAGATAGATTGCGGCAGAACCGGATAGGGGTTATCGAGAATCCTAACCCTCATCACGGCAGAGGAATCGCGCTTGATTTCGCCCACCCTGCCGAGTTTTATCTCATCTGAGAAGCCGGTCTTAAGAAACTCCGGTCTTATAAAATCGCTCATGAAAACCCCCGCCTTGATTCTCGGAAAAGAGATAAACAAAAAAGCGGTGAACAGAAATATAAGCGCGCTCGCCACGATGCTCGCACTCAGGAACAGGGGCGTAACCACAGCCGGGTCGTCCTCGTTTGCAGCCTCGGAGGACTCTTTTTTTATCGTAAGCGTCATCACAGCCCACAGCGCCACGACGACATAGAGAACAAACGCTAGGGCGTAGGAGAAATCAACCGTGAGAATTGAGCCTGCGAGAAACTGGAAGAAGCTGAGGATAAATATCTGAGTAACGTCCCGAAGCTCCTTTCTGCCCAGAAGTTTTATCGCCTGCGTATAGACGAGAAATGTCAAAATCGCGCCGAACACCTCGACGCCGAGGAAAAACACCCCTCCCAGCACATAAGCTAGAAGCGCGAATGCGAGTACAGTTACGATGTTTTGGCTGAGGTAGTAGGGTTTGCCGAGCCGCTCGTTGGCAAAGCTGATGCCGAGAGAGAATAGAAAAAACGCGATGCCGAGCGCGCCGATATGCCCTGTAAACCCTATGGCGGCAAACCCTAGGAGCGCGATGAGGTGAGTGAATAAACCGAGCGCCTCGGAGATTCTCATGATTGATTAATTTCTCCCGCGTATTTGAGTTCTCTGTCTCTGAGGATTTTTATTCTGTCCCGAATCTCGGCCGCCCGCTCGAATTCGAGATTCTTTGCCGCGAGTTTCATCTCCTTTGTGAGGTCTTGAACGGCGCGCCCTATATTCTCAGGTGAAATATCCTCAGCGTCGTAGGGGTAGCCCCCCTCGGCGGCAACCGTATAGTAATCGGCATTATAAATGGAGGAGAGAATGTCGCCGACGGATTTCTCTACGCTCCTGGGGGTGATTCCGTGGGCTTTGTTGTATTCTTCCTGAATCACTCGCCTCCTATTGGTTTCGGCAATAGCCCTCGCCATGGACTGCGTAACGGAGTCGGCGTAGAGTATGACCTCTCCACGCAGGTTTCTAGCCGCCCTGCCAAATATCTGAATAAGCGAGGTCTCGGAGCGCAAAAATCCCTCTTTATCCGCGTCAAGCACCGCCACGAGCGATACCTCTGGTATATCTAGCCCCTCTCTGAGCAGATTTATGCCGACAAGGACATCAAATTTATCGAGCCGCAAATCCCGAATTATGCGAATCCTCTCTATCGTATCAATGTCCGAGTGCAGATAGCGCACCCTCACGCCGTAGTCCCTGTAGTATTCGGTTAAATCCTCAGCCATCCGTTTTGTGAGGGTCGTAATTAAGATTTTGTCTCCAAGCGAGATTTTTCTTCGGATTTCATCCAGCAGGTCGTCCACCTGCTTATCGGCGGGACGGATTATTATGGGCGGGTCGGCAAGCCCGGTGGGGCGGATGATTTGCTCGATGACCTCGCCTTCGCATTTTTCGATTTCATAAGCCGCCGGAGTCGCCGATACGAATATCGTCCGCTTCACCCTCGCCTCAAATTCTTGGAAGTTGAGCGGGCGATTGTCGAGCGCCGAGGGGAGTCTAAACCCGTGTTCGATGAGCGTGAGCTTGCGGCTTCTATCGCCGTGATACATTGCCCGGAGTTGAGGCACGGTCTGGTGGCTTTCGTCAATTACAACGAGGGAGCGCGGGGGGAAGTAGTCAAGCAGGGTGCAGGGCGGGTCTCCGGCGCGCCTTGCGGCTATGTGTCTCGAGTAGTTCTCGATGCCGGGGCAGAAACCCATGGTAGAGAGCAGTTCGAGGTCGTAGTTGGTGCGCTCTTCTATTCTCGCGCGCTCGGGCGTCATGGATTTGGAGTCAAAGTAGGCGATTCTCTCGATTAGCTCCTGCTTAATTGCCTCTATGGCGTTTGTAATTCGGCTTCGCGGGGCGACGTAGTGCGTGGCGGGAAATATAATTTTCTTCTTAAACGCGCCCAGAGTCCTGCCCGTTAGGGGGTCTATCCGCTTGATGGATTCAACGGCGTCGCCGAAGAATTCCACTCTCACGGCGGATGCGTCCTCGTGCGCCGGGAAGAGGTCAACCACATCGCCTTTAACGCGGAAACTCCCCCGATAAAGCTCTAGGTCGGCCCTTTCGTATCGAACCTCAGCGAGCCTCAGACAAAGAGCGTCGCGCTCCATCGCCATTCCCTCTTCAAGCGAGATGAGCATCCCGTAGTAGTCCTCCGGCGCTCCGATGCCGTAGATGCACGACACGCTTGAGACTATTATCACATCGCTTCTCTCAAAAAGAGCTGAGGTTGCGGCGTGGCGAAGGCGGTCAATATGTTCGTTTATCGAGGCGTCTTTTTCAATATATGTGTTGGTTGAGGGGATATAGGCTTCGGGCTGATAGTAGTCGTAGTAGCTCACGAAGTAATGCACGGAATTCTCAGGGAACAGGTCTTTGAGTTCTCCGTAGAGCTGGGCGGCTAGGGTTTTATTGTGCGCTATCACTAGGGCGGGGACTCCGCATCGGGCTATGACATTGGCTACGGTGAACGTTTTTCCGCTTCCGGTAACGCCGAGAAGCGCTTGATGCTCCCGCCCGCTGAGGACTCCGCGTGTGAGGGCGTCAATGGCGGCGGGCTGGTCGCCCTTGGGGGTGAAATCGGATTTGAGTCGAAACACTGAGGACACGGGTTAAGTTTAATTTAATCCCGGCGGCTGTAAACCGGAAATATGCAAAGCGCTGCGGCTCGCAGTCATCTACCTGTATCTGCCCTTGATTTTATGGAGCATTTCCCTTTGTTCGGAGTTTAGAACGTCCCTTATTTCGAGAAACATCCGCACTTCGCTCTTTCTGAGCTCTCCTTTTAAGCCCTCCACTTCGTTGGTAAGGGTTAGGACTTGCTGCTGAGTGGCGTTGGGGTCTCTGATGAGACTGCCCAGTTCTCCTTCCTTTTGCCGAAGCTCCGAGGTCAGGGAGATGAGCCTGTCTCTAGTCGAGGCAAAGATATTTTCTATGGAGCTGACCTGCCCCGAAGAGAGGTTGAGTTCCGCTACGATTTCCTGATTCTTCCACCACTTAATCCCCTTTTCGCCTCCGTAAGCGAGACTTGTCAGCGAGCAGACGAGAGCGAGTAGCAACGGTAAATACAACTGCGTTTTCAATTTTCTTATCCCCCCTTGTTGTTCTGTTCGATATCAATGCTCCAAGGTCCATAGATATCGAGAATATCGGCTGTCTGCCTCGACACCGCCCTGTCCATGTCGCCGAGTAGCTTCTCATCGGCTCTATCCTCTGCCGTATAGACCACGACCGCCCTCTCGGACTCGAATACATTAAGCGACACGGCAGCGGCGATGAATATCACGGCTACGGCTCCCAGCCTGGCGAAATTGAGCTTCCACATTTTGAAAATATCGAATATCTGAAATCTGCCACGAGCCTTTTGCTCTTCCTCCTCCTCGGCGAGCCTATCCCAAAACCTGCCGGCGAAATCCGCCCTCGGCTCTATTTCTGGAATCCCGCCGAGAAGATCCCACATTTGATTGGACTCGGCAAGGAGCGCGCCGCAGCGCGGGCAACCCCCCTCGACATGGGATTTCACGGCGAGCCGCTGCGAGTGGCTTAATTTATCCTCTGGGTAATCGAGGATTAAATCCTGAATCTCGTCGCATTTGTGGTTCATAGACCTCTCCCCCCTAAGTGAGCTTTTAGCTTTTCAATCAGCTTCATCCGCCCTCTGTGAACGTAAGCCTTTACCGCGCCTGTGGTGCATCCTATGATTTCGGCGACCTCTTCGTAGGGGGTTTCCTCGTACTTGCATAGGATTATCGCCAGCCTCTCGCGCTCCGGCAGGGATTTCATTGCCTCGAAGATTTTGTCCTTAATCTCTTTTCTGAAGATGAGGTCGTCGGCTTTGTCCGAGCGCGGGTCGGGGAGAGAGCCGGTGTTCTCTTCGAGTTCATCGAGGCTTAAGTTGCTGTCCCTGCCCTTGGATTTAACCTCGGTGAGGCACAGATTAGTTGCAATTTTATAGAGCCACGTCGAGAACTTCGCCTGAGCCTCGTAGCGCTTCGCAGAGCGGTAGAGGCGCATGAACGCCTCCTGGGCGAGGTCTTCGGAGGTTTCTCTATTGTAAGTGAATCTATAGATGTAATTAACCACGCCCTTGTAGTGCCTCCTCATTATCTCTGTAAAAGCGGATTTATCGCCCGCCTTAACCCGCATCATAAGCTCAATGTCATTTTCCATCTGCGTCCCGATTGGGTCTGATAGTAGAAACTGCCGACTCGGAAAAAGGTTACCCTCCGAGCGCCTAAGTATAAATATTAGCCCTAAAATATAAAGTCCACTGCCGGAGTGCCGGGCAGAACGCCTCAGCGCCTAATCAGCACCCAGAGATTCCTCTTCCCCCACGTTCCCCAGCCCGGAAGGAGGAGAACATACCCGCCTCGCAGTCTCCCGCCCCAAGCCTCAAAATCGAGCCTCACCCTCGACCTGCCGCAAATCTCATAAGCGCCTGCATCCCAGATACTAGCCTCTCCGACCCCGTATCCGTCTGCGATAATCCCCTCGGACGCCGATATTAACTCCGCCGGTGCGCCCCAATCCTCAACTGCAAGCCTCTTTTCATCGCCCGCAGACAGGGGAAGAGCCTTGGGGATAATCCACGACTTCACGCCCCCGTCGAGCCGCAGCCTTAGATCGTAGTGCGGACAGTCCGTCGCGTGTTCGTGAATAATAAAACTAAGCCGCGTTCCAGTCATAAATCAGCCTAAGCCCCTTGAGCGTAAGAAACTCGTCCTCTGCCTCGATGGTTCTGCTCTCCGGGGCTATTAATCTTGCCAGCCCCCCCGTGGCAATGACCTTTGGGCGCGAGTCCATCTCTCTTTCTATTCTCTTCACGATGCCGTCAACAAGCCCCGCATAGCCGAAAACAATCCCCGACTGCATACTGTGAACCGTAGTCTTGCCAATCGCGCTCTTGGGTCTGGCTATTTCGACCTTGGGTAGTTTTGACGCCGAGCGAAAGAGCGCCTCAGCCGAGATACCAAGCCCCGGCGCAATAGCCCCTCCGAGATACTCGCCCCTTTCGGAGATGCAGTCAAAAGTGGTCGCCGTGCCGAAATCAACCACAACGAGGCTCGATTTATATTCGTCGTAGGCGGCTACGGAGTTTACGATTCTATCCGCCCCGACCTCCTTGGGGTTATGATAGAGTATCGGCATTCCGGTTTTCACTCCCGGCTCTATTACGACGGGCGATACGCCGAAATAAAATTTCAGTGCGGAAATCAGCGTGTCAAGCACTGGGGGGAACACGCAGGACAGTGCCGCTCCAGTAATTGATTCAGGGGCAATCCCTCTGAACCCGATTAAACTCCTGAACAGGATTCCGTACTCGTCCGAGGTTTTGGTTATATCCGTAGCCACCCTCCAGTGGTTTAGAATCTCTTTCCCTCTGAATATTCCAAATACGATATTCGTATTTCCCACATCCACCGCCAATAACACGTTGCCGCCTCCTCCATAATAGAAATTGCTACCGAACTCCCCATCTCCTCGCGAGCGCCCACTCAAGCGACAGCAGACCCGCTAAAAGGACAAAAACATAAGCGCCGTCCCAAATACGAGCCGTCTTATAGCCAGTAACGACCCGCTTGGGGGAGAAATCAATCCCCATGCTCCGGGGGTTATCGCCAACAGTGATGAAACGCCCTCCGGTCTTCTGCGAGATGGCTTTGAGGGCATCGGCATCAGCCGTAGGACCGCGCATCTCAGCTTGAGGCGGCTCGACGATAAACCGCGTCTCATCCGAGGCTTCAGCCGCTCCGCCGCCCGAAGGGTAGCGGACGGACGCTTTGATGGAATACGCCCCGAACTCCCTGAGGTCAGCCTCGGCGCTTAGAGTATCCGAAGAGAGGGCGTTTTCAAGGGCGAGCGGCAGTTCTGCCGCGCTTGGGGTAGTCATAGATAGCTCTATCTCGGCGGAGGCGTCCCTGCGAAAGACGTATACGTTTGCCCCAAGCCGCTCTCCGGCATTATAGACGGCGCTGTCCGCGCTAACCCTCACATCGCCGATAGAGGGGTCTTTTATGAGCCAGAGAATCAGGCGATTCCAGAGCCTGTCGTAATACGGAGCGGCGTCCCCTTGTCCGGCTTTACTAAAGCTCCATCTCCACGATGAATCTGACAAAAACGCGCCTGCCCTGCCCTCTCCCACCCGGCTTAGGACGAGTATCGGTTTCCCATCGCCGCCCTCAAGCAATGCCAGAGCGCCGGATTTGAGCGATGCCCCGTTCATCCCATAAACTGGCGGCATCCCCTCCCAAAGCTCTCGGTTCTTACCGCCGTCTGGGGCGATTCTCATCACGGGATGATACAAACCCTGAGGGGTCAGTCGGGGGGTTAGCTCAGCGAGCGGGGTTCTTGGGATTTCGTCTCTAATCTCTACGGGGAGGATTTCTGAAATCGGAGTCTCTGAGTAATTCGTCCCGCCGAAGCCGCCGTCGCCTGCTATCATGAGAAACGCCCCGCCTTTATCAGCCACGTAATCTCTGATATTTCCGAGGTGATGACCGTAAATGCCGTAAGGCTCGAAATCAAAATTCTGGAAAATAACCAGGTCGAACGTTTCAAGCTCCGCGCCGAAAATCTCATCCACGGGAAAGGGGATAAGGCTCAGTTCATTTTGAGGGGCGGAAACGAAATCCGACTCCTCCCTGAGGATAAAAAACGCCACAAGATCCACGTTAGGATTCCTCTTTAGCGCGCGCCTCAGGAATCTCACGTCCCACGAGGGACTTCCTGCCACGTGCAGAACCCGGATTTTATCAACTATCACGTTGACGACAAAGGACTTTTCGTTGTTCTGAGTTATGAGGTCGCCCGAAATATCGGGTATAGAAACCGTATAGACCGACCTGCCGAGGGATTTTGGCGAGAGCGTGAACCGCGCCCTCGACTCAGCAGAATCCGACGTTATACTGGCCTCTGAGACGGACACGGTACTGCCGTTTTCCTTGAGCGTTACGGGCAGGGTTTGGCTTTTAAGCCCAGTGGATTTAACCGTTACGTCTATCAGCATCGGATATTTTAGGAACGCAACCGCGCTCGCCTCCAGAGAATCTATCCAAACGTCCTGATTTGCGCCTGAGGAGATAGCCGAAACCGTATAAACCGGGTAATCCGCAATGGCATCAGCCGCCCCGCCTCTATTGAACCGAGAGTAATCCGCCCCGTCGGAGATGAGAATTGCGGCGTCGGGCTTACTCGCCCCCTCGGACAGTTTCATAAGAGCGGCGGCGATGTCGGTTGTTTTGCCTGCGGGGGAATTTGATGCAAAGTAGTCCGCTGAGGATGGGGCAAGAGTCCCATCAAAGGTGTAATAGCTCAGGGTGAAACTGCGCGAGGCTTCAGAGAAAAAATCCTCGTGCGCCCTGAGGAAAGCCCTCACGGCTTCGATTCTCGTTCCCTCGCTGCCCCCTGAGGCGAGGTTCATACTCCACGAGCTATCAATTAAAACGGCAAGTCGGGGCTTGACCTCTCTATAGTTCTCGACCCTGAGGGCAGGGTCAAGCATTATGAAAGCGACGGCGGCAAACGAGGCAGAGCGCAGAGCGGCGAGCAAAAGCCGCTTGAGGGGAGAGGCAATTCGAGTACGCATTTTAAGCGATGGGTAAATCAGAGCGGCAAGGAGAAGGGCAATTGCCACCCACTCGGAGATGCCCGGCGGATTGAGCAGAACGAGCCTAGATATTTCAATATCCATAGGCTCTAAATTTACCTGATGCGCCGGGAATTATCGCCGCAGAAAACCCCGCAAGCTCGAGGGATTCACTAGGCAGAGCGCGACCGGGCGCGGCAACTGCGGCTGGTCTAATACGCGGCGATTTTGCGAGCGCGCGATGCGAGATAAAATGCCGCAATCAGGGGGGAGATTAAACGTATCCCAAGCTCTGCTTTGCGTCCTCGCTCATGCGGCTTGGATCCCATGGCGGCTCCCACACAATCTCTATAGCCGCCTCCCTCACGCCTGGAAGCTCCTCGATAAGCGCCTTTGCCTCGGCCGCCATCTGAGCCGAAGACGGGCATCCGGGGGCGGTCATAGTCATTTTCACAACCACTCGTCCGCCCTGAACTTCCACGCCGTAAATCAGCCCCAAATTTACAATGTCTATCGGGATTTCCGGGTCATAGACATCGCTTAGGACTTCTAGAATCTTCGCCTCCTGCACCGCTTCAGGGGGCGCGAAAGCGTTTTTATTTTCTGTTTGATTTGTCATCTTCACCCTCCCGATATTCATTTTATCCGCCCCTGAGCCGTCGTCCGCTATGATATCAAGGTGGTAGATATTTTCGGTCTTCGGGCTTTGCGCCGCCTTGGAAATCTCGGTTTTCGAGGAAGCGTCGGGAAGCGGTTCTGCCACCTCGGCGGGCTTTGGCGTATTCACGGGTTTGGAAGAAGGCGAATCACTGCCCCTGTTTTTCTCCGAGTCCGAGACCGAGGCGCTTTTAATCAGCGGAGGCGTTATGTCTGATTTGGGTTTTTCCGGTGCTGGTCTTTTTTTATCGTCCGCTTTTTTCTTCTCTTCTATGCCGAAAAGCCTCGACAGTAGCCCCATATTAACTGCCCTCCGAGCTGTTATTACGCGGCGGAAGCCCTTGGCACCGCGCTAAGGGCTTCCAAGTCCCCCGGGGAATTTCGCCGCACTCTCTTACGCCAAGCTCTTAATAGCCGAAAGCGCCGAGTCGTAGTCGGGATGATCCGTTACCTCTTTAACATATTCGGCGTATTTTACAGTGTCGTTCTTATCCACGATAAATATAGCCCTTGCAAGCAGGCGATGCTCTTTTATTAACACTCCGTAGGCTTCCCCGAAGGACGCGTCCTTGTAGTCGGAGATGTTTTTTATTTTGTCAATTCCAGCCGCCCCGCAGTAACGGCTCATTGCGAAGGGAAGATCCATGCTTACGGTGAAGATTTCCACATCCCCGGGGAATTTCGCCGCCTCTTCATTGAAGCGTCTGGTCTGCACATCGCATATGGGAGTGTCAACCGACACGATGACGTTGAATACCTTGACTTTGTCCCTTAAATCGCCGAGCGAAATGGGGCTTGCAAATTTCTGGAACCCGTGAAAATCAGGGGCTTTGTCCCCAGCTTTGACCTCCCCTCCGACGAGGGTAACGGGATTGCCGCCCATTGTGATTGCGTCTTTTCTCTCTTCTGCCATTATTGATGTGCCTCCTTAGTTGTATGTGATGCTTGTCTCGATGGTTTAGGCTAAATAGAAGCGTGTCTCATGTCAAGGCAGTGGGGGGGAGTTGGCGTATTGTACAAGCGGGGCTATTTGTGATAGGTTTAACTTAACTCTAATAGCTTAGGAAGTTCTCAAAGCGATGTTTGGAATCGGAACAAGCGAGCTGCTTATAATATTTGTGATTGCCCTCCTGATTCTCGGGCCAAAGGAAATCCCGAAACTTGCCAGAACCCTCGGCAGAGGGATGAGAGAGCTTCAGAGGGCTAAAGACGACCTCCGCCAAACTATTGACACAGAAGCAGAAATGGAAGAAGTAGCCGCCACTGCCGCCAATCAGAAGAAAGAGGCGAAAAAACCGGAGCCTAAACCCGCGCCCAGCGAGGACGAGGGGCCGAGTTAATACACGGGCGCTAAGTCAATGCCAGCGGCAACTCCAGAGGGTTACTGAGCCGCATTTTTGAATAGTTTCCCCTGATAAGTGTCCCGCCTGCAAAGCTCGTATTCAATCGCCGCCAAAATTTCATTATGTGATTTATTCCACACAGGCGCGATGAGCAGGTCCTTGGGGGTGTCCGTAAAGAGCCTCTCAATGATAATATTCGGCGCGGTGCGCTCGAGAAATCTCACCACAAAATCGAGATACTCATCGAATCCGAACAGATGAAACGGCTCTTTTGCGTACATCCTCTGAAGTGGGGTGTTCCTCACGATGTGCAGGTTGTGAATCTTGAGGAAATTCACTCCCAGATTCGAGACCTCGCCAGCCATGTTGAGCGTCTCCTCTTCGGTCTCCGTGGGGAATCCAGCGATGACGTGCGCGCCGATGTCAATGCCTCGTCCCTTTGTGAGCCCTATCGCCTCTACGACGGATTGGTAGTCGTGTCCGCGGTTCATGTAGGCGAGGGTTTTATCATAAATTGATTCAATTCCGTATTCGAGCGTTACGTAGCTCTCCTTTGCGAGTTCCTCGAAGAGGCGGATTTTCTCCTCGTCAACGCAGTCCGAGCGGGTGCCGATGGCGATTCCCACGACTCCATCAAAGGCTAGGGCTTCTCTGTAGAGCCTCTCGAGCTTTTCGACATCGTCGTCGTAGGTGTTCGTGTAGGCTTGAAAATAGACGATGAACTGCTTGGCGTTGAATCTGCGCCTGAGATAGGCGGCGCCGTGCTCAATTTGCTCCCGCATAGTTAAGCGGGCGCGCGCGTAGGGGGGAGTGAAACTCGAATTATTGCAATAGACGCACCCTCCGCGGGCGATATTCCCGTCGCGGTTGGGGCAGGTGAAACCCACGTCCACCGAGACCTTATGCACTCGGCATCCGAATTTTTCCTTTAGATAGTTTCCGTAGGAGTTGTATCTCTTATCCATTGCGCTAAATTGATTATTTTTAAGACCCGTGATGCTCAACCGCTCTATCGCGCGGGCATCCCGCCGCCTGCCTTAAAATCTCCCGCCAGCTTAAGATTCTCTCGACGGGCAGAGGGGGCTGATTCGGCACTCTCCGCACATGGGTTTTCTAGCTTTGCAGATTTCGCGTCCGTGGTCTCCGAGGGCGTTTGAGAAATACGTCCACTCCTCTTTAGGGACTATTTCCATGAGGTCGAATTCGATTTTCTCAGGGTCGGATTTTGCCGTGAGCCCGAGCCTTGCCGCGAGCCTTTTTATATGAGTGTCAACGATGACCCCCGGAATTGCATAGGCGTTTGCGAGGATGACATTTGCGGTTTTCCTTCCCACGCCGCTAAGGAGGGTCAACCCCTCCATAGTTCTTGGGATTTCCCCGCCGTAGCTCTCGGCAAGCGTCCTGCTACAGCTTATAATGGAGCGCGCCTTGTTCCTAAAAAAACCTGTCGAGTAGATTTCGGATTCGAGTTCGGCTTGGTCGGCGCGGGCAAAATCTGATGCGTTTTTATACTTGGCAAACAGCGCGGGCGTTACCTGATTCACCCTCTCGTCGGCGCATTGGGCCGAGAGTATGCAGCCTATGAGAAGCTCCAGAGGGGTTCGATAGCTGAGATGACACTTGGCGTTTGGATACAGCACTCTGAGGTGGGAGATAATCTCCCGAGCCCTGATTTTCTGCAATGAGGCATCCTCGTTATGGAACATTGCCGCGAGCCAATGGGGAAATATTGAGTAAAAAAAGAGAGGATATGTACGCCGAAACGCATCCCCTCCCGTGCTATCGCCGAAATCTCCTATGAATCTTTTATGCGAGCGAAGCGGCTAGTCCTTGCGCGCAGGGCTAAGACCGGATTTACCCACAAAGTAGCTTTTATTTTTTTCAATAAAATTTTTCCACTTGTCTGGCAGTTCATCTTCATGGAATATCGCGTCAACCGGACAGGGGTCAACACAAGCGCCGCAGTCAATACACTCGTCCGGGTGAATGAGAAGCTGGTCGTTTATCTCATAGATGCAGTCAACCGGACAAGCCTCGACGCACGCTTTATCCTTAACTCCGATGCAAGGCTCTGCAATAATGTAAGTCATACTCAAAACCTCCTCTATTGTGTCCCGATAACAATACATCAAGCGTCCATTGCGCGCAAGAGAGACGCCACCCCCCCGTTACTGAGCCGCCCCGCCGCTGGACTCCGCTTCTGGCGATGGCGAAACCTCTCCTACCTCCGCCGCAGGCGCCGCGTCCGATACCTCATCAGGGGATAGAACCTGCGATTCCTGCGCGGGAGCCGCTGGCGTCTCCAGCGCAGAAGCAGGGCTTTCGAGCGGAGACGTAATAGGAGGAATCAGCGCGTCTTCAACCACCGATGCCGTTACGCTTTGGGCAGAGAAGTAGCCGAGCGAAAGCGAGGTCGTAATAAACAGAGCGGCGAGAATCCTAGTGAATTTCGTTAGGAAAGGCACCGCGCCGCTTGCGCCAAATATGGACTCCGACGCTCCCCCTCCGAACACCGAGCCTAAATCTCCGCCCTTTCCCGGTTGAAGCAGAACCGTTATGATGAGAAGCAGGCTCACTACTATGTGAATGACTTTTACAAGCGTAATTAGGATTTCCAATTTATTCTCCCGATAATTGAACTATTTTTGCAAATGTCTCGGCGCGCAGACTCGCCCCTCCCACTAGCGCCCCGTCAATGTCCGGCGGAGCGAGCATCTCTTTTATGCTTTCGTCCGTTACGCTCCCGCCGTAGAGGATTTTAATATTGCGCCCGATGTCGCCGAAAATTCGCCTCAGGCTGTGGCGAATGACCGAGTGTACATTCTGGGCTTCGTCAGCCGTGGCGTGGCACCCCGTGCCAATTGCCCAGATGGGCTCGTAGGCGACGACGAGGCTTTCTGCCGAGAAAAGGGCAATTCCCTGCAACCCTTCGTATATTTGCCTCTCTATAATTGCAATCGTACTCCCGGACTGCCTCTCATCGAGGGTTTCACCGACGCAGACTATGGGAATGATGCCGGAGTTAAGGGCGGCGGCGGTTTTTTTTCTTACCATCGTGTCGGTCTCGCCGAGGATTTTTCTCCTCTCCGAATGCCCGACGATGACCCATCTGCACCCCGCCTCTCTGAGCATCCCGCAGGAAACCTCGCCCGTATATGCGCCCTCCTCTTCCCAAAACGCGTTCTGAGCGCCGAGTTCTATAGGCGTGTCTTTTATCCGGCTATAAACCGCATCGAGGAGAGTATAAGCCGGGGCGACGACCACATCAACCGAGGGGATGGGACTGCCGCCTAGAAGCCCGGCGATTCTATCCGCAAGCTCGCAGGCTTCAGTCTTGAGCAGATGTAGCTTCCAATTTCCGACGATGAGAACTCTTTTCATCCGAATTTTTTCCGAAGGGCAGAGAGCGCCGGCAACTCCGAGCCAGCGATAAAATCGAGTGCCGCCTGCCCGCCCATGGACAGATGAGCGAACCTGCCGCCCAAGCCCGCCTTTTCAATCGCCGCTACGGTGTCCCACCCTGCCGCAACGCTAAACGCCCCAGAATCTGCTATGGAGCGGGCTAGCGCCTCCGTGCCGCGCCTGAAATCCTCTTTTTCTACCACTCCCACCACGCCGTTCCAAAAAACGGTTTTCGCCCTTGATATTATGGAGCTGAAATACTCCGAGGTTTTGCCGCCGATGTCAACCGCGACTCCGTTTTTCGGCATCGCAGCAGCGGGAATTATATCGAAATTCGAGTAATTGTACAAATCGCTCTTGATAACGGCGAAGTCGTCGGGGAGGGCAAAACGTATATTCCTCACCTTTGCCGAGGATATGAGCTTTGAAGCCGAATAGAGCGCCATCTCGTCCACAGAGGAATTGCCAATTTCATGCTTCATCGCCTTGACGAATGTATTGGCGACCGCTCCTCCGACTAGGAACGAGTCCACCTTTTCAAGCAGGCTCTCCATGAGCGGTATTTTCTCGGACGCGCTCCTGCCCCCGAAAACGGCGACAAACGGCCGCTGGGAGGTCTCGGTGATACGGCTGAGGGCTTCGATTTCTCTTATAAACTGAAACCCTACGGCGGCGGCCTCTCTGTAGTTGAGTATCTCCGCAGTTGACGCATGGGCGCGATGCGAGACCGAGAAAGCCTCGTTCACATAGACGTCGGCGATGGAGGCGAGCCGCTTAGCAAAAACGGGGCTGTTCTCTTCTTCCTCGCGCTGGAATCTCAGATTTTCAAGGAGCATTACGCTTCCATCGGGCATCTCGGACGCGATTTTCTTCGCCGCATCGCCTACGCAGTCCTCTGGGAAAAACACCTGGGCATCTAACAGCTCGGAGAGTCTCCTGCCCACGGGCATAAGGCTCAGCTTAGCGTTAGGTTTCCCCGCTGGACGCCCCAGATGAGAGGCGATGATGACCCTTGCCTTCTCTCGGATGGCGTAATTTATCGTCGGGAGCGCGGCGCGGATTCTCGAATCATCCCGAACTTCGCCGTCCCTAGTGAGCGGCACGTTAAAATCCACTCTTATAAGCACTCTCTTTTCCTTTATATCTACTTCGTCAATCGAGACCAATTTCATTAAACTTCCCTTTTTCCGTCCATATAGATTTTAAGCCGCCTCATCCCTTCTTCAATATTCTCGACTGAAGTCGTGTAGGAGAAGCGCAGATACCCCTCTCCGCCCCGTCCGAAGTCAATCCCCGGCGTAACCCCTACGCGGGCTTTGCGCAGTATGTCGAATGCGAGCGCCAGGGAGTCGCCCCCTAGCGCTTTAGCGTTGACGAAAACGTAAAACGCCCCCTTCGGCTCGGATTTTATCTCAAAGCCGAGCGCTCTAAGCCCTCCGAGCATCTTCGCCCGTCTCTGGGCGAATAGCTCGACCATCTCCTGAGCCTTGGGTTTAGCGCGTCTGATAGCGGCGACTCCAGCCCTCTGCACGAAGGAATTCGGGGAGATAAAGAGATTTTGCTGGAGTTTTTGTATCGGGCGTATAAATTCCCTCGGGGCGGCAAGGTATCCGAGCCTCCATCCGGTCATGGAATAGAATTTTGAGAACCCGTTTATGAGAAACGCGCTCTCGGTAAATTCATAAATCGAGTGCGCCTGCGCCCCGTCATACACCAGCCCATGATAGATTTCATCCGACACCACCGGCAGTCCGATGCTGCAGATATCACTCATCACCTCCGGCAGTAGCACCGCTCCCGTGGGATTTGCGGGAGAGTTTATGAGAATCGCCCGGGTTCTCGGCGAGATGGCTTGTTTGAGCCTTCGGACGTCAATCTGAAACCCCTCTTGTTCGTAAATTCTCACAGCGCTGGGGGCGCCGCCTGCGATTTTGATAATTTGAGGGTAGCAGGCGTAGTGCGGGTCCGTGGTGATTATCTCGTCTCCCGCATCGAGCAGGGACAGAAACGCCAGGAGCAGAGCGGGCGAGCTTCCCATCGTGATAACTATATTATCCGGCGGGATTCGGACTCCGTAGGTCTCCCGCAGATCCTCGGATATGGCGTCCCTGAGTTCCGGGATGCCGAGGCTGTGGGTGTATCTCGTATCTCCGCGCCCGATAGCCCGCGCCGCTTCATCGCAAATCTCAACGGGGGTTTGGTCGCGCGGCTCTCCGACCTCAAAATGTATTACGCTCTCACCCCTAGCCTCCATTTCATGCGCCCGTTCCAATATGTCCATAACGTAAAAAGGGGCGATTTCTTCGGATAATTTCGACGGCATGGCGGGTATTCTAAGTAAAAACCGAGGGGTTGTCTAGCTTTGGTTCAGGATGCAAGATTCGTGATGCGAGGTGCGAGATTTCTCGCCAGTCGCTCGAAATGACAGTTTGGGGAGCGAGTCGAATTGTCTAGAGCCTCAGCCGGATTCTTCGCGGAATCTTCGGCTTGCGTTTTCATTCCCCCAATCTAATCTATCGTCATGGGCATTTCGGCTATTTTCTTGGATTCCGGCGGCGGATGGGCGGGGGGCGACGGCGCATCGTTCATGGCGCTCAGGGAGCCGGAGGTGTCAATTTCATCGGGCGGCGAAGGGGTCAAATTAAAATTCGCAGACGGCAGAGAGCTAGAATCAGCCGAAGACCCGCTCCTGCTCCTCGAGAGATACACAGCAGAGGGGCTATTCGCCGCAGGGTACATCGGCTATGAGTTCTCGAAATTCACCGAGCAGGGCTTTTCCCTATCCAGTGCCAAAACCGGGGTGAATCTGCCGGATTTTTACTTCGGATTTTACCGAGGAGAAAACGTCTTCAGAGGGAAAATTCATGAACTGATTCCCGTAATGGAAGAACCCTGCGCGATGTGCGTAAGGAAAGTAGAACGCGCCGCAGCTAAGCGCGAATATATCGGCATGGTCAAGAGAGCGCGCGAATATATCGCCCGCGGAGATATTTATCAGACCAATCTCTCGCAAATTTTCTCAACGAGACTAGCCGCCCACCCGCTTTTATATTTTCTGAGGCTCTACCGGATTCAGCCGACTCCCTTTGCCTGCTACATGGATTTCGGAGGGTTTCAGCTCGTTGGCGGCTCAATGGAGCTATTTCTGCGCAAAATGGGGCGCAGGCTCACGACAAAACCCATCAAAGGCACAATAAGGCGCTCTGCATTGCCAGAGGAGGACTCCCGACTTAGAGTCGAGCTTCTCCAAAGCGAAAAGGAGCGCGCCGAGAACCTGATGATAGTTGACCTCATGAGAAACGACCTCTCGCGGGTCTGCCGCTACGGCACGGTCGGGGTGAAGACGCTCTTCGGCGTGGAATCCTATTCGACTCTGCATCAGCTAGTTTCCGAGATTGAAGGGGAATTACGGCAGGACGCCTCGGTGAGTGAAATAATCCGCGCAACCTTTCCCCCCGGCTCGGTTACTGGAGCGCCGAAGAGACGCGCTATCGAGATAATTAACGAGCTAGAGCGGCACAGAAGGGGCCCCTACTGCGGCGCTATCGGGCTATTTTCGCCGGACGGGGATTTTACGCTCTCCGTAGCCATAAGGATTTTAGCCGCTACGGGCGGACGCGGCACATTTTGGACTGGAAGCGGCATCGTGTGGGATTCTGTGCCGGAGAGGGAATACGAGGAGACTATACTCAAAGCGGAGGCGATGCGGAGAGCCATCGGGGCGGGGTAGGAGGAGACTCGAAAGTGGCAAGTGGTGAGTTTTTAGTCCGCAAACTAGCAACTAAACACTAGCCACTCGCCACTAAAAACTGCCCCTCCTGCCCTTACGGGGCGTTTATCACCACAACGGGACACGGCGCGCTTTGCAGTATCTTCTCCACCCTCGGTCCTAGAAAAAGCCTCTCGGCGCCGGGTCTAATCGCCGTTCCTAGAATTATCAAATCAATTTTCTCCTTCAGCGCCACGTCCGAAATCACGGACTCCGGCTCCGTGCCTACGCGCACATCGGTAAGGGTTACCACCCCGCGCGATTCTCCCAGTTGCCTTAGCTCCTCAACGATTTGATGCGCAATCCCAAGCCTCCTCTCGTAAGCGCCGGCGCGCAGAGGGTCAAACTGCGACGCGCCCTCGTCCCTCCTGACTACGTTGAGAATAATTACCTCTTCTTCCCCCGAAGACGCGAGTGAAAACGCTATCTCTGCGGCGTGTTTTGCGGCGACCGCGCCGTTTGTCGGCACCAAGATGCGCCTCGGACTCCATCCTGGATTAACACTCTTCCCGCGCACAACCATCGTGGGGCAGGGGGAAAATCTCACGAGATAATCCACAATTGGATTGAACAGAATATCGGATGCGCGGTTTTCATCCGACGCTCCGAGGATGAGAAGGTCGTAGTATTTTTTCGCCTCGTCGAGAATGGCGTTGGGAGGGTTATCGCTCTCCACGACTTTTTTAACCAGCTCTTTTTGCGAAAAAAGCCCCTCGATGTTGCCCAGATACTCCATGCCCTCGGCTTTAGTTCCGGCATCGGCGACGTTGAGCAATGTAACCGAGAGGTCAATTGAATACCCCATTTTCTCTAATATTTGGGCTTCTATGGTCTGCGCCGAAGCGGTTTTATCGGTTTTTCGCCTCACGGGAAGAAGCACTCTGTGGATATTTGCTACGAGGCTTCCCTTAGCAAGCTCTTCTTGCTTGAGCCTCGCAAGCTCCTCCTCAGTGGGTTTTACGCGCCTCAGAACCCATCTCAGCGCCGGAGGAGCCATAAGCGAGGTTACCATAGCCATAAGCACAATTATCGAGAACATATCCTGGCTTAGAATGCCGAGGGACAGCCCGATGGTGGCGATGATTATCTCCATAGCTCCACGAGCATTCAGCCCCGCGCCGAAGCTCAGAGCCGTCCAGTGGTCGCGCCCTCCGATGAGCCGCGCCCCCAGATACGTGCCTGCGACTTTACCCGCCGTCGCCGTAAATATCACGAGCAGGGCGATTAGAATGAGTCCCGGCTCAAGCAGGGTTGCGATGTTGACCTTTAACCCGGCTACGGCAAAAAACACGGGCGCAAATACCCCGATAGTCATGCTCTGGAGTTTGTGATGCACGGATTCCGGCAACCTCGGCATCTGTCCGAACAGAATTCCCGCCACAAACGCCCCAAGCACCGCTTCGAGATTTAGCCCCAGCGTAATCGCCCCCCAAGCGAAAGTAAAAACCACTACGAGTGTGAGAAGCCTGTACTCACTGCGCACCTCATCCTGAACGAAATCGAGCGATTTTTTCACAACCACCCTGCCGACCGTGAAACTCAGCCCCATAAAGGCAAGGACGCTTCCCACAATCCCCAGCACACTACCCACTCCCAAAGCCTGCCCTCCGGCAAGCCCCGCCACTATCGAGAGCAGAATCCACCCCACGGTGTCGTCGCTCATACCGGCAGCAATTATGGTCTGACCGATGTCCCGTCGCATGAGATTGAGATCCATAAGCACTTTGGCTATCACGGGTATCGCCGAAATGGACATCGCCGTAGCCAAGAAGAGTGAAAACACGAGCCTCTCGGCGGAGTCGGCAAGGAGATAGTCGGGAAGGATCTGGCCAAGGGCAAAACCGCTTGCGAATGTAACGATAATGCCGCCCGATGAAACCCCTATCGCAGTTCTCGCGTGGCGTCGTATGAGGGCTAAATCGGTCTCTAGCCCTGTGATGAGAAGCAGAAACATAGCCCCGATTAAACTGACAACCTCCAGCAGATAGCCTTGAATCTGTGTCTGAGGCACGATAAATTCGCCGATGGCGGGGATGAAACCGCTCAGTAGCGAAGGGCCAAGGATAATTCCGGCTAGAATTTCGCCAATAACCGACGGCTGTCCGAGGCGCGAAGCCACCTCTCCAAGCGCCCTTGCCGTAAAGAGCAGGAGCGCAATCTGGAGAATCAGGATAAACACCTCGCGGTGCGGGGCGGCTGTGAATACGTCCATCGAATTAACCTCTGAAGAGCAGACTGGGGGCAGAATCCCGCCGAAACTAAGATTCACGATGAATGCGCGCTATGTCAAGCCGAGATGCGTGGAACGTCCTCTCCTGCCTCGGGGCGGATAAATGGCGTTATCTATGCCGTATTCCCAGTTGGGAGGGAAATTGAAAATCCCATAGTCCAGCTTCTTGTAGAATGTGATACAGAGGCTAAACTAACGCCTATGAAATCATTTGAGGATTCCCTTTCGGAGCTTAGAGAAATTATTGAAAAGCTAGAGAACGCAAACACTCCTCTCGAAGAATCGCTTGGGGGTTTTCAACGAGGCGTCGAGCTAATATCCGAGTGCCGAGGCAAACTCGACGAGGCGCGGCGAAAAATAGCCGTATTAACTGAAGCCCCCGACGGGCGCATAGCTGAAAGAGAATTTGAGGCAGGCGATTAACTCAATGCCGTTCGACACCATAGACTACATCAGCGCGAAGAAAGAGCTAATTGACAAAAGGCTCGCCGAAATTTTCCCCAAGAGCGAGGATTCCATCGTGAAACTCCACGAAGCCATGCGATACAGCGTTGCCGCCGGGGGAAAACGCCTAAGACCCATTCTCTGTCTCGCGGCGGCTGAAGCGGCTGAAGCCGTTCACGGAGCGGCGGAGAGGGCTATTCCCATCGCCTGCGCTATTGAGATGATACACACCTATTCGCTCATTCACGACGACCTGCCCTCGATGGACGACGACTCCCTTCGGCGCGGAATGCCGACAAATCATAAGGTGTTCGGAGAAGCCGCCGCTATTCTCGCGGGAGACGCCCTTCTGACCGATGCCTTTGCTCTTATAACCGCAGGAGGAGCCAAGGCGGGAATCCCCTCGAAGCTCATCGTAGAGGTCATCTCCGACATCTCTCTCGCCGCAGGCTCAAACGGCATGGTGATGGGCCAAGCCCTCGATTTAGTTCTCGAAGGACGCGGGGCAACAGCCGACATAGTCGAGAGGATGCACGCGCTGAAAACCGGGGCTATACTCGAGGCCTCGGTAACGTCGGGGGCGAAAATCGCCGGAGCGACGCCGGAGCAAATCGCAATGCTCCGGGAATATGCAAAGTGCGTAGGGCTGTCTTTTCAAATAATTGACGACCTGCTCGACATCGAAGGCGGGGCGGAAATCGGCAAGAACACCGGAGCTGACGCGAGAAAGAAAAAAGCCACTTACCCCTCGGTTCTAGGGGTTGAAAAGGCTCGCAAAACCGCCTCGGAGCTTACCGAAAGGGCAGTGCGCTCGCTCCAGGGTTTTGGCGTCAGCGCAGAGCCTCTCAGGGGAATCGCCCTGTATCTCGGAGGGAGACGATATTAGCCCCAAAGAGCGTATTGACCTGCTTCTCGTGAGAAGGGGACTCGTCCCCACGAGAGCCAAAGCCCAGGCCCTGCTTATGGCAGGAGTGGTTTCTGTTAACGGACTGCGGGTGGATAAAGCCGGCTCGCCCGTCGCCGAAGACGCCCACATCGAGATTAAGCAATCCCCGCTCAAATACGTAAGCCGAGGCGGGCTAAAGCTCGAAGCCGCAATTTCAGCGTTCAAAATCGAGGTATCAGGGAAAATCGCCCTCGATGTAGGAGCGTCAACCGGCGGGTTTACGGACTGCCTGCTCCAATTCGGGGCGGCAAAGGTCTATGCCGTTGACGTAGGACGCGGACAGCTCGATTGGAATCTGAGGCGGGATTCGCGGGTCTCGGTCTTGGAGAAAATTAACGCCCGACACCTAACGCCGGAGCAAATTGGCGAATCGGTTGACATTGCCGTGATGGACGTCTCGTTTATATCGCTTACGAAAATTATCCCAGCAGTGGCTCAAATCCTCAAAGCAAGAGCGGAGATGGTCGCGCTTATCAAGCCGCAGTTTGAAGTGGGCAGGGGCGAGGTCGGCAGGGGGGGAATCGTGAGGGACGAGGCAAAGCACAGGGCAGTCATAGATAAAATTGTGAGGTTTGCCGAAGAGTCGGGGTTTGTGATTACCGGAGTCATCCCATCGCCCATACTCGGCGCGGACGGGAACAGGGAATTCCTCATAGCCGCCGCTCTGCATCGAAACGAGCCGGATTGATAATGCCCCCGCTCGCCCGTCCTGGGTGATGTATTACTTCCCGCCCCAGTCGGCGAGGAATCTCTCAATACCGATGTCCGTAAGCGGGTGCTTGACGAGTTGCTTGAATATCTTATAGGGCATAGTGGCTACGTGCGCTCCCATCTTTGCCGCCTCAACGATGTGAACCGGATGCCTCACGCTCGCAACCAAAACCTCGGTTCTGTAGCCGTAGTTTTTATAGATTTGCAGGATGTCCCTGACCATCTCCATTCCTATTTCGGAGATGTCGTCGAGCCTCCCCACGAATGGACTTACATAAGCCGCCCCCGCCTTTGCCGCAAGAAGCGCTTGGGACGGGGAGAACACGAGCGTGAGGTTCACTTTAATTCCCTCGTCGGACACCCGCTTCGTGGCTCGGATGCCGTCTTCGGTAAGCGGCATCTTGACGACGATGTGCTTATGGACGGAGGCAAGTTCGCGCGCCTCGTCAATCATACGCTCTACGTCGGAGCTAATGACCTCGGCGCTCACGGGACCCTGAACAATCTCGCAAATTTCCTTGACGAGGTCTTTAAATCCCCTCTGCTCCCCTTCCTTGGCTACGAGGCTTGGGTTTGTGGTAACGCCGTCGAGAATGCCATAACTTGCGGCGTCCCTGATTTCATCCATGTTGGCGGTGTCGAGAAAAAATTTCATCCTGCCCTCTCCCACTTTAAATTTAGTCAGGCACTATACCACATTTTAAATTTTGAGTGAAGCTCCAAGAAGTCATATATAGCGTATATTTGCAAGCCTCCGCCGCCTATTTGACAAATCCCAAGATTGCCAGCAAAATATCCTCCTACAATTTTAACCCTTTGAAGGAGCAGTCAATTTATGGCTAAGAGAATTAAATCCGGCATAAAAAAACACCGCCAGAGCCTCAAGAAAAGAGAGCGCAACACCTCAGTGCAGTCTAGGCTCAAAACCCTAGTAAAAAAGCTCAGGGGCGCGGTCGAATCCAAGAACGCAGCCGAGTCCGAGGCAGCGCTGAAGACGGCGATTTCAGCCTTCGATAAAGCGGCTTCCAAGGGGATAATTCACCAGAAAAACGCATCGAGGCACATAGGCAGACTCTCCAAGCGGGTTCAGGGGCTTATAAAACCGGCATAGTCCCCGGCGCCTCCCAGCGTTTTATCGGCACAAATCAAGCACGACCTTCGTTAGCGCCACATCCTTTGCCGCGTAGCCCGTTTTCAGCATCTTATCGCATTCATAAAACAGCTCGACGGCTCTCTTGAGGTTCGCGTGGGAGGTCTTTTTCGCCTCCTGCTTTATATAGTAAAACGCCCCCGGAGAGACCTTAAGCTCTCTTAGCGCGGCGGCGTCCTCAATCTTCGCGTCCATTAGTTCCTTAGCCCGCCAAATCAGCGCCAATCGGCGGCTCAGGGTGTTCAGTATTAAAAGCGGCTCTTCTCCGTCGCGCTCCAAATCTAAGACAATCCTAAGGGCTTTTGCTTTATTGCGCTCCACAACCGCGCCGAGAAGGGCGAATACATCCTCGAATTGAGACCTCTGGGTGAGCGCTCTCACGTCCTGCGCCTCGATTTTCTCCCTGCCCGCCGCAAACGAGCATATCTTCATAAGCTCAGACTGAATATCCAATAGGCTCTCGCCCACTAAATCAATCAGCATCTGGCACGCTTCTTTGGAAATTTCAAAGCCGAGCGCTTTGGCTTCGCCCCTTACGGCTTGCGGCAGGTCTCTTTTATCAAGCCGGAATCCGACGGCGCACACTCCGGCGATGCCCTCGAAACCGAGCTTCTTCTCCTCGGCTGAGATTAGAACAACGCAGGCGAAAGGCGAAGGGGACTTGGCGTAGGATTCGATGGATTTTAGCTCGCTCTGAGGGAGCTTTTCTGAGTTTTTTACGGCGATAAGCCTAGTGCGCGAGAGCATCGGGGAGGTCTTTGCCGCGTTTACTATCTCCCCCGGCTGGACGGAATCGCCCCAGAAGAGGGAGAAGTTAAAATCCGCCGCGCCGCCCGGCAGGGTTTTTTGCTTAAGCCGGGCGAGAGCTTGCTCGATGAGATATATCTGGCCGCCGGAGAATATGTAAACCGGAGCTATCTGTCCAAGAGCGAGCTTTTTGTGGAACTCGGCAAAAGTGATATTAGCCTGGGTTTTGGATTTCATATCGGCAACGCGGGTAATAATACCACATCCACCGCTTCAGGCGCTCGCGGGCGCGCATAGGATATAATTAACATCCGTGAGGGAAATCAGGAGCGGGACAATTGACTGGGCTTATGCCGGCATCGTTGGCTACGCCGAGGGACTCGCACTGCAAGAGAGCGCGCGGCGGCGAGTGGAAAGGGGTATGGGGGGGATTCTCATCTTCTTGGAGCATAAGCCCGTGATTACAACCGGGAGGTTTGCAAACCCCCAAAACGTGCTTCTCGGTGAGTCGGAGCTTCGGCGGCGCGGTGTCGAGTTGTATAAATCTTCCCGCGGGGGAGACGCCACTTTTCACGGACCCGGGCAGATTGTAGCGTATCCGATAATCAGCCTCAGGAGTTTCAATCTCGGCGCGCGGGCTTATGTAAATATGCTGGAGCAGGTCATCATCGGCGCTCTCAGAGCATATGGCATCGAGGGGGGCAGAATTGCCAGCTACCCAGGCGTCTGGGTCGGAGGAGAGAGGAAAATCGCATCCATCGGGGTGGCAGTAAAAAATGGAATAACTACGCACGGATTCGCCCTTAACGTCGGCGTTGACCTGGGCTATTTCTCGCTAATTATCCCCTGCGGAATCCGTAACGCGGGCGTAACGTCAATGAGAGAGATTCTGGGGCGCGAAATCCACATCGGAGAGATGTCAGAGCGCTTGGCGTCGGAGCTTGCCAAGAACCTCGGCGTCAGCCCCTTACGGCGGCAATTGCGAGAGTATCCATGCGCGGGGGATGAGAATCGGGGCGAGATGGGAATCCCGCCCCCGTAGAATCCGAACCTAAGCCGAGACGTGGCTACCGTCCGCAGATTTCAAGAGCGTTGAAGAAATAGCCTATCTCAAACAAAGCCGACTCAGGAGAGTCCGAGCCGTGAACGATGTTTTTTTCAATATCCGAGGCAAATTCCCGCCTTATCGTGCCTTCAGCGGCTTTTGAGGGGTCGGTTGCGCCCATAATTTCTCGAACCTTCAAAATTGCGCCCTCCCCTTCGATGCTCATCGCAACGCACGGGCCCGAGGACATGAACTCGGTTAGACTCGCAAAAAAGGGTCTTGCCCTGTGAACGGCGTAAAACCCCTCAGCTTGGGATTTCGACAGATGCAACATCTTGAGCGCGGCCACCCTTAGCCCCGCCCCTTCAAACTTACCTATCACCGCGCCGATGACGTTCTTACCCACGCCGTCGGGCTTTACTATTGACAGAGTTCTTTCCAATTTTGAAGCCTCCGATGATTTTTTCCCCTTAATTCTCTCTCGACTTTGCGAGTTGTCAACTTTTTATCCCCGACTGGATGCGAGGTGATTTTCGCCGCTCGCAATTGGCCGTCGAGCAGAATATTGACAAAATCCGATTTCAGAAGTAATTTTCGATTGCCATACGGGCGATTCTTTTATACTATGGAGACTCAAGCAGTGAGAGAACTGATAATTATTCTAGTCATTTTCCCCCTTGCCGCTTTGCTTCTCCTTGCCACACCCAGCGAATCGCAAGGCGGCGGCTTTTATCAGACGAGCAAAAGCGGAGTCCCCACTTACACGAACATCGCCCCCAGAGAGAGAGGCTACAAGCGCCTCAGCATCAGCGATGGCGTTTATAGAGGCTCGTCCTACGGGTATAAAGCTCCACGCCTCGGCAAATTTAAGTACTCCGAGAAATATGACCACGATATTAACAATAACGCCCTCCTCCACGGCGTTGACCCGAATTTGGTAAAAGCCGTAATCAAAGTCGAATCCAATTTCAACTCCATGGCAGTCTCTCCGAAAGGCGCAATGGGAATGATGCAACTTATGCCCGGCACGGCTAAAATCCTGGGCGTAACCGAGCCTTTCAATCCCTCGGAAAACATCAGGGGCGGCGTGGCGTACCTCAAGAAATTAATGGCAATGTTCGGCGGCGACGTAAAACTCGCCCTCGCAGGATATAACGCCGGGGAAAACGCCGTAATTAAGCACGGCTACTCCATCCCCCCGTACGCCGAGACCAGGGGGTATGTGGAGAGCGTCCTCGCCCACTACAACCATCTCAAAAATAAATCTGTAGAGAGTAAAAAATCGCCCGCGACTAAATCCAGCGAGCTTTAAAACTCCCTCTGGCAACCCCCCCGGATTTCGGGATAATCCCCCCCGCTGCGGCGTGAAATTATGCGCCGCCCAAGATGCCCCGCCGCCTTGTAAATCGCGGTAAAATATCATTTTATCGCGGGATTTTATTTCTCTTTGGCGCAGGTTGACAAATCAATAAAAGCGTGAGATATTAAACTGATTAAAATTAAGGAGGAAGTGGAGTTGAAAGGCAAAGTAAAGTGGTTTAACGAATCCAAAGGTTACGGATTCATCGAGCAGGAAGGTGGCAAGGATATTTTCGTTCACTACAGCGCTATTCAGAATGCGGGCTTCAAAACCCTAAAGGAAGGTGATGTCGTTGAATTTGACGTTGTTGACGGCCCTAAGGGGCTTCAGGCGAGCAAAGTTACAAAGGTTAGCAAGCCCAGATAACCCGCGGCTAACTGCTGTCTCCTGAGAAATTTCACAAACTTAGTTCTCAGAAAAGTAAAATTCAAGGATTGCTCTGAAGAGTTAGCCGGCGGCTCAGTCGGAATGTCAGTCCGTATTTTCTTTTCCGAGCTGCTAGGCTATAAAACGCTATTGAGTTAACCCTCACATATGTTTTTTGTCCTTTTTTGTAAAGCGCGATGGATGGATTTATATTTATCTCAAATCCGCTTCAGCATCCCGGCGATACTCCCACAGCGAGGCATAAGAGATGGCGAATACTGCGACATTCCAGGGAACGGGACTCTACCGCGATAGATTCCAAAGCTCCGTCTCAGAGGGACATTTCCGGGAACTCGACGGGCTTTGGACATCATCCATCGGATTTGGCACTTATCTCGGAAAGAACGACGACCTAACCGACACGCGGTATGAAAACTCCCTCATCCGCGCCGTCGAGCTTGGATGCAACCACATTGACACCGCCGTAAACTACAGGTTTCAACGAAGCGAGCGCGCCGTGGGACGCGCCATCAAACACATTATCACAGAAGGAATCGCAAGCCGCGACCAGCTCATAATAGCCACAAAGGGCGGCTACATCCCATTTGACGGCGCGCCTCCCAGAGATATGAACTCGTATTTGAGCGAAAACTTCTTTGAGCCGCAGATTATAACCCCAGACGAGCTCGTCTCGCGCAGCCACTGCATCGCTCCTAAATATCTGGAAAATCAACTTGAGCAGAGCCTGGCCAATCTCGGACTGGACGGCGTTGACATTTACTACATTCATAACCCCGAAGAGCAATTTCAAGGCGTATCGAGAGAGGAATTTCTAAAACGTATCCGGGCGGCGTTCGAGATGCTCGAGAGAAAAGTATCCGAGGGAAAGATTAAGATGTACGGCACAGCCACTTGGAGCGGCTACCGCCAGGGTCTTCTGGCAAACGACGGGCTTTCGCTAGAAGAAATCACCCAAGCGGCAAGAGAGGCGGGAGGGGCGAATCACCACTTCAAGGTCATTCAACTTCCGCTCAATCTGGCGATGCCCGAAGCCCTAGTGATAAAGAATCAGATGATTAACAGAGAAGCGGTCAGCGCCATTGAAGCCGCCGCAAAATTCGAGATTTCCGTCGTAGCAAGCTCGTCAATCCTCCAAAGCCGCCTCGCCAAGGAGCTTCCTAAATTTATCGGAGAGTACCTCAAGGGACTAAAAACCGACGCTCAAAGGGCTATTCAGTTCACGCGCTCCACCCCGGGCATCGCCTCGGCTCTCGTGGGCATGAGTAGAATATCGCACGTGGAAGAGAACATGAAAGTCGCCCAAGCCCCAATTCCGCCGCTCGACGAATTTGTCAAGCTCTTCACCTATGGGAGCTGATTAACCCGCAAATCTCTACAACTCCTCAATCCTAAGCAGGAGGGTTTTTCCGCCCCTGTTTGCGTATTCAATCTCTCTGAGCGCGTTGGATATATCCACTTCCCTAGCCTCGTGGGTCATTATCACCACAGGGACGTCGCCGCCGTTCTCATGTCTGGTTTTTTGCATCACAGATTCGATGCTTATGTTGTTTCTGCCGAGCGTACCGGCAACCTGCCCAAGCACTCCGGGGCGGTCTTCGAGCTGGAAGCGGAGGTAATATTTGCCGGTTATCTCGCTCATAGGAATTAGCGGGAGCGGGCTACCCGCGCTATAGAGCCTAGGAACAGAGGAGTGGACGTTCTTAAGCGCGGCGTTTTTCGCAATATGCACAACGTCGCTCAGCACGGCGCTTGCCGTAGGCATCATCCCCGCGCCCATTCCGTAGAGCATCGTTGGGCCGACGGCGTCGCCTCCGATATGAATGGCGTTAAAAGCCCCTGAAACATCGGCAAGGGGGTTGCCCTTTTGAATCAGCGTCGGACGAACCGCGGCTTCTATGCCCCCTCCACGCGCCTTGGCTACTGCGAGGAGTTTTATCCTATAGCCAAATTCGTCGGCAAAGGCAATATCAAGCGGCGTGATGTGGCGTATTCCTTCGACTCGGATGTCGCTGAAATTAAAAAACGCGCCGAACGACAGCATCATGAGTATCGAGAGTTTATGAGCGGCGTCAATCCCGTCTATATCGAAAGATGGGTCTGCCTCGGCGTATCCCACGGCTTGAGCCTGAACAAGCACATCGGCAAAATTCCCGCCCTCTTCGGTCATTTTCGAGAGAATATAATTCGATGTGCCGTTAATAATCCCCCGAATCGAGGTGATTCGGTTAGCGACGTACCCCTCCTGAATCGCTCTGATGATCGGAATACCGCCGCCGACGCTCGCCTCAAATCCGACGTCAACCCCGTTTTCAGCGGCGGCTTGAAAAATCTCCGCGCCGGCGTGGGCAAGCAGGGCTTTATTTGCCGTAACTACGTGTTTGCCCTGTTTTATTGCGGCAAGTATGAACTCTCTTGCGATAGTCGTGCCGCCTATAAGCTCCACGATAATATCTATAGACGGATCGTTGATTATCTCGTAGGCGTCTTTGGTAAAAAGCGACTTCGGGATGTCCACGGGTCTTATCCTGTCAGGGTCAATGTCAGCGATTTTCTTTATCCTAAGCCCGACCCCAGTGCGGTTTTCAATAACCCCCGCGCTGTCTTGAATAATTCGCACCACGCCGCATCCGACCGTTCCAGCTCCGATAAGACCGAAATTTATTGCGCTCATAATTGGAAAATCTCCTCGCTTTAGCCGCGCCGATGACCTAAATGCGCCGCCCCCGATTTAGACGACGAAGCGGTATTTTATATAAAGTTTTAAAATTTGACAACAAAGGAATCAGAGCCAATAATATCACGGCGTGGGGGCCATAGCTCAGTTGGGAGAGCGCTTGAATGGCATTCAAGAGGTCAGGGGTTCAACTCCCCTTGGCTCCACCACCTCAAATCCGGCGGAGGCAAAGAGAGTATCCCCCCTTCGTAATCAGCGTTAAATTACTTATTATAGACCTTTCCGTTATATCCGAAACCGTAGCCGGGGCGTCCTCCGTAGTAGTTGCCGTTATTATTATAATTTCCGGCGAAGGTGTAGTTAAACTGTCCCCAAGCTGATTCAACGTCCCTCCAGTCTCTGAGGACGTTACGCCCGCCGAATCTGCTGTGAGTCGAGTAGAAATTATTCCTCAGTATTCTGAACTCGTTTGTAAGCTGTCTAAAATCCCTAGCCAGAGAGTTACTATTCGTTCCGCGCTCGGCTCTCTGACGAAAATCCCTTATGTCGCGGGCAAATTGGCGCGCGTCTTGGGAGATGAAGTTATAGCCCCTGACCTCGTCCGTGCGTTTCCAGAACTGGTTTGCCTCGTCGAATAACTCCGCCGCCGCTCTTGCGAGCTGTCTCTGGTCGCGACGGTAATCGTTGCGGTCATCATCCCCATAATAGTTGTCGTTGTAGCCGCCGTTGTTTGGGTAGTTATAGTCGTAGGGGTACTGGTTAAATCCTTTATCCGTTGCGCCTATTGCGGCTCCGGCAATGCCTAGGGCAGTGGATATTACGCCTGAAACGAGATTATCCACCCCGTAGCCGCCGTTATAGGGATATTGATAAATCCCCTTTGTATCGCCTGCGGACTGGGCAAAGGCAGCTGCCGATGAGATGCCAGCCGTGAGAATTAATGCTAACGCCGCGTTTTTAATTATATTTTTCATTGCAATGCGCCTCCTTAAATTTGACTTCACATCTATAAACCGCCTGATTGAAATAAAGTTTCAGCCCGCTTTAAGAGCGCCCGCTTGCGGCGGCGCCCTTCGGGATAGGGGCGGTATTAACGAAAAATCACGAGGGGCAGAGTTATAAAAATCGGTGTAAAAAGTGGTAATATTAATGACTATTTCTGGAGGATACCAACATTGTTCAAGAAACCATGGGGGGGGCGGTTCGCCAAAAAACCCCATAAAACGGCTGAGAAATTCTCGGCTTCCATAGACTTCGATAAGAGGCTCTACTTAGAAGACATCGAAGGGAGCATCGCCCATGCCAGAATGCTCGGCGAGACCAAAATTATTCCCAAAAAAGAAGCCACCGCCATAGTGAAGGGACTCAAAAGTATCGAGAAAGAAATCGAAAGCGGCTCCTTCCCATTCAGAGAACAGTTCGAGGACATACACCTGAACATCGAAAAACGGCTCATCGAAAAAATAGGCGACATCGGCGGGAAACTCCACACCGCCCGTAGCCGCAACGACCAAATCGCCCTCGATGAGCGCCTGTACCTAAGACGCCAGTCCACCGCAATTCTGGCGATGATAAAATCCCTCGCCGCCGAATTCGTCAGCCTCGCTGAAAGGCACAGTGATGTAGCGCTCCCGCTCTATACGCACATTCAGAGGGGACAGCCCGTAATTCTCGCCCACCACCTGCTTGCCTATTTTGAGATGCTCCGGCGCGACAGAGAGCGCTTTACCGACTGCCTACGGCGGATTAACGTCATGCCGCTCGGCGCAGGCGCAGGGGCTGGAACCTCATTTCCCATTGATAGGGGCTACGTCGCGCGCGCCCTCGGATTCCCCGAAGTTACGAAAAACAGTATTGACACCGTAAGCGATAGGGATTTCATTATCGAGTTCATCTCGGTTTCATCCATTTTAATGAGCCACATAAGCCGCCTCGCCGAAGAACTCGTGCTTTGGTCAACCAGAGAGTTCGATTTCGTTGACCTCGGCGATGAATTTACAACCGGCTCAAGCATCATGCCGCAGAAAAGAAACCCGGACATAGCCGAGCTTCTGCGGGGCAAATGCGCCAAGGTCTATGGCAATCTCATATCAATCCTCACGCTTATGAAGGGACTGCCGTTATCCTATAACCGCGATATGCAGGACGACAAAGAGCCGATGTTCTCCACGGCAGACATCGTGAAATCATCCCTCGAAGTCCTCGTCGAGATGATGAAACACATAACCTTCAAGCCCGACGGCATGAGCAAAGCCCTATCGGGAGGGTTTATCACCGCCACCGACGTTGCCGACTACCTCGCGCGAAAGGGGATGCCCTTTAGAGAAGCCCACGAGGTTGCGGGGAAAATCGTCCGGTACGCCGAGGGGGGGCGAAGAGAACTGGCTGAGCTTAATTTATCCGAGCTTCGCAGGTTCTCCGAGCTTCTCGAAGAGGACGTATTTAACTTCATCACTGTTGACGGCTCGATTTCGAGCAGGAAATCTTATGGCGGCACGGCGGGCGAATGCGTGTTGAAAATGATTGAGGAAAGCAAGAAAGAGGTCGCCGCGTGGTAAACCGCTAGGGGATAAACGCAATAAAAACCTAAGCCTTGAAAACCGCTTTAAATATAAAATCATCCGCTTATGAGAGTTTTATAAAACACCAAAAGGAGAACCAATGGGCAATATTAATTTCAGAGCTATGGTCGTCGAAGAGGTTGAAAAAGAGAAATTTACGAGAACCGTTAAAGAGAAATCCACCGGAGAACTTCCCAAAGGAGACGCTCTCATCAGGGTGCATTACTCGTCTCTGAACTACAAAGACGGGCTCTCGGCGTCCGGCAACCGAGGGGTTACAAAAACCTATCCCCACACCCCGGGAATTGACGCCGCAGGGGTAGTCGAAGAATGCGCGAGCGGCAAATTCACTCCGGGCGATAGGGTCATCGTAACCGGCTTTGAACTCGGCTCTAGCGTATCAGGAGGGTTTGGGCAATTCATCAAAGTGCCGTCTGAATGGGCGGCGAGGCTCCCCGAAAATTTATCGCTCAGAGAGAGTATGATTTACGGAACTGCCGGGCTTACCGCCGCCCTGTGCGTCGAAAAACTCCTCAAAAACGGCGTAAAGCCGGAGCAAGGCGAGGTTCTCGTTACCGGCGCAACCGGAGGGGTTGGGAGTATCGCCATCGGGATTCTCGCGAAATTGGGATTCGCCGTCGCCGCTGTAACGGGAAAGCCCGAGGAGAAGCAATGGCTAACCGAGCTGGGAGCCAGAGAGATTATCGGCAGGGAAGAGGCGAAGGACTCCTCCGGCAGACCCCTTTTAAGAGGGCGCTGGGCTGGAGTGGTGGATACCGTCGGGGGGGATATCCTCGCCACGGCGGTTAAAGCGACCAAGTACGACGGCACGGTCTCGTGCTGCGGCAATGCGGCATCGGGGGATTTAAATCTAAATGTATATCCGTTCATCCTGCGCGGGGTAACCCTTGTGGGCGTGGATTCCGCCAACCGCCCGGTAGCCGAGAAATCCGCGACGTGGGAGAGAATAGCGGCAATCTGGAAGATTGACTCGCTTGAGAAAATAGCCAAAGAGGTGTCGCTCGACGAGCTAAGCGCTGAGATTGACCTCATCGTTCAGGGCAAACAGAGGGGCAGAGTCGTGGTGAATCTAAACCGATAGAGCAGAGCGCGATAAATTCTACGCAATTATGGAGAGACCCTGGGAGTGTGCGCCAACAACGCTCTCAGGGTTTTTTCGCTTTAGCGAGAGCGCCGGATAAAGGGGAATTTCATAGATAATTCTACAACTACATTTAGTCTTCCCCGTAAATGTCTCGGATACTATTTCGAACCGTCCCCTCGCCGCCCAAAGCCGCCGAGATTTCCCGATAAAACCTCTGGTCATAATCTCTGGTCTTTATCACCACCGGCATGGGGACGGCGTGTCCGAGGATGAGGGCTTGCTGTTTGGTGTCGAGGCTTGCGAGAACGGCTCTAAGACCCGATGTGTTGCTCACGCCGGTTAGGACGGATTGAATATCTCTCTCGTCGTTGAGAAGGGCAGTGATTCTCGTCCCCACTTGGGATATGACCTCGTCGTCAATGCCCGAGGGTCTCTGGTCAACTATCATCATGGTAACGGAGTATTTACGAAGCTCGCGCGCGATGGTGCCGAAAATGGTCTGCTTCGCCGTCTGGGGGTTTAGAAATTTGTGCGCTTCCTCGATGGTTATCATAAGTTGCTTGGGCTGGTCAGCGGGATCTCGCGTGGCGTAGTAGTTCTCGGTTCGGTCGATGTAGTAGTCGTGAATCCTGCGCGAGACGATATTTGCCACGAGCAGATAGGCGAGGGCGTTGTTGCTTTTGCCGAATTCAAGCACGACGTTTATCCCGTGTCCAAGGTAATCTATAATTTTCTTTATCGCCCCTTCGCCCTTTGTGCGGTCGTCCACGATAAAGGGGAGTTTCCTGAGCATGACGAGTTTCCTGTAGAGCGCGGCAAGCGAGGACTGATGCGCCCCCAATCCCTTGGCGATTTCCGGCATATCGTCCTGATTCCATGACAGAAGCTCCGTAAGCCACCTCTCGCCGTGCTGTCTATAAATGGCGTAAGCCGACTCCATAGCCGTTGCGTGAAGCTGAAGCTCGTCCTGAAGAAGCGCAATATCCTCTATATCAATCTGGTCAAGCGATATATAAACCTCTACGTCGCACTTCGCCCCCCGGCGGGCGGTTGACTTGGGGTCTAGGGAGAATATCGAAACCCTCTCCGGGAAGAGCTGCTTTAATCCCTTTACAAAGCCGCCTCCTTCTCGCTTTGAATCCCAGCCGTATTCGTTGTGCATATCAAAAATGAGATTTACGGCTTTGCTGTATTTAATTATGCCGGCGAGCATTACCCTCGTGAGAAATGTCTTTCCCGTGCCGCTTTTACCGAATATCCCGTTGCTCCGCTCGACGAACCTATCGAGGCTGAGACACACGGGAGTGTCCATATCCAGTGGAGAGCCGATGTTAAAAAACCCGCCTGCGTCGTCCTCGCGCCCGAAAACGGTATTGACGTCGTCCTCGGTGGCTTCGGAAACAAAGGAAAAATGCGGCGGGATGGTTTTTACCGGCTTCGGCTCGTTGTCCTTCTGCGTGAGCATCAGCATGGGTTTGAGCTCAACCGTAGCGTAAGCGCTTGTGCCGGAGAGAACCTGTCTCAGCACCTCATCCTTAGCCGAGGGGGGATTAATCAAAATATTCGGGGAAGAGGCGTCGAGCCTCACATCGGTGATGAGCGAGAAGAATTTATGCATCATCCCAGAGACGACGACAAATTTCCCAGCCTTGACCTCTTCAATGCTCCTATCCGAGGCGAGCTTCATGCGTAGCCCCTCTACGAGCGAGCCGCCCGTGATAAGCCCAAGTTCCCTGTTGCCGCCCTTAGCCATCGCCGATTCAGAATATCCAAGCCGAGGGGAAGTTGCAAGATTTCACGATGTGAGATAGAGACAGCGCTAACCGCAAGAGCGCCTTAAGCGCTAGGCATTTCCCGGATGAATCTGCGAGGAATCCACTTCAAAATTCTGGCAGAGTTTTCGCTGAGCATGGCAAACCCCTTTTTCAAGTTCGTAGTCTGAAGACCAAAAGCAGTGGCTGGGACTCTCTTCTCTGCGCCTCTGTGCGTTGGAGATAAATAGAATTTTTATTCGCGGCAGGATTCAGGCATATTATAAGTCGCTCGAAGCGGAGGCGATGCAGGAATGATGAAACTGATAATTACCACGGCAATGCTGATTTTTCTTACTATCGGCAGAGTCGTTGGCGCAGAGGCGCTGCCCCCACTTACGATTGATGAAGCCGTCAGTATAGCTCTTCAAAAGAATCCGCGCATTGAAGCGTTAGAAGCCTCGGTCGAGGTTATGCAGGCTAAGCTCCGTTCAGCGCAGTCGGTTCTCTATCCGCAAATCGAGTTCCGGTTCATCATCCCCTTTATCGAGCGGGAATCCGGTGTTTTTATAGACCAGCTTATATGGGATTTCTGGCGCACCCCGAGCCTCATTAAAGCGAGCAAGGCGCTCCTCGAATCCACCAGATTCGACCGCTCGACGTCTGAAAAAGACCTCGCGCTGAATACGAAAATCGCCTACTACACGACTCTTTCCCGAAAACACGCGCGGCAGGCTGCCCAAAAAAGCGTAGCCGAGCAGGAGGCGCGCCTCGCGAGGGTCGAGGGTTTTTTTAAAGCCGGCAGGGGCTCAAATATAGACCTGGCGCGCGCGAAAGTGGATTTAGGCGCTTCAAAGCTCGCAGTCATAAACGCGGATAACGGGTTTGAAATTGCCAAAGCCGAGCTTGCAACCCTAATGGGTTTGACCGAGGGCTTCGCCTATGAACTCGTGGACGCGCTGGAATATAATAAAATCAATATTAATCTCGAGAACTCCATCAGCAACGCCCTTCTCACTCGCCCGGAACTGCAGAGCCTGCGGGCTAAGGAAGTCGGATTCAAAGCCGACCTCCTCGCATCGAAAAATAATCTCTACTTCCCTCAAGTGCTGGGCAGAGCCGCCTACAGATTCGAGGGCAAAGGCGCAACGGGACCGGACTTCATAGCGGGCTTAGGCGTGAGATTTCCGCTTTTTACCGGACTCTCTCACCTCGCCGGCGTAAGCGAATCGAGCGCGAAACTAAAGCGAATCGAAGCCGACATCGAGGCGTCAAGAGGAGAAATCGCTCTCGAGATAAAGCGGCACTACCTCAATCTCAAATCTGCGCAGGAGGCTATAGGTGTGATGGAGTTATCCAAATACTCGGCGGAAGAGACCCTCAAGCTCGCTAAAGAGAGATACCGCCTTCAGAGGGGTTCAAACCTAGAGCTTGCCGAAGCCGAAGCGCTCGCCGCTCAGGTCGAGGCAAACCTCTGCGAGGCAATATATAGCTACAAAATAGCCGTCTCAAAGCTCGAGAGAGCAACTGGAGAGGAACTGGGAGAATGACCAAGAAAACAGTTTTAGCAATAGCCCTCGCGCTCGCCGCCCTTATTTTCGCCTATCCCCTGTTTTTCGGCGGCAGAGAGGTGTCCGTCATATACAAGACCGTAGAGATTGACAGGGGAGATATATCGGCTTATGTAACAGCCACCGGCACGCTCGCCCCCACATCCACCGCGGTAGTACGAGGCGCCCAGGGCGGCGCAATTAAAAACCTCTATGCCGAGGTTAACTCAACTGTAAAGAAAGGAGACCCTCTCGCCGACGTTGACTCATCCCCTCTTCGGGCAAAAGTGGCGCAGGCGGAAGCAGACCTCAAAAAAGCCCGCACAAACTCGGAGATTGCCGAATCCGTACTTAAATCAAACGAAGTCCTCTACGCAAAAAGGCTCATTTCCAGAGAGGAATACGACGATTCTAAAGCAAAGCTCTCCGCGGCTGAGGCGGCAATAGCGCAGGCTAAAGCCGAGCTTCTCGCCTCGCTGGACGCGCTTTCCGCAAGTACCCTACGATCCCCTATAGACGGTGTGGTCATCTCGCAGAACGCAAGCATCGGGCAGACGGCAGAATACTCGTTCACCGTCGCCGGGGATTTGTCCACTCTCAGGCTCGATGCTCATGTGAGCGAGGCAGACATCGGGCGCGTCCAAGAGGGACAGCCCGCCAGATTCGGCGTTGACGCGTATCCAAATCAAATTTTCGAGGCTACCGTGGAGACAATCAAAAACGAGCCTGTAAAAACGAACAACGTCGTAACCTACGACGTAGGGATTCGAGTTGACAACGGCGAGCTTAAACTCAAGCCCGGAATGACGGCCGAGGTACGAATCCTCGTTGCCGAGCGAAAGCAGGCTCTGCGGCTTCCAAGAGCGGCACTTAGGTTCATTCCCCCTCCGTCGGCTCTGATTGAGGGGAAATTCGAGGAATCCAGCGCGGGGACGGGCGTGTGGGCTCCGTCGGCAAACACCCAAATTAAGAGGGTTTCAGTTCTCACGGGAGTGAGCGACGACTCCTTCGCCGAGTTGCTTGAGGGTAACCTGCGCGAGGGAGACCGAGTGATAATAGAGGCGGCGCAGACGGGCAAAAATCAATCCGGCTCGCTCGGATCAATCCCCCTTCCACAGCAGAAGAGGTTCTAGCCCCTGAAAAATATCATCGCTATAGAGAACGTACACAAAATCTACCGAATGGGCGACGTAGATGTTCACGCCCTAAGAGGGGTATCGCTCAACGTACGAGAAGGGGAATTCGTGGCGATAATGGGGGCTTCGGGTTCGGGAAAAAGCACATTTATGAATATACTCGGATGCCTCGACAAACCGACATCCGGTAGATACGCGCTTGACGGGAACGATATTTCATCACTCACAAGAGAGCAACTCGCCGAGATACGCAATAAAAAGCTCGGATTCGTGTTTCAGAATTTCAATCTCCTCGCCCGCGTAACCGCCCTTGAAAACGTGGAGCTGCCACTAATTTATAACGGCGATAGCTCAGCCAATAGATCTAAGCTCGCCGGGGACGCATTGAAACTCCTCGGACTCGAAGGGCGGGAGAGGCACTTTCCCTCTCAGCTTTCAGGCGGGCAGCAGCAGCGCGTGGCCATTGCAAGGGCGATAGTAAATCAGCCAAGCGTTATCCTAGCCGACGAGCCTACGGGAAACCTAGACACGAAGACGAGCATCGAAATCATGGAAATATTCCTTCGCCTGCGAAGCGAAGGCAAAACTATCATCATGATAACTCACGAAAGCGACATCGCCGCCTATGCTGAACGGGCAGTAGTGTTCCGCGACGGCACAATAATCAAAGAGGAGAACCGCAAAAGCTGACATCGGGCGCAAACCATCCGTGATTGCGGGGCGGGAATAATATAGGTATCCACTTTCCTATCAGTGGGGTGGGAATTGGGCATATGAAAGCACGCCGCTGCAATATAGCACGAGCAGAGATTCTAAAACGGTGTTCTGTATCTCGGTTCTATGATTAGTTTTTTGAGAATACGGGAAGAACCTCGCAGTGCATCGAGTCCTCGGTTTCCCTCAGGTTGACTATGACTCTGTCCGCGCCTACCGGAATAAGCTCGATGTCGTGCTTTAGGGTATCAACATAGGCGTTAATGGCCTTCCTGTCGGTTACTCCCAACCCAGATAGGTCATATCCGCTGCGAGTGATAACGAAATTGTATTCGCGGGTTTCAGTGGGTTTTGCGAAACGTTTCAACATATAACTCTCTACGCTCCTTATAAATGGACTCATCAGCTTAAAATACACCCTCCCCACAAATTTTCTTTGGACTCTAATTATTCTGAGAAAATTGGGGGGAGGGATAAATCTTTGATAATCGTATATCGTGCTGAGTTAATTATTAGCCTCAATTAATGAGAGGTTCAATACCTCGCAGTTAAGGCACACGGTCAGTTAGTACCTATCAGCTTAACTCATTACTGAGCTTACACCTTAGGCCTATCAACCTGGTAGTCTTCCAGGGACCTTTAGGGACCATTCGATCCGGGAGATTTAATCTTGGGGTGGGTTTCCCGCTTAGATGCCTTCAGCGGTTATCCCGTCCGAGCATAACTACCCAGCGCTGCCGTTGGCACGACAACTGGTACACTAGAGGCTCGTCCACTCAGGTCCTCTCGTACTATGAGCAGAACCCCTCAAATCTCCTGCGCCCGTTGTAGATAGGGACCGAACTGTCTCACGACGTTCTGAACCCAGCTCGCGTACCGCTTTAATGGGCGAACAGCCCAACCCTTGGGACCTTCTTCAGCCCCAGGATGCGATGAGCCGACATCGAGGTACCAATCCCCGCCGTCGATGTGGACTCTTGGGCGGGATCAGTCTGTTATCCCCGGCGTACCTTTTATCCGATGATCGATGGCCCTCCCACATGGAGCCACCGGGTCACTAAGGCCTGCTTTCGCATCTGCTTGACTTGTCAGTCTCACAGTTAAGCTCCCTTATGCCTTTGCACTCTACGCCTGGTTTCCAATCAGGCTGAGGGAACCTTTGCACGCCTCCGTTACTTTTTAGGAGGCGACCGCCCCAGTCAAACTACCCGCCTAGCAGTGTCTTGGATCCGGATAACGGAACTCAGTTAGAACTCTAATCCTACAAGGGTGGTATTTCACCTTTGCCTCCACTCCACCCAAAAGCAGAGTTTCACAGGCTCCCACCTATGCTACGCATGCAACACCAAAGTTCAATGCTAGGGTATAGTAAAGGTGCACGGGGTCTTTCCGTCCCACAACGGGTATCCGGCGTCTTCACCGGAACCACAATTTCGCTGAGCATTTGGCCGAGACAGAGCGGCAATCGTTACTCCTTTCATGCGGGTCGGAACTTACCCGACAAGGAATTTCGCTACCTTAGGACCGTTATAGTTACGGCCGCCGTTTACCGGGGCTTCGGTTCAAGGCTTTCCCCTTACGGAGTAACCCATCCCCTTAACCGTCCGGCACCGGGCAGGAGTCAGACCCTATACTTCGGCTTTCGCCTTTGCAGAGCCCTGTGTTTTTGGTAAACAGTCGTTACCGCCGATTTGCTGTGACCCACTTCGGCTTCAGCCGCGAGGGCTTACACCTACAGTGGGCACCCCTTATCCCGAAGTTACGGGGTTAATATGCCGAGTTCCTTGGCCAAAGTTCTCTCACGCGCCTTAGTATATTCTACCTACCCACGTGTGTCCGTTTGCGGTACGGGCACCAAATTATCAACGCTACGAGGCTTTTCTCGGAAGTTTGGGATCAGTTACTTTATGGGGCTTGCGCCCCTCGTACTCGCTTCTCGGAGTTAATGAAGAGGCGGATTTGCCTACCCCTTCCTCCTACGGGCTTGAACCTAAGTCGCCTTGCGGCCCTAACTCGGCTAACCTACCCTCCTTCGTCACCACTTCACTCCAATTTGGTGGTACGGGAATATTAACCCGTTTTCCATCGACTACGCCTTTCGGCCTCGCCTTAGGTCCCGACTTACCCTGGGAGGACGAGCCTTCCCCAGGAACCCTTGGGTTTACGGCGAGGGAGATTCTCACTCCCTTTATCGCTACTCATGCCGGCATTCTCACTTCCCAGACGTCCAGGCCTCCTTACGGTAACCCTTCAACCCTCTGGGAACGCTCCCCTACCAATGTATTGCTACATTCCATAGCTTCGGCACCGGGCTTGAGCCCCGATTCATTTTCGGCGCAAACTCGCATCGACCAGTGAGCTATTACGCACTCTTTAAAGGATGGTTGCTTCTGGTCCTACCTCCTGGCTGTCTATGCGAATTCACATCCTTTACCACTTAGCCCGGATTTGGGGGCCTTAGCTGATGGTCTGGGCTGTTTCCCTCTCGCCCAATGAACTTATCTCCCTTGGACTGACTCCCACGTTAAGCAATGCGGCATTCGGAGTTTGACTGGGTTTGGTAAGCCTTTCAGCTCCCTAGCCCAACCAGTGCTCTAGCTCCGCCAGCCATCACGTGAGGCTATACCTCAATATATTTCGGGGAGAACCAGCTATCACGAATCTTGATTAGCCTTTCACTCCTATCCACAACTCATCCGAAAGGTTTTCACCCCTTACCGGTTCGGGCCTTCACAGGGAGACTATCCCTGCTTCACCCTGGTCATGGATAGATCGACTCGCTTCGGGTCTATCTCCAGTGACTTATCGCCCTATTCAGACTCGCTTTCGCTACGGCTCCACCTCATTCGGCTTAGCCTTGCCACTAAAGATAACTCGCCGGCTCATTAAGCAAAAGGCACGCAGTCAGGCATTCTCCTTGCGGAGCATAGCCCTTCCACCGATTAAAGGCAGATGGTTTCAGGTTCTATTTCACTCCCCTCAACGGGGTTCTTTTCACCTTTCCCTCACGGTACTAGTTCACTATCGGTCAGCGGAACGTATTTAGCCTTGGAAGGTGGTCCTCCCTGATTCCCCCAACCTTTCACGTGGGCCGGGGTACTTGGGATACCTCTAGAGCCGCTTGGAGTTTCGCATACGGGACTATCACCCGCTATGGTCAGACTTTCCAGACTGTTATGCTACTCCTTACGGTCTCACGTCGAGGTCCCGCAACCCCGACTGAACTTACGTCCAGTCGGTTTAGGCTGTTCCCTTTTCGCTCGCCGCTACTAAGGGAATCTCAATTGATGTCTTTTCCTGTGGGTACTGAGATGTTTCACTTCCCCACGTTCGCCTCTTAAAGCTATGTATTCACTTTAAGATAACTGAGGTTTGCTCAGCTAGGTTTTCCCATTCGGAAATCCCCGGATCAAAGCCTGCTTAGCGGCTCCCCGAGGCTTATCGCAGCTTGCTACGTCCTTCATCGCCGTCCGCTGCCAAGGCATCCACCATCTGCCCTATAAAACTTAACTGCGAGGTATAAAAACCCTCATTAACAAAAAAATACTTAAGGCACGATTCGATTAATTAATCAGCACGATATACAATTGTCAAAGATCATATTGCGTAGTTCACGCAAACTCATGGAGGTGAGCAGGCTCGAACTGCCGACCTCCTGCTTGCAAAGCAGGCGCTCTCCCAACTGAGCTACACCCCCGAATAACTTTAAAAAAAATTAGAACGAGCTATGGTGGGCCTAGGTGGATTCGAACCACCGACCTCACCCTTATCAGGGGTGCGCTCTAGCCTACTGAGCTATAGGCCCGTAACTTTTACTCAAGAGAGCACCAAAATTGAATGGCAGGCGCAGAGGCTGAAATATCCAGAATTTCTCCGTAAAAGGAGGTGATCCAGCCGCAGCTTCCGCTACGGCTACCTTGTTACGACTTCACCCCAATCACCAGCCCTACCTTCGGAGCCTGCTTCCCTTGCGGGTTAGCTCAGCCACTTCGGGTAAAACCGACTTTCGTGGTGTGACGGGCGGTGTGTGCAAGGCCCGGGAACGTATTCACCGTGGCGTAGCTGATCCACGATTACTAGCGATTCCAGCTTCATGCAGGCGAGTTGCAGCCTGCAATCCGAACTTAGACGGACTTTGGTGGGATTAGCTCCCCCTCGCGGGTTCGCGACCCATTGTATCCGCCATTGTAGCATGTGTGTAGCCCAGGATATAAAGGCCATGATGACTTGACGTCGTCCCCTCCTTCCTCCAGCTTGTCGCCGGCAGTCTCTCCAGAGTGCCCAACTGAATGGTGGCAACTGGAAATAGGGGTTGCGCTCGTTACCGGACTTAACCGGACACCTCACGGCACGAGCTGACGACAGCCATGCAGCACCTGTGCTGGATGTGTGAAGCAAGCTCCACACCACACTATACTTTCATATAGGCTTAAGCCAGCATGTCAAACCCTGGTAAGGTTCTTCGCTTTGCATCGAATTAAACCACATGCTCCACCGCTTGTGCGGGCCCCCGCCAATTCCTTTGAGTTTCAGTCTTGCGACCATACTCCCCAGGCGGGATGCTTATTGCGTTAGCTGCGGCGCGGAGATTTGCACCCCCACACCTAGCATCCATCGTTTAGGGCGTGGACTACCCGGGTATCTAATCCGGTTTGCTACCCACGCTTTCGTCCCTCAGCGTCAGTACTAGACCAGCCGGCCGCCTTCGCCACTGGTGTTCCTCCCGATATCTACGCATTTCACCGCTACACCGGGAATTCCGCCGACCTCTTCTAGACTCTAGCCTTGCAGTATTAGATGCATTTTCAGGGTTAAGCCCTAAGCTTTCACATCTAACTTACAAAGCCGCCTACGGACCCTTTACGCCCAGTAAATCCGAGCAACGCTTGCCCCCTCCGTATTACCGCGGCTGCTGGCACGGAGTTAGCCGGGGCTTCCTATTGAGGTACCGTCAAATCTGCAGTTTATTAGCCTGCAGACCCATCGTCCCTCCCGACAGAGGTTTACAACCCGAAGGCCTTAATCCCTCACGCGGCGTCGCTGGGTCAGGCTTTCGCCCATTGCCCAATATTCCCCACTGCTGCCTCCCGTAGGAGTCGGGACCGTATCTCAGTTCCCGTGTGGCCGACCACCCGCTAAGGCCGGCTATCCGTCTTAGGCTTGGTGAGCCGTTACCTCACCAACTACCTGGTGGAACATAAACTCATCTTTAGGTGATAGCCCGAAAGCCATCTTTTACCCCTGTGCCCTCAGACACCGTGGTCTTATCCGGTATTACCTCCAGTTTCCCAAAGTTATCCCGGTCCTTAAGGTAGATTATCTATGCATTACTCACCCGTCCGCCACTAAGTATTACTACTTCGTTCGACTTGCATGTGTTAAGCACGCCGCCAGCGTTCGCTCTGAGCCAGGATCAAACTCTTCATAAAAATTTAATTAAAACTCATAAGAAATCTCTGGTATTTCTTAACCCGCTTGCGCCTGCTATTTAATTTTCAAAGAACTTTACGCTTTCCACTCCGGCCTCTCGGCGGGAGGGAGTATTAAGTATCCAAATTTATGAGAGCCTGTCAAGCTCTTTTTTTAAACTATTTTTAATTTGAAAAATCAGAAGGTATATACGAAACGTTTGAGTCAGTCATACCTAAGTGGATGTTAATTCTACGGATTATTAAAGTCGTGTCAATAGAGAATTTAAAATATCTGAGCATTCTATCGAAATTGCCGTAACACTCTACACTCATTGAATTTATTAAGCCGCGAATCGGCGTGTGTTGACTCAAATCGCTTAAGAGTATATCATCAACAACAAATTATGGGCAAAATTATATGCGTCGCCAACCAAAAAGGAGGGGTAGGAAAAACAACAACCGTCGTTAACCTCTCCACCTGCCTTGCCGCCGCTGAGAAACGAACCATGATTATTGATTTCGACCCTCAGGGCAACGCTACCAGCGGCGTTGGGGTGGACAAGGAAAAAATCGGCAAAAGCATCTATCATGCCGTTATCGGGCAGTCCACTCTCGAAGAAATCCTCATCGACATAGAACCAGGCATCCTCAAAGGACGCCTTTCGATAGCGCCATCCAACCCTAACCTCACGGGAGCAGAAATCGAGCTTATTTATTTTGAGAGAAGGGAATGGAGGCTCAAAGAGGCAATTGAGGTTCTATTAAACGACTATGACTTTATATTGATTGACTGCCCGCCCTCTCTTAGCCTCTTAACGGTAAATGCCCTCACTGCGGCGCACTCCGTCCTGATACCGGTTCAATGCGAATACTACGCCATGGAAGGACTCGGACAGCTCAAGAGAACCGTGTCGCTCATAAAGCAGAGACTGAATCCCGATTTGGAAATCGAGGGGTATCTGCTCACGATATTCGACCCGCGGAATAAACTCTCGCACATCGTGGCTGAAGAGGTGAAGGGGTATTTTGGAGACGAGGTGTTTGATACCATCATCTCGAGGAATGTGAGACTTGCCGAGTCTCCGAGCCACGGTAAGCCTGTTCTCATATACGACGCAAAGTCCATCGGGGCTAGGAACTACATCTCGCTTGCGCGCGAGATAATATCGAAAAACGGAGGGGCTGGAGACTGAAAAAAGTAACTCTCGGCAAAGGACTCAACGCCCTCATCCCTACAGCTGAAAAAGAGGATTTCGGATACCTGCTCGCAAACATCGAAGAGGTAAAACCCAATTCGTTTCAGCCTCGGAAGGAGTTTGACGAAAGCGCAATTGAAAATCTCGCCGCCTCAATTAAAGAGAATGGCATTCTTCAGCCCCTCGTGGTGCGTAAATCTAAAAACGGATATGAAATCATTGCTGGAGAGCGGCGCTGGAGAGCGGCGCAACTAGCGCGCCTCAAACAAATTCCAGTGATAATTAAAGATGTATCCGACCGGGAAGCCCTCGAACTAGCCCTCGTGGAAAATCTCCAGCGGGAGGACTTAAACCCCATAGAAGAGGCCGTCGCTTATGAACAGCTCATTCAAGACTTCGGGCTTACGCACGATGAAATCTCAAAGCGCATCGGGAAAGACCGCTCAACCATCACAAATCAGCTGAGGCTACTCAAGCTCCCCGACGAGGTGAAAAAATCCCTCCTATCCGGGCAAATCACCGCCGGACACGCGAGGGCGATACTGAGCCTTCATTCCGCCGCCGCCGCCACAGAAGCGCTTTCGGACATAGTAGCGGGCAGGCTCTCGGTGAGAAAAACCGAGCAACTCATTCAGGGCAAGGTCTCGGCGCGGAACAAGGGGAAATCGGCTAAAGCGGGGGGCGAGAATTTTTACTTAGACCACTTCGCCGAGAGCCTCAAAAAAACCCTCGGCACAAAGGTCAAAATCATTGACAGGGCCGGCAGAGGGAAAATCGAAATCGAGTACTACTCCAAAGCCGAATTAGAGAGACTACTAGAGATGCTCTCGAAGGGGAGCAAATAAACAATAGGACGGGCAGGCTGAGAGAGCGTAGGATTTATTATTTTTTTAGGATGAGAGGGTTAAATCCGAAGATGCGAGAGTTCAAAGTTAAAGTAGAGATAAGATTAAAATCCGTCGTCCTCGACCCGCAGGGCAAGGCGGCGCTGTCGGCTCTTAGGAGCATTGGATTCGAGGAAGTCGAGGATGCGCGTATCGGCAAGCTCATCGAGATTAAGCTGGCGGCAGAGAGCAGAGACGAGGCGAGGGAGCGGGCAGGGGAGATGTGCAGGAGGATACTCGCAAATCCGATTATCGAGGATTTCGCCGTGGAGATTATCGAGAATTAGGCGGCTGATTGGATTATTACGACGAGGTGAAAATGGCAAATTTCGGAGTGCTTGTTTTTCCCGGCTCAAACTGCGACCACGACTGCTATCACGCAGTTAAGCACGTATTCGGTCAGGATTGCGAATTCATCTGGCACGAGGACTCAAACCTCGCCGGGGTTGACTGCGTCGTCATACCTGGAGGGTTTTCCTACGGGGATTATCTCAGAACCGGGGCTATAGCCAGACTCTCGCCGGTTATGAAAGCCGTACAGAGATACGCCGAGGCGGGGGGATTGGTCATCGGAATCTGCAACGGGTTTCAGATATTGGTCGAGGCGGGGCTTCTGCCGGGGGCGCTGATAAAAAACGCCTCGCTCAAATTCGTCTGCAAATGGGTAAATATAGCCGTCGAGAACGCGGACACCCCGTTTACGCATTCGCTCAAAAAAGGAGACATCATCAGAATTCCAGTTGCCCACGGCGAGGGGAATTACTTCGCCCCGCAGGAGGAAATCGAGGCTCTTGGGCGAGGCGGGCAGGTCGTATTTCGATACTGCGACGAGGGCGGTTCGGCTACAGCACAGTCTAATCCGAACGGCTCTTTGGCGAATATCGCGGGGGTCTGCAACCCTAGGGGCAACGTGCTTGGGATGATGCCGCACCCGGAGCGGTGCGCCGAGGAAGCGCTCGGAGGGGCGGGGGGCAGAGCGGTTTTTGAATCGGCAATATCGTGGCTTCGGAAATTTCCGGCTGCGCCGAGGAGAGAAGGCTCGGCAGCCGAGATAAATTACTAGTGGGAGGGGCAAGAGAGGCAATGAGAATGTTAATCGTCGCAACCATCATAGCATTAGCTTCATTCTACGCGGGGAGGTATTTTAGAAAGCACAATATCGGCGTTAAGACCAAGCCCGACGAGCTTCCTCCGATAGAGGCAGAAATCATTCGGGAACAGATGCGCGAAAAACCCTCGGAGAAGAGATAGCCGCCCTGACCCGTTTGTCCGCTTCGATTTTTTGTGGTATTTTTTCTCTTAAGTGAGACCATCCGAGCGAGCCAGAGAGATGACCGAGAGCGAAGAGAAAAAAATTGACGAGAGAATTGATATAACAAAGGAATTCTGCCCGATGACCTTTGTAAAAACCAAGCTCAAGCTCGAATCCATGCGCTCCGGGCAGACTCTCGAAGTTACTCTAAAGGACGGAGAGCCCATTCGGAACGTCCCCAAAAGCATTAAAGAAGAAGGACATAAAATCCTAGACGTCCATAAAGACGGCTCAGTCTATAAACTCCTCATCGAGCGCCGTTAATGCAACCGCTCCTAAACAGAAAACGCGCCGCAGCAATCAATAAGCCAAGAGTCGAGTCCGTTGTGGATTTGATAGGCAATACCCCCCTTATCAGGCTGGAGAGAATTGCCGAGGGCATCAGCCCCGATGTTGAAATCTACGCCAAAGCCGAGTGGTTTAACCCCGGCGGCTCGGTTAAGGACAGGCCCGCGCTCTGGATGATTCGAGACGGCATCCGAAGGGGCAAGCTCACCGAGGATAAAATCATTATGGACTCCTCTTCGGGCAACACCGCCATTGCTTACGCCATGATAGGGGCGGCTTTGGGCTATAGGGTGGAATTGGTTACGCCGGCGAATATGAACATCGAGCGCAAGAGGACGCTTGAGGCTTTCGGGGCAAATATAATATATTCGGACGCCCTAGAAGGCTCGGATGGAGCAATAAGATTTGCCAGAAAGCTCTACGCCGAAAATCTCGAGAAGTACTTCATGCCAGACCAGTATAATAATCCGGCCAACGTCCAAGCCCATATTGAAAGCACCGCGCCCGAAATCTGGGAGCAGACCGGCGGGCGAGTATCTCACTTGATAGCCGGCATAGGGACGAGCGGAACTCTCATGGGAGCAGGCAGGGGGCTTAAACACTTCAACCAGTCGGTAAGGGTCATCTCGATTCAGCCCGAAGAGGCTCTTCACGGGCTAGAGGGGTTAAAGCACATGGCAAGTTCCATCGTCCCCGGAATCTACGACGCGCGCTTCCCGGATGAGACCATTCACGCCCCAACGGACGAATCCTATGAAATCATGAAGCAACTGGTGAACAAAGAGGGAATTTTCGTCGGGCATTCGGGCGGAGCGGCGGTTTGGGCGGCTCTTAGGGTCGCCCGCACCCTCACAGAAGGGGTCATCGTAGCTATTCTCCCCGACGGCGGATACAGATATTTAAGCGGAGGGCTCTGGTGGTGAATATAGTTAAATCGGCTTACGAGGGGATGATACAGCACGCGCAGTCGGGTTATCCCCACGAAATATGCGGCGCGCTCGTAGGCGTAGGCGGATTGATAAAAGCGTTTCGCGAGTGTCGAAACCTCAATACAGAGCGGGCGCATGACAGATATGAATTAGACCCGCTCTCGTTCAAAGAAGCCGATGACTTCGCGAGGGCGAGGGGCGAGGAGATTATCGGCATATATCACTCTCACCCAGACCACCCATCGCGCCCGTCTGAGACCGACAGGGCCAGCGCTTGGCCCGATTGGGCGTATATTATCATCTCGGTTAATAGGGGTAGATTCAACGATGCGCGGAATTGGGTAATAAGGGATTTCGGCGGATATTTCGAGGAAGAGCCGCTGGAAATCGTGGCGGACTGAAAAAGCGGAGGGGGGAAGCAAAGTGGAATTGACTGAAGAGCAAATATACCGCTACAGCAGAAATATCCTGTTGCCAGAAGTAGGTGGACGGGGACAGGAGAGGCTTCTTGGCGCAAAGGTGTTTTGCGTCGGCGCCGGGGGACTCGGCTCTCCCATCGCGCTCTATCTTGCGGCCTCAGGAGTAGGCACGCTCGGAATTGCCGACTGCGACCAGGTTGACTTATCAAACCTACAGAGGCAGGTCATTCACTTCACCGAAGACATAGGCAGACCCAAAGCCCTATCGGCTAAGGAGAAAATCGCTAAACTCAACCCCGACGTAAGAGTCGTTACCTATGAGGAGATGATAACGACCGGGAACATCCGCCAAATTATTCGAGACTACGACCTCGTACTCGACGGCACGGATAACTTCCCCACGCGCTACCTCCTTAATGACGCCTGCTATTTCGAGAAAAAGACGCTAATTTCCGGGGCGATTTTTCAGTTTGAGGGGCAGGTGTCCGTTTTTAAGACCCACGAGGGGAGTCCCTGCTACAGGTGTCTATACCCGGAAATCCCTCCGGCGGGGATGATTCCAAGCTGTCAGGAGGCGGGAATTTTGGGCGCAGTGGCGGGGGTCATAGGCACGATGCAGGCTGTCGAGGCTCTAAAGGAGATACTCGGCATCGGGCAGAGCCTAGCAGGTAGGCTCTTCATGTTTAACTCCCTCACGATGTCCGGCATGAACGTCAAAATTAATCGAGACCCCCAATGCCCGCTCTGCGGCGAGAATCCCACAATAAAAGAGGTCGTCGCCTACGCCCAGCCCGACTGCGAGGTTGACCTCTCGGCTCTTATATCAGGCGTTTGACTCCAATTGCCCCAAGTGCTAGAATTGAGAAATCGGAGGGCAGATGTCTGGCAAGGACAATTTATCCCAAGCCATGGAGCTTTTTCAAAAAGCCTACGAGCATCAGATGAACGGCGACTTAGACCGAGCGGTGGAGTTGTATAAACGCTCCATCGAGATTCACCCCACAGCCGAGGCTCATACGTTCTTAGGGTGGACTTACAGCTTTCAGGGCAGGCTTCAGGAAGCCATTGACGAGTGCAAAAAAGCAGTCGAGGTTGACCCAGACTTCGGCAATCCCTACAACGACATCGGGGCGTATCTCATCGAGCTTGACAGGCACGACGAAGCCTTGGTGTGGCTGGAGCGCGCTATCCGCTCGAAACGCTATGAGCCGAGGCATTTTCCCCACTACAATCTGGGCAGAATTTATATCGCCAAGGGGATGATAAAAAAGGCGCTGGAGGAATTCGACAGGGCCCTTAGAATTCACCCCGAATACGAGCTTGCCAAAGAGGCGAGAGACAAAGTGAAATTTACGCTGAATTGATGATTTTCTAACTAGGGATTGACACAACTTTTCGCAGAATGGCAACTGCGCTCCTCCGGTTTTATTCCCGATGATTCTGGTTAATTTGCAGTTTCAGCCAATTAATTCAATCCAATGGAAATAAACAACAAAATCGCGCTTGTAACCGGAGGGGCGAAAAGGGTCGGAAGAGCCATCGCCCTAGAGCTTGCCCGATGCGGAGCGCACATCGCCGTCCACTATAATAAATCCGAGGCTGAGGCGGCTTCGGCAATCCATGAAATCAAATCAATGGGACGGGAGGCGGCGCTAATTAAAGCAGACCTCGCGCGCTCCGATGACATCGAGCGGATGGTGGACTCGGCAACTGAGCGATTTGGCGGGATTGACATATTGGTCAACAGCGCGGCGATTTTCTACCGAACCCCTCTGCTTGAAATTTCCGAGGCGGATTGGGATGCATTTATGAACGTCAATCTGAAATCCGTATTCCTCGCGTCGCAAAAAGCCGCTTCTGTTATGCTCAGACAGCGGCGAGGCAAGATAATCAACATCGCAGACTCAGACGGCGGCATCAACGGATGGCGGAGTTTTATCCCCTACTCCGTATCGAAGGCAGGCGTGATAATGCTCACCAAGACCCTCGCCAAAGCGCTCGCCCCAGACATTGAGGTGAACGCCGTCGCGCCGGGGCCCGTGCTTATGCCGCAAGACTCAACCGAGGAGGAGCGTCGCAGGGCGGCTGACTCCACACTGCTCAAGCGGGCTGGGAGCCCCGAAGACGTAGCCCGCGCCGTTCGATTTTTAGTTGAATCGGACTACATCACCGGGGCAGTAGTTGCCGTTGACGGCGGCAGCGCGATTAAGTAGAGAAGGAGAGATTTCTCGCTACGCTCGAAATGACACCAGTGAGTAGAGCGGAATGGCAGAAGTATGATAATGGCAGAGCCTATCTGTCATTCCCGTAGTCTTCAGAGCGGGAATCCATTTCATCTTCACCCCGAGTAGTTCGACTAAGCTCGCTATAAACTGCGTCGAAGGGAGCGGAGTCGAACAGTGGATTCCCACTTTCGTGGGAATGACAATAATAAGTATCGGTATGAGGAATCTAATTTAGGATTTCCCGCCATCGCTCGAAATGACACTGATTGATGGGCTTTCGGCTAACTTTAGTTTTAACTGCGCGCCCGCTAGAGTAATCAACCCAAGTTCTGAGATAATTGGAACGCAAATAGCAATGGAGATACGCCAATGATTGATGCAATTCCCAATATCAGCAGGAGATGCCGCTGGATGTGGCGGAGGAATCTGCTCGTATGGACAAAATTCTACAAATCGAGCATCGTTGCCAACGTCGGAGAGCCGCTTCTCTATCTCCTTGGGCTTGGTTATGGGTTTGGCCCCATGGTCTCTAGCGTCGAGGGAGTGAGCTATATGCAGTTTATCGCCCCCGGTTTATTAGCTTATACCGCCATGAACTCGGCTTCGTTTGAATGCACATTTGGGGCTTACGCGCGGATGACGACGCAAAAAACCTACGACGCCATAATTTCTACCCCGATGAATATTGACGAGGTAGTGGCGGGCGAGGTGATGTTCGCATCCACGAAAGCCGTTTTTGCGAGCCTAGTCATGATGTTGTTCCTCGCGCTCTTCGGGCTGATTCCCTCGGTGGCGGCGGCATTAGCGCCTATAGCGGTGGGGCTAACTGGATTCGTATTTGCCTCGATGGCTATGCTGTTCACGTCTTTTGCGAGGTCATGGGATTTTTTCAGCTACTATTTTACGCTTTTCATGGCCCCTATGTACTTCCTTTCTGGGGTGTTTTTTCCGCTCTCGAATCTGCCGGAGTGGGTGCAAACGCTTGCCTTTTTGACCCCCCTTTACCACTCGGTGGAGCTTTCGCGGGGGCTAGTCATGGGGGATTTAAATTGGGGGATGCTTCAGCACGTCATTGTGCTTGGCGTCATCGGGGCGGCGGCTTTCATGCTTGCCGTGGCGAGAATAAAAAAGCGGCTAATGGTTTAATTCACGCGGGATTTTTGGCAACTACATATAGAGACGCCCACTGCCTATCGCCGCATCTCATTCGATATTAAGAATTATAAACTCTCTCAGCCCGCCCGGGGTCTGCACCTTCACCTCGTCGTCCACGTGCTTGCCCACAAGGGCGCGTCCTATCGGCGAGGTTACAGAAATCAGCCCGTTCTCAGGCTCGGATTCGTCCGCCCCGACGAGCTGATAAGCCAGAGTCGCCCCTGTCTCCAAATCCTCTATCGTAACGCGCACGCCGAACATAACGCGGTCTTTATTGGGCAGATATCGGGGGTCAATGATTTCGGCTCTCCCGATTTTGCTCTCCAGGTCCTGAATTTTCCCTTCTATGAAGCTCTGGCGGTGTTTCGCCGTTTCGTATTCGGCGTTCTCGGAGAGGTCTCCTAGAGACCTCGCAAATTCTATCATTTTTATAACCGACGGACGCTCTACGGTCTTGAGGCGGTGGAGTTCTTCTTGGAGTTTCTTGAATCCATTTGGCGTTATCGGCACTCTTTCGATTGACATTTTTGCTGATTTACTCCCCTTGATTGTTAGATATAAATCTCATCGCGTAAACGGCAGTTGCAGGGGAAAATAGCGTCGCGGGGGAGAGCCGTTTTCGAGATTAACCAATTATACCGGTTTTATAGTAATCTTGAAGGGGTCTTACGTCGAGTCCCTCGTTTTTGAGTGCCTCAATCCCCCAGGCGGCGGCGTTCGCCCCGGAAATCGTCGTAAAGTACGGGACTCCTCTCACAAGCGCCGTCCTCCTGATGGAGTAGGACTGGGCGACTTCGTTTTGTCCAAAAGTGGTGTTGACGACAAGGCGGATTTCGCCGTTTTTGATGTGGTCAACCACGTTCGGTCTCCCCTCGGCAACTTTATTGACCTTTCTGCAGGGGATTCCCAGAGCCTCAAAATACGCCCCCGTGCCGGATGTCGCCATGATTTGAAACCCAAGCTCCGCGAGTTTTGCCGCAACCGCCGCCGCTTTGGGCTTATCGTCGTCCTTGACGCTTATAAAAGCCGTGCCTGCAAGCGGGAGGTTTGTTCCCGCCGCGATTTGGGATTTGGCAAACGCCCGTCCGAGGGCAGAGTCAATCCCCATGACCTCGCCCGTGGACTTCATCTCAGGGCCTAGTATCGTATCCACTCCGGGGAATTTAATAAATGGAAACACCGACTCCTTCACGCAGATGTACTTGGGGATGACCTCTTCGGTAAATCTAAGCTCGGCGAGGGTTTTCCCGGCCATCACTTTCGCCCCGATTTTGGCGAGCGGCGCCCCGATAGCCTTGCTCACGAAAGGCACGGTGCGGCTTGCGCGCGGATTCACTTCGAGGATATAAATTTCTCCATCTTTCACGGCGAATTGAATATTCACAAGCCCTATCACCTTCAGGGCAAGGGCAAGCTGGCGGGTTTGGCTCTTGATTTGCGCTATAAGCCCCTCGTCCAGCGAGAACGGCGGAAGCACCATTGCGCTGTCCCCCGAATGCACCCCGGCCTCTTCGATATGCTCCAGCACCCCGCCTATTACGACTGCCTCGCCGTCGCAAATGGCGTCAACGTCAACCTCTTTGGCATCGCTTAGGAATTCGTCTATTAGTATCGGATGATTCGGCGAGACGCGGACGGCTTCTTTAATGTAGCGCCTGAGTGAGTCCTCGGAATACACGACCTCCATCGCCCTTCCTCCGAGAACGTAGGATGGTCTCACGACAATTGGGTATCCGACCTGCTTTGCCACACGGAGGGCTTCGGGCTCGCTCCTCGCTACGGCGCTTTCGGTCTGACGGAGTCCGAGAGTTATGATTAATTCGCGAAATCTCTCGCGGTCTTCGGCAAGGTCAATGCTCTCAGGGGATGTGCCGATGATTTTTACCCCCCTTGCCTCAAGCGCGAGGGCGAGCTTAAGGGGGGTCTGCCCTCCGAGCTGAACTATCACTCCATCGGGTTTTTCCCTATCAATTACCGCCATCGTGTCTTCGAGGGTTAGGGGTTCAAAGTAGAGCCTGTCAGATGTGTCGTAATCCGTGCTGACGGTCTCCGGGTTGCAGTTGATCATTATCGTCTCAAAGCCCTCTTCTTTCAGGGCAAAAGACGCGTGGACGCAGCAGTAGTCAAACTCAATTCCCTGCCCAATCCTGTTAGGCCCTCCGCCGAGAATCACGATTTTACGCCTCCCCGTGGGGCGGGCTTCGTCCTCCCTCTCGTAAGTCGAGTACAGATACGGCGTAAGCGCTTCAAATTCTGCGGCGCACGTGTCAACCATCTTATAGACCGGCTTTATCAACGCCTCCGCCCTCATGAGTTCTACCTCGCTCACGGGGATTCCGAGCAGTTCCGCAAGGCGCACGTCCGAGAACCCGAACTCCTTTGCGCGCCTGAGTATCGGGGCGGGAAGCCCGTCGAGAACGCTCTGAAGCGAGTGGGTTTTAATCTCCTCTTCCATCTGGAGTATCTGCCGCAGATTTTCCAAGAACCACGGGTCAATCCACGTGAGGCGGTAAATATCCTCATCTGAGAATCCGGCTCTCATCGCATCGAGGATATACCAGAGCCGCTCAGGATTGGGCGCTCTTAATTTCTCTCGGATTTTTCCCCCGTCTGCCGACTTGGACTCAAACCCAAACGAGTCTATCTCAAGTGAGCGCATCGCCTTTTGCAGGGATTCCTTAAACGTCCTGCCGATAGCCATTACCTCGCCGACTGATTTCATCTGAGTCGAGAGAGTGGGCGAGGTCTGGGGGAATTTCACGAAGTCGAATCTCGGAATCTTCACCACAACGTAGTCAATCACAGGCTCGAAGGACGCCGGGGTGTAGCGCGTGATGTCGTTTGGAATCTCATCGAGCGTGTAGCCGACGGCGAGCTTTGCGGCAATTTTAGCTATGGGAAAACCGGTGGCTTTAGACGCAAGAGCGGAGCTTCGGGAGACGCGCGGGTTCATCTCGATAACGACCATCCTGCCGTCCTTGGGATTGACGCCGAACTGAATATTCGAGCCTCCGGTGTCAACGCCGATTTCGCGGATGATGCGGATGGAGGCATCCCTCATCCTCTGATACTCTCTGTCGGTGAGGGTTTGAGCCGGGGCTACGGTGATGCTGTCGCCTGTGTGAACCCCCATCGGGTCGAAGTTCTCTATTGAGCAGATGATGACGACGTTGTCCGCGCAGTCCCTCATCACCTCAAGCTCGAACTCCTTCCATCCAAGCACGGACTCTTCAACCAGAATCTCTCTTGTCGGAGACGCCTCAAGCCCGGATTTTGCGAACTCTTCATATTCCTCTCTATTGTAGGCGACGCTCCCCCCCGTGCCGCCTAGCGTGAAGGAGGGGCGTATGATGACCGGAAATCCGACGCGCTCTACGACGCTCCACGCCTCGTCCATTGTGTGGGCGATGCCGCTTTGAGGCACTTCAAGCCCAATGTCAATCATCGCCTGTTTGAACAGTTCCCTGTTTTCGGCTTTTTTTATCGCCGGAAGTTTCGCCCCTATAAGCTCGACGCCGTATTTATCCAACACACCGCCCTCGGCAAGCTCCACGGCGAGGTTCAGCGCGGTCTGTCCGCCAATGGTGGGAAGCAGGGCGTCGGGGCGTTCTTTTTCGATGATTTTGGCGAGGATTTGCGGTGTGAGAGGTTCGATATAGGTTCTATCCGAGAGGGCTGGGTCGGTCATTATCGTCGCCGGGTTGCTGTTGACAAGGACGATTTCATATCCCTCTTCCTTGAGGGCCTTGCAGGCTTGCGTGCCGGAGTAGTCAAACTCGCACGCCTGACCAATGACTATTGGGCCTGAGCCGATGATTAGGATTTTTTTTATATCGTTTCGTTTCGGCATTTTCTTTCATATATTATTGCGCGTCGTCACCCCACTCCGCCTGATGATTGGGAGCTTTTATACCTCAAGACGTGCCGCCGCATCGGGATATATCTCTGTAACCTAGGCTCAGGTGGTCGAACTCTCCTCGTCGTCGTAGATATTCTCGTCGCCGTAGTCTCTGGAGTTTCCCCTAAAACCTTCGAGCGTTTCAAACCTATACAGCGCCGAGCGGTACCAGCTTTTCTTCGGCATCACTTTCATCGGCGCGAGACGCCAAGCCCTCGTTTCCTCGGCGTAGTCCCAGTTGACGTACTCGTTGAAGTTGTGGAGGATGTCGGTGAACACGATGCCGTATTTAAGAAGCGTCTTTTGAACGTCGCGCCATTTTGTGAGGGAGGCTTCGCGGCGCGTGAATCCAAAGTATCCGGCGCATCCGACGGAGCGAAGAGCGCCGATACCGCGCCCTATGAAGGCCTCGGCGGCTTTGAGGGTTTCGGGCGGGTCGCACAGGAAAGTGTCGTAATGCTTGGCGTGTTCCTTGGGAAGCGGGCGGTGTAGGTCAAACTGCTTTACGTCAACCCGGAATCCCTCTCCGGCGGCTGTCTCGCCGATGAAATTTACAATCCTCTCATCAATTTCACAGACCGTGATGCTCCTGGCAAGACCCGATAGCCCAAACACTACACTCATTAAGTCGTCGTCTCCGAGCAGGAGAATATCTTTCCCGGCAACGTCTCCTCTCTCATAGGCGAGGGCGAGCCTCGATACGGACGTTCTGGGAGTTACATAGCCTTGGTCGAATTTAATAATTGCCGGCGGGCGCCTTTTCTGGATTTTGAGAAATCTCTCCTCGACTTCGGCGAATTTCGCTATGGAAATCCCCCTGCCCTCGCAATCCTCGCAGGACAGGTCTTCGGGGGCGGGAACACCCTCGGCAAGGCGCTTCCCCTCGCTGGTGAGTTTAAATCCGGCGGAGGAGACGGCGACAAACCCCTTTTCTTCCAGCGCTTTCACGGATTCAAACACCGCAGGCACGGGGAAATCGGCGAGGTCGGCAAGCTCCCACGGGAGTTTCGTCCTCTTGAGCGCCCCAAGGACTCTCTCAATATCCCTCGTAGAGACCGGAATTTGAGACCTCTCGGTTATTTCACTTGCAAGTTGTCCGAAATCCATCAATTCGCATATCCCCCCTAGTATTTGTTTAAGCCGCAAATTTATACCCCAAAAAGGGGCGATGCGCAAATAACGGCTGTGGGTTCAGGGGTGGGGATTGGGCAAAAGAGGCAAGGAGAAGACATCCCCTTTACAATCCATTTACAGACATCCCGCCGATGTCAGATTCGGCTACCAAAGCCTCTGCGTCTTGGATTTTCGCCGACCCGGAGACTGCGCAGACCCTATTCAGAGCGGCGGTCAATTGTGGGAATTTCTGTGCGGGTACGCCGCGGACTGTTAAGCAGCTGGGGGGTTAGCCGGGAATTTGCAAATCCCCTCCCCCTATGCCATCGTAAACGCCGCAGATTTTCTACGGGATAAGCGATGGAGACGCCGGTTTATAAGGCGGCGCGATAATTTACTATTTCCCCCGAATAAACTCCTCGGCTTTGAGAACCATCTCCTGCGAGCCGATAAAAAGCGGCACTCTCTCATGAAGCGCCGAGGGCTTAATATCGAGGATGCGCCTTGAGCCGTCCGAAGCCCGTCCACCCGCCTGCTCGACGATAAAAGCGACGGGGTTTGCCTCGTAGAGGAGCCGGAGTTTCCCCTGTGGGGAGTCCTTAGTAGGGGGGTAGATAAAAATCCCGCCCGTGATGAGGTTTCTATGGAAATCGGCTATCATCGAGCCTATGTACCGCAGTCCGTAGGGGCGTTTCGTGGGTTTATCCTCTTCGGTGCAGTAGCGGATGTAGTTTTTAACCCCTTCGGGAAAGCTGGCAAAGTTGCCCTGATTAGTCGAGTAGGTTTTGCCCGATTTCGGGATTTTCATATCGGGATGGGACAAACAGAACTCCCCTATCGAGGGGTCGAGCGTGAATCCGTTGACCCCGTAGCCCGTCGTATAGACGAGCATCGTTGACGAGCCATAGACGACGTATCCGGCGGCGGCTTGCTCCACGCCAGGCTGAAGAAAATCCTCAAGGGCGCACGCGCCGCCTTGGGATATTCTCCTGTAGATTGAGAAAATCGTGCCGACCGAGACGTTAACGTCAATGTTAGAAGAGCCGTCGAGCGGGTCTATGGCGACAACGTAGTTCGCGCGGCGGGAGATTTCATCGCCAAATGTGATGAAATCCTCGTTTTCCTCTGAGGCAATGCCGACGCACTCGCCGCCGAGCCTCAGCGCGGCAATGAAGCGTTTATTGGCAAAAATGTCTAATTTTTTGACCTCCTCGCCCTGAACGTTGACCGAACCGGCTAGCCCTAAAATATCCACCAAGCCCGCTTTGTTGACCTCGCGGTTGACCACCTTTGCGGCAAGCCCTATATCCCGCAGAAGGCGAGATAGCTCCCCGGCGGCGTAGGGGAACTCCCGGTGCCGCCCTATTATGAATTCATCCAGCGTGGTTAATCCTATCATGGCGCTGAAACCTCGATTGCGGTTCAATAAATTTTGATTACTGCTCTTCTGGATTCTCTTTGGAGTCTTTCATGAGTTCTTTAATTTTCTCGGCTTCCCGGGCGGCGGCGGCAATGCCTTTGTCCTGAATGAGCTTTCTCGCGCTCTGAACCCTCTGGGTAAAATTATCCGGCACTGCGTCCCTGAGAACCGAATAAGCGCGGTTCAGATACGGAATCAACGCCGAGCCGCGCAGGGGAGGCTCATTGTCCGCATAAAAAAACCCAATCGCCGATATGAGCAAAAACGCTATGGCTCCGCCCTTAATTGCTCCGAATATCCCGCCGAATAGCCGATTAAGCCAATTGAGGTGAAGCGAGCCGATGATGCCGCCAATCGCCCAGCCCGCAAGCTGTACGACCGCATAAACGGCAAACATCACGGCAATAAAACCGGCGACGCTCGCAATGGGTCTGTTGCCCACCAGCCCGTACCGAACGAACGCCTCAGCCGCTATTTCGTGGAAAATGACCCCCGCCGCCATCCCAGCGACGACCGCAACCACCGAGAATAGCTCTCGAATCAGACCGCTCCTGACGCCGAACAGGGCGAATAGTGAAATCAGGGCGGCTATGACAACGTCGAGCCAGTGCATCTGCTATTTATCCTCGCATCGTGAATCCCGCATCTTATAGATATATAACCTCAAAACTCGACCCCTTTCCAGATTCCTTATGCACTTCAATCCTCACAGGAAACCTGTCCTTAAGCTCCTCAACGTGCGTAATAACGAGAATCTTATCGAAGTCGTCTCTAATCGCCCCTATCACCTGAACGAACTGCCCGAGTCCGTCCCTGTCCTGAGTGCCGAACCCCTCGTCAACAACGAGGGTTCTGAGGCTTGCGCCGGAGCGATTTGCGATGAATTTCGATATTGCGACCCGAAGCGCGAAATCAATTCGGAAAGCCTCGCCCCCGGAATAGCTCTCATAGCTCCTCGTGCCGGCCGAGTCCGAAATCTTAATATCGAGCGTCTCAATTTCGCCCCCTCGCTGTCCCGCCCTCTGAAGCTCAATGGATAGGGCCATGGCGCCATCTGTGAGTTTCCTCAAAATCCGATTCGCCTCGTTGTCAATCTCAGGGACTGCGCCCTCGATAATGAGCGCCTGAATCCCCTTCCTCCCAAAGGCTCTATCGAGTTCTCGATAAACCCAAGCGGCGCGAGATGAAGCGCGGGAGGCGGCGGTAAGTTCATCGCGTCTTAGAGCGAGGCGGCTAATTTTCTCAAGCTCCGAGGCGAGTTGAATCTTCTCGGTCAAAGCGCCCTCTCTGAGAGACTTAAGGCGCGACATCTCACCCTGAACCGACGCCTGCCTCTGCTCTGCCGCTCCACGTCTGCTCAGGGATTCTGCGAGTTTTTCCATCTCGGCGTCAATCCTCGCAAGCGATTCCGCCTCCGAATCGAGCCTTGCCAGAGTCCTGCTGAGTTCTCCCTCAAGGCGAGATAAATCCCGCTCGGCGCCTTCTAGGGCATTTTTCTCGGATTGGTATTTTCGCAGCTCGGAGAGTTTCACTCTCAGATTTTTATGAGCCGCCTCGTCGTAGCCCTCTCTCTGGATTTCATCCTCAACTTGGGACGCCCTATCGCGGGAATCCGGGGCGAAATGACCCGCGTCAATTGCGCTTTGCAGGGATTTGATTTTCTCCTCCGAGCGTTGAACGTCGGCCTCGATTTGGCTCTTGGCAGATTTCTCCCTCTGCAAATTGATAGAGAGCGCCTCAAAATGCCTCAGCGATTCGGCTTCCGCGGCGATTTTCAGATGCCGCGCTTCGTCATAGGCGAGGTATTCAATGCCGGCTTCAACCCTGCGCATCTCCTCGATAGCGGCGCGGGCGAAATCCCCGCTTTCGAGCGTCTGGCAGAGGGTTGCCTCCTTCTCGGATTCGATTTCCAGCTCTCCGAGCGCGGACACTGCCTCCTGCAGGAGCGACTCGGCTTTCCAGAGCTTCTCATTCAGCAGAGCGCTGGATTCAGCCTCGCGCTCGGCGGACTCTATTCGCCCCGCAAGCGCGCTCCCCTCAGCCTGCAGGCGAGATATTTCCCGCCTCTGATACTCGATATTTCCCCTGATTTCCCCCACAACAAGGCGGAGTTTGTCTTCAAGCAGGAGCTTTGCCTCTCGCCCCAGTTCAGAGTCGCAGAGCGGGCAATGTGTCCTGTCGGCGTGAGACTCTACGACGCGGAGCTTGTCGGATTCCTCCTGCTCTCTGCTCAGTAGCCCGTCTAGGCGAGAGCGGGCAAGCTCGGCGGATTTCTGATTTTGGGCTAATCCCTCGCGCATAGCCTCGGCTTCGGACTGCGTTTTGAGCTTCGAGGCAATACCTGCTCTTAATCGCTCGCATTCGGAACGGAAGTCCTCCCGCCGGCTTGCCTTTTGCGATAGGGCGGCAGTTGTTTTGTGAGACTCGCGGATTTCGGATTCAACGAGAAGGCGAGCCTTTTGAATTTCGGCGGCGATTTTGAATTTCTGCATCGCCAATCCCTCGCATTCGGCTTTTCTCCCCTGACACTCCCGCAATAGCCCCTCGACGCGCCTCAGCGCCTCGAAGCCGCGCGCTATATCGCCCTCCTGCCGCAGGTACTCTTCTACTTCGCAGAGCCTTTTTTGCATTTCCGACGCCGCCCCCCGATGCCCTTCGAGCTGGCTTTCAAGGCGGGAGCGCGCATCCGCAATGCCCCTAAGCAGGGCATCGAGTTCGGCTCTAAGGGCGGTGTGATTTATCAATTTATCCGACAGAATGGACTCTTCGGCGGCGGCTTGGCGGAGCAGGGCAAATCCGTCTTCGATTTCCCCCTTTCTTGCGGCGAGCTTCCCTGCTTCATTAATTGCACTCCCCAGCCTCTTCGCCTCCCCTCTGAGAGATGCCGCCGCCGCTTCGGCAACACCTCTGCCCTCGGCGAGGCTCGCTCTTCGGGCTTCATCGGCTCTTAGAGCCTGTATCTGCGCTATAACCGCTTCGTATTCCCGCTCGGCGAGGCTGAGCTTTCCCTCTGCTTCGGACTCCCTTGCCCGAGCCTCTTCGATAAGGGAGAGCAATTTATCTCTCATCGAGAGTTCCGGCTCAATGCGCAGGAGCTCCGAGGCAAAGCCCTCTTCTTTAATCTTATGGAGATTCGCCTGCTCCCTCGCCGCCCTGGAGAGGGTTTCATACGTTTCAAGCCCTAGGATTGAGGCGAGAATCTCTTTCCTCTCCGAAGGAGGTTTTTTCGTAAACTCATCGGCCCTTCCCTGCAGAATAAACGAGGAGCAGACAAACGACTCGTAGCCCATTTTGAGCGTCTTCTCAATCGCGCCCTGAACCTTCGCCCCGCTTTCAACCACTCTGAAAACCCCTGGGCCCGGGTCGAAAACCTGAAACTCAACCGACTGAGCCGAGCCACCCGCCCTCTTTTTTATTGACCTCAGTGCCCTGTAGCGAACCCCCTCCGCCTCGAATTCAAATTCAACCCGCGCCTCCGACTGCCCGCGCCTTATGACCTCGTCCTTCGCCTTGACCCTGCACCTGCCCCAAAGCGCCCAGGTTATGGCGTCAATCAGGGCGGATTTGCCGTGGCCGTTTGCGCCGGAGAGACACGCGAGGCTAAATCCCGTGAAATCGAGCGAGGGCACCGCTTCGCCGTAGCTGAGGAAATTGCTCAGAGAGAGCTTTATAGGAATCATCTATGAATTCATGATACAGGATTGAGCAGGGCAGATTCAAGATGCGCATCCCCCAAAAGACGCGTATTCCAAGCTGAAAGCAGGCAGTCTCGGGGCTACGCGTTCAGGACTGGGGGAATCCGCGCAAAAAACGATACTCTAAATTTTTGACTTATTCTGCTCATTCAGATAACTTAAAACGGGTATGGAACTATCGGAAATCATTGAGATAATAGCTCCCGACTTAGCAGAGGTGGAGAATCACCTCACGGGCAATATTGAATCTCCCGTGCCTCTGGTGCATGAAATCTGCCGCTACATACTCGGGAGCGGGGGGAAGCGTGTGCGCCCGGCGGTTGTGCTTCTCGCAAGCGGAGCGATGGGGCTTACAGGCGGGCGCGAGCGGATAGCCTCTTCGGTGTCGCTTGAGCTTATTCACACGGCGACGCTTTTGCACGACGACGTGGTTGACGATGCCCAGATACGGCGCGGCAGGGTCGCATCGAACCTCGTATGGGGGAGCAAGCCGAGCGTGCTTGTGGGGGATTTTATGCTCGCCCGCGCTCTGTGGCTAATTTCGTCCTGCGGGAGCCTTGAGGTGATAAAAGCCGTAACCGACGCATCTGCGAAACTCGCTGAAGGGCAGGTGTTTGAGGTGATGGTGGCTAATAATATGCTGGAGATCTCCGAGAGGCTCTGCTTCGATATTATCGAGAATAAGACGGCATCGCTCATTGAAGCCTGCGCCAAAGTGGGGGCAATCCTAGCCCGCGCGGATGAGAGGTCGGTCTCGGCTCTCGGCGAATACGGATTTAACCTCGGCGCTGCCTTTCAGATAGTGGACGACGCGCTAGATTACTCCGCCGACCAGGGAGAATTCGGCAAAACCATAGGGCAGGACCTCAAAGAAGGCAAACTCACCCTCCCCCTCGTCTATGCCCTCGAAGGCGCATCTAACGAGGAAAGGGTAAAAACCCTCGCTCTGCTCGGCAAAGACGCCCCCGAGGAGGACGTCCAATTTATCCTCGCCGTTGTCCAGAGATATAGAGGCGTGGACAGAACGCTCAGACGCGCCGAGGGGTTCATCGAAAAAGCCAAGAGCGCCATCGCCGCCATCCCCGAGAGCGGCTACAGAGAATCCCTCGCCTCGCTTGCCGACTACGTCCTAATAAGACGGAAATAACTCGGGCGCCGCATAATTTATCACTCTATTCCTCCCGCAAAATCAAGGTAAAATAATCCCCGCCGGCTTATCCGCAGGGCAGACCGTGCGTCTAAGCTCCGTATGAGGGAGCCGCTTTTTTGGTCTCCTATATAAAAATCCCAGAACAGCAAGGTCTCGGAAAAAAATGACATCGAAAAAAAGCGATTGGGAAAGTAGAGCGGGTAAGAATCTCAAAGAGAGAAAACGAAATTTCACAACCCCCTCGGGCATAGAGATAGATAGGCTCTACACCCCGGAGGACGTGGCTCAAATTGATTATGAATCCGACATCGGCTACCCGGGCGAGTTCCCCTTCACGCGCGGGGTTCAACCGACGATGTTTCGCGGACGGCTCTGGACAATGCGCCAATACGCGGGATTCGGCACGGCTGAGGAGACCAACGAGCGCTTTAAATACCTACTTGCGCAGGGGCAAACGGGCTTAAGCGTCGCCTTTGACCTGCCGACTCAGATGGGCTACGACTCGGACGAGCCTATGAGCAAGGGCGAGGTCGGGCGCGTGGGCGTGGCGATAGACTCGCTTGAGGATGTGGAAATCCTCTTTGGCGGCATCCCGCTTGGGGAAGTCAGCACATCAATGACGATAAACTCAACGGCTTCGATGCTCCTTGCAATGTACATGGTGGCGGCGGAAAAGCAGGGAGTCAGCGCGGACAGGATTCAAGGCACGACTCAAAATGACCTCCTCAAAGAGTTCATCGCCAGAGGGACTTATGTGTTCCCCCCTGAGCCTTCGGTGAAAATCACAATTGACGTAATGGAGTACTGCCGCGATAAAATCACTAAGTGGAATCCCATCAGCGTAAGCGGCTATCACATGAGAGAGGCAGGCTCTACAGCGGTGCAGGAGGTGGCATTTATGCTCGCCGACGGGATAGCCTATTTAGAGCGGGCGCAGGCAAGGGGGATTGACGTTGAAAAAATAGCCGAGCGCGTCTCGTTTTTTTTCGCCGTCCACAATAATTTTTTGGAGGAGATTGCAAAATACAGGGCGGCGCGAAGGCTGTGGGCAAAAATCATGCGCGAGAGATTCCGCGCCAAAGACCCCAGAGCCTGCATCTTCAGGGTGCATTCTCAAACCTCCGGCGTTACGCTCACCGCTCAGCAGCCGCGAAACAACATAATGCGCGTTACGATTCAAGCCCTCGCCGCAGTACTGGGAGGCACTCAATCCCTCCACACAAACTCCTTTGACGAAGCCCTAGCCCTGCCCTCGGAAGAGGCGGCAACCATTGCGCTCCGCACTCAGCAGGTCATCGCCCATGAGAGCCAAGCCGCAGACACCGTTGACCCGCTTGCAGGGTCTTACGCCATTGAGTCGCTTACGGATAGAATCGAGCGGGAAGCTGTGAGATATATCCAAGAGATTGACCGTCGGGGCGGCATGATAAAGTGCATCGAAGAGGGATACATCAATCAGGAAATCGAAGAGGCGTCCTACAGGTATCAGCTCGAAGTCGAGGGCAGGGAGCGCGTTATCGTGGGCGTAAACGATTTCACCAACGCCAGCGAATCGCCCGTGGATATTCTCAAAATCAACCCGAATATCGAGGAAATCAAAGCCCGGAGGCTCAAACACCTCAGAGCCAATAGGAATAACGCTAAAGTGCAATCAGACCTGCGGAAACTCACTGAGGCGGCAAGAGCGGGCAGAAACATCATGCCGTGTATCGTCGAGGCCGTGAGGGACTACGCCACTATCGGCGAGATGACCCGCGCCATGGAGAAGGTCTATGGGCGGTACAAAGGGGGCGCAAAAGCTGGGTGATATGGGAAAGTCGCGCCTGCTATTCAAAATCGAGCATCATCACTATCGCGTCTTCTTCGGTGTCGGAGTAATAGCTCTTTCTCACGCCGACGGGGTTAAATCCCAATTTTTCATATAGAGTTATCGCGCCGAGGTTAGACCGCCTTACCTCTAAAATAGCGTATTTCACGGACTTTCGTGTGAAGTAGCCGAGGCACTCTCTCATTAGAGCCTCCCCGATGCCGAGCCGCCTGAAGTCGGGATGAACGGCGACATTTAATATATGCCCCTCGTCGTAAATTATCCAAGCGATGATGTACCCCGCTACAGCGCCGCCGACCCTTGAGACGCACTTAAACGAGCGCCGAGTCTTGAGTTCCATCTCGAATATCCGCCTGGGCCAAGGCGAGGGAAATGAGGATCTCTCGATGAGCAGAACCTCGTCGAGGTCTTCGGGCTTCATCTCTTCAATAAACACATTGGATCTAATCGCTCTCATAACAGTAGAGATTTTACTATCTGAGCCAAGTTATTTCAAATGGCGCACGGAGGGCTAGTTGTTGACATAAATACCCCGCGTGGTAACCTCAGAATTGTTACCGGCAATTTGATAATCAGTTTCAGTTTCGTCAGTTCATGATAACGGAGGGGGCGGCAGAATGAATATCGGCAGATTATTAAATGCGGCGGCGAGCGTCGCGCTCATCCTGTGTCTAGCCTCCGCGTCATTTGCATCCGAGAGAGAGGCAAAGCGCATCCTCTCGATAGTTGACTACGTCGGGGGGGACTATAAAAACGCCATTGCAGACGGCAACATCATAAGCGACATTGAATACGAGGAGATGCTCGGATTCTCGGCGGATTCGCTCAAGCTCCTCGAATTGATGAAATCTGCGGGCGGCGATAGAGCCAGCATCGAAGCGCTCGTCCTTGACCTGAAGCGCAGAATTGACTCCAAAGCCGCTCCCGCCGAAGTCGAGTCAATATCAAAATCCATCAAAGAAAAACTAATTGCGACCTACTCCATCGCCACCTACCCAAAAAACCAGCCTGCTCCTGCCGAGGGAATGCGGCTCTACGAGCAGAACTGCGCCATGTGCCACGGGGTATCTGGTGGAGGAGACGGCTTATTAGCAGGGGGGATGAATCCCCAACCCGCGGATTTCACCGACAGGAGCTTTGCCTCCGGGCTTTCGCCATTTAAGGTCTTCAACACCGCGAACTACGGCATCGAAGGCACCGCCATGCCCGCGTTTCCTCAGCTCTCAGACGAGGATAAATGGAATATCGGTTTTTACGTCGCATCGCTTAAGTTCACGGCTGAAGAGAGAATAGCGGGGAGACAGCTTGCCGATAAGAGCGAAATTCCCGCCGCAATGAGAGATTATAAAACCCTCTCTGCTTCATCGGACGACGAAATTGCCGATACCCTCAAGCAATCCTCCGTCTCGGACGAGGATATGCCTGGCGCGCTCGCCTACCTCAGAACAGGGGCGCTTTCCGCTCCTCCCCCCGCTGGCGGAAGCACGGGAGGCGGAGGAGACCCGCTTTTGGCGGCGAAAAATTTCTCCAAACAGTCGGTCGAGCTATATAAAAACGGCAACCGAGAAGACGCATACACAAACGCGCTCGACGCCTATCTCGAGGGGTTTGAGCAGGTGGAATCGGAGCTTCGCGTAAAGGATTCGGATTTGGTCTTGACCCTGGAGGGGCAGTTTGCCAATCTGAGAGGGTTCATTAAAACCGGCAGGCCTGTCTCCGAGGTAGAGGCTCTAGGGGCGGAAATTGGGGCGAACCTAGAGCGAGCGACAATAAAACTTCAGGACGCAAAACCGCTGAGCAAGGTATTTTCATTCCTCAACTCGCTGGCGATAATCCTCAGGGAGGGGCTGGAGGCGGCTTTAATCGTAGCGGCGGTTATTGCATATCTCTCGGTTACGGGGGCAAGGGAAGCGGTCAAGTACATTCACATAGGCTGGATTTCGGCTCTCGCGGCGGGTTTTGTTACTTGGGTATTGGCGCAGACCGTGATTTCCATCAGTGGCGCGCAGAGGGAAATCATCGAAGGGGCAACGTCGCTCATTGCGTCGGCAGCGCTGTTTTGGGTGAGCTACTGGCTCATCACGAAAATCGAGGTTAAAAGGTGGAAAGACTACATTCAGGGCAAGGTTAAAGAGGCGCTGACGAAAAAAAGCGTATTCGCCCTGGCAAGCGTATCGTTCTTTGCCGTCTATAGAGAGGCGTTCGAGACGGTGCTGTTCTATCAGGCGCTCTGGATTCAAGCCGAAAATTCCAGAGACGCCGTCGTGTGGGGAATCGTGGCGGGAGGGGGGATACTGCTGGTTCTGGTTGTCGTGATATTTAAGCTGGGGCTTCGCGTGCCGCTTAAATACTTCTTCAGCGTTACAAGCTCGTTTCTGTATTTCCTCTCGTTTGTGCTTCTCGGCAAGGGGATTAGGGAGTTTCAGGAGGCGGGGGTCATAGGCATCAGCCCGGTTGACGGCTTCCCTCAAATTGATTTGCTTGGGATATATCCCACAGTGGAAACCCTACTTGCGCAGGGGATACTCCTGGCCGCGTGCCTATTCGCCGTGTTTTGGCTAGGGTACGTCAAACGCGAGAGGGAGAAGAAGGAAATCGCGGTGAGTGTCGCCGGCATATCGAACGATATGAAATCCATGCGCGAGGCATTTGACCACATTAAAAGCCATATCATCGAATGGAAAAAATGCCCGGACATTGACCTCGAAGCCGAAGAGGTTGACACGCGCATTCAGGACGTGATAAAGAGGGTTGACGACCTTGAGGGCAAGCTCGACGACTTCTTCGATACGATAGTAAAAAACCGCGAAACGTCGCCTAAACCCCAATAGAACCGAGGCGGCGGGCGGCAGGACGGCTCTTGTCCATGCTCGCTAAGTCGTATAGATTAAAGCGGGATGCCGAGAACAAAAGCCGTAGTTATCGTATCTGGAGGACTAGACAGCGCGGCTCTGCTCCATAAAACCGTATCCGAGGGTTTTGAGACGCTCGCGCTAACGTTCCTCTACGGGCAGAAGCATGAGCGTGAAATTGAGTCCGCCCGTAAAATTTGCTCCGCTCTCGGTGTCTCCCACAAGGTGATAGACCTCTCAGCGCTAGGGGAAATCCTCCGAGGCTCGGCGCTCACCGACGCATCCGTTGACATCCCCGAAGTGCCTGAGACCTCGGAATATTACGAAACCCTCAAGACGACCATCGTACCCAATAGGAACTCCATATTTCTGTCCATTGCTACCGGATACGCCGTAAGCATCGGCGCAGAGCGGGTTTTATTCGGCGCACACCACTCGGACAGGGGCGTGTATCCAGACTGCCGCAGGGAATTCGTACAGGCTTTCGAGCAAGCCGCAAGACTCGCCACGGATTTGCCGGGCTTGGTAATCTCTGCCCCGTTTGTGGAGATGAATAAATCCGACATTGCGAGGCTTGGCGCGGCTCTAGGAGTACCATTAGCCTTGACGTGGTCTTGCTACAAGGGCGGCGCGGCGCACTGCGGGGTATGTTCGTCGTGCAGGGAGAGAAAGCGCGCGTTTTGGGATGCAGGGCTGATAGACCCAACCGAGTACGAGAGATAATTCATAACGCGGGATAGGATTTCTCCTCTATCTGTCAGCCCTAGCGGGGCGAGAGCGTAATTTATGGGGCTGAGGTTGCCTTATATCGCGCAGATTGAAGGGCTTTGAAAATGAAAATAAACGAAATCTTCTTCTCAATCCAGGGCGAGGGGGTTCAGATAGGGCTTCCGACGGTGTTCGTGCGCCTCTTTGCCTGCGACCTTCGGTGTGCGTGGTGCGACTCGATGTACGCCGTCGAGGGCAGGGATTTCCGCAATATGGGGGTTGAGGAGGTCAAGCGCCGGATAGATGCCTTCGGATGCAGGAGGGTGTGCCTCACCGGCGGAGAGCCGCTCATCCAGAAAAAGGAGCTTGAGATTCTCGCGGAGGATTTGCTTGGCGAGGGATACGCCATAGTGCTTGAGACGAGCGGGCATAAAGAGCCGCCGCCGGTATTTTGGCAGGAGAGGTGTCTCATCAGCATGGATTGCAAGTGTCCTAGCTCGCGGATGGAGGGGCGAATGGATTTTTCCCTGTTCGAAAGGCTCCGCCCCCAAGACCAGCTTAAATTCGTCATTCAAGACGAAGCCGACTACGAATACGCCAAGGGTGTTCTTGGGAAATTCCGCATTCAAGCGGCGGCGATATTTCAGCCCGTCTTCGGCTCGGACTTAAAGCGTATCGCCGAGCGAATCCTAGAGGACGGCATCGAAGCGCGAATTCTCCCCCAGCTTCACAAGCTCATCTGGGGCGACCGCAGAGGGGTTTAGCCGCGCGCGCGGTGTGATGGAGAGGTAATACTGCTTGACATCGGCGGCGGGAGTTGCTTTAATTGATAAAAAATTTAGGAGGTAACACCAAAATGGAACTCATGGAAGCTATGGGCGCAAGGAGAAGCGTTAGGTTTTATAAACCGTGGAAGCCAGTTGAGGAATGGAAAATTCAGGCCATGCTTCAGGCGGCAAGATACGCCTCGTGCCAGGGCAACTGCGGCTCGACCGAGGCAATAGTGATTGACAAGAAAACGTACCCGAAAGAGAAATTCGAGCAGATAGTCGAGTGCGCATCGCCGTTTAACGAGATTCACCTGCGCCAAGCCCCGGTTGTGATAGCGTGGCTTCTGAATATGGACGCTTGGTACAAGGAATTGGTGCAGTCGTTCGCCGTGCTGTTTCCGGCGCGCGCAATCAGCGTCGCCCACGGGTGGACGTACAAGCTCCTAACCGAGGTTACATATCCGCGCCTCATGAGCTTCCCCCGCGACAGAGCCGAGAGCTTGCTCAGAATCGAGGCGGGACAGGCAATAGCTCATTCCATGCTTGCCGCAACGGAGCTTGGGCTTGGGTGCTGTCTCCTAGCCACGGGGAGAAAACCGGCGGAATTCCCGAAGGTGCTTGGAACTCCAGAGAACGTCGTCCCGATTTGGCTCATGTCCGTAGGGTACGCCGCTGAGTCTCCGGGGCAGAGACCGAGAAAGCGCTTCGACAGGCTCTTTCACTCTAACGAATACGGCGCTCCGCTCAAAGAAGACGCCGAAGTGAAGGAACAACTAAAGGCACAAGGACTCATCCAGCCCATGGATCCACTTCCGGGACGCGAAGAGGAGCTAAAGCACATCTGCCGTATGTTCGGATTCACCGAGGCAATGCCCGATATGCCCAAAGAACACATCCGCGCGCTTTATGAGAATGAAAGCTCCCCCTACTACGGCGAGCTTCCCCCGGGACTTGAGGACAAGGGGGTTTAATCGGCAAATTTATCATGGGGCGGTGGGCTGAACCCTCGCGCCCCTCAGTTTTTCATATCGAGCAGTCTCATCGCGGCCTCAGCGACCTGCGCGACCCCGATGTCGCTGAGACATTGCACGCTGAATGGGCATTTGGGGGTGTAGCCGAATTTCGTGCATGGGCTACAGGCTAAATTTTTATTAATCGCAATGTGATTTTGCCCCCTCGGAGACCACTTCGCCTCAATCCCCGCGCCGAAGAGGGAAACTGTCGGCGTCCCGACTCCGCAGGCGATGTGGAGCAAGCCGGTGTCGCCCGTTACGAGGAGGTCAAGCTCGGCAATTAAAGCCGCGGTCTCGGCAAGCGAGGTTTTACCCACGAAATCCGCCGCATCGCCCGATAGGAACATCCCCCCAAACTGAGCCGAATCCCGAAGCTCGTCCCTTCCGCCGAGGACGGCGACGCGCGCGCCGGAGGCAATTAATCTCTCGGCAAGCTCTTTGAATTTGGCAACTCCCCATCTGCGCTCAGGCACAGTTGCGCCGTAAAATATCCCCGCAATACGCCTATTTTGCCTGAGCCTAGCAAGCCCGGAGCGCGCCCTCGAAACCGCCGCCGCATCAAGGGGAATGAACGGGCGCGCCGTATCAAAATCGTATTTTGTGCCCGTAACCGCCGAGGCGAGATTGAGAAAACTCTGAGCCTCGTATTCGCCTTGGCTATAGGCTACGGGATGTGTAAACAGCGCCGCTCGCTCGCTCGTGGCGAACCCCACCCTCGCCGGGGCTTTAGTGAGATATGCAATGAGCGCGCTGAGCCTGTGCCACTGCTCTGTGTCAATCGCTATGTCGTAGCCCTGATTGATGACTCGCAAGAGGGTTGATAGGGGATTTGAGTCGTAAGCGATGAGGTTGTCGAGATATGGACAGCCCCTCAGGATACCGGAATTTCTCCTCTCGGCGAGAACGTCAATTCGCGCGGCGGCAAAATGCGCCCTGAGTGCCCTGAGGGCGGGATAGAGCAGAGCGGCGTCCCCAATTCCGCCGGGGCGGATGACGAGGATTTTTACCGCGCCGGGGGGGAGTTGAGACGCAGCCCTAGGGCTGATGAGAGTCGTAGCAACACGGGAAGCGATACCGCCAATGACGGAGTCGAGCTTTTTGAGCCCCTCGATTTTCCAATTCACCGCTTAATTATAAGGCGTATTCAGGGGATTCGCGCGGGCGCGCCGAGAAGAGGGCGAAAAGTTTTTAGTTTCTAGTTTCTAGTGGCGAGTTAGGAGTTAAGAGCTAAGCGCGCATAATACCGCTAGGGTTTAAAAAGCCCCATTTTGGCTATTATCTCGTCAATATTCTCTTTGGTTAGGAGGGCGGCTCTCCTAGTTCCCTCGCGGAGAATATCCCTCACGTCATCGGGTCTGTTCTCATAAACGCTCCGGCGCTCGCGAATGGGGTCGAGAAGAGAGTTTATTGCGCGGGCGAGTTTTCGTTTTACCTCTACGTCCCCCACCCTGCCCTCGCGGTATCGGGTTTTCAGCTCTTCAACCTCGGCTTTATCGTCGTTGAAGGCGTCATGATAGATAAACACCGGGTTCCCCTCGACGCGTCCTGGGATGTCGGCTCTGAGACGGTTCGGGTCTGTGAACATCGAGCGCACGCCCTGCTCGACGGCCTTGGCGTCATCCGATAGGTATATGCAATTGTTCAGGCTCTTGCTCATCTTGCGGTTTCCGTCCGTGCCTACGAGCCTCGAAGTCTCGCTGATGACGGCCTCGGGTTCAGGGAAATATTCGCCGTAGATGAAATTAAACCGCCGCGCAAGCTCCCGAGTGATTTCGAGATGGCTCAGTTGGTCCTCGCCGACGGGGACTTTGCGCGCTTTGAATATTAGAATATCAGCCGCCATGAGAACGGGATAGCCGAGAAGCCCGACCGAGTAATTCTCGCCGACGCCGGTGTCGTGAATCTTCTCCTTGAGCGTGGGAATCCGCTCGGCGCGGGGAACCGGGCAGAGCATAGCGAGAATTGCGTATAGCTCCGTGATAGCCGGCGCTTGGGACTGAACGTAGAATGTGGACTGCTCCGGGTCCATCCCCACGCTTAGCCAATCCATGACCATCTCAAGCACGTTGCGCTCGACCTCCCGAACCCTGTCGTAGTGCGTGGTGAGCATGTGCAGGTCGGCGACTAAGAAAAAGCAGTTAAAGTCGCTTTGGAATTTCACGCGGTTGCGAAGCGAGCCAACCAAATGCCCTAGGTGAAGCCTGCCGGTGGGGCGGTCTCCGGTTACGAGAATTGGTTTAGCTTCGGTCATATTGGAATTGCTCCTTTGGGCGCTTTCACTTGGGGTTTCCCTGAAAACCTCCATCAATCGAGCCATTGATTATACTCAGCTCGATGAATTAATAAAGAGGTTGCCAGCCCCTGCAATCAATTGACAAACAACCCCCCAAGGCTTAGAATAAAACTGGGCGTTTTCATATTTGCGGAGGGATTTTATGAGCAGTAACATGGTTAAAATATTCGATACCACTCTCAGAGACGGCGAGCAGGCTCCCGGATGCGGGATGACCGCCGAGGAGAAGCTCAGAGTCGCCTATCAGCTTGAGAAATTGGGAGTGGACATCATCGAAGCCGGATTCCCTATTTCATCCGAGGGGGATTTTCAGTCGGTTAAAATCATCTCTGAGAAGATACGAGGATGCCAGATAGCCGGGCTTTGCAGGGCTAATTTGATGGACATTGACCGCGGCTGGGAGGCGGTAAAAGGAGCGGAAAGCCCCAGAATTCATACCTTCATAGCCACATCTGAAATTCATCTGAAGCACAAGCTCAAAAAAACCAGAGACGAGGTCATTGAAATCATAAGCGCCGCCGTAAAGCACGCCCGCCAATACACGGAAAATGTCGAGTTCTCCTGCGAGGACGCCACGCGAACCGAGCTTGACTACCTGTGCCGCGCCGTGGATGTGGCGGTAAGAGCCGGGGCTACGACGATAAACATCCCGGACACAGTGGGCTACACCGTGCCGGAGGAGTTCTCCCGCATCATCAGGACGCTGCGCGAAAGGGTCGTAGGGCTAGATAAAATCACGCTCAGCGTACACTGCCACAACGACCTTGGGCTTGCGGTTGCCAACTCCATAGCCGCAATAAGAGAGGGCGCAAGGCAGGTCGAATGCACCATAAACGGGCTCGGCGAGCGCGCAGGGAACGCATCCCTTGAGGAAATCGTCATGGCGCTGAAAGTGCGAAACGACCTCAACCCCTTCCGCACCAAAATCACCACTGAGCAGATTTACCCCACAAGCAGGCTCGTATCCCATGTTACCGGAGTCGGCGTTCAACCCAATAAAGCCGTGGTCGGGGCAAACGCCTTCGCCCATGAAGCGGGCATCCATCAAGATGGAGTCCTCAAGGAGCGAATCACCTACGAAATCATGACCCCGGAAGAGGTCGGCATCCCGTCCAATAAAATTATCTTGGGCAAACACTCCGGCAGACACGCCTTCAGGAAGAGATTAGAGGAGTTCGGCTATTTTCTAGGGGATAAGAACTTTGAGCTTGCTTTTCAGAGGTTTAAAGACCTAGCCGATAAGAAAAAATACGTCTTTGATGAGGACATCGAAGCCCTCATCAGCGATGAATTCGTCCGCTCGGCGGATTTTTTCAAGCTGATTTCGCTTAATTTCGCAAGCGGCACAGAGATGCGCCCCGTGGCAACGGTAAAACTCTCGATTGACGGGGAGGAGACAACCGTGTCCGAATACGGAGATGGGCCCGTTGACGCCGCCTACAAGGCAATATCCAAGGCGACGGGCGTGAGTCCAAACCTCCAGAGCTACGTCGTCGCCGCAATTACGGGCGGCACAGACGCTCAGGGCGAGGTTACGGTCAGAGTCGAGCAGGACGGGGCAGTCGCCCAGGGACAGGGAGCAAATACGGATGTCGTCGTCGCAAGCGCCAAGGCGTTTATCAACGCGATAAATAAGCTCAGATGGAGAAAAGAGCATCCGAGGCAGGCTTCCTCGACAGGCATATAGCCCGAAGCGCCGCCCAATTAGAGTGGGATAATCTCCTCGGATTCTCTGCCCCGCTCCACGAGAGCTTAGCCAGATGCCATTTCCAAGCGATACAATAGACAATCTCCTCAAGGCGGGATACCCGATACTCTGGCTCGTATCAAAGGAAGAGGAGCGGGTGGCGGGATTGCTCGAGGGTATTTTCGGCGCAGAAGGGGAATTTTACCGATGGTCTTGCACGCGGGGGCTTACGGGTAGGGGCGGCGAGGTTAGAGACTCCCGCGAGGCGGCCCTCGCCCTCGATGTAATTCTCAGCTCTGATAAACGGGGGTTTTACATCTTCCAAGACCTGAGCCACTTCCTAGGCGACCCCAGAGTGATAAGAAAGCTCAAGGACATCTACAGCGCAAAATCCGCCGCAAATAAAACTATTTTTATCCTCTCTGCGCGTCTCTCCGTCCCGGATGAACTCGAAAAAGAGGTCGTCGTCGTTGACATAGGTCTGCCCGACGAAGCCGAGACGGCGGAGATTTTCGATGGAGCGGCCAGATTCCTCAGCGAGTCCCTGCGGGCGGGGATAACACCTGAGATGAGGGATAAATCCATCCGCGCGCTTATCGGGCTTGGGGCGTCAGAGATGGAGCTTGCCGTAAGGAGGGCGTTCCTCGGCAGAACGGCAATTGACAGCGGGGTAATTGACGCGCTCCTGGAGGAGAAGGCGCAGATTATCAGAAAATCCGGTATGCTCGAATTCGTGAGGGAGCGCGTGCATCTGGAGGGCATCGGAGGGCTTGAGAACATTAAAGAGTGGCTCGCGGTTCGGGCGCTTGCGTTCTCCCCCAGGGCTAGGGAATTCGGGCTTGACCGCCCCAAGGGGATTCTGCTGATGGGAATAAGCGGGTGCGGCAAGAGCCTATGCGCCAAAGCCGTGGCGACTGCGTGGGGGCTTCCGCTCCTTAGGCTCGATTTGAATCAGGTCTATAGCGGCACATCTGGAAGCCCGGAGGAGGCGTTCTCTAAAGCGATAAAGACGGTTGAAGCCGTCTCGCCGTGCGTTCTTTGGATTGACGAAATTGAAGCCGGAATCGCGAGGAGCGGAGAGAAAACCGCCGACACGCCAGCCTCGCGGGTGTTCGGATATTTCCTCACGTGGATGCAGGAGAAGGATAAACTCGTCTTCATCACGGCTACGGCTAATCAGATTGACCTATTGCCGCCCGAAGTGCTGAGAAAAGGCAGATTCGACGAGATTTTTTTCGTCTCCCTCCCATCGCGCAGGGAGAGAAAAGAGGTATTGCGTATCCACCTTGCGAGCCGGGGGAAAAATCCCGACCTATTTGACCTGGACTCGCTTGCCAAAAACACCGAGGGGATGAGCGGGGCGGAAATTGAGCAGGCAGTGGTCTCGGCTCTTTTTGAGTGCTTTGCCAAGGGCAAGGACCTCGACGACAGGGAACTCATCATTGCCGCGTCGTCAACCGTGCCGCTTTCGACCACGATGAGAGAGGAGATTGGGCGGCTTGAGCGCTGGGCGGCAAATAGGGCGGTGAAGGCTTCAAAACCAAATTAGCCGGATGAAACTTGAAGCCCGCTTCAGTTTATGTTATAAAATTTGTGGCTGACGACCTGAAGTCGCCAGATTACCAAGGGGATGTAGCTCAGTCCGGGAGAGCGCCGCGTTCGCAACGCGGAGGTCGTGGGTTCGATTCCCATCATCTCCACCAAATTCCCAGTTTCAGATAAAAAATTTTTTAAATTAAAAAAACCTTATGACGGCTAAGATTTTCATGATAAGACTGATTCTCATAGCTTTTTAAGCAATTGTAGCAGGAATCTTGGCAGTTGCAGTCCTCGCAAACCCTCTTAGCCTCTTCTACGACCTTCTCCCAATTTTCAGAGCCTTCTTTAACAAAGCCGGACCCACCCGGAGCGCGGTCATATAGGATTATTTCAGCGTCCGGCTTATTGGTTTTGCTGCCCCGCCATCGCCAAGAGACGCCAATATCGGATTGGTCTATATCAAGAGCGAGACATAAACCCCTTTGCAGCGCGAAAGCCAGAGATTCAACAGATGGAGAAGAATTAACTGGACGCGCAATAAGAGTAAAACTCTGAAACCGGTGGCCATAGGCTAACGGCTTTGTCCAAGGTTGTTCGTTTGTACAGTCCATCGATCCCATATAAAGTCTAAGCCTTTTATGTTTTTTACTAGACTTATAAAGCCGTTTCGGTTCACTCGCCCCACATACCGAACAGAGTATAAATCCATCATTTCCCGGACCCAGGTTATACCGAAAGAGCGTTCCTTCTTCTTTCAACGCTACATGAAATAGCCCGTAGTCTTTGAATTTGTCTTCCTCAATTGAGTCAATAAAATGGGCTATTGATTGCCGTTGTCTAATAAGCGTGCTTCTTCTGTGTCTTGCCGAACCTTTTTTTCCTTTATCGATACGGACACTAAAAGCGGAAGGTTCAACAAAAGGATGAATCCATTGATCTGTAATTGGTTTCTGGCACCCGGAACAATCTCTCTTCAGTGGGTCTTGTGTAGGTGAAGTGCGGATTTGCTCACAGCCATTACACCTTGAATACCATTGCCGCTCTGGTTTATCGGCTTTGCTTGATACGTAGAGTCCCGCGCTTGTGAACACCTTTTTTCTGGCAATTACTTGAGCCCCCGGCGCGAATTCGGCTATCGCAATTCCTCTGTCGCGGCTCAAATCAACTTCTGATTCTCGCGACCAGCGGTTCGGCTCTGTTTCCAATTTTACAATGTCTAATGGAAATGCGTAACGTGGCAGAAAACCGCGTTTGGCTAGAACAGCTATGACGTCACTACTCAGTAGATTCTTAACTGCTACTTCAATGTCAGAAGCTTGGGAATAAAGGCGTAGCTTGGCCAATTTATCCATCTCGTTCACTAATGCAGAAAGTTCTTCATCAATCTCCTCTATAACCTTCTGATAAGTTTCTTTCGTGCTCTTCTTGCCAAAGTCGAAACTAGAAACTGGCAAAAGCAGTGAACGTCCTGCTTCAGTTTGAAAAATATCCGGCTCATTCTGCTCTTCAAGCCATTCCACAAAGTCTAAGAATAGATTGGTTGGTGTCATGTGAAACCAGCTATCTGGAATATTTTTTCTTGAATCCAGGGGCAAAAAAGCCTCAAGTCGAATTTTTTGTTCTACCCCGCCCAAGACTCGTTCATCACGAACTTTGATTCTTAAAAATTCTGCGCAAACAACGGCGTTGAAATGTCGTTGCGCTATGAATTTATTTTGCGTAAACACGGTTGGCGTCCTAACTTCGCCTGACATTAGGCGCGGGGGATCATTCCATGCATCGGCGTCGTATTTCGTTCGGCGGCATAGAGTGACACAGACGGAATTTTTGTCCTTTCCGCGACCGGCACGGCCAACTCTCTGAACATAACTGGCGCTTGTAGGTGGCGCGTTACGGAGTAGCACTTTTTGTAGGTCGCCTATGTTGATACCCATTTCAAAAGTGGTAGTGCTACTAAGCAAATTCACTCCTTCAGCGCGGAAGTCGTCCTCTATCCTTTTAGCCAAGTCTCTATTAATTTGAGCGGTATGTTCTTCGGATTTTAAAGTGGTGAACTTTGGGTTGCACTTGTCTGCTACCCAGCGGGCGATTATATTTTCCTGCGCTGAATTAAATGGCGAAGCCTCCAATTTTCCTTCGCACTCTTTACGAGGGCAGCATTGGCGGGCTGAATAAGCAGTAACTATGCCGCAACGATTGCAGATATACCTCGATTCTGGCTTCACAATCATAATCCGCTCGTGGTCTAGTTTCCAAGTACCCCTGTTCTCAATTAGTAAAAATTGAGAGGTTAGAAATCGCCAAATTTTATTAGCGAGATTGAGTGTCTCAGGCGGTGACAGAGAAATCAGGCGTTGCAGGTAATCAAAAATAGGGTTTTGGCTGTAATTGCCATTTTTATATTCTTTAGGTAGCCAGCGATGCGTTTTTGGGGGGCCAGTATCATTATCTCCTAATATATAGGAGATGTCAGCAACCACTCGTCCAAACGCGGGATCGTCGTGGGATACACCCTTAGGGAGAGTAAATGCCTTTTTCTGCCTCATAAATCCGAGTAGAACTTGTAAGGCGGCATTGGATTCTTGAAGTGTGAGTTGGGGTATTAAAGAGTGGAAAGTAGATTTTTCAGTATCTTTGAGACTATACTCAACCGCTACCAAGCCCAAATCCTCTGCAGATTCACGCGCTGAATCGGGAATACCAAAGTAACTGAGCGTCTCCGCAATCCAGAGATTAGGCTTTCTTTTCGCATCTGGGACTTCATCGGGGAAACGAGATACAGGCAGAAAGAAATCTGGGTTATGTGAGTCAGATTGTGGGTCGGCAATGTCAGCCAGCCGCTCGCCGAGACTAACTAAATCCAGAGGCTCTCTTTCTGCCTCAATGATATTAACAATCTCTCGTCCCATATCATGAGCAAAAGTTTCTTCCTCTAAGTGTGAAGGGAATACCGCTGCGCGTTGGCGATGGTCGGTAAAACAAAGTAACTTGCGCGGTGGTTTTCCATCTCCTTTATGCGGAGTAACTTGGAAATGAGAAAGAGGTATAGCCATAGCCAAGCCGGTCTCATCATCGGACTCTTGAAATCTCCTAACGGGTTCAAGACCGGAGGCATTTCGTGCGCCGCAGTTTGGACAGCTTGTAAGCAACCGCTTTTCCTGACTAAAAAGATTTTCATATTTTTTAGCTGGACACTGCCGATGGAAAATTTTGATTTTACGGGTGTGCCGTTTCTCGCAATCGCAGTTATCGCCTGCGCCTTGGTCATGCTTTTTTCCACAGACTACGCACCATTCAAGTTCGGCAGGTTTAAGAAATAGGTATTGGTCTTCCTCATCCTCATCAGCTTTTGGTTGAGACGGATAAGGCAACTCATCTTCAACGCTAAAATAAGACCAAAAAGAATCCGCGGCCCAGCCCAGTTCCGTGCTAAAGGAATCAAAATGAGGCTTTAACTCATCATTTTCAGGATGTTGGGCGCGGCGTGGTCCTAAGTCCTGTAATGCTCCAAATAAGTAACCACATTTGCGGCAAGTAACAATCTCAACAAGTTTAGAGTCAAGACCCGCTGTATCACAATCTGGGCATTGTCCTTCATAAACATCAGGATTGTTCTTCCGTGATACAAAGAATGCTGGCTTTCCATCACGGCGTCCGGCGCAATTTTTATGCAGGCAAATATGCAGTCCATCTTCCGTCCTGATGAAATAATGCAACCGAGTGGGCAAAAGGTCTCCATGTGATTCATTAGCCATTGCGGCGACGGCAATTTCAAGCAAGGCTTGCAACCCAATTTCCGCTTGAGGATCGTCTTTCCAGAGCTGTTTGGCAGCCTCGCCTAGCAGAGTAGGTTTGGTTAAAATTTCCTTGCGGAGGCGATACAGGTTTTCATCATGACTTAACAGGGAGGCAATGTCCTTAGAAGGAATATTGATACCCAGATGCTGTCTTATATCCGCTTGGGGGTCCCTACTTAAAAATTCGGCCGCCTTTATGTATTGAGAAGGAGTCGGTCGGGATGAAGGTTGCTCCAGTTGAGGTTCTGCAGGTTCTCCATAAATAGGATTTGGTTCAGAAAAATCCTCACCAAAAAGGTCGGATGCAAATTTGCGTACTTTCTTATGACTTTCCTCATTTCCCTCTTTTCCCAATGTCGCCGAGGTCGCTATACAGTTCAATTTTTCTAGTCCGAGTCTGTCTTTAAGCCGTCGAACGAGGAATGCGATTTCTGTAGCCTGCACTCCGCGGTAGGCATGAGCCTCGTCCAGCACTAGGAACTTGAGACGGGCATTCTCAAAAATTGGCGCATCTATAGGACGCTCCAACAGGTACTCAAGCATTGAAAAATTCGTTATTAATATATGCGGAGGATTGGCACGAATAGCGTCGCGGTGATTGAGGCGATTCGGAATATCTTTTTCCGAACTTAACTTCAATTCGGAGTCAACTTTTCGCTGTAATTCACTTTGTGTAAGCGACTGTTCAGCCAATTGTTGACGTATGGCATCTTTAAGGCGACTTTCATAGTCTTTTTGTGAATCCGGGGTTTGTCCGGTAAAGCGGGCAAAGGTAATATCTGGGTGATTGCTCAGCAACCGCTCCCAATCTTCAAGCTGATCATTCACCAGAGCGTTTAGTGGATAGATGATGACCGCGCGTAGCCCCGGTAACGAGTCTCGAATCAAATCATCGAGTATCGGAATTTGGAAGCAGAGCGTTTTGCCGCTACTCGTTCCTGTCGTTATTACGGCATTTTTCCCTTTGAGAATCAGGTTTAAAGCGTCAGTCTGGTGCTTATACAGTTCTCGCCCACTCAATTTTGTACGAACTGTTGCAATTGTCTTATCGTCAAGCGCAAGGGAATCGAGGCTATCTCCCATTTTATAAATCTGTGCTTTTTCCAAGTACGGGCCATTTACCAACTCAGACGCTGTGAGCTTCTCGTTCCAAATCCGTTTTGCATGACTAAATACCGGGTGAAAACGGTATCCAGACTTGAGTAGCTCGAGATATGGCTCAAAAACCTCTTCGTGAAAACGAGCTGTCAGCGATTCCATTTAACCCCTCCCACAGATTTGAAACAATATGTATATCGTTCTTTTTCAGGTAATCCATAACGCGATCTTTTTGATTCTCTCTGTACTTTATACAGAGATAGGGCGGCTCAGGATAGTTATTTACTACTTCAACAACCAGATTTTGCGGATTAAAAGTTGGAACTCGCTTTGGATCAACGTATATTTTTCTATGACGCTGCATTTCTTGTTTTCTCCGTTGATTGAATTCATGAAGATCCTTAATTAAACCCCAAAGCGCCGAGGGCTTACCGCAAAACTTCATATTCCAATCCCCAGATTCCATGCGTTCTAACACACACGCTCGCGACTCGGCAATTTGCCAGAGTTGCCCTTTTTTTTGAATGAGACCGCACTTAGCGTATTTACTAAGAAGCGGAGATGAAATCTTAGGAGAAGTGGGGGCGATAATTTCTTTTGCAAGCAGCAAGTCTTCCCATTTCATTCCTTCATTTGACTGTTCCAGAAGAAACCAGAGAAGAAAAGCCCCAGGAAGATTGTTGAAGCACTTGTCTAAATCGGGCTGTGGTTTTAGTATCTCAACCTTATGCTCAAACTTAATCCCTCGTTCAGGGGCTTTGATTGAGATGGTTCTTTTTCCAATAATATCAGGGAACTGAATATCTCCAAGACCCTTTATGCCCCGCCCCCGAACAAGACTCGTCTGACCCTTATCGTCTATAACCGGGGTTTTCGCCCAGCGCCAAATATAGAACTCTCGATCGTCGCAGTTATGACGTTTTTCCCAATTTCCACAAGCCGGCATTGCATCCACAAAAACTTGAAACTTTTTTCTCACGATAGCGATAGCTGGTGTATTTCCAAAGTAGCCGTTTGGCACTGCGACACACAAGAGGGGCAACCTCTCAGTTTTAACTGAGCCTTCGGCGCGAGCGAATTTTGCCGCGTTTACCCCTTCGCCAATGAAGAACCGCGCTTCAATTTTAGCGCTTGGGCGGAAGTCCAATTTCAGAGTCTCACTTCCATGTGTCAGAGAAAGCGAGGCGTGTTTGCCGGTAGGGTACAAGCGTGTCACGAAACAATTTGTACCGTCCCCAAGCTCATAGGGCTCATTGGTCTGGTACCCTTCTTCATCAAATCCTCTGCGTGAGATATTATCGAATTTCTCAGGTGAGATAAGAACATATCTACTAAGCGGCAGGTGCTCGCGCTTTGGATTAACAACACATCCATCCCTCTCTAAGTCAAAAAGCCCCCACGGCTTTATGCCCCGCAGTCGCTGTGTTTCACTTTTACCGCCGGATTCAAGTTTTAGTGATAGCAGATCATCAAAAGCCGCCGAATTTAAAATCATTTCGTCTGGGGTAGAAGCGGCTTTTTGAGTACGTTCTCCAATGCTCCAAGTTGCTGGCAGTTTATCTCGCGCCACTCCAGGCAAAGAAAGGCTTATACGACTCTTCTGGTCATTCCAAACAAGTCGAGCGCGGTCTTGAAAGAGGGAATCGGGATTCTGAGGGCGTAGGAACTCGGCGGTTTCAGGAACTTCTTCAAGATACTCGGGGCGAAGTAAACTGGCCTGGGCAATATCGCTAATTTTTAGACTCTGGTCATTGCTCAGTTTTACACGCGCATCAATCATTGCTTGAACGAACTCTGTAGTAGCCTCTCGGTTGTCGGTGAGAAACCTCTTTAGCCTAACTCTCCCACCGGCGCGTTTCCCAACAGCTTCAGTCCATTGTTCATCCGTTAATTTTTTCCAGTCTTCTTTCCATAGTGCCCATTCGCAGATTTCGAGAAAGCCATCCCACAACGAGAGCGGAATACCAATGTGATAAACAGCTGACCCAACATAGTCAGTATCACTCTTTCGTTTAAGTATCTTCAATCCCAGATTTTGAGCGGCGTTTGAAAAAGCGGAATTAATTTCACTTTGTTGGCTGCTAGGTAACGGCTCAGTTCCGATAGCTCTGGCAAACTGTGGCCAGAATGTATTTTCATCATATTCGTGAAAAGCTAAACCGCCATAAATCACCACGAGACAGTTTGGGTATAGTCCTAAATTGCTCCGCCAAGTCCGCCAATCAGCTTTTACGGTTGTAAGGAAATCGTCCCAATCGGCATGGTTGGGGATAACAGATAAGAGGTTTCCAGCGCTCTTTTTGTCGGGTAATTCCTCAATTGATTTCCTAAAATCGCGCTCATAATTATTAAGACTCTTCGACATTAAATACTCTGTATTTTCTGAAATGAAGCCGCTTTTTTAATAATTACGTTAAGAGAAATTTAAAGTCAATACTTCGAGAAATCATTTTCAAGCCAATCCCCCCGCTCTGCCGCCTCTGGCATTAAAATGCTATAATATCCCTGCGTAAAACCCGCTTTATCCCGATGAGGAGGCGCGAATATAGATAAAATCCACGGCAACACCTCAGGACTCAAGTCAAGCGAGCTTCACGACCTCTCAAGGCTCTACCGCCGAAAAATCCCGCCGAAGCAGGTCATCACGCTCGAACTTGGGCGCACGCTGTCCCAAATCTCGCACGGCATCGGCAGAGCGGTATGTATCCTCGCAGACCGCAGGGGGAAAATCGAGGGCGTCTTCATCGGTGAATCCCACGAAATCCCGTTTGCAGAAATCCTAGAGCGCGGCAGAGCCACCAAATACAGGCTCAGGGGATACCGCCTCATCCGCACGCAGCTAAAATCCCACGCCCTCACTCATCCAGACCTCGTTACGCTCATCAACGAGAGGCTAGACCTAATAGCCGCCCTCGAAGTGAGAGATGGAGGCGATGCGGGGAGGTTTCAGACCGCGCACCTGCTCCCGCCGAATCCCGATGGGGAGATGTGGCGCACGGAGGATTTCCCCGACCTCGGCAGGGTTGAGGTTGACTTCGAGCAGTTGATTCGAGCCATCGAAGGGGAGATGGAGAAGAGGTATTTCGAGTACGGAGGGAGGAGCGAAAAAGAGGGGGTGTTTCTCGTCGGGTTCACTACGAGATTCAGAGCCGAAACCGAGGAGTCGCTGGCGGAATTGCAATCGCTCGTGGAGTCAGCGGATAAAATCGCGCTGGATAAAATCGTGCAGGCGAGAAAGCAAGCCGACCCCAGATACTTAATTGGCAAAGGGAAGCTCGAAGAGGTGATACTCAAGGCGAAGCAAGTCGGCGCGGAAACACTTATTTTCGACACCGAACTCACCCCGGCGCAGGTGCGCGGCATAACGGATGAGACGAACCTCAGGGTGGTTGACAGGACTCAGCTAATTCTGCAGATATTCGCCAAGCGCGCCGCAACGAGCGAGGGGAAGATTCAAGTCGAGCTTGCGCAGCTCCGATATATGCTCCCCCGGCTCACGGGAAAAGGGGCTGAGCTATCGCAGCTCGGAGGCGGCATCGGCACACGCGGACCAGGGGAGAAGAAACTCGAAGAGCAGAGACGCACCCTCAGAAAGCGGATTGAGACCCTTGAGAAGCAAATCGGGCAGATAAGCAGGCGGCGCGAGCATACCAGAAAGCGCAGAGTCGAAGCCCAAATCCCCGTCGTTACCCTCATCGGATATACGAACGTCGGCAAATCCACGCTATTTAACGCGCTCACCAGGGGGAAGGTCATCGCCGAGAATAAGCTGTTTTCAACGCTCAGCCCGACCACGAGGAAAATCCTACTGCCCAGAGGGAGAGCCGTCCTCATCACCGACACCGTAGGATTCATCAGAGAGCTTCCCAAGGAACTGGTCAACGCCTTCCGCGCGACGCTCGAAGAACTGGGCAAATCCACGGTACTCGTCCACATCGCCAATGCGGGAGATGAAAACGTGGGGGAGAGAATAGACTCCGTTGAGAAGATACTCGATGATGCGGGCTACGGGCAGACCCCAAGGTTTCTCGTGTTTAATAAATCCGATGAGGCGGCGGCGGGCGCGGGCGCGAGGCTTCAGCGAATTTACAACGCCCCGCTCATCTCGGCATTGGACAGGAAAACTCTCGATGAATTTCTTGCAAGGCTAGAAGAGGAAATCGAGCGGCAAGCCCCGGCGCGAAGCGATGACGCATTGGCGGGGGAACAAAATCCCGAGGGCGGCGGGGGATTTGAGATGGACTACAGCGGGGGCTAATAAAATCAGCCCAAGCGGCGGACGAGTTGCCCGCCAATATGGTCAAACGGGCGCGGGAAGACCGGAATCAGAGGGGAAAAATCCCCCCGACTAGAACTCAGCCTCGGCGAGTCCGCCTTTGATGACCTTGACGCCGTCCTCTTTGCGCGTAACCTCGAAGCCTATGGACTTTCTCCCGTTTCTGTCCGGGGATTCAAAGCCATCCACGATTAGCGTATCTCCGGGATAGACCGGGCTTGTGAATCTGCAGGAGATTCTCTTGAGTCTCAGGGGGTCTCCATCGAGATAACAGCTTATGATTCCCCTCATTGAAATCGAAAGCGTGCAAAGCCCATGAACAATTATGCCCTTGAGACCGGCGGCGGCGGCTACCTGCTCATTTACGTGTATGGGGTTTCTGTCGTTCGAGGCTTCGGCGTATTTGTAGGTGATGTCTTTGGGGACTCTGACGATTCTTCTGAATATTGGCTGAGGGGGTTCAACGGGGGCAGACGGCTCTTTTTTCGTCTCTTTTCTATCCCCTGAGGGTTTCTGCCCGCTTCCGATGCCTCTGATAAAAAGCCCCCAATCGGACTCTACGACCATCTCGCCTGTATCGTCAGTAGTGGTAGCACTGACGACTAGGACGACGCCGCTTCCTTTATCCTCGATGCTTTTTACCTTAGCCTTGCAGGTGAGAACGTCCCCGGCTTTGATTGGTTTATGGAAGCGCATATCGTGGTCGCCGTGAACGAGCATTAGGACATTATGAGCGGCTTCCCTCTCGCCGCCGTGAAGACCGGGGTCGCACCAGAGCTTCTCGGTAAGCAATATTTCGTGAGACACCGAAAAGGTAGGAGGAGCCATCCCCACAAGCGGGAGCTTTGGCATATAGCCATTGTGATGATAATAAGCCAAATTGCGCGCCCCAATAGCCCATGCGTATCTGGAAATCGCATCTTCGCTCACTTTATAGGTGTAAGGCTCGGATTCATAGCCGATATAGCTCATATTAAGTCCCATAATGCGCCCTCCGAAAGTTGTCTCGCGATTTGATTGACAGATGAGACCCATTGGGCAAGCTGGGATTGTTTGCGCCAAGAAGCATGGTCTATACTAGCATTAGCCCGCGCCGAATCGGCGAATTATCGAAGAAGTCAGTGCAACTCGCCCGGGGAGATTTAATATTGAAATCGGACCTTTGTCAAGTGCGTCATTCACAGTTGCAATGATAATTTCAAAGCGCAGAGGCATAACTTGGGTTCGGCTTGAATTCTGCCGGCGAGGCAATATTTTATGTAACGAATAGACATTACCGCGGGAGAGATAAAATGAAACTCGACAAACTCACAATTAAGGCGCAGGAAGCCCTGCAGACAGCTCAGGCTACGGCGCAGAGAGAGCGCAATCAGCTCGTGGATATTCCACACGCGCTCCTCGCCCTGCTCGTCGAAGAGGGGGTGGCATCGGAGATAATAAAAAAAATCGGGGCAAGCCCTCAAATCCTAAGAGAGATGTCTCAAAGAGAAATCCGATTTCTGCCGAAGGTTGAGGGCGGAGGGAGCGATAAATTATATCTCAGCCGGGAACTCAGCCAAGCCCTCAGCGCCGCCGAGCAGGAGGCAAAATCCCTTGGGGATGAGTACGTAAGCACGGAGCATCTGCTTCTGGGGTTGATTCAAAACGCGGGGGGCGAGATAAAAAACGAGCTCCGGCGCGCAGGCGTGGGCAGAGACGCGGTTCTGCGAGCGCTGTCCGATGCGCGCGGGGGTCAGAGAGTCGCAAGCCAAACCCCTGAGGACACCTTCCAAGCCCTAAAACAGTACGGCAGAGACTTCACCGAGCTTGCCCGCCAAGGAAAACTAGACCCCGTCATCGGCAGAGACGACGAAATCAGGCGCGTGATTCAGGTCATATCCCGAAGAACTAAGAACAATCCCGTTCTCATCGGCGAGCCTGGGGTCGGTAAAACGGCAATCGCCGAGGGACTGGCCCAGCGCATCGTAAACGGCGACGTTCCCGAAGGACTCAAAAACAAACGCCTCATTGCCCTTGATTTGGGCGCGCTCATAGCCGGGGCGAAGTACAGGGGGCAGTTCGAGGAGCGCCTCAAAGCCGTGCTGAAAGAGATTACGGCCTTTCAAGGGGAGGTAATTCTGTTCATTGATGAAATTCACACTGTTGTGGGCGCCGGAGGGGCAGAGGGGGCGATGGACGCATCCAATATGCTAAAACCCGCCCTTGCGCGCGGGGAGCTTCACTGCGTCGGGGCAACGACTCTGGATGAATTCAGAAAATACATCGAAAAAGATGCCGCCCTTGAGCGGAGATTCCAGCAGGTGTTTGTGGGAGAGCCATCAGTCGAGGATACGATTTCAATCCTGCGCGGGCTTAAGGAGAAATACGAGGTGCATCACGGGGTCAAAATTAAGGACGAAGCCCTCATCGCCGCCACAACTCTGTCAAATAGATACATCACGGCGAGATTTATGCCAGATAAAGCGGTGGATTTAATTGATGAAGCCGCCGCGCGCCTGAGGATGGAAATTGACTCCATGCCCGTCGAGATTGACGAGAAAGAGCGCCGCCGGATGCAACTTGAAATCGAGCGCGAAGCCCTCAAAAAAGAAGACGCCTCAAGAGACAAACTCGCCCAAATCGAGAGGCAAATCGCAAATCTCGAAGAGGAACTGATGGGACTCAAAACCCACTGGCAGAGGGAGAAGGAGCAAATCCGCGAGATTCGGCGCGTCAAGCAGGAAATTGACCAAGTGAAAATCGAGGCTGAGAGGGCGCAAAGGCAGTCCGACCTCTCAAAAGCGTCAGAGATTCTATACGGAAAACTCCCGCTACTGAACAGAGAACTCGACGACCTCGGCAGAGCCCTTGCCGAGATTCAAAGCACGAGGAAAATGCTCAAAGAAGAGGTTGACTCCGAGGATATAGCCGAAATCACATCCAAGTGGACGGGGATTCCCGTCTCCAGGCTCATGGAGGGAGAGATAGAGAAGCTGATACAGATGGAGGCGAGGCTCGCCCGCCGCGTCGTGGGGCAGCAAGAGGCTATAGGGGCGGTGTCGAACGCCCTCAGACGCTCAGGCGCGGGACTCGCAGACCCGAAACGCCCGATAGGCTCGTTCATATTTTTGGGGCCTACGGGGGTCGGGAAAACTGAGCTTGCCAGAGCCTTAGCCGAGTTCATGTTTGACGACGAAGGGGCGATGGTGCGGATTGATATGAGCGAGTACATGGAAAAACACGCCGTATCGAGGCTCATAGGCGCCCCGCCCGGATACGTGGGCTACGACGAGGGGGGACAGCTCACCGAAGCCGTAAGACGCCGCCCTTATTCAGTAATCCTATTTGATGAGATTGAAAAAGCGCACGCAGATGTGTTCAACCTCCTGCTTCAAATTCTCGACGACGGCAGGCTTACCGACGGGCAGGGGCGCACGGTTGATTTTAGAAACGTGATAATTATCATGACATCGAACCTCGCAAGCCAGTACATTCAAGAGCTTATGGGGGATGAGGGGCTGATGCGCCAAAGGGTTATGGAGGTGATGAGGGCGTCGTTCAGGCCTGAGTTCCTAAACCGCGTGGACGAGACGATAATATTCCGCCCGCTCGGCAGAAGCCAGATAAAAGCGATTGCCGACATCCAGCTAAATTATCTCAGGCAGAGGCTTGCCGAGAGGAAAATCGAGCTGGAAATAACGGAAGAAGCCAAGGAGTCGCTCACCGAGAGGGGGTACGACGCCGTCTATGGGGCTAGGCCGCTCAAACGCACCATACAGAGGCTCATCGAAAACCCGCTTGCCGTGGAAATTCTGAAGGGAATATTTAAGGATGGCGCTAAGATTATCGTGGACGCAGATATAAATGGAGAGTTCACGTTCACGGGCGATTCAAAGATGAGAGTCCGGCGCGCAGGAGCGGCGAGCCTGCTGAATTAGAGAATTCCCCGCATACCGCCCGATAGCGGCAGAGGTTGACAAAAAGCCGAACCGGAGGATTATTATCTCAGTTGACCGTAGATTCCTCTGCCAATTTCCACAGGAAAAAAAACGAAAATTCACTAAGGAGAGCGTCGAATGAATATCGCCATTATCGGGAGCGGATATGTTGGGCTTGTAACCGGAGCGTGCTTTGCCGGAAGCGGAAATAACGTAATCTGCGTTGATGTTGACGAGAGCAAAATCCAGAATCTCGAGGCGGGAGTCGTCCCCTTTTACGAGCCGGGGCTTGAGGAGTTGGTGCATAAGAATTTCAAGGAAGGGCGTATTCAGTTCACCACAAACCTCGCCGAAGCGATTGAAAAGTCTTTTGTCGTTTTTATCGCCGTTGGCACTCCCCCCCAGAGCGACGGCTCGGCGGACGTGGGTGCGGTTCTCTCGGCGGCGCGCTCGATAGGGAAATCCTTAAAGAGCTACAAGATTGTGGTTACGAAAAGCACCGTGCCAGTCGGGACGACCGAGAGGATTCACGCCGCTATAAAAGAGGTTTCCGGCGCGGAGTTTGATGTCGCCTCTAACCCGGAGTTCCTCAAAGAAGGCTCGGCGGTAGAGGATTTTATGAAGCCTGAGCGTGTCGTAATAGGCGTGGACAAAGCATCAGTCGGAGCCGTGCTAAAGGAGCTTTACGCCCCCTTCATGCGCTCAGCCGATAGGGCGATGGTTGTATCCATCAGGTCTTCGGAGCTTGCCAAATATACCGCAAATGCCATGCTCGCCACGAGAATCTCATTCATGAACGAAATTGCCAATCTGTGCGAACTTATCGGGGCGGACGTATCCGAGGTGAGGGGGATAGTCGGGGCGGATGGCAGAATCGGCAGGGCGTTTCTCTATCCTGGCGTCGGCTACGGGGGGTCGTGCTTCCCGAAAGACGTCAAAGCGCTGATTAAGACCGCCCGCGATTTGGGCTATGCGCTGAAGGTATCCGAGGCGACTGACAGCGTAAATTCCCATCAGAGGGAGCGTTTTTGGGATAAGATAAGGCAATATTTCAGCGGTGACCTGCGAGGCAGAAAATTTGGCGTTTGGGGACTATCCTTCAAGCCCAACACCGACGACCTCAGAGAAGCCCCCTCGCTCTACGTAATTGATAGACTCATTGAGGCCGGAGCCGAGGTCATAGCGCACGACCCCATCGCCATGCCCAAAGCGGCAGAGCTGCTCGGCGGCAGGATAAAATTCGCCGCATCAAACTACGACGTATGCCAAGGGGCGGAGGCGCTCCTGATTCACACGGAATGGAGCGAGTACCGACAGCCCGACTTCGATAAGATGAAAGAGGTCATGGCATCTCCCGTGATTTTCGACGGCAGAAACCTCTACGACCCGAAAAAGCTCAAAACCCTCGGATTTAAATACTTCGGCGTAGGCATCGGTAACTGAGTATAGAGCGATAACCGGAGGCGCCGCGCTCAAAGCTCGAGGTTTTCAGAGTAAAAGTTCGATGCCTCGATTAAAGAGAGAGCGGGCGAGCGTCAAGCCCTTCGATAGGCGAAGTGTTAGGAAGCAACCCCCCGCCGCTCAATCCCCTAGCTCATTTATCCCAAATAACGCCCCTCAATGCAGTGGCTACTTGCGCGAGATATTGCGCTCTTCGGGTGGGATGTTAGAATCATCGCCTCAGAAATCACCTCGCTGGAGCGGCAATGGCTAAGAAGATAAAAATCGCATGGGATATTTCTCATCTCGAATTCACGATAGAAGACCACTACTATTTCTCTACTCTCAAATCCCAAATTAAGGAAGCCGGAGCGTCCGTCGCCGAAATCACATCCATCAAAGACGCCGGCGGATTTGACGTTCTCGTGCTGAATTACCCCGAAGAGCCGTTCAATAAAACCGAGGTCAAGCTCGTAAAAAAATACGCCGAAGCGGGCGGAAAGGTCATCATCGCCGGATACTACAACAACGAAGACAGAATCGCCGACCGCATCAACACCCTAGCCGAGCATTTCGGGCTTTCTCTGCTTGGGGACAAAGTGCGCGATAAAAATGCAAATGACCAGGGAGACGACCTCCTGCCCGTAACCTCCCGAATTCTCTCCTTCAGCGAAGGGGTTGAGAGGGCGCTTTTCCCCTGCGCAGGCTCGGTGAAAGTCTCATCCGAGGGCGGAAAACCGCTAGTCTCCACCGAATCCGGCACATTAATAGCCGCCGAAACCCCCTTCGGAGCCGGGAAGTTTATCCTCCTTGGCACGTGCGTTTTTTGGGATAATTTCGCCATCAGAAAGTACTCGAACCTGCGGTTCTCGCTGAATCTGCTCCTTGGATGAGCCTAACATAAGATTCATAGCCCGCGATGAGGCTCCCATCTCGAAATGGGCATTAGAGGAATCTCGCGGCGTACTGCCCGGCTCCCATCAGCTAATGAGCTTAAATCCCCCCCCCCGATACAGAGCGATATTGGCGAGATTAAACGGGAACTCCGCTTGACCGCAATTTGAATGAATGTTAGCTTAAGATGAAATCCACAGCGCAGGCGGGGGGTCTATGAAAACCATCGGAGTTATCGGCGGAAGCGGGCTATACGAAATACAAGGGCTTGCCGACGTCCGCTCCGTTAAGGTTGACACCCCTTGGGGCGCGCCGTCAGACGAATTCATCACCGGCACGCTCGGCGGGGCTAGGATGATATTCCTCCCTCGCCACGGCAGGGGGCATCGAATAATGCCATCGGAAATCAATTTTCGGGCTAACATCTATGGGATGAAGAAATTGGGGGCAGACTGGATCATCTCGGTAAGCGCCGTAGGGAGCATGAGGGAGGAAATCGCGCCGGGGCATATAGTCATTCCAGACCAATTCTTCGACCACACAAAGGGGCGTAAATCCACTTTCTTCGGCGATGGGATAGTCGCTCACGTTTCAATGGCAGACCCCGTGTGCGCCGCTCTTTCGGACTGCCTGTACAGGGCTTCTGTGGATTCCGGGGCGATGGTCCACAAGGGCGGACTCTACCTGTGCATGGAAGGGCCTCAGTTCTCGTCCCGTGGGGAGAGCAATATATACCGCAAATGGGGAGTGGACGTTATCGGGATGACCAATATGCCCGAGGCGAAACTCGCCCGCGAGGCTGAAATCTGCTACGCCACTCTCGCCCTCTCGACGGATTACGACTGCTGGCATGAGGGACTCGCCGATGTTACAGTCGAGGACGTTATAGCGACGCTTATGAAAAATGTGGAACTCGCCAGAGGGGTAATAAAAAAAGCAGTCTCGCTCATACCGGACGGCGAGAGGGCGTGTCCGTGCGAGGGCGCGCTAGGGACGGCGATAATCACCCCAAGGGACGCAATTTCGGATGAAGTCAAAGAGAAATTAAATATACTAATTGAGAGGTACGTTTAGATGAGTTTATTGGTAGTAGGCTCTATGGCTCTCGACACCATCGAGACCCCGTTCGGGGAAGCCCGCGATATTTTGGGCGGCTCAGCGTCCTATTTTTCCGTTGCCGCAAGTGTTTTCACACAGGTAAAAATTGTCGCCGTCGTAGGGGAGGATTTTCCCAAGGAACACCTGCAAATATTCAGGGCGCGGGGGATTGACCTGTCGGGGGTTACAACAGCGCCGGGGCAGACCTTTAGGTGGCACGGCAGATACGGCTCTGACCTCGCCGACCCGAAAACCCTAGCCACTCACCTCAACGTGTTCGAGAAATTTAGTCCATCGCTCCCAGAAGACTACAGGGACGCCGATTTTGTCTTCCTCGCCAACATTGACCCCAAGCTCCAGCTAAATGTCCTCAAGCAGGCGAAAAGCCCAAAGCTCGTCGCCTGCGATACGATGAATTTCTGGATACAGAACAAACCAGACGACCTCAAAGAGGTACTCAGGCACGTTGATGTTTTAATCATCAACGACTCCGAGACGAGATACTTAGCAAATGAGCCGAAGATTATAAAAGCGGCGAAGAGGCTACTTCAGATGGGACCCTCCACACTGATTGTAAAGCGAGGCGAATACGGGGCGCTCATGTTCTCCGAGGAGGGGATGTTCTGGTCTCCGAGCTACCCGCTTGAAGAGGTGATTGACCCGACGGGCGCGGGAGACACCTTCGCCGGGAGTTTTATGGGGTATCTGGCGTCGCTGGGGAGGAAGCCCGGCATCGGCGATTTCAAGCGCGCAGTGGTTTATGGAGGCGTTGCGGCGTCGTTTACCGTTGAGGATTTCAGCCTAGGCAGGCTCGCTAAAATGACGAGAGCCGAGCTTGAGGCGAGGTTTGATAGAGTAGTGAGGCTCTCTAATCTGGATTGAGATGAAAAAATTACTCCTGCTTTTTACAATCTGTCTCGCTCTGGCTTCCTGCGGATGGAAGACAGGGGAAAAGAGCCGAGAAGGCGAGTCCCTAGGGGATCAAAAATCCCTTGCCATAGCCTCGCTCTACAGAAAAAACTTCAGACAGGCGATTGAAGACATCAAAGCCGCCGAAGCCATTGACCGGAGCGACGCCGAAGTCCAATTAATCAGAGGGCTCATCTATTTTGCCCTGAAGGATTACAAGGAAACCGAGGCGTCCTACTACAGGGCGCTTGAGCTAAAACCCGACTACTCGGAGGCGCGCTATAACCTCTGCGGTTTATATCTCACGCTCGATAAAGCGGACGAAGCGATAAGAGAGTGCGGCAGAGCGGCGGCGGATGCGGTCTATCCATCGAGAGACAAAGCGCTCACGAGCCTGGGAGTAGCCTATGTAAGAAAAGGGCAGAACGATAAAGCGCTCGGATACTTCAGGCAGTCGCTCGAAATCAACCCCGCCCTAGTTTATACGCACAACGAACTGGGAAAGCTCTACATGGCGGCCGGACGCGAGGAGGAAGCCCTCGATGAGTTCCGCATAGCAATTGAGGGGTATGATGTCTATGACGAGGCGCACTATAACATGGGCATTGCCTATTTGAAGCTCAAGAACGCCCCCCTCGCCTGCGCGTCGTTCAAGCGCGTCGCCGAAATTTCTCCCGCTTCCACAATTGGAATAAGCGCGAAGAGCTATTTAACTTCACTCTGCAATTAGCCGTAAAATCTCATTGGGGAGGTGAATACTATGGACAAGGAAGAGATAAAAAAAGCGATAGGGGATCTCATCGGCAATAGAAAATGGATTGAGTCCCTAGAGACGAAAATCGAGGCTCAGATTGGCTCGGCGAGAAGCTCTCTCGATAAAAACATTCAAAAAGCCATAAAGGGCCTCAATATTACGACAAAAAAGGATTTAGCCGCTCTGAATCAGCGCCTCAAAGCGGTAGAGAAGCGGCTCGACAAGCTCGAAGAGGGGAGGAAAGCAAGAAGCCGCGCTTCAAAGGCTAAGAGTCCCGAAATGTCAGAGCCGAAGGAAACCGACTGAGAGACGTATCCCCCATCAGAGCTGTCCTGCTGAATCGCGCTCGCACAGGGGAGGGGTTATGCTCGAGCCGCTCCCCGGCGTCAATTTGGCCATTCTAATCCGGACTGCCGCCCCGCCGCCTCATTCTCTCAATCAGCGCCGATGTGGACACGCCCTCAATTAATGGAACTAAGACCATCTCGCCGCCCCAGCTTTTTATCTCATCCGCTCCGGCTACGCTTTCGGCGGCGTAATCCCCGCCTTTGACCAGAACATCCGGCTTGATTTCGCGGATGAGATTAATAGGGGTGTCTTCATGGAATATCACGGCATAGTCCACGCACTCTAGGGCGGCAAGCATCGCCGCTCTGTCTGCCTCGCCGACGATGGGGCGGGCATCGCCCTTGAGCCTGCGCACCGAGGCATCTGAATTCACGCCGACAACTAGAACATCCCCTAGGGCTTTTGCCCGCTTTAGAATTTCCAGATGCCCCGCGTGCAGGAGGTCGAAGCACCCGTTTGTGAATACGACCCTCTGCCCCTTTGCCCTGGGCGGCAAGAGCGACTGCGCAAGATGCTCCCACAGCAGAATTTTCGATGCCTGCCTGCTCCCGTCATTTCGGAAATTACGGAGCAAATCCTCCTGGGTTACAGTCGCCGCCCCGACGCGCCCTACGACTATCCCCGCCGAGCGGTTGGCAATCCGAACCGAGGTCTCCAAATCGCCCGATGCCAAATACGAGAGCGTGAACGCGGCTATGACTGTATCCCCCGCGCCGGTTACATCAAATACCTCCCTCGCCTCGGACGACACGGTCGTTATCGCCCCACTATCAGCCCTGAAACTTATTCCGAGCCTCCCTCTGGTGATGAGAGCGGTTTTTACCCCGGCTCTCTGGGCGAGAGCGTCTATGGCGAGTCCCGCGCTTTTTTCATCGCCGATGGAAAATCCGACGGCCTGCTCAGCCTCTTTTTGATTGGGCGTGATAATGTCCGCGCCCCGGTACTTGGAGAAATCCGCGCCCTTGGGGTCAACGGCGATTAAAATTTTCCGCTTGCGGGCGAGAGCGATAATTTCTCGAAGCAGGTCTTCTGCGAACAGTCCTTTGTTGTAGTCAGAGATTATCAGCGCGTCGGGAGGATTTATCTCAAGCGAGACGGCAAATTTCTCAATAACTTTTGATTTCATGGCCTCGGAGATTGGCGAGACATCTTCCCTGTCAATTCGGGTAATCTGCTGATTTTCGGCGATTAGTCGCGTTTTTGTCGTAGTGGGTTTTTCGGGATTGATAATTACGCCGTCCGCGCCAACGCCGAAATTTGCGAGGAGCAGAAGGAGGTTTGCGCCGTCCGAATCTCCCCCTGCCGAGCCGAAGAGATTAACCTCGGCGCCTAGGGATTTTAGATTGCGGGCGACGTTTGCCGCGCCGCCGGGGAGGGTATTTTCCGAGGAGACATCCAGCACAGGCACTGGGGCTTCCGGGGATATTCTGTTCACCGCGCCCCAGATGTAGCGGTCAAGCATCAGGTCTCCGGCGACAGACACTCTGAACTGAGAAAACCGCCTGATAATTTTAGCTATGTCCATGAGCAAGCCCCGAATATGAAATTTATTGAGATTAATAATACAGCGAGTTTGCCAAACCTCGGTATCGCTCCCAGCGATGACGGAGACAGATGGGCGTTTTAGCGGATTTTGGGGGTAATTTGTACAGCTCGACGATGAGCAGTAGAATTAATTTCTATGACCGACAGAGATTTCAGATACGAAAACATTTTGGATATTCACTGCCACATCCTCCCCGATATTGACGATGGCCCCAAAACCTGGGACGAGAGCCTTGAGATGGCTAAAATCGCCGTCGAGGGCGGCGCGCGGGCGATAATTGCAACACCGCACTGGATTCAGGGAACAAATTGGCAGCCGGGCGCGGAGACGGTAATGCGCAAGGTCAGCGAACTCAACGACAGGCTCAGGGAAAACCACATACCGCTCACGATTTACGCCGGCATGGAGGTGGCAATAACCGACAGCCTATCGAGACTCGCCGCGGCGGGGAGGATTCTAACTCTCGCCGGAGGGCGGCATCTGCTCGTGGAGATTCCCTTTACGTCGCTCCCGCTGGGGATTGAACAGATACTCTTTCACCTCCAAGCCGAAGGGATTACGCCGATTCTCGCCCACCCGGAGCGGAGCAAAGAGATTCAGAAAAACCCGAAAAGGGTTCTCGATTTTGTCGAGTCCGGGTGCTTAGCCCAAATTACGGCGTCCTCTTTTACGGGATATTTCGGCGAGAAGGCGTTTGAGTGCGCCGTGAAGCTCGCACAGATGGGGGTGATTCACGCGATTGCCTCTGACGGACACTCCAGAAGGGAACGCCCGCCCGTCGCGGGGGAGGGACTGCGCGCGCTTGAGGAGGTCGTCGGCAGGGATAAAGTCCTCTCAATCATTCAAAGCGCCTATGAACTTCTCCCTCGGCAGATGCAGGCGATAGGGGCTTTATAATACGATGAAGAAGCCGATTTTCTCAGCCTCTACTCATATTGCAAACTATGATAACCCCCGATGGGCGGGCGTTCAGCGAGCGGACCGGAAATTTCTGATGTACTTCATTTTGAGGTCATAGATAACGTCGTCGAGGAGGTTTTGTTCCTTGGCGTCTAAATTCCCCTTGGTCTTGGCGTTGATTATCTCCAGAATTTCAATCGTGTGCTTAGCCGCCGGAATGCTCTGCGCTCTTTCTCTGGACTCCGGGTCTGGAATCTCGCCCAGGTGAATCAGCGCTGTGGTATTCAGAGACAGAATAAACGTCGAGAAATCCATTTTAAATAGCCATGCGCTTTCTGCGTCTTTTTTCACATCTTCTTCGCTCATGATTAACTTATCCTCGGTTGGTTTTATTGAATAGACGGCTCGGCAATCAGCGCAGGGATGATTTCACCTCATGTATTTCTCAAGAAATTCCCTCGGATTGTAGGAACTCGCCTTTTGAAGCTCTTCAAATTTCCTCTTCGCGCTCTCCGATAGATGCTCCGGCATGACGATTTTCACAAGCACGTACTGGTCCCCGCGCTCTTTGGTTTTGATATTAGGCGCGCCCTTGCCCCTCAGTCTGAGCTTCGTGCCGTTCTGCACCCCTGAGGGAATCGTAACCACTACCGCCGCCCCGTCAATTGTGGGAACCTGAATCTGCGCCCCTAAAGCCGCTTCATAGAACGTAACTGGCAGTTCAACATATATATCGCCGTCCTCGCGGTCAAATATTGGATGAGGGCTTACTTTTATCCGAAGATACAAATCGCCCACCGAACTTGCCGCCTCCTGCCCTTTTCCTGGCACGCGGATTTTCGAGCCGCTATCCACGCCGGAGGGGATTCTGACGGAAATCGTCTCAGACTGCGGGATTCTGCCCTTTGCCCCGCAATTTCGGCAGGGGTCTGGCGACTTTCCCGTGCCGGAGCAGGCGTTGCAGGCTTTGCCGATGCCGAAGATGCCGGTGAAATTGAGCCTACCGCTCCCCTTGCACTGAGGGCAGGTTTTCGCCGCGCCTCCCGGATTTACGCCCGTCCCAGCGCAAACCCCGCACATAGCCTCTCTGGTGAGGGAAATATCCCTTGAGCCGCCCCTGATTGCAGTTTCAAAATCTATTTCGATTTGGTATTCAATGTCGCGTCCGCGCTTTTGGGGGGCAGCGGGGTCTCGGAAAATATCATCGAAGCCGCCGCCAAAGAGGTCTTCTAGGTTGACCTCGTGGGGGCTGTACTGCTGAGAGTATCCTCCGGGGTGTTCGGGGTTTGCCCCCCTTTGCCCCGCGCCGCCTCTTTGAAACGGGGAGCTTCCGTAGGAGTCGTAAGCCCTTCGTTTGTCCTCTTTGGAGAGGATTTCGTAAGCCTGCTGGAGTTCCTTGAATTTGTCTTCTGATTCTTTACTGCCGGGGTTTAGGTCGGGATGATGGCGGCGGGCGAGCTTTCTATAGGCCCTCTTAATGTCTCCTTGGGATGCGTCTTTTGCAACGCCAAGCACCTCGTAGTAATCTCGTTTTGTCGCCATTTACTGTAGATGCCGCTCCCGCCGTTAATTCTGACAGAAGCGGCTTGGTTTATCTAGGCCTCAGTTAATTTCAACTTTAATCTGCTTCAGTTGGGCTTCGTCTCTCTTGGGGAGGATGAGTTCAAGCACGCCGTCTCTGTAAGTGGCTTTTATTTTCTCGGAGTCAACGTTTTTGGGAAGAGAGAAGCTACGGGCAAAAGTTCCCGATACCCGCTCCACTCTCACATAATTATTATCCGACGCTCCGTCCTCGGATTTCTTCTCGCCGCTTATGGTAAGGGTTGAATCCTTAACGTCAATTCGGATTTCGTCCTTGGCTATTCCGGGAACGTCGGCTCTCACGATGAACCCCTCTGCGGTCTCGCGTATGTCCACTGCGGGCGACCAGCGGAATTTGGGCTCCGCCTCATACGGATAGAAATTTTTGAGCGTTTCATCAATCATTTTATTGAATTTAGCCTCAAGCGCCCCGTAAGCCCATGGGTCTCTAACGGTAAATCTCATCATTTTTCACTGCCTCCTTAGATTCTAATTTCTAATCTAAAATTAATCACGGCTCGTCGGGAGTCAAGGCAGAACGCCCGCAGGATTTTTTATAGATATTTGAAACCCCAAATTAGCGCGAACATCGCTCTGAGCATATTTCATGTAAACCCACGGCGAAGAATCCAGATGATGAGCTTTTGGGATAACCACTGAAAACGGCTCTGCCCGCAGGCATTACTCGATGGAGACCAAGACCATGCGCGCTATATCCATAAACGCCTTCGACACCAGGCTATCCGGGTCGGATTCAATTATCGGTATTCCCGAATCGCCGCCTTTTCTAATAGCCGGGTCTATGGGGATTTCGCCGAGAAAAGGCACGCCAAATTTCTCAGCCATTCTCCTGCCCCCTCCCCTGCCGAAAATATCCATTTCGCCGTCGCAGTGAGGGCAGAGCAGATAGCTCATGTTCTCAACCACCCCAAGCACGGGCACGTTTAGTTTCTCAAACATCTGCACGCCCCTTCGCACGTCAATCAACGCCACGTCCTGAGGGGTCGTAACAATCACCCCGCCGCTCAGAGGCGCTGTCTGAATTAGCGAGAGTTGAGCGTCCCCGGTTCCCGGCGGAAGGTCAATCACGAGATAATCCACGCCCCGCCACTCCACATCCTCGATAAATTGCTTCACAGCCCCGTGAACCATTGGGCCACGCCAAATCACAGTCTCGTCGTCGTCAATGAGAAACCCTATAGACATGACCTTTATCCCGTGCCTCTCAAGTGGGATGATTTTCTGCTCCGGCGTGGCGAGCGGTCTTTTGTTGATCCCCATCATTATCGGGGCGCTTGGTCCCCAGATGTCGGCGTCCATTAATCCTACGCCCCCCCTCAGTTTAGATATGGCGAGGGCGAGGTTCACGGCAACGGTGGATTTGCCGACTCCTCCCTTGCCGCTCGCTACGGCGATGTAGTGCTTAACCGCGGGGAGTTTAGTTTTTTTTGCTTCGGATGTCTGGGCTTGAGAGGGTTTGCCCTCTCTCACCGAGGTTTTAATCTCGACCTCCGAGATCGCCTCGGATTCAAACAATTTCTTCTGAACCGCGTCTTTGACCTCTGCCTCGATTTTATCGTCCGGCTTCGGGAACACGAGTTGTAATTTTACCTTCGAGCCTTCGATTTCAACGTCCTTGACGATGCCAAAGGAAACTATGTCTCTCGTGAATCCGGGGTATTTTATCCGCTTCAGCGCGTTTTTTACACTCTCAGGGGTTAATTCCAATTTCCTTATTGCCTCCAAATGGATAATTCACGGTGAGCGCGCCCACTGCCCCGGTTGGGGCTCAGATTTGCCATACTCCCGCCGCTCATGAAACTCTAGTCAATTCCGAGCTTCTGCCTAGCCTCGTCGCTCATCATATCGGGATTCCATGGCGGATCCCAGACTATCTCAACAAGAACGTGCTTAGCCCCGGCGCCCTTCACAGCCGCCTCGGCTTGCTTGGCAATCATCGCGCCCATGCCGCATCCGGGAGTGGTCAGTGTCATTTTAAGATGCACGTTCCGCCCCGATATTTGAGCGTCGTAAATCAGCCCAAGGTCAACGATGCTCACGGGAATCTCAGGGTCATACACCCCCTTGAGAGATTCATACACGAGCGCTTCGGTTAGCTCGGCTTGAGGCTCATCGGCTTGGCTCGATTTTTGAAATCCGGCGAATGCCACATTTTTATCCGCAGGAGCGCCGGCGTCCTGTTTTATGCCTATGATTTTTTTCATTCCCATATTTTTGCCGCCTCCTCGTAATTACTATACCTTGCCTATTTCAAAACACTATATTGGCGGCAGCCTCCCCCCGCGCCCTCCCGTCCTTGACACCCCCCGCTATTTACAATAACCTCTTCACCTAAGATGAGAAGACCATCGCGTCAAATCAAGATAGGAAGAGTGAAAATCGGAGGGGGCGCGCCCGTGTCAGTGCAAACCATGACCAAGACCGACACCAGAGACGTCGCCGCCACAGTCGCCGAGATACGGCGCATTGAGAGCGCCGGATGCGACGTCGTAAGGCTTGCCGTGCCGGATATGGACGCCGCCCGCGCCCTGGGCGAAATTAAGAAGCAGACCTCCATCCCCATAGTTTCCGATATTCACTTTGACTACAAGCTCGCCCTCGAAGCCATACGCCAAGGCGTTGACGGAATGAGAATCAACCCCGGCAACATCGGCTCTAAGGCGAGAATCAAAGCCGTGGTTGACGCCGTGAAAGAAAGGGCAATCCCCATAAGAATCGGCGTCAATTCGGGCTCGCTCGAGAAGGACATCCTAAAAAAGCACGGAAGCCCCACAGCCGAAGCCCTAGCCGAGAGCGCGTTTCGCCACATACGCATCCTCGAAGACCTCGATTTTCGCGACATCAAAATCTCTGTCAAATCCACCGACGTGATGAGGATGATTGAAGCCTATAGACTACTTGCCTCGCGGTGCGAATACGCGCTTCACCTCGGAGTTACCGAAGCCGGAACGATAAAGATGGGGACGATAAAATCCGCTATCGGCATCGGCGCACTACTTGCCGAGGGCATCGGAGACACAATACGCGTGTCGCTCACGGACGACCCGGTTGAAGAGGTGCATCTCGGAATAGATATACTCAGGTCGCTTGGGCACAGAAGGCACGGGATTGAGATAATATCCTGCCCCGGATGCGGGAGGCTAGAGATTGACCTTATGAAGCTCGTAGGGGATGTGGAGGCGAAATTAGCCGGAGTGGAGCTTCCCAGACCGATTAAAGTCTCGATACTCGGATGCGTAGTCAATGGTCCCGGAGAGGCGCTCGAAGCCGACATTGGGATTGCCGGCGGCAGGGGGAAGGGGATGATGTACAAAAAGGGGAAACTCGTAAAATCATTTAAAGAAGAAGCCCTCGTCGAGGAACTCGTAAAGGAAATAGAGAAAATCGCCGCCGAGGGACGTAACTAGGGGGCATAAATCCCCAATTATTGCGAGCGGCGAAGCTACCGGCAGTACCAATCACCTCGCGAGTAGAACCGCCGAGACAATCGCCAGTGCCACGCCAGCAATCTCTTTAGGACTCAGCCGCTCCCCCAGAAACAAAAACGCCAGAAGAACCGTTACAACCGGATACACTGCCGTGAGCGGCACAAGCACCGAGAGCTTCGCAGGCTTGAGCGCGATGATAAACAGCACCGTGCCAACTCCCCAGCAAAGCCCCATCAGAAGCCCGAAATAGTTCACCGAGAAATTCGAGAGAACCTCGTCTCTCTTCCAGAGCATAAAAGTCGCCAGCACCGTTATCGTCCCTATTCCCTCGAACAGATAAACCCTATAGGCGATGTCCTTTGCCGAGGCGAGTTTCCCAAAGAAGCTACCCAATCCCCAAAGTGCTATCGCAATCAGAGCCATCCAGAACCATCTGTCCATTTCGATTTTACCCCTTGGAGATACGAGATGCCGGTTACGCTCACTGCCGCCCGCCCCCTGAGCCTTTCATCCAACGGTGAGAGGGTGTCCGCGACATCGCAGAATCCAGGACTGAAATGGACGCTACTTGCCGATGATATAGACGGATTTGACCGCGCGCACCTTGCTCTGTAGCTCCTCGCCGTACGCCTTTGCCTCGGCTCTGGTCTTAAAAGCGCCCACTTGGACCCTGTACCAATAGCCTTTCTGCGGCAGGTATCCCTCTTTCACAAAAACCGGATAACCCTTCGCTTTGAGGGCCTTCAGCACTTCCTGTGCTTGGCTCTGCTTCTGGAAAGCCCCGACCTGAACGGTATATTCGCCCTTAAACTCCTTAGGCGTTGATTCAGGCTTCGGGGCGGTTCTCTCACTAGGCTTCGGCAGGGACTCCAGCACCTTTTTTATCGCCTTTTCTCTGGATTCGGCCGCCGTCTCAGACTTCGGCGCGGGGGTCGGGGATGGAGAAGTCTTAGGCGTTGCTTTTATCCTCGGCTCAGGCTTCGGCGTCGCTTTTGGCGTAGGCGCGGGAGTCCCGGCAATTGGAGTGGCAGTCGGCGCCACAGTGGGGGCAGGGGACTCAATTTCCTCGGATTCAGCCTCTGCATCGCCAAATTCATCAAATTCTGGCGTCGGGGATGGAGACTCATCTTCTTCGGGGAATTGTTCGGATTCAGACGGGATAAATTCCCCCTCGGCGGGCGGCTCGATTTCGGTATTAGCGGCGATTTTAATCTCTTTCGGAGTGTTTATCCCCATCCCTACAATTACGCCGAGACCGAAGGCGACAACGAAAATAATCAGAAAAACGACAAATAGCGAGATGACTCTGGCATTGCTTGGATTTCTTCTCATCGCTTCACATCCTCTCCGGCGCGGACACTCCCAAGAGCTTTAGCCCATTTTTAATAACCGTCCGAATGCAATCAATAAAATACAGGCGCGCTGAGGCCAGCTCGGCGTCCTCGCCCACAATTCTATTTTTCGCGTAATACACATGGAAATCCGAGGCGACATCCTGAAGATAGAACGCAATCCTGTGAGGGGCGAGCATCTGCGCGCTCTCGGCGACCGTCTCAGGGAAGGAAATGAGCTTCTTAATCAGATTTACCTCCTCAGGAAGCGTGAGGAGATGGAGATGCCGCATTGACGGGGCAAGCCCCCGCTCGGATGATTTCTCGAAAATGCTCCCAACCCTTGCATGGGCGTACTGGACGTAATAAACGGGATTTTCGCTCGACTCCCGCTTTGCCAAATCGAGGTCAAAATCCAGATGAGCGTCCGAGCTTCGCATGAGGAGGAAAAACCGCATCACATCGCGCCCGACCTCGCGTATAACCTCGCGGAGCGTAACGTAGCTTCCCGCGCGCTTGGACATGGCGACCTCCCGCCCGTCGCGTATGAGCCTTACAAATTGAATGAGGAGAACCCGAAGCGCGTCGTGGTGGAATCCCAAAGCCCGCATTGCCGCCTTAAGGCGTCCGACGTGGCTATGATGGTCAGCGCCCCAAACGTTGACGAGACCATCAAAAGGGCGGCGCATTTTATCGGCGTGATAGGCAATATCGGCAAGGAAATAGGTGGGGCTTGCGTCTCGCTTCACGAGAACCCAGTCCTGAGTGTCGCCAAAGTCTGTGGCTTTGAACCACAGCGCTTCGTCCCTTCTCTCGAGCGCGCCCCGTGTATCGAGCTGGGACACTGCCCCGTCTAGCTTATTCGCCCCGCCAGCCAAGGGTTTGTGAATTCGCTCGGACTCGCCGTACCACTCGTCAAACCGGACGCCAAAATCCGCCAAATCAAGCTCGATTTGCGCAATTAACCTCCTGCGGGCAAATTCCCTGCAGAGAGAAACCGCGGCTACCTCGCCTTCGGCAATGAGGGCATCTCCCCTCTCCCCATGGATTTCCTCGGCGATTTCCCTCACGTAGTCGCCCTGATAGCCGTCTTCGGGCATCGCTCGCTCTATACCGCAAAGCTCCGAGTAGCGCGTGAAAACCGATAGCCCTAGCATCTCCATCTGCCGTCCGGCGTCGTTTATGTAGAATTCTCTGGTAACGCCAAACCCTGCGGCGGCGAGGATGTTAGAGACCGCATCACCCACGGCGGCGTTTCTGGCGTGTCCAATGTGCAGGTAGCCGGTGGGGTTCGCGCTCACGAACTCAACGAGAATTCTCTTGCCGCCGCCGAAGTCAGATTTGCCGAAATCCGCGCCGAGAGCCTCGATTTGCGTGAGTTTTTGGGCGAGAGCCGACTCGCTAACGTGGAAATTTATAAATCCCGCCCCGGCTATCTCGGTTTTTTTGAAGAGGGGAGCGCCGTTTTGAGGCAGGTTTTTTATTATCAGTTCGGCAAGCTCGCGGGGCCTCTGCCCAATGCTCTTGGCGAGCGCGAGGGCGATATTCGAGGAAAAATCCCCGAATTCCCTCCTCTTCGGGATTTCAATTTCTATCTCATCAGGGGTTACGGCTATCGAGGGGAATTGCAATTTAAGGGATTCGAGCGAGCGGGCGAGGGCTTTTTGAATATCCGATTTCATTTACAAAAAGTTACAACACAATCGCTGAACTTACAAACCCGCAAATTCTGCCGGAGCCATAGGTACGCAGCCGGCGGATTATCGGGCAATGGAGGCGGTTTTTAGGTGTTCGACGTCGTTGATAATTTCTACTTTGTAGCCGCCATTTTGAAAATCAACCACGGTTTTCGACGCCGCGGCGAGTTTAAAAGTCCCAAAAGCGTCAATTCCCACGCCCGTGAATTTGCACAGAAGCGTCATGATGGTGAAATTGTGGCTCACGGCGATAACTGTTTGGCGGGGGTGTTTTTGATAGATTTTCGAGATAGCCCTCCACGCCCTTGCCTGCACCTCGCCGAGGGATTCGCCGCCGGGGAGGTTTACGGATTCGGGATTTTTCCTCCACGCATCGAGAAGCTCGGCGTAGCGCTCTTTGATTTCGACAAACGTAAGCCCTTCGAGGTCTCCTTGATTCATCTCTCTGAGGTCGGAGTCGGTGTTGAGCGGGAGATTATGATACTGCGCAGTAGCGCGGGCAGTATCCATCGCCCTAATGAGGTCACTCGAATAGACGGCGGCTATCGTCTCGCCCCTCAGAGAGGAGGCAAGAGCCTGGGCCTGAAGCCTGCCCGTGTCGTTGAGTTCCACGTCGGAAAACCCCTGGCACCTGCTGAGCCTGTTCCATTCCGTCTCGCCGTGCCGCACCAAAATTAGATTCATCCCGATTCGACCCCTTAATATTCGCCCCCCATTTAGCCTAGGGTATTAACCATGCGTCCTGAGCCTGCCAGAGCGATGCGCGTATCATGTATCGTAAATTAGCGCAAGCACGCCGGTGTAGGTAAAAACCCTGTTCTCTCCCCCAAACGGGGCGAATTCCGAGTTTCCGAAGAAGCCGATGATAGGCACATCCCCAATTGCATTGGCTATGTATGCGGTGTCAATCCCCGAATGACCGTAGAGCGAAGACCCTCTGCCGGAGCAGTTAAAATAAAGCCCGAATGCGGGTCTTGCCCCCGCGCTCCCGCCGCCCGCAATCCGCCCAAGCATCTGCTTGAGGTCTTCCCTAGCCATCGCGGGGTGTCTGAGCGCGAAGGTTATCATCTGCCCCTCGCGCACGTTTTCGGCAACCCCTACGATGCCGCTGGCTGGATTTACGCCTATGAGGTTTCGCACGAGATAATCCCCGCCAGCAATTCTACCTTCGGGATTTATGGGAAATCCGGCGAACACCAAGCTCAGCAGTTCGTTTGGATTATCGAGGAGCGCGGAGGGAACTTTACTCTTCAACACATCGAAGGCGGAAAGCCCGTCGAGTTCAAATATGATATTGCCGTCGGCTTTGGTTATCTTGCAGGGAGGGCCCACGGGCTGACACCCTTGAGTTATCCCGATTTTATACGAGAGGGCGCCCTCTAAAATAATCCCCGAAACCGCGCCGGATGCCACGCTGCCTGCGCCGAACTGATAAGAGCTGTCAAAGTGAGGATGCTCGGACGCCGACGCTCCCACTATAGCTACGTCCCCAAGGCGGGATTCGACCCCTCGCAGGAGGAATTCGGGATGAATCACAAAGGGGTCGGGAAATAGCGCAATGAGCGAATTGGGCGATACGCCCGCAGATGCGCGATGTGCAATTGCGACTCCCGCGCTAAGACCGCCGTCGCCTGAGTCATTTATGAGAAATGAATTTGCCATTACGCCCTCTGATGAGACCGCAAGCACAGCCACAGCCTCCTCAGCCTCGATTTCCCGGCTTCCCGCAATTACGCCTATCGCGCTGCAGCCGGCGACGTTAAGAGAGCCGAGAGTGTCCGATACGGAATTTAATATCTCGCCGTAGGAATCGCGGTGCGGAAATGTGGCGAATACAAGTCCCCATGCTGCTCTGGCAATCCCGGCATTTACGAGAGCCTCCCGCGCCGCTTCCTCCGCCGCAATGCGCGAATTTTTATTCTTGGATGAGCCGACGCCCGCTTTTATCATCAGAATTTCCTCCCTCTCGACTCCCACTTGCCCCTAAAGGTTATCCAAAACGAAAGCGCTATCAGCCTAAGGTCGAGTGCGAAGCTGGGGCGGCGTATATAGACGAGGTCGTAGCGGAATTTATTGCGGCGAGATATATCCCTCGGCGCGTAAATCTGAGCTATACCCGTAAGCCCAGGTCGTACCGAGTGGCGCTCGGCGTAGCCAGGAATTTCCGAAAGCGGCGCGGCTCTATCCGAATCCGCCCCCTGAATCTCAATTTCAGCGGGCATCAGCGCTCTGGGCCCCACGAAACTCATATCCCCTCTTAGAATATTGATGAGCTGTGGAAGCTCGTCCATCGCAGTTGCCCTTAGAATCCTGCCCGTCCTAGTGATGCGCTTATCGCCTTCTCGGGCCTGGGCGGGGCCAAATATACTGTCAGAATCGGCTATCATCGAGCGAAATTTAAACGTCTCAAAAACCCTCCCCCCGCGCCCTACCCGCTTGGAGCGATAAAACACGGGGCCCCCGTCTTCTATCTTCACGGCGGCGGCAATGAGCACCCACAGCGGAAGCGAGAGAGCTATCCCCGCAAGAGAGAGGGCAATATCAAACGGACGCTTCAGCGCAGTATCAGTATTAGAGTCCATGGCGGATTGAATTCTCTCTATACCAATCAATTGTCCTCCGAAGCCCCTCGCTAAAAGGGGTTTTCGCCTCAAAGCCAAAGTCTCTCTTTGCCCGCGACACATCGAGCATCCTCTTGGGCTGGCCATCGGGCTTGGAAGCGTCCCAGAGGACTTCGCCCTCGTAGCCAACGGTATTGCGAATTAAATAGACTAAATCCCGTATTAAAATCTCCGCGCCTGAGCCGATATTTACAGGTTCGCTCCCCTCGTATCTCTCAGCGGCGAGAATAATCCCCTCAGCGGCGTCCTCAACATAGAGGAATTCGCGGGACGCAGAGCCTGTTCCCCAAGCCGTAACGCTCTTTGCCCCCCGACTCTTTGCCTCCGAGAATTTGAGAATCAGCGCGGGGATGACATGGGCATCTTCGGGGTCGAAGTGGTCTCGCGGACCATAGAGGTTGACAGGCACGAGATACACCGCGTTAAAGCCGTACTGCTTACGATAGGATTGCGCCTGCACGAGGAGCATTTTCTTGGCAAGCCCGTAGGGGGCGTTTGTCTCCTCCGGATAGCCGTCCCAGAAATCGTCCTCCGAAAACGGGACTGGGCTAAACTTCGGATAGCCGCACACAGTCCCTACGGCGACGAATTTCTCCGCTCCGGCGAGGCGCGAGGCCTCCATCAGTTCTATGCCGATGATGGCGTTGTCGTAGAAAAGCGACGCCGGATACTTTAAATTAAACCCGATGCCGCCCACTCTCGCCGCGAGATGAATCACAACATCCACCCCCTCGACGGCCCTTCGGCAGTTTTCCCGCAGGCGCAAATCGCAATCCCTGCTTCGTGGAACTCTTATATGCTCGGGCTTAACCCCCCGCCGAATGAGCGATTCGACGACGAAAGAGCCGAGGAATCCCGCTCCTCCGGTTACTAGGACGCGTTTATTTGTAAGCGCTGTAGCCATAAATCCCCTTTCAACATCTCTATTTGCCCCGGAGAGCCTATGCGCAATTCATGATGCGCGGTGCAATATGCGGCGCTCTATTTGCCATTCCGGGGCATCGGCGCAGAAACATCTCGATTTAAATCCCTATTGCGGAGAATACCAGACCCGCGCGCCGCGAATCAATCCGCCTTCCACCAGCGGGCAGGGAATTTGCGGGCGAGAATCTCATCCCCCTTGCCGAGGGGTTTGAGGTTTGCCCTCTTCATGTCCGCGTCAACCATTATCCGCACTAGGTCTCGGAATTTTACCCGCGGCTCCCATCCGAACGCCCGCCGAGCCTTGCTAAAATCAGCCAGCAGGCTCTCAACCTCAGTCGGGCGAAAATACTTAGGGTCAATTTTTATATGCTCCCGCCAATCCAGCCCCGCGTAGGTGAAAGCCTCCTCCAGAAATTCCCTCACGCTCCATGCCTCGCCCGTGCCGATGACGAAATCATGGGGAGAGTCCTGCTGAAGCATATTCCACATCATCTCGACGTATTCCGGGGCGAATCCCCAATCCCTCTTGGATTCGAGATTCCCAAGATAGAGATGCCTCTGCCGTCCGGCGGCGATGGCGGCAATACCGCGCGTAATCTTGCGTGTAACGAAGGTCTCGCTCCGGCGCGGGGATTCGTGGTTAAAGAGGATTCCGCTCACGGCGAACATCCCGTAGCCGTCGCGGTAATTGACCGTAGTCCAGTGGGCCATGAGCTTGGCGCAGGCGTAGGGGCTTCGGGGGTGAAAAATGGTTTGCTCGTCTTGCGGCGGAGGGGACGCGCCGAACATCTCGCTACTCGAAGCCTGATAGAAACGGCATTTTATCCCGCTCCGGCGCACGGACTCTAGTATTCTCACCGTGGCAAGTCCGGTGATGTCGCCGCTGTATTCGGGAATATCGAAGCTCACTCTCACATGGCTTTGGGCGGCGAGGTGATAGATTTCATCGGGCTTTACGTTATAGATGAGGTTCGTGAGCTGTCCCGAGTCGCCGAGGTCTCCGTAGTGGAGAAAGAGCCTTGCGCCGGGGTCGTGCGGGTCAACGTATATGTGTTCAATGCGTCCGGTGTTAAAGGCGCTGGAGCGGCGAATTAGCCCATGCACCTCGTAATTTTTGGACAGCAGAAGCTCGGCAAGATACGAGCCGTCCTGTCCGGTGATGCCTGTGATGAGGGCTTTTTTCATAAACTAGTTCCTCTGCCGCTGAAAAATTGCGGCACTTTCGAGATATTTTTAAACACCAGGGCAAACAGCGCGCCGCTCATGCCGCTCATTTTGAGCGCCCTGTAGTCTTCTATGGATTTTTTGACGACGTTTCGGACGCGCCCATTGCTCCTGCCGCCCATGCGCATTTTTACAAGCACTTCGGGGATATAGCGGGTCGAAATTTCATATTTCATGAGCAATCTCAGCACTAGCTCGTAATCCGAAGCGATGGAGAAGTCGGTGTTGAACCCTCCGAGCCTGCGATAGACCTCCGCCCTCACGAAGAAAGTCGGGTGCGGCGGCATCCACCCCCAGCGCAGCAAATCCCGCCTGAATTCACCAGCCCGCCAGAGCCTTACAACTCTGCCGCCATCCGCGCTTAGGTAAACCAAATCCCCATAGACGCTGTCGGCGAGCGAGCGGGCTAGGGCCTCGGCAACTTTTCCAATCACCCCGGCGTGGGCGTAGAAGTCATCTGAATGCAGAAACCCTATGACATCTCCCGTAGCCATGGATATTCCCTTGTTGAGGGCGTCGTAAATCCCGCGGTCAGGCTCGCTCACCCAGCGCGAGATTCGGGGTTCATAGCGTTTTATCACATCGAGCGTGCCGTCAGTCGAGCCGCCGTCAATGACGATATATTCGATGTTCGAGTAGGTCTGAGCCAAGACGCTTTCGATGCACCCGGCAATGAGGTTTTTATTATTGCGCACTACGGTGATAATTGATATTTTCATAGCCTAATTTCTATGCCAAGTTTTGTGGCGAGAATCCATAGCTCGACGGAGTTTATCCTGAGTTTATCGAAGGACTCACTATGAAGAGAAACGGACTCCCGCTCAGAAGGCTTGCGGGAATGACAGAGAGTGATGAATTGCGGGAATGACGCCCTCCCCCCTGTCGTTTTGCCCATTCGCCCCTAGCCCCTGTCATTTCGAGTGTAGCGAGAAATCTCAAAGAGGATTCCTCACTGCGTTCGGAATGACACTAGCCGCTCTGCTTACCTCAGTGTTCATTCGGGATACTCCCCCGCAATGGCGCATCCGAGGTTGTCATTTAACATAATAATCGCCTATCGCAAGCACATCCATCTTAGTTCTGAGGAAGCAGCGTATCGCCTCAGCCGGGGTGTTTACCATCGGCTCGTTCTCGTTGAATGACGTATTGAGTGCCATGGGAACTTTCGTGAGCCTATAGAATTCCTCTATCAGCCGGTAGTATTTAGGATTCATCTGCCGCGACACGGTCTGAAGCCGCCCTGTGCCGTCGGCGTGAACCACAGCCGGGATAAATTTACGCATCTGCGGACGAATCCCATAGACCTTTTCCATGAACGGCACGGGGTGAGAATTCTCGAACCACTCCGGGGCGCGCTCCTCCAGCACGGACGGGGCAAATGGGCGGAAGTTCTCTCGCCTCTTTATCCTCTCGTTTAGTATGTCCTTCATCTGCGCTTTTCTTGGGTCAACGACGATGCTCCGGTTTCCCAGCGCTCTGGGGCCCCACTCGCTTCTGCCCTGAAACCAGCCGACGATTTTCCCATCGGCGATAGCGGCGGCGGTTTTGCGCAGGAGCGCGTCTTCGGTGAGTTTCTGGAAGTGGACTCCGGCATCCGCCATTGCGCGCTCGATTTGGGCGTCGGAGAACTCTGGCCCCCAGTACGGAGAGTCCATTATAAAACTGCGCCCGTTTTTGAGTATAGAGTTCCAGAGCCAAAAAGCCGCCCCGACCGACGTTCCGCCGTCGTAAGCCGCAGGGGGGATATAGACCTGCTGAAAGGGGGTCTCGGCGAATATTTTCCCGTTTGCAAGGGAGTTTTGAATACACCCTCCGGCAAGGGCTAGGCTCTGCAAACCGGTTTTCGCGTGCAAGTCTCGCAAAAGATGAAAAAACGCCTCCTCGTACATCGCCTGAACGGAAGCCGCAATATTCTTATGACGCTCGCCGATGTCTCCGTCCTTCCCGCGCGGCGCTCCGAAAAGCTCGGATAATTTATCGGAATAGAGCCTCCCAACCGCAGGCTCGGAGTTCTCCCAAATCATCTCAACGCCCTCTTTGTCGTGGAGAAAATAAGACGGGTCAAGCTCAAATAGACCGTTTTTCTTTAGTTTGACCACCCGCCTCATACTGTCCAGATACTCAGGCTCGCCGAGCGCGGACAGCCCCATGATTTTATACTCGTCGCCGTACTTAGGGAATCCCAAAAACTGCGTGAATGCCGTGTAGAATATCCCAAGCGAGTGAGGGAACTCCACTCCGTCCATTACGTCAATTCTCCCCCCTCTGCCGATGCCTCTCATCGCGCTTAGAAAATCCCCGAAGCCGTCAACGGACGCCGCCGCCGCATCGTCGAAGGGGGACACAAAAAATGCGCTTGCCAGGTGCGCCCTGTGATGCTCGACGTTCTCGAGCTTTGCCCTGATTTGCGAGGGGGAAATTGATAATGCCTCGGCGATGGAGGTTTTAACATCCCTCACTTTGGAGACGTTCTGAAGCCTGCCTCGAAGAAAATTGAGGCTTGGGGTTTTCGTCAGGACTCGGAGCAGTTTTTTGCGCAGATGAGCCGAGGGGTTTTTAGAAATCGCAATATAGTCAACGTCCCGAATATCAATTCCCGCATAGCCAAGACACCACGCCACGGACTCCGTAGGGAGCCCAGCCCAGTGCTTTACGCGCCTAATACGCTCCTCTTCGATGGCGGCAATGAGCTTTCCATCGGCGACGAGACACGCCGAGGAGTCCCCGTGATATGCGTTGAGTCCGAGAATTATCATCCGTTCATCCGCGGGCGATGAATTTTGCCGCCGCCTGCGAGGCTAAATTATATACCAGTTTCAGCGAAACGCCTCTTGCCTCGGCGATTTTTCTGCAATCCTCGTATTCGGGGGCGGCGTTGACAATCGCCTGCCCGAGACGCGCCACCTTGACCCTCACCGCTCCGAACTCGGTGTTTGCCACAATCACCTCGCGCTGGAGAGTACCCCTCTTCTCATCGCGCCATCTTACGCCGATGGTGGTCGTCTCGCGGAATAGAATTTCAATCAATTTATCCCGATACTCAGGCGCGGAAATTACGGTCAACTTCACGGCGGGGCGATTCTTTTTCATAAATATATTCGTGAGATATACATCAAGCGCGCCCTCATCGAAGAGCCGCCCCATAGCGTAATCGTAAATCTCCGGGTTCATATCGTCAATATTGCTCTCGATAACCGAAACCACTCCCGCATCCGGGGCAAATTCATCCATCGCCTCGCCAATGAACACCCGAAGCGCATTCGGAGCGGGCAAATCCCTCGCGCCTGCCCCGTAGCCCGCAGCCTCAATTTTCATCCGGGGAATGCCGCCAAAGCGCTCAGCCAAAACCGCAATCACAGCCGCGCCCGTCGGGGTCGCAAGCTCGTATTGAGAATCAGTCGAATAGACCGGGATATTTTTCAGAATTTCCACCGTTGCCGGGGCAGGCACGGGGAATCTGCCGTGGGAGAACTCGACAAAGCCGCTTCCTAGATTCACGCTTGAGCAGAATACCCGCCGGACGCCGAGGATTTTAAGCCCCAAGAGCGCGCCTGCAATGTCAATTATCGTGTCAACCGCGCCGATTTCGTGGAAATGAATCTCACCTGCAGATTTGGCGTGAATCTTTGCCTCAGCCTCGGCTATGGATAGAAATATCCGCTTGGCTTCGGATTTAATCGCGCCTTCAATCGCCGAGGCATCAATAATTGAGTAAATGTCCCGAAGAGTCCGGCGCGGAGGGGACTTCTCGCCCCCGATAACGGTGAATTTCGTAGCCGAGATGCCGCCCCTCAACACTTTCTCCGAGCGCATCGAGTAATCCGCAATATTGAGCTTTGCAAGCTCCGAGAGTAGCAAGCCGAAATCGCACCCCGCATCGAGCAGAGCGCCGACAATCATATCGCCCGAAACGCCGGATGAGCAGTCAAAATACGCAATTTTAGTCATTTTATATGCGCCGCCAAAATACGAAGATGCGAATAAAACGGTAATTAAAAGTCATATCTCGAAACCCTGCCTGCCTGTGTCATTTCTCCTCTTGCCCCCCCGGTTGTCATTTCGATGGAGTGCGGTAGCGACTGAGAAATCCTGAATAAGATTCCTCTCTGGGCGTTCGGAATGACAGAAGGTGAGAGGTGGAGACGCTTCATACCGAGCGGGAGCTTCGTATGTCATTCTCACGAAAGTGGGAATCCAGAGCTTGACTCCGCTCCCTTCGACGTAGTTTATGCTGAGCTTAGTCGAAGCGCTCAGGGCGAAGAGGAATTGGATTCCCGCTCTGAAGGCTTGCGGAAATGACAGAAGTTATGGCTTTGGGAACGGCACGTCCCCCACTGTGTCATTTTTCCTTTTCGCCCCCCACTGTGTCATTTCGAGCAATAGCGAGAAATCTTCACCCTGAGCGGAGTCGAAAGGCAATAAGATTCCTCTGTGCCTTCACAATGACAGAGGCGGTTAAATTAGCTATTTATCACCGAAGCGAAGTATCCCGCGCCGAATCCGTTGTCAATGTTGACGACGACAACCCCCGGCGCGCAGGCGTTGAGCATCGCAAGAAGCGGGGCAATCCCCCTAAAACTCGCCCCGTAGCCGACCGACGTAGGCACCGCAATAACCGGTTTCGACACTAGCCCCGAAACAACCGAGGGCAACGCCCCGTCCATTCCGGCAGCCACTACAAGCACCGCCGCTCCGTCAATTCTCGCCTTATTCGCAAACAGGCGATGAATCCCCGCAACTCCCACATCGAACAGCCGTTCGACGCGGTTTCCCATGACCTCCGCCGTAAGGGCGGCTTCCTCGGCTACGGGAATATCAGAGGTTCCCGCGCTCATGACGAGAATCAGCCCAGATTTCAGAGTACGCCCCCCTGCTTGGGCCGGTTGCCTTACGGCTATGAGACGGGCAGTTTCGCTGTATTCGGCGCGTGGAATTACAGTTTGAACCAGCCGAAAAACATCCGCCGAGGCGCGCGTGGCGAGAACGTCTCCCGTCTCCGAGAGTCGCTCTATAATCTGCGCCGCCTGCTCTGGGGTTTTGCCCTCGCAATAGACGACCTCGGGAAAGCCCTTGCGCAAAGCCCTGTGATGGTCAATATTGGCAAATGCGATGTCCTCGAAAGGCAGCCTCTCAAGGGATTTTAGAGCATGGTCAACGGGAATTTCGCCGCGCTCCACACCGGCGAGGATTTCTCTGATTTTTTCTCTTTGCATGATTTATTAGTTTTGCTGGAGAGGTTGCCCCTCAATAGTATCGCAAAGGGGGATTCCTCCTGCTTTGTGGATTATGAATCCCTGCGCGCTGGATTGAGAGCGCCGCTCCTGAACTGCCGAAGCTCAATGTGGGCGAATCCGGCGGCTTTGAAGCGGTCTTGGATAACGCCGAAGTTATCTCGAATTGTGGAGAAGTACTCGCTCCCCGTCTCGATTCTGGCGCGGAGTCCGAAGTGGCGCACTCTCAGTTCTCGGATGCCGAACCCCCGCAGGAATTCCTCGGCGTATTCAATTGCGGCGAGTTTCTCAGGCGTAACCTCGCTCCCGTGAGGAATCCGCGACGAGAGGCAAGGGCTTGCGGGCTTATCCCACACCTCGAGACCGAGCAGGCGGGCTAAAGCCCTTACCTCGGATTTGGACAGTCCGGCATCGGCAAGCGGAGAGAGGATTTTTTGCTCGGATGCGGCGAGAAGCCCTGGGCGATAGTCCGAGAGGTCGTCGTACTGTGTCCCGTTTAGAATATGGGATATTCCCTCGCGGGCGGCGATTTTCAGTAGCTTTGAATATAGCTCGGATTTGCAGAAATAGCACCGGTTAGGAGGGTTCTTCGCGTAATTTTCATCCTGCATCTCGCCTGTCTCGATGATGACGTGCCTTGCGCCGATGGACTCGGCAACCCGCTGAGCCTCTCGAAGCTCTCGTCTCGGCAGGGACGGGGAGTCAGCTGTGGCGGCAATAGCCCTGCTCCCAAGAGTGGCGAAGGCGACTTTCAGCACAAGCGCGCTGTCAACGCCGCCCGAAAAGGCGATGATTGCGGACTCGAGCGGTTTTATCAAGGCAATTAGTTTTTCGTGTTTTTGGCTTATCTTGTCCATAATTTCTCAGTTTTTTCAGTGTCTCCCCGCGCTTGGTCAACGGGGTCAGTGGGGGTAAGAGCGCTACTACTCGCCGAGCATCCTCGCTGCCGCCTCAGCTAGAGCCTGTGCCGCAATGCGGTGTCCTTCTCGGTTAAGATGGTTGTCGTAGGGGATTAAAATTTCATTGAATGTGAGGCCGCTTTGTTTGAGCGCGGGGAGCATCTCGATGAAATCAATTCCGGCGGCTGAGGCTTTGAGGTTAAGGTATTCGGGATATGTGGATTTCCCTCCGGCCCCCTGCACCTCCTGCGGTAGAGGTAAAATCACAAGGGCGGGTTTGAATCCGTTGCCGGATGCGAGTTTCTTAAATTCTGCGAGTTTGCCCTCGACAAACTGCCAGCCGTCCTCATTGCCCTTCGGCGGAGCGACTCCCTCCTCGACGTAAGCGCGCACGATTCGGGTCATCTGGGTTTCGGCTCTCGCCTGCATCAAATCCCAAATTGTCATGACGAGGCGGCTTTTGCGTATAAGCTCGCGACGTTTCCAATTGGACTCGTTAAAAGCCTTCTCCCCCTGTTTAAACAGTTGCGGATAGACGCCGTAGTCGCGCACGTAGATGAGGTCGTTGAGATAGAAATTGAGAAACACGGCATCGGGCTTGAATTTCATAGCGTATCGCTCAAGGATGCAGATTTCATGCCCCGTGTCGTATCCCGGCACGCTGAAATTCATTACCTCGTAGCGAGTTCCCAAGGGCGCGCCCTCGTTCAGAGACGCCTCCATCAGAGCGGTGAAAGTCTCGTCGTCGTTCATCCCAGGGCCAAATGCCATGGAGTCGCCGAGAATTAGGATTCGCTTCACGCCCGCAGGTTTTTCAATCTCCCAATCGCCCCCGCGAAAGCCGTCTCGGTTGATACGGGCAAGCCCTGAGAGCTGGTATCCCTCTCTATTCGGCTGAAACCGGTAACCGCAGTCAGCCGCCACCTCGTACCTGAGCAGGGGGAATTTCCAAGGCACGGGCGCGGGGAGAAAAAGCCGCGACGCGAACTCCGCTATTATTAATCCTACACCGAGACCGAATACGGAGAGAAAGAGGAGACGCAGAATTTTTTTCATCGAAGGCAACCTCCAAACAGCGAAACTTAGAACAGCGTGTAAATAAACGGGGCAACAGCAGAGCTTTGGGCAAACGCTATCAATATGCCGAGGGCTATGAGCAGAATGAGCATCGGCGTAATCCACCACCACTTGCGCCCCCAGAAAAATTGCAGCAACTCGCCGGCAATGCCAAGCCTAGAGCCTAATTTTCCCATTGTGAACCACCTCCATTGTATATCGTCTAGCCGCAAAAACGCTAAGAGAGGCCGCCGTAAGTGATGCGCGGCAGGCGATGAGATACTAGGATAATACCTCGCGCGTCGTTCCGAAGGTATGTCCCACAGTGAATATGAGCAAAAGTATAGCGACGGAGCTTCCGCCACTCCTCTCTCACCTCTGTCATTCCGAACACCTCACTTCTTGTCATTCCGAACGCCCAGAGAGGAATCTTATTCAAGATTTCTCGCTATTGCTCGAAATGACACGGGGCGAAGAGGCAAAATAACGCAGAGGGGAGTGTCATTCCGAACGCCTCAACACGCTGTCATTCCCGCAAGCCATCTGAGCGGGAATCCAATTCCTCTTCACCCTGAGCGGAGTCAAAGGGCGAGCGCTTCGACTAAGCTCACTATAAACTACGCCGAAGGGAGCGGAGTCAAGCTCTGGATTCTCTACTTTCGTGAGAATGACATACGAGTATCCGCTCGGTATTAAGCGCCCCCTTCTCTCAACTCTGTCATTCCGAACGCAGAGAGGAATCTTATTTGAGATTTCTCGCTATTGCTCGAAATGACACGGGGCGAAGAGGGAAATCCACTGTATTAGACCTTCTCCACTAGATAATTCCCCAGCGCCAGCACGTCCATCTCGCTCCTCATGAATGTGCTGTAAGCCTCTGCCGGAGTGTTCACTATCGGCTCTCCGCGCAGATTAAACGAGGTGTTCAGCACCACTGGCACGCCCGTAAGCTCGCCGAACCGCTCAATGAGGCGGTAATATCGAGGGGACGCCGCCTTGTCCACGGTCTGAAGCCTACCCGTTCCGTCAACGTGCGTTATGGCGGGAAGAAGCGCCCTTTTATCCTCTTTTACATTCACTACATAGAGCATGAATCGCGCTGGGAAGTGGCGCGCAGGCTCAGGGAAATCAAAAAATTCCCCTGCCCTTTCAGCAAGCACAGAAGGGGCAAACGGGCGGTACGGCTCACGGAATTTAATTTTCGTATTGACGATGTCCTTCATATCGGCACGGCGCGGGTCGGCGAGGATGCTCCTTGCGCCAAGGGCCCGGGGCCCCCACTCAAATCGCCCCTGAAACCAGCCTATGACCTTCCCTCGGCTAATTCTCTCGGCGACGCTTTGGATAATCCCCTCGTCGTCGAGCCTCTCATAAGCAATCTTATTCTCCGCGAGAAATTGCTCAATTTCAGAGTCCGAGTGTTCCTCCCCCCAGTAGGCATGGCGCATTACGAATTTTCGGGGTTTGCCCAGCACGGAGTGATACGCCCAGAGAGCGGCGCCCAGAGCCGCCCCACCGTCTCCTGCGGCGGGCTGAATGTAGATTTCGTCAAATGCCCCGCCTGCGAGAATTTTCCCATTTGCAACGCTGTTTAGGGCGACTCCTCCAGCCATGCAGAGCGCTGTAAGACCGGTCAGGCGGCGAGCCTCGCGCGCCATTTTGAGCATAATCCCCTCGGTTACGGCTTGGATGCTCGCGGCAATATCGGCGTAGCGCTGATTGCTCAGGGCAAGCTCGTCAAAATCAACGGGCTTCTGTCCGAAATACGCCGGAAATCCGCTCTCGCCGGTGAAAAATAGGGACTTCGGGTCTCTAGGCTCGCCGAAGAGTTCCTCGAATTTGCGGCTGAATGTCTTTTCGGAGGAGTAATGAAACGAGAAATAGTCCATATCGAGTTCAAACCCGCCGTCGTCATGGACTCGGACGAGCTTCATCACCTCATCCACATAATTGGGTTTGCCAAACGGCGACATTCCCATCACTTTATATTCCCCCTCGTTGACCTCAAACCCCAAAAACGCCGTAAACGCGCTGTAGAGAAGCCCAAGGGAATGCGGAAACCGAATCTCTTTGAGTAGCTTTATCTCATTGCCCCTGCCCACACCGATGGCGGCTGTAGTCCACTCGCCCACGCCGTCAACGGTGAGAATCGCCGCCTCTTCATAGGGGGAGCAGTAAAAAGAGCTTGCGGCGTGAGAGAGGTGATGCTCTGAAAAGAGGATTTTAGACTCCTCTACGCCGAGTTTTTTTTGAAGGAGGTGTTTTATCCACAGCTTATCCCCAAGCCAGGTTATCATAGCCTCGCGGAACAGCTTAATGGAGCGCGGGAAGGTCTGCATCGCGCACAGGAGCAGACGTTCAAATTTAACAAACGGCTTTTCAAAAAACACCACGTAGTCGAGGTCGGATGGTTTCAGCCCCGCCGTTTTGAGGCAGAAATCAATTGCCAATTGCGGGAATTCGTAGTCGTGCTTCTTGCGCGAGAACCTCTCCTCTTCGGCGGCGGCAACGAGCTGTCCGTCAACCAGCAGGGCGGCGGCAGCATCGTGAAAATAGCATGAGATTCCGAGTATTTTCATCAGTAGGGAAACTCTCCTTAAAGGGAAAACATTTTCGTCGCCCTCTGAGCCTCAGGCGCGCCTGAATCTTCTCTGAGGAGCCAGCCCCGAGGCGTTTTGGGTTTTATCGCCAGGGGGTCAGTTGCAAAACGGACAATAAGCGCGAAGGGAGAAAGAAATACGAAATAAAAAACCGTGAGGATAACCCGCGCCTGAAAATCGCCGATTTTTCTCGCTAGGGGCTTCCACCACTCCCAAAGCGCTTTTAAATATCTCATCCGAACTGTAACCTCCGAAGCGCATTTTGCCGGACGCCGCCATAGCTCCGACATAAGTCCTCTAATTTACGCAGATTTGATGCGAGAATCCAGTATCATCTCAGCCGCCGGACTCGCCCTATTGCTCCGGCTTCGGCTTTACGGGTTTCCCCACGATAGCGTAAAAAATCGAATGAAGCACAACGCGGCCAAACCACGATTCATACATAAACCACGTGAGATAGCGGCTATGAAAGCCAGACAGAGCAATATAATTTCGGGGGGTGCGCTGAAGCCGGAATTTCCGCCCCGACGCCTGCTTCGGGTGAACGTTGAATTCAATCTCCTCGAGATTTGCGGGCATATCCCCGAGGGCGACGGCGCGTCTTAGGTGCGGCACATCGCGCCAACTCCAGCCCATGAGTTCAGAGGCGTACCTGTCGAACGAGCCGACGTCCGTTGCGGCGATAATAAAATCCATCTGCACGGGGTCTCCTTCCATCGGGCCATTTCGGTCTAGAAAATAGGTCCCGTCTGCGAGCACCGCCGGACGCAGGGCGCGGTTTATGGCGATAATAGCGTCGTTGAAGACGAAGTGAGAGCGGAGACGCATTTTGTCCGGGATGCACCCCCACTGATTCTTGTAGCCGAGCGTGAGTCCCGTCATGCAGTGAATCTTCGGCACGGGCATGGTGATGAGCAAATCGGTTTCCCTCAAAAGTCGGCGTGGCAGCGGGATTTGATACTCCGAGCCACGAGACTTTACAGCTATGAATTCTCGCTCCTCGCCCTCGGCGCACAGGTTTATGACCTCTGCCCCATATTCCTCTGCCAGAGAATACAGATTATGCCCCCGAAACGCCTCCGGCGCTTCCCAGGCTCCGTAGCCCCCGTCGGACTCAACTATGGCGATGAAATCCGTATATTCGCGCAGGATTTTGACCGTCTCGCGGATGACCGCAGGGGACGTAGTTACCCCCTTTTTGTAGTACGGATAGGTCAGATTTGGCTTCAGAGCTACTCTCGAAGTCCGGCTGATGCTAGAGAGAATCCCTGACTCCATAAGCGCGGAACGGACGGCGGCGGCTAGGTTTTCTCCGCTCGATTTAAGCGCTACTCGGCGATGCTGAGACACTAGGCAATCCCCTTAATCTAACTCGACTCGGAGAATAATATAACCTGAGTTTGGCGCATTCTTTGATTTTATAGCGGCTATAGCGGATTTTCTAGCTTAGACTGACTACATCGCAACAATACCCGGAGCGTCCCACTCCGCAAGCCTCTCGCTTCTGTCATTCCCGCAAATCATCTGAGCGGGAATCCACTTCTCTTCATACCGAGCATTTCTCTTCATAGTGAGCGGAGTCAAGCTCTGGATTCCCACTTTCGTGAGAATGACACACGAGTATCCCGCTCGGTAGGAAGCGCTCCCTCCCCTGCGTCAATTGCCCCACTCCGCAAGCCTCTCGCTCCTGTCATTCCGAACGCATCAACTCTGTCATTCCGACCACAGAGAGGAATCTTATTCAGGATTTCTCGCCATAAGATTTCTCAGTCGCTAACACGCTCCATCGAAATGACAACGGGAGACTCGAAAGAACAGAGGGCGAAGGGGCGAAATCACAGAGAGTCTGTCATTCCCGCAGGTCATCTGAGCGGGAATCCACTTCTCTTCATACCGAGCATTTCTCTTCATAGTGAGCGGAGTCAAGCTCTGGATTCCCGCTTTCGTGAGAATGACATACGAGTATCCCGCTCGGTAGGAAGCGTCCACCTCTCCCTCGTGAATTGCCCCACTCATCCCCCGCACATCGTTTAATCCGGCATCGCTATCAGGAATGAGAATATCCGCGCCAACTGAGACACCTTGCTATCCCACGACAGCCCGCCTGCTACCTCTGGCAGACGCGCCTTAATTTCTGCCCGAAGCCCGTCGTCCGCAGACAGTTTCTCGATTCCCTCGCGGATGGAGGCGGCGTCCCGCTTTACGACAAGCCCCGCGCGCCCCTCAACTACCTCGGCGACTCCGCACGTGTCCGTAACCACGACCGGCAGACCGCAGGCTATCGCCTCGGTTGCGGTAATCCCCCAATTTTCGTTAATAGAAACTATTGCGAATATGTCCGCGTCAACGTAAGCCGAGAGTTTTTCCTCTCCCAGTAGAGTCGGAATAAACCGAACCCGCGGCTCAATTTGAAGCTCTGAGGCGAGACGCTTCAATTTATTCAAGTACCCCTCGGACTCCGATGGACCCACAACCGCCAAAAAGAAATCGAGACTCCTTAGCCCGGCGACGGCGCGAAATAGCTCCTCCAGATTCTTTTTCTGCTCAATCCGCCCAAGCGAGAGAACAAGAGAAGACCCCTCGGGTATCTCGTAGCACCTTCGGAACGCGCCTCGCGTGGGGAGGGATTTATAATCGCCTAAATTTATCCCGTTCGGCGAGAGCAATAATTTCTCAGGAGCGATTCCGAACCCTACCGCCTCGTCATGCTCGATTTGAGACGTATAGAACACGGCGTGGGCGTCTCTCAGCATCCATGAACCGATGATTTTATGATACGCGCGCTTGAGCCTCAGGCTCCTCACAATGGGAATGAGCATTCCGCTCGGCTCGACTATATAAGGGATTCTTGCTCTGCGGGCGGCAAGGGCTACCAACGGCGAGATGGCGTCATAGAGTCCCACGATATAGACGGCGTCGTATTTTTTGACCTCCGAGAGGGCAAAACGAAGCGCAGAAGGGTTCAGCGAAATCTGCGAGAACCGGAGCCACGTGCCGAGATATATAACCGATACCCCGTTTACGGACTCGCGGCGGGTGAAAAAGGCGGGCTTTGTCTCGCGGTCAATAACGCTTGAGGTTACGACCGAGACCTCGTGTCCGAGCTTTGCGAGTCCCTCGGCGACGGCTGTGGATTTTACCACCCTGCCGCCAAACGAATAGGCGGGGTGATAATTCTGCACGGAAATCAGGATACGCACTCTCGGTAAGCCTCCAAAACCTGCCTCGCGGCACTGTGCCAACTAAAGAGTTTCACCCTCTCGAAGCCTCTGGCAATGAGCCCCCGCCTGAATTCGTCGTCATCTAAGGCGATGCGAACCCCCTCGGCGATGGATTCGGGACTGTCTGGGTCAACTATCGCCGCCGCGTCCCCTACTACTTCCCCCAGAGAGCCTCTGTCCGAGCAGACGACCGGCAGGCCGCAAGCCATAGCCTCCAGCGGGGGCCAGCCGAACCCCTCATATAAAGAGGGAAAGAGCAGTATTCCCGCAGAGCCGTAGGCTAGGGCTAAATCCGGCACAGAGAGCCTGCCCAAGTAGCTCACCCTCTGGGCAATACCGCGCCTTTGAATCAGCCTCCACTGCTCAGGGGAAAAATCAGCGCCGACCTTCACGAGCCTTGCCCTAGCGCGAATCCCCGGCGGCAGAAGCGAGAACGCATTAATGACCCCTTCTAAATTCTTATAAAACGAGCAGTTGCCCGCGTGCACCACCGTTAGCGGCGAATCGAAGCCAAAGCGGGCGCGGGCAGAAGCGATGAGGGCGGCGTCCCCAATAGGGCGGAATGCCTCGTGAATCCCGATATAGGCAACTTTGAGACGCTCGTCAGGGCATCCGAGAAATTTTATTACGTCCCGCTTGGTTGACTCCGAATCGCACAGGACGACCCTCGCCCGGCACAGATGCCCGACGCTCCAGCTAAAAGCGCGAAGCGCAATTCGGGGGACTGCGCCATTTGAGGGAATCTCGCCAGAGGCGAGCTTGAGGAGCATCAAATCGTGGCAAGTTACAACCGTCGCCTCGGCATCTAGTGAGCGGATAAAATGTGCGTTTGAGTGGTCGGCAATGTGAAACACATCCGCCCGAAGAGAGCGCAGCTGCTTCGGGAAGCTCACAAATCGCCCCGCGTAATCCCCAGCGCGCGCGCCTGCGAGAGAGGCTAGCCTGTGTAGGGAATCGGGACGGAACCGGGCGTCCTGCACTTCGCACAAATCCCTAAGCGCGTCCCGAAGTGAGTCTGCGTAGAAGGGCATACTGAGGCTCCTCGCCTCCTCAACGTTGCGTATCAGAGCGACTTTCATCTCTCAGCCCTCAGCGCCGCAATTTCCAGGATTATCTCACGAACCCTCGCCCCGTAAGCGCCCCAAGTGTAGCTCCCCGCGCTTGATGCCGCATTGCCGCCCATGCGCCTGGCTTCGGCTCTATTGTCGTAGAAGTAGGAAATCCTATCAGCCAGAGCCGAGGCGTCCTCGACGGGAATAATGAATCCGCTCTCGCCGTCCCGCACGGCTTCCTTTGCCCCCGTGTTCGCTGAAACTATCACGGGGATACCCGAAGCCATAGCCTCGAGAACGACTATTCCCCAGCTATCGAGATAGGACGGGAAGAGGAAAACATCAGCCTGCCGATAGCGGCGCGAAAGCTCCTCGTGAGTCGCGTAGGGGAGGTATCGGCATAGACCGCGGTATTTTCGCAGCAGATCTGCGCCGTCCCGCGTCATGCCGCCTATCAGCAGAAGCTCGGCATCGGGGAGGTTCAGTCGCTTTACGGCTTCGAGCATTAGCCCGACCCCCTTTCTTAGCGTTATCGCCCCAACATAGAGCATCTGAAACGCTCCCGACTCTGGGTAATCGCTTTTCGGAGTAAAGCGGCGCGGGTCGAATCCCATGTTGGCAGTGTAGATTTTATCCCCTGCGAATCCTCGGCTGATTAGACTCTGCTTGACCAATTCGGAGAGCGTGATGATGAAATCCGCCTCGCGAAGTTCCCGCTCTTTGAGGGCATTTATCCGCCCTATGACCTCCGGGTCAAACGTCGCGGCGTAGAGCGGATATTGCGCCCTTAAATCCTCGATGAACCGCCAATGCACCTGGGCGAGATCCAGCACAGCCGCCGCGCCTGCTTTTTTTGCTTCGATGAAGCTTCGGAGCGATGCCATCTCGTAGCCTATGACAATATCGGGTTTGAGCGCGGGAATTCGGGAGGCGACGCGCCTGTCGTGGATTCTATTGCCGATATAATGCCCGATGTCGCTTTTATAGCCCCGAAGAAGCCGGTCAGCCCCCTCGCGCAGAATCTCGAAATAAGGGAACTGCTCGACAAGCCGAGGAGGGACGCCCTCGATGTAGCGCTTCTTCAGTTCCCGCTCCACGCCGCGGCGCGCCCTTTCGGGGAGAGAGTCGAGCAGAGAGTAGGGAAATTTGCCGGGCTTATACCAGATGGAGGTTATGAATTTCTGGAGCATTCCCCCCTGGTAGAGGGCGTGGGCAAGCTCATGGGCGTGCTGCCTAGCCGGATGAGACACTAGAGTGTTGGGCTTCAAATTCATTGATTCTGTTTATTCTGACTACGGCGACCAGCAGTCCCACCAGAGACCAGAAAATTATATTCTGGAGCGGATTATAGACGATATTGAGCCCGGTGAGAATCAGACACTGATGTAGGAATATCGTGAGGGCGAGAATCTTAAGCTCATAGGTTTTTATCCTCCGCCAGATTTTAAATGAATAAAAAATTATATAGAACCGAAGCGCCATGATGATGACAAACCCTATCAAACCGAGTTCGAGAACCAGCCTCTCCCACTCCTCTTCAAATTCGCGGGGCATATCTTTCCAGTTCTCAACCAAGTTAAACGCCCCCTGATACGCCGTGCCGATGCCGAACCCCGCCAAGCCAGACTCAGACAGAAATTTAAACGGGGTGAAATTGTCAATTATCCTCGGCACGACGTCCGAGCTGACACTCCTGGTTCGTTCTACAAAAGCCTCGACCGCCCTGCTTCCCGTCTCGCTAAAAATGAGCAGAGCTATCATAAGCGGCATCGCGAGCAGGAGGCGCGCTATGACCTTTTTTCTGATTCTGACCCTTCCCCTCAGGGCGAAGAACAAAAACGGCGCGGCTTGGAGGATAAACGCCGCAACAGCCCCGCGAGAACCCGTCATAAAGAGATTTGCCATCCCAAGGGCGAAAGCGATGTATATGACCAGAGTCTCCCGCTTGTTGACCCCCCTTACGATGACGATGAGGTATAGAATCAGCGCAATCGAGATGCCAATGTAGGTATTGAAAGGGCTGATATAGGAGAAAACGCCCGTGATTCGCACGAATTCCCCTATGCCGGCTACGTGGGCGTCTTTGTCAACGTATTTATTTATCGCGCTCGTGCTTGGAGAGTAGTACTGAACCACGCCGAGCATAAACACGGGGATTGACAGATAGGGAATCATCTTGAGGAATCGCAGTATCCGCTCCTGCGAGTCCAGTAGCATCGGTATCAAGAATATGAGAGGCACGAAATAGAAATGGGTAATAAACCCAAGGGCTTGAACCCTGAAATTCGTCGTAACGCGGAAATTGAGAGACTCAAGCGCCCCCCATAGCACATAGGCCAGAACTATCCCCAAGAACGGATAATATGCCCTCGAAACCTTTATTCCCCTCGTGAACATATAGAAATATGGCCCTGCGAGCAAGAGGTGCTTCACGAAAAAAAGCGCCGTAGCCATCTCCGGCAGAACCCACTTTCTGAATACCCCCTCCAAGAGAAGCCAGACGAAGAAAAAATAGCTAAGAAGCCGCCACTTCTGCAAGCTCAAAAACACCGCAACCGGCACAGCCACCAGCGCCCCCATGAGGAGTACCGTAAACTTTACGCCTATAAACGTTTTTAGGACGTAGGCTAGAGCCAAGCCAACGATGCCGAAGCCGATGATGTCTCTATATCTGAGGAGGAACTCTCTCATTGCCGCTACCTAAGTGTCTCGATTATCGCCATCCAGCATCTCGCATCCCAGAGTATCGCGCATTATTCTCTCAAGCCTGCCGACCGACGCCTCCATCGAGAATTTCGCCTTAGCCCTCTCATAAGCCCTCGCCGATACCTCGCAGCATAAATCGCCGTTCTCTACGAGGGAGTCCATAATTCGGGCGAGTTGCGCGAAATCCTCCGGCGGGAATAGAAAACCGCTCCTGCCGCGCTCGATTATCTCCTCTGGTCCCCCGTGAGCCGTGGCGATAACGGGCTTTTTCGCCATCATCCCCTCGACGACCACTATCCCGAATGGCTCAGCCTCTCTCGAGGTGTGAAGCACGGCGTCCGAGGCTTTCATGATAAATGGAACGTCGCGGCGAAAACCGGTGAATATTATAGAGCGGTCGCCCCCTGAGAGCAATTTGAGCCTCTCGTAAAATGGCTCATCGCTCGCAAACGTGCAGTCCCCTACGACTAGGAGCGCCGCCCTGGGTCTCATCCGCATATCTTTGAAGGCGGCAATTGCGGTGTCCTGCCCCTTCCACGCCTGAATTCTACCGGTTACGCAGAAGATAAATTTATCCTCGGCAATGTTGAATTCGGCTCTGAGACGCGCCCTCGCCGCCGCTTCGTCAATGCAGTCGAATTCGTGAATATCTGAGGCTAGGCAGTTGACCGCTACCCGGGCTTTGGGGATGTGCGCCATTATGGTTTTGGCGGTGAACTGGGAGTTTGCCACATAGACATCGGGCTTGAGCATGAGGCTTAACCCGGAGACGGGATGCCTGAAATCCTCTTTTTTAATCTCGCCTTGGACATAATAGAGGCTCTTCAATCCGCAAATTTTTGCTGTTGCTCCCGCGAAAATCCACGAGTGAGGGCCATGAGCGGCGATGAGAGCTATCCCCTCGCGGCGGACGATTTGGCGCGCTCGGTACAGGGCTTTTATAAATTTGATGCCGTCCCGAAGCCTCCCGCCCTCAAGGTCAAATAGGTTGCCGAAGCCCGAATCCCTCATATAGTCGAACACTCTGCCACGCCTCACCACGGCTAGATATGGCTCTACAGAGGAGTGATATTTAAGCGAGCGGGCAAGATAGGTCTCAATGCCGCCTATGGCGTCGCCGCCGCCGTGAATGTACAGGATTTTGGGTTTCAAGGTTCGAGATGAAAAGCGGTGATTATGATTAGGAGCTACCTCAAAGTGCCATTGCGAGGGAATATCCCAAATGAGTATGAGCAAAAGCGGGGCGACAGAGCTTCTGCCACTCCGCAAGCCTCACTCCTGTCATTCCCGCAAATCATCTGAGCGGGAATCCAATTCTCTTCACCCTGAGCGGAGCCGAGCTATGGATTCCCACTTTCGTGAGAATGACACAAGAGGCTATCGCTCGGTATCAAGTGTCCCTCTCTCTCACCTTCTGCCACTCCGAACTCCTCACTGCTGCCACTCCGCAAGCCCCACTTCTGTCATTCCGAACGCAGAGAGGAATCTTATTTGAGATTTCTCGCCCTTCGGCTCGAAATGACAAATTTTGAGATGAATTATAGTAAATTAAGGGCTAGCGCTTGGTTGCCACAACGCTCATTAAAAAATTGCCTCCGTTGCGGATTTCTCGCATGGGGGGATTTATTTCCGCCTCAGCGACTCGGGGGGCGCGCCGTATCTTCCGAGCCAAGCGTCCCGAATGGCAAACGCCCAGGCGCGGGCTGAGAACATCGCCGGCTTTTTAGATTTCCACACAATCCCTCGAAGCGCATTCAGCGCGAATAGCGCAGTCCTCGCCGCCGCAAAACCCCGCCCCTTCCACCGCCTCACCAGTAGTATCGCGTTTCGCACCTGAAGATACGACACCATTGCCGAAGGCGCGGAGCATCCGGGATTGCGCGCCCTAGCTCCCCAAACGACTCCCGTCATCCAGCCCGCCGCCGCCGCCCTGAGACACAGGTCAACTTCATCTCCATAAGCAAAGAAAATATCGTCGAAAATCCCAATCTCGCTGATACAAGCGCGCCGAAATATCATGACCGTGCCGTTGGCGAAGGCGTGCCTTTCAAATCCCTCGCCCTTCTCGCCAAATTCGATGACGGGGCCCCTAAAAGCGCTGAAGGACGCGGCGTAGCCAACGCCAAACTCCGCCCCGGCAATGCCTACTCGCGGATTCTCCCTCATCGCCTTAATGAGAATTTCGAGGCAGTCCCCATCCGCCGCCGCGTCGTGAGCCGAGAGAACGACGAAATCCCCCCCGTCTTCATCGGCGAGCCACAGATTAAGCCCCTCGTTGAGTCCGGGCCCAAAGCCCAGATTCTCCGCCAGCGGCATGACCTGCGCAAAGCCGCAAACCCCCTCTCGAAGAGCCGCCAGATTTTCGGGCGAAGAGCCGTTGTCTATCACGGTAATCCGAACCGGCACGGTCTGAGCGAGGAACTTTTGCGCTGAGGCGGCGCACTCCTCAGGGCGATTCCAGTGAATTATGAATACGGCAAGGGGTTTTCTTTCTGTCATTTCGAGCGATAGCGAGAAATCCTAGATAAGATTCCCCTTTTATTGATATTATTTCTTGCGGGCAATAATCACAATCTCATCGCCTTCGTCCCCGCCGAGTAGAGAGACAATTCTCGACATCGCCGCCGCCGCTCTATTAGCCGCGCCACCTTTGTAATCCCTAATATTGCCGCATCGCCGAATTGACTCGCTTTCCCGCGCCATCCAGTCTGCGTTGCGCGCAGTGGTGAAAATCTCATCCACGGAGAGTCCCGCCGAAGAGGCTATCCTGCCAAGAGCGAGCCTTCCGAGGAGGATAAAATGCCGGGGCGGCTCAAGCCCCCTCCAATACCCCCCGAAACGCCTCGCTAGAAACCCGTCGGGATTAGGCGAAACAGAGACAAACAACCCCCCCGGACGGAGAACCGATGCGAGCTTCACGACCACGCCTAGCGGGTCCGCCAGATGCTCGATAACATGATGAAGCGTTACGCCGTCGAAGGTATCAGGAGGGAACGAGACCGTATCCGTCGTGCCGTCGAATATCTCGACCCCAGCCTTGCGCCCCATCGAGGCTGAAATCGGGTCAGGCTCAACGCCCGTTGCCCCCCAGCCGAGCTTCGACATCGTGTAGAGAAATCCCCCCGTAGCGCAGCCAACATCGAGCAACCTCCCCCCGTTCACGGCAGGGAGAAACCTCACGGTAAATCCCGCCCACCGCCGAAGCTGAGGGATTTTTGCCGCCGCCGCTCCTAAAAAACCCGCCAGCGAACCCGGCGCATTCGAGGAGGAATAGCCCCAAGAGCGGCGCAGAATTTCACGCTTAACGCCGAGGCGCAGGGTTTCGAGCGCGCCATCCCTCGGACAGAGCGCGTCAAAGGGCCCGAAGTGCGTGAGATAATCCTCAGGGTAGATGGCGGGGAAGCTGCGAGGCAGTGGGCGCGGGTCAATCCACAGGGCTTTGCATTCGGGGCAGGCTCTGTAAGCCCACTCGCCGGGGGTGTCCCATATGGCATCGCGGAGTCCCGAATAACGGATTTCTCCGAAGACGCCGCAGAGGGGGCATTTCACTACCGGCTCGGTTGATATTTTATTTTGAGTCATGGGCGAGGGTTGGATGCATCGGATATAGCTTTTAGATATTTTCGGGCGACGGCGCGCCAGTCGAGTTCCTTGTTGAAAGCGCAGAGGGCGGCAGAGCTTAATTTTTTCATCAGCGCGGGGTCTGAGAGGAGATTTTGTATCTCCGAGGCAATGGACTCTTCATCCAGCGAGTCTATGAGGATAGCGTTTTCTCGGTGAGATAGGTAATCGCCCTGCGTCATGTGTCCGCGGTTGGCGATGACAGGCGCTCCGGCGGCAAGGGCGGCTGTGAGGGATGTATTTTTCACGCCGACGCCGCCCGCTCCCTCGGATGAAACCCCTTCGAGTATCACGAATATATCCGAGGCTGAGAGATAGCGAAAAACGTCATCCGATTCGAGATAGCCCGTGATGACGACCTGCTCCTGGAGATTTTCATCTCGAACCCTAGCGCGGATTGTTTGAACCCACTCATCGGGCGCGCCTCCAAGAATCAGCAGTTTGGAGGGAACTCCCCGTTCGCCGAGCCTCTTAACCGCTCCGATGAGAACATCGGCTCTTTTGGGATTCGCCCCGAAAGTCGAGATGATGGCTTCATCGGGTGAGGCGAGGCGGCGCCTGAAATCTCTTTTATCATCATCCGAGAAACTAACGGGCAGGATATTGCTCCCGACATAGATTTTTGAGGCTTTTGCGCCGAACCCGCAAATCGTCGCCCTATAAGCCTCAGCCGTGATGACTACGCCGTGCGCCATTCGGCAGATTACATTGGCTACTAGCCTCTGCGCAAGCGAGAGCATAGCGGCTTTAGGCTTTGCCGGATTAAACGCCGTGGCTATTTCGTGAAACGTAGCAACCACCCGCAAATTGGCAAAGCGGAGCCATATCGAGAGGAGCGCGGCGGCAACCGGCACGCCCGCCCCGCTATACATATACGGGACGTATTGAATGAGGACGCAATCCGGCATCGCCCGTTTTATCGCTCGAACGAGGGGGGGAAGACCCAGAATTCCCCAATTTTCAATTGACGCAGAAATCTCAATATTATCGGCTTTGGCAATGACTCTGTCGTCGGAGGATGTCAGCACCGAGACCTCGTTTCCCGCTTCGGCGAGGGCTTTGGCGAGATGGAGCGTGTGGTCTGCAACGCCCCCTCGGATATTCGGGAAATGCGGCGATATGATGAGCAGTTTCATTCGGAATTCAGTATAAAGACGGCTTGGAATTGTAAACTCCACTCCAGCCACGAATTTTGCGCCAATGGAAACTAAAGATGCCCAGAAGCCATCCGGCAGAAGAGTAGAGGTTGTTATTCCGAACGCGGAGAGGAATCTTAGAGGTTGTCATTTCGACGAACCGCTTAGCCGTGAGGAGAAATCTTAAAATGGCAGGATTTCTCGCCCTTCGGCTCGAAAGGACAGGGAGCGAAGAGGACAAATGATGAGGGGATTGTCATTCCCGCAAGCCATCACCCTCTGTTATTCCCGCAAGCCATCAGAGCGGGAATCCACTTCTCTTCACCCTGAGCGCTTCTCCTCGCCGCTCGCTTGAATCATCCCTCCCGCATCCGCCGCTTGTGTTCCGACACCCAGTCCCGATATACGGCTTCAAGCCGCTCGACGCTCCTTGCCCAGGTCAAAGAGCGGACCCTTTGCCAGCCCCTCTCGGCTACGGCGCGCCTCATCGCTTCATTGCCGAGGAGACTCAACACGGCATCCCGCATCCCCTTGAGGTCGTCAAAACCCCGAATTAATGCCTCCTCGCCGTCCCGCAAATCCGCCCCGAATCCCGTCGGAGTGGTTACCGCCGCGAGTCCGCACGCCATAGCCTCGGCAAGCGCGATGCCGAATCCCTCGTACTGAGTGGGGAAGAAAAAAACCTTCGCCCTCGACAAACTCCGCGCCAAATCCCCGTTCGAGAGTTTCGGGTGAACCTCTATGCGCGGGTGAACCTCCGGCGGAAATCCGGCAAGCACGCCGTCCCTTGCTCCGCCCGTCCCATAGACGTCGAACGAGAGATTCTTATCCCTCAGGAGAGCCTCCCTCATAACCGCTGACACCGCGCCAATGCCTTTGCGCGCAATCCATGTGCCGCAGAACGCGACCCTGTGTTCACGCTGAGCGGTGAAGGTATGGGCTAGATACTCTGCGTCAATCCCCGGCTCTACTACTGCCGTGCGCTCCGGCGGGAAGAGTCCCGCGTTGACGACGTATTTTCGGTCCAGTTCGCAAATTGCCATAAACGCATCGGCATGGGCAAACGCGATTTTCGAGAACCTCTCGTGGGTCTGCCCGAAGATGAAAGCGCGCATCCTGCCTCCCAATGATTTCGGGCGAGGCTCGTATTCCCTCTGACGGTCGAAGAGCAAAAGCTCTAAGCCGTTCGTGTGGCTCACCAGAAGCGGTCTTCGACGCATTTTCGAGAGCCTCCGTATGGCTATCCAAAACTCCGCCCCGTAGAATTCAAGCAAGTCGAAGCTCTCGGCGACGCTCAATTTGCCTATCAGCCTGTCGCTTCCCCATGCTTGGCGGAACTGAGTGCCTCGCCCAAGCCCGTAGAGCGGCTCGTACTGCTCCGGCTCGCAGACGCGCACTGAATGCCCGGCGCCGCGCAGCCCCTCGGAGAACATAAGCACAGTTTTTCCGCTTCCGAGTTTGGGGTCGAGCGGGTATCCGGTGAAAGTGAGAATATTCATAGCCCTATATACGCGCAAGATTTGTGTACAGCGAGAATGTCCGTGTGAAGACGGGTAGGAATCGCGCCGACACGGGCAACAGTCAGGCGATGCCCGTTCACGCCAAGAGTGAGGGATTTGCGCTCGTCTGCAACTCCGGAGTGGAAGTCCGCGCTTCTGACGTAATAGAGGCAGAACCCGGCATCTTCGAGAATTGAGAAGCAGTCCGAGAGGGAAAACCCCGCGCGCCCCAGATTTTCAGATGACGCCTCGAAATAGACCGCGTCCACAGCGCCCGATGCCAGAGTGTTAATGCCGCCTCGAAAAGCCCGCGCCTCCCACCCCTCGATGTCAATCTTGAGGAGGTTTATCCTGCGAATTGAATGACGGGCGACGTATTCATCGAGAATTAGATTTTCTACCTCCTCGCCGCCGCCGTCCGACAATATATGAGACGCCCCAAAATTATCGGCGACGAGTTGAAACCTCGACACTCCGGCGACATCCGTTACGCAGCAGCGATTTATCCAAATATCTCCCATCGCATGAAGAGCCGCCGACCGCGCAAGGAGGGAGCATATATCGCCATTTGCTTCAAATAGGTGATAATTAACGCCCGCCCCCCCGCCGAGGAGGTCAATCAGCCCGAACGTGCAGAAGCCAAAATTTGCCCCCACATCAAAGAACACCCCGCCATTTGAGAGAAATGGAGCGGCGATGGCGAAAAATTCAGGGTCGAAGCCCTCGGCAATTAGATAACTCCTCGCAAACGGGTCTCGGAGGTCGGCGTAGAGACTCGCTGAGCCGTTGAAGCGAATCTCCTGAATGCGAGATGACGGGCAGACGCGGAGCATAGCCTGGATGAGCTTGTGGCGGCGCATAAAACGGGGGAGCGCGCGGATGATTTCAGATATATTCATGGATTTTACCGTCAAGCCGTTAGTAGAGACCAGAAATTCAGATGTCTGCCACTTCTGACCGGGATGGCAGAGCACGCATCGAGTGTTTTGATATGCAAAGGCAGAACCTAAAATAAGCGCGCCGAACAATAGCGCTACAAAATAGCTAAGCGGCGGAGCTTGTCATTTTAAGTTGAAAAGGAAAAATCTCCTGTTTTTGAATCTTCTGCATCATCATGAACCGGAGCGCGTGTTTTGATAGAGCTGATAGAACGCGAGGATATCCCTTCCCCATCCGCCCAGAAAAGTGAGCGCGCACAGAGCGGCGGATTTTGGCGCCGCCCGTACCCCGGCGCGCTTTAGATAATCCGCGAGATACCGCCTAGCCAGAGTATCGTCGCCGCTCACAAAAGCTAGATATGCCGCATTCCAAGGGGCCCTCTCAGATGCCCGGCGGGCAAGCGCTTCGAGATGCGCCGGGGGGTCTGCCTGAAATTTCCCGACGACATCGAGCAGATTGGCTATTGCGACGCGGTAGAGCGTCGAGGTCTTTGAATGCGGATGAAGCCTCGTTGCGGCAATGGATTTTGGCGCGTAGCCAAATTTCACCCCGCGCGCTAGTAGCCTCACCCAGTACTCAAAATCCATTGTAAACTGCATACTTTCGTCCAAGAATCCACATCTATCCAAAACCTCGCGCCTCATCAGAAACCCGGGCTGCGCAAACCCCTGCCAGCGCGTCAGCATCCGCCCGATGTCCGGCTCAGAGCCTCTGAAGATTGACAGAACACGGGAATACGCATCCACTACAAGAGCGTCGGCGCATATTATCCCAACGCTATCGTCAGCCCAGAGCGCGGACGCCGCCACTGCTGACCACTCCGGCGCGAAGTAGTCATCCGAATTGAGCCACGTGAGGTATCCGCCCGTAGCCCGCCTCCATCCGGCGTTGATAGCCTGCGTCTGCCCCCCGTCGGGAGCGCTAGTCCAGAAGGAAATCCACTTTTCATATCTGCCTATGACCTCAAGGGTTTCATCTCGGCTTCCGCCATCCATGATGATAAGCTCGATGTCGGGGTAGCCCTGAAGAAGCACGGAGCGAATCGTCTCCTCGATAAACCGCCCCTGATTGTATGACGGGGTTACGACGCTGATTCTGGCAATAGGGCGTCCGTCTGGGGCGGAATCCGGCATCGGGGCGCTTTCGCAAGTCCAGGGCCATCCGGTTTTTCCGGCAGGCGCGGGGGGGAGGTCGGCTAATTTTGGCGAGCGCATGAGGGGCAGTTCCTAGCGTATAGAGGCAATCTCGAAAATTCTATGCTGAGGGGGGGCGTAATTGGAGAGTCCACTGTTTTTAATCTGAATCAAGCTGAGTCTCTAGGGATGAGTTCCACTAGCAACTAGCAACTAATCACTGCCTTTCCCAGACTGGTTCTGAGCTAAAATTTCGGGACGGGCGAGAAAATGCGCGGGGAATTCCCCCGTACTCTGTCCTAAGGGGCGAACCGAGTACCCAAAAGAGCGCATGAGAGACTGGAAAGCGTCGAGGTTTTCCGAGCTATGCACCTCGCAAAGCACGACCGGCTTATCCTTCCCAGTAAGTAAGCCGGTCGCGCCCCGCAGAACTTCAATTTCGCCCCCCTCCACATCAATTTTTATCATACTCGGCAGGGGATGACTGCGGCAGAATTCATCCAGTGAGACCGCAGAGACGCGAATCATACCCTCAGATGAACCGGAGACTCCCTCGGCATCCACCGCGCCCATGTTACGGCTTGAGCGCTCGATTGCCCGTTTGAACGTAAGAGAGCCGCTCCCAGACCATACGGCGGCTTCGGTAATCTCGATTTGAGAGAGCCGGTTTCGGGCGATATGCCTCCTGACGCACGAGGCGTTATCCGGGTCAGGCTCAAAGGTAAACACCCTGCCGCCGTCTCCAACCAAGCGGGCGGCGACCATGCTGAAATATCCTATGTGCGCTCCCACGTCATAGAAAACGCCTCCGGGCTTGAGATATTCGACGAAGCAGCCCTCAAGCCCAGACTCCCAGTTTCCACGCCAGTAATCAAGCTCATAGCGGGGGTCAAGGTTCATCCACAAGCCCTTGATAATCCCGCCAGACACCTGAAGCCACACCCGCTTTCCATAGGGAATGAGCATTCGGACGACCGCTCGAAGCGCCGCCCCCACGAGAGGCACGCGGGCGAGAGTGGCGTAGAAGTCTCTTATAAAGGCGAATTTGATGAATTTTATCAGCGAGGACATGGGAAAGGCAGTTTTTAGTGGCTAGTGGCGAAAATGCAGAGAGGTCAGAATTCTGGCAAGTCATTACCCTGTGTCATTCCCGCAAGCCTACTGAGCGGGAATCCACTTCATTTTCACACTGAGCGGTGTCTAAGGGAGCTTGGTCGAACTGTAGATTCCCACTTTCGTGAGAATGACACAAGAGGCTCCCGCTCGGCATGAAGCGCCCCTCTCCCTCACTTCTGTCATTCCGAATCTGTCATTCCGAACGCCGAGAGAAATCTTAAAACGCAGGATTTCTCGCCCTTCGGCTCAAAATGACAGCAGAAGACTCGAAGTGATAGGGGCGAAGAGGCGAAATGACGCAAAGGGTTGTCATTCCCGCAGGTCATCACCCTCTGTCATTCCCGCAAGCCTCCTGAGCGGGAATCCACTTCATTTTCACACTGAGTAGTTCGACTCCGCTCACTATAAATAAACCACGTCGAAGGGAGCGGAGTCGAACAATAAATCCCCCATATCTCGCTTCAACCCCCACGAACCTGCCGGACGGCTTCAGTTGCTACCGAGAGGAAAGTCTCCCCGTAGGCGGCGAGCCTCGCCCCCTGATGCAGGCGCGCCTCACGCTCTAGCCCTAAGTCCGCGCCCGGACTCGCCTCCGCCCAAATCCGGGCTAATTTATCTGCCAGAGCCTCGGAGTCTTCGGGATTGAAATACTCGGCTTTCGGGGGATTCTGCTCCCTGTGAGCGGGAATATCCGAGAGAATCACCCTTTTTCCCAGCGAGCGCGCCTCGTCAACCGTATAGCCCCAGCCCTCGAACAGAGATGGATTCAGCACGGCAAGAGACTCTCTCATGAGAAGCAGTACATGCTCACGCGGGACTAATCCCAGATATATCGCCTCTTCCCGGATATTCCACTCCGAGATTTTTCGGCTCAGCTCCGGGAAATAAGACGGATGACGGTAATCCGACGGGCTTCCCGTGCAGACCAAATTCACTTTGACGCCCCTGCTCTTGAGGATTTTAACGGCGTGGAAGGCGATTTCGTGGTTTTTGTGCTTCCAAAATTGATTGGGCAGATATATGAATCTCTCCGGCAGGCTATAGACGCCGAGGATTGAGCGCGCCTGCGTCTCGTAAACCGACTCAGGAATGAGGGTCATCGGATGGATAACCCTCGCCTTTTGGGCATATTGCGGGGCGAAGGCGGCAAAATCCCTCTTTACAGCCTCGCACATGAGAATTACCCGCGTTGACGCTTCGGCGGATTTAAGAAACGTCTTATTGCGCGACGCCCCTTCGGCTTCCGAGAACATCTGCGGGAAATGCGCGTGCTGAAAGTCGGGAAACCACGACAGAGCGGCAACATCAGGGCATCCGAATAGAATAGTCGGGGCAAATAGAGCATCAACACCGCGCCGCCTAAAGAGCCTCTCCAGCAGGATGTCCCGCGCGAGCATCCGGCGGACGGCTCCATTTGCGAGCCAAAGCGGGGATTTTCTCGGCGGAGCGTCGTAGAGTATGACCTCGTCGGCGTCGGCGGACTCGGCAAAATGGGACGCGCCCCTATCCTCTTTGGACGCTAGAAGCGCGAGCGTGAGTCCTGCGGCGGGGGTCTGTCTGAGGGCGTAGAACAAATTCCTAAGATAAACTAGCCCGACGGGCCAAGCGTCTCCGCCCATCATCTGAAACGCAATTTTCATTGGGGATTCAACTATTGCAAATCACAAGTACATCATCATCTCTGAGCTATATCCCGCACCCTCTTGGCGCACTCCCAGATGTTGCTAAATCCCGCATCGCTGCCGTAAATTATCCGGGATTTGCGCCTACCCCCCCTCACGAGAGATTCGGCTAATTTGAGGATGGAAGATGAATCTATCGCGCGCCGGAGGGTTTTGCGAATTCCGCCCCCGCTCGGCGATTGAGAAATAACCCCCCTCACGCGGGATTGAACCAAGGCGGGCTGGAGCGCAAGGGCATCGAAAAATGCGGCTCTGTCAGGCTCAATATTGACCCCCGTGATTTCATGCGTCCTAAGCCTGTCCCAGCAGGCGATGAAATACTCGTCCCAGCTTATATCCACTCCGGCGAGCCTATCACCGGCGCGCTCCTTGACCATGAGCAGAGCCTCGGCAATGAAATTGGTCGTTATCGGGGATTTGAGCGGGGTGCGCTCGAACAGGATTTCGCGCTTGAACTCGCGGATGAACTCCTGCATTTTCTCGCCCCTGTTGTAAAACGTCGTAGAGCCGATGCCCTCGGCGAACACGCCTTGAAGGCGCAGCGGCTCGTTTAAATAAGTCCATCGGGGGACATAGGCGAGCGAAAATGCGGCAAAGGAGTAATCGGGGATGAGGTGAAACAGCCTGCCGCACTCCTCGCGTATTTGAGCTATCACGCTGCGGCGGCAGAAGGAGTTCTGCATCCTTGGGGCGTCGTAAGTATCCCAGCACTTAAAAAGCTCGGCTAATGTGTCGGAGCTTGCGCGCTCCTCTACGAGACCCGAATACGGCGGCACAACGGCGGAGTTGCTTAGAGAGGCATCCATCCAATTATCGCCGTAGTATATAGCCGTCCCCAAGACCAGAAGCTCCGCTTTGCGGTCGGCTATGGCGGCGGCGGCGCTTTGGAGCGCGCCGGGGCAGAGGGCGTCGTCGTCGCACAGATAGGTGATGTACTCCCCTTGGGCGTAATCGAGGGCAAATTCCCAGTGGTCTGGCATCGTGAGCGGCTCTTGCGGGCGGATATACCGAACACGCGGGGAATTGAAGCCCTTTGCCACGCTTTCCGTGTCATCGGACGAGCAGTTGTCGCTTACGATAATCTCAAAGCTCTGGAAATCCTGCCCAAGCGCGCTCTCCATAGCGTGGGCGAGAAGCCGGGCGCGGTTCTTTGTTGGCATAACGATTGAGAAATAGGGGCGGCTCAAGCTGTATCTCCAATCTTGGGCGCGGGATACGGCAGAGGGGAGCGCGTCCTGCTGCCGGGATTGATAAGGTCGGCGAGGTCTATCACGGAGACTCTCTGCCTAGCCTCGGTAACAAGCGCGAGAACCTCGTCAAAATAATTCGGATTCATTAAAATCACGGCGTTGACCTCGTAATTTGCAAGCTCCGCGCAGGCGACTATCGGATGCCCCGAGCCGGGTAGGAATTTGCCCTGCTTACGGGGATTCAAATCCACGATGCACCGAATTAGCTCCCCGCCTGGGTCAATAAGATTGGCAAGGGTTACGCCCTTTGCCCCAGCGCCCCAAAAGGCAATTTTCCGCCCCCCCTCGCATTCGCGCCGAAGCCTCTGGGTCAGAAGATCTATTAGCGACTTCTCGGACGAGGCAATTTGCGCCGCCAGAGCCGAAACCTCGCCGCCGCCGCCGCCTCTGCCCAAAGGGGCGGGTTCATCCGACAATGAAGCCTCAAGCCACAGATACTGCCCTCCGAACACCGGCCTTATCTCTCGAACCCGAAACCCAGAAATCTCAAACGCGCCCCTCAGAGACCCCTCCGAGAAATACGAGCAATGCTCATAAAAAAAATCCCAGAAGGCCCTATTTTCGAGTATCCACTCCGACGAAGGGGTCTCGAAAAACACCCGCGCCCCTCCCGCAGAGCCGACGAGGGCTTGTTTAATCGTCTGAATCAGCGCGAGCGGCTCCGGCAGATGCTCTATCACGTGGCGACACAGAACGACGTCGGCGGAAATATCGGCGTGGCGGGAATCATAAAAGCCCCTCTCAAACCTGAGCCGTCCGCCCAGAGAAACTTCGTCTCCTTCGTAGCTTGGGTCGAACCCGTAGCCCTCGTTGCCCGCGCCTTCAAACTCCACGAGACGGCGCAGAAACCAGCCCTTGCCGCACCCGACTTCCAGAATTCGGGAATTTCTCACGCCCCTGTCCGCAACCAGATACATCGCCAGCCCCGATAAATATCGCTCGAAGACGGCAGAATACGTCTGCGAGTTATCGTAGCTCCCGCCGTAAGCGATTTTCGAGGGGTCAAAAGCGCGGTTATAGATGAATCCGCAGTCTCGGCATAGGGCAAGGACAAGGTCGCCGCGCGCCGCTTCCCTAGCCCCGCGTCTGTTCGGACATATTAGGTGCTGGTGCGCTGGAACGCCTCGGCGGGAGAGGAAATCCTCGATGGAGGGGGATTTACAGATGGGGCATTGATTTTTCTCGCTCATCTTAGCAGTTCTTCCCGCCACCAGTCAACCGTGAGGCGAATACCTCGCTCCAAGTCGTATTCGGGCGTCCATCCGGCTTCATGGACGAGTCTCGCGTTATCGGCGCAGATAAATTTCGCATCGGCGGGGTTTGTGGGATAAGCCCCGTAGGCGATAAGCTCCCCGCGTCCGGTAACCTCTCCGATGGTAGCCACGATGTGCCGAATTGATGCTGGCGCGCCAGATGCGATGTTGACGGCTCCTGAAATGCCTCTCCTCACGATAGCCCAAACGGCTGAGGCGGCATCTTCAACGTGGATGAAATCCCGAACCTGACCGCCAGAGGTAACCCTAGCCTCTCTGCCCGAAAGGAGCGCGGTAGCAACCGATGGCACGAGGCGGCGTCTGTCCTCGCACGGCCCGTAGAGATAAAAAAAACGCATCCACGAGACGCTAATTCCATTAAGCCGCGCCAGTTGCTCCAGATTCAAATAGACCGAGAGTTTGCTCGAGGCATAGAGGGTTTCAGGGCGGGTCGGGCTTCGCTCGGACAGATAGCCGCAACTGAGGTCGTATTCAAAGCACGTTCCCGCGCCGATGAACCTGGGGCATCCAGCATCTGCGAGAATTTGGGCAAGCTCGAGGCTCCGGGACATATAGCGCAGATTCTCCGGGCTTGAGAGATACTTGCCCGGCTCTACGTACCACGCCAGGTGGATGCACGCATCGGGTTTTACCGCAAGGACGCGCTCGCGTAGCTCCGAGGTCGAGAACAGGTCGCAGGCGATAATTTGCATCGAAGAGGTTAAATCGGCAATTCGGCGCGCATCGCTGCCGGGGCGCACGAGGGCATAAACATCGCACCCTTCGGCAGCCAATTTGCGAGCGACGTGAGAGCCTATGAAACCTGTGGCTCCTGTGAGGAGAATTTTCATATTTTTACGCTAAGGCAGTATCGCATAAAGTGGGAATCCAGAGCTTGACTCCGCCCCCTGCCCTTTCGAGTCCTCTGGTGTCATTTCGAGCCATAGCGAGAAATCTTAACTTGGATTCCCGCTCAGAGAAATTGCGGGAATGACAGAGGGTGATGGCTTGCTGGAACGGCAGAAGTGAGGGAGAGGGGCGCTTCATGCCGAGCGGGAGCCTCTTCTGTCATTCTCACGAAAGTGGGAATCCAGAGCTTGACTCCGCCCCCTGCCCTTTCGAGTCCTCTGGTGTCATTTCGAGCCATAGCGAGAAATCCTGCGTCATAAGATTTCTCTCGGCGTTCGGAATGACAGAAGTGAGGGAGAGGGGCGCTCAGGGTATTTTTGTAACGGCTTATAGTCTCAGAACTAATCGTTAGCCGCCGCTTTTTTATTGAAATCCGGGTACGAGGCGTCTTTCGGGGAGACAATGGGATTTATCGTCTGCCATTCGATATTAAACGCCGCATCGCTCCAGCGGACTCCTCGCTCGGATTGAGGCGCGTAACGCTCCGACACCAGATAAAACACCTCGGAGTCCGGCAAAAGAGTCTCATAGCCGTGAGCAAAACCCCTTGGCACATAGAGCATCCTGTAGTTCTCAGCCGTGAGCAAAACCCCCGCCCACTTGCAGTAGGTCGCAGAGTCGGCGCGCAGGTCAATTATCACATCCCGAATTGCCCCTCTGGTGCATCGAACGAGTTTCACCTCAGCGTGAGGGGGAATCTGGTAGTGCATACCGCGGAGGACTCCTGCTTCGCGATTCCACGAGATGTTATTTTGAACGAAATCAGTCTCAAGCCCCCACTCGGCGAATTCCCAGCGGCAGAAGGCGCGGGCGAAAAATCCCCTGCCATCCGAAATCGGCTCAGGCTCGATGATGTACGCGCCGGCAAGATGGGTTTGAATAAATTTCATTATCCAATCTCCGAGGGGGCGAAGAAATCCCTGTACCAATCTATCGTGAGCCGAAGCCCCTCATCGAGCGTGAAAAGCGGCTTCCATGAGAGCGCGCTCCTTGCCTTGCCGGAGCTTAGATACTGCTCGCGGATTTCATTTGAGGCTTCAGCGCGGATGTCCGGCGCAAGAGCCGACCCCATTAGGGCGAGAATCCGCTCTGTAATCTCCCGCACGGTTAGGCGAATCTCATTTGAGAAATTAAACGCCTCGCCCCTGAGTTCGGGATTTTCTGCGAGCCTCTGGGCAAGGAGCATATAAGCCGCCGCCCCGTCTTCGACATAGAAATAATCCCTCACATAACTGCCGTCCGAGCGTATTACGGGCCGCTCCCCCCTTAGAGCGGAGCGAATCGTGCCGGGGACGATGCGATTCCAATTCAAATCCCCGCCGCCATAGAAATTGCCGCATCGGGTAATAGCTATGGGAAGCGAGTACGTAGCGGCGTAGGTCTGCGCGATGAGGTCTGCGGCGGATTTGCTCACGTCATAGGGATGCCTCCCCTGAAGCGGGGCTTCCTCGCTGTAGGGCAGAGCGGTTTGGTCTCCGTAGGCTTTGTCGGACGAGGCGAGGATAATTTGGCGGACGAGCGGGCTTCTTCGGCACGCTTCAAGCACTGACCAAGTTCCGCGAATATTCGTATCAAAAGTCGAGACGGGATTGCGATTCGCAATTGTTACTATCGTCTGCGCGGCAAGGTGAATCACCGTGTCAATTTCATATTCGCCGAGGATTCGCTCCATAAGCGCTCGGTCTCGCACGTCCCCCCGGACGGACTTAACGCGGTCAATCATCCCCGCGCGCTGAAATTGCGACTGAGGAGACCAATCCCTCACGAGGCAGACCACGTCCGCCCCCTCGGCAAGCAGACGACGCGCGAGCCATCCGCCTACAAGCCCCGTAGCTCCGGTTACAAAGGTTGGCCTGTCTAGCCAGAAATTCTTCAATCCCACACCCTCCACGGGGCGCGCCCCTCCTGCCACAGGCTCTCAAGGAGGCGTTTGTCTCTGAGCGTATCCATACACTGCCAGAACGAGTCATGGCGATACGCGGCAAGCTCTCTATCCGAGACGAGCCGCTCCATCACGTCAATCTCCAGCGTGCTGAAATCCCCCTCGATGTAATCAAATATGCGAGGCTCAAACACGAAAAACCCGCCGTTTATCCACCCCTCGCCCGTTTGCGGCTTCTCGGTGAAACTAGCCACGAGGTCGCCGTCGAAGATAATACCGCCGTAGCGCGCAGGCGGGCGCACCGCGGTTACGGTTGCAATCCTGCCGTGCGATTTATGAAATTTGAGGAGTTTGCCCAAATCAATATCCGCGACGCCGTCTCCGTAGGTAGCCATAAAAGTCTCAGCCGCAAGCCACGGCTCAAGGCGTTTTATCCTGCCTGCGGTGTAGGTGTCCCTGCCCGTTTCCATGAGATGCACGAGCCAGTCTTCGCACTGCTTGTCGTATGCCTGCACTGTGCCTGAGGCGAGAGTTATCGTCATACTGCCGGTTAGGTTTATATAGTCTTGGAAATATCTCTTTACGACCTCGCCCTTGTAGCCCAGGGCTATGAAGAATTCCTTGAAACCGCTATGGGCGTAGAGCTTCATTATGTGCCAGAGCATGGGGCGAGCGCCTATCTCTACCATGGGTTTGGGCTTGATTTCCGTCTCTTCGGCTAGGCGCGTGCCTAAGCCTCCGGCTAGGATTACGACTTTAGTGGATTTCTCTAGGGTCATATCGGATTTGGATATAAAAATTGGGCAGGGGGGATTTATTATCTCTGCTTGTCCGCGTGCATTGGCTAATACTTGTTTTTATTTTTGCGGGAGCGGCAGAGCCATTCTTTAAACGGCGGATATTTAAAGCTCTCCCTCGGAGCGTCCAGAATTCCTAGGGATGTTGCGGCTTTCCTCATCGCCCTGCGGAGCGCCTGCTTCGCCCCCTCTTGTCCCATGCGACTCGTCGGCAGCAGCCCCAGCGATGCTTCAGTAACCTCGAACCGCGCCCGAATCATATCCGAGAGGTTGCCAAGCTCGCTGTTTCGGGGCTGAACGTCCTGATTGAGGCTATAGAACAGCCCCGCGCATCCGTCGGCGAGAAAATCGAGATACTCCGCCGCTTGATGCGCGCTCATCTCTTGGAGCGACGCCACGTTCACGGCGAGGTCAAAGCGGATATTGCGAAGGGCGCTTAATTTATAGTTCGGGATGAGGACAAAATCATAGGAGGCAAACTCGCCGGACTCGATAAATCCGCCAAAATCCGAATCCCCATAGACATAGACCTTCTTAGCGGGGTTTTGCAAAAACAGATACGGGGCTGAGAAAATCAGCGTTTCCGGCAGGTCAACTATGAAGTAGGTAACGCCTCCAATGACGTTCGAGAGATGATGGGCAAGCCCGCCGTAGCCCGCGCCTATTTCGAGAGCGAATCCCCTCGCCGCGCCCGCCGCCTGCATCGATGATATAACCCCGCGCCTGAGGAATGTATTGACGATGCTCTGGAATCTGAGAATATCGTGGCTTACGAGCCTGCCGTCAATTGAGAAGCCTATTCCGCCCTCCGGCTCGCTGAGAACGTACCGAGGGGGTACCCCCGCATGAAGCCCCCGCCAATACTGCGCGAAGATGTCCAGGTCAACGTTGAAGTAGTAGGTCTGGTAATTGTCCGCCGTGAGGTGATAGGTGTGCAGGCGGAGCTTCTCGAACGACTCCTCCGAGAGCGATGGCATATAGTCGAAAAAGGAGCAGAAATCCGTCCAATACTTGCTCGGATTTGCCGTGTCGCCCCCGCCTTGAAGGGACTGCCGCTCCCTGAGCATGGAGCTGACTCTCGATTTTATCTCGGAAATTCTCGCGCGGCTTTTTGCGTTCAATAGTGAAATCTCCTGCATATTCTCAGATTATAATTGTGTATCCCGGCAATCCGGCTCAGGGCTTCATCTCTTTGACCACGCGCGCTGGATTGCCGGCTACTACTGCCCAAGCGGGAACATCCTCGGCTACAACCGCCCCCGCCGCCACTATCGCCCCCCGCCCGATGCGAACCCCTTTTAGCACCGTCGCCTTAAACCCTATCCATACGTCGTCTTCGATAATCACGGGTTTTGAAACGGTTTTCGTAGGGCTGAGGTATCCCCCGCGAAACATCTCCTCGGCATCGAGCCGCCGCTCCCGCCAATCGAGGGGGTGGCAATCGGTGTCGTGGATGTCAACGAGATGGGAAATCCCCACGTAATCGCCAATCAATACGGAGGATTGAGAGATAATGCGCGTTCCCGCCGCAATATGACACAGCTTGCCAATTTCAATCTGCCCCCCGTCCCAGAACACGAATAGCTCGCACTCTAAATGGGTGCCTGCGCCGACTTTTACCGCCTTCGGGTCTTGGCGCATATTCCTCACCCGCGCCGTGGGATAGATTTTCACCGTAGGGGCGATGTCGGCGGCAACCCTCGCGCGGCGGGCGTTGTCAGCCTCGGCGAGAAACGAGATTCGCCGCGCCGCCCGAAGCAGAATTGGGTCAAATACGCCGCCTAAAATTTTATTCAGCATCGCTAGGGGGCAACTCCTGAATCACGCGCGCGGGATTCCCAGCTACGACAGTCCACGCAGGAACGTCTTTAACCACAACCGCGCCCGGAGTGATTATCGCGCCGCGCCCAATGCGGACTCCCTTGAAAACCGTCGCCTTAGAGCCTATCCACGCGTCGTCCTCAATCACTACAGGCTCGGAATTCATTTTATCTGGGAGGCGGTTGCCGAATTTGCCGGACATTATTGCCTGAATATCTTGCCGCCTCGCCTGCCATTCGAGGGGATGACCGTTCGTGTCGTGAATGTTGACGAGATAGGAAATCAGGACGTGATTGCCGATTGAAACCGAGGCGTGAGACCAGATGCGAGAGCCGTCGCCAAGGTGAGACCACTCGCCGATGGAGATTCGCCCAGCATCCCACAGGACTAGAAGCTCCCCGTTTATGTGGGAGTTCGCGCCGATGGAAATGGCTTTTGGGTCGCCGAGGAAATTGCTGATTTGAGCGTCGGGGTGAATGGTAGCCGTCGGATGTATCACCGCCGAGTGGCCTGCGGCGCGAATCCTCTCCCTTGCGGCTAGGGATTCCATCCGCCTTGCAAGAGAGAGCAGAAAGGGGTCAAGCATCCGCAGAATTATCTTGGGCAACATTTTATATTCCTATATAACATAATTCGCTCCTGCCAATCCCGAATCTTAGGATTTCGCCAGAGTCTCGGTGTCAACCCGCCAATCGAGAAGCGGGCGCACCACTCCGGGAAAATATCCGCTGTAATCCCCCCTCGCGCCGTCCCCTTCGCTCCTGTCAACGACCATAAACGAGACGGCGTCCCTCTCCATTGCCAGCACCGCGTCAGGGTTATAGGTGGTTATCGCCACTAGCACGCGTTTTAATCCCTCGGCGAGGAAATTCCCCGGTATCGCGCAGACGCTCTTTACCCTCCCATCGAAGCGGCGCGGGGCGTAGCGCCAGTTCATGTCGGTAAAATCGCCGGAGCTAAATAGGCAGACGTCGTTTTCATCGAATAGCTGAATGCCCGCGTATGGGAAGTAATCGTTGGGGAAATTATGATACTCGATTTCGATTCTCACGGGTTTGCGGATGTCAACCGTGTCGGATACGTTCCCATCACCATCAAGCACCCTGACCGAAACTAGGCGCGCGATACTGTTGCCGGGGGCTTTATTGAAATCCTGCCAGCATCTTTGCGCCGTCGTTCCCACGCCGGATTGCAGATAGCCGCTTATGACCTCGTGCGACGCCCCGTCGGCGACCACGCCGCCCTGCCCCAGGAGAATCGCCCGCGAGCAGAGTCGAGTTATCGCCGGCATATTGTGGGATACGAAAAGCACTGTGCGCCCCTCGCCGCCTACGTCCTGCATCTTGTTGAGGCATTTTTTCTGAAATGCGGCATCCCCCACGGCAAGCACTTCGTCAATAAGCAGAATCTCAGGCTCCATGTACGCGGCAACGGCAAAGGCAAGCCTCATGTACATACCGGTTGAATAAAATTTCACGGTTGTGTCAATGAATTTCTCAATCTCGGCAAAGGCGACAATTTCATCGAATTTACGCTTGATTTCGCTATGGGTCATCCCCAAAATCGCGCCGTTGAGATAAATATTCTCCCTCCCCGTAAGCTCAGGGTGGAATCCCGTGCCTACCTCCAGCAGAGAGCCGACCCTCCCCCTGACCTCGGCAGAGCCCCGCGTAGGCTCGGTTATGCGCGAGAGAATCTTGAGCAATGTGCTTTTGCCCGCGCCGTTCCGCCCGACGATGCCTACGACCTCGCCCCGCTTTATCTCGAATGAAACGTCCCGGAGCGCCCAGATTTGATTATCGGGCGAGGCGGGAGAATTCGCCTTCGAGCGTCGAAATAGACGAATCGGAGCAGAGAGAATATCCGTCAGAGCGTCCCTTAGGGTGTAGTACCTCTCGCCCGCGCCGAGCAGGTAGAGCTTGCTTAATTTATCCGCGCTAATGGCAATATCGCTCATGGTTTTCTTTCGATGAATAGAGGGATAAATCTATCAAAATTCGGTAGCCGCTCTTTTATTCTATGTCATGCTCGGATGCCTTTATCGGGCATCCCTAGCATTTTAGACCGCCGGATTGCCGCTCAAGTTATTCGAGAGTTAGGGCAAGTTGCGTCATCTCTTATCCCAAAGCGCTATTAAATCACATCGGCGAAAGTGCGCTCGACCCTGCGGAAATAGACGACTCCTGTGAGAAATATCACCACAGATGCCGCTGAGGAGAGGAGAAAAAAGTCCCAGTCTATTGGCTTATAGCCCAGAACACAAGCCCTGTGAGCGTCAATTATCCCCGAAATTGGGTTCAGCGCCATGAGCCAGCGAAACCGCTCAGGCGCTAAATCGGCAGGGTAAATTACGGGCGTGGCAAAGAGCATAAGCTGAATAAAAAACGGTATGGCGTAGCGCACGTCCCTGTATTTTACGTTGAGCGCGGAGAGCCAAAGCCCGACTCCCGTGGCCGAGATGAATGCGAGGACGAGCGTCGCAGGGAGAAACACTATCGAGAGTCCCGGAGCGAATCCGTAGTAGAGCATCATGAGGACTAGTATCGTGAGGGCGATGAAGTAGTCCACCACCCCGGCGACGGCGGATGAAAGCGGTATGATGAGGCGCGGGAAATAGACCTTCGTAATGAGGTTGGCGCTTCCCACAAGGCTGTTGCTCGAACTCGACACCGAGGTCGAGAAGTATGTCCACAGAAGAAGCCCCGAATACGAGAATATCGGATAGGGAATCCCCTCGGATGGGATACTCGCAATCCTGCCGAAGAATATCGTGAAAACGACCATCGTCAGCAGGGGCTGAAGCACAGCCCAGCCAGCGCCGATGATGGTCTGCTTGTAGCGCACTTTAATATCCCGCCACGTGAGGAAGTACAGAAGCTCTCTGTAGCGCCACAGGTCTCGGAGGTTTAGACTAAATCCTGTCCCCTGCTTTATCAGGAAAATTTGTCGAGCCATCCGCCCCTCTTAGCCGTCCCCGATACGGTTATTGAGCCGCCATGAGAGGAATTTTTGCTCCTCTTCGACGAGCGTCGAGATTAATTCATCAAACTTCATATCGTACCGCCAGCCGAGGGCGCGCCTCGCCTTTGAGTTATCGCCGTAGATTACGTTCAAATCCACGGGGCGAATTAGGGACTTATCAGTCTCGACAAACTCCGCCGCATCCAGCCCAAGCCTCTGGAAAACCCCAGAGACAAACTCCCCGAGGGTTCTTGCCCCGCCCCCTGAGCAGATAATAAAATCATCGGGCGCGTCCTGCTGGAGCATCAGCCAAATTGCCTTGACGTACTCAGGGGCGTATCCCCAGTCCCTGGAAACATTGAGGTTGCCGAGGGTGAGCGCGCGGGCAATGCCCATTTTAATCCTGACGGCGGCATCGAGAATTTTCTTCGTAACGAAGTTCTCCCCGCGAAGTGGGGATTCGTGGTTGAATAGAATCCCGCAGGCGGCATAAACGCCGTAAGCCTCTCTATAATTTACCGTTATCCAGTGAGCCGAGGCTTTGGATACGGCATAGGGGCTTTGCGGGAGTATGGCAGTCGCCTCAGTTACGGGAAGCCCTCCTTCGGGGACATTGCCGAACATCTCGCAGGAAGATGCCTGATAGAACCTGGAGACGGGATTCCTCAGGCGCACAGCCTCAAGGAGATTTGCCGCCGAGATGACGTTAAACTCCAGCGTGCCGAGCGGGTCGCCGAAAGACCGCCCCACGGAGCTTTGCGCGGCGAGGTTATAAATCTCATCGGGCTTCAATTCGTCAATGATGCCGCAGACCTCAGCGCCGTCTAGGAGGTTCGCCCCGATGAGCCGGACACCACCAGCGGCTCCCAGATATTCGAGATTGCGCGTGTTAACCCTGGGTTCACGGCGGACGAGACCGACGACCTCGTAGCCCTTGCCGAGGAGAAATTTTGACAGATACGCGCCGTCCTGACCAGTTACGCCGGTGATAAGGGCGATTTTCTTAGCAGATGCCATTTTATTGCTCTGAGTCTATAATCTGAGACTGCCGCTCGCGGCAAGGGGCGAGTATCAATACTAGAATCTATTTTTCGAGCAGGAGATTGACGTAGCCATTCCCGCCCCTGGCTTTATTGGAAATCTCCATCACCTTGGATGCGTCTATCTGTTCGGGGTAGGGACTTGCCTCGTCAATTATTTTCATGATAAAGCCATAGCCCCTCAGGGTTTCAAGGAGCTTTAGCGGGTCTGTGCCTAAGTTGCGAAGCCCAAGGGGCCAAAACTCCATTATGATTTTAACATCGCCCCGGCTGAGCATCCTGCCCGCTCCCTCGATGACGTAGCCCTCCGCCCCCTGGGTGTCCATCTTAATAAGCGCTGGGCCATTATCGCCGCCGCCCGAACGCTCGGCAAGAAAATCGTCGAGGGCAACGGTTTCAACCTCGATATAACCGGCGCTCTCTGGGACGTTTTCCTTAGCAAACGACGGATGAACGGGGCTTGTCTTATCAACGTAGAGTTTGAGCGTCCCCCTGCTGCGCGATACTGCCTTGGGGAAAATTTCAATGTTTTTATAGTCGTTAGCGCGGACACTCTTGGCGAGGAGTTTAAAATTATTCGGCTCAGGCTCGAAGGCATATACCCTGCCGGTTCCCTGAAGGGATTTGGCGGCAATGAGCGTGAAATATCCGATGTTCGCGCCTATATCAATAACGGTCATCCCCGGATGGATTAGGCTTTTAAATAGCTCCGTTTCGTACTCTTCATAGACCCCCCGCATGAGGAGAATATTTCCCACCCCGCCGTAGCCATATTCGGCGAGGACAAACATCCGGCTCCCTTGGCACTCGATTAAAACCTCTCCCCTGGGGCTAAAGGCTCTGTAGAGGAGTATCCAGAGCGCTCTTACCGGCGCGAATTTCCATAGCCCTGAGCCGGACATCGCCCTCGAGACAAATTTAAATAGTGAGAATATCAATTTTTTCATTGTCAGGTTGAACCGCAGTTTTTATAATTTAGATGAAGCCATGCTAGAGTCGCCAACGTGTCATTTCGAGCCAAAGCCGAGAAATCCTAAATAAGATTCCTCTCTACATTCGGAATGACACTAGTCGTAGAGCTTATTCGCAATGACGATTGAGGTGTCCGAGAAATAGCTTGAACTGAATTTTCATTCGCGCAAATTTGCGTTGCTCAGGGGTTTTACTTTACGTTTAGCCGAATCGGGTCTTCATGCGAAGGAACGGCCGCTCCAGCAGGTAATACGATGCCGAAGCTACGGCGAAGGTCATAGCGCCGCCGACGGCAAGCACCAAATACCAATCCCAGCCGAGCTTAATCTGCAGGGCGCGGAATATCGGGAAGTGCCAGATATATAGCCCGTAGGAAATTTTCCCCGTCCAGACAAACAATGGGGCTTCAAATAGCCTCTTCACAATCCCCGGCGAGGGCGATAAGACCATATCGAGAATTATCAGCGTGGAGAAAATATCACAGAGCGAGAGCATATAGTAATAGGTTGACAGCTCCCGCCAGTCGGCAAACTGAAATATTGCGAGCATCCCCGCCGCCCCGATGAACGACAAAATACGGGTAATTTGAAGCGTCGGCGCGCTCGCCCTAATGAGGTTTGAGGATAGAACTATGCCCAACGCGCATCCCAGAAGCAGGGAATCCCCCCTTGTGTCGAATCCGTTGTAGAGCCGCTCTATAGTGGCTCCGGCGGCAGCCATATCAATTCTGTAAGCCGTGATGAGGACAATTCCCAACACGGCGAAGGCGAGCATTCGGCGCGGGGAGGGCATAAAGCGGAGCATCAATATCAAAATCACGGGCCAGAGCAGATAAAACTGCTCCTCTATCGAAAGAGACCATGCGTGTCCCAGGAGCGATGGCCTGTCTAGCCCGAAGGCGCGAGTCCAGTTCGAGGCGTAGAACAAGACGAGGAGCGCGTCCACGAAATGGTCAAATGGGTTCGAGAGCAAAAAAAAACTCGCCGCAACGTAGAGCGTAAGCATCACCACGAGCGCGGGCAGAAGTCGAAGCGCCCTTCGAGCGTAGAACTTCCCCAGACTAATCTCGCCGTGCCTATCCCATTCCTTGATTAAAAGCGATGTAATGAGAAATCCGCTCAGCACAAAGAAAACATTGAGATACACAAAGCTCCCCCGCAGGTAAGGGGCGTCGGCGTGCCAAGCCATAAAGAGCAGTATCCCGAACCCGCGCATACCGTCCAAAAACGGCATATAGCCAAGGCGAAACTGCGATTTATCCGGCAACTTCGATATTGTACTGGCGGCTTCCATGTTTTAGGTATCTCTCTCCCATGAGCGGAGGTAAACCGCGTCGCAGTAGGATTGGTACTCGCCCGACTCCACGCGCTGAACCCAGCCGGGATTAGCCAGATACCAGCCAACCGTGCGCCGCAGTCCTTGCTCAAAGGAAATTTCGGCAGACCAGCCGAGATCACGCCTGATTTTCTCGATATTCACGGCGTAGCGCCTATCGTGTCCGGGGCGGTCGGGAACGCTTCTTATCAGCTCGCACAGCGCCGAGGAATCGAATAAGGACTGCTCGGCGAGGATTTGGCAGATTAAATTTACAGCGTCGAGATTCGCCGTTTCAGCGCCGGTTGCGACGTTGTAAATCTCTCCTGCCGGGGCTTGGACGAGAATTTTCACAAGGGCGCGGGCGTTATCCTCGACAAATAGCCAATCCCGCCTCTGGAGTCCATCGCCATAAACGGGCAGATGCGCGCCCGATGCGGCGTTTCGTATCATGAGAGGAATCAGCTTTTCCGGGAACTGATGCGCGCCGTAATTATTCGAGCTTCGAGCGATGGCGACGGGCAAGCCCCAGGTGCGGGCATAGGCTAGGCATAGGAGGTCAGCCGCCGCCTTGCTCGCCGAATAGGGACTGCTCGGATGAAGCGGGCTTTGCTCGTCAAAAGGCCCTCTGCCATCGGCGTCCCCATATACCTCGTCGGTTGAAATCTGGAGGAATTTCTCGACTCCGAGGCGTTTTGAGGCTTCAAGCAGAACCTGCGCCCCGGCAACGTTCGTCTGAATAAACGGCGATGGGTCGAGAATGCTCCTATCAACGTGGGATTCGGCGGCGAAATTGACGACTGAGGCGGGCTTTTCATCGCGGAATACAGAATATACCAAGGCGGCGTCGCAAATATCCCCCCTCACGAGCCTGTAGCGCGGGTTAGTTTCCACGTCGCTTAGATTCTCTGGATTTCCCGCGTAGGTGAGCTTATCGAGGTTGACGACCCTAAAGCCCGTCTGAGCGAGCAGGAGGCGGATAAAATGGCTCCCGATAAATCCGCACCCGCCTGTTACGAGAACGGTTTTCACTATGGAGATTTCCTCATCGCAGGATGAAACCAAGGGCTTTAGGCATCAATCTCATACTCGCCACTCGCCACTAAAAACTGCCTTCTTAAAAATTATTCTCCGCCCCGGAAAGCGGGGGAAGAGCGCTGTCCTTCGGGGAAATTATCGGATTTTGCACAGCCCACTCAACGCCCACCGCCGCATCGTCCCAACGAATGCCCCTCTCATATTCCGGGCAATACTCCTCGGACACTTTATAGATGACCCTCGCCTCCTCGCTCAGAACCGCAAAGCCGTGAGCGAACCCCTCAGGCACATAGAGCATCAGATTATTCCCAGCCGTGAGCCTCACGCCCACCCACCTGCCGTAGGTAGGGGAGTTCCTGCGAATATCCACGGCGACGTCCCAAATCTCCCCCTCGGCAACAGATACGAGCTTTGCCTGAGCCTTCGGGCGAAGTTGATAGTGAATACCGCGTATAACGCCCCGCTTCGAGCGCGAGAGATTATCCTGCACAAACGCGGCGAGAATCCCATTCTGGGCGAATTCCGAGCGTTTATAGGTCTCTGCGAAAAAACCGCGTCCGTCCCGGAACACGGCAGGCGCAACGACGAGGACATCCGGTATCTCGGTTTTGCGAAATTCAAAAGGCATCTACAGTAGCACCTCGGCGTCTTCGCCTATGAGAAGCCTAAGCGCCCTGCGGTTCTCAGCGAGACCGAATACTCTGGCGTTTTTCCCAAGCACGCTGTCTTCCATCCGCTCGACGCTCTGAATACTCACGCCTGAGAGGAGGACGCAATGCTCAATCGAGGAATTCTCTATCCGGCAACCGTCGCCTATGCTCGTGTAAGGGCCTATAAAGGATTTTTCAATGACCGCTCCCGCGCCGATGACTGCTGGGCCCCTTATCTCGCTCCCGAGGACTTTCGCTCCGGCTTCGAGCATCACGCGCCCCGTTATCCGGCTCCCAGAGTCAACCTCGCCCTCGATGCGTCGCTGAGACCAGTCGTCCAGGACAGTGCGGTTGGCTTCGAGCAGGTCGTCTTTTTTACCCGTATCGAGCCACCAACCCTCGACAAGCGAGCTTTCCACGGGGCGTCCTTCCTTGAGCATCCAATCGAGAGCGTCAGTGATTTCTAGCTCCCCGCGCCAAGAGGGTTTTATCTCGGCTATCGCTCTGTGAATCGAGGGGGAAAAGGCGTAAATGCCAACGAGGGCTAAATTCGACGGGGGATTTTTCGGCTTCTCTACTAAGTGAATAATTTTCCCGCGCGGGTCAAGCTCAGCCACTCCAAATAGGCTGGGATTTTCGACCTCCTTGAGCAGGAGCATGGCATCGGGCTTGAGGGTTTGGAACTTTTCGATGAAATCCCCAATGCCGGCGGCGATTAAGTTATCCCCTAAGTACATGATGAAATCGTCGTCCCCAAGAAACGGAGCGGCCGTCTTGACGGCATGGGCGAGTCCCAGGGGCTGGTTCTGAATAATAAAATTGAGGCGAAATCCCCAAGGGTTGTGGGCAAGCGCGTCGCGGATTTGCCCTCCGGTTTCGGGGGAGACTATCACTGCGACGTCTCTAATTCCAGCATCGCAGAGATGATCCATCACGTAGTGGAGAACCGGCCGATTCGCCACCGGGACGAGCTGTTTCGCCATTGTGTAGGTGAGCGGGCGAAGGCGAGTGCCTCTGCCCCCTGCAAGCACCAGCGCTTTCATGAAACCTCGCAGATTGAATTCAAAGCCCGCGCTTGAGGGGCTATTAATTTATGAGTGATTCTCAGCATCGGATAATTACCTGTTCATGGCTGGAGTCGAGCTCTGGATTCCCACTTTCGTGAGAATGACATACGAGTATCCCTCTCGGTGTGAAGCGTCCCCCTCTCTCCCTCGTGAATTGCCCCACTCCGAAAACCTCGCTCCTGCCATTGCCAGCGCATTAACTCTTGTCATTCCGAACGCCCAGAGAGGAATCTTATTTGAGATTTCTCGCTATCGCTCGAAATGACAGCAGAGGGGCCTTGTATCGCCGCCCTGACCTCGCGCATCGAGATTCCGAGCCGCCGCCCACGCCCTCGTAAGCAACAAAACGCCGGATGCAATCATCAGCGCCGAAGCCAAAGCCCCAACCCAACGTGGAATCCCAGCCGCCGGAAGCATCCACCACCAAACAGCGACAACCTTCAAAATCTGAGAGTTCGCAACCCCCGTATCCTGTATCCTGCCAGCCTCGCCGACGAGAGCCGAAACATCGGCAGTGCGCGCGTCCTCGATTTGGCGCGCCGCCGCTCCCCAGATATTGAGCAGCGGGGCATCAGCCGCAGACCAGAGCAGAGCCTGCTCACTCACCCCTCTATCCCAAAGCTCGGCGTAGTAGCGCTCATAATACGACACGAGCGTCGGAGCGTTTACAACAAACCCGATGGCGAGCAGACACACAGCCACGCGCCGCCATCTCGCCGCCGCCGAGAGCGCCATCAGGGGGGCAATCGCCGGCAGAAGATACCGTGGCCCCCAGCACCACCCCCCATGCCAGTAAGGCAGAAGCGCATGAGAGAGCAGATACCCGAAGAAAAGCCCCGCTATCGCCGACGCCTCCCAGGGCTTGGACTTTACTAATTTTGAGAACCCGATAATAGCCAAAATCACAGGCGGAGAGTACCAAATAAGCCCCCGCCCCGGACTTGCCACAAGCCCCGCCAGCCCCTCTGGGAATACGGAAATATCGAAAGCCGCCGACTCCCCGCCGCGCACCGAAAAAGGGCTTGCGAACCTCGCATAGTTATAGAGCGCGTAGAGCGCCGCCCCCACGGCAAGGGCAATCACCGGGGAGAGAGAAAACCATAGGGAACGCCCTTTTACATAGAAATATAAGGCGAAAATGGGAGCGGCTATCACCCCCGTGGGCTTAGCCAAAACCGACAGAGCCGAGGCAACAGAGGGAATCGCAGGGCTAGGCTTGAGGGCGCAGTATAGCCCAGAAATGGCGAGGAACGCGAGTAGCGGCTCGGCGAAAAAATTTCTCGCATACACTAGCGCGATGGTGCCGAATGCAAACCCCAAGGCGGCTATAAAAGCGTCCCTCGCGCCGCTCCCAAGCCGAAGCGCGAGAAGAGCCACAATTGAGGCGGTCGCCGAGGTGAGCAGGATGTTAAGCCCAACGGCGGCAACCGCTGCCACATAGTGCGGGGGGAGGTCCAGAAAACCGCCGATACGAAGCCCAGCCGCCACAAACGGGAGGGCGGCAATCGAGAGAAGCGGATACCAAATCGAGTAATATCGCCCGTCTGCCCCGACGTTTCCAAGCCAAGGGGGAACGGTAAAATCCCCTCTCGTGGCAAGCGATTCTGACACGGCAAGCATCGAATTGCCGTCAACCGAGTAAATCGCCGGGGGGAGAAAAGCGAGATAAATCATAGCGACCCCAAGCCCCGTGAGCAGGGACATGAGTTTTATAGCGGCGACGGCTGAGAATTCGGTATTAGCGTTCATTCGGGGGCAGAGTCAAATCGGCTTTGCGGCGGGCGGCGGCGCGGGCTACTTTCCCTTGAGTCTCCTGAGATGTACCAGAATCATATCGGCGAGAGAACCGAAGAGAATAAGCTGAACCCCTAGGAATACGGCGAGGATTCCGAAAATGAGCGAGTATTGATGCTCAGAGCCGCCAGCGAGAAAGGAGATAACCACAAACAGGCAGAGCAAAATTCCAATGAAGAGTGATATAATCCCCGCGGAGCCGAAAATGAGAAGCGGGTTGTGGTCTCTTACGGTTCTGAGGATAGTGGCAAGAAAAATGTAGCCGTGCTTGAACACGCTGAGTTTCGACGTTCCCACGCGCTCTCTGTAGTTTATTGGGACTTCGCCGTATTTGAGCTTCTGCTGAATCGCCTTTGTGGTCATTTCAGGGGTGAAATCGAGGTCGTCCGAAAGCGGATAGAGACTTTCAATCGCCCCTTTTTTAAACACTCGCATCCCGCTTGCAGGGTCAGTTATCCGGCTCCGGGTCAGCGCGCTGACAATCTCGGCCATAACCCTGTTGCCGAAGAACCTCACAGCGGGCATCCCCTCGGCGCCTCCGGCTATTCTCGAGCCGACGACGATGTCGAAATCCCCCGTTTCTAGTTCCCGAACCATTTTGGGCAATTCGTCGGGGGGGTAGGTAAAATCTGCGTCGAGGAAAGCGAGTAGGTCTCCCCTGGCGTTGGCAAAGCCAGTTTTAAGAGCCGCTCCATAGCCCCTGTTGACGGGATGAGAGATGACGCGTGCGCCGGCTTCGGAGGCTCTGTGAGCCGTGTCATCAGCGCTTCCATCGTTGACGACGAGAACCTCAACCCGGTACTTGCCCACTTCGCGTGGAATAGCCGAGACCACGCGCGCAATGCCTGCCGCCTCGTTCAGCGCGGGGATTACAACGGTGAGAATTTGATTTGAGTCCATTTCAGTCCTTTGGTAAGAATTAAATTTTCAATGAAAAGGGGGATTTTTTGCCGCTAATGGCGCGAAAGTGCGGGTTCTCTATACGCAAAATTAATCACTTTAATTCACGTCTATACGCTCATCTCGCGCTGTCAGCCCGATTTCCTGGCGACCGCGATGAGGCTCTGCCCCAACGGAGGCTCAATGAGTCTCTCTAGCCGAGACACCCAAGGCACAACCCATTTATCATAAAACCACACATCCGACGGGCTGATGGTCTTTTTCTTCAGCGCCCTGCCCGCGATAAACCAGCTCAGCGCTCCGGGGAGGTTGAAATAGCGCGCAGTCTCGATTTGAAATCCCGCCCCCTTGAGCTTGGAGCAAAGCGATGGTTTCGTATAGCGGCGGAAGTGTTCAACTGCCTCGTCGAGAGTCCCATAAATCCACGGCAGAGCAGGGACAAATAGTAATATCCTCCCGCCGGGGGCAAGAGTGCTATAAGCAGATTCGAGAAAAAGTTCGTCCTTTTCTATGTGTTCAAGCACGTTTACAAGCACAATGGAATCTGCCGAAAGCGCGGGCGCGTCGAATTTACCGTGAATTGCTCTCACCCTGGCGCTCGTCCGAAACCTCGCTTGGAGCTTGGGAAACAGGTTCTCTGCCGGCTCGAAGAGCGTGAGCTCCGATACCCCCTCCCCTGCCAGAATAAACTCGGAGAACGTGCCTATACCCGCGCCAACTTCAATGACTCTCCGCCCGAAGTAGCCCGCAAAGTAGCCGTAAATCCAGGCGTGATAGTTCTGGGCTTGAGAAAGCGCGTCGAGTTCAGTGCCTGTGTATGAAAATGAATCGCCTGACATTTCGGGATTAGAGAGCGGGAGATTTGGAATCTAGCCGCAGCTTCGCCGCCTCAGTTACATAAAACCGAGCGGACGTATGCTATCAGCCTAGTTTATTGACCGCCCCAAGCCTGAGTTTCACAATCAGTTTTCGGACGCTGAAACGAAGGAGGGATGTTAAGCCGGTTCCACGTTGCTTATATCCATCTCGACCGAGGCGCTACGCCGAATAATATCAACGGAAAGAACCAGTCTGTAAATACCCTTTCTGCTAATTATTCGCCCTCTCACACCCATAAGAGGCCCTCTTATGACAAAAACCTCTTTTCCTTCGGTTAGGTAGGGATATGGGTCGTACTCAAGTTTGTTGCCAATAAGTTTCCTAATGGCCTCGATTTGACTCGCAGGAATGGGCGCAGGCGCTCCCATCGCCCCCAAAATCCTCACGACGCCCTTAGCGCCTAGAACGCCCCATCTCTGCTCGATGGGGATGTTAACGAACAGATACCCCGGAAATAGCGGAAAATGAACCCTCTTTTTTCTGTCCTTCCACTGGCTCAGGGCTTCTATTGTCGGCAGGAACGTCTCGATGTCCCTTTTTATCAGGGCTTCGTTCACGGACTTCTCGTGCCTTGCCACGGTATAAACCGCGTACCAATTTCTCTGTGTATCTTCGGCTAGGGCGGCGAGATTACTCATTTATGGATTTCGTATCCCTTAGTTTGTAGTTCAGCTCTTTTATTCTCCACATATTATCCTGCCAGAGCAGAACCCAGCTTATAGTCCCCCGCGAGGTTTTAACCTTTGATTCGTCTATTTTTCTATAATTAACCACAAAATCCCCTTCGACATAACCCCTGAGGTCTGCAATTTTAATCTGCCTTACAAAAATATCATACTTTTTAATCTCCAAATAGTAAAAATTATCCGAGTAAGAGTTCATGGTTTGCGATATAGGAGAGCCGTTTTCTCTGGCGTCAGGCTCGAAGTAAGACAAGAATCGGTTGATGTCCCTTCGCTGATAAGCCGAGGCGTAGTCAGACACAAAGCTATAGAGGGAATTCGTATCGGGGGCGGAGGCGGCGGCTATCTTCGACGATGAGCGGGGGGGTGGGGATTTTTGGGCTTTCTCGTTGGGAGCGGGAGACTGAGGCGTAGGGGTTAGAATATTATCTGGAGTTTTTTCGGCTTTTTCGGTTTTCTGAGCGGAGTCGGGCGTCGGCTCGGCTTTTGCGATTTGCGTATCCCTCTCAGCAGCCTGGGGAATAACCAGCGCATCGCCAATGTTGAGCCGCCTGCCGCTAAGGGTGTTTGCCTCGGAAATTGCCTTAGTTGTGGTGTTCAAAGCCCTTGCAATTTTCCAGAGATTGTCCCCTTTTTGAACGATATAGATGTTTTTGCCTCCCTTGCGAGATTCGGCAATCAAAGCAGAAGCGATGGATTCATCTTCCTTAGCTTTGGTAGAGGGCGACTTGTCGGGAGGCGCGAACGCGGGAGCGGGGGGGGATTCTGGAATTTTGGCAAAACCCTCCGGGGTTTGCGCGGCTATCGGCTCTTTAAGCGGCTCGAGCGGAGTCGGAGATGGGAGATTCAGCCGAGGCTTAAAGTTCGAGCCTTCACCGCTCTGGAAGCGCCGGGCGTACTCGGCGTCTTTTATCTCATAGTCCTGAGGCGAGGACAGCAGAATAAAACCCAGCGCGAGCGCCCCAAGGGTAGCCGCCCCAGCCGCTCCGTAGATGAGATAATTGGGCTTCCGGCGGCCCTCCCTCACGATGACCTCTTCTTCCGGGAGATAGCGCATATTGTAGGCGCGCCTCTTTTTAGCGTCCCCCAATACGGCGTAGGCTTCGTTCAGTTTCTTGGTAATATCCAGCCCTCTGTCCCCGATTTTATCCGGGTGATAGGCTTTCATAAGCTCAAGCCAGTTTTTTCTAATCTCCTCAGGGGAGGCGTCGCGCGGGATATTGAGGGTTTTATAGTGGTCGTCGCCCCCTTCGTCGAGGTTGAAATAGGAAAGCACGAACCTCGCCTGATCCAGTATAAACTGCTCGTCAATTTTCTTCTCGCGAGCCACTTTAGCGATAATATGGTAATTTGGCGAAAACTCGCCCTTTGAGATGTCCCTCACCACAGAGTAGAAGAAAAACCTATCCTTGAGAAACTCCTTTACGAGCTTTCTCATATCCTCGGCGTTGATAATTTGGAGGATTACCTTTTCATATACCTTAGTTTCCACTACGAGCATCTTGAGCCGCCTTGAGTCGTACCAATTTCACATCGTCCACCCACGCCATTCCCGCGATGTTGCGGTCAATCCTGTCGCTGGGGAAACGCCTAAGCCTTACGACAACCGACCTGCAATCCGAAGGGGCGCGGAAATTAAGCTCCAGTTCCTCCCAATCGGTCGTTCCAACGACAGTAGCGGAGGATTTAAACAAGCTAAACGCGGGAAAGCAGACGACCTCCCACCCCAAGCCGTTCCTCGTCGTAACCCCATCAGTGGATATTCGGGAAGAGAGCAGGTAATCCGCCCCAGGTTTTACAGGAACAAACTGAAACACGTGATAGAAGTCAACGTTGTGATTGCCGTCAAATCTGAGCCTGAGGGACTTATTGCCGGAGGATTTCTTGAGCCATGAGAAGTCAACCCTCGCCCCGTCCACCCTTGAAATCTGCCAATCAAACCCCCCGCCGAGAGGGTCTCTCTCGAACCCCCCGTTCCAAACAAGCGTATCGGCGTCCGGCAGACCAAACCTCGCCGTCCAAACCGAATAGGCTTCGGACACGCTATTTTTTCTCACCAATAGCTCCATGTAGCTAAAGGCAAAATTATCCGAAACCGGAATTTTTGCCTTTTCAATTCTCTTCCAAACCGCAAGGGCCTCCACAATTTTGTCCCTTCTAGCGAGATAATTTAAGTAATCCGGCAATATTTCATCGCTCACAATCTCATTAAGTATAAATCTGGAATCCCCTATTAGCTGCCATGAAATATCAAACACCCTTTCCCTTCTCTCCGGGTCGGATTTGGCTACGAGCCGAAGCCCATCCACAGCCAGAGCCCTCTCATCCAGGCGGAGCGCGAGCATCGATGCCTCCCACAGACGCCCTATCGAGGCAGGTATCATTGAAAGCCCGCGCTTTAGGGCTATAACGGCTTTATCACTATCTCCCTGCTCAAAAAGCAGTTCCGAAAGCCCTAGCCACGATGAGGACATAAGGGGGCTGAGCATAAGCGAGGTCTCATAGAGAGACTTCACCCTGTCGTCTCCTGCTATCATCAGGAGCGAGTAGATATTTGCCAATTGGGAGTGCAACTCGGCGTCGCTCGGATTATAATAGACGCCCTTTTCCAGAGAGCCTATATCGGCCTGGTCGCCGAGGATGGGGGGAAGATAGCGGGCGATATTGAATATAAAAAACAGGGATACGGCGAGGAGAAGCAACTGAGGAGCAAACTTAGAGGCTAAGCCAAGGGTTTTCATAAATTAATCCCGAAATCCATTGTCTAGTGTTCCGGCTACCTAACTCCGGCAATTGTGGCATCTCAAAACCCAGAGAATGTTCGCCCCCCCTGCCTCCGCCCCGCCCGGCTCTCATCAGACAGCGCGCGCTATAAGCCCGCAGAAGCGAGAGATTGACGCCCTAGTTTTTGCGTTGCTCGCTTGGCGCCATCCATGGACTAGGTTCTTTGCCGAGCGCGTCTTCAATTGGAGTGGGCAAGACCGCTCCTGCCCCCCCCGCGCCGCCCGGAGAGCCTAAAATCTGGAGCTGCAGCTCGATGACCTCTTTCATTCTGTCTTTGAAGAACTGGTGCTGTTTTTTAATCTCAGCGAAAGCCGAGCGTATGCGGGACGCCTCTTCTTCAGCCTCCTGGACTATTAGCTCGGAGCGCTGCTGGGATTTTTTGACTATATGCGAGGCGTCTTCCTGTACTCTCTCGGACTCTCTCTGCGCTTCTCTAACTAGTTCATCGGCTCTCTGATGCGCCTCGGCGACGATTGATACGGCGCTCTCTTTCGCCCTCTCGGCGTCGCGGAGCATCTCGTCGGACCTCTGCTGAGTCTGATTCGCAAGCAGGGCGGACTCCTCTTTTTTCCTAGACGCCAGTTCAAGGGCTTCTCTTATTACCTCTTCGGCTTTCTGCTTTGCCTGATGCACAATTGGGGCGGCTTGCTCCCTTATTTTATCGGCGTGGGAGGTGGCTTCTTTAATCACCTCTTCGCCCCTCTGCTTTGCATCTTTTACGATTGAGGCGGCTTCGGCTTCGATTTTTTTGAATTCCTGCTCTTTAATTATCTGGACAGTCGAGACAAATCGCTCCAAATCCCCTTTGTTGAGTAATTTATCCTCTTTCAATCTGGCATCGTAGAGTTCTTTGAGGGATTGAATCCCGGCGAGCAGTCTCTTTAGCTCGGCCCCTACATCTCCGCTAATGGATTTTATAATTTCCTCGTCTTTTTTAATGAGTTGCTGGTCAAGGAGGGTGTTTGTGTGGGCAACCTCAAGGGATTCTTTACTGAACTGGCGGAGGGTGTTTAGGATGTCTTTTATCTCGGCTTTGCTCTCGTCGAGAAGCTGAATTTGGGTATTTTTTTCTCCGAGTTGCTTTTTTAGAAGCGCGTTTTCGCTGACGAGTTCTTCGTACTCGGCGCTTACTATTTCGAGAAAAGACATAACCTCTTCTTTGCTGAATCCAAAAGCCTTGGTGCTGAAGTCCTGTCTTAGTATATCATCCGAGCTTATCTTCATCTCGCGCTCCCTAGGGGTTCGATTTTATTCTAATTTACACTTTCGATGCGGGATTGTAAATTCGCCGCTCGATAATGGCAATTAGGTTTGCCCGTCTCTGCGGTTATTGAAGAAGGAGGCGAGTTTTCCTCTGCCTTTCTGCATCCTCTTTTTCATATCCGAGGCAATGTGGAAGTTATCGGGGTCAACCTTTGCGGTAGGGGAGAATTTCTTCTTCCGCTTCCTCTCGTCTCCCTCGCCGTAGTAGTAGTAATATCCGTATCCGTACTTACTGCGCCCCGATTCAAATCTGTTGACGATGGCTCCGATAATTCTGCCCCTTACTTTGATAATATCCTCTATACACGTTTTGAGCCACTGCTTCTGCGTAATGCCCACGCTGGTTACAATTAGCACTCCGTCAACTGCGCTTGCAAGAAGCCTAGAGTCGGCAAATGCCAGCACCGGAGGGGCGTCAATAATTACGTGGTCGAACTCTTCTAGGAGAGCGGCAATCATATCCACCATTCTCTTCGAGCCTAGAAGCTCGGCGGGATTCGGGGGGATGGGACCTGAGGAGATAATGCTTAAGCCCTCTATGCCAGAGGGGGCAACTACGTCCTTAAGCTCAATTTTACCCACGAGATAACTGCTAAGCCCGATGGCGTTGGGAGCGTTGCTGAAGAAAATTTTATGTATCCTCGGCCTTCTCATGTCGCCGTCTATCAGCACGACTCGAAGCCCAGATTGAACCATGGCTAGAGACAGATTTGAGGCCGAGGTGGTTTTCCCCTCCATGGGCTGGGTGCTGGTTACGAGAATTGATCGCGGGGGGTGGTTCGGTGAGGAGTATAGAATTGAGGTTCTGATGACGCGGAAGGCTTCAGAAATTATTGAGCGCGGGTTTATATGAACGGTTTTTTCAATTGCCCCGCGGTCTCCGTCTGCTCTAAGCGGCACGGTGCCTAAGAAGGGTAGCGCGGCAAATCGGCGCTTGATTTCGTCTTCGTCCTTTATTGTGGTGTTAAACTGCTCAAGCACGAAGCACAGCGCGATGCCAGACATAAGTCCGATAATTATCGAATAGAGGAGGTTGTATTTTACATCTGGCTTATAAGGCACGAGCGGGGGGAAGGCATAATCCACGACTTGAACGTTTGTAGCCCTAATATCCGCCGTTACCTCGGTTTCTTTTAATTTCTGCAAGAGGTTGTCGTAGATTTCTTTATTTGTATTGACCTCTCTTTCAATAATTTTATACTGTATGGCTTTTTCGTTTTGGTCGGCGGCGGCTAGCTTTTGCTGGTCGTTTCTCTGCCTTAGGATTCGCTCCCTTTGTACTGCCGTTTCATAATCTTTTTTAATCCCCTCGGCGGCCGAGAGTTTGCGCTTCTCAATCTCGGACTCCACTCTGCCGATTTGCGCCGCAATTTGCTTCAATTCCGGGAAATTTGGGCCATAGACGACTGCCAGATTATCGTACTGCCCCTTGAGTTTTGCATATTCGGCGTTTAAGCCCTGAGTCGCCGGGTCGTTGAGTATCTGAGGGAGATAATCAAAACTGCCCGACTGAATCTGCCCGTAGAGAGCCTCCTTGGAGAGCCTGTCGGTTTCGGCTTTGGCAAGCGAGTCGTTGAGCTCGGCGAGTTGTTTAAATACCAAGTTCAGGTCCCTATCGAGGGATACTATATCCACGCTCTTTGCGAACTTGCCCAGATCCTCTTCGGACTGCTCAAGTTTCACTTTAGACTGCTCAATCTGCCTCTCGAGGAACTGCCTCGCGCCCTTTGTGGTGCCTAGTTTTCTCTCTAAAATCCATTCGATATACCTATCCACGACGGTATTGGCGGTTTTTGCGGCAATCTCCGGGTAAGGGCTATCAAAGGCAATTTGTACGAGCCTTGAGCCAGTGTCCGGCACTACGTTGAGGCGGGAGAGGAAAAATTGAATCAGCCCCTCCTCCCTTGCAATTTGCTCCTTTTGAGTCATCAGTTCAAGGGATTTTTGAGTATCTTCGGTTGATTGAGGAGAGGAGAATTTACTCTTTATCGAGGATAGAACGCCGTTGGACTTAGACCCGACAAACAACGGGTCGGAGTCCAAAGACAGAGCGTCCATAACGTCTCTGGCAAGGTACTTGCTCTTAATAAGCCTGTATTGAGTTTCGTAGAACTCTCTAATATCCACGGTGCGAGAGCCTATCTCTTCAAACGAGGTTATTTTCGGGGTTTCGGGGGCGATTTCTATAGTGGCAATGGCTCGAAAGAGCTTCTCGGACTTTAGAGTCAGGACGATTCCGACGACCAGAGAAATCACAAGGCAGGTCAATACGAGCCACTTCTGCCTGATAATAACATCTAGGTAATCGCGGATATTTAAATCTTCTTCAACCGAGGGGTCAAAGTACTCTCTTCTGATTTCGGTGGAGAGGGAATAATCGTCCCGTTGTTTGAGCTCCATCCCTTTTCTACCCGAAGGCGGTAGGCGTCTGTCGTCATTGTCTTCCAAGTCAAGAATCTCCAGAAGAAAATCACTACTGAGTTTGAAGCGTTTCCGGCGGGGAATACCCAACGCCTATGAGCCCCAATAGAAAGTTGAGGCGAAGCCCGTAGAGTACCCTTTTTGCCGTGCTGGCGCTGAGAACTATCGCGTCTCTGTCTTTTAATATGGGGTCTTCGGTCTCACCGTTTTGAATGCTACCCAAATCGAGTTGGACAACCTCTCTTCTTCCATTGCCCAAATATCGAACCAACTCGACACCGTTACCCGCAAATCCTGCCTTTCCGCCGGCTATTGCTATGCTTTGGCTCACAGTCGTTGTTCCCTTTATCGGATAGGAGCCGGGCCTTTTTACCGCGCCCTCAACGAAGATAGTTCCCGCTTCGGGGATATAAATAACGTCCCCCGCTTTGAGAGCGAGATTGATGTCTGTATTTCCCTTGACGAGCAATTGGTCAAGGTCAACCACGAAAGCCTCTCTTTGCCCATCGGCGCCGTTGGCTCTGGTAATATAGACCGACGAGCCTGCGTTATCTCTGAGCCCTTTGGCAGCCGCGAGAATATCTAAGATGGTCTGTTTGCCAAGGAGGTCATAGGTTCCGGGAGCGGCGACGTATCCCACGACGGAGACGAGCTTGCTGCGGTTCTCCTTTAGAAACACGCTCACGTGAGGATCGTTTATATAGCGGCCTCGCCTTAATAAATCCTCGACTTTCTGCTCGGCTTCTCTGGCGGTAAGCCCGTCAACGGCGACGCTGCCTAGAAGCGGAAGCGTTATATCCCCCCTTGAGCTTACTCTGGAGGTAGCCGTAAGCCTGTCGGATTCAAACACCTTCACCTCGAGCAAATCCGCCGGGCCGATTAAATAATCCGCCGGAGACGCCGGAGAGCCTGACCCCTGCAAGAGGATTTTAGTGTTGAGTTCGTTAACTTCTTGAGAGGTCTGTATTTTCGCAAGCGAAGTGGAAGACGAACTAACGCCCCTTCCCCCGCCGCAGCCGGCTATGAGAAGCGAAAATATAAATATTAAGGGTATGGAATGACATATTTCTGTTTTATATCTCAAATTCATAATAAACTGCTGTCCCGAAGGGTTATTATCTCCGTATAGGGCTTGCCTCTTCGTCATCGTCGTCGTCATCGCAGGCTATGATACCGAACAGACGGCCCTTTCTAGGGAGAAAGCACGCCAGTATTCCGCCAACATAAAAGGGAATGAGCGCCGCATTTCCCAAGCCGAAGACCTCTCCAGCGGCGGCTTCAATTGGGACGACCAGAAGGAGCAAATCCCTAGCCCCTATGACTCTCACCGCAGTGCCGCTCGGCAGATTCGCCTTTACAACCTTGAGGTTTTTATTTACAACCGCCGCGCTGTAGGTTTTATCGCCTACCTGAACGCTCCCGCTCGGATTCAGAGACCCGACAGCCACGCCAGTCTGATTTATCAAGCCGGACAAATCAGCGCCTGCGACCTCGTCTAGCCCTGCCTGCGCAACGACTATCCTATCCCCTTCCGATATTTTTATAACTCCGCCTCTTGGGGCGACTCTCTCGGATTTGCCTTCATTAAACTTCACCACACTCACGCCGTTTCTGGAGGGAGTGAGTTCCAGAGTGCCTTCAGAGACCTCTATTGTTGTCTGCTTGCCGCTTACGATAACCTCGCCCGACACAACGGAGTTCGACGCCAAGGCAACCGCCGGAGAGGTTACATCGCCCAGGGGGGTTCTGACGGCAACCCTGCCTTTCTCAGGAGCAACACGCAGATAAAGGCTGCCGCGCTCGATTTTAAAGGTTATTCTATCCCCCTCGTCGAGAGCCTCAAACACCGTTCCGGCATCGGCAACCAATGTGCCGCCGTTAATCCTAACGAGAGTCTTGTGCTGATAGCTCATCTTATTGCCGGAGATTAAAGGGACTATCTCGGATTTAGACGGGCCAGTATAGACCGCCACCTTCCCAAGAATGGACGCGGCGTGAACTTCGAGATTCATAATTAAAAAAACTAGGAATAAGGAGATTAATTTCTGCAGGTTCATATTCTTAATCTACCTCCTTTTGATTTTCTATAGAATATACGCGGGTTCGTTTAAGTGTATCAGCTTTGGCGATTATTTGTCAAGCCACTAAAGATTGCAGATTCAAATATAAATTTCATCCGATTTTGGTGCTATATATTTTTTGAGAAAATTAATCAATTTCCCCTCGCCGCGCCAACGCATTCAGACGGCTTGACATCCCGTCCCGCGTGCTTTACGATGGTCATACGCAGACACCCCAATCCCACAAAAGACGGACACAAATCTCTCCGTTTCAGCCAATGCCAAATCCAAGAAAGTGTAAAATAACAAAATCGCTTCCGCCGCTCGCAATTGCCGCCGCCGCTGGGATTATATATTACTTTACCAATCCGAACCCCGGGCATTTTTATGACTACACCTCTCGTATTGCCCTCGCCCTGCTCAACGGAAACTTAGGAGTCGCCGAACAGCCGCCGTCGTGGCTGAGCGAGATGGTGCCGCACAACGGATTATATTATTCGGTTTTTCCACTCGGAGCTGTGCTGAGCGTTATCCCTGCCGCCGCTCTACAGATGATAGGGGTTATTAACGGGTTTCCCGCCGCGGCTATTGTGGCAACGGTAGCGGCTTTATCGGCGGCGTTCTTTTTCGCGCTCGCTGGCAGATATGAATTGACCCCCTCAAAACGCGCCGTTTTATCGCTTTTTCCGCTACTTGGCACTTGGACGTGGGCGAATCTCGCATTTGGCGGCGCATGGCATATTGCGCTGGGGTTCGCGGTACTCGGAGAGGCGGGGGCGCTGTATTTTCTGCTTGTGCGCCAAAAACCCTTCTTGGCAGGATTTTTTTTCGCCGTCGGATTCGGCAATCGCACGGAGATTATAGCCCTATTCCCTATTTTCTTTTATCTATTGCTCCGGGGGCGCGTCCGCTCTGTCGTAGATATTCCAAAACAGCTCGGGCGGATTGCCGCATTTTCCGCCCTGCCATTTGCCCTAGGCGCTGCGACTCTCGCCTATAATTACGCCCGTTTTGAGTCCCCATTCGATTTCGGCTACGCGAGAATCCCCGGCGTGCTGAGCGAGCCTTGGTACAGCGGCGGCATATTTTCTCTATCGGCGATACCGCTTAACGCCAAAGAGATGCTCTTTCAGGGGTGGAAACGCCTTGCCGAATATCCCTATTACGTGCCTACTGGGTTCGGCGGCTCTATTTTCATGGCAAGCCCGGCGCTGTTTCTGTTATTTCGGCGGGGCGGGGCGGATAGAGCCTTAAAAGCTACGGCATGGGCGGCGGTTCTAATTCTCACATTTATACTGTGGATACACGGAAATCCGGGGGGCTGGCAGGTGTCCTACCGCTATGCAATGGTGCTTCTGCCGTGGATGTATCTCATAATACTGGAGAGCAGTCCGAAGAGACTCACGGCGAGCGAAATCGCTCTTTTTGCCATCTCGGCGCTGATTAACGGCTGGGCGGCGTATTTATTTCTCAGAACTAACTACGTTACTCCGTAATAAGATTCCACTCAGCCGTCCGCATCTGCCGAGCGCGTATATATTAATGACCCATCACTCCGCGCCGAGGTAGGGCGGGGCAAGTATGGGGAGCTTCTCTTTTCCGTCCGAGATTCTCTGGAGTTCGATTTCCGAAATCAGCACGCTGGGGGCTACGGTTGACACCGGCACATAACCGGATTCCGCCCCGCAGAAGCCGTTGAAAATCGAATAGTCGTCGCCGGTTGCGATGATTTTATTTATAGTTACCAGCGGAGTGCCAACCACCTCTACCCCTCTTACGAGTATCTCCTCTCCGGTCTTGGGGTCAACCTTATAAACTAGAAGAGGGGTGGCTTTGAAGGCTTGAAAATCGTACGAAGAGGTGTTGGTTTCGCCCCCTTGCATACGCTTGATTATGAGTCCAAATGGTTTTTTCTGCCGCTTTATTTCCTCAATCAGCAGTTCCTTGAGTTTCCCCTTCGCGCGCTGCCTATTGGATGTTATGGTCAAATTGCTCATCCTCGCCATAGGCGCGCGCCCGACTGACGCCCTGCCGTGTCCGTTGGATTTATTAAAGCCCTCTATCGGCGTTCTGGAGAGTAGAAAATTCCTCAGCACCCCATTTTCAACGAGAATAGTTCTCTGCCCCGGAATCCCCTGGTCGTCGAAGGAGTAGTACCCCATAAGACCGGTTTCGTTGAATCTCCTCATCGTGGGGTCGTCAACTATCGAGAGAAAGGGCGGAATTATTATCTCCCCGACGCGCTCTTTAAAGGTCTGCCCCTCTTTGTCGTCAATCTGTCGCTCCCCTTCGAGCCTGTGTCCCACGGCTTCGTGAAATACCACTCCCGCCGCCTCAGGTTCAAGTATCGCGGGAACATTCACCGGGGATATGACCTCAGCCTGCCTGATGCTAAGGGTCTCTTCCACGAGCCGCCGCACTTTAGATTTTATCGCTTCAACCGAAGGCACGTCCTGGGGGGATAGATAGTAGAGGTTTCTATAGTTCTTTATCGGGCTTCCGTCCTCAGCCCTGGTCAACACTTGGGAGTCTATGGAGTAGAGAATCTCGTCCCGGATTTGGCGCGCCCCTTCGGTGTTGACGAAGTAAGTGGTCTCTTTTTGGGCCGTGATGCCGACACTTGCGTCAATTAAATCGCCGTAGTCTTTGAAAACCGCCGAGATTTCGCGGATTCTCGCCTCCCAGTCCTCGGCATCGAACACGAGGTTCAGCTCATTGTCGAATTGAACATAGGGAAGCTCGGCGGAGAAGCTCGCGGCGGCGGCTTTTTTGGCTTTCTCTACGAAACTCGCCTTCTTATTGAGGTATTGGGTCAGAGCCTGTTTATAGGCGTAGTCGGTTACCTGCCAAAGAGCCGTCCTTATAGCCTCATCATCGTTGCCGAGAGGGGCGTAGGAGGCGTCGAAAAAAGGAACTCTGCCGCCCGATTTTCCCATTATCGAGTTATCAAATTCATAGTCGCCCACGCGGACATCAACGAAAAGCCGCCTCGTGCGGTTGCCGTCGGAGGTTACGATGGCGCCGAATTTCCCTTTGACCGAGTAGTAGGAGTTATCTTTGATTTGATAGCTGATAAAATAGGGATTTTCATATCCTTCGAGCCTGAGCTTCTTTGATGAGCGCAGGAGTTCGGCTTCCATGGCGGCGATAACCGGCATATCGCCTCTATCGCTCGTCAGCGGGTCAGAGAGCGCCAGGTGAGCGGGAATCAGGATGGACATTAGTAAGGCAGATAGAATTTTAGCTCGCATTATTTCTCCTTAATTTCTCCCCAGAATTCTCCAAAGCGCAGGGATTTACCTCTAAGGTTAGCCCCGCGAGCCGCCCGTGTAAAGCTAAAATCCGGGCGCGGTAGGCAGACCCGGCAAACTTTACGGGACTTTTCGTCTAACTGTAGTCTGCGCATATTAGTTTCGTAGTAGATGCCTCGGCAGGAATCCGTCCCCGGGCGATTGCGAGCGGGGGTTATCCGGCCCGGGGCATATCCCTAGAGCGCGGATAGTGTTATGATAGGAGTGCTGCTATGATAGTTCACCGCAGAAGGTCGCGCCCTCATGAATAAATCCTCATCCGAGCCGGCGTCGTGGTTGACTCCGAAGAGATTCGGCGTCCTGTGCCTCGCCCTCTGCTCCTGCGCCGTCTCTACGCTGCTCGGATTGCTAGGCGTCGCTTCCAATGTGCTTCCGATAATTGCTCCTATAATTATTCCCGGGCCCGCTCTGATTCTGCGGTTCGACGCCAGTATTCAAGCCGTAGCCATCACGAGAGACGGCTCAAAATTCTACGCCACCGACAGGCTGAATAATAGCGTCTCGGTGGTCAATACCCTGACCAACGAGGTATCCGCTATTTTAGATGTCGAGGGGGGACCCTCTAACATCGCGATAACCCCTGACGGGGGGAGAGTCTTTGTAGTTAATTCAGGCTCCCCTCAAAACCCCGGCAGAACCGTATCCGTGATTGATACCGCCTCGGATAGGGTCGTCGCCACTATAGTCGTAGGGTTGAGTCCCGCCGGAATCGCCATATCGCCCGACGGTTCTAAGGCTTATGTGGCAAATACTGTCGGCAACTCCGTGTCAGTTATCGGCACGCCAATAAACCAGGTGATAGCCGTTATACCGGTTGGCGAAGGGCCCACAAATGTAGCCATCTCCCCGGACGGCGCAAAGGTCTATGCGGTCAATTCGGGCGCCCAGGCAACCCCCGGAACCACGGTATCAATTATTGACGGGCGCGCGGACACGCTCATTGCCTTTGCGGTCGTAGGGCTTTTGCCCGCGGCTGTAGCCGTAACCCCTGACGGCGAAAAAGTATTCGTAGCAAACGCCCTCGGCAACTCTGTATCAGTAATATCCGGCATAAACAACCAGACCATCGGCATGATTCCTGTAGGCGTGGGCCCAATCAACATCGCCATATCGCCCGACGGCGCAAGCGCTTACGTGGCGAATTCGGGAAGTAGCGCTCAGCCCGGAAGCACGCTTTCGGTCATTGACGTATCCGCTAACGCCCTCGCCGCCACAATAAATGTAGGGCTTGCTCCGCTCGGAATTGTCATTACTGGGGATAGCGCCAAGCTCTACGCTGTGAATTCCGGCAGTTCCAATCCGGGAGTGGTATCCGTAGTGGCAACGGCCGCTAATCAGGTTACAGAAACTATCGCCGTCGAAGATAGGCCCGTGGCGGTTTTTATCTCCCCCGATAGTTTACGAGTGTATGTGGCAAGCCCCGATACGGTCTCGGTAATAGACACCTCGGTTGACCGGGTCGTTGGCAGGATTCCGATACGAGGCCCGGGCCCGGCTAACATCGCCCTAACCCCCGACGGAGCGAAAGTCTATACAGCCAACTCCGGCATAAACACCGTATCCGTCATAGATTCAGCCACTGACAACCTAGTTGCCGAAATCCCCGTGGGAGAGCGCCCGGTAAGCCTCGCCGCAACTCCCGATGGGGCAAAAATTTACGCTGCGAACCAAGCGGAGAACACAATTTCGGTAATCGACGTGGCTACGGACGAGGTCTCTGCCGTCATCCCAGTCGGAATTCGTCCGGTGGATTTGGCCATCTCACCCGACGGGGGGACTCTGTACTGTGTTAATTTCTCAAGCAACAGCGTTTTGGCAATTGATGTGGCTACGGATGCTGTCATAGCCGTCATCCCGGTCGGAATTCGCCCGATACGCGCCGCAATCACCCCGGACGGGGGGAAAATCTATGTGTCGAATCTCGGCACAAACGCCGTCCCCGACAACACGGTTTCGGTAATCGCCGCCTCGACAAACACAGTGGAAGCCACGATAACCGTGGGACTGCGCCCCCTTGATTTGGCTATAAGCGGGGATGGAACCAGGGTTTATACCGCCAATTTCCTGAGCAACTCGCTCTCTGTAATTGACGCGGCGACGGACGAGGTTACTGCCACGGTAGAGGGCGTGGGACCAGGGCCCGGATTCATCGAAATCACGCCATCGAGGATTTTTGTCGCAAGCCCAGGCGATAAATCCTTCTTCCTCGAAACGGGAAGTAGCGTGTCTGTAGTGAGCGTGGAGACAAACACCGTGGTCAGTAGAATCCGCGTAGGCTCAAGACCCCTTGACCTAGCCGCAACGCCCGACGGGGGGGTGATAGTAGTTCCCAATTTCTTTAGCGCGAGCGTGTCAGTGATAAACGCCGCTGATGAGAGCGTAGCCGCAACCCTTGAGGTCGGACGGGGCCCGATAGACGTAGCCGTAACGCCGGACGGGGCTAAGGCTTACACGGCGAATTCCGTTAGCGGAAGCGTCTCGGTCATAGACATCGCCGCAGGGGTGGTAATAGTATCGGTAGATGTCAGAGCCGAGAGTTTCGAGTAGGTGAAAAGATGCAGATACCTCGCCGCGCCTTAGCGCTCTTAATAGCTCTAACCCTGTGGACGTTGGGGTGCGCCGTTGGAGCAAAGCAGGACGTTAAAATCCAAGACCAGACCTCTGCGGCGCATATTCGGCGGGCAGTCAAGCTCTACGACGGAGGGAGATACGCCGAGGCGCTGGAGAAATTATCCGAGGGCGAAGCGAAATCCCTCTCCCCAGAGGACAAAGGGAAAATCGCCGAGATAATCGCCGCCGGAGGGTTCGGTCTTATCCAGAAAAATAACAACCGAGCCGCCCTCGATTACTACCAAAAAGCCCTTGAAATCAATAAAACCATCAAGGCCGAAAAAGCCGCCGCCGCGAACCTGAGCTATATCGGGAAAATCCACTCGGACATCGGCAGGTACGAAGACGCCCTAGGCTATTTCAACCAAGCCATCGCCATCCAGAGGGAGTACGATAAATCAGGGGAGGCGCACAATTTAAATAACGCCGCCAATTTGCTATCCTACCTAGGCAGATACAGAGAGGCAGAGGCGCTACTCGCCGGATACCTATCCATCGCCGATGAAATCAACGACCCCGCGCAGAAGGCAAAAACCCTCATAAACCTCGGCGCAATTTATCATAATCAGAGAAACTATAAAAAATCCATAGAAACCCTCAAGAGCGCCCTCGACGCATCCAACGCCGCCCTCGACGCCGCTCTCACCGCAGACGCCCTAGCCCTCACCGCATCCGTCTATCGCGAGCAGGGCAAACTCCCCGAAGCCATTGACAACTACCAAAGGGCGCGCGAAATCAACGAATTCCAGGGCGATGAGGGGAAAACCGCCCTCACCATCGCAAGCATCGGAGAAGCGCACAGGAGCATGGGGCGGCTCGACGAGGCTCTCCGGTATTTTAATGAATCCCTTGGGGTCGCCGAGCGCGCGGGCAATAAGCTCGCCCAAGCCGTCGCCCTGGGCTACATCGGCGAAGTCAGATTAGCGCAAGGAGACGCTGAGGAAGCCACTCGCCTTTTTAGGCTCTCTCAGACGCTATCGCAAGAGATAGGATTCAGGCACGGCGCCGCGCGTAGCCTGGGCAACATCGGCAACGCCCAGATGGGAGAGAAGAACTGGAGCGGAGCGGCGGAGAGTTTCGCCAAAGCCTCGGCAATTTACCGAGAACTCGGAGACCGCGAGTGGCTTGCGGCATCGCTCCTCGGGCAGGGCGAGTCATACGAAGGCGGCGGGGATTTGGACTCAGCCGAGGCGGGATACGCAGAAGCCGTGGAAGCGCTGGAGTCGGTGCGCGAAGACGTTGCCGGAGGAAGCGACGCCCGCAACTTCTTTACCGATGCGAACATTAAAACCTATGAGAGGCTGGTATCCCTTCTAATTCGGCGCGGGAAAACCCTCGAAGCCCTTGAGTATATCGAGAGGAGCAAATCAAAAATCCTAAGAGACAATTTCCTCAAAGGCGGCATCGAGGGTTTAGATGAACGAACAAGGGGGCTAGCCGGCGCGTATAATAATCTCTCGCGCAAAGAGGCGTCCCTCAGCGTGGAGCTTCTCAAAGAGAACTCAAAGGACTATCCGAGCCTTGAGAAGATTGGCAATATCGCCAAAACCCTCGCCGACACCAGAGCCGAGTTCAAAACCGCCGCCGCACGCCTTAAATCTGAATTCCCTCAAATATACAGGCTACTGAGCATAAATCCGGGGAGTTTTCTCGCTCTGGATATGAAAAAAATCCCTCCAAAAACTGTTTTTATAGAGTACTTCGTTACGGACAATGCGACCTACGTTTTCCTCATTGATAACCGGCACGCGTCTGTAAAAGAAGTCTCGATAACCAAGGCGGAACTCAATTCTCTGGTATCGCGCTTCAGATGGCTGATTCGCCATGAGCGGTTCGCTCCGACCGGCGGATTGGAGGGCGAGTCCAAATTGGCGCAGGTATCAGTGCTCCTCTACAAATATTTAATAGCTCCTGTGGAGGAGGAAATCGCCGATGCCGATACGGTCGCCGTTATCCCCTTCGGCTCGCTTCACTATCTGCCTTTCCACGCGCTTGGGAGAGAATCCGGGAGGGGGAGGATTGAATTCCTCATCGAGACAAAGAGTGTCGTCTATCTCGTGTCGGCGTCGGCTGAGCATTTAGGTTCGATAGCGACTGCCTCCGGCAATGCCGAGTTGGACGCAGTAGCCGCGTTCGGCAATCCCGACTTAGGAGAGCCGGATTTAGCGCTTCCGTACTCCGAGCAGGAGGTTTTGTCCATAAAAAGAGAGTTTCCGAGCGCCTCAGTGTTTATTAAGAAAGAGGCTACAAAAGACAACTTCCGGCAGAGTTGGGGGAAACACGAAATTATTCATCTCGCCGCCCACGGGCTGATTCAGGACGAGCCTTCGATTCTGCTCGCCCCTTTGGGGTCGGGAAGCCTCACGCTCTCAGACATCGCCGGGCTTGCCCCTGCGGAGCGGACAAAGCTAGTAGTGCTTTCGGCTTGCGAGGCGGCGATAGACGAGAACGAAGCCAATCCGACTGGGGCGGAGCTAAACAGCATAGCGGCGGCATTCAGCGCGGCTGGAGCGCCTTCGGTCATTGCCACGCTGTGGAGAGTGGACGACAGGGCGACGTTTGAGGTGATGAGGGATTTCTACGGGAATTTGAAATCGAGGCGCGCCGGAGGGGACTACGAAGCGCTGAGGAAAGCCCAAATCGAGATGCTCAGAAGGGCAGATAAATACGGACAGCCGTTTTACTGGGCGCCGTTTGTGCTTTTGGGGGCTTGGAGGTAGGGGAGGAAAATCGCCTTGGTTTTTCGTCTAATTCATAGCATAAGTGGCTTGGGGCGATTAAATTTTATGGAGAGACAATGAAATTTGAAAGAGAGGAAACCCGGCTTGGAGCGGTTATAAATTCCCTAATCTGCGCAGAGGTTAAAACCCCATGCCCCGGCGATGAAGAATTCGCGCTTTATATGGAGCAACGGCTCGATGGAGGCAGGAGGAACGCTCTGGTGTCTCATTTTGCCTCCTGTAGGGACTGCAGGGAGCGCCTGTCAATCCCAATTGGAATACAGGGGTTTGAGACCAAGGAAAGCGGCTTGAGAAAGGTATTTGCCTCAGTTTGGAACGCCTCCGCAATTACCCCAGCCGCTGTAACGGCTGCGATAATCGTCGCGCTCGGCTTCGGCGTGTATATCGAATTCCCAAATTTCATTGCAGACGAGGGCGCAGAGGTCGTCAGGGGGGGACAGCTCATCGCCGTAAAACAGATGGCTCTAACCCCTGAGCTACTCGAAATCATAAGGGATGGAGACGAAGCCCGGATAAAATCCGCCCTTGCCGGTGCGCTCCCGCAGGGGGCTGAAATCACGCAGATAGCAATTGAAGAGCCGGCTCAGTTGTTGGGCGATGCGGCGGGGAATTTAATTCTCATCCTATACAGCGACGGATTGCTTAAAATAAAGCCGGAATAACAGGGGCTTTACGCATCCGCATCGGGTGTCTTTTTTTATATGCTCTCGAATATTTCCCTAATATCCTCGTCGGTGATTCCGCAGTCTATGAGGTGTTTCCTCAGTCGCCTCAGCGTTAATTCCACTCTCTTATAGACGGTTTTGTCCCTAACCCCGGGCAGAGCCGCCGAGATTTCCTTCGCGCTCATTCCCTGCTCGAAATATAGGCGGAGCATTAGAACGTCCTGAGGGTCGAGCGTGTCTAGTTTTTGATTTACTGCGTCGGCGACTTTATCCCTCTTGCGTTCGAGCTCAGCGTTGAGAATCCTCTGCTCAGGGGTGGCGTTTCCATCCACAAACGCGGTGTCTGAGGACTCTTGCAAGAATATCGGCTCGGTATTGCGGGGGTTGTCAAACCTCACCCGGCTCTCGCGGATTCTATTTTCGACCTCCTCGACACGCCTCTGGGCTTCGGCTCTGGAAAGCCTAAACTCCGCCAAGATGGAGTTCTCTATCCAGCCAGAGGCGAGCCTGTGATAGATAAACAATTTAAAAACGCGGCGGTTTATTTCATCGAACTCGGCGAAATACTTGGGAAGCACCCTGTAGCCGAATCGCGAGCGGCGGAAATCAATTACGAGCTTGCTCGCTACGCTGTAGAGAAAGGTGCGGAAACTGGAGTCCCCCCTGAATGCGTTTATCCTTCTCGAGCCGTCCTCGTGGAGCTTCTCCCAGATGTATAGGAAACAGTCATTTGCAAGCTCGCTTTCTCTTTCAAAGCTCCTCGTGCAGATGCTCTGAATAAAGGACGCGTCTTCGTTGCTTAGAGTTTTTTTGTCCATATAGCTCGGAGTCAGGATACTAAACTTTCAAGCAGATTCAATTATAAGCCTCTATCCTATCCCGATGGGGCGGCGGAGAATCTTCATCTGAAATTTGACGGCGATTCGTATGAGCTATTGAAGCTGATATATAGATATTAATATCTTATCATAACGATTAAAAGAGCTAGGCCGCAACTCTGGCGGAGAATTTCAGCTATTTTTATTGTAATATAGTTTTAGAAGTCTATAGTTCGTCTATAAAGTGCGGCTCACTCGGCCGCTAGCAAATAACCCATCAGGAGGTAGTAACCATGAGAACAGTTCGCAATTTGGCGTTTCAGCTCTTCGCTTCCGCAGGAAAGCTCTTCCTGCCCCTTGTAGCCGCTCTCGGGATTTTAGTGAGCGGGGCTTTCGGCTCTAATATAGCCTTGGCCAATAATGGAGCCTCGACTGTTACAGTCTTTGCCATAGCCGCCCCCGGAAATATTTTATTGAGGTTCGACAGCTCTTCGCCCGGCACGATACTGGGAACGACCTTTCTCCAAGGGCTTCAGCCCCGCGAATCGCTTGTAGGCATAGATTTCCGCCCAGCAACGGGCCAGCTCTACGGTATTGGAAGCACGAACCGCCTATATCTCATCAACATCCCAACGGGAACTGTAACCCAGGTTGGAGCGGCAGGGGCTTTCACGCTCGCGGGAACTTCGTTCGGGTTTGATTTCAACCCCGTGCCGGACAGAATCCGCGTTACCAGCAACACCGAGCAGAACCTGAGGCTCAACCCCAATGACGGCACACTCACGATGATGGACACGGCCCTTGCCTACGCCGGCGCAGACGTGAAC
>JBQTHB010000001.1:0-69529 GCA_052390235.1 Deltaproteobacteria bacterium | reverse complement strand
AATCACGGGGCTTGCCCTATCGCGCTCGCTTCGGGCGTTCGGCTGGATTAAGCGCCATTACGGGATATATAAGTACGCCGTCGGGGGAATCCTCGTCGCAGTGGGAGGGCTTATGGTTAAAAACTCTTCCAGAAATCAAGCCCCAGAGTGTCGAGAAACCTCTGCCCGTAGATATTGAGATAGAAGAGGTTGTTTGTAACCATAAGCCCTCCCACTGCGACGAGGATTCCCCCGACGGCGTACTTATATATCCCGTAATGGCGCTTAATCCAGCCGAACGCCCGAAGCGAGCGCGATAGGGCAAGCCCCGTGATTAGAAACGGAAGCCCCAAGCCCATTGAATACACAAACAGAAGCGCCGCCCCTCTGCCCGCCCCCTCAGCCGTGCTTGCGTATAGCAGGATCGAGCCGAGAATGGGCCCGACACACGGAGTCCATCCGAAACCAAAGGCGATTCCCAAAAAAAGCGTCCCCAAAAGCCCGAGATTTGTCTCCGGCAGATTAAGCCTGCGCTCCCGGTAAAGCTGAGGGATTTTCAATAGCTCCATCACGAATAGCCCAAATATGATGATTATCACGCCTGAGACCTTGAGCAGTAGAATCTTATTGCGGGCTAAAAATCCCCCCGCAAACGACGCTGACACGCCGAGCGTTATAAACACAAGCGAGAACCCAAGCACGAATACGAGGCTTGGGATGAGTATTTTCATGACCCTGCCTTCGGATTTTTCATCCCTTAGCTCATCGAATGAGAGCTTCGAGACCATTGAAATATATCCCGGTATCAGCGGAAGCACACAGGGCGATAGGAACGACACCACCCCGGCAAGGAAGGCGAATATCCAGCTTATCTCGGCTGATGAGGCGCTCATTGCATTATCCCCTCAAGGTAGCCCAGAAACTCAGCCTCCCCCTTTTCGCCGACGAACGAGCCTATGTACTTCACCGCCACCTTGCCCTCGCGGTTGATGAACAGCGTTACAGGAAGCCCGGATACGCCGTATCTGCTTGACATCTCCCCTGAGGAGTCGTCTAAATTTAGATAGGAGATGCGCAGACCGTTTAGGAATTCCCTAGCCCTTTTCACGTCGTCGAGCGTGTCTATGCCGATAAAAATAAGCCCCTTGTCCTTGTGCTGATTCCACACCCTCTCGAAAAACGGCATCTCCTCGCGGCAGGGCCCACACCAAGAGGCCCAGAAATTTATCACGACAGGCCTGCCTTTGAAGTCCGCCGATTTGATTAATTTATTGCCGGCAAGGGAGAATAGAGAGAAATCCTCAAGCATAAGCGTCGTCGCGTCCGAGCCGGCGGTCTTGCTCTTCTCGCAGGACGCAAGCAAGGCGGCGGCGGCAAATATGGAAACTAGGATGACAGCGGCTGTGGTGGTTCTCATTATTGGATTTTGACCTCGCTTAAGTTTAACGGAGATTCCGCGGGAATAAACACCTTTCAGCGCATTTGATTAGATTCCCTCGGCTGGCAGGGTTTGCTGTGGATTTTTTCATCGCCGGAAAGTAGAGTATATCTCTATGAAAACACACTATCCCAGCGACAATTTAATTGCCCTTGTTTTGCTTGCCGCCGGTTTGCTCACGCTCATTTCCTGCGACCTGCTCGGCTCGACAGCCATCGGCGATATTCAAAAAAATCCCCGCGAATACGACGGCAAAACCGTTACGGTTCGAGGCGCTGTGGCGGAGTCTGTATCCCTCTTTGGCTTCAGATACTTCACCCTCAGGGACGACACGGGCGAGATTCTCGTCATTGCCAAGAAAGCCCCCCCTGCAAAAGGAGAGCGGTTTACGGCTAAGGGACGGGTGAATATCGCCTTTGCCATCGGCGATAAGTCCCTAGTTGTCATCGTTGAGCAAGGCCCGTAGGGCGTGTATATCGACAACTTCTATCAGTTTTCACTCCCTCCCCCCAGCCGCTCAATCTGCGCTAGAACAGAAACTGCGCTCCTATCCTAAACCTGTTGTCTCTAAAACTCCCTCCGTTTGGGTTGTCCTCGACGAGGAGCGAGTAGTCAGATACGAGTTTCAGGCGATGCCCGAAGAAGTAGTAGCTTACAGAGGGCGTGAATTCCTGCCTCTTGTCGTTTGAAATATCCCCGTTCGGGTCAACTATGGCGTATCTGAAGGCGACATCAACATTTGGCGGAAGGATTAAATACCCGATTTGCCCTCTGAATCCGTGTCCCGTCGCGCTGTCTGCCGAATCGGGGGATATGCGGCGCAGGTCGTATTCCGCCTCTGCGCTGAACCCCGCGTATTTAAACGCAAGGTCTGCCGTGAACTGAACCACGTCCGCTTCTACTGTTTCCGGGTCTATGTCGAGGACGGCTCTGGCGAGGTTCGCCCTGCTGCCAATTCCTTCTCCCTGCCCGCTTGAGCTGGGATTGAAATCCGGTATTGCGGCAACCGCCGCTCCTATAGCCAGAAGCGGTTTGCTGGGGTCTTCGAGGTGTCCCTGGGAGTATTTATACTCTCCGAACGGGCTAAACACCGCCCGCGCCACGTATAGGAAATTCTCATCCAAATTCTGAGCCGCGTTTCTGCCCGCGCCGTTGAACACCCCGGCGTGGTATTCAACCGTGTCGCCAAGGAGCATCCCGTAGAGCGTCAAGCCGATGTCTCGCTCAAGGGTAAATTCCTCATTCACAATGGAGCGGTCGGCGAATTGAAGCAGGGAGTCCCCGTTAATTTCCTCTCTCTGGAATGGCGCTTTGTACTGTCCAAATCTGAGAGTTGCCTCTCTGTATCTGGCAAAGTCGAGGTGAGCGTCTCGTAGCCCGAAGCCGCTTCCCCTGTCTGCGTCTAATTGGATTGTGTATTTGAGCCACGGATAGAAGCCGTTTCCGGTGAAGAATATCCTAAGCCGCCTTATCTGAAAAGAGGCTCTGGGGTCGGGGTCTGCGTTTTTCTCGCTGTCGAAATCATTGACGAAAAACTGCCCCTGAAAAAGGGTATTGAATTTGAGGCTGAAGTTATCGGTCTTAATAAAAATCCCGTCCTTATATCCCGCCTCGACTTTTTCCGTCCACTGGGGCTTTGCAGGCTCGGCTTTGGGGGCGTTGATTGCCTCTAGGGCCTTAATTTTCCCCTCAAGTGCCTCGATTTGCCTGCGGTTGAGGGTTTGAATCTCTTGAATCTGCCTTTCGGTCTCGGCGCGGATTTCTTCGATTTCCCGCTTAAACGCATCGAGCTGCGGAATATCCTCAGCAGACGAATTTAGCGCGGCGAATGTAGCGAGAATTACGCTCATAGCCAATAGCGCAACTGCATTTTGTACCCTCTTTCTCATTATCCCGTCCCTCCTTTAATATGATATCTTACCCTCTCACTCCGCTTATATACGATGCCGTGAGTTCCTCTCGCGGGGCTTCAAAAATCTGTTTTGCCGCTCCAAATTCGATGAGCCTGCCCCCCCCGTTTTGCGCCCAGAATAGAGCCACGTGGTCGGCAATCCTCCTTGCCTGAGCGAGGTTATGGGTTACGGCGAGTATCGTGTACCTGCCCCTGAGTCCCGCGATTAAATCCTCCACCACGGCGCTTGAGATGGGGTCGAGCGCGCTGCATGGCTCGTCGAGCAGCAGAGCCTCCGGCTCAAGCGCAATGGCGCGCGCGATGCACAGCCTCTGTTGCTGTCCCCCTGAGAGCGACAGGGCGGGGGCGCTCAGTCGGTCTTTTACCTCGTTCCAAAGCCCCACGTCAACGAGGCATTTCTCGACAATGCGGCTCACATCGCGCTTGTGTTTGATTCCGTGTTCGCCGAGGGCAAGGGCAATGTTATTTAAAATAGAGAGGGGAAAGGGGTTAGGTTTTTGAAATATCGTCCCTACGCGCAGTCTCAGCGATGTGGTGTCGGTTTTTGGGTGTAGCACATTTAGGTCGCCGATTTGGATTCGCCCAGAGACCGAGCATCCCGGTATCAGGTCGCTCAGGCGGTTGAGGCTCATAAGAAAGCTCGATTTACCGCACCCCGAGGGCCCTACGAGAGCCGTAATGCACCCCTTGTTCACTTTGAGGCTCACGTCCTCGAAGGCGCGCTTTCCCCTGTAGCAGAGCGTTAGGTTCTCGGTCTCGATGAAGGGGCGAGGCTCGCAGCACACAACCTCCAGTTCATATTGAAAGCGCCTCGCCGGCGCGCCGTTCGCAGATTTTTTTTTCATATAAGTGGTATCCTCCTCCTGAGCCAGCGCCTTGCAATTATCTGCGCCGCCGAATTGATTATTAGCAGTGCCGCCACAAGCGTTAGAGCCGAGGCGTAGGCTCTGCTGTTTCCCCCCGCTACGTTCATCGAGAGGTCGAATATGTGAATCGAAAGCGCGCGTCCTGAATCGAGAATCGACTGCGGCATTCTATCCACGTATCCGCTCGTGAATATAAGCGCGGCGGTCTCGGCAATAGCCCTGCCAATTCCCAGCGCCATCCCAACCATAATACCCGGAAGAGCCGCCGGAAGGAGCAAGCGCAAAATCGTCGTAGTCCGCGATAGTCCCAGCGCCGCCGCCGTCGTCCTGTATTCATTAGGGGCGGAGCGAAACCCCTCCTCAGTGGCGCGGATGAGTATGGGAAGCACCATGCAGGCGAGAGTTAGCCCGCCGGAGAGAATGGAGAATCCAAGCCCCAGAATCTTCGAGAAAAACACGTTGCCAAATAGCCCGAACACTATCGAGGGGATGCCGGATAAAACGTCCAGGCTCCGCCTCACCAGCCGCCCGAAGAGGCTCTGTGTCGAAGTAAACTCCGAGAGCATCACGGCAGTTCCAATCCCTATCGGGAGCGATACCGAGACGCACACCCCAAGTATGAGCGAGGTTGATACGAGAATTGGCGCAATTCCCCCTCCGCGCCCGGCGTTTGTTGGGGCTGAGGTCAGAAATTCCCAAGAAATCTGCCCCGCTCCGTGCCAGACGATATTCCCGAGTATCCAGAAAAAAACCGCGCTCACGCCTATCGCCACTGCCCAGACGAGTATCGTGAACGGGATTTCTGCCCTATTTGTCCGGCGCGCAAATTGACCTGCCCCGCCCGATTCTCTACCCTTCATAAATCCTCCCCCGGCTTATCCACTCTGCCGCCGCCACAAGCCCGATAATAATCACCGTGAGAATAAGCCCGCTCACGAACAGCGCCGAGCGGTGGTCTCCTACGGCGTAAGCCATCTCAAGGGCGATATTTGCCGTTAGCGTGCGCACGGGGTCGAACAGGCTCGTTGGGGTTTGAACCACGTTGCCGCAGACCATCAGCACTGCCATTGTCTCGCCTATTGCTCGCCCTGTCTCCAGAATCACTCCGGTGAAAAGCCCGGATTTCGCCGCCGGGAAAATGATCCTCCTAACCGTAGTCCAGCGGGAAAGCCCAAGCGCCGAGGCTCCCTGAAGATAGGCTTTCGGCACGTTTGCCAGGCTTGAATCCGCCGTGAGCGCGATGGTTGGCAGAATCATTATCGTGAGTATTATCACCCCGGCAACTAGGCTAGGTCCCGGCGGCTCAATACGCCCGATAAGCGGCACAAGCGCCACCAGCCCCCAAAATCCATAGACCACTGACGGAATCCCCGCCAGCAGTTCTATGAGCCTGCGATACGCCCCGGCGACTGAGGCGGGCGCGTAGAAATGGCAAAACACGGCAGAGATTATCCCAAGCGGCGTTGCTATTAGCACAGAACCCGCCATGGCAAAGAGCGTTCCCCAGAGCATGGGGGTGAGGTTATAAAGCCCCTCCGCCGGATGCCACGAGTCGTCAGTAAAGAACCTCAGGATGCCGACGCTGCGCAGAGCGGGCAGAGATTCAAGCGCGAGAAATGCGGCTATCAGCAAAACGATAATCCCCGCAAGAACGGCTGATACTCTCAGAGACCAAATCAGGATTCTATCGCTTCGGTATCGGGACAAAATACTGCTCCTTCACTATGTCATATACCGCTTCAGACTGCGCGTAATCAATGAATTCTCTTGCAAGTCCCTGCGGCGCGGGCTTGGTAACCAAAATGAGCGGACGCGATATCGGAAACGAGCCGTTCTGCACGTTCTCGAGGGTGGGAGCGATGCTGCCCACTGGCAAGAGCTTTATCGGGACTCCGATTTTTGCGTCGTATTCGGCCGTGCCGATGGACACATATCCGATGGAATTGGGGTTGCCGGCGACGGTTTTTACGCCCTGCTCATTGTCGCCGATGACGACAGAGGCTTTAATATCGGAATTTTTAATTTTAAAATAACCCACAAAAAGCTCTAGCGTGGCTCGTCCTTCGGCTTTATTGACCACGGTTATCGGCGCATCGTTGCCTCCGACATCCTTCCAATTCGAGATTCTCCCGGTGTAGATGCCAATAATCTCGGCATCGGTCAATTGCGATATCGGATTGTCGGCGTGAACGATGATTGAAATCCCATCCAGAGCTATTGGATGTTCCGCGAGACCGCTCTCTTCGCCCTTAAGCCCGCGCGATGCCATGCCTAAGTCCGCCGTTCCTTGAGCGGCGTCGGCGATTCCTCTGGACGAGCCTCCTGTCTGTACATCAATACGAACGTCAGAATGTTGGGCCTCAAAACGCTTTGCAATTTCTCCGACAAGGGGGGCGACCGTGCTTGACCCGGTGATAACGAGCCTGCCGCTTAGAGCGGTTGAGGCTGTAGGGCTAGGAGTCGACTCCCCCCTTTTCTCACTGGAACAGGCGATGGCGGCAATAGAAATTATCACTGTAATTACCGAGGCTGATATAAATCTCTTCATACGCTTCTCCTTTAAATAGATATTTTCTTCAGTTCTTTCAAAGTCTCATCGTCAATATCAGCGATGGTGTCAATATCCCGCTTAGTGTCCAGTAGCGCGCAGCTCAGTCCGAGGTCTCGAACCCTCTCGATGGTCTGGGCAAACACCCGCTCTGTGCTCCACTCGATGCCGTCAAAAATCGCGGGTAGCGCAGATTTGAGTCCAAGTAGGTAATACCCGCCGTCCTCCGCAGGGCCGATGACGATATCTGCCACGTCCAATTTCCGAAGCGCCTGTGCGACCGTCTCCTCCGATACGCCGAGGCAGTCCGTGCCAATTATTACGGCTCTCTGTGCCCCGGATGTAAAAACTTCGTTGAATGCCGTCGCCATTCTGCCTCCCAGCGATTCTCCTCTCTGTGGGATGAGCGTTCTATCCCCTCCGAGCCAGCGCCGGAAATCCTCCTGCCTCTCGGACGGATCGAAAAACAGGGCAGTTGCGTAATTTACTGAAGCGCAGACTCTCTCGACTACACGCTCCGCCATGAGCCTGTATATCTCCGTCGCTCCCTCCCTGCCGATGTCCCGCGCGAGGCGGGTTTTAACCTTTCCCGGCTCAGGGTATTTCACGAAAACAATGAGGACGTTCTGGCGTGCCATGTTCAATGTGGTTTCGAGAGCAAGCCGAATCACTCGGATTCGACTGGAAACGCGTCTAACAGCAACCGCCACCAGGTCCGCATCCGCCGTCGGTGGAACAGCAGGCAAAATCCGCCTGAGACTCCCGCGTTGGGTCGGTTACGACAAATAGCCCGGCATAAGGCGCCCGCGAGAGCTTCTCCGCTGTGTCCGTGCAGACCTCGACCTCTTCGCCGCGCGGGAAAATGTGTCCCTCTTCGTCAACTGTGGCTTTGAACGGGCCCTGATAAATCGCCTTTTGACCTATGAAAATGCATCCGGCGCGCTTTTCAAATTTAAACCCTCTCACGGTTACAGAGAAAAATTTATAGTTCTCAACGTCTTTCCAATAGACCTTTTTCAGCACCTGAAGCCCGTAGAATCCCGCCTGCTCAAGGTAGGATATGAACTGCTCTTCGGTGAGCGCGCCGGTGAGACACTCTCCCCAGAGCCTGTCATTCGTTGCGAGGTGAGGCGGCACTTCTATCTCCGAGACGATGTCCGATATGACGATACGCCCATTGTCCTTCAGCACGCGCCACATCTCGGAGAACACTTTTTTCTTGTCCGGCGATAGATTAATGACGCAGTTCGATGTGATGAGGTCAACGGATTTATCCTCGACTGGTATCTCTTCGAGGAAACCTTTTCTGAAATCCACGACGTCGTATCCGAGATTGCGCCCGACGGTTTTTTTCGACTCCATAGCTACTTCAAGCATCTGATCCGTCATATCCACTCCTATGACACGCCCGAATGAGCCGACTTTTTTCGCCGCGATGAAGCAGTCAATCCCCGCTCCTGAGCCGAGGTCAACCACGGTCTCCTGAGGCTTAACCTCGGCGATGCTCATGGGGCTTCCGCAACCGTAAAACCTGTCGAGAACCTCCTGAGGGATGTGGCTGGTGTCCTCTATGGGATAACTCGTGGGACAGCACAGCTCCTTTTGAGGCTCCTCTGCGGCTTTTCCGTAGAACTTCCTCACGGCTTCTCTGGATTTATCAATGTTGAACGTCAGCACGCAGTTTGAGTGCGACACCTCCACATTGAAATCCGAAAATTTTGCGATGTGTCCGTTGCCGTTTCCATTGGCGTTGCCGTTTGAGCCGTTCTGCCCGCAGGCAATTGCCCCCTCGCCCATGCCGAGAAAAACGGCGGGAGCGTCGTATCCAGACCTGTAGTTAAAGGACTTCACCCGCTCTCCGGCAAGCTCGAACAGAGTGGTCCTGATGATGAATTCATGGAGTTCTGAGTAGGGGTCTAAGCCGTGAACGTCTCCCCTGCCGAACGTAGCCGCCGAGTAGAAATAGGAATGCTCCACGTCGCCGCCGCCGCAGATGAACTTTATATAGCAACTGTTGCATTTGGCTTTTTTCTGCACCGTGGCGTCGCGAAACATATTGACCGTTCCGCTCGACTCCCAAATCTCGGCGAGGGATTTTTCCTTGATATTGCCGCAGGACAGTCCCATGAAATTAGCCGATGCCGCCGAGGGATAGACCTCTCCAGATGAATAGACGCACAGGCTCTCGACGCAGGCGTTGCTGAGGTCGAATTTGGTGAATTTCTTGGATTTGAGTTTCGTCTTTGCCGCTTCAAAGTTGTCAATCACTATCCCAGCCTCGTCGGCGGATTTCCTTGCGCGCTTGACGGTTTCGATGAGCTTATAGGTGGGCAGAATGAGGTTGTTGCCGCTTCCGTCCGTTATTCTCCCCCTTTGATGGAGCCAGAGCAGGTGGTGATTTTTCACCCCCAGAGAGGCGACCAGTTTTGTTACGTTAGGCACGTCATCGGCGTTTAACGCAGTAACGACCGTAGTAACTGTCGGATTCAGCCCCGCCGCCGCCGCCGCTTTGATGCCGCTAATAATCTTTCCAAACGTGCCCCTGCCCCGGATTTGGTCATTAGCCTCGGCTGTAGAGCCGTCGAGGCTAATTTGGGGCTTAAACCTGCCGCGCGCCACCTCGAGGAGTTCGCGCATATTTTTTTCCTGAGCGAAGAACATCCCGTTTGACAGGACTATAAGCTCCGAGTGTGCGTCCCGCGTAACATATTCGATGAGTTTATATATGTCTTTTCTTATGAACGGCTCTCCGCCCGTGAAATAGAACTGATGCACGCCGAGTTCCCGCCCCTCGTCAATTAGGCGTTTTATATCGTCCGTAGGCATCCCCCGGTCTTCAAGCGGACCCGAACTGACGAGGCAGTGGGCGCATTGCAGATTGCAGTGGTTATTCGTGTGAATCCATAGCTCTTTGAGGTGGCTTGAGTCCAGATGCTCCCTTCTGCCGCTGTAAGGAGACCTCGAATAGGGGTTAAGAGAGAGGAATTTCTCTCTGAGAGCGTCTTTGACGAAGGAGTCCACGTGAACCCAAGCCTTAGCCGAATTAAGGGAGTACTCGCAGGAGTATTGCTTCACGATGTCGTCGAAATTCCTCTTCCCATCAACGTAACTCATGATGCGCGCCCCGCGGGAGTCGGTGCTTATCCAATTGGGACCTTCGGGGTCAATGAGGACGAATAAACCGCTTGAGTTAAGCTGTGAGTATTGGGGAGCGTGAAGGACTGTTTTATCTCCGAGTTCCATGTTATTCGTAAGCCTCCTTGGCTAATCTTGGGTTGGGTTTCCGTATATAATACGAGCTTTTATGTATCTATGAATATGAGAATATCGCCTCAAACTCCGCCCCCTGCGCCCCTAGAGACGGACTTCCCGTCAAACTCTATCGAGCAACAGTTGAAAATCAGGGCGTTTTTCAAGTTATTGCGCTTGATTTGATTGTAAATTACGGGGTGAATCTGATAGACGACGAACTTGCCCTCTTTTTTGTCTGTCACCAGCCCCGCCCCTCGCAAAATGCCGAGGTGGTGCGACACCTTTGAGACCTCTTTGCCAATTTCCTTGGCTATGTCCGAGACCGAGCGCTCCTCTTTGAACAGGCACTGCATTATCTCAAGCCTAGTCTCTTCGGCAAGCGCCTTAAAGACCCTCGCGCATTCCTTTGATGTTAGTAGTTTCATCTCGTAAATCATTAACTCTCCGTTAAGATGACACTATATCATAAAAGTTTCATCTGATTCAATAGGCTAACCTCCATCTTATGATAGACTCATCTGCCGCAACCGAAGACGAAACATCCCCCAGAGGAGGGAGAGATTGATGCTAAGAGCGATAATTTTTGATTTCGACGGCACGATAGCCGATGCCGAGCCCGTGCATTTCAGGGCATTTCAAGCGGCGCTAGCCGAGGAGGGATTCCCCTTTTTCGAGTCCGAGTACGTCGAGCGATACCTCGCCCTCGACGACAGAGGGTTTTTCTCCGCCTTTTATTCGGACAGGGGGCAGAATCTCGATAAAGCGGCTTTGAGAGCAATGATGTCCCGCAAATCCGGCTATTTCGATAAATTCATCCGCGAGAATATAGCGATATTCCACGGAGTCGCCGATTTCATCCGAGCCGCTTCCCGCAAATACACCCTTGCCATAGGCTCAGGGGCGCTGAGTGGGGAGATCGAATTTATCCTACGCCACGCAGGGCTACTCGATGAATTCCCCATCATCGTAAGCGCGGACGACGTCGTCCACTGCAAGCCCCACCCTGAGACATTTATCAAAGCCCTCAGCCGAATTAACGAAACCCGCTCCCCCCACATACCCGCCCGCCAGTGCCTAGTTGTAGAGGATTCCATACACGGCATCGCCGCCGCCCGAGCCGCGGGGATGAAGTGTCTTGCCGTTGCCAATTCCTATCCCGCTGAGAGGCTATCTAGCGCGGATTTGGTGGTTGGGAGCCTAGCCGAGGCGAAGTTCGAGGACTTGGAGCGGCTGTTCCCCTGAATTTTTCGAGGGTGATTATTGGGAGCGGCTCTGCGGGATTTCGGGCGATTTCGCTGATAGATGCGGCGTTTTTAATACCCATAGTCGATAATTCCCTGAAACCCCTGTACTCATCCTGCATCGTAATGGGAAATCACTTAAGTGAAGGAGATCTATTATGATGAGATTCATATCAGTGTTGGGCGTGGTTTTTGCCCTGTTTATTATCGCCTCGGCGTCCCTCGCCATGGCACAGAGCGTTGCAATTGAGGGCTACGACCTCGTTTCATATCACACCGAGGGAAAGCCAGTAAAGGGAAGCTCCGAGTACGCCGCCGAGATTGAGGGCGCGAGCTACCACTTCGCAAGCGATGCCAATAAAAAGGAATTTGAGTCAAACCCCCAGAAATATCTCCCGGCATACGGCGGTTACTGCGCATACGGGGTTGCATCGGGCTACAAGGTTCAGTCTGACCCCGAAGCGTGGAAGATTGTAAACGGGCGGCTCTACCTGAACTACAGCAGCGGCGTACAGGGCAGGTGGGTCAAGGACGTTGCGGGCAACATCGCCAAAGCGGATGGGAATTGGACAAAAATTAAAGACATTCCCTAAGGGGCTGGTCTCGATTCGGGAGGGGTGGGGGTTTGCGCTCTCCCCTCTCTAACTTTTGATTAATTGGCATAGCTCCAGAAACACGCGCCGCGCTAGGGAATTGAGCCTGCCGATTCGCTTCGGAGTCTCATTGAGTATTGCCGCCGGCTCGATTTTCCCTCCGAGAGCCGCGATTTCCTCTCGATTCTCAGCCACGGCGAGCCATTCGCTGACCATAGGCTCCGTAACCTCGATGTGAAACTGTAGCCCATAGGCACTCTCGCCGTAGCGAAAAGCCTGATTTTGGCACAGCGCGGACGACGCCAGATGCGCCGCCCCGGACGGTATATCGAACGTGTCTCCGTGCCACTGAAACACGGTCTCATCCAAGCTGAAATTGCCAAATAATTTGTCGCAAGCCCCCTCGTCTGAGATTCTGAGCGGATACCAGCCGATTTCCTTCTCGTGATTTTTTATAACCCTAGCCCCAAGGGATTTTGCTAGGAGTTGCGCCCCAAGGCAGATTCCGAGGGTCGGGATTTTGCGCGCTACTGCCTCTTTGATTACTGCGTCCTCAAGCTCTAGGAAAGGGAATTTGTCCGCCTCATAGACATTCATGGGCCCTCCCAAGATGATAAGCCCCGACGCCCTGCCGAGGTTTATTTCAGGAGTTGCGTCCTCCCAGAGATTCACATACTCATATTCTATGCCGGCCTCGTCCAAAATGTCGCTGAGGAGTCCTAAATGCTCGTGAGGGACGTGTCTTAGGGCTAGGATTTTCATTGCGCCGAATCCTCTTTTGTAGGCTATTCTACTGTTATTGCCGGAGCTGGTCTGCGGCAGTATAAAATCTATCTAAACCGAGGAGAATTGCCAGTTCATGAGACAATCTATGCTACTGCTCGCAATGCTAGCCGCGATGTCAATTCCATCCGCCGCGCTATCGCCTGATACCATAGAGGTCGGCAGGTTTTCAGCTGAGACTGCCGAGGGGGGGCTTCCGTCCGGTTGGTCGCCGTTTACGTTTAAAAACAGCCCCAAGCACACCCATTACGGACTCGTAAAAGAGGGGGGCGTGATGGTCGTCATGGCAACGAGCCAAGGGGCGGTGTCAGCCCTCTCGCGGGAGATTAAAATTGACCCGAAGGAGTACCCAATAATTCGCTGGAGGTGGAAGATAGCCAACACCCTGCGGGGAAGCGACCTCAAGAGCAAAAAGGGCGACGACTATTCGGCTAGGATTTACATCACCTTTCAATACGACCCGTCGAAATCCAGCGCGCTGGAGAGGGCAAAATATAAAGCGGCGCGCCTTGCCTACGGGAAATTCCCCCCGCTTGGGGCGATAAACTACATCTGGACGAAAAACAGCCCCGATGGCGCTTTTGCCTCGAATCCGCACTTGAAGCAATCGAAGATGTTCGTTGCCGAGAGCGGGGATGCGAAAGTCGGCGAGTGGGTTTTTGAACAGCGCGATGTCTATGAGGACTTTAAGCGCGCGTTCGGCAGAGAGCCGACGGCGATTTCCGCCGTGGCTATCATGACAGACACCGACAACACGGGCGAGGCGGCAGTGGCTTATTACGGAGACATAGAGTTTTTAAAGGCGGGGAAGTGATTCGATGAAAGAGGGGTTTAGCCGCGGCAGGCGCGAATTAGCTATTCTTCATATTTTACGCCTACCCGCGCCCGGATTTGCGCTTAAACTCCCGCCTCCAGCGCTCGGAAAGTTCCCGGCAGTTGGAAAGGGCAAGGGCGCAGTTTCTGTCCGTATCGGGCGAGAACCGTAGCCTATAGACTAGCTCAACCGTCCAGTTCGGGTGCGGCCGCTCGATGAGCCTGAGTTCGTCTCCGCGCTCTACGAACCCCTCCGCGAGAGTCCTGAAATACCAGCCTACACGGACGCTCTCGTGAACCCTCTCTATCATATCCTCCCGCCCGTGTCTGCGGCATAATTTCACGCACGGCTGACGGGGCTGGGTGATTTGCAAAGTCGCCTCCCCGGCGGCGAAAATATCCCCGATACAAGCCTCGCGCTCGTCTAGCCCGGCGACTGTAAAATTCTCCCCGAACGCCCCAAAGAGAATCTCCGCTCCCAGCGCCTCCCTCCAAAACGGGTAGTGGCGCGCGGGATAGGCGCAGACTGCTTTATCCGCCCCTCCGTGAACCCTGAGGTCGGCCTGGCGGTCTCCAGCGAGGTTGGTTTTGCCCAGCCGGATTTTCCCCTCGACGGGGTCTTTGAAAATGGCGGAATACCAGGGGGTATCGAGCAAATTCGCGGATTTCCCGCCGCCCATGCGCCTGGGGATTCCTACTTGGATGGAAGCGAGATGCGGCGTGTCGCTCATAGCAGAAAATGCCTTATATCGGCGAATCTCAAGACCGTGTAATCCGGCTCTACCGACTTTTCCTCGGGAGTTTGCTCGCCGAATTTATTTATCCACACGGCGTCCATGCCGACGGATTTCGAGCCTCTCACATCAGCGTCGAAATTATCGCCGACAAATACACTGTCCTCTGCGGCAACTCCGAGCCGCTCCAGAGCGTGGCGGAAAATATCGGGCTTGGGTTTTCTCCATCCAAACTCGATTGAAATGACCATCTGCTCAAAATACCGCTCGATGTCGAATTTCCGAAGCAGGCTATAGGCCGTCTCGGCGTGGTCAAAATTTGATACCAGCGCAATCCTATATCTGCGCGAGAGCTTCTGCAAAACCTCTCTATTTTCCTCCGGGAAATAGACGCCCGCCGCGATTCCCTCCATGTGCGAGGAGGTCATAGCCAAAGCCGCCTCGTCATCGTTGGCGGATTGGATGCCGAGTCCCCTCAACATAAGCCCAAACCTCTGGCGATTGGGATATTCCCTGAGGTCTCGCTCTTTGATTTCATTGAACTCCACGTAGCTCCCGACGAACGCCTCGTAAAACGCCTCGAACCCCACGCCTCGGTAGAATCGCTGAAATGTGCTGTAAACGGCCCTGCTGGTTGATTTCATCTCCGAGCCGTTGACCTGAACCGTCTCTATTCGCGCTCGGTCAAAGCTGACGACTGTGTCGAAAAGGTCGAAAAGAGCCGCGCCGTATTTTTTCATTTCCCCGTCTTTGCCCTCTCCAAAACCACATCAACCAGCTTCTCGTGCAGTCCGAGCGGGGCGGTTACGGAATATTTTACCGAAGGGTGCATTGCCGCCGCCTCTGCGACCATTCGCGGGATGTCCATTGTGGAGTGCCGTCCGGGGGCGAGAAAGTACGGATGCGCTACGATTTCCCCGGCGCCCTCGGCAACGCAGGCATCAAAAGCCTCGGCAACCGTAGGCGCGGCAAGCTCCATGTGGGCGATGCGTATTATGTCGAAACTCGAGCCTGCCCTCCGGCGTATAAGCTCGGCAAGCCCATGCAGCATATCGTTTGCCTCTTTGACGACGCTTCCGTGGTCAATGAGAATGAGCGCTCTTTTTTTCATCTGCGGTGTTTAATCAAAAATTATCTGTTAGTGGCTATCGGGGCGATGCGTGTCCATATTCTGGCATCTGCGCTAACCATCCGCTGCGTTTCGAGTAATTGCCTCTAGGATAATCTCGGCGGCAGCGTAGAATTCGCTGAGGACTAGGTATTCGTTAACCGTATGGATTTCCTTCATTCCTGTGCCGAGGTTGACACACTCAATCCCCTGGCGGTTGAAGTAATTGGCGTCGCATCCGCCGCCGCTTGCCGAGGGGGTCATCTGATAGCCGAGGTCGGAGGACGCCCTGCTTACGAGCTTCGATATACTCGATTCCAGCGATACGTCCATTTTCCAATACGTTCTGTCCACCCTCTCTTCGATTCGGGCATTTTCATACCTCGACGCGGCTTCATGGAGGCATCGGCTCATCTGCAGGGTCTGCGCTCGGAGTTTCTCTTCGTTATGGCTCCTAGCCTCGGCAATTATCTCAACGAATTTCGGGACTATGTTGGTTGCGATTCCCCCTCGGATAACGCCTACGTTCGCCGTAGTCTCGAAATCAATTCGCCCAAGCCTCATCGCCGCTATCGCTTCGGATGCGATTTTTATCGCGCTAACGCCTCGCTCCGGGCATACCCCCGCGTGCGCCTCAAGCCCGTGTACTGTGAATTCGAGCCTGTCTGCCGAGGGGCATTTGGTTACGAGATGAAAAGGCGACGCGCTGTCTAGAACCACTCCCTGTTTCGATCTGAATTTCGAGCTGTCAATGTGCCTCGCGCCCAGAAGCCCTACCTCCTCGCATATCGTGAAGGCGAGTTCAATGTCTCCGTGAGGCAGACCCCGCTCCTTGAGCGTTCTTATGACCTCGACTATCACGGCAAGCCCGCTCTTGTCGTCGCTCCCCAATATTGTGGCGCCGTCGCTTCGTATCACGCCGCCGTCAATTCGGGGCTTTATCCCCTCTCCAGGCGCTACGGTGTCCATGTGAGAGGAGAGGAAAAAGGGCGGGGCGCCCCTCGCGTTTCCCTCTATTCTCACTATTAGATTGCCGACATTGCCCCCTACTTTATCGCCTGCGCCGTCGAAAATACACTCCCCCCCGACCGCTTCCATATCGCGCTTGAGCCGCAGAGCGACCTCTCTTTCTCTTCTCGATAGGCTGTCAATGCGAATTAAATCCATTGCGTGTTCGGTCATTCGCTCTTTTTGAATCATCTGCAGGGTCTGCTCCGTCGGGGTATTGTATCTTACACTATAGCGAATTACTGGGTCGTTTGCCAAGACGGGAGAAAATTCTGCGAATCTCATCCGCGGCGAGTCCTGAGATTCTCGCGGTTTCAGCCTCGGTTTTTTCGTAATTTCCCTCGCGTATGAACTCTGGAATGTTGGATTTGGCAACCTCCCTCAGTCGCCGCTCCCTCTCCTGCCTGGGCAGGGGTTTCATTGTATCCCTCAGCCCTCTGAGGATTTCGGCAAATATCTCATATTCGCCGCCGAACAGGTTTGCCAGCCTCTCCCTCAGCGCTCGGGCGAGGGCGGGGCTTGCGCCTTGCGTGGATACGGCAATTGTAAAATCTCCGCGTCTCAGGACTGATGGGGACGTAAAATCCGAGATTTTGGGATTATCCGCCGCGTTTACCCAAATTGAGCGCGCCTTTGCGTCATTGGCAATGAGACGGTTTATGCGCGAGTCGTCTGTGGCGGCGAAGGCGAGGGTCGCTCCCTGTAGATCCGAGGTCTCAAAGGCTCGCTGCGCGTAGTGTATCTGCCCATCCGTGGCGAGTTTTCTCAGCGCGGGGGTGATTTTGGGGCTGACCAGGAGAACGTCCGCGCCGCACTCTATCAGGGAGAGAACCTTTCTCTCGCCGACCTTTCCGCCGCCTGCGACGACACATTTTTTGCTCTGGAGTGTTAAATTAATCGGATAGCTTTTCGGCATGGTTCAGGGCGCGCTGTGGTGTGTTGATGCGGGATAAAATTCTCATCTTAAGCAGGGGCTATTATAAATCTTGCGGCTTGCCCTTGGGAGGGTCTCTCTTCACGCAAGCCGCCTCTTCGATTATCTCGCAGAGGATGTGGGCTATGGTGATATGCGCCTCCTGAATGCGGGCGGTTGACGACGATGGGATAATTATCGAGAGGTCTGCGATTTTCTTCAGCTTCCCGCCGTCGCCGCCCGTAAGAGCGAGCGTCTTCATTCCCCCCTGCTTTGCCGCCTCAAGGGCTTTTACTACGTTTGGCGACCTCCCGCTCGTGGAAATCCCCCATGCGACGTCCCCCTTTTTGCCCAACGCCTCAATTTGCCTTGAGAACACATTTTCAAATCCGGAGTCGTTAGAAATCGAGGTCAGTATTGACGCATCGGTAGTAAGGGCGAGGGCGGCGAGGGCTTTTCGCTCTTTTTGATACCGGTTCACCAGCTCCGCCGCGATGTGCTGAGAGTCCGACGCGCTTCCGCCGTTTCCAAAGATGAGGACTTTGCCCCCGGCTCTGAGGCATTTTTGTATTAGCTCAGCGGCATCTGCTATTTCCTGAAGCGACTCTTTGGCTAGTTTTAATTTAATCTCCGCGCTTTCTCTGAGTTTTGAGATGATAAGCTCTTTGCTCATTTATGTTCTCTTGAACATCCGCTCTAGCTCCTGAAACGTTATCTCTCTGGCTACGGGCCTCCCGTGCGGGCAGAAGTGGGGAAACTCCGCTCGGCCGAGTTCGGCGAGCAGGGCTTTTATCTCGTATTCTCCAAGCCTCATGTTTGCGCGTATAGAGCCGTGGCAAGCCATTGTAGCCGCGATGTGGTCAATGCGCTCAGAGAGGCTCGCCTGTTCTCCGAAAGCGTCTATCTCGGCAATGATGTTTTTAATTATACTCCCGATGTCGTCGGCTCCGATAATTGCCGGATGCGACCTCACGGCAAAAGAGCCGCCGCCGAATTCCTCGATTCTGATACCCAAAGACTCGATTTGGCGGGCGTGTTTTCTGATGATTTCGACCTCGCGGGGGGAGAATTCCATTACCAGGGGAATCAAAAGCTCTTGAGACGCGATTTGATTTGCGAGGCAGGATTGTTTAAATCGCTCGTAATTTACCCTCTCGTGGGCGGCGTGCTGGTCAATGAGGATCATCCCCTTGGGCGACGAGGCGACGATATAAAGCCCGCCCAGCTGTCCTATAACCTCCAGCGCCGAGAAATACCCCTTTCCGGCAAATAAATCCGGTGGAGTATCTATATCATCCCCTGCGTTTTGGGAGGCGGCATAGCGCGAATCTCCATGCGGCGGGGATAATCTGCTCGTTGTGTCCCCGGATTCTGGTCCTTGGCCGCCCTCTTCAAGCCGGTTCGTGGCGGTATCTCTAAACTGCGCCGATTTGGAGAATCCCCCTTCAAATGCGGCGCCTCTCTCATGGAATTCCTCTGCGGCGGCGACTGTCCTCTCCCTGTAGCCTTTTATCCACGGCGCGCGGCGCAGGGTCTCGAAAATTGAGGATTTAATTAAATCGCCCACGAGCTTTCCCCTCCTAAACCGCACCTCGCTCTTTGTGGGATGCACGTTTACGTCAACCTCGTCGTCCGGGGTCTCGATGAATAACGCCCCCTGGGGGTATCGCCCTTTCTCAATCAGCTTCCCGTAGGCTTCAATCGCCATGCGGGTGAGAAACCTGTCCTTCACGGCGCGCCGGTTCACGTAGCAGTATAGTTTTTGTCCAGTAGTGCGCTCGTCATCTGGACTGCTTAAGAATCCCTTGACTAGGATGCCCTCGGCTTCTCCCTGCGCGGCGAATAGCTCGGTGCCGAGGAAAATTTCCCGGAGCCTGTCCTCAATCCCCTCCCTTGGGGCAAGGCGGATGACGGCCCGCTCGTCGTGAATAACCTCAAAGCCGACATCGGGGCGCGCGGCGGCTTCACGCTGAATTATGTCGAGCGCGTTGAGGAGTTCCGTCTCCCCGGTTCTCATAAATTTGAGCCGGGCAGGGGTGTTGTAGAATAAATCCCGCGCTTCAATTGCCGTTCCTTCGGGGCATCCGACCTCTTCTACTTTTCTGAGGCTTCCGCCGTCAACGGAAATACGCACGCCCGAAATCTCTGCGCGCGCTCTGGTCGTGAGCCTGAATCGGGACACGCTTGCGATGGAGGGTAGGGCTTCTCCCCGAAAACCGAGGGTTTTTACCGAGAAGAGGTCTTCTATACTGCGGATTTTGCTTGTGGCGTGGCGCTCAAGCGAGTACAGAGCGTCGTCTCTGGTCATCCCCTCGCCGTCGTCCGAGACCTGTATTAATCTCCTGCCGCCCGATTTAAGCTCGATTCTTATCCGCGAGCTTCTGGCATCAAGAGAGTTCTCAAGGAGTTCCTTGACTACCGAGGCGGGGCGCTCGACTATCTCGCCTGCCGCAATTTTGGAAACCAAATCATCGGGGAGAATTCTTATTTTTCCCATGAGCGCGCTCAAAGCCCATTCTACATAAAACCGCCGAATCAGTCAAAGATACGCGATGCGGAGTGGATGGGCGAGAGGTTGTCATTCCCTCAGTCTGAGCGGGAATCCAATTCCTCTTCACCCTGAGTAGTTCGACTCCGCTCACTATAAACTACGTCGAAGGGGCGGAAGGGAGGCGGTGCGAACTGCGGATTCCCACTTTCGTGAGAATGACATACGAGTATCCACTCGGTTTGGAGTGTCATTCTAATAGAGCGGGGCAAGTGGGCTGAATCGCTAGCCGCAATATTTTTACGTATCCGGTATTGCATTTTGGGTTTCTTGTGATAATTTAATCAGACCTCAAGCGTGATTGCCGAAGTGGCGGAACTGGGAGACGCGCTGTCTTGAGGGGGCAGTGCCCGTAAGGGCGTGCGGGTTCGACTCCCGCCTTCGGCACCACAAATTCCACAGGAAATCCCCGCAGATATCCCAATTATTGAGCGTAAGATCCGGTTTATCGGGTTCATGCCGAAGGGATTTTATCCTTGATTTCGGCAAGGGCTTTGCCGAGGGGTTTATCCCTTCCATATATGTCTTCGCGGAATTCAACGTTCCCATTCGCGTCAACCCAAGCGGTGAAGTAGAGTAGATAAATAGGTATAGGGTTTGCAAGCCTGATGCTCCGAGGTTGCTCGCTTCCCACGGCAGACTTAATTTTTTTAGCCGTCCAGCCCGAATCCCCTCCGAGTATGTATTCAGCAAGGTCAAAGGGTTTTTCAAGCCTGATGCACCCGTGGCTGAAGTTGCGCTCCCGTCTCTCGAATAGGTGTTTTGAAGTGGTATCGTGGAGATACACATCGAAGCGGTTTGGGAATATGAATTTAATTTGGCCGAGCGGGTTCCGGGGCCCCGGCTCTTGGCGTAGCCTGTATTTAAAGCCGCCCTTGGACACCGAAGCCCAGTCAACCGTCGAGGGGTCAATTTCAGTAGAAATTCCGCTTTTATCCTCGAAAATTTTAATATTATCCCTCGCAATGAAGTTTGGGTTCTTCTGGATTTTTGGCAGAATCTCATCGGCGAATATTTTATCGGGTATCCCCCAAGTCGGGTTCAGCACAATATGTGTCATCTTGCTGCCAAACACAGGCGTGTCCCAATAGGGTTTGCCGACTACTACGCGCATACTCAGAACTATTTCCCTATTTTCAACCGCATACAGTTCATAATTGGCAATATTGACAAGCACATAGCGCTCGCCGAGAGTCGGGGGAAGCCACCTCCACCGCTCCATATTTATGGCTATCTGCTCGATGCGCTTCTCCACGGGAACGTTTAGGGCGTCAACCGTCCCGTCCCCCAGTATGCCGTCAACCCTAAGCCCGTGCCGCTTCTGGAAATTCATGAGCGCGGCTTCCAGAGCGTCGTCGAATAAATCGGAATCCCCTCCGGAGCCGGGGGCAATGAGGTCTGCGCTTGCAAGTAGCCTTGCCCGCAGGAAGAACACCTTTATATCCCTCTGTCCTTTCGAGAGCTTATCGCCCTTTGGCGTCTTAGCCCAACCGCCGTCCGAGGCTATCTGCCTGTAGCGAATCAGGGTTTTTTGAAGCGTCCTGTAGCCGGACTCCCGCGGTATAAATCCGCTTAGCGTCTCTTCGATGGCGTTTGACTCCAGAGCGGAATTCAGCGCCTGAACGGGATTCTCTTCTCTGTGCCTCACGAGCCAATTGCCGTCAACCTTTTCGGGCCTCACCCGTCCGTTTATGAGATGAGACCCGTAGAACAGATAGGCGTCGGTCAGGAGCATCTCCATGTCTGCAAAAATCTCCGCGCTCTGGTTTCGGTACGCCTCCTGCAGGACGGCTTTGACCTCCTCGACGTGATAATCTGAGGGGACGAGCCCGTGATTCTCGGCATCGGCGATAATTTTTATTAGGTTATCGGCGCGCTCAAGCGCCCCTCTATCGTCAATCCATGCAGGGCTGAAGGCGCGCCCTTTGTAGAAATTAATTAGCATTTCCGGGGCGCGCAGATAGCTATCTCCCGCGGCGAGGCGCTTGGGGGCGGACTCGATTCGCGCCTGTATGGTTTTTTTTATGTCCTCGTATCTGATTTGAAAATTGGGGCGGCGCTTCTGCTCAGATTGAATCCCGTCAACCTCCGGCGGGCTTGAGACATCGCCCCCGCTCCTATCAGATATGGACGGAGAGATTCGGGCGCATCCCGAAAGATACGCTCCTGAGGCGAATAGGACTGCGGCGATAATGACCGCTGGCAATGGGAATTTGAGGTTTTGCATGGGACTTCCCCGATGTTTTTGGTAAAAGCAACACTCTAGTATAGCATCTATTCAGATGCTATCAAAAGTTAATCCGATTCGGCCCGGATTGCGTATCCCACCAGGTTACACTCATTTGATAAATGTCCGATGGGCTTCATCTTAAAAAATAGCAGAGCCGCGAATCTAAATTTGAATTTCGGCATCCAACACACTAATCACAGTATTGCCGGCGACTCTATATGAAATGAAGCCGTCAGCTTTATGAGATGGGACTCAATAAAAAACACACACATTACAAGGAGGGCAATTATATGCCTAAAGTTCGTGCAAACGGTATTGACATTAATTACGAAGTAATGGGAAGCGGCGAGCCTCTCGTCATGATTCCCTTTCTCACCGCGGACAACGCCTGCTACGCGTTTCAGTTCGGGGACTATTCAAAGCACTTCACGGTGTATTCGATAGACCCTCGCGGCGCGGGGCTGAGCTGCGCCCCTTGGGGACCGTACTCCACCGAACAGTATGCCGATGACGTCGCCGCATTTATGGATGCCGTCGGACTCCAAAAAGCCCACATCGCCGGGCTATCCCTCGGAGCGGCGACCACTCTTGCCTTCGGCGCGAAATATCCCGACAGGGCAAAATCCCTTTCCGCCCACAGCGGCTGGACGAAGACCGAGCTATTTATGAATATTCTCGTAAATGGCTGGACAGAGACCGCGCGCGTGAAGCAGAGCGTGGTTGACACGGCAATAGGCTACATTTTTACGTGGTGTCTCACGCCCGACCTATTCGCCACGAACCCGGCGCACATCATGGGGCTTGTGGATTTCGTAAAGAGCAGACCCGCTCAGACCGTTGCCGGATTCCTTGGACAGTGCGACGCCGTCCTCTCGCACGACATCGAGGGCAAGCTCGGCGCTATCACTGCCCCGACGCTTCTGACCTTCGGCGAGGTTGATATGATTACCCCGGTAAGCCGCTTTGCCGATAAGATGAAAAGCGGCATCAAGAATTCGGAGCTCCATATTTTCAAGGGATGCGCCCATGCGCCGCTCTATGAAAAAACCCAAGAATTCAACGACTTAACCCTCAATTTCCTCAAAAAACACATAGGGTAATTCCCCTGCTTGGCTCAGCGGGAGAGGGGGCGAGGTCCCCCCTCCTGCGTGAGGCGCAATAGCTGAGTAATGAAATCTCCTCTCTTTGCTTAATAACCCCTCCAGTGTGTAAAATAAAACCCCAAACCCCCCTGTCCCTCGGAGTGTAAAATCCGCGGGCGGCGGGTAAATCCTCTCTGCGAGGTGATTCTAAATGAGATTCGTAGGAAAAATCGCCCTAGTTACCGGGGGCGGCACGGGCATTGGCAGGGCTACGGCGGCTCTTTTGGCGGCTGAAGGGGCGGCTGTCTTAATAACCGGGCGGCGCGAGGAGAAGCTACGCGAGGTTGCCTCGGAAATTGAAAGGGTAGGCGGCAGGGCGCGCTACATCGCCGGGGACGTTTCATCCGTCGCCGATACCGAGAAAATCGTAGCCGAGTGCGTCCGCGTTTTTGGCGGGCTAGATATTCTCATCAATAACGCAGGGGTTTTCAGGGGGATGAAAATCACGGACGTGGCGGAGGGTGAGTTCGATAGAATCATCAATACGAATCTCAAGGGGACTTACTTCATGAGCAAGAGCGCAGTCCCCGTGATGAGGGCTAGGGGCGGAGGGGCGATAGTCAACGTCGGTAGCACGCTTGGGCTAAAGGGCATCAGGAAATCCGCCGTAACTGTCTATGCCGCCTCGAAAGGAGGGGTCGTCATGCTCACCAAGACCCTTGCCCTTGAGCTTGCGCCGGACAATATCAGGGTCAATTGCATCTGCCCTGCCGTCGTCGAGACCGAGATATTCGAGACGCTCGGAATTCCCAAGGAGGAGATTGCCCAAAGGATGAAGAACTGGGAGGCGTTTCACCCGCTTGGGAGAAACGGAAAGCCGGCTGAAGCGGCGCGGGCGATACTCTTTCTCGCCTCAGATGATTCGGCGTGGACTACGGGGGCGATATTCACGCTGGATGGGGGCGTGATGGCAGAGTGATGCGGATACAACCGCGGCGCGTCTAATAAATATCTATTTCCATAAATCCAATCTCAGGTAAAATAACCCTGCGAATTTTAATTCCAAATCAAGGAAGCGCCCCAAAAAATGAAAATCCACACAATTGACACCAATTTCTTTAGCCCCAGCGTTATCGCGTCCTATCTGATAGAAACCTCCGAGGGTCCCATCATCGTCGAGACCGGTCCCGATAGCACTTTTCCCGCTTTAAAGCGCGCTCTTGGGGATTTGGGATACGCCCCTGCCGATATTCGACACGTTTTCGTAACCCACATTCACCTCGACCACGCAGGCTCTTCATGGCGCTTCGCCGAAGAGGGGGCGAAAGTCTATGTGCATCCGAATGGGGCGAAACACCTCGCCGACCCGACGAAACTCCTCGCCTCGGCGGCTCTCATTTACAAGGATAAAATGGACGAGCTGTGGGGGACGCTAAAACCCATCGCAAAGGAGCTTATCCACCCCATTGCCGACGGCGAGAGGATAACAATAGGCGGCGTCGAAATCCAAGCCGTCGAGACCCTTGGACACGCATCGCATCACCACGCATTCATGATGGACGGAGCGATGTTCACGGGGGACGCGGCGGGGATGAAAGTGGCAAATGGCCCCGTGCTTCCGCCGACGCCTCCGCCTGATATAAACATCGAGGCGTGGCAGGAGACGATACGCAAAATCTTGGCGTTAAAACCCTCGGCGCTCCATCTCACCCACTTCGGGACGTTTCATAATATAGCGGAGCATCTCGCCGAGCTTGAAGCCGGCCTCCTTGAAAGCTCGGATTGGATAGGGGCGCAGCTCAAAGCCGGAAAATCCGAAGAGGAGATTTCGGCGGGGTTTGAGAAATTTACTGAATCCATCCTACAGAGAAATAACGTTTCCGACCCCAAAGTAGTGCGGGCCTATGACCTCGCCGACCCCTATTGGATGAACGTCATGGGGCTAGTGCGCTATTGGAAGAAATTCCGCGGGGCATGATAAACCCCTTAGCGGCTAATGCGGGTTTTATTATGAGCCGTAGTAAAACCTCTCGTGGACGATTTTGCCGTCTTTCCACCTCTGCGCCGCCACCTGATGATATGTCTTTTTGCCCCACTGCCTGTGGGTATAGTCGAAAAACCACTCTATCATGGCGATGCCCTCCCCAATGGCTACGGATTTCACTTCAGCCCCCCGGAATTCGACTATATTGGCGAGAAATTCCCGCTCGCGCTCCCGATTAGCGTCCTTGCCCACCGTAGGCGGGAGTTCATTCTCCTGCATCACCACATCGTCGGCGTAGTGCTTCTCGAAGGCTTCGAGAATCTCTCCTCGCAGAATTTTCGCGTTTAAATCCTCGACATTTTCTCTGATGCTCATCGTCGCTTCTCCTCCTATTTTATTTTGAAACCGCCCTGTCTATCGAGAACGCGCCGCTCCCTCTGACCGCCACTACCAGCGCAAGCCCGATGGCGAGGAGGTGATACTCATAGCCCTCGCCCTGCTGATTCCCAAACCAGTTCATGAAAAACCCATTTGCCAGGTGCGCCGTGAAAATTGCTCCCGCCATGATGATGGCAATCCCCGCCGCCGCCACTCTGCCAAACAGTCCGATAATTAAGCCCAAAGCCCCGAACGACTCCCCTACGATGACCAAAACCGCCACGGCAAGAGGGATGCCGCCGCTCGTGAAAAAATCCACCGTAGCCGAAAACCCGTATCCCCCGAACATTCCCAGCAGTTTCTGAAGCCCATGCGGGAGCATTACCACTCCTAAAACGATTCGCGCAATGGTTGCCCCGAAATCGTTATCTGTCTGCATTATTTTCTGAAGCATTTGCGATGCCCTCCTTGATTTCTTTTGATTAACTCGGATGTGAAAAGGATTCTCCCCATTATGGACAGGGATTTACCCGAGCGATAAGTTCCCGCTAAGGGCAATAGTTAATTCCCAGCCTCCGTGATATAATGTCCGGGAAAAGGTTCTGTAATTCCGACGGGTTGCGAGATAAAGCGCGCCCTGCGTTATGACATTTGCTGAAAAAGCGGTGCCTAGTATATGAAAGGGAAATCCAAGAACATAAATCAGTACTTGCTCGACGCTATGGGCGAATTTCGGGATGTCGCGTGTCTCAAGGTTAAGCGAGGCGGACGCTATCAGGATTTGCTCTATCGGGATTTTAAAGATGGGGTGTTCCGCATCGCGGATTTCCTCCAAAGCGGGCGTGGGCTAACCTCCGGCGAGAGGGTCGCGATTATCGCCGAGAACTCTCCTGAATGGATGATGACCTGCGTCGCCTGCCTGATGAGCGGGCTAGTAGTCGTGCCGCTTAACCCGCACCTCCCCAAAGAGGTGATTCAATACTCTCTAGGGCATTCGGGCGCATCAGCGGTTTTGGTGGGAGGGCAGGAGCAGATACCCGCGCTTCGGGAGGCGGCTTTGGGTAATCTGAAGCTCGTATTAACGGTAGATGGGGACGCGGAGGGAGCGGCTACGCTGGATAATTTCTCTATAGTGGCGATTTGCGCCATCTGCGCCGCCGCCCCTGTTTCAAAAAAGCGCGAATCGTCCCTGAGAGCGGCGGCAGAGTCCGTCTCGCCGGATTCTCCATCGTTTATAGTCTATGCGGTTAAGGAGACTGGCAAAATCCGGGGCGTTGTTTTTAATCACCGCCAGAGTTTCCTGAGCCTCCGGCACATAGCCGAATGGTTCATCCTAGGTGGAGGCGACCTCGCTTTTACGCTTGTGAACTGGAGCTATATCACGAGCCTCGTTGCGACATTTCACTACTTTGTCTGCGGCACTGCCAACGCCCTCGCCGAGAGCCTCGATAAGTCCTTTGACAATCTCCAAGAGGTTAGCCCGACAGTCGTCATGTCAATTCCCTACGGATTTGACTACATTCACGGCAGAGTCATGAGCGAGGTTGCGAAACTGCCCGAATCCCGAAGGAAGATGTTTCAGTGGGCGCTCGCCACGGGAAAGGAGTTCAGAGCGGCGGGCCTTGGCGCAGACGAGCCGCTCAGAGAGCGCTTCAGCCGCGCCGATATGACATTTTTCCATCCCATTCGCTCGATGCTCGGCGGAAGGCTATCCCGTATTTATGCCGGAGGGGCGCCGCTCCCGCAGGATTTATTTGAATTCGCCGACTCCATTGGCTTAGTCCCGCTTAACGTCTATGGCACGATTGAATCCGGCGGGTTTCCCGCAGTGAGCCATCCGGCGGCAACGAGGCTCGGCTCGTGCGGGCAGGTCGCCTCCGGCTTTCAAATCCGCATCGCCGACGATGGCGAGGTTTTGGTCAGGGGAGAGACCGTTACGCAGAGCTACTGGGCAGAGCCTGAGGACATTCGCCAAGTGCTGGACTCTGACCGATGGCTTCACACAGGGGATTTGGGGCGATTCGACTCGGACGGATTTCTCTACATTATCGGGCATAAGCACTCGCTCATTATTCTCTCCAGAGGGAATAAAATCATCCCCTCAAAGATTGAAAACGCCCTCGCATCCGAGCCGCTTATATCGCAGGCAATGGTTTTCGGCGAGGGAATGCCCTATATATCGGCTCTGATAGCCCCTGACCTCGCCGCGGCGGGGGCGGCTCTCGAGGCAAATCCGGGCATCGCCGCAGGGAGCGAAGATACGCCAGTTATCGGTATAAATCATCCCGCGCTGAAGGCTCTCGTGGACGGCGCCGTCGCCGCGGTAAACGCCAAGCTCAGTCTCTGGGAGAGAGTGGAGGCATACACTCTCGTTGAAACGCTCTACGATGAATACGGAGAAATAAACCCCTCTCAGAAGATGAGCCGCCAAGCCCTAGCCCTTCGCTACGTCGCCGAAATAAATTCCATGTACCCGAATATTCCGCACATCGAGGAGCGCGCCGCAACCCAGGTGCATCTGCCGCCGGAGCAGCTGCGCGAACTGCTAGAGAAGCAGGACATCCTCGACGCTTGGATGAAGGATGCCGGAATTGAGTTTCTATTCGACCTTGCGCGCTCGAAGCAGATTGACGCCCCCTCGATGGTGCATATCTGCGAGACAGTCGCCTCCATCGCCCAGATGCAGAGCGAGGAAAAACCCCTCTCAACGGCGATTATCGTAGGCGACCCGGCTCAAATAGCGCGCGTTCTGCCGGTGAGTGAAATCGAGCTTCAGCGCTATGACCATATCCGCCGAATGCAACACGTCGTCATAAACCTCGCCAAAATGGTTGACGGACTCGTTTTGGGCTACGGAGTGGATAAACACGGATTTGTCCGCCGCGTGCATAAGCTCGAAGTCCCGCTGCGGGAGCATGAGAGTTTCATTCTAAGCCCTCAGTTCCGCCGCCATGCCGCAATTTCGAGGGAATGCAACGCCGTGGTGTTTTTCGTTCCGCCGGGCGGAAGGCAGGCGCGCGTGTTTGCCGACGGGCTGATGGTAGGGCGTTATTCAAACGGCAACTGGTCTTCGGAGAGCATCCCGCGCGTGGACGAGACAGTGGCTCAGCTTGCCGTGGATAAGCGCTATGACCTGAACGCTATTCAGAGGGTTTTTAGATGCGCTTTTCGGATGTCGGAGGCTAATTTGGGGGCGATTTTCCTACTTGGCTCGGCGGAGGCAATTTTAGAGCGTTCAGACCCGCCGGAAATCAACGCCTTCGCCGCCATTATAAACGCCGACCTTAAGCGACTATCCGACGGGGAGATTATAAATTTCGCCAAGCAGGACGGCGCGACAGTAATTGACATCGAAAGCGGCAGGCTCGCCAGTTGTATGGTTCTCCTGCGACCCAGAGCCGATACCACTGCCGAAATCGGGCTTGGAAAAGGCTCACGCCACAGTAGCGCCGCCAAGACGAGCGCGGAGACGAAGTGCCTCGCCATTACCGTCTCTCAGGATGGTCCCATAACCGTCTATGACTGCGGAAAGCGTATTCTCTCCCTTTGACGATTCACGCCGCCCGTTCGTAAAAATAGCCCGAGAGTTTGTCCCTGAGGGAGAGCCTCGCCCTGTGGATTCTCGATTTCACGTTGGCGATGCTTATACCGAGGATTTCGGCTACTCTCTCATTTGAAAGCTCCTCAACATCTCTGAGCTGAAACACCACTCTATACGCTTCGGGAAGCTCATTTACAGCTCTCTCAAGCGTCTCTAGAGCCTCGCGGCTCAGCAATTCCCTGTCAGCAGCGTCCTGCCGATGACCAAATTCGACGCTCAGGACATCGCTCCGGTTGTCGCCAGAGCCGTAGTTCTCTAGGCTAATTTCTCTGTCCTGCCTCTTTCTGCCGGATCGGATGTATAGGTATGTCGTGTTGAGGGCGACTCTGTAGAGCCATGTGCCAAACTTTGACTCGCTTCTGAATTTGCCCATATTTTTCATGAGGGTGATGAAAACCTCCTGCAGAACCTCCTCAGCGTCGCCCTGGCTTTGGGTGATTCTGTAGGCTAGGCGGTAAATTTTATCCGAGTAGCGGTTCACAATTTCACCGAACTGCTCTTCGCCCCGATTCTGCGCAAACGATTTTGCAAGCTCTTCGTCGGATAACTCTCCAATCCCCTTGCGCGCCCCAGAATATGTAAGAGCGCCGCTCTCGCCCACCGATACGTTTTCGCGCCTTGATGAGTTGTTCATATCGCTTCTCCTGATACTATCTACTAATAGATAGAATTGTGTAACAAAAAAATTTCCCCTAGCCTAACTCTCGGATTTCAACGTTTCCCGAAGCAAATCCGCCAGACATCGAAGCGGCGTATCATCCGAGAAAATCCGCCCCGATATTGTTGCCCCCTCAAGCGCGGCAAATATTACCTTTGCAAGCGCGCCGCAGTCTGCCTCGAATTTGAACGCGCCCCTCTCTCCGCCCGTTTGCAGGAGTTTCGCAAGCCACGCCTCGTTGTCCCGGAAAAGTCCCTTTATCTCGTCCTGAACGCTTGCGGGGAGATTTGCAAAATCCGCCGCCAGCATCGAGCAGAGACAGATTTTTTTGCACGACCTGAAACCGTCTAGAAACAGATTTAGGTATATCTCAAACTTCTCCTCCGCGCCGCCGCTCTGCCCGTCAATCGCCGTGAGAGAGGCTTGGAAACGCTCTCTGTATCTCACGGTCAGGGCTTTGGCGAGCCGCTCTTTTGTGGGGAAGTAGTAGTGAATACTCGAGGTTTTAATCCCCACCTGACGCGAGAGGTCTCTGTAGCTGAAGGAGTTGTAGCCCCGCTCTTGGAGTAGCTCCTGAGCTATATCGAGGATGCGCTGAGCAACTGGGTTATCGCTTATAGTTTCGCTCATGGATATTAATCTATCTACCGGTAGATAGATTGTCAAGGGGAGTTGAAAAATTCGGTCGTGATGCAGGATTTATATTGATTGGCAGCGCCGCCCTAAGCTTGAGGGGCAACGTACCAGCTTAGGCGCATGGTGAGATGATACGCCCTATCACTGGGCAATAGATGCGGTTTCCACCTCGTTTGAGTATTTTTTTATGCCGGCGAATATCCCCTCGGCGATGTCCCTAACGTAGTCCTCGTTTTTGAGCCTCGCCTCTTCGCGCGGGTTGCTGATAAACGCCGTTTCGATGAGTATGCTAGGCACGTCCGCTCCGATTAAGACGATAAACGGGGCTTTCTTCACGCCTTTGCTCTTTACGGAATCGTATTTTTTCGATACTTGGTTCATGACCGAGCCTTGAACGTGGTTGGCAAGTCGGGTGGATTCATCAATTTTGGAGCTGAGCAGGTATTTTTTTATTATATCTCTGAGGTCGCTTATGCCCTTTGCGGTGCTTGCGTTTTCTCTTGCGGCGAGGGCGAGGGCTTCGGGGTCTTTGGTGAAGCTGAGGATATAGGTCTCAATGCCGTGCGCCTCTCGGTTTTTGGCGGCGTTGCAGTGGATAGAAATAAAAATGTCCGCTCCCTGTTTTTTCGCTATTGCAGTGCGCTCTTCGAGGGGTATAAAGCGGTCGTCTTCGCGTGTCATGAGTACCCGCGTGATGCCGAATTCCCTTCCCTCTTTTTCGATTTTCTTTTTGAGAGCCTTGCCGATGGCGAGGTTTACGTCCTTCTCCTTTAGCCCTGAGGGTCCTATTGCTCCGGGGTCGTGTCCTCCGTGTCCGGGGTCAATTACGATGGTTCTGACCTTAAGCCCCAGCGCCCCTCTGAGCGAGGATATATTTGCCCCGTCTAGGTCCTCAAATTTTGGCAGTCCGGCAAGGGTTCTGTCCTCGAAACTATCTTTTCGCTTCACTGCGGGGGTTTTGGCTGGATTCCCATCCTCGCCATAAATGTCCATTACGATTCTGTGAGGGTCTCTGAGGGCGAACACTCTGTAGTTTTTGAGGCTATTCACATCCAGCACCACTCGCACGGTATCTGGGGTGTTTCTGCCGAATCTTATGTCCCGAAGAAGCCCGTCCTCGATTTTTTCTGGCTTGAGCCTGAGGTCAACCGTTGCGTCTTTAATGTCAACATAGACTCGGTGCGTGGTGTGGAGCTTTGGGTCTGGCTTCAGCGCCTTTGCCTCGAATGGGATTTCGCGGCTCGTCCCTATGACCACTCTCGTGTAGGAGTCGTTTGACCACTGGCGGATTTCGTTGATTTGAGCGAGTCTCGCGCTGTTTTCGGCATCGGGCTGGACTGGTTTTCTCTCGGCGTTTTTATAGGCTTTAAGTTCTCTGAGCTTGCCCTGGGCGGCGATTTTCATATCGCCCTTGGGAAAATCCCTAACTACCCGCTCGTACTCGGCGTAAGCCTCGGATTTATCCCGCATCTCGAGGATTCTGGCTATCCGTAGTTGGGCGTCGTCGGCAAGTGGATTTTTGGGGAAAGCGCTTATGAACTCCCTTGAGCGCCCGACGGAGTTTGAGAAATCCTCTTTAGAATTGAATCTCGCGCCCATCTCCTCGTACATTTTCCCGCAGAGAAAAAGGGAATCGGCGGCAGGCGAGCTTCTAGGATAAGTCGTATAGATGGTGTAGAACGATTGGGCAATGGTGTCCCAAATTTCGTATTCTTTTACTTTTTCTGAGTCCGATATGAGAGTTTTATAGAGATTTAGCGCGTCATCAAACAGACGCTCCTCGTAGCTTGAGGCGGCGGCGGACTTTTGAGAGATCATTAAAGCGGCTATGAAGAGGGCTGTGGCGATTGTTCTGATTCGCATCCTAACATCTTGATATATCAGTATTTTTTAGATTATAGGCTAATTTACCAATATTGTAAACCGATTCCAAAAAACTATTCTATCACAAACCGAAATTTGCTATCATCCATCCATCCATAGTCAAGATTCCATCGTCGGGTATCATCTCTCACTAATAAATTTTCCCCGCCAAGGAGTTGCCCACTATGCCAAAAAAAGAAGCCGAGATAAAATTCACCGTAGAGCTTGACGCCGCTGGTGTGCCTGAGAATATGTTCTGGGAGGCGAGCGATTCGGATTTCAGCGGGCGCAAACCCTGCAAATCCATTATGATTTCCATCTGGGACGGCGATGAGAAAAACGCCCTCAGCATTGACCTCTGGACAAAGGAGATGGAAATCGGCGAGATGAACTCACACTTCTATCTCACGATAATGAAAATGGCTGAAACCTATAAAAAAGCTACTAATAAGCCCGAACTTGCCCAGATGATTGCCAGTTTTGCCGACGCTTTCGCCGACAAAGTTGACGAGCTATTCAAAAACTGAAGAGGTTGATGCCTCCTTAATTGCCCGTAGGGGGGAAGTTGACGCTCTCAAGTTAGGATGAACAATATGCCATCGCTCACAGATGTTCCCGGAATATCAGTTGGACACGCATCAAATTACGAAGCCGCCACCGGATGCACCGTAGTTCTCATCGAGGGCGGCGCGGCAGGGGCGGTTGACCTTCGAGGGGGCGGCACAAGCACAAGGCAAATTGACGGTCTTCTGCCGCACCACTATTTCAGAAAAATTCACGCCATATTCCTCACTGGAGGGAGCGCCTATGGTCTCGACGCCGCCGCAGGGGTGATGCGATACCTCGAAGAGCGGGGCGAGGGGCTTGCCGTGGGCTATGGAATGGTCGTCCCATCCGTGCCGACCGCCGTGATTTTCGACCTTGGCATTGGCAATCCGCGCGTGAGACCCGACGCCGCTATGGCTTACGAGGCGTGTCTTATGGCGTCCCGCAATGCGGTTGCCGAAGGGAGCGTCGGCGCGGGAACGGGGGCGACTATAGGCAAGATTTTTGGCGCGGGCAGAGCCACGAAAGGCGGGGTAGGGGGGGCGAGTTTCACTATGCCGGGCGGAGCGGTCATCGGGGCTATGGTCGTTGTGAACGCCTTTGGGGACGTCATTGACCCCAAGAGCGCCAAAATTATCGCCGGGGTCAGAAACTCCCCGGAGGGACGGGAATTCCTCGGCACGGGGGATTTAATACGGCGGGGATTTCGGCGCGAGGACGGGTTTCAAAATACCACCCTCGCCGTCGTCGCAGTCAACGCCCCGCTCTCAAAACCTGAGCTTTCGAGGGTCGCCGTGATAGCGCAAACGGGAATTACGAGGGTAATTTCACCGGCTCATACAGCCTCCGACGGGGATTTAGTCTTTGCCATCTCGACGGGAGGGGGCACCCAAGCCGATGCGAACTCCGTAGGGGTCATCGCGGCGGAATTGGTATCGGAAGCCATTATCAGAGCCGTAAACAGCGCCGAGGGGTTAGCCGCGATTCCAAGCTCGCGGGATTTGCGCAGGTAATTCGTGTATTAAAGACGGTTTTCGCAAAGTGACTTAAGAATACCTTGAGCGTTATTCTGAAGGTATATCCCGAATCGAGATGAGGAAAGGGATAACGCGTCTCATTTCAAACGCAGACCGGAGAAATCTGATTCGAGATTTCCCGCTACCCTCTGAGGTTTCTCGCCCTTCGGCTCGAAACGACAGCATGAGACTCGAAAAGGCAAGAGGGAGCGGCTCGGAATGATTGATAGGGATAGAACTCAAATACACTACAAAGCTGTCCTTCCCGCAGTTTTCTGAGCGGGAATCCATTGCTTCTTCATCCTGAGTAGTTCGACTAAGCTCACTATAAACTACGTCGAAGGGCGGAGTGTGAACTGTGGATTCCCACTTTCGTGAGAATGACACATCTAGCGCCTGCCGACCTGTTGTCATTTCGAGGGAGCGGCAGCGACTGAGAAATCCTCACACCCGCGTAATATAAGATTCCTCTCTGTGCGTTCGGAATGGCAGGGAGTGAGGCGTTCGGAATGGCAGAGCCTGTGTGTCATTCCCGCAGTTTTCTGAGCGGGAATCCATTTCCTTCTTCACCCTGAGCGGTTCGACTCCGCTCACTATAAACTGCGTCGAAGTGGGGAGTGTCATTCCCGCCTGAATCGAATCTATCCGGCAAGGGCTGGCCTTCGCATCCTGATTCCCAAGATAAGCCCCACGCCGACTAGAGCGATAACAGTTGACGAGCCTCCGTAGCTGAATAGGAAAAGCGGCACTCCGGTAACCGGCAGAAGCCCCACAACCATCCCCACGTTGATTAATATATGCCAGAAGAACATCGCCGCCACCCCGAACGAGGCGAGCATCGCAAATCTGTCTTTTGCCCTCCCTGCCGTGTCGAAAATCCACAGAATCAGCAGGTAGTAGAGCGCTAGAGCCGAAAACGCCCCGGCAAATCCCCACTCCTCGGCAAACACCGAGAACGCAAAATCCGTCTGCTGCGCCGGTATAAATCTAAGCTGACTCTGAGAGCCTTTCGTAAATCCCTTGCCTAAAAACTCGCCAGAGCCGACGGCGATTTGTGATTGAATCGAGTTATAGCCTGAGCCGAGGGGGTCGTGCGTGGGGTCAATGAAGGTCTTGATTCTGTCCTTTTGGTATTCCTTGAGGAACGAGTGCCAGCTTATAAAACAAACGCCGATAATCAAAACAAGCAGGAATAAAACAGTTTTCCACCGCAGCCCCATGAAAAATACGAGACTCCCCGATATTAAAATTATAATCAGCCCCGTGCCGAGGTCGGGCTGAAGCATCACAAGCCCAAGTGGCAGGAGAACCAGCGCAATGGGTTTTATCAAATCCGAGAAGCCATAGGTTCTTCTGCCGAAGTCGCGGTGATAGAACTTTGCGATGACTAAAATTATGGGGATTTTGACGAACTCCGACGGCTGAATGCTGATGAACTGCCCTAGCGAGAGCCAGCTCTTTGAGCCTGCGACCTCTCTACCGAACCCCAGCACCGCAATGAGAAACAAAATCGAGACGATATATATGTGAATTGCGTACCTCTCGATGGTTCTATAATCCATAAAGCACACAATCCCCATGGCGATGAGCCCCGCGACGACCCACACGCTCTGCTTTTTGAATGCCGCAAGCTCGCTCTGATAGGACGCGCTATAGAGGTTGACAAGCCCCATCGCCGTTATCCCTAGGACAAAGGCGAGGAGCGTCCAGTCGAAGTTTTTTATGAGTCCGCCCTTGAACATCGCCCTTAGACGTTTCCCTCTTTTTTGAGTTTCAGATACGCCTCAAGCACCTGTTTTGCAATGGGGGCGGCGACTGCTCCTCCCTTGCCGCCGTTCTCCACAAGCACCGTAACCGCAATCTCCGGCGCCTCGGCTGGGGCGTAGGAGGTGAACCAAGCGTGGTCTTGGTGTTCGACCCTCTTGGACTGTTTCTCGAGCGATACGACCTGAGCCGTGCCTGTTTTCCCGGCTACTTTCATCTCCGCAAGCCTTGACCCTCTGCCCGTTCCGCCGACTTCATTTACCACTCCCTCAAGTGCCCCTCTTACGGGCCCAAGCGCGTCCGGCGGAATCTCCACCTGCCCGGTCTCCTTCGGCTCGTATTCGGCGATTATTTTCCCCTCGTGCGAGACTACACGCTTCACAAGCTCCGGCTGAAGGAGCGAGCCTCCATTTGCCACTGCGGCGGTCATCATGGCAATTTGAAGGGGCGTCGTGGTTAAATAGCCCTGCCCGATGGACATTACGACGGTCTCTCCGGGATACCAGGGCTGTTTCAGCGCTTTGGTCTTCCATTCCCGGCTTGGGAGTATCCCCGGTTTTTCCCTGATGCCGATTCCGGTGAGCCTGCCGAATCCAAAGCTGCTAAGCCCCTCGGAGAGCTTATCAACCCCCAGCCTCAGCCCTAGGTTATAGAAATAAACGTCGCAGGACTGCACTAGCCCCTTGTGGAAGTTTACGCTCCCGTGTCCTGCGCGCTTCCAGCAACCGAACCGCTTGCTCCCAAGGAAAAAAGCCCCGGGGCAGTAAAACGAATCCGAGGGTTTGACCACCCCCTCTTTGAGCCCCGCGACTGCGACGGCGATTTTCAGCACCGAACCCGGCGCGTAGGAGGCTTGAGTGGCTCGGTTCAGCATTGGATAGGATTTGTCCTCTGTTAGCTCCTTCCATTTTTTCGAGTCAATTTTGCCGACGAAATCCCTAGGGTCGTAAGTGGGATGGCTCACCATCGCAAGCACCTCGCCTGACCTCGTGTCAACGGCAACTACTGCTCCGGCTCTCTGGCCGAGGGCGGCTTCGGCGGCTTGCTGAAGCTCAAGGTTGATTGAAAGCACGAGGTCTGAGCCTTGGACGCTCGGCTGGCGCTTGAGGTCGTATTGAAATAGCTCGTCGCTTACCTCTCTGCCGAAAGCGTCGGTGAGTTTCGCGCTGAAGCCGTTTTGCCCCCTCAGGTAGCCGTCGAGGGTTTTCTCAAGCCCGCTTTTGCCGATGTCGTCGTCTCCGCCGATGCCGGGGGTTTGTTTTATCTCCTCTTCAGTGGGTTTGCCGACATAGCCTAGGAACGAGGCTCCGAGCTTCTCATAGGGATATTTTCTCGTGTGATTTACCTCTATGTTGAGGCCCGGGAAAGAGATTCTGCGCGCCTCCAGAAATGCGAGCTGGTCTCGGCTAATGTCCTTGGCTATGAGTATCTGCTTAAAGCGGTTTTCCTTCAGTCCTCTGCGAAGGGCGACCACGAGGGCGTCTGCGTCAACTCCAAGGGCGTTTGATACGGATTCTGCCAGCGATTCGGGATTTCCCACGTCGTCGGGGATGACGTAGGCGTCGAAAGAGGGGCGGTTCGAGACTATTTCCCTGCCCATACGGTCGAGGATTCTCCCCCTCGGAGCGGGAATTCTGTAGAAACGGAAGCGGTTCTCGCGCGAGAACTCCTCGAATTTGCTTCCCTCAAGGATTTGGAGATACCACAGCCTCCCGCCAAGAACGATAAAAGCGAGGCTCAAAATAACCGTGGCTATCAAAAATCTATCTCTGTAGTTTCGCATTAGTCCATTCGATTAGAAAAAAAAGCGGGACCCCCACAACCGCGTTCACAACCGCCTGAAGCGCAATATCCGCCGCCGACATCGGGAAATCGAAGTCCGTCCTCATTGAGGCGATTGCCCAAAAAAAAATCCACGAGAATAAAGTGCCGAACACTATCGCCGCCGCCTGAATCCCTCTCATCCGAAAAAACTGCCCCGACAGGGACTGAATTAGGATAAACGCGCTCATCCGCGACAGCAGATGCGCCCCGGTGATGTGTCCCGACAGGGCGTCCATCATGTAGGAATTCCCAAGCGCCATTGCCCCTCCCCACTTGATGCCTGAGTAGAGGGAGAAAAATATTACGAGCAGGAGGTTTAAATCAGGAGAGAGAAACCCTAAATTGCGCGGCGAAAGAATCGTTGATTGTATCGTAAGCAGGGTGAGGGACAGAGCGGCAAAGAAAATAAATGTAAGCGCTCTATTCACTGATAACCGCGTCTTCTGGGGATTTCAGCACCACTATCACTTCCTCAAGCGACTCCAAATCCAAATCCGGCGATACCCGCGCCTTTACGACGCTCCCGTTTGCCTCCACCCCCATGACCGTCCCTATTACCACTCCCTTGGGGAAAAATCCGTCCTTCCCAGACGATAGGACTTTATCTCCCACGTCAACCTCGGATTTATTCTCAACATAGTCCATTATGACGCGCCCCCTGCCAGTCCCCTTGATGACTCCCCTTGCCCTCGTCCTGTGAATATAGGCATCAACCCCGCTCACCGGGTCTGTGATTAAGACTACCTCCGAGCTTCTCCCACCGGCTAAATAGACCCTCCCCACGATTCCTTCCCGCGTAACGACGGGCATCCCTTCTGATATGCCGTCCCTTGTGCCGCGGTCAATTATGACTACCTCCGACCTCAGCGCCGAGGGGCTTGCTCCGATGACGTTTGCGGTGATTACGCTGTAGATGGGCGATGCGTTTTTGTAGTCGAGCAGTTTTTTGAGCCTTTGGTTTTGAAGCTCCGCCTCCCAGAGACGGAATTTCTCCTCGCGCAGTTCTTTGATTTCTTCGCGGAGCCGCTCGTTTTCGCTTTTAATTCCCGCGAGGTTTATGTAATTGCCCCAGCCTCTCGCAAGAGAGCCGTTTATTCCAAAAACCAATTTTTGTGGAAAATACGAGAGGGTGAGGATGGATCTAGCCACCTGCCCATCCCCAAGCCTGCCTCCGAAGCTCAGGGGAAATACCTGGACGGCTATCAAGCCGAGCGCGAGCAGTGCGACTATAGGATGACGTTTAACAAATTCCATCTGATTAGATTAGTTAAATCCCCTTGAATTTGCGTTTACCAAATGCTTATGTCCCTTAATAAATCCGGGCGGTCTAGGGCTTTGCCCGACCCCATAACGACGCAGGTGAGCGGGTCTTCTGCCATTCTCACCGGGAGGGAAGTCTCCTCACGAATGAGTATATCGAGTCCGCCAAGGAGCGAGCCGCCTCCGGTAAGCACGATGCCGCTATCGAGAATATCCGAGGTAAGCTCCGGCGGAGTCCGCTCAAGGGTGTGCTTTATGGCGTCAATTATAATATTGATGGGTTCGTTTAAGCCCTCGCGCACCTCTTCGGATGTGATTTCAATCGTCTTAGGCACTCCGGCGCGCAAATCCCGCCCCTTGACCTTCATCGTGTCAACCCCGCCGTTGCCAAGCGCCGTTCCGAGCTTTATTTTGACCTCTTCTGCGGTTCTCTCACCTATGAGCATTCCGTATGTGCTTTTTATGTATTGTATTATCGCTTCGTCCATTTTATCGCCGCCCACGCGAACGGACTTGCTCACGACAATTCCCGCAAGCGATATTACCGCGACCCCGGTTGTGCCGCCGCCTATGTCAACCACCATGCTCCCTACAGGCTCGGTTACCGGAAGCCCCGCCCCTATTGCCGCCGCCATTGTCTCTTCGATGAGGAAAACCTCGCGGGCGTTTGCCGCCTCTGCGGATTCCTTCACTGCCCTTTTCTCGACCTCGGTGATGCCAATGGGGACGGATACGACGACTCTGGGTCTGAGGAGGCTCTTTCTGTTATTATGGGCTTTGCGGATGAAGAATTCGAGCATCTTCTGCGCCACGTCAAAGTCGGCGATAACGCCTTCCCGAAGCGGTCTTATGGCTTTAATTGAGCCGGGGGTGCGCCCAAGCATATCTTTTGCGTCCTTGCCGACGGCGAGAATTTTTTTCACCCCTCTTGCGTCCTCCTGAACTGCTACGACAGACGGCTCGTTGGCGACTATTCCCCTGCCCTTAACATAGACAAGCGTGTTAGCCGTTCCGAGGTCAACGGCTAGGTCGTTTGAAAACCATCCGAGTATTGAATTAAATATCATTTTAAAAAGAGCCTCCCAAGCTCGTAACGAGTGCTATAGCGTTTTGTTTTTCAGTTTGAATCGTAATTTGCAACCATCGGCGCAACAGAGAAAAAGGGCGGTTTAGAAATTTCATATACTGCATGAAGTTATAAAGCTAACCTCTTGAAAACTCGACAAATTAAGGCTTAGCAAAAATCATATTTCCCACTTCAACTTAGGCTGTGGCCATTTCGGATACTATAAATCAGAGGGATATAAAATCAAGAACCAATTTTTTATGCCCTAAATCCCTGTATAAAATGGCGTTTTTGCTATTTCTGCCCAAACAAAATCACCCGCTCCGAGCGCGATAGACACCCTCGCCCCCATATCCGAGAACTCCCTCCTCGCGTATCCGAGGGCGATAATTCCCCCGGCGTGAGGGGATAAGCAGGGGCTTGTGAGCTGTCCTATCTCCCGCTCATCGTGGAAAATCTTCGCTCCGGCTTGGGGAATCCTCCCTCCTTCGATGCTAAATCCCAGAAGGTGGCGATTTACATGTCCTCTCCACTTAATCCGCGCTATCACCTCCTGCCCCACATAGCAGCCCTTATCAAAGCTCAGGGCGTCCCAAATGCCGGCTTCAATCGGTATCGTGTTCTCGTCCATATCCCTGCCGTACCGTGGGATGGCGGCTTCAATTCTTAGGATTTCCAGAGCCTCCGCCCCAATAGGGGCTATTCCCTCACGAAGACGCTTCCAAATTTCACAAACCGTCGCGCTGTCCACGAAAATATCGTATCCCCCGTCGCCGGTGCGGTCGGCTTCGGCAATGGTGAGAGTTATCCCTCCGAGTGAAATTTTGGCAATTTCATGCTTGGCAAGCCCAGGGATTTTCACGCCCAGTAGCTCTTCGATGCGGCTTTTAGACGCCTTCCCCTGAACGGTCAGATGACTTAGTATCTGAGTTGCGTCTTCGATATTAGCCTTGTAGGAGATTCTATATTTGATTAATAAATTCCCGATAGCCTCGTTTAGCCCCGGCTCCAGGTCAAGGAGGGCGGCATCCCCGTCCCGATAGACCCGCATATCGGCTATCATCCTGCCCTTTGCCGTGAGTAGAGCGGCATATAGCCCTCTGCCATCCTCCAATTTGGCGACGTCGTTTGTGAGCATCCCCTGAAGGAATTTAATATGCTCCCTGCCGCTGAGCCTAATTCTCCCCCGATGCGATATATCTGCAACTGCGGCGGCGGCTCTTGCGGCGGAATACTCCCCTAGGGGATTGCCGTAGTTTCGGGGGGCGAGCCAGCCTGATTCCTCCTCGAAAACTGCCCCCTCGGATGAGTGAGCGTCAAAAAGCGGGGTCTTTTTCATGAATCTCTCCTGTGCTGATACTGATAAACACCTCGGCGTATTTCATCCGCGTAACGCCGCTTGTGGCGTCGAAAGCCGCCCTGTAGCGGTTCAGCCCCTTCATCCCCTCTGTGTAGCTTTTATATTCGATTTGACTCGCGTGGGCGTTGATGGATTCACATTTTATGTCAATGACATCGGATATATCCTCGATGCGGTCGTAATGCGGAAACGGCGTCCACACCTCATAAGCCCAAATCCTGCGGGGCAGGGGGGGACGGCCGCCGAGAACCTCAAGCGCGAGCGCCGATGTGGCTTGGTGAGTCGGATGCTTGTCAATTGTGGGGTGCGGCAGAAAAATCTCAGAGGGGGCGAACTGCCGCAGAGCCGCATCGAATTTCTCTCTCATGAGCGCTTGATTATACTCCGTTTTCACATCCGATAGCTCAAAGAATATAATACTGCTCACGGCTAAAATGCGCGCCGCCTCCTGCGCTTCAGCCCTTCTCACCCGTGCCAGTTCGTCCCCGATGACCCCGCTAATGCTCGTGCTTCGCCTCCCGTCCGTAACCACGACCGATATGACCTGCGCCCCGCCTCCTATCAGCTTTGCGACCGTTCCCCCCATGCCGATTTCCATATCGTCTGGGTGTGGCGAGAGAATTAAAACCGCTCTTTTCATTTTGGCGAGACCTCGCTTAGGGATTCTTGACAACCATCGGGGGATGAATCACTCTTATTGCCAATTCCGAAGCTCATGAATTATCTACGACAAACGCCGAGAGTCAAAGCGGCGATTCCAATCCACGGAGAGAGGTTCATAATATATGCCCTACGAGCCGGTCATAGGACTTGAAGTCCACGCGCAGCTCCTCACGAATACGAAGATTTTCTGCTCCTGCTCCACTAAATTCGGCGCAGAACCGAATTCTCAGACCTGCCCCATATGTCTCGGAATGCCCGGAGTCCTTCCCGTGCTGAATAAAAAAGTCGTCGAATTCGCCATCCGCGCCGCCATTGCCACGGGCTGCGCCGTCGCCCCGAACTCCCGATTCGCCCGCAAGAATTATTTCTATCCCGACCTTCCCAAGGGCTATCAAATCTCTCAGTACGAGGAGCCGCTCTGCTCCGGGGGAACTCTCGAAATCGAGGCTGAGGGCAGGGTGAAAACTGTTCGGATAAAGAGAATCCACCTTGAGGAAGACGCCGGAAAGCTCATCCACGAGGACTCGGCCACTCAGAGCCGCGTTGACCTCAACCGAGCCGGCGTGCCGCTCATCGAAATCGTCAGCGAACCGGATATTGAAACCGCCGAAGAAGCCGTGGTGTATCTGAAGAAACTGCGCACGATTCTAGTTTATATAGGCGTTTGCGACGGCAACATGGAAGAGGGGAGCCTCAGGTGCGATGCCAACGTCTCTGTCAGGCTGAAGGGAACCCCCGCCCTCGGCACGAAAGCCGAGATAAAAAACGTCAACTCGTTTAGATTCGTTCAAAAGGCAATAGAGTACGAAATTCGCCGCCAAACCGCCGTGCTTGAGAGCGGAGGGCGGGTGGCGCAGGAGACGCGCCTTTTCGATTCCACTCAAGGGGTTACCTACTCAATGAGGTCTAAGGAAGAGGCGCACGACTACAGGTACTTTCCCGACCCCGACCTCCTGCCGCTCATTGTTGACGGCGAGTGGGTTAGGCAAATTGCCGATGCCCTGCCGGAGCTTCCCGACGCAAAACGCATCCGGTTCACAGAGGGCTATAATATTCCCCGATACGACGCCGAGGTGCTGACGGCATCCCCTGAGGTAGCGGATTATTTCGAGCGGTGCGTTGCCATATACCCGAAGCCCAAGGCGTTTAGCAACTGGATAATGACCGAGCTTTTGAGGGAACTTGGAGCCGAGGAGGGCATCGGTACATTTAAAATTACCCCTGCGAGACTCGCCGAACTAATTAAACTCATTGACGACGGCACGATAAGCGGCAAAATTGCCAAAGACGTATTCGCCGAGATGCTATCCGGGGACATGGGCGCGCCCGAGATTGTCGCAAGCAAGGGGATTCGCCAAATCAGCGACGCATCCGAGCTTGAGTCGGCGGCGGCGGCGGCAATTGAGAGAAACCCAGAGGTTGTCGCCCGCTACAGAGGGGGTCAGGATAAATTAATAGGGTTTTTCGTGGGCGAGGTAATGAAAGCGACCCGCGGGAAGGCAAACCCGAAGCTCATAAACGAGATTTTAAAGCGGCTTTTGGGCTGAGCTTTAGCTCCTCTGGACTGGGCTGTACTGCCCGATGGTAATTTCGAGCGCAACGAGAAATCCTGCCCCTTTTTATGATTCCTCTCTACGGCTCGCAATGACCCACACCGCTCCCTGTCTTAAGGGCGTAAGTGTCATCTCTTAGCTGTAAATCCTGCCGCGTTGCGCATCACGAGACTTTGGAAATTTTGATTCGGGCGAGTTTCCCGTCGCTTTCGGAGGCGATTTCTGCGTGCAGTTTTTTTATTTCGCCCATGATAACGTCCCGCGCCCGCAGGATTTGCTCCTCAGAGGGGTTCCTGACCCTCTCGAATCTAAGAGGAGCGCCGAATTTAATTCTCACCTTGACCGGTTTTATCAGCCGCCCCCGCTTGGGCAGGGCTTCATAGGTGCCGCTAATCCCCGCCGGAATCACCGGGCATCCTGTTGCGAGCGCGAGTACCGACACGCCGGCTTTCCCCTCGCCGATACTGCCGTCGGTTGACCTGCCGCCTTCGGGAAATATCCCGACGATTCTCCCCTCTCTGATGAGCCTTATAATCCTGCGGAGCGCGGTTAAATCCCGCTCGTCCCTTTTCACGGGGATACAGTTTACGACCCTGCACATCGCCCGAAATAGGGGGTTTGCCCTGTAGAGGTCTTCGGCGACTAGAAACGCCACAGGGCGTCTCGTTGCCATAGCGGACGATGCGTTTATTATCGCGCCGTCGAGATGCGAGAGGTGGTTTGCCGCAATTATCGCCGCGCCGCGCTTAGGGATGTTCTCCGCCCCTAGGTACTCGGCTCCGAGATAGGCTTGGAAAAACAGGTTCGCCGCCACCCCAAGCCAGTATTTGCCCTGAGCCGGATGCACTTCTCGGTGGGGAAATAAATCTCTGCCCGCGAGTTCGCGCCCGATGCTTGCGAGTGTGCCTGAGACGAGTTTTAGTCTATTCATCTGCGTGATAAATAATACTCGCTATTGTAGGCTCATCCAATGTTGCGAGGGGCGATGGCTCGGAGTGGGGGGGCTACCCGACGACAGAGACGGCGAAAATCCCGAATCTAGGGCTTGAGCGAGGGTTTTATACTTTGCGAAAATTCTGGGATTCGTTATTCAGCGCGCCGAGAGATACTGAACGCTGAATTTCTGCTCACCGTCTGTCCAAACCCGCTCGACTCGGAAAACGCCCCGGACTAGAGACTCGAAATCGGCAATTGAGTATTTGTGAGAATATTCGGTGAGAATTGCCTCGCCCCTTTTGAAGGAGATATTCAGCCCCGCCGCCGCCGCCTGCTGATTTGTCCGGCTCACCAGGTACATCTCCACTCTCCCGGCCTCCTCGTTGTATATCGCGCGGTGCGCCCACTGTGCCAGGTCAAAACTCCCCCCGAATTCCCGATTGAGCCGACGCAGAATGTTTAGATTAAACTCAGCCGTAACCCCTTTTTTATCGTTGTAAGCCGCCTCGAGTGCGCGCCTGTCTTTTTTGAGGTCAACCCCAATGAGCAGTCCTCCGCCACTCCCTACTAAATCCCTAACCCGCTCTAAGAATTCCCTCGCCTGCTGTGGGCTAAAATTCCCGATGGAAGAGCCGGGATAGTAGGCAACTCTGTGCGCCCAAGGGATTTTTATCCTCGGAAGCTCAAAGGATTTCGTGTAATCGGCGTGAACGGGGATGATTTTAAGCGCGGGATAATCTCTGGCGAGCGCGGCGGCGGATTTTATGAGATGCTCCCTCGATATATCCACGGGGACGTAAGCCGCCGGGGATGAGAGATATTCCAGCAGAACGCGGATTTTTCTGATGCTCCCGCTCCCAAGCTCTATAAGCAGGCGCCTCTCCCCCAGGGCGTCTGCCATTTTCTCGGCATATTCGCTCATAATGCCCGCTTCCGTGCGCGTGGGGTAGTACTCCTCAAGCTCGCATATCTCATCGAATAGAGCCGAGCCCCTCTCGTCGTAGAACAGCTTGCAGGGAAGCTCTCTGCGCTCTTTGCCGAGTCCATCGCGGATTTCCGCAAGCGTGGGGTCGTTTTCACTCTCATAGCCGGCTGCCGAGAGATTCATATTTTTCATCATCTGGCAAGCCTCGCTCCCATAAATTGCCACCTTGCCGAGGGGGGGAAAAAATTCCTGTACGTCGCCCGTATGTGCGATGCGGGGGTTGCGCATGAGCCGCCCCTGAGGGTCATCTGCCCGGACATGAATTTCCCATTGTACTCCCCCAGCGCCCCTGCCACTGGCTTATAACCCGGATACGGCAGATACGCGCTCTCAGTCCACTCCCAAACGTCTCCGAACATCTGCCGAAGCCCCGTTCCCGAACCCATCAGCCCTGCGGGGTGGTAATTGCCGCTCTCGGCGAAATTTCCCTCCGTAGCTAGTCTTGCCGCCGCCATCTCCCACTCGGCTTCCGTCGGGAGTCTCCCCCCAGCCCAGCGCGCGAAGGCATTTGCCTCATAATGGCTGATGTGGCACACGGGCTCGGCGGCGTTAACTCTGCGCATCCCTGAGAGCGTGAAATGCTCCCACGCGCCGCCCCCTGCGTTCTCCCAGTACATTGGCGCGCTCCAGCCGTTTGCCTGAACCGCCGCCCATCCGTCAGACAGCCACAGTTCCGCCCGCTCGTAGCCGCCGTCTTCGATAAATTCCATGTACTCGGCGCAGGTCGCAAGCCGCGAGGCAAGCTCAAAATCTTGGACAAAGACCCTGTGGCGCGGGAATTCGTTGTCGAATCCAAAACCATCCCCCGCGTGTCCCATCGAATGGATGCCTTCGCCAAATTCAATCCAACTGAGGGAGGGAATATCCGAGACCTGCGATGCGGATTTATTGGATGGAAACAGAGCCGGGCGCAGGGGGTTTACGGACAGCGCGTGTTTGATGTCAGTGAGCATGAGTTCTTGGTGTTGCTGTTCGTGGTGGATTCCTATTTCAATCAGAGGCAGAATCTCTTCTATGTCGGCGGCGGGGGCTGAGTCGAGAAATCCCGACATGGACTCGTCAACGTGGCTCCTGTAGCGATAGACCTCTCTCACTGTCGGGCGCGAGATAAACCCTCTTTCGGTGCGCGCGTGGCGTTTGCCGAGTTGGATGTAGTAGGAATTGAAAAGATAGCGGTAGTCGGGGTTGAGCGGCTTGTAGTTCTTAGCCCTCTCGGAGAGGATAAACGTCTCGAAAAACCAGCTTGTGTGAGCCAGATGCCACTTCGCGGGGCTTGCGTCGGGCATGGACTGAATTACGTAGTCTTCGGTCTCCATGGTCTCGCAGATTTTCTCGCTGAAGCGCCGCACGGATTTGTAGCGCTCCAGGAGGGATTTGGATTCGTCGGGCATTGGCTGCGTCTCCTTAGGGTGTTGTGGATTTTGGCGGGGACTCCAACGATGAGATGCGGGGAGAGCCGCGGGGTTTCATAAAGCGGCTCAATGCTCAGTATAGCATAATATGGCAAAACACGAGGGATGGACGGGAAATGGTTTTACCCGGCAATGCGCGAGATTCGCCGGATGAGTCCTTCGACTCCGCTTGGGCTGGTTGAGAATGTGATTTAGGCGTATTTGGCGAGAATCTCGGCTAAATCCCGCGAGAATTTAGATTTCGGCAGGGCTAGGTCGCACCCGGCGGCAAGGGCCTCTTCTCTGAGGTCGGTCTGAACGTGAGAGAGGTAGCCGATAATCGGGATACTGCGAAGCTCATCCGAGGATTTGACCGCTCTCACCGCCTCTATCGGGCTTTCCCCCCTCAGATTGAGGTCTATAACCACCGCCGCCGCCCCTGCCGATTTGAGCTTATCTGCCAGGGCTGAGGCGGATTTGATAAACTCCAAATCCACGTCCAGAGGCTTTGCCGCCTCCCGAATTTTGGATATAAACATTATATCTTGCACTACGGCGATAATTTTATTCCTTCGCATCGGCTCTTTTGCTCCCTGACCCCGTAGAGTGTATATTAGATTCTCCCGATATTAAAGAGGTCAATCCGATGAGTCAAACACCTGTAAAAGCCGTATTTTTCGATGCCGCCGACACGCTTTTTTACGTCAAAGGGGGGGTTGCCGCCCTCTACCGGCAGGTAGCCGCCGAATATGGCTCGAACGCGTCGCCGGCTGAGATAAAAACGGCGTTCGGCAGGGCGTTTGCGTCCGCTCCGCCGCTTGCCTTTGGGGGCGTTTCCGACGCCGAGCGCAAGGGGCTTGAGAGGCAATGGTGGTACGATGTGGTGAGGCGCGTGTTTGACGAGGTTGGCATATTCCCGCAATTCAACGCCTACTTCGACGAGCTTTTCGAGACGTTTAGGGTCAGGGCGTGGGAACTATTTCCTGAGACTAAAACCTCTCTCGCCTCGCTCAAGGCGCGGGGGTTTAGGCTTGGGCTAGTATCGAATTTCGACTCGCGCGTTTATGATGTGTGCGCAAACCTCGGCATTTACGGCTACTTCGACTCTTTTGTAATATCCTCCGAAGCCGGATTTGCAAAGCCCTCGCCGGAAATTTTCGCCATTGCCCTTGAGCGCAACGCAGTGTCCCGCGGCGAGTGCGTTCACGTGGGGGATAGCCTTAAATTCGACTACGTTGGGGCGAGGGCGTTTGGGATTCGCGCCTATCTGCTGGACAGAGACGGGCAGTACAAAAATTCGGACGGCGTTCAGAGAATTGACACCCTCGCTGAGCTTGAAAGTCTCCTGTAAGCGCTCGAATTTATCCGCCGCGTATGAATCTTAATTTCCTGTCTTGAGCGGGTTAATATCCGAAGAGGGGGCATCAATTATGAAAATCACGGTTCTAGCTCTGATTGTGGCGGCGGTCTGGGGAATCGCTCCAATATTTGAGAAACTGAGCCTCGCCAAAGCGACTCCGTTTACGGTTATTACGCTCCGATTTGTATTCACCACGGCGATTGTCCTAGCCGTGTCGCTCGCAACGGGAAAGTATCGAGAAATCGCCAATTTGGACGGCAGAACGACGCTGTGGATACTCCTCGCGGGGGTGCTTGGGGGAATTGTTGGGCTATTTATTTATTTTATCGCGCTCAAGCAGGGCATGACATCGAAAATTATCCCGGTAGCGGCGACATTCCCCCTGTTTACGGCAATCTACGCCTCGATTTTCCTCGGCGAGACATTAACGTTTCAGAAATTGCTTGGGATTGTGATTATAGTCGTCGGGCTCGTCGTGTTGAATTGGAACTCCGCCGGCTTGAGAAGCGAGTAGAACTGCGCGATGCGGCTTGCGAAGTCCTTTATAATTGGACTGCGCAGATTATGCACAGATTCAGGATGAAAACTGCCGAACCGCTAAATGGCGAATGGAGGATTTCCGTCTCGCTTCGTCCCGAGCGGAGTCAAACTGCCCGCCGCACGTCTATTTCCCCTTTAGCGCCCGCGCCGCGTCCCTGGCAAAGTAGGTGAGAATAATATCCGCTCCGGCGCGCTTGATGCTCGTGAGCATCTCCATCATCACGGCGGCCTCATCAATCCACCCTAAGCGTCCGGCGGCTTTGACCATCGAATACTCGCCGCTTACGTTATACGCCGCAAGTGGGTGATTAAATTCCTCTCTCGCCGCGCGTATCACATCCAAATAAGACATTGCTGGTTTTACCATTACAATGTCCGCGCCCTCTTCGATGTCTAGGGCGACCTCTCGCATCGCTTCCCGCACGTTTGGGGGATCCATCTGATACCCCCTACGGTTGCCGAATTTCGGGGTGGATTGCGCCGCTTCTCTGAAGGGCCCATAGAAGGCGGATGAATATTTCGCCGAATAAGCCATGATTGCCGTGCTGAGGAACCCCTTTTCGTCGAGGCTTTCACGGATTTTGCCGACTCTGCCGTCCATCATATCGGACGGGGCTACGATGTCCGCTCCGGCGCGCGCGTGGGAAAGGGCGGCTTTCGAGAGGAGCGTTAGAGTCTCGTCGTTTTGAACCTCGCCTGCTTTTACGACGCCGCAGTGTCCGTGTACTGTGTATTCGCACAGGCACACATCTGTTGCGACGACGGCCTCCGGGGCTTTTCGCTTAATCTCTCTGACAGCGCGCTGGATAATACCGTTATCGTCGAAACCCTCTGAGCCGAGTTCGTCCTTTTTCTCTGGGATGCCGAAAAGAAGCGCCCCTCTGATGCCTAAATCGAGGGTTTCTTTAATCTCCTCGACGGCGAGTTCAATGGACTGCCTGAATATCCCCGGCATTGAGGCGATTTCCTCTTTGACGCCTCTTCCCGGCACGATGAACATGGGATAGATAAAATCCGAGGGAGAAAGCTCGGTTTCTCGTATCATCTCGCGCAGGGCTTCGGTGCGTCTGAGTCTTCTGGGGCGATAAATTGGATAGTACATGGGCGGTAATTGTACTGTGGCGGTTACCCTGCCGTCAAATTGCGATGCAGACGATGCAGGGCGCAATTTTGAGCTGTGAGCTTGTCCCTCCCGCAGTCTTCAGAGCGGGAATCTATTTCATATTGTAGCCTGGGCGGAGTAGCAAAGAAAAAATAAACTACGTGGTTTGACTCCGCTCACTATGAACTGCGTCGAAGGGGATAAATCCTCAATCTCCTCAGTTGCGCGGCTACTTCCCATGGGCAACATCTAATCATCTGCCGCCCTTGGGATGAGCCAATCGAGGGGGAGAGTCCAATCTTGAATCTCGCAGGCTCAATATCGCATCATAAATTCGCAATATGGCGATTCCCCGGAAATTGTCCATTGCCGCGAATATAAGTATAATTTATCCCAGCGCTATGCCCCAAAACCCTGAAGCATGAATAAACAAGAGCCGCTGAATAAATCCCTTCCCGTTCCCTCGACTTCGATGGAGCGGTACTTGGCTGAGATAAGCAACTACCCCATCCTAAGCCGCGAGGAGGAGTATGCCCTGGCAATGCGCTACAAAAAACACGGAGACCTTGCGGCGGCGAGGAAACTCGTCACCTCCAATCTCAGATTCGTCGTGAAAATCGCAAATGAGTACAAGGGCTACGGGCTAAATCCGATGGACGTAATCCAGGAGGGCAACATCGGCCTCATGAATGCCGTCAAGAGATTCGACCCCACCAAAGGATACCGCCTCATCTCCTACGCCGTGTGGTGGATACGGGCGCACATCCAAAACTACGTCATTAGAAACTGGAGTCTCGTCAAAATTGGCACGACTCAGGCGCAGAGAAAGCTCTTCTACAAACTCCGCTCGACGAAGAATAAAATGGATATGACCGACGACTTCATAACCCCCGAAGGGTACGGGAACCTAGCCGGCGAGCTTGACGTGTCGGATAAAGACGTTATCGAGATGGACATCAGAATGGGCGGCAAGGACGTATCGCTCAACGCGGAATTAAGCGGCGCGGGCGAGAACACTCATCTCGATTTTCTTGCCGACGATGCGGCAAACCAAGAGGAAATTATCACCAAATCCGAGCAGGACGAGAGGGTGAAATCCGGGCTTGAGGTTGCTTTGAAATCCCTTAAAGAGCGCGAGAGGTTCATCATCGAGAACAGGATTCTGCGCGACACTCCGATGACTTTAGAAGAGCTTGGCTCGAAATTTAACCTCTCAAGAGAGCGTGTAAGGCAGATTGAGAGCGCGGCGCTCAAAAAACTGCGCGCAACCCTAGAGACGGATTTCAACATTGACCCCAGCAACCCGGATTGATTCGCTCGGTGTGCCAGTATGCAAAGCCCCCAATCTACGCCGCCGCCCGTTTTACTATCTCGAAAATCATATCCACGGCTTCGGCTAATTTCTCAGGCTTTCCCCCTCCGGCTTGAGCCAAATCCGGCTTTCCCCCTCCGCCTCCGCCTATAATGGGCGCGATTTCTTTGACGATATTGCCCGCGTGAAATCTCCCGACAAGCTCCTTTGTTACTCCCACGAGCAGGTACGCTCTGCCCTCGTTCGAGCCGCCTAGGGCGGCGACCCCGGGACAAAGCCCTGCTTTGAGGCTATCCCACGCGCGCCTGAGTTCATCTGCCCCTGCGCCCGGAATCTGCGCCGAAAGCACGTTCATGCCCCCTACGGATTTGACCCCGTCCATGATGGATTTCGCGCTCTCCCGAATCCCCTGCTCTTTGAATTTATCAATTTCCCCTCTGAGCCTCTCGTTTTCTTCTGCGAGTTTTTTGAGCCTCGACACGAGTTCCGACTCTGGCGCACGGAGAAATGCCGCCGCCTCGCCGAGTATGTCCTCGCGGCGCCGCATAAATCTCCACGCCGCCTCGCCCGCTACAGCCTCAATCCGTCTCACCCCCGCCGCCGAAGCCCCTTCAGCCGTGATTTTAAATAGCCCCGCCTCTCCGGTAGATTCAATGTGAGTGCCGCCGCAAAGCTCGCGGCTATAGTCCCCGATGCTCACCACCCTGACCTTATCCCCATATTTCTCCTCGAATATCGCCATCGCCCCGCTTTTTACAGCGTCGTTATAGGGAACGTCCGCCGCTGTGATAACTCTGTCGTCTCGGCGTACGCGCTCATTTATCACCTCTTCCATACGCCGGAGGGTATTATCTTCTATCGGGGCGAAGTGGCTGAAATCAAACCGCATCCTCTCTGGGGCAACTAGCGAGCCTCCCTGTCTCACGTGCGAGCCGAGGGTTTCCCGGAGGACGGCGTGGAGGATGTGGGTCGCGCTGTGATGGGTCTCCGTCCCGCCCCTGAGGCGTGGGTCAACTCTGAGATTCACTTTATCGCCAACCCAAAGCGAGCCGCTTTTGATGAGGGCGTAGTGAACTATCAGGTTCTGAAGCGGTTTTTTTGTATCCAGCACATCGGCGCTGCCGGATTCAGCCTCAACTACGCCTCTGTCGCCGGTCTGTCCGCCGGACTCTCCGTAGAAAGGGGTTCTGTCGCATATTATCTCGACGCGGTCGCCCTCGGAGGCGGAGTCCAAGAGAGTTCCCCCCTTTATTATCGCCGTGATTCTGCCCTCGTCCTCTGTTCTGCCATAGCCCGTGAAAAGGGACGCAAGCCCGCCCGCTGCGAATTCTCTAAGCAGGGGGGCGAGGGCGTCGTCTCCCGCTCCTTTCCACGACTGGCGCGAGCGCTCCTGCTGACGCTCCATCTGGGCTTCAAATCCGGCGGAGTCGAGGGCGAATCCCCTCTCGCGGCTGATGTCCTGTGTGAGGTCAAGGGGGAATCCGAAGGTGTCGTAGAGCTTAAAGGCGACCTCTCCGGGGAGGATTTTCTCCTCGCTGTGTTTTTGAATCTCCGCGCCCAGAAGCTCAAGCCCTCTGTCAATGGTGTCGAAGAACCGCTCTTCTTCATTCCTGATAACGTCGGCGACGAATTCGAGCCTCTCGCCAATCTCGGCATAGTTTCCGCCCATTATCTCATTCACCCTTGGGGCGAGCTTATGCAGGCACGAATCTTTAATTCCGAGCATTCGGGCGTGGCGCACTGCGCGTCGGAGAATCCGCCTCAGGACGTATCCCCTGCCGTCGTTAGAGGGGATAACGCCGTCGGAGATGAGAAATGTAACGGCGCGGGCGTGGTCAGCGATGACTCTCATGGAAACATCCGTATCGGCTCTCTCGCCGTAGGGTCTTGCGGCTATCTCCTCGACCTTTGAAATTATCCCTCTGAGCAGGTCGGTTTCGTAGTTACTCCTCGCCCCCTGAAGTACTGCCGTTACGCGCTCAAGTCCCATGCCTGTGTCAATGCTCGGACGCGGAAGGGGGGTCAGCGTGCCTGATGCGTCCCTCTCGTACTGCATAAAAACGAGATTCCAAAGCTCTAGGTATCGGTCGCAGTCGCACCCGAAGGCGCATCCGGGACTGCCGCAGCTAAAACTCTCGCCCTGGTCTATCAGAATCTCGGAGCAGGGTCCGCAGGGTCCCGTATCGCCCATAGCCCAGAAATTGTCCTTCTCCCCCATGCGCACGAGCCGGCTAGGGGAGATTCCAATCTCTTTTCGCCAGATTTCATAAGCCTCGTCGTCGTCCCTGAAGACAGTAACCCAGAGCCTCTCCACCGGGAGTTTATAGACCTGTGCCATTAGCTCCCAGCCGAATTTTATGGCGTCCCGCTTGAAGTAGTCGCCGAAGGAGAAATTTCCAAGCATCTCGAAAAACGTGTGGTGTCTCGCCGTGTAGCCGACGTTCTCTAAGTCGTTGTGCTTGCCTCCGGCGCGGACACATTTCTGGCAGGTTGTCGCCCGTCGGTAGGGGCGGTTATCTAGTCCAAGAAAAACGTCTTTAAATTGCACCATGCCGGCGTTTGTGAACAGAAGCGTCGGGTCATTTCTTGGGATGAGCGAAGAGCTTTTAACGGGGCTATGCCCATTGCTCTCAAAATATTTGAGGAACGTCTGCCTGATTTCAGAGCCTGTCATTGTTCTAGGTTGCCCCCCAATTATCAAAGCCGAGTAGTTATCCGGCAATTTCCGGGGATTTGCCGGTCTTCAGCGGATACGCCGCCGCAAGTTGTCCGCACGCCCCTAGAATATCGCGCCCCCTGCTCTTTCGGATTCGCACGTTTAGCCCGAACTCCGCGACGAGAATCCTCTGGAACGCAAAGACCCTCTCCGCAGACGGAGATTTATAGGGAAGCGGCGGGGCTTCGTTAAACGGTATCAAATTCACCTTGCAGTGTATCCCCTTAAGAAGCTCTCCTACCTCTCTTGAATCCCCGTCGGCGTCGTTCACGCCCCCCAGAAGCACGTATTCAAACGTAACGGGTTTGCGCGTAGGCGAGGGGTATCGGCTGGCTTCATCTATCAGGGCTTTTATCGGATATTTGCGGTTTATCGGCATAATCTCGCTCCTCAGGGCGTTGTTAGGAGCGTTGAGAGACACCGAGAGATTTACCGAAATCCTCTGTCCGAGTTCCGCGATTTTCGGCGCAAGCCCGGAGGTTGAAACCGTGATTTTCTTCGGTGATAGCCCTATGAAATTCGGATTCGTGAGGATTTCGAGAGCGCGGACGAGATTGTCCAAATTATCCAGCGGCTCGCCCATACCCATGAAGACGATGTTTGTTATGCAGTCCGAATTCCAGGCGTTTACCTGCATGAATTGATTGATTATCTCGGACGCCTCTAGGTTTCTCACCCTGCCCACCCTTGCCGTGAGGCAGAATCGGCATCCTATGGCGCACCCAACTTGCGAGGAGACGCAGAGGGTGTTTCTGTCATTGGCGGGAATTAGGACGCTTTCAATGCGGTTGCCGTCCCGAAGCTCGAATAGGTATTTTTTCGTCCCGTCCGAGGAGACAAGCTCCTGGGCGAGGGCGAGAGCCGAAATCTCGGCGGAGTCGTTTAGGGTCTGGCGAAAGCCCTTTGAAACGTCGGTCATCTCGTCAAAAGATGCGGCGCGCCTCTGGTAAATCCACTTGCCGAGTTGAGCGGCGCGGTAGGGCTTCTCGCCAAATTCTGCGACGAACCCCTGAAGCTCCCCCGGACTTAGATTCTTAATATTCACTTTGCTCATGGAACCTTAGACCTCTATAACCCCTTCTTCTACCCCTACTATAGCGAATAGGGCTTCGCCGTCCCTTTCGAGTTGCTTCGCCTGAACGTAGGCGCTCGCGGCGGCATAGACATCGAGGGATACGACGACGCCCCAGTTCGACGCGCCTTCGGATATTGATTTTGCCGCGCCAATGACCCTTCCCACCCCGCTTGGGATAGCCGACTCGCTTTGCGCCGCAAGGGGCTTTGCGTCAATCCCCACTTTGGCGGCTAAGACGTGCTTGGGGCTTATGCCTCTTTTCTTGCTGATTTCAGAAAGCGCTTGAAGCACCTCGACCGATGCGCAGATTGCCCGAAGCTCAGGCTTATCCTGCTTTTCGGGAACGTTAAAGAGGGCGACGATTTCATCCTGAAGCAGGGTCTCAGTAAAACCGCCGTAGTCGGAAATTATGGCGGAAGCGGATTTTCTGTACTCGGTGAGAAAGGACGCGAGTCTCGCGGGTTCAATTTGAGCTGAAAGCTCCTCGAAATTGGCAATCTTGGCTACCAGCGCGACGGTTCTCCTTGAGTTTCTGTCATCCGGGGCGGGGGTGAAGTTTTCAGCTCTGAAGCCTGCGATTTTATCTTCGATAATTTCGCGCTCGTCGAAAATCGCCTTGGGTTCAGGTTCGGAGAATGCGTCCTGTTCCGGCTCAATCGTCTGAATACCGCTCCTTTTTCTGAGCTGATCCATCATCGCGTTAAAGCTCTCGAATATTTTGAGCATAGAGGAGTTGCCGCCCATAAAATCCTCGGCTTCGAGTTTCGCCGAAGTATCCCCTCTTGAGACGCGCTTCATTGCGGCTACGAGTTTTTCCATGGAGGCGCTTTGGTCGCAGGACATGATAAGCACCATTATTAAGCACACGCCGCTTACCCCGCCGATGAGAATGCTAAATATGAGCGCGGCAAGGGTCGTGCCATCGTTTTCCAGCTCTCGGATGCCAACGAGCACTCTATTGCCGTCCTGAGTGGAGAGGGTAAACTCGCTCGTTTGCGCCTCGTCCCCGTTTCCAAAGCTCTCTTTGAGCGCGCCGTCCGAGCCGAGGAGCTTGATATAGATAATGTCGCCTCTCGAAGAGAGAAGCTCCTTTGCGTTTTTGGAGAAATCCCCGTCTGCTTGAAACGTCAGCCCGATTTCCTGAGCCTTGTATTCCATAAATCTGGACTTGTAGAAAAACGAGTTGAAAATTGAAACGGCTGAAGAGACAAAAACAAATATAAGAGCTATTAAAATTGCGTCCTTAACGTTAAACCCATCAATTCTGCCCAAAGACATATCGCCTCCTTATCCCTGCTCCTACGCCTGGGTGAAATGAAACGCGGAAGCGTCCATAGTCTCTCCCCCCATCCGTCTTCCGAGGGCTTCATAATACTTTGCAAAATCCGTGTAGTCAAAAAAATTAGCCCAATGCTAAGTTGCAGGGGCTTTCACTGCATTTGCTAGGATTATTAAAAAACGGGTGGATTGATTTTGCTTTCGGAGTGCAGGGCGCAGGCTCACGCCCATGTATTATCGCCGGAGCTTGCGTCCGACGCGCGGCGAGGCAGAGACGCCCATACATTGACACTGCCGCTTTTGGCAGGGCATCTGCCCGTCTGTGTGTGTGGGATTAGCTCGCTGCCAAAACGACGCTTACTTTCTTTCTTCCCCTGTCGTATCTCTCGAATTTTACTACGCCGTCCGAGAGGGCGAAGAGGGTGAAATCCCGTCCTAACCCGACGTTTGAGCCGGCGTGGAACTGCGTTCCCCGCTGTCTTACGAGGATGTTTCCGGCTCTGACAGCCTGCCCGCCGAATTTTTTCACTCCGAGCCTTCTGCCTACGCTGTCTCTGCCGTTACTTGTGCTTCCGCCGCCTTTTTTAGTAGCCATAGTTTCCTCGCTTTCTTAGCTTAAAATGTCTGTTATTTGAACGTGCGTGTAGGTCTGGCGATGACCGTTCTTTCTTCTGTAGCCTTTTCTTCTTCTGAATTTGAATATTATCACTTTCTTGGCGCGCTGGTTGCCTAGGATTTTCCCTTTGACCGTAGCGTTTTCTACCACTGGGGAGCCGATTTTCACTCCCACCTCTTCGCCCGACACCATTAACACCTCGGCGAACTCGACCGCATCGCCCGATACGCCTTGGAGCTTCTCAATTTTTATCACATCGCCGGGTTTTACTGTGTACTGCTTGCCGCCTGTTCTTATTACCGCTTGCATGATGACCCCTCCGAGTTATAGCCCGTTATTTATTCCTTACTTTCGGGGATTTGTCAAATTTGTTTGCTCACCCACTCCTGCTGTTCTTGACCGAGGCTCGGTTGTAATTTATATCAATATACCTTAATGTCTCAATCTCGAAATCTCTCCGCCGCCCCCGCTCCCTCGATACTGAACCGGAATTTCATTTTAGTTACGCTTTCGGGTTTTATTTTCTTCTTCAATTTTCACTCGTTTCTCCTCCTGCCCCTTAGGATAAAAGAGCTGGGAGGAGGGGAATCCGACATCGGCTTTATTATGGGGGCGACGGGTTTTAGCACGATTTTTACCACGCCCGCCGTAGGGGTTTTGGTTGACAGATTCGGGAGGAAGCCGTTTCTTGCCGCCGGGGGACTTCTGATGTCCCTGACCACTCTCCCGTTTGCGTTTGTGGATTCGCTCAATTTCTGGTTCCCTCTGCTCAGAATCGTTCACGGGGCGGCGTTTTCGCTCTGTTTTATCTCTGCTGGAACCCTCACTGCCGATGCCGCTCCGCCTGAGAAGAGGAGCCAGGCGCTTGGACTTTTCGGGGTTTTTACGATAATTAACTACGCCATCGCCCCCTTTGCCGGAAGGCGGATTATCGAGGCGTGGGATTTCAATACGTTTTTCCTCTGCGTATTTATATTCGGCTTCATTTCCTTTCTCGTCGCTTTGTTTATACGCGAGAAGCCCCCGGAGGCAAGGGGCAACTATGGCGAGGGGGGAATCTTATCAACCCTCTTTCGTCCCGGGGTATTTGCGGCGGCTTTTACGCTCATGGTCTCGGGCTCGGGGTTTATTGCGGCTCTGACTTTTATGCCGGTTTTCGCTAAGGAGCTTAATATTGCCTCCTTTGACCTGTTTTTTCTCACCTACACGGCCTCGGCATTGGCGGTGAGGATTTTCGGCGGCTGGATTCCAGACAGGTTTGGCAAAAAGGCGGCGGCGGCTCCGGCGCTTCTGTTCTTTTCTCTGAGCGTGATTTCCCTAGGCTTTGCCTCGACTGAATGGCATCTGATTGCATCGGGAGTGATTTTCGGTCTCAGCCACGGGTTTGTGTACCCTTCGGTGTACGCGCTGGTGATTGACCTCTCCCCCGTGCGGGACAGGGGCAAGGCTTTTGCCGTTTGTAGCGTTTCGTTTACTTTTGGGGGTATGATAGGCTCATTTGCTTACGGACTCGTGGCGGAGCATGAGGGGTTTTACGCGATGTATAAACTGATGGGCGCGGTCTGTTTAATTGGATTTTTTGCCTTTGCCATCTTCGGCAGGAGCGAAAAGTATAAGGCGGGGGGATGAGTTATCCACTCCGCGCTTACCGCCGCATCCCGAATTTCGCATCATATATTAAAGGAGGCAAAATCAATGGTTAAGCTCGATATGCCATTTCCCAATCCGCCGTTTTGGGATCTTTTGGGGATAGAAGTTACCGAGATGAACGACGGCAGGGCGACACTCACCATGCCGTTTGATAGAAAAATCACTCAGCCCTACGGCATCGTTCACGGAGGGGCGCTGTTTACCCTTGCCGATTCCGCCGCCGCCGTGGCTTTGGTCTCGCTCGTGGATCTGCATGAGAAGAGGTTTCTTACGGTCGAGATGAAGATTAACTATCTCGCGCCAGTATCCGGTGGAATTATCGAGGCGAGGGCGCGTGTGATTAAGCTCGGACGGACAATCTCGCCTGTGGACGTGGAGGTTTTCGCGGGGGAAATTCTTGTTGCAAAAGCCATTTCAACGTATATAATTCTTAAAAATGATAAAAAGTCGTAGCGATTTTGCCTAACACCCTTCGAGTTTATCGAGCTTCCCCGATATAAATAAATTCAATGGAAAATGAACTCTTCGAGCAAAGAAAAGCCAAAATAGACAAGCTAAGGGGTCTGGGCGTCAATCCCTTTCCCAACGATTTTAAACCCCTTCACACTGCTCAGTCCCTTTTGGATGCCCACTCGCTTCTGTCCGAAGAGGAGCTAAAAACCCTGCCCGAGCCCTTTAGCCTTGCCGGACGCGTTACTGCGATTCGGGATTTTGGCAAGAGCGCGTTTTTTCATATCATGGATAGAACTGGAAAGATGCAAGCCTACATCCGCCGCGACGTTGCTGGGGACGAGCGGCAGGCGGCATTCAAGGATTTCATTGACATCGGCGATATTGTCGGAGTTGCAGGGACGCTTTTTAAGACCAAAACGGCGGAGCTTACGGTTCTCGTATCGGATTTCAAACTCCTCGCCAAGAGCCTGCACCCCCTTCCTGAGAAATGGCACGGGCTCAGGGACGTTGAAACCAGGTACCGCCAGCGCTACCTAGATCTCGTCTCGAACGCCGAAGCGCGGGAGATTTTCCTCAAGCGCACGAAGATAATAAAGCACATAAGACGCTTTCTCGACGACAGGGGTTATCTGGAGGTCGAAACACCGATTCTCCATCCCATTGCCGGAGGGGCGGCGGCAAAACCATTTAGGACCTTCCACAACGCCCTCGACATGGAGCTATATCTGAGAATCGCCCCGGAGCTCTACCTAAAGCGACTACTCGTCGGGGGGCTTGAGCGCGTATATGAAATCGGCAGAACGTTTAGAAACGAGGGAATATCCACTCAGCACAACCCCGAATTTACGATGGTTGAATTTTACGAGGCTTACGCCACTTACGGAGACCTGATGGAGCTGATTGAAGAGCTAATTTGCTCCCTCGCCCATGCCGTGGTAGGAGGCCTGCAATTTCGCTACGGGGATTCGGATATTGACCTGGCGCGCCCCTGGAAGAGGATAAACGTCGTAGAGTCGGTCAGGGAGATTCTGGGCGATGGGATTTTCTCAGACGACTCGCGCCTGCTTGCCAAAGCAGGCTCCATGGGGATTGACCACAGAGGGGTGCGCGGAAAGGCGATATTAGAGATATTTGAGCGCGCCGTAACCCTCGGCATCCAAAGCCCCGCTTTCGTCTATGGATTCCCTCTGGACGTTTCCCCGCTCGCTAGGAGGAATGACGAAACGCCCGACATTGCCGATAGATTCGAGCTTTACATCGCCGGCAGAGAGATGGCAAACGCCTTCTCGGAACTCAACGACCCGATGGATCAGCGGGAGAGATTCCTCAAACAACTGGAGCTTAAATCGAGGGGCGAAGAGGAAGTCCACGAAATGGACGAGGATTTCATTCTCGCGCTCGAACACGCAATGCCCCCCGCGGCGGGGGCGGGAATTGGAATAGACCGGCTCGTGATGATGCTTACAAACTCTCTTTCAATAAGGGAAGTGCTGTTTTTCCCTCACCTAAGGGCCGAATGAAATACGAATTCTTTATAGGACTCCGATACCTCGCATCCAAGAGAAGGCAGACCTTCATATCGGTTATAGGGCTGATTTCGATACTCGGCGTATTTATCGGGGTCATGGCTCTGAACGTGGTGCTTGCCGTGATGAAGGGGTTTGAAGAGGAGCTAATGGATAAAATTGTCGGCGTCAATTCCCACGTCGTGGTTCTGAGCTACGATGGCCCGCTAGGCAATTATGAGGAGACGCGCAAAAAGGTTTTGGCCTATCCCGGAGTGGTCGGCGCGAGTCCCTTTGTCTATGGACAGGGAATGATGGTCGGCGAGGCGAGTGTGGTCGGGGTGGTCGTAAGGGGGATTGACCCTGCAAACGCCGGGAGCGTTACCAATATTAAAGAGGCTATAGGAAGGGGGAGCGTAGGCAGAGAGAAGAAAACCTCAGACTCGGAGCTTGCAGGGATGGGCAAAGAGATATTGGAGAAATTAAATGGCCCCACGAAATCAGGCAGGCCCGCGGTGATAATAGGCAAGGAGCTTGCCTCAAGCCTCGCCGTAGAGGTGGGCGACTTAATAAATCTCGTCTCTCCCCTTGGGAAATTCGGTCCCTTTGGCCCTCAGCCCAAAGTCAAGAGGTTTGAAATCATAGGGCTTTTTGATTACGGAATGCTCGAATACGACTCTTCCATTGCCTATGTATCTCTGAAAGACGCAACCGACTTTTTCGAGATGGACGGCAGGGTATCGGGGATTGAGATAAGCGTCGCAAACGTCTATAAGGCGCGCGACTTAGGGTCGGGGATTGCCTCCTCGCTGGGGTTTCCGTTTTATACGAGGAACTGGGAAGAGGTGAACAAGAGCCTCTTTCGCGCCCTTCGGCTCGAGAGGATAGCCATCGCCATATTTCTCGGTCTAATCATACTCGTTGCCGCCCTCGACATCGTAAGCACGCTCACGATGGTCGTGATGGAAAAGGGCAGAGACATCGCAATTCTCCGCGCAATGGGGGCGACTCAAGAGGGGATTATGAAAATTTTTATCATAGATGGTATGATTATCGGCGTCGTCGGGACTCTGCTGGGGACGGTTGCGGGGTTTTTGGCGTGCTATCTCATCAAGACGAGCGATTTGATTAAGGGGCTTATACCTTTCGACCCGGAGGTCTATTTTGTTTCGGATTTTCCGGTTAAAATTGAGCCGTTTTACTTTTTGACGGTTGCGGGGGCGAGCCTGCTTATATGTTTTCTCGCGACCCTCTATCCGTCCTATCAGGCGTCTCGCAAAGACCCGGTAGAGGCGCTGAGGTACGAATGAGCGGCGGTGAAATGATAGAGATTCGCGGTCTCGCCAAGAGATTTATCAACAACGGCGATTCGGTTCACGCTCTGAGGGGGATTGACCTAACCATCCAGAAAGGGCAGACGCTTGCCGTCCTGGGGGTTTCGGGGTCGGGAAAAAGCACCCTTCTGCATATACTCGGCACGCTTGACCGCCCCACGGAAGGCTCGGTGCGCTACGAGGGGGAGGATATTTTCAGCCAGAGCGATAGGGAGCTTGCGGTATTTAGAAACCGCCGCATAGGGTTTGTTTTCCAGTTTCACTACCTTCTGCCGGAGTTTAGCGCGGTTGAGAATGTGATGATGCCGGCTTTGGTTCAGGGTATCGGGGCGAAGCAGGCAAGGGAGGCGGCGCTCGAAATTCTCGAAAAGGTCGGGCTTTCACACAGGCTCTCGCATCGCCCCGGCGAGCTTTCTGGCGGAGAACAGCAGAGAGTGGCTATAGCAAGGGCGGTTGTGCTGAAGCCCAGGGTTGTTCTCGCCGACGAGCCTACGGGGAATCTCGATATGGAAACCAGCGCGTCGGTGTTGGATTTGTTTGTTAAGTTAAATGAAGAAATCAGTCTTACGCTGGTTCTCGTTACTCACAATCCCGGACTGGCAATGAGGCTCGGCAGAAGAATCAGACTCTTGGACGGGAAAATTATAGATGAAAACTAAATTTCTAAAACCTGTTTTGCTGATTATCGGGGCGTTCGCAATCTCCGTGGGCGCGCTTGAGATGAGCGGATTTGCCCAGGGGCAGATTATAGACATAATTCAAATCAAGGGGAACAGGAGGATTGAAGCCGAGATAATTAAAGCCAATCTCTCCTCGAAAGTGGGCAAAGCGTATTCATCTGAAACTGTTAAAGAGGACATAAAGAACATCTACAAGCTCGGATTCTTCGACGACGTTGCCGCGGAGCTTGAAAAAACCGAAGACGGCGATGCCCTAGTTTTCAACGTTAAGGAAAAGCCCGTGTTAGTTGACCTCAGAATTCGGGGAAACGACGCGATTGAAACCGAAGACATTCTCGCCGTGATGACCGTAACCGAGGGGCAGATAATTCAGCTCGAGCGCGTGCAGTCGAGCCTTGCCGCCATAAATAAACTGTATTCCGAAAAAGGGATAGTCCCGACCGAGGTCGAATTCGGCATTGAACCCAAGGGCGAGGGGACGGTGAGCCTCACCTATGATATAAAGGAAGGCAAAAGGGCGTACATAAAAAAACTGGATCTATTCGGCAATAAATCCATAGACAAAGACGAAATCCTCAAATCCATATACTCCAAACCCAAATCCTTTCTATCCGTCCTCACTCAGAGGGGACTGTACAGGAGGGAGGAAATCGAGCGGGATAAGGAGCGCGTAAGAGGGGTATATCTCGATAACGGCTATCTTGATGCCAACGTGAGCGGTCCCGAGGTTGAGTACAGCAAGGATGAAGAGGGATATATCGTTGCATTTAGAATTGAAGAGGGCCCTCAATATAAGGTAGGAGTGATCTCTTTCCAAGGGGATTTGGAGACCTCGGAGCAGGAACTGGCGGATGTACTACTGCTCAAGCCCGGAGAGATATTCGGCGCATCCAAGCTCTCCCGCGATATTGCAAAGCTCACGACCTTCTACGGCGATAGGGGCTATGCCTTCGCCAACATAGACCCGCTTTTTAAGCAAAATAAGCAAGACCTCTTAGTTGACGTCATTCTAACCGTCGAGAAAGGCGCGCTCGTCTCCATTGGAAATATTGACATAGCCGGCAACACCAGAACCCGCGATAAAGTCATAAGGCGAGAGATTTCCATTCAGGAGCAGGACAAATTCAGCGCCAGCAAAGTGCAGCAAATCAAGTCCAGCGTGTTTAGGCTCGGCTACTTTGAGGATAACGTCGAGGTCGGCACCAAGCTCATTCCCGAAACCGAGGATAGGCTCGATGTAAACGTGAGGGTGAAGGAAAAACCCACCGGATTTTTCAGCATCGCCGGCGGGTTTAGCTCCGTAGAGACGTTCCTGTTTGCCGGTCAGATTCAGGAGTCAAATCTCTTTGGATACGGAAAGAGCCTGGGGCTTTCGGCTCAGCTCGGAGGGGTTACGCGCCTATTCCTGCTCGACTATCAAGACCCCAATTTTCTGGATTCCGATTATCAGCTTGATTTGCTCCTCTTTAGAACCGCGCGCGAATTCAGAGACTTCGACAGGGATTCCTTAGGGGCTACTGTCGGATTCGGTAGAAATCTCTTTAGAAACCTAAGCGGCAGATTTGCCTACAGGTTTGAGAATGTAAATGTCAGCGACGTCTCAGAGGACGCATCCCTTCTGATTTCCGACACCGACAGGAAAATCAGCAGTTTCACCGTTGGCTTCGGCTGGGATTCGAGAAATAACCGCATTGACCCGACAAAAGGCAACCTGACGAGAACCTCGGTTGAATACGCCGGCCCATTCGGCGGGAACACGGATTTCATTAAATACTCACTTTCCTCAAGGGTGTTTATACCCTCGTTCTTTAAAACCGTGTTGTCCATAGGCGGGCAGTACGGGATAATTAATTTTAGAAACAACAAAGACGACCTCATCGTAACGGAGAGGTTTTTCTTAGGGGGCCCGTCAGATTTAAGAGGGTTTGAGTTCAGGCGTGTAGGGCCGCGCGTTCCCACCGACGATGGGGATTTTGTCATTATCGGCGGAACGCAGGAAATGTTCGCCTCCCTCGACTATGTGATTCCCATACTGCCGGAAGCGGGTCTCAAAGGGGTCGTGTTCTTTGATATTGGCAATGTTTTTAACGACAATGAGAGCCTAAGCCTCGATATAGGCGACTACAGAAAGGACGTAGGGTTCGGAGTAAGGTGGATCTCTCCGCTTGGTCCGCTCAGAATTGAGGTGGGCTTCCCAATAGGTAAGAGGCTTTCAGACGAAGATACCTACGAAATTCAATTTACCGTAGGCAATCTATTTTAATTTTAAGGAGGTTGTGATATGAAATCGGGTTTACTGGTAATGACTTTGGCGCTCGGCATATCTTCCCTTGCCTATGCGCAGTCGGCTCAGAAAATAGCTTATGTAGATCTCCAGCGCGTTATAAGGGATTCGCAGGCTGGAAAATCGGCGAAAACCGCTTTTGAGGGCGAATTTCAGCAGAAGAGAAATATCCTAGAGCAGAAAAAACAGCAGCTCGATGCCACAAGGCAGGACTTCATTAAAAAAGCCGCGGTTATGGAAGAAAAGGCGCGCTCCCAGAAAGCCGAGGAAATTGACAGGCTCGACAAAGACCTCACCAGAAAGCGCGACGACTTCCGCGAAGAGCTTCAAAAACGCGACCTTGAACTCACCCAGCGAATCCTCACCGAGCTTCAGGACGTTATCAAGCAGGTTGGCGCTTCCGGCGGTTACACTCTCATTGTCGAGAGAACTGAGGGGGGGGTGGTTTTCGCCGCTGACTCCGCCGATTTAACCAATGAGGTCATCAAAGCCTACGACGGCAAAAAAGCCGGAGCCAAGAAATAGCTCGTCCGCTGAGAGGGCAGATACACTTTCATGATAATATCCAGAGATGAGATAGAGAAATTTCTCCCCCACAGAGACCCGTTCCTCTTCGTTGACTGCGTGCTTGAACTGGAGGCTGAAAAATCCATTACGGCTCAAAAGACTTTCTCTGCCTCCGCCGATTTTCTTAGGGGGCATTTCCCCGGCAACCCCATTGTTCCGGGCGTCGTCATTATCGAGGCTCTGGCTCAGGCGGCTTGCGTGCTTCTATTCGCCTCAAACTCGGACTTCTCCGGAAAGACTCCGGCCCTCGTGGGGCTGGATAAGTCCAGATTCAAAAAACCCGTGCTTCCCGGAGACGAAGTGAGGCTTCGGGTGGAGATTACAAAGAAGCGCTCCCGTATGTGGTGGATAAAGGGCGAAGCCTTTGTGGGCGAGGCGCTGGTTGCAGAGACTGAGATAGTAGCTTCCCTGTTTTAGCCTGACCTGCGGGACTATTTGGTTTAATTAGAAATAATTAACATTCATTAGGATTTTACGTTTTTACCCTTGACAAAACAGGTTCAATTCCAGTAATCTGGTAAACAATTCTAATTTAAATTTCCGATGGGTTTTCGCTTCAAAAAAATTTGGAGGAGGATGAGATGAATACACCTAGATGGGCTTTTAGGCTCTTGTGTTTGCCCTTGTTTTTGTTGACATTTTCAATAGCAAATTCGGCTTTTGCGATTGATCGCTTTGTGGCGAAGAGCGGGGACGATCAGGCGGGGGCTAATACCTGCTCTGACCCTCTTGCGCCATGTTTGACGATACAGCAGGCGGTGGATAGCTTCATCGCGGGGGATAGAATCCTCGTGGCGCGCGGGCAGTACAACGAAAACGTCGTGATAGATAACCTGAGCGCGCTGGAGCTAGTGGGCGGCTTTCCGTTTGTGAACGGAGTCCCGAACTTTGCGACCCGTAACCCGGCTATGAATATCACGACGATAAACGGGGCATCTCCGGCGATAGCCATCTCTCTGTCGGGTGGTATAACGGTCTCCGGCTTCGTGCTACAGAATGGCACGGCAGACCCGGCTCCGGCATCCGGCGGCGCTGACTGCGGCGGGGCGATAGTCGTTGACCAGTCCTCCGACATTACGCTCGTGGACATCGTTATGAACGATAACTTCTCATCCACTGACGGCGGCGGCTTCTGCCTCAACGACTCTACCTTCGTATCCATCACCGGCTCTGCGATGTTCAACCGGTGTATTATCGAGGATAACAACGCCTCCGGCGGGGACGGCGGCGGCGGATTCATCACCGGCTCAGATGTTGTCATCAGCAACTGCTCTATCCGCAACAACGAAGCGGACGGCGGCGGCGGCGGGCTGTTCATTGACGACTCGGTAGTGGACGTGAACGGCTCGACGGTAGGACCCAACAACCGCGCCGGGGACGATGGGGCTGGCATATTCGTGAACGACTCAGCCATTCCTGGGCTTTCCATAGACGACAGCGTGGTGCTTGAGAACGTCGCTGACGATGACGGCGGCGGACTGTTCTGCGACGACTCCTCTATAACCATAGATGCAAGCGACGTGGTAAGGAACACATCGGACGAGGGCAACGGCGGCGGATTAGCGACGGATATTGCATCCCTCTGCACCATAACTGTGAGGAATGCGAGCAATATCTCCGAGAACGTGGCTGACCAAGATGGAGGCGGTATGCACGTGGACGAGGCAAACGTAGTAATCGAGGGGAGCAACGTCAATGACAACGTCGCCCTCGACGATGACGGCGGCGGTATCTCTGCCGTGAACGAGAGCGTCGTCAGATTGCGCGAAGACAGCATTACAGGCGCCTCGACAAACGTCAACGGTAACACCACTGCCAGCAACGACGGGGACGGAGACGGCGGCGGATTACACATGGACAACTCAGTCCTGATAGCTGAGGCGGCCAGTAGCGAGCTAGGGCGAACGAACATAGTGGGGAATATATCTGATGACGAGGGCGGAGGAATATCTGCGGAGAGCGGGAGCGCGCTCGATTTGACGGACGTGAACATAATAGGAAATTTCTCGGAGGATGAGGGAGGGGGCATAGAGGCGGACGAGGACGGCGGGGCTGGGGCGACGAATCAGGTAGTGGTGAGACTCGTGCGCGTGAGTGTAGAGGAGAATCAGGCGAACGGCTCTGGCGGCGGGCTTGCGTGCGACAACTGTGAATTTCAGATACGGGATAGTTTCTTCTTTGGGAATGATTCGATAACGACAGCGGCGGATATATGTGGCGGGGGAGCGATAGGATTGTTTGAGGGGACGAGTAATGGGCAGGCGATAAACACATTTTTCGCGCAGAACACGGCGACTGGACAGCCCACAGTGGCGCGAGGCGGCGCGATATGCATGATGGACGAGGCGAATATGACCTGCACGCACTGCACGATAAGCGATAACAGGGCGACGAGCTTCGGGGGCGGGGTATATGTAAATGATACGGACACGGTGTTTACGTCTCTTAACTCGAACATAATTTTCAACTTAGCTGGCACACCTGCTGGCATAACGGAAGTGGGAGAGGATATATGGTGCGATGCGGCGGCGGCAAGCTCATTCGTAACGCTACAGACATCTAACGTAGGCACCGAGATAGTGCCGAGGGACGTATTTATCGGGGTGAACTGCGTGCTGGCGGAGATAGGGGACAATATCAGCTCGGACCCCGATTATTTCGACGCGCCTAACAGGAATTACAGACTCACCGCGACATCCCCTGCAATAAACGCGGGGTCGCCGGCGAGCGTGGCTAACGACTTTGAGGGAGACCCCAGATTCAGCGCGCCGGACATAGGGGCAGATGAATTTCGCCCGACCGAAGCCGGGTTCTGCGCTGACGGCGAGGATAACGACTCGGACGGCACTACGGACTGCAACGACTCCCAGTGTATAGGCGATCCTGCGTGCGTGGAAGCCGGAGGGGTTGAGTGCTCGGATGGTATAGACAACGATAACGACGGAAATACAGATTGTTTGGATAGCGACTGCTTTAACGCGCCGGACTGCCAAGAGGGGATAGCCTTTGCCGGCACCTGCGCAGATGGCGTGAATAACAACCCGCTACAGAACCTAGTTACGGACTGCGGCGACCCACAGTGCGCCGGCGATGTTGCGTGCCCGACTCCGACGCCTGAGCCGATACCTACTGAGGGCAACTGCAGCGACGGAGTGGACGGGGACGGGGACGGAGCGGTTGATTGCGACGATTTAGACTGCGACGCGGAAGCTGTTTGCGACCCGACGCCTGAGACTAATTGTAGCAACGGAATAGATGACGACGGCGACGGCCCTGCGGACTGCACCGACCCGGATTGCGCCGGGAGCCTTGCCTGTGCCGCGCCCGGACCTGAGACTAATTGTAGCAACGGGATAGATGACGACGGCGACGGCCCTGCGGACTGCTTCGACAGCAACTGCGCTGGGAGCCCTGCCTGCGCTCCGCCTGCTCCTGAAACCGCCTGCGACGATAACTTTGACAACGACGGCGACGGGTTCTCGGATTGCGACGATCCTAATTGCGACGGTAGCCCCGTATGCAACGGCGGCGGCGGCGGTTGCTCGATAGGAGCGGAGAATCCAAAAGCGGAGTCCGTAGTGGCTAATATGCTTATATCCTTCCTTCCTGCCATCGGCGTAGGATTGTGGATGCTCAGAAGAAGGGTATTGAGAAGCAACTAATCGAAAGCGATTGTGTTTTATAGGGTAAGTGGCCGGGGAGATCCATTGAGACTCCCCGGCTTTCTATTTACTTTCGATGAGATGGCGAGAATAAAAATGCCGGTTATTGCGGAATCAAAATTTCCTTTTTTCTCGCCAAATTCAAATTTGACAAAGCCATTTTTTTTATGTTAGTATTAGAGACTTTGTCGGTAATAACTCGTAAATTATTAATGTTAAATACCGGGAAACAAATTGTTGGCTCTGTAAGCTGGCGTAGCTCAGTGGTAGAGCAGCTGACTTGTAATCAGCAGGTCGGGGGTTCAAATCCCTTCGCCAGCTCCATTGCTGAGTTTCATGATGCACAATGTTCAGCGCGCCTCTGTATTGATAATTACAATTATGGGGAGTTGGCCGAGTGGACAATGGCAGCAGACTGTAAATCTGCCGGCGCAAGCCTACGTAGGTTCGAATCCTTCACTCCCCAAGACTCAAATATCCGCGAGTGTTATGTGTAGAAGTAAGTATTCGCGCGTATTCGAGTCTCAGCGCTTTCAGAGCGGGAGTAGCTCAGTTGGCTAGAGCATCAGCCTTCCAAGCTGAGGGTCGCGGGTTCGAATCCCGTCTCCCGCTCCATTTTAACGCCCACGTAGCTCAGGCGGTAGAGCACGTCCTTGGTAAGGACGTGGTCGGCGGTTCGATTCCGCCCGTGGGCTCAGTTTGCGTTTTATTAACGTTGAAAATTAAAGAATAATTCTCAGGAGGAAGGGAGAGCGATGAGCAAGGTAAAGTTTGCGAGGGAGAAGCCGCATTTGAATATAGGGACGATAGGGCACGTGGATCATGGTAAGACTACGTTGACGGCGGCGATAACGAGGGTATTG